>NZ_NBUS01000041.1:89785-90138 GCF_002749895.1 Vibrio fujianensis | reverse complement strand
GATCAGCAAGGGTATTTTTTTGCCAATACCTTATGGCGTACCCGAGAATGGTTAGATGTCTTATTCGGTGCCAGTCGTCCAATTCGCCGTCGTCCACAAGGGCCAGAGTTACAAATTGGCGATTTTATTGATTCTTGGAAAGTGATCCGGTGTGATCCCGGCCAATTTTTATCTTTACTGTTTGGTATGAAAGGGCCCGGACTTGGCCGACTTGAATTTATGATAAAAGAACAAGAAGGTAAACGCACATTGACCGTCACCGCTTGGTGGCATCCGCAAGGGTTTCTTGGACTTATTTATTGGTTTGTGATGATGCCCGCCCATTTATTTATTTTCAAAGGCATGGTACGGGC
>NZ_NBUS01000041.1:88212-89775 GCF_002749895.1 Vibrio fujianensis | reverse complement strand
ATCGTACGAAAAGCAAAACAAAAAGCGAATGCTTAAAGCAATTACAGTAAATCTTCATTTAAGATCAGCGAGGCGAGGCTTGGAAAGATAATGGAATTTCTGCCAGTTGATTACCTTGGTTATCAGGAAAGATCAGATACTCGCCATGATATTTTACATTCGATTTATAGTCAGTCCGTTTATGCAGCATAAACCCTGCGGCAAACGCTTGTTCGATAAACTCAGCATGATGCCCCCGGACAAACCAACTCATAGGTTTCACCAAACGTTCACCCTCAAAGCAAGATTCACATTGCGTGGCACACAGCGCTAAAGAATTTTGTCCATCGGTAAAGAGCTGTACCCGACCACAATCAACCAAAGGTTCAGAGGTTGACACTTCCCACCCCGCTTGCTCCATTTGATCCAGAAAAGATTCAATCTTTTTATCTGTCAGCGTATTATCCGCTTGATCATGAAAAAAGTGTTGGTAATAAGCCGCAATGCGCTGAAACAGCGGTAATAGCCCCGCTTGATTCCCCTTGGAGCGACCCGCTTTTTGCCAAGTGGTTAAATCATTGCCCACACAACGATGAAAACGTTGATTTTTTAATGATTTAGATACCCAATGTACTAAAAAATGGTTATTCGCTACTGGAGCATCGACCAATTTCCCCGAAGCATGTTCTTGCGCTAATTCTTGCAGCGCACTATTCACTACATGTTGAATTTCTAAATGATAACTCGACATTATGCGTTTCTTCCGAATATCCAATAAAAACCAGCCGACAACACAGAGCATGCCGCCATCATAAAAATCATCGGCCACGCAACACCGCTTGGCATCGCGGCCACAATGGCTCCAATTACCGAGCCAGTACCAAAACGTAATGTGCCAGCCAATGAAGAAGCCGTACCTGCCATTCGTGGATAACCGCTAAGCAATAACCCCATAGTATTACTACCGATAGTAGAAATGGTACCGACAAACAGCACAACAAAAGGCACCGTTCCCCACAGCCCCCAATCCAACAACCAACCGATTAACAAGCCACAACCGGCCATAAGTTGGATAAATAGCCCAAACCGTAACATGGCATGAGAACCGACTTTTTTCACAATTCGACCATTCAAGCTGGTCATGGCGATCATCGCAACAATATTAAGCCCAAACAGATAACCAAATTCATTCGGTGTAACGCCATATAAATCAATATAGACAAATGCCCCTGCCGTTAAAAAGGCAAACATACCGGCAAAAGAGAATGCTCCAGCAAAGATAAGCCCCATCGCCTGACCACTGCGACAAAGTTGAAAATAATTCCGTAAGGTATTTCCCAACCGCAACGGTTGACGGTTCTCAACCGCTAAGGTTTCTGGGATCATCCATGTCACCATCGCCATCACGATCATTGCAAAAATCGCCAAGACCCAAAAAATAGATCGCCAACCAAACCAAATTGCAAGGTGTCCGCCAATCATTGGCGCAACCAATGGTGCTAATGTCACCACCAAAGTAACGAAGGACATGGCTCGAGCAAAATCTTCACGATCAAACATATCCCGGACGACCGCTTGGATGAT
>NZ_NBUS01000041.1:72815-88202 GCF_002749895.1 Vibrio fujianensis | reverse complement strand
GATGATACCCGCCGCTGCCGCACCAGCAAACCCTTGCGCGGCTCGAATATAGGTTAGTGCTTCAATACCTTGAATGGTGGCACTGACGACAGAGGCAACCGCAAATAAAAAGACGCCAACCAGCATCACAGGCCGCCGTCCATAACTATCTGCTAGCGGCCCATGCAATAACTGTCCAATTGCAAACCCTGCGGTATAAGCGGTCAAGGTAATTTGCACCGCCCCCGCGCTAGTTCCGAGATCTTTAGCGATCGACGGCATAGCAGGCAAATACATATCAATGGCTAACGGAGTTAATGCTCCTATCGCCCCAAGCACCACAAATAATAAAAAGCCAATATTTGCCGCATTAGGCGGAGGAGACGCATCTTTAGTCATAACTTTCCAGAATAGTGATAATAATTAAACGGTATACCCAAAACTATTTTACGTTGTAGGTAAACGATAAGCAGTTGAATCTAATATGATTAGAGCCTATTTCCACACGGAGGCAATTTCTTGTTCTGTCAACCGACGGTATTCACCCGGCTCTAACTTGTCATCCAGTATAATGTCGCCAACCCGTTCACGATGTAAGCCAATCACCTTATTGCCAAGCGCGGCGAACATCCGCTTCACTTGGTGATATTTTCCCTCATGAATCGTGAGTAAGACTTGTGTTTGATCGATAATCTCTAATTGAGCGGGACGTGTTAATTCGCGCTCATTGCGCAGCTCAAGACCAAGAGCAAACTGCTCAGCGTAATCGGGCTCAACCGGGTCGGCAAGCCAGACTCGATAGGTTTTTTCACAATGATGTTTAGGTGAGGTAATACGATGTGACCATTGCCCATCATCGGTAATTAATACTAATCCCGTTGTATCTGCGTCTAAGCGCCCCGCAAAATGTAAATCACGTAGGTTCGCTTCATCAAGCAAAACAAAAGCCGTTTGATTAAAGCTATCTTCATGCGAACAAACATATCCTTGAGGTTTATATAACATGATATAACGAGGCCCGGTTAAACAAATAGAACGGCCTTGCCATTCCACACAAGCATCGCTCTTGACCTTAAAGGATCCACTTTTTTGTACGATGTCATCGACGGTGACTTCACCACTTTTCAATAGGCTAGTCGATTCTTTACGTGTGGTGCCGAGTGCATCACACAGGAATTTATCTAAACGCATGAATACCTCATCTGTTCTAAGTCAGGTATTATACAAGCCTTACTAAAAATAGTTGAACTATTTCACACAATTAATCTTTCGTTATTTATGTATACACTACGCCCTTACCAAGCCGATGCTGTCAAAGCGGTGATTCACTATTTTCGTCAACATTCAACTCCCGCGGTTATCGTCTTACCAACCGGAGCAGGTAAAAGCCTGGTTATTGCAGAGCTTGCTCGCTTAGCAAAAGGACGCGTTTTAGTACTAGCTCATGTTAAAGAATTGGTTGAGCAGAACCACGCCAAATATGAAGGTTATGGGCTTACCGGAGGAATTTATTCGGCAGGATTAGGGCGAAAAGACACCGATCATTCGGTTGTTTTCGCCTCGGTTCAATCGGTAGCACGTAACTTAACCGATTTCACCGCTCAATTTTCACTCTTAGTAATTGATGAATGTCACCGAGTTCCAGATGCTAAGAATAGCAGTTATCAAAAAGTTATTGCACACCTCTCATCCTTAAATCCCAGGATGAAAGTACTTGGCTTAACCGCCACCCCTTATCGATTAGGCATGGGGTGGATTTATCAATACCACACTCGGGGACTAATACGCAGCGAAGAGCCCCGTTTTTTTCAAGATTGTATTTTTGAATTACCTATTCATTACTTACTTGATGAAGGCTTTTTAACTCCCGCAAAATTGATTGATGCTCCGGTGCTCAGTTATGATTTTTCACAAGTCAAGCCGGCCAGCACGGGGCGCTATAAGGAATCTGAACTCGACCTCGTGATTGAACAGTCCAAACGTGCCACACCACAAATTGTGCACCAAATTATTAACCTCGCAAAAAACAAACAAGGAGTCATGATCTTTGCTGCAACGGTGCGCCACGCTCAAGAAATTCTCGGCTTATTACCACCTGAGCAGGCAGCAATTGTGATTGGTGATACTCCATCACATGAGCGAGACATCATTATTCAACAATTTAAACAGCGAGAGATCCGTTTTTTAGTCAACGTCTCTGTACTCACAACAGGATTCGATGCTCCACATGTCGATCTTATCGCCATCTTGCGCCCCACTGAATCGGTCAGTTTATATCAACAAATTATTGGTCGGGGTTTAAGGCTATCACCAGGCAAAACAGAATGTCTGATTTTAGATTACGCAGGAAATAGCTACGATTTATACCAACCAGAAGTGGGAGATCCTAAACCCGACTCCAGCAGCGAAATTATTACCATCCCCTGCCCTGCTTGCGGCTTTAATAACAACTTTTGGGGTAAATTAGATGAAAATGGCTTCCTGATTGAGCATTATGGGCGTCGCTGCCAAGGCTATTTTGCAAACAAAGAAACGGGAGAACGCGAGCATTGCGGCTACCGTTTCCGTGCCAAATACTGTTCAGAATGTGGTGCGGATAATGATATTGCTGCGCGAATTTGTCATGCATGTGATGCAACCCTGGTCGACCCAGATAAAAAGTTAAAAGAAGCGCTCAATTTAAAAGATGCCTTAGTCTTTGAATGCTTGTCGATGGATCTCTCGGTTCATAAAGACAACCAAGGCAAAAACTCCCTGAAAGTTACTTATCAGGGAGAAAATAATGCCTTAGTACATGAATTTTGGTCATTAGCCAGCGTCAAACAAAAAACCATATTTAAGCAACGTTTTGTTCGTCCTCACCTAGCTGATAAACACCGACCTTTTACAGCCGCCTCTCCCAATAAAGTCGTTGAGAATCAACATCGCTTCCGGCCCCCCAAATTTGTTATCGCTCGCAAAGAAGGTCGTTTTTGGCGTTTGCGAGATAAAATTTTTGAAGATGAACTAACCAGCGATCCAAGCCGCATAACACCAAAGAAAGATGGGTAGAGGATCATAGACGATGCTTATCCCGCTTTTGGCCACTTGAATCATTGGCAACCGTTCCCTTGCGCGGATTTTTATTGCCCGTAAGCCAATTGAATGCTAGTATCCGCGCTCGTTTTGATAATCACGTTTGTTCGTGGTTTTCAAAGCAACACTACAGCACAAGGTCGCATTGTGGCTGTAACTTTTATTTTTACTAATTTTGAGAGTAAATACTATGAAATTCAATGCAGTAGTACGTACTGAACTAGGTAAAGGTGCGAGCCGCCGCCTACGTCATGCTGATCAATTCCCTGCTATCGTTTATGGTGGCGAAGCTGCACCAGTTGCTATCGCTCTAAAACACGCTGACATCATTAACCAAATGGACAAGCCTGAATTCTACGAAGGCATCACGCTTGTTATTGATGGCACAGAAGTTAAAGTTAAACCTCAAGACGTTCAACGTCACGTGTTCAAGCCAAAAGTTGAGCACATGGACTTCATCCGCATCTAATTCCCTACCAAGGAATTCATCGGATATAATCCAACCTTTTGCATAATTAAGATTTTCCGGCTTTACCAACCGACAAATCTAAAAAATTAGAAACCCCGATGCTACCAACATCGGGGTTTCGCCGTTTAAAAGACCTGCCTTATTCACTTCACAATTGAGTTTAACAAAAAACATCGAATAAAAGACGCTAGCAGTGATGGTCATTAATGCGCATTGCGGTTAACTAGATTACCTTAGTCGTGAAACACGTGCACATTTCCTTGTTCTAGTCTTAAAAACTCATCCAATAGCTAATTTTGTCTCCGCAAAACGGAGTTTTTTCTGACGTGGGCTGGCTAAAAAGTACGCCAAGGTTAATGGCCCCAATCTACCCATATACATCATAAAGATGATAATAAGCTCGCCCGATGCAGAGAGCTGACCTGTTAAGCCACGAGATAATCCCACAGTACCCAATGCAGAAACCGCTTCAAACACGACATCTATCATCGGGGCATTTTCCGTCAAGAGTAATGCAAAGATGGCTAACCACGTTACTACAACCGAAATCATCGTCAGTGCCAGAGCTTTGCTGATCGTATCTTTCGCGATTTCACGTTTAAACACATGGATTTGCTCATCACGACGTAAGTAAGCGTAAGTCGATAATATCAACACCATAAAGGTCACGACTTTGATGCCGCTTGCAGTACTCAAAGAGCCGCCCCCAATAAACATCAACACCAAAATAATCGTGGTTGTGGCATCTTCGAGTTGGTCAATCGCGAGCGTATTAAAACCTGCGGTTCTGGGGGTTACCGCTTGAAACCAAGAAGCCAGCCACTTACCGAGTTCGCTGAGTGGCGCTAAGGTGTTGGGGTTATCACGCTCGATTAGGTAGATGGCGATCACTGCCACAGCATTGATAAACACGGTTCCCGTTATCATCATGCGGCTATAAACCGTCAGCTTTGACCAGCGACGGTTTCGCTTTAAATCCATCCAAACCGAAAAGCCTAACCCACCAATAATAAATAACCCGGTAATTGTTAGGTTAACGACGGGGTCATCCACATAAGGCATTAAGCTATCAGCACTTAAGGCAAACCCTGCATTATTAAACGCACTGACGGTATAGAAAAAACCGTGAAATAAACTGGTTGCCCAGCCAAGTTCATCACTCCAATACCAAGTTAGTATCATCACCCCAACCAGTTCGACGGTCAGTGCAAACATCAGTACGGATTTAGCGGTTGCAACCAACATCGAGGAGTCGGTTTGATTGAAGGCTTCTCTTGCGACGGTACGCTCTAAAAAGCCGATTTTCCCTCCCAAAGCAATTAAGGTCACAATGGCAAAGGTCATGAGCCCGAGTCCACCACACTGAATCAGTAAAGCGATGACAACTTGCCCAAATAAAGTGAACTGTGTGCCTGTATCAACCACCACTAGCCCTGTCACCGTCACGGCTGAGGTTGCCGTGAACAAACTCTGTATCCAAGTGATAGGCTCATGAACCGCAATAGGCAATTTGAGTAGTGCCATACCCAGCAGGATGAGCAGTAAAAAGCTGCCACTTAAAATCAACGGTGGCGCACCCACTATTTTTTTTCCTGACTTGGGTTTACGCTCTATCGGCGTGATCGAGGGATGCCACAATACCATGTCACACCAACCTTGGAGCGAGGTATTTTAACTCAGCCCGAGTGCCGCACAACAGAATAATATCATTTGCTTTCAAGACAAAATCATGACCAATCTGATTGAGCACGTCTTGTTCACGTTTGATGAGAACCGTTTGCACACTGCCTTTGGTATCGCCAAGAATTTGTCCAATTTGGATATCGTGTAGCGACGCTTTAATATGAACTTCCACCACATACAAGCCATGACCTAATGACAAATAGTTATTCACCATCGGGTAGTTTAGTGCCTGAGCGACACGCACGCCCATTTCCTCTTCTGGATGGATAATACGTTGAACGCCAAGTTTCGATACAATGGTGTGATGTGCTTTGGTACTGGCCTTCACCCAAATCTCTTTAACACCGAGATTTTTCAATGCCAACGTGCAAAGCAAACTTGACTGCATGTCCTCCCCAATCGCGATCAATACCGCTTCACTGTTGCCAAGATCTAATTCACGCAGCGCATTTTCATCGGTGGAGTCACAAATAATCGCTTGCGTTAACTCCTCGACATATTTCTCAACAATTTTGGGGTCGCGATCAACGCCCGTCACGGTGTGTCCGAGATGGATCAGTTCAAGACTGGCTGCGATACCAAAACGCCCAAGTCCAATGACAGTAAAATGTGCCATGACAATACCTTTACTATTTTTTCCAAAAGTGGGGCAATAACATGGCTAACACCGTGAAGTATTCCAGTCGGCCAAGGATCATTGCCAGATTTAATATCCAGATGCCTGGATCAGAAACAGGTTGAAAATTGCTTGCTACCACGCCAAAACCAGGGCCAAGCACATTGATACACGCCACCACTGCGGTAAAAGACGACCAAAAATCCAGTCCCGTTGCCATCATCAATAAGGTAAACACCACGGTAGTCAATGCTGCTAGAGACATAAAAGCCATCACTGAGTTGGTGACATCAGAGGCCACTACACGACCTTGATAACGGATCGGTAATATCGCCCTAGGATAAGTCAGTTGGCGGATCTCTCTTCGAATAACTTTAAAAGTAATAATATCGCGCACAAATTTATTGCCCCCTGCGGTAGAGCTAGAGCAACCACCAAGATAAGCACAAAACACTAAAAAGAACGCGCTTGCCGCAGGCCAACTGCCCAAATCCGCCGCTCCAAACCCAGTACTGGTCATAAATGAAACGACGCTGAACATGGCAAAACTGAGTGAGGTCAGAAAATCGTCGTAAGCAGAATGGTTAAAAATATACCAGCCCAAAACAAAGGAGAGCGCAATCGCAGTAACAATAAACACTCTTGACTCTTCATCGGAAGCATACAGACGTAACCCTTTAAAGCCACCTCGAAAAACTCGGAAATGAAGGCCAAAACTGATCGCGCCCAACATCATGAAAATGTTGGATAATATAAGGATAAGGTGGCTTTCAAAATGCCACATACTGGCGTCATGGGTCGAGAACCCTCCTGTTGAAACCGTGGTAAAACTGTGCGCAATAGCATCGTAGGCCGACATCCCTGCAAGATAGTAAGCCAACGCACAAGCAACGGTTATCGCCAAATAGACACCCCAAAGGTAATGAGCAGATTTAGAAATACGTGGTGATAACTTATCATCCTTGATAGGGCCTGGTGTTTCGGCCTTAAGCAGCCGCATTCCACCCACATTAAGCATAGGCAACACCGCGACGACAAAAATCACCACGCCTAACCCTCCCATCCACTGAAGAAATTGACGATACAAGAGAAAAGATTTCGGCATATCGTCCAAGCCAGCCAAGATGGTGGCACCCGTGGTGGTTAACCCACTGATGGACTCAAATACTGCATCAGTCATACTGACTTTTGTAACGAGATGGATCGGTAATGCACCTAAAAATCCGGTCAAGACCCAAGTTAAACTGGCAAACATTAACGCATCTCGGAAGGTGACTTTATGCAGTTCACTTTTTCGCAATAAAACGGATAACAAAAAGGCAGTGAGCATCATTACCGCCGAAGGAGAGAAAAAGTTACTGGATATACGGTCTTGAAATATAAACAGCGATAACAAGCCAAATGAACCTTGCACAATCCCCATCCAAAGTATGGGCATAACCAAGAGTCGAACGGTGTTCTTAAGGTTAATCACAAGGTGGCTCCATTGAAACTAAACGGTAGCCAATCCCTGATTCGGTTTTAATGAGCTGTTGTTCGTCTGCACTGTCGTTGAGTTTTTTACGTAATTGGCTAACCAGTACGCGCAGATAATGGGTATCGTCGGTATGACTTTCGCCCCACACCTCTCTCAACAAGTCTGTTTGCTTCACAAGTTGCCCTGGTGTAATCATGAGCATTTCAAGAAACGCAAACTCCTTTTTGGTCAAAATGACTTCGGTATCGTACAGCCAGCATTGATGGGTACTTTTTTGTAGCTTGAGCGCACTAAAAGTAACGATATCCTCGCTAAAATGGTCACTGACCAAATCTCGCAGCAGTACCTTAATCCGTACAATAAGTTCTTTAATGCCAAACGGCTTACTGAGGTAGTCGTTAGCGCCCGCTTCAAGTAAGCGGATCTTCTCTTCTTCTTGATCGCGTGCCGTTAGGATGAGCACGGGTGTTTTACTGGATTGGCGGATCATCGATAGGAACTCGATACCATCGCCATCAGGCAACCCTAAGTCGAGCACCACCACATGCGGCAGAACACGCTCAAATTGCACTTTCGCCGTCGCTAACGAGTCTGCTCCCACGTAATCAAAGCCTTCAGCCGCCAAAGAAATGCGCATAAACGTTTGGATTTGAGGCTCATCATCGACCACCAGTATTTTGTAGTTCACTTACTGCTCTCCTTGTTGACTGCTTGGCAGCGAAATCCGAATCAAACAACCTTGTTGTACTTCTACACATTCGATATGGCCTTGATGGGCTGAGACCACGCCTTTTGCCACACTCAATCCAAGGCCAGAGCCAGAGTCATCACTTCTTTTTCCCTTGCCTGAATAAAACAGCTCGAACATGCGTTCTGCTTCATCGGGTCGCAGTGATTGGCCTTGGTTGTAGACATCAATCACCACATTCTGCTGACTCTGATAAATCGTCACACTGACCTGTTTATCTTTGGGGGAATAGCGCAACGCATTGTCCAAGACATTAAATAACGCCTGCTCTAGCAAAGCTCGACTGACATCAACCGATGAAACCACCTTATTGACGACAACCTCAATACTGGTAGTGGATGGAGAAAAACGGCCAATAACGCTTTTTACAATATGTACTATGGATTCTTGTTGCTTCTTGATACGAACCACACCGTGTTGTAATTTCGTCGCTTGCAAAAGGTTCTCAATGTATTGATGTAAGCGGTGACTTTCTTTGATGGCACTGTCGAGCAGTTCATTCTTTTCTTTGGCTTGCAGTTGCGTCTGATATTCTTTGAAGGTGGTGAGATTACCGATAATCCCCGCGAGCGGGGTTCTCAAATCATGGGATACAGAGAGCAAAATTTGGTGGCGCAGTTGAACTTGTTCTAGCGCATTTTGTTGGCGTCGATATCGATCTGCGAGCTGACTGGTGGTAAAGGCAACCACAATAAAAACAAGTAAATTGATGATGTCATCCAAGTGAAACATCTGAAGCGAATACCGAGGCGTGGTAAAGAGAAAATTGAAACTGACCGCTTCGGCAATCGCAGCCACATAAGCTATTCGTGAGTGACATTGGAGGGCAATCACAACGATAGAAAGCTGGAGTATCAGCAACACCGCGATGGTTGAGCCCAACCACTGATCAAGCCCTAAAGAGATAACAAGTGCAAGAACAAATACCGAGGCTGATAATAGATAACGCTTCTGTAGCCAACTCATTGCCATATCAATCATTTGCAAGAAAATATTAACCGCGACTCTATCAGATACGGAATCAGGGTTCGCGTAAAAAAAACGTAAAAAAATGGCAGGTAATAATAGAAAAATCTAGAGATGTAACAAACTTTGATCGGATAGGCAACACCTGTTACTAAGTGCTGACCTCCTCGTGCACCTTTCACTGCATACGGCTCAAGCCCCCACTAAAGTGTATTAGGTTACCCTGCAACCTAGGTAGCAGTTAAAGCAGGATCAAACCAAGAGTGACGGCTTTCCAATCAATGTATTGCCACTGAGTGCCATTAGGAGAAGCACTAATTTCTGATGATACAGATGATTCACTCTTATCGTGGTGAACAACGCTTTAGATCCCAGAGGCCAGAATAAGTTAGTCTCTGGTTAACAGACCCTAGGCGTAAAGGTAATAGAACTGAATCAACCCAGCAACAAAACTGGGCTGATGTGTAATGCATAAAAGGTGGCATTATACTGTACTTGAAAGTAAGTCACTCATTGAACCCGTCTTTTCCACGATACATATTACCTAATCTGCGAAGCTATCGGGCTTGAGAAGTATTGATAGAAAAATATGAACAAAAAATATATTGCCTTTTTTAGCGTCTGTTTGAGATCCCGCCCTTGTTTGGGAGGACATTTGTCCTCCCTTTTGACGAGTGAAGAGAGATACCATCCTTTTATCCACTAACATTCAATGAAAAGGACTTAATATGGAGCTGCTCTCCTTATTCGATATCAATAATACCTTGCTACACATTCCGATTGGCACAGGTTATGACATGAGCTGGATCGAAGCTATTGGCACCATTTTCGGCTTACTATGCATCTGGTTTGCCAGCCAAGAAAAAACCATTAACTACCTGTTTGGTTTAATTAACGTGACCCTTTTTGCGGTGATTTTCTTTCAAATCCAACTTTATGGCTTACTTCTGCTGCAGTTGTTTTTCTTCTGTGCCAATGTGTACGGCTGGTATGCATGGACAAGACCCAATGCGGCGGGAGATTTGCTCGAAGTTCGTTGGTTAAGTCAGAAAAAAATGCTCATCACCGCCAGCCTCTGCGTGTGTGCGATGGCCCTGTTAACACTTTATATTGACCCATTTTTCTTCGCGTTAGCAAACATCGCCGTCGATAGCATGAACCTATTTGGTGCCAACTTATCTGAACCAGTATTAGAACCGGATGCGTTTCCGTTCTGGGATTCAACCATGACCGTATTATCGATTGTCGCACAAGTTCTCATGACTCGGAAATACGTTGAAAACTGGGTACTTTGGGTTGTCATAAACATCATCAGTGTCGGCATCTATGCGATGCAAGGGGTGTATGCGATGTCATTACAATACGCTATCCTAATGTTTATCGCAGCCAATGGCACTCGCGCATGGGCACAAACAGCAAAACGGAACCGCGCATCAAACGAAAAATCGGTCAATGAGGCCGTCGCATGAGTAAACAACCCCATTTATGTGTTGATCCAACCCAAGTGGCTGAGCGAGTCATCGTTTGTGGTGAACCTGATCGTGCCGATCGCATTGCCGCATTGCTCAACAACGGAGAACGTATCGCAGAAAACCGTGAATTTCGCTTATTCAATGGGCAATACCAAGGAAAAGCGATCACGGTGTGCAGTACCGGGATTGGCGCACCGTCGATGATTATTGCGGTTGAGGAGCTGGCACAATGTGGCGCACGCTACCTTGTGCGGGTCGGCTCAGCGGGTGCATTACAGCCAAATATCCAACTTGGCCAACTGATCGTTGCGGAAGCTGCCGTGCGTGATGATGGAGGCTCAAAAAGTTATATCGATTCGACTTACCCTGCCTACGCCAGTTTCAATTTACTTCAAGGGCTTAATGGTTATTTGCAAACACAAAACAGGCCTTACCATATGGGAATCGTCCGTTCACACGACAGTTTTTATACCGACAATGAAGAAGCCTTATGTCATTACTGGCATGGAAAAGGCATCCTAGGGGCGGATATGGAAACGTCAGCACTATTTACCGTCGGTCGTTTACGCGGTTTACAGGTGGCGTCTGTACTCAATAACGTCGTTTGTTATCAGCAAGATGTAAAAGAAGGAGTCAACCAATACGTGAATGATAACAAGGACATGATGGATGGAGAAAAACGCGCCTGCTTGGCTGCACTGGAAGCCCTTGTAAACCTGTAGTGTGGTAATCCGCCCCACCAAAGCGAAATGGTCTCTTCAGAAACCGTTTCTATAGCCAGCCCACTGAAATTGCAGGTAGGTGGCAAGTAAATCCCCAATCGCATAGACAGACGATGCGATTGGGGTGAACGAGCGTAGCTAACACCGCTGCAGCGTCAGGTAACAAGGAGATACATCTGGTAAGCTCTCATTATCAACCGTAGAGGAGTGACATTGAGCAATAAGAAACGTACTCTTTACCTTCTTAATCGACAGTAATCATGAACTATGAGAATCAGCCCCTATCCCACTGGCCGTTTCGCAACTTATTTGACAAAACAAGCCAAAGCTTTTCGAGATCTCATCTACCGCTGCCAAATAAACAGCTACTATGTTGATGCTGGCACAGCCATACTGCGTCAAGGCGAACAGCTCGAACAAATTTTTGTCGTGCCTGTCGGCCGCGTTTCAATGAATATCATCGCCGTGAATGGCCGACGTTTTCAACTCGGTGAAGTTAATTGTGACCACCATATCTTTGGTGAAATGGAGTTTTTTACCGAAACACCGTGCCAGTGGACCGTCACCGCCGATGAACACTTACAAGTCGATCTCATTTGTATTCACCGTTTAATGCAAGCATTGCAACAACAGCCTGAAATGATGGTTTTCTTTGCCTCGGCATTAGCTGAGGATTATCAAGACTCTATGGCGATTTATACGAGCCGCTTACTGCACCCTATCGCTTACAACATTGCCTTTGATTTACTTCAACAAAAACAACATTCCGTAACGCTAGGAGGGTTTGACAAGGTGAATCAGGAAGCTGAACGCTTTGGTACTTCAAGTCGAGTATATAGACGTGCGGTAAAAGAACTGATCGAAAGAGGACTAATCACCAAACAAGGCAACCGCTTAGCCATTGTGAATGAACCGCAATTACGTCGTTTTCTAGGGTCTGTTGACCCGAGTGAGTAAAGCGGCAGCATTAAATATGGCTTCTTTAGTACTGACATCAAGAACGTTTATTTTATTAAAACGCTCCGGATCGTTTATCGCAACATCATGAGCAAAAATAACCAATTTGGCTTGTGCAATATCTTTCTCTGTAATCCGGTTAATCACTCCATTTGCCCCCTGTGTTTCAACCTTAATTTTAATGCCAAGTGCACAAGCGGCTTTTTCTAAGGATTTCGCTGCCAAAAACGTATGAGCCACCCCAGAAGGACAAGAGGTAACCGCTAGTACATCGGCTTCGCCTTCTCCATACACTGACGTATAAGCGGGAGAACCTGGCATATAGTATCGCTCTTCTACCACGTTTTTTTTCAAAGCAATGACAATCATCGCCGTCGTCACAGAACCGGCCACTGTACCGACGAGGTAGCCAATTTTCCCATCAATGACCGGCAATACGATCCAACCGCCCCACGGCGCATGATTCATCACCTGAAACATAAACCCAAGCACATTCCCAACAATTCCGCCCGCAACAATAGCAGGTAACACGCGGGCCGGATCGGCAGTGGCAAAGGGAATGGCACCTTCACTAATACCAATCATACCCATAATGCCAGCCGCTTTTCCGGCTTCGCGCTCTTCACGCTTAAATTTATGCGGTGATAACAACGTCGCCAGCGCCATTCCTAATGGCGGTGTGCAAATAGCGATTCCAACCCCACCCATCAGCCATGGCTGAGTATTCACTTGTGTCTGCGCAAACAAGGTGGCAACTTTATTAATCGGGCCGCCCATATCAAATGCAGTCATTGCTCCAAGCACAGTACCCAGCATAACTTTTCCTGAGCCTGCCATTTCCGTCAACCCATTATTCATCGCCGTCATGGCACTTGCGATGGGTACTCCCATCACCCACATCACCGCGCCACAAGTCACGAAAGTACCGACGAGGGGATAAATAAAGATAGAGCCGAGTGATATCATGCTATCGGGTAACCGAATTTTTTTGAGTAACCACACAACCCATCCGGCCAAAAAACCCACGATGATCGCACCGAGAAATCCGGTGTTGTAATGGCTTACCGCAATCCAAGACCCTATCATGCCGGGTGCAAGCCCCGGCTTATCAGCAATTGAATAAGCAATATAACCGCCCAGCACAACCGTAAATAACGTTAAACCGGCCATTCCCATTTGGGCGATATCGGCGAGAACGCCTTCTTGCGGCACACCACCATGACCAGAGATCATCACGGATAATGACAACAAAACACCACCTGCAACAATAAACGGGATCATATGTGAGGTACCAAACAACAAATGTTCTTTGATCCGTCCGAGCTTTTGTGCCCAAGGGCTTAATGGCTGCTCGCTCACATCAAAAATCGCTGGCGAATCTTGTTCTGACGTCTCTGTTAGCATTGCGAACGCTTCTGCACATGATTGAGCCGCTTTAAGCTTTTCCACAAAGCTCTCTTCAATAATTTTAGTGGAAATTTGTGCCAATACTTCGATATGGTGGTGGTCATCCCCAACGGGTGAAGCCAGCATAAAAAAAACCTCCGCTCGCTCGCCATTCTCAGCACCATAATCAATCCCAGTACGGCTAATACCCACAGCAACCGCAGGCTTAGCAACGGCACGACTTTTCGCGTGCGGAATCGCAATTCCATCATCAAAGCCCGTATTCCCTATCTCTTCCCGCTGCCAAATATCGGTTAAAAACTCGCTTTGACTGGTTAACTTCCCAGCCGCACCAAGCAGACCGACCAGTTCTTTGAACACTTCATCTTTGGTTTGAGCCTTCAATTCTAAACAAATCGTATCTAGCTCGATTAAGTCGGTAATATCCATCAATTGTTGTTCAATATTCACGCTCGAATGTATCCTTATAGGCGTTTACCCTGTGCGATGAAGAGCAAAAATGGCTCTCTATGGGTAAGGTTGCTGTGATCACCTGCACGTTAATTGTGCATAGATTAACCAGCCAACTCGCTTGCAGCTATAGGACTAAGCACACATCAACTGGATTAATGTAACATGATGAGCAAACTGTGATAGAACACCAATGTTTATCGGTTATCGATTCATGCCATCGGTTGTTGTTGTGTTAATATTTACCAAAAATCATTGGATAGTTCATGAAGATTGTCGCAGTCACCGCATGCCCTACAGGCATTGCTCATACCTATATGGCGGCCGATGCTTTGATGAAAGCAGCGCCTAAATATAACGTACAAATCAAAGTTGAAACTCAAGGCGCAATGGGCATCGAAAATCAGCTCACGCCCCATGATATCGCCCAAGCGGATCGCGTTTTGATCGTCTCTGACATTGATATTGAACAACCAGCACGTTTCGAAGGGACACATCAAGTTCAAATCCCGATTGAAGATGTATTACTTAATGTCGATAAAGTATTTCTCCTCTATTGCCGCGATTAACCACTGCCAAGTGGCTGAGCATCAAAGCTGCCGTTTTCATGCGGAGAAATAACCGATGAACGAATATCAAATTACTT
Source organism: Vibrio fujianensis (assembly GCF_002749895.1). Classification (GTDB taxonomy): domain Bacteria; phylum Pseudomonadota; class Gammaproteobacteria; order Enterobacterales; family Vibrionaceae; genus Vibrio; species Vibrio fujianensis. The sequence goes on along the minus strand of NZ_NBUS01000041.1, from coordinate 73,535 downwards.
TTTTTGTTGATAACAACACTGCACGGGCTCATATCGTTCAGCCCCTCAATCGAGTGGTAAAAAAATTCAAAAGCACCTTGCATATCATCAACATAACTCGCAATCGCGTGGCACAATTAAGCAAATCCTTAGCTATATTACAAGTTGGATTACAGCAAAACGACCTGTGCCAAATCACAGCCATAGGCATTGATGCCGAGCTGGCTTGCTTCGTTATCAAAGACATCATGGCAGAATACTTTACGGTTGTTGGCTCACAAATCAACTATGAGTTTTCCAGCCAATTGGCCGAACGTCTACCACAGATCAGCCCACCCTGTGACATTAAATGGCTTTACGCCAACGCACACACAGCGTTGACTAAGTTTGAATGTTTAAAAGGATTGGCTCAATTAATTCATCCCATTCATCCAGATGAACTGCTCCTTGCGTTTATTAAACGAGAGGAGCGATCTTCCACATGTGTGATACCAGGGATCGCTCTGCCTCATGTTATGTTTGCAGGCGTTGAGCACATTAGCGTTGCTGTCATTGCCAATCAAATCCCGATGGATTGGGCGTCAAAAATGGGCAATGTCCATCTTGCCATCGCACTGGTCATGCCGGAAAAACCCTCTCGAGAACAGATCATCGCTGCGACAAATCTCACCCGTAACTTATTAACTGATCAAATGGCAGAACGCCTGCTACTGACGAAAAGTCGCGTTGATTTACAAGCAT
>NZ_NBUS01000041.1:68227-72805 GCF_002749895.1 Vibrio fujianensis | reverse complement strand
GCTAATGTACGCTATGTCTCGCCTACTGGCTTGATTAATGAAGCTTTTTATTTCTCTTGGTCAAATTGAGCCACGGTATTGAGTTGGGGTTTTCCCTGTGCGATTTTTAAACACACGACAAAAATAGTTCACATCTTTAAAACCACAACGGACAGATACTTCATTCAGTTTAAAGTTATATTTTTTCAGCATAAACTTTGCGCGCTCAACCCTAACCCAAGTAATGTAATCAGCTAATGTCATGTGACCTTGTTGCCGAAAAAGGCGCGACAAATGATTGGATGAAATACTAAACCGAGCAGCAATACTGTCACGAGTAATTGGACGGTGAAAGTTCTCTTGAATATAAATACAAATACCCTGATACAAATCTTGCACACGGCGGCTCGACTGCTGCTCAATCGGCGCATCCAACATTGTTTTGGCATATTGTAATAGGGCTTGTAACAAAAGCTCATCCATCGGCTTTTTTATATTCTCACGAGCCAGCGAACTAAGCGCTTCTAAGATGTTATCAATCGCAAACCCAGAACGGGTCTGAATACTGTGTTTTTGAATATCGTAAAAAGTCGCCTCACCTTTACGTTTGCTTACTAAGCTCAGACCAAGCTGACGACGACCAAACAGAATGCTCAATACCGAACAATCTGTATCCCAATCAGGCTTATTCCAACAGTTTGGTGGAATAAAAATGGCGTCTCCACTTTTGGCAACAATATGGCTGACTTTTCGATGATCATCTTCCATTTGATTAATATATTCCCCACTTAATACCAACTCTAGACGCGGAAAATTGACTTGATAGCTAAATTTTGGGGGGGTATGAAAATCACCTGCGAACCAAATATGATGAAAGGGTTCCCTTTCTTGTAAGACCGCTGAAATTAACTCATTAAAAATCATTTGCTCATACCCTATCTATTGGGGACTATTTTTTTAGGTATACACTGGGCTGGATTTTTGTACTACAGAACAAAATCACACTTCACCAACAAGGTTATAAAAATCCAGTTACTGAATCAATTTTCTAGATAAAACCCGTCGCCAATTCTACTCTCGCAACGAGTGATAAGGTTGATGAGCTCTATATAATAATTTTCCCACAAATCACCGCTGCAATAAAAATACAGTAGATGATCTGAATCACACTCTTACTAGTGAGTTACAATTATCCAGTAAATGCATTATTTATTCACTACCCTGAATTGAGCACAACTTTGACAATGCACTGAAATAACAATGATCGTTACAGGGGTTATTCATGATCACCAAACTCATTAATGAAAATTTAATCAAGCTTGATCTTCAAGCCACGAGCAAAGAAGAGGTGTTTAAAGAACTCATCGAAGTTCTCTATGCTCAAGGTCGCATCTCAGACCAAGCACAATTTTTAACAGATATTCAAGCACGTGAAGCGTTGGGCAACACAGGATTTGAAGAAGGGGTTGCGATCCCGCATGCCAAAAGTGCCGCCGTCATTGAGCCGGCGGTGGTGATCGGTGTTAGCCAATCAGGTATTGAGTACGGTGCTGATGATGGGCTACCTTCTAAATTATTTTTCATGATCGCCTCACCCGATGGTGGCGATAATCACCATATTGAAGTGCTTGCTGAACTCTCATCAAAATTAATTGAAGATGGCTTTATTGATGCCTTTGTTAACGCATCCAATAGCCAGCAAGCGCTGGCGTTGCTGTTAACTAAACAAGAATCACAACAACCCACACTCCCCGTAACCAATCAAGGATTCATTATTGGCGTAACGGGCTGTCCTGCCGGTGTTGCGCACACCTACCTCGCTGCAGAAGCACTAGAGAAAGGTGCCGCTGCCATGGGTTATGATATTAAAGTAGAAACGAATGGCTCTATCGGGGTCAAAAATAGCCCAACTGAGCAAGAAATCGAACGTGCCGACGCCATCATCGTCGCCTGTGATAAACAAGTGGACATGAGCCGTTTTGCGGGCAAGCGTGTGGTTAAAACGAATGTAAAAGCTCCTATCCGCGATGCTCAAGCCCTGATTAATGAAGCGTTAAACGCCCCCATCTACCAAGCAGATGCCACCAGCAATACACAAAAATTTGCCGCTGGCAAAGCCTCTCAAGCTCGCTCCGATCTCTACCGTTATTTAATGAATGGTGTCTCACACATGATTCCATTCGTTGTAACAGGCGGTCTACTGATCGCTTTAGCACTGGCAGTAGGCGGTGAGCCGAGTGAAACTGGCATGGCGATTCCGGACGGCAGTATGTGGAATCAAATCCTTAATGTGGGCGTGGTTGCCTTTACTCTGATGATCCCAATCCTTGCCGGTTACATTGCTTACGCCATTGCAGACCGCCCTGCACTCACCCCAGGATTGATCGGCGGCTGGATTGCCAATAACGGATCTTTTTACGGCGCAGATGCAGGCACAGGCTTTATTGGCGCGATCATCGCGGGTCTATTGGTGGGTTATTTCGTCAAATGGATTACATCCATCAACTACCACAAATTTATCCAACCTTTAGTCCCCATTATGATTGCGCCGATCACTGGTTCATTATTCATTGCGGGCCTATTTATCTTCGTAATTGGAGCACCAATTGCGAGCTTAATGGATAGCCTAACCGCACTTCTGACCACCATGAGTACCGGTAATGTGGTATTGCTCGGTATCGTATTAGGCGGAATGGCTGGATTCGATATGGGTGGCCCCTTCAACAAAGTTGCCTTCTTATTCTCGGTCGGTATGATAGCGAGCGGTCAAACACAATTTATGGGGGCAATGGCATGTGCTATCCCCGTCGCACCGTTAGGTATGGCATTAGCAACGGTATTGGGGCGTAAGTTCGCTCTATTTGAAGCATCAGAACAAGAAGCCGGTAAAGCGGCTGGTGCAATGGGTTTGGTCGGTATTTCTGAAGGTGCAATCCCATTTGCCGCGCAAGATCCGATGTCGGTTATTCCTGCCAATATGCTAGGTTCAATGGTTGCGGCAGTCATGGCGTTCTCATTTGGTATCACCAATAGCGTCGCACATGGTGGCCCCGTGGTTGCACTATTAGGTGCAATGAACCATCCCGTGCTTGCACTTCTCTGTATGATCGTCGGTGCAATAGTAACGGCAATAACGTGTGTCACATTGAAGAAAATTCGTAAAACGAAAATGATGCAAGCTACGGCTTAGCCCTAACGATTCTAATGGCTTGGGCAATTTGGTCCAAGCCATGATTTTTTAATGGTGAGATTTTATGTCTGATTTAACAATGTCTAAGGCACAAACGGCCCCAACACAGGCGGGTTATCCCATGTTCTTATTGATGAATAATGTGATTCAAAACTACGCTTGGGGCAGTACAACCTCTGTCAACCAACTGTTTGGGATTGAAAATCCAACCCATGAGCCACAAGCTGAAGTGTGGATGGGCGCGCATCCCAATGGCTGCTCAACCGTCAATATCCACGGTCAAGCCACAAAACTCTCTACGCTGATTGCTCAAGACATGGATGCTTTTCTAGGCACAGAAGTAGCCACTCGTTTTAAAGAACTTCCTTATTTATTCAAAATATTGGCAGCAGAAAAAGCCTTATCTATTCAAGTCCATCCAAACAAACAACAAGCAGAACAAGGATTCGCGTTAGAACAACAACAAGCCATTCCTCTCTCTGCGGCTCATCGTAACTATAAAGATCCCAACCACAAGCCGGAATTGGTCTACGCATTGACTGAGTACCAAGCGATGAATGGTTTTCGATCCATCAATGAGATTATTGGCCATTTTTCTCAGCTTGCTATTTTTGAGCTACAACCGCTATTAGACGAGCTTATCGCTCATCAAACACCTCAAGGCTTAGCGGCGTTCTTTTCTGGCTTATTATCTCTTGAAGGGCAACAAAAAGAAAACGCGCTCACCGCTCTGTTGGTAAAAGCGCGCGAACTAAACTCTCCCCTGTTTAGCCTCATTGCGACACTGGAAAAACAGTATCCGAATGATATTGGCCTATTTGCACCCTTATTGTTTAATGTGATCACACTACAACCCGGTCAAGCGATGTTTTTAGATGCCGAAACGCCACATGCCTATCTCCAAGGGACAGGTCTTGAAATTATGGCAAACTCTGACAACGTCTTACGCGCAGGCTTAACCCCTAAATATATTGATGTACAAGAGTTAATCGCTTGCACTCGTTTTACCGAAAAACCATCCGATAGCTTATTACTCGACCCCATTGAACGTGATGGTATCTTGGAATATCCCGTGCCAGTGAACGATTTCAAATTTGCTATCATTACCGCCTCAAACCACAATGCATTTGATGTGCAAAGTGCTGAAATCCTACTTCCGTTAGAAACCACCTTAGTGCTCACTCATGCAAACGGTGAAACCTGTGTGGTAGAGAAAGGCCGCTCCGTGTTCATTCCAGCTTATGCCAAACATTACACGATGAGTTGTACTGGCCGAGTTGCTCGCGCATATAGCGAGTAATCGACAAACTATACCCAAACAACGTGGAGTTACAGGTAGGCGGCAAGTGAGTGAATCCCCATGAGCATAGACAGGCTATGTGATTGGGGTGAAAGAACGTAACCAACCC
>NZ_NBUS01000041.1:67074-68217 GCF_002749895.1 Vibrio fujianensis | reverse complement strand
CCTGCAGCTTCAAGTAGGAAGGGGATATCCGATTGGGCTAAACGAACGTCGCCAACACTGCTGCAGCGTCAAGCAAAAAAGGAATACCATTCAGCCAGTCTCTTTTGACTGGCTTTTTTTGTTTTTGGTATTGAGCGATATAAATCACATTTAAGCTTGAGTGATACAAATGTGTAGTAATAGACTCTTTTTTACTATTTCCGCTCCCCGCAAGATTAATTAAATTAGATCCATCATTTACTAAGCATGAATCAAAGCCGAATAATCCAATTAATCAATCGTTAATTTAATCAAAATCACCATCAAGAAAAGAATAAAAAGCCGTAATAAAAACACTTGATCAAATACGCCACCGATACTCAAACAATTTGGAGTTGCAGGTAGGCGGCAAGTGAATAAAAAAGGTGAGCATTAAATTATTATTTTAACTCAATCATAAGGTATAACATTATGAGTACCCTAACCGCTCAAGCTACCCATAATCGTAGCAATTTTAAAAAACTCCTCAGTACCATGAAAGGCCATCTTTTATTTGGTACCTCTCACATGTTGCCATTTATCGTCGCCGGAGGGGTATTATTGGCGCTTGCCGTCATGGCCTCTGGTAAAGGAGCCGTACCGGCTGATGGTTTATTAGCTGACATTTCTAATATTGGCATAAAAGGCTTGGTATTGTTTCCTATTATTTTAGGGGGCTTTATCGGTTATTCTATTGCGGATAAACCAGCACTTGCACCGGCAATGATCTCATCTGGTATTATGGCCGACATGGGCGGCGGTTTCCTTGGCTGTATCGTGGCAGGCTTTATTGCCGGTGGCGTGGTATTCCAACTGAAAAAAATCCCACTTTCAGCCAACATGACCGCATTGGGGGCATATTTTATTTATCCTCTGGTAGGTACAATCATTTCTGCAGGCATCGTGCTATGGGGGATCGGTGAGCCAATTAAATTATTTATGGCTTCGATGAATGAGTTTCTCGCATCCATGGCCGGAGCATCAAAGGTGGTGTTAGGGACAATTCTAGGCGGGATGACAGCCTTTGATATGGGTGGCCCAATTAATAAAGTCGCGACCCTATTCGCACAAACACAAGTCGATACCCAACCATGGCTTATGGGCGGCGTCGGTATCGCCATTTGT
>NZ_NBUS01000041.1:58527-67064 GCF_002749895.1 Vibrio fujianensis | reverse complement strand
TGGCAACCTTCCTATTTAAGAAAAAATTCACCAAACAAGAGCAAGAGGCGGGTAAAGCGGCAGCCATCATGGGATCCATTGGTATTTCTGAAGGCGCAATTCCATTCGCAGCCAATGACCCGATACGAGTGCTACCGTCTATCGTTGCTGGTGGTATCGTAGGCTGTGTATTTGGCTTCTTAACCAATGTATTGCTTCACGCACCTTGGGGTGGCCTGATCACCGCGCCAGTTTCAAGCAACATTCCAATGTACGTAGTCGGTATCGCACTCGGTTCGCTCACAACAGCTTTAATGGTTGGCTTTTGGAAACCGGTTGTCACTGACGATCCAGAAATGGAAAAAGAAGAGAACACCCCATCCGAGACTCAAACCATACCTACCGTGGGTGAAGGCGAATATGACATCGTAGCCGTCACCTGTTGTCCATCCGGTGTGGCGCACACTTTCATGGCCGCAAAAGCACTTGAAAAAGCAGGGGCAGCAGCCGGCATCAAAATCAAAGTTGAAACGCAAGGTCAAAATGGTATCAAAAACCGCATTACTGACCAAGACATCGCCTATGCTAAGCTCGTTATTCTTGCCCACGATATCCAAGTCAAAGATGCACATCGCTTTGCTAAAGCAAATATTATCGAATGTTCAACTAAAGAGGCGATGAAAAAAGCCGCTGAATTGATTCAAATTTAAATAATACGCTCCAGTTCAAGAGCCCTTCCCCCAAGGGCTCTATTTGAGGAAAACTCAACGAATATAACTTATCTTTAACACATTATTCCGCGCATTCTCGCCAGCTTCGATAAGATCATCAAAATCAAACCCGTTGACAAAATTAATCAGTGCTTTACTTTTAGCTGGATTAATTTTCAATTCATAAGCCAGTTTCTCTGTATTTGATAAATGTATTAATCTTTCAATTTCAACGCGAGATAAACCTGGATTAGACTTAACATAATCTTCAAGCAGAATTTGATTAAATGCTACGGCTGCGGCATATTGTTCATTATAATCTTTTCTCGATTCGATGAGTTCAACTAACGAGTTAATCACACTATCGTATGACTCTCCCTCTATTTTTGGCCGTGAGACATATTGATAAAAGCTTACCGGCCATAATAATCCCACTTCAATATGGTCTTTCCCTATATTATCATAACCATGCGTGGTAACGATTGAATAGCCCGATACAACAAACATCATAATAATATAAAAACGTAAAATGTGTTTCATAACACTTCCATTCTAAACATAATAATTTAATAGCAAAATAGCGTTGATAACCTAAAAAGCATCCTATAACTTATTGAGCCATACGAATATTGAAAGGTTTAAAATCTCGCGCTGATATCATTTTGCTTTTTAGAAGATTAATAGGTTGACCATCTACGATGGCTTGAGCATCCTTAACTAAGATGGTTAGTTGTTCATCACAAAAAGCCTCGCTCTCTAAGTATGCGTCAATATAACGATCAGCTGATGATTGGCCAAAGTGTGCAATTTCAATAACCCCCGATGCAACTTCTTCACCGACCTGATTAAAAGCAGAAACTGAAAGCTGAAGATCGATTATTTCATTCATTTCACTATCAAATGAAAAGACAGCCGAACATTGTCCTTGACCGGCCCAAACCGTATTGGAATGCCAAAATTCAACGGCATAAGCGGGTAAGGTTAAAAAAGAACTTATGGTGATACATATCAAGATAATCGCTTTCATCAAATTTTCTCCTTGATTGATGAATGAATGTTGCAGTTTATCTTAGAACGACGCGATAAAGCGCGAACTTTTTAAGCTATTTTTAAGCTAAAAGTGGATCAGTTTTCGGTGATCGTTAACACAATGAACGAACGGTAACATAAGAAGAGCCGATCACTCGCTTTCTAAGCTGCCTGTGCGGCAGTGAACTGTGCTGGCGTTAACTTCACAAGAGTAGCTCATTTCTAAGCTGCCTGTGCGGCAGTGAACTTTACCCATAGTGAGAAGCCTCGACCTTAACTTTTCTAAGCTGCCTGTGCGGCAGTGAACTATTATCTATTGTTGTTAACCAAGCCAAGCATTTTCTAAGCTGCCTGTGCGGCAGTGAACGGTTCCGGTTGTGTCGTTGGTTTTGAGTTTGCTTTCTAAGCTGCCTGTGCGGCAGTGAACGAACACGTCCTAAATCATTGTTTCAGGCTCTTTTTCTAAGCTGCCTGTGCGGCAGTGAACGTTGAACTCGAAACATTTTAAATAAACTTTTCTTTCTAAGCTGCCTGTGCGGCAGTGAACAAGAGCGTCCATAACAAAAACCCCTCGATTGATTTCTAAGCTGCCTGTGCGGCAGTGAACAACAAAGAGCTAGCAGAACAAGCCAAGCTGTTTTTCTAAGCTGCCTGTGCGGCAGTGAACGGGTTGAAAGTAGCCTGCTTAATCGCGCTCTATTTCTAAGCTGCCTGTGCGGCAGTGAACCTTTCACCCCGACCCCCACGAGCCGCGCTCGCTTTCTAAGCTGCCTGTGCGGCAGTGAACCTTTCACCCCGACCCCCACGAGCCGCGCTCGCTTTCTAAGCTGCCTGTGCGGCAGTGAACTCTTATTGAGCAAGACTTAACTACTTACTTGATTTCTAAGCTGCCTGTGCGGCAGTGAACGTTTTTCTAAAGCTCAATTACAAAATCTAAAATTTCTAAGCTGCCTGTGCGGCAGTGAACTATAGAATAACAACATAAAAATAAGTTACAACAAGCAGTTAGAGTAAAAAAGTCATTTTTACCCTATTTTAAATCACCTGCTGTAACTATTTGTATTTAAATATTATTTTTAAAGAGCAAAAAAATAGGGTTAAAACCAAGGAACCGTAGTGGTATGACTTAGCCCATAGGAATCAAATTTTCCGGATACTGGCAGTGGCTGAATTTCACCAAACTCAAAGAATTTACGATGTACCTGCTTCGTCGAACTGCTGAATAAATCTAGGTACGGATTATCAAAACCTTGGCTAAGCATTTTCACTTTGTAACGTTTTTCACCCTCTTTATCGATGCTACCGCGAGCGATCAAACGTCTAAGCTTCGCTTGACTTAAATTGCTACGCTTTACTGAGATTACTCGATATTGCACTTGTTCAGGAATAGCCAATATCTCACTCACTTGGCAGTAACCAGATAACGGACCAAGCCAGTTTAAACTTTGTAAATCATGCAAAAAGCTTGCTTCACCATGTAAGCGAAATAATCGCCCAAGTTTTACATTAACTTCTGGAAAGCTGATGCCTATTTGATCGCTATTCAGCATCACCAATGCTTTGTGAAATTTGGTAAACACTTTACTGCTCAATTCGGCTTCAAGCATTTCTGTATCGGGCTTTAATCGAATATCAATGTATGAGTCCATATTTCCTCCTAAAGCCGTATGTTTGACACATAAGCCAAACCTTTTTTACCAAGATAAAAAGAGGAGACACCAGCATTTTCGATCAAGGTTTTTATTTCTTGTACTTTGTTGCGATCAACATCGATATTAATTTCTAATTGACCACTAGCTTTCGTCATCATGGAAGTCACTTCTCCTTGCCCTTTTATCTTTTCTTTTTTGATGAAAGGATTACCCCAAATTGTTTTCTTTGATCCAGTGGTATATCGATCCATGAAATCTTTTTTGGTAAATCCACGTTTAGATATACCACTAATACCACCTGATTTAGTTTTCGCAGTGGCCATATCATAATTTGTTTCTAGTCGAGAAAGTTGAAGATAGAGTGCTGAACAATAAAGGCTGATTGGTGTAATCAAGTTTTTATTGTTTAAATATTCAATTTCTGGAAAATTTTTATTTAAAATATCAATAACTAGAGCCAGATTGTCATTTAACTCTATTGCTTTTTCTTTATTAAGACTCTCCAATCGGTTGATAATACTTAAAGGATCAAGTTCAATTGATACTTCTACTTGTGGTTGCTTAATAATAAAATCGCAGAGCTGATTGAAATCTAGGTTCAATACTCCCCAAAACTGCTGTGAATATTCAGAATTAAAAACGGGATCAGACACCTTAATCATACCAGTAAATGAATTCTGGTCCGTACTACCATTCATATTGCGAATAAAAGTCATTTCATTGGTAAACTGCGGCTTATCTGTAAAACTGACCTTATCTTCCAACTCTGAGAAATAATAGCTAGTTTCATGCATGTTACTACGAGCCTGATACAGTTTACGCTGGTCACCAATTAATCGATTAAGTATTCCCATTACAGTATCCAAAGTCGTTTCGCATACTTTGAAATTACCCTCTTTTTTTAAGTTAGTCATTGATCCTAAAAATTCACGGCCTTTCTTAGGAACCGGATCATTATTTGAACCACCTAAAAATGAATTTCGCCAGCAAGAATCATATTCTATGATTATTTTCATGCAGCCTCCTATTTTGCATAAAAATACTGAGCAAACGGTATATGCTGCTCATTGATGATTTCTGATTCATCACGCTTAATACGCATCATTTTATGACTATCATTGTAATCTACAGTGATCTCATCGACATACATATAGCCTTTCGCTTGACGAATAGATAAATTAGCTAAGCGATCTAATGTTTCAGTAACCAAGATTTTTACCGCATCATCATTAAGTAAAATCCCGCATTCGCCTTCTTCAAAAATGGTACCTTTACGCACATAATTGCTGTGGAATATGGCAACAGGGTTGAGTGAAGGATTAAGCGACTGAATAAAGTCTTGTACCGTTTTAGCCACTTCTTCACCTTGGCCCTCTTTGATAATCATACTGGCGCGATCAAATTTCTTATCGAGTGAGATAAATTGCAATTGTTCAATACTGATCGAGCCATAAGAAACGTACTCAGTATCACCAAATGTTGTTTTAGAAAAGAATGATGAGCTGTCACGCGCACCAGCTTGACCAAACTGTTCAAAGTTACCATTACCCAATTGATCAATAAAATCCTCTAGAAGTAGGGGACTTGTGCGTTTACACTGACTTGAAGGAACGACGTAACCACGGAGCAACCCTGTAATAGAAGCTAACACCATTTCTAGGTTTTTCTCTGCGGCAAAATGTAAATCGAATGCTTGATCCCTAAAAAGATGATGACGAATACAGTTTTGGCTGATATATAAAGGCGTTTTTTTAAAATCTATATCTGTCGCTTCCTTTTTATATTTATAACCTGTTTCTTCTTTCACTTTCCCTGTTAAATTGGTATAGCCTCGTAACTTTGGTAAAGTATGATTGTCCACAGTTTTACCATTGTCACCAGTCAAAGTTGTTGGTCCATTCCAGTTCACAACACCATGCCCTAATGCTTTAATTTTAAAATCTACACTTTTAATACCTATTACTTTTTCCATGGTTTATTCCTCATTTTCTGTAGTTTGATTAATTTGTTTAATGGATATAGCGCCGATAGCTTGTTTATCGCAGACGGCGTAATAAATAGCATGCGAGTGACGAGCACTTTCGCCGCCCACTTGCAGTAAATCGTTGCTGGTATAACTTAAATAAATTGGCGATTCAGGATCCCGAGCTTGGTTTAATAAAATTTTGTCAGTGAACGATTTATTAAACCCACCCATAATGTTGTGATGTTTTTTAAACATATGAGATAACAGGTCTTTGTCACTTTGGCCATAACCACAAATAGCGCTAGTTGCATAGGTAAGATTATCAATATTGCTGTCATCATCTAGTGGTATTGAGTAGGCATATTGGTCAAGAAAATTTGGCTCCGAATTACTGAGATCTACAAGCGCCATTTGCACAAAACGATTATCGCCACGCAGAGATCCTTTACTAATTTTACTGCGTTTTTTATTTTTCTTCGGTGGCATGGTGATTGGATCAACCACTTTGGCATTGATTTGTTGCACACTGTTTTTAAGTGCGGCCACTAAATCACTTTCTATAAAACTACGATTACGCTCGGTGTGATGAAAAGTGAAATAAAGTTGATAAGCTTCTGGCAAGGTAAACGTTTTATCATCAAGTTCGCTTCGCAAAAATTGATACCATGCCCTCACAGAGCTTAATACATACATTTTCGATAGAAAACCCGCAGCAGGGCTTTTACCTTTGCTATTAGCAATTGATTCAGGCACTGCTAATGTGTAAGTGTTTACAACTTTATTTTCACCAAAGCGATCCAGTCGTCCTAGCCGCTGTAAGCTATCTTCAGCACTGGTGATTTCGGCCACCATATAATCACAACTGATATTTAGCGAGGCCTGTACAATTGGTCCACTGCGCAACACTTCAAACTTACGGGTTCCTCCACGTTTGAATGCTTCGTACACTTCACCAAACCATTTACGTTTGTCACTCTTAATAAATTTTGAGTGTAATAAAACAGCATTTTCTCTGTGTTGATTGCGGATAAAACTATTTTGTGCCGTGAGTGCCATATTACTGATAACAAAAGTACCATCCTTTTGTTCCGTAAATAGCGGATTATCTGCACCTAATTCCGAATCATTGAATACTTTAAAGTCAAGTTGATATTGGCTGTGGTTAAATGATGGCATGACTTTAATATCATCAGGATGAATACCAAGTAGTTCTTCAACAAACACGTAATGAGGAGTTGCCGACACTAATAAGGTTTTGGCTTGCTGCTGCATCTTTTTGGCTGTAATAAGCTCTGCAAACAACAAATTAAAGGCTGGCATATTGACGTACTCATGAAATTCATCAAATACGACATGTACGTTCAAAAAATCTATCAGCGTGTTGGCTTTCGTGTGGCTGATCACTGAACCGAGGATTTGATCTATGGTGGTAATAACGATATCACCAGAAAAGCTTTCATCATCGGTAATAGGATTATCCCATTGATTATGAAACTTAAATTCCCCCGTATTAATTTCAATGGTGCTATTGGGCAAATATTGCTCCAAGGTGAGCTCATAAAATAAACCTTGGCATACCTGTACGCGAGGGCACACCCAAATAATGCGCTTCGCACCTTTCAATTTTGCCCATTCCAAGGCAATTTTGGTTTTACCACAGCCAGCAGCACCCGCGAGTACTGAAATATCATCAGCGTTAGCCAATTGTTGAGCAATCTCACTTTGCTTTTTACTGCGTTCACTATCCGGATAAAATGTGCGTAGGCAGGTAGCAATATCGCTACTGAGAGAAGACTCCACTTCGAGCAGCCCAGCCACAAGTTCATTCAAGTTCCGCTCAAAAATGGCAGCGTGTAATTCTGTCGCACTTAATGCAGATATTATTCGATCAGCAGTGATCAAGCATGCGCGTGCAATATTGTTTAGCGCATTAACTTTCACATTGAAAGTATTGGCTGATACTGATTCTTCTAGTTCATATTCTTTATAGCTAGGCAAAGGCGGCGCATCAGGCAAATTCTCCTCTAATTCCTGTAATTCGTCAGCCAAGATACTTCTTTCAAGAACACTATTGGTTGACTCACGGTATTTTTTATCTATGGCAACGATTTGCTTAATCAGCGCTTGGGCTTGAACCACAATATCAACTAACTTTACTTCTTTTTGATTTACCACCAGCTTTTTGCAAATATCTTTATAACTATCAAAACCATTTTTTTCTTTACGAAAGGGCTTTGCATGATGCCAGTATATCGCGTGCTTTACAGAACGCTTATTGCTGGGATTTAGACATTTTAGTTCTGCACTATCAAGTAATTGATAGAGCAAAAGTGAAATTTCATTATGTCTTGGATGCTTATCAAAGCTAAATTTAACATCATCAATATGCTGGCCATCGTCTGCCATGTACTCTTTCTTTTTAGGGTTGGTTACCCACTCTTGGAACTTGGGATCAATTTTTCCTAAATCATGCAAACAACCTGCAATGAAATTCACAATTGAAAACTGGGTATTGTCTGGAAATAACTGGCAATGTAGTCGTTCGGCAACATATCCAACCGCAAATAAATGCTCGCTCAGTGGTTGCAATTGGGTGTTTGCATACAACACACCTTGCTTGGGTTTATCAGTTAAAACATCCATAAAAACCTCTTTTCTAGTTTGATTAACAGGCACCACACCTTCCACATTAAATTCCTTTTTGTTCCCCACTACCCATAACAACTGGCTGCGCGATCGAGAACGGATCCAGTGGCAACTCACCGCAGTGCTGCGGCTAGCGGTTTGGCCTAGCATTTTTTTAACGGTAAGTAACCCATCTTCGGTGATCAGGGTTTACCAGGTGTTATCACCAATGCGGTTGGCGAAGGCATCCAGTACGCGGCGGGTCTTCTTGAGAGCGTTTTTCTCACACTGAGAAACAAAGGTGACCATCATAAAGCGTGTTCCTCGCGCTCTTCTTCCTCTTTGCCTTGCAGTGCGATGTGTTTCACTGTGTCGAACATATAATCGAGCGCTTTGTGTTCAATGAAAGATTGTAAAACTTGTTGGCGAAACTCTTGCTCGGTGGCGTTTTCTTTGCCGCAAACAAAGGCCCACGGCAGCACAATCGCATCTTTGATTAAGTCGGCGACATCAAACACCAAAGCGCCACGACGGGTTTTGCCATGCATGACGGCAAAACCGTGCGGAATGCCAAGC
>NZ_NBUS01000041.1:57687-58517 GCF_002749895.1 Vibrio fujianensis | reverse complement strand
CCCACAAGCAACTTGCCGCGAGTCCATAAGCTAAATAGTTACCATGATTCAAAAAGTCATTGGCTTTATCGGTGGATTTTTTATCCGGCTGATGCTGACGCGTAAAGTCTTCTTTCCCCGTATTATTGGCAGCGTACTTGTACAGGGCTTTGGTGAGCTGCGCTTCCGTGAGGAGCAGATCGGCTGGTTTATTCGCGGCTTCAGTACGTTGGTGGAAAGTATCAAGGGATTGCTGTATTACTTCATCTTGAACATTGAATTTTTCAAGGGTTAATTCTCGGTCTGATCGCCAAACGCGCTGCAAGTAATCAATTCGTGCGTTTTGAAATTGTTTGGCGGCGGCCAAGCGCTTTTGATCATCAAACCAGAATGAGAGCCAGCCTTGTAAGTATTCGGTTGGGCGATATTCGCTTTGCGGCGTAAACCATTCTACTTCGCAAGCCATGTGCAGTGGCGTACCGCCGCCACCACAAAACCCGACCAATACGCCAGCCTGTGAGAGCATGCGCATGGCCGCTTGAGTAATGGAGGTGCCGTTGCCGAGCATGAGTACGGTGGTATTGGCAATCGGGATATTGAAGTAGAGATTTTCTTTGTCTGCTTCGGTTAAATAGAGCACACGGCCATCTTTTTGCATCACGCGGCAGTATTCAAGGTAATACATATTGGCGCGCTTTGAGTGCAGGATGACTTTAAGATCGGAGGGTGAGAGATCGTCCATTTTTTGCTCCATGCCTGATGATTATGCATCGACTTTATCCCCTTCCTACTTGAATCTGCTGGGGTGTTGGCTACGTTCGCTTACCCCCAATCACATAAGCCTGTCTATA
>NZ_NBUS01000041.1:52656-57677 GCF_002749895.1 Vibrio fujianensis | reverse complement strand
TCATGGGGATAATGAGAGCCATCTGTGGTTTTCATCAAAGGCCAGCCTACCTGCAACGCTAAGTTGTTTGGGTATGGGTTTGGCTAGTGGTGGTTTCAGTCAACACGGTGTCACATAACAACTTACCACGTTTAATCAACCGATTGCATGGTCATGGCACAGAGAAAAAGAGAAGTATGATGAGCTGCATATTTTTTAGAGTTATGCGGAGCTTCAGCAACAAAATGATGGCGCAAATATCTTCCATTTATCGGATAACCAATAATCTGATAAGACGATTCTATCGTTGACGCATGAAACGGAGAATTATGTTTAAAGGTAAAAACAAAAAAAAACGCTCAAAAGCGCAGTGTTGGAATGGAAGTTTGGGGTTTGATAATAAATTGACGTTACTGGAGAGTTGGAGCGTGCAGCGGGAATCGAACCCGCATCATCAGCTTGGAAGGCTGAGGTAATAGCCATTATACGATGCACGCTTTGCGTCTTGGCTTGCTGTCTACGGGAGTTATATTGCCACATTTATGAGAAAAGAAAAGTCTTTTTTAAGGATTTTTTTCTGTTTGCTCGTAAAATAAACAAAATAATATCAATAGGTTACTTTTCAAGCTATCCATCCCCTCAATCCTTGCTTACCCATCGTTCTCTGTATGGGACTCAGCGCACTTACCGTTTATTAGATTGATGAAGTTAAGTGGATGACAGGCGTTAAAACGCAAATTATCCGCATCAACCGCATCTAGGGTCTGTTGATCTTTCGCGATTAAATTTTGTTCAAAAAGTCAACGAATCGTAAAGAATAAGCATTCCATGTGAATCGGCAAAATTTATCAACTGGGTATATACTGACCAAGAGCAGCCAGTAACTCCCAACTCAAGTGAATTACAGGAGGTGTCAGATGAACATCAAAGACAGCATCGATGTACTAGAGCAACAAATCTATGTCGCTTGTTCAGAAGGTGATTACCAAACGGTTAATCAACTTGAGCAACAGCTGGAAAAGTTACGTGGAGAAATGGAGCACCCTCTTGATGACGATCCATACGCACTCGAGGGGCGGACATTTCTTGATGATGACTGGCGATAAACCATCAAGGGAGCAATTAAGCTCCCTTTTTACTCACTTTAGATTTTTCACTTTAGAAAAAGCGAATCGCACTGCGTCCACCTTTAGTGCTGGATGGTGCCTCTTCAATCGTCTCTTTCGTCGGCGTTTGCCTTTTATTAGACGGAGTTGGTTTTTTATTGGTGGATTTTTTTTCTGTTTTTTTTGCCGAATGACGCGCTTTGGGTTTGCTGACTGCTGGTGGCGGCGTGGTGTTGGTCATCAAACTTTGCTCTGATTTTTGTGGTTCAACCATCTCGGTCGTTGGAACATCACAAATCACTAAATAATACTCTTGGTTAAACTCCACCAAATCACCATCGTAAAGTTTTCTGCGTTTGCGCGTCTCTAATTCGCCATTGACCGCAACATAGCCTTCGGCGATTGCATACTTTGCCTCGCCTCCGCCACTCACGGCATTAGCAAGCTTTAAAACTTTATAAAGTTCGATGGGTTGAGCATCAACCTCAATACCGATGGCTTCAATTTCTACTTCTTCTGGATGATCATTCATTGGGAATTCTACTTTTCTGACATAACCCTAGTGTATACCGAATCGATATCATGACAATGTTTCTATTCTACTGGGCGGTATTGCATTGAACACGATGTATGGGATTGGTACTATTTCCGCCATTCTTTTCCGTTTTATTATCAAGGCTTGGCCATGAAACTTATCGCAACTCGTCTATTACCGGGCACCGATCTTAAACTGGCGATACAATCGCTGGTCGCTCAGCATAATATTCGAGCGGGAACCATCGCATCTTGTGTCGGTAGTTTATCAACGTTAGCCATTCGCTTGGCAGACAGTACCACCACTCTACAGCAAAGTGCTTACTTTGAAATTGTCTCTCTTATGGGTACATTGACACCGGAACATCAGCATCTACATATCTCTGTCGCTGACCATCAAGGGCAAGTATGGGGTGGACATTTACAAGTGGGTAATATTATCCACACAACGGCTGAGCTGATGATACATCACTATCCTGAACACCAATTTTCACGCCAGTTTGATCCCAACACTGGGTTTACCGAGCTTACCATTAACCCCAATTAGCCTGCAGACAGCCGCACCAAAGTTTGAGTATAAGGGTGACTCGGAGTAGAAAAGAGTTGTTCTGTTGGCCCTTGCTCTACTATTTCTCCCTGCTTCATCACAATAGTGTAATGGCATAACGACTTCACCACATTTAAATCATGGCTGATAAATAAATAAGTTAACCCATATTTTTCCTGTAGTGACTTCAATAGATCGAGCACTTGCGCTTGAACCGTACGATCCAGCGATGAAGTCGGTTCATCAAGTAAGATAAATTCCGGTTTTAAAACAAGCGCACGAGCAATGGCAATGCGCTGCCGCTGCCCTCCCGAAAATTCATTCGGATAACGATGTCGCGTTTCAGGATCAAGCCCAACTTCTTGCATTGCTAAACAGATAGCTTGATCAATTTCTGAGGCAGAGTGTTGGCTATGTACAGTCAGTCCTTCACCAATCACTTGAGCCACCGACATGCGAGGGTTTAACGCAGAAAAGGGATCTTGAAAAACCACCTGCATTTTACGCCGAAATGGCAACATCGCCTGCCTATCAAGTGATTGGATAGTCTGATCGGCATAACGAATCTCACCACTCGAATTGACCAACCTTAATACCGCCATGCCTGTGGTCGATTTTCCTGAGCCACTTTCCCCAACTAATCCAATCGCATGCCCTTGACGCAACTGAAATGTCATCCCTGTGACCGCTTTGACGTGATCCATGGTGCGTTTAAAAATCCCGCCTTTAATTGGAAACCACACATTCATTTGCTGAGTTTCTAATAAAACTGGGTTATTTTTATTGACGGCAACCGGTGTGCCACGCGGATCTGATTCAATCAGTAATCGGGTATAAGGATGCTGCGGCGCAGAAAATAATTCCGCGCAATGATTTTGTTCAATCACGCGCCCAGCCTGCATCACCGCGACCCGATCGGCAATACGTCGGACAATGCTTAAGTCATGGGTAATGAACAACATGGCCATACCTAACTCTTGCTGCAAAGATTTGAGTAGATCTAAAATCTGCGCTTGAACCGAAACATCCAAAGCGGTGGTTGGCTCGTCAGCAATCAAGAGTTCGGGCTCATTGATCAACGCCATCGCAATCATCACCCGCTGCCTTTCTCCTCCGGATAATTCATGAGGATAAGCATTAATTTTCACCTGTGGTTGCCGAATCCCAACTTTTTCTAACCAAGTCATGGCTAAGGATTCTGCGTGACGTTGACGCATCCCACGGTGAATCGCTAAGGTTTCAACCAGCTGTTTACCGATTTTATGCAATGGATTTAATGACACCATAGGTTCTTGGAAAATCATACCTATCCGTCCCCCGCGAATACCCCGCAGTTGACGCTCTGAACAGGTGAGTAGATTCAATCCCGCAAACTCAATTCTGCCCTGCTGATAATGCGCTGAACCCTTCGGTAAGAGTTTTAAAATAGCATTGGCGGTGACTGATTTTCCGGAACCACTCTCCCCGACTAATGCCAGTGTTTCCCCTTTATGAATAGAGAGGGAAACTTGATGAGTCACCGTTTCTATCGCTTGTGCTCGACCAAATCCAATCGAGAGATCGGTAATGGTTAATAATGGTTCGCTCATTAACTTCTTCCTTGCACATGTGGATCAAACGCATCACGCACCGCTTCACCAATAAACACCAGCAACGTGAGCATCAAAGATAACACCACAAACGCTGAAATACCGAGCCAAGGGGCTTGTAAATTCGCTTTGCCTTGCGCTAATAATTCACCAAGAGAAGGTGAGCCCACGGGTAAACCAAAACCGAGAAAATCCAGTGAGGTTAAGGTGGTGACTGAACCCGATAAAATAAAAGGCATCATAGTGAGTGAGGCAACCATAGCATTAGGCAACATATGTCGGAAGATGATGCGGGTATCTTTTACTCCCATCGCTTGTGCTGCGCGGATATAATCAAAATTTCGGCAACGCAAAAACTCCGCACGTACCACACCCACCAAACTCATCCAACTAAATAACACCATGATGCCAAGTAACCACCAAAAATTGGGCTCGACAAAACTAGACAGGATAATCAACAAGAATAAGGTCGGCATACCTGACCAAACTTCAATAAAACGTTGCCCGAACAGATCCAGCCAGCCGCCGTAGTAGCCTTGGGTTGCTCCCACCAAAACACCAATCACCGATGAAATAATGGTCAATGCAAAGCCGAATAATACTGAAACCCGAAAGCCGTAGATAATTCTGGCTAATACATCACGCCCTTTATCATCTGTACCTAACCAGTTAACAGAATCCGGTGCAGACGGCACCGAGCCGACCACATTGAGATTGATGGTATCGTAACTAAACCGAATCGGTGCCCAGATGAGATAGCCTTTTTGCTCAATTAATCCCACCACATAAGGGTCGGTATAGTCTGCTTCTGTCTCGAACTCGCCCCCAAAGCGGGTTTCGGCATATTGAGTCACGACAGGGAAAAACCACTGATGGTCATAAGAGACCAGCAGCGGTTTATCATTGGCAATGATTTCAGCAAACAGACTCACAATAAAGAGCAGTGAAAAAATCCACAGCGAATAGAAACCTCGCCGATGAAATTTAAACCGTTGCCAGCGCGCCTGAGTTAATGGGTTGATCCTTGACTTGTTTACCATACTTAGCGCGCCTCAAAATCAATACGAGGATCCACCCAAGTGTAGGTAAGATCGGAAATAATACTAAGCAGTAACCCAAGTAACGTCATGATATAGAGTGAACTAAATACCACAGGATAGTCACGTTGAATGGTTGACTCAAACCCGAGCAAACCGATACCTTCTAAAGAGAACATCACTTCAATCAACATCGATCCGGTAAAGAAAATACCGATAAAGGCGCTAG
>NZ_NBUS01000041.1:50755-52646 GCF_002749895.1 Vibrio fujianensis | reverse complement strand
AAAGCCCGCAATGATGATCAACATAGCATTGCGAAAGACGTGTTTATATAAAATAGTCCGTTCATCCAACCCTTTGGCTCGTGCCGTTACCACATATTGCTTATTAATTTCATCAAGAAAGGAGTTTTTGGTCAGCATACTTAACGTCGCAAACCCACCGATCACCATGGCAAAAATGGGCAGCGCCAAATGCCAAAAGTAGTCAATTATTTTTTGATACCAGAGCAGTTGGTCAAAATGATCAGACACTAGTCCTCGGAGTGGGAACCAACTAAAATAGTTTCCGCTCGCAAAGAGAATAATCAAAATGATGGCAAATAAAAAACCGGGAATCGCATAGCCGACAATCACCAGTGCACTTGACCAGACATCAAAACGAGAGCCGTGATGAATCGCTTTCATAATGCCAAGGGGAATGGAGATAAAGTAGATGATGAGGGTACTCCATAACCCCAAAGAAATCGAAACGGGCAAACGTTCTACAATCAAATCAATCACATCTCCGCCACGAAACAGACTCTCACCAAAATTAAAGGTCAGATAGTTTTTCAGCATCTCAAAGTAGCGTTGATGTATCGGTTTATCAAATCCAAACTGGCGTTTGATCGCCTCAACCACTTCGGGATCTAAGCCTCGTGATCCTTTGTAACCTGAACTATCATCCAGTTTGCTGGCGATAACCTCTTGCCCACCGCCAGAGAATCGTTCCATGACGCCAGAAGTGTGCCCTTCTAACTGAGCAATCGCTTGTTCAACAGGGCCACCTGGCGCAATTTGAATAATAAAAAAGTTAATGGTGATGATCGCCCACAAGGTGGGGATCACCAGCAATAATCGGCGAAAAATATACGCAGCCATGTCGACCTCTTAACGGCGTTTGGCAGGCAGTTTCTGCGCTTTTTGCTCAGAGATCCACCACGTGTCTAACCCTAAATCATAATCTGGCATCACATCGGGACGGGCAAATTTATCCCAACTGGCGACCCGATACATTCCGGTATACCACTGAGGAATTAGGTAAAAGTTCCATTGTAAAACGCGATCTAATGATCGTCCTAATGCGACTAACTGCGATGGATTTTGTTGATTTTGTACGATTTGCTCAGTAAGCGCATCAATCACCGGATCATTCACTCCCGCAGTGTTATAGGTAGAATCCATATAACTTGAGTGCCAAACAATCAGTAAATTGGAGCTCGGATAAGGGTTAGCGAAAAAGCTGGATGAGACCATGTCAAAATCTCGATCACGCAGCCGTTTAGTATATTGCGTGGTATCAATGGTGCGGATTTTCATATCGATGCCCATCAACTTTAAATTGCGCTGGATAGGAATGGCAATTCGCTCTGCCGTTGGGCTATAAATAAGTAATTCAAAACTCATCGGCTCTCCGGTGGCGACGTTTTTCATCACTTTATTCTCCAGTTCCCATCCCGCCTCTTTTAGCAATCGGAAAGCTTCTCGCATCTGTGGGCGAATTCGGCCACTGCCATCGGTCACTGGCGGCTGATATTCTTGAGTAAAAACCCGAGCGGGGAGCTGTGCTTTAAACGGCTCAAGTACCGCTAATTCTTGTTCACTCGGTAAACCTTTTGCTTCATAGCGAGTATTTTGGAAATAGCTGCGAGTACGGGAATATTGATCGTAAAACATATTCCGATTCATCCACTCAAAATCCATGGCATAATTTAATGCTTCACGTACTCGAACATCTTGAAAAATCGGGCGCTGAGTATTAAAAACAAAGCCTTGAGTTGCAACTGGTGCATGATGTGGAATCTCTTCTTTTTTGATCCACCCCCGATCAAAATTAGCACCGGTATAAGAGGTTGCCCAAAATTTCGCCTGACTCTCTTGGCGCAGGTCAAACTCACCGGCCTTAAAGGCTTCA
>NZ_NBUS01000041.1:48423-50745 GCF_002749895.1 Vibrio fujianensis | reverse complement strand
GCATCACCGTATCATCGCGGTAATAATCATACTGCACTTGCTTAAAGTTATTTCGTCCAACATTCACCGGTAGATCTTTCGCCCAATAATCATCCACCAGCTGATAAGTCACACTTTGACCGGGTTTAAAATCAACCACACGGTAAGGCCCGCTACCGACGGGAGGCTGATTTAAAGGTTCAGATAAATTTTTATCACGCCAAAAATGGGCGGGTAACACTCGAGTCGATTGAGCAAAACTAAAAAGCTTCTCACGGTTGCCTGTTTTCATTTCAACGCGGACAGTACGCTTATTTAAGGCTTGCACCGATTTGATTTCTTGATAGTAAACTCGGTACTGAGCAACGCCTTCGGTCATAAATTTATTAAAGGTGAACTCCACATCATAAGCGGTGATCGGAGTGCCGTCGTGAAAACGTGCCGCAGGGTTTATATCCAATTCAAGCCAGAGGTAATCGTCAGAATAACGGACTTTTTCGGCGATAAGTGGATAGTAGGTATCGATTTCGTCACTGGGTGAAAACATTAATGCATCGTATAACTCACCCGTTCCCGCAGCCGCCACTCCACGTGAAGCATAACGGTTAAAGTTATCAAAGGTGCCAATCTGCCCATAAGTGATTTTTCCATACTTGGGCGCTTGAGGATTCACATAATCAAAATGGGTAAAATTGGCTGGATATTTCGCTTTGCCGTAACCGACTAACTGGGTCGTCTCTATAACATCCGCCCAAGCCATCTGGCTGGATGCGACCAATAATGCTCCCAATACCCATCGTGAATATTTCCCCATGTAAACGTCCTTTTGGTTAACTGGTTATTTTTCGTCTTATCCTATTGTTTTTACTATACTCAACTCTGAATAAGATACCAATGCATAACGGATCTGATTTCATTCAATTGCCGCGCTTCGAACGAGATCGTATTAGCGACTTACGATTTCATTCTGTCCAAGCGTTTAATTCGCCCTAAATCTTACAGCAATTCTTTGGCAATCAAGCGCAGTAAAAAAGTTTCTCGCTCAATACTCATGCCTTTTTGTGTACTATGTGCCATGGTCTGCTCATTATGGGCAATGGCCTGATGAATATTCATCCACACAGGCTGCATACCATTGTTGATTTCATACTCTTCCAAACGCATTTGACCAAGCTGACGATCGGCTTTGCAGGTATAGCAATAAGAGATCATATGCATCACATCAGCATCCTCTCGATACCAAGGACGAAACTCTTCATATAAGCCAAATGGTTGGATCATTTGAATATTGCTTGCACCTGTTTCTTCTTGTAATTCACGCACCATGGCTTGGATGATATCTTCCTGTTTATCAACGCCCCCACCGGGTAAGGTGTAATCATCATAGCGCTCAGTATAGAGCAATAAAATCTCTTCACCTTCAAGCACAATGGCTCGAGCGGCTTTACGCTGTATGATTGAATAATGGCTTAAGTTAGCGATATCTGGGTGGGTTGCTGTCTGTAAATGTCTCATGAGTCTCTCGCTTTAATCCTTGCAGTGAATTTTATCATGTAGACTCATCGACCAGCGAATCCGTTCATTATTTTTATCGATAAATTATTGTAAACGACAACGATTATCATTGCCGATGCGTAAAATTATCGTTATGGTAAGCCAGATAAAGTCAGCGAGATAAATACTATGAGTCATCCAAATAATCAACGCCCTTCTTACCCTGTCACCGTGGTAAAAACTGAACGAATCTCTCCGCACATTCAGCGTATTACTCTGCAAGGTTCAAGCATTGCTCACTTTGGAAAAGAGAGTGAAGGTGGCTATATTAAACTGCTGTTCACTCCGCAAGGATCCAGTGATCTCAGTCAACTTGGCAGTGAAGAACGCTCCGTCATGCGCACTTATACCATTCGTCAGTTCGATACACAGACTCACAGCCTTGTGGTCGATTTTGTTCGCCATTCCAGTGAGGATTTGGCTTGCAGTTTTGCCTCCCGCTGGGCAGAAACTGTACAAGTGGGTGAAAGCATTGCCATCGCAGGGCCGGGTAAAAGCCAAGACCCAAACTGGAAAGCAGCTGAATGGGTATTTCTTGCAGCAGATATGACCGCCCTGCCCGCCTTGTCAGTGACACTGGCGAGTCTTGATGCAAAAACAAAAGGTTATGCTGTGATAGAGATCAGCGATCCCGCCGATCAACAACGCTTAATCTCCCCAACCGGCGTGCAAATTATATGGGTCAATGCAGCGCAAGGAGAATCCTTAACTGAGGTTGTCAAAGCTCAATCTTGGTTAACGGGTCAATGCGCGGTGTGGTGTGCCTGTGAATTTGATGCCATGCGGACA
>NZ_NBUS01000041.1:42679-48413 GCF_002749895.1 Vibrio fujianensis | reverse complement strand
TGCGGCAATATTTTCGAAATGAACGAGCCGTTGCGCGAGATTTTATTTACATCAGCAGTTACTGGAAAAATGGAGTAACGGAAGATGGGCATAAAGTGATCAAACGCCAAGATGCGGAAGAAAACAGTTAGCCATTCACTATTCAGTGGTATAAGTCAAACCACCTCAAACATGGCCTGCGGGCCATGTTTTTCTCATTTATCGTTTTTCTCACTTATCGGCACGAGTTAAACACGATGAGAGATCCGATTCAGCGGGATGTGATCGCTCAGCCACCGATTCGATACTAATGGCATCATGTCGCCAATATTCAATACCACAGTCGATTAACTCGCCGTACTGGTTGTAATTCACTCGCTCAACTACCGTTGCCGGTGTTCCTGTTGTCGATCTCAAGGCCTGCGCAGTTTCACCGAATAGTGAACGAGTGGTGATCCGATAGCGTATTTTTTGATATTGTATCGAAAAGTGACGTTGATAGGTGTCAGTCAATGATTGTGACAAATCAAAATCTAACAAGTTAGGACAATATTCTGGACGCACGTAGTGAGTCACGAACGCCACCGGACGATGATCTAAATAACGAACACGCTCAATACAATACACTTCCGAAAATGGGGCTAATTGCAAAAGTTTCGAGGCTAATTTATTAGCCACCTCTACTTTGGCACTCACAAGCTCAGTTTTCGGCTGACGATGTTGTGCTCGTGCCATATTGGTAAAATTTAAAGTTTGAGTTGGGTCATAACGCAGTGGTGGTGGAGAAATAAACCAGCCTCGCCGATCTTCTCGATAGATTCTTCCTTCCGCTTCTAATAATGAAAGCGCTTCACGCAGCGTTACCCGTGTTGTATTAAAAGTCTCGGCTAATTGACGTTCAGCAGGTAATTTCTGCTTAGCCGTCAACATGCCTGCTTCAATTTGTTCAACAATGACATCTTTAATTTTTATGTACTGCACATTCGCCCTTATTTATTCCTAGGGTCTGTTGCCCCTAGCACATCATCAGCCACTAACACGACAAAACTGTGCGCGCAACGATTGAATTTTATCACCATTCAGTTTATGTTCTAGACACAATAGATGCAAAATTGCATACTGGACATGTTTTATGCCGCCCTGATTCGTTCGGGGCGGTATTTCTTTTGGAGAAAATAAAATGCCAAACAATCATTCAATTATCGTGTCAACCCTCGACATGGATCGCATCAGTGCATTAATGGATAACATGCCTAAGTTATCAGCAGAGCTGGAACGTCTAGAAGATGAGTTGGATCGTGCAACCGTACTCGCTCCTGAAGAAATCCCAGCGAATGTTGTCACAATGAATTCTACGGTGAAGTTTAAATTTTTGGGCAGTGATGAAATTATGCAAAAAAACCTAGTCTACCCCAAAGACCTAAAAACAAGCGACGATATCTCGATTTTTGCCCCAGTAGGCAGCGCATTGCTCGGTTTATCAGAAGGGCAGCAACTCTCTTGGCCAATGCCAAGTGGTGGCGAAAAAACGATTGAGATCATTGAAGTGGTTTATCAGCCAGAACGAGAAGGTGAATATACTCGTTAATCATCCCTGACACTTTGGTGCAAAGGCCACTCTTTGCACCAAGAGCGATGGACTTACGCCAGTAAAATGGTTTGCAACTCATACAAGGAAGCCACTTCATAGTGAGCATTAATCCCTTCTGGGCATGGGTGTTGATGTGTATTTAGCCAACATGTTTCAAACCCAAAATTAAGCCCTCCCAAAATATCTGAGTGAGGATTGTCTCCTACCATCAGGACTTTTTCTTTCGAAGGATGCCCCATCCTCTCCATCGCATGGGCAAAAATTCCCGCATCGGGTTTAGCAATACCGACTTGCTCAGAAATAACAATATGCTCAAAATAATCCGTCATACCTGTTTTTGCTAAACGCACATCCTGCAGCTCTGTAAAACCGTTGGTAATAATCCCTAGCTTGGCTTTTCCTTTTAATCCATCTAATAACTCTTGTGCACCAGGTAATAAAGTACAAATATCTGCCATTGCGGTTAAAAATGCGCTATTAAGCTCTGTGGTGGTGGTCTCTAATTGTTCAGCCCAGTGCGTAAAGCGAATATGTTTGAGTTGCTCAGCGCTAATATCGCCATTTTGGTAGTCCACCCACAGCGGTTTATTAACCTGTTGGTATTGATGGAAATCCTGCTCAGTAAAATCGACCCCTTTACGCGCAAACATTAATTGCATGCCTTTAAAGGCATCAAAGTGGAATAACGTTTCATCCGCATCAAACAAAATCCAATCGTACTTCATTACTTGCTCCTCAAAATTATCCGCGCAGTGTAGATTGTTTTTAATAAAATGTTAACCTCATAGAGAGGTCTTATCGATGAAATAAGTAAGGAGCCTATCAATGAAAAAAGTGGCCGTAATTTTAAGTGGATGTGGTGTTTTTGATGGCGCTGAAATTCACGAAACGGTATTAGCCCTGTATGCCATAGAAAAGCAAAGA
Source organism: Vibrio fujianensis (assembly GCF_002749895.1). Taxonomy (GTDB): domain Bacteria; phylum Pseudomonadota; class Gammaproteobacteria; order Enterobacterales; family Vibrionaceae; genus Vibrio; species Vibrio fujianensis. Next base: position 45,919 of record NZ_NBUS01000041.1, on the reverse strand, counting down.
GCCAGTTGGCACTGCTTTGCGCCCAACATTGAGCAACAGGTCGTCATTAATCACTTGACGGGTGAAGTAATGAAAGAAACCCGTAATGTCTTGGTTGAAGCGGCCCGCCTCACTCGTGGTAACATCCAAGATCTAACCCAACTGAACGTTCAGGACTTTGATGCATTACTGCTTCCCGGTGGGTTCGGTGTGGCAAAAAACCTAAGTGATTTTGCCGATAACGGCGCTGAATGCGGTATTAACGAGCAAGTTGCGACGATTTGCCGAGCTTTTGCGAAAGTGGGTAAACCGGCGGGTTACCTTTGTATTGCTCCTGCGCTTATCCCCCATATTTACGAATCTGGCGTTGAAGGAACCATTGGTAATGATCCTGATACCGCTTGTGCATTCACTAAAATGGGGGGTGAACACGTAAACTGTCCGGTCGATGATTATGTGTACGATCAGCAGCATAATGTGCTTTCTACCCCTGCTTATATGCTCGCAGAGAATATCACTCAAGCAGCAAGTGGGATTGATCGATTAGTTAAAAGATTGATTCAATTGGCTTAATAGCATTCAGAATCCATCCTTAAGCTTTACATACTTTACTTAAATGATGGATTCTGATCTGCATATCACGACTTAGTTTAGCGAATGCTGTGTAAAAACTCTGCGCGAGTGGAAGGGTTTGACTTAAAAATCCCGCCTAATGCTGTCGTGGTTGTCATGCTGGTTGCGTCCATCACACCGCGAGATTTAACGCAATAGTGGGTCGCATCAATAGTGACCGCCACATCATCCGATTCAAGCAAGGTTTGCAATGCCACCAAAATTTGCTGGGTGAGCCTTTCTTGAACCTGCGGACGCTGGGCAAAAAATCGAACAATGCGGTTAATTTTTGATAAACCAATAATTTTCCCACGCGGGATATAGGCAACTGCGGCTTTACCATCAATGGTAACTAAATGGTGTTCACAGGTGCTGGTCAAGGTGATGTCTTTCACGCATACCATCTCACTGACCTTCATCTTATTTTCGATGACGGTGATTTTAGGGAAGTTCTTATAGTCAAGCCCAGAGAAAATCTCATCCACATACATTTTTGCGATGCGATGGGGCGTTTCTTCTAAGCTGTCATCAGTGAGATCAAGCCCCAGCAGATTTAAGATTTCACGCATATGATGTTCAATTTGCGTTTTTTTCTCTTCACGGCTGATCACATTGGGTTGCATTGGCGTTTCCTGGCCGCGGCTTTCGAGAGCCGCTTTCACTAACTGGGCGGATTCGCTCAAACTTGACATTTCCCTACCTCTTGTTTACCCCTTTTGAATGGCAAACAAGAATACTCGTATTTTTGAATAATTACATCCCTATTTTATGAGAGGGCATTATTGTCTCGCCCTTTGTATGCTAAAGTACGCCAAAAATAATAACCACAGGACGATTAATATGGGCTGTTGCGATGCACAAAATCTCATGCCAATTGAAGATGCTCTCAACTCAATGCTTGCACGCATTACACCGATTAATGACACACACCAACTTCCGCTAGCCGATGCCCTCGGTTTTGTGCTCGCAGAAGATATTCTCTCCCCAATCCACGTTCCTCCTTTTGATAATTCAGCCATGGATGGATACGCGGTAAGACGCGCGGAACTCGCACAACAAGTCCAGTTGCCCGTTGTGGGCAAATCATTTGCAGGACAACCTTATACCGGCAATTGGCCAGCAATGACATGCATCAGAATCATGACCGGTGCTCAAATCCCATCGGGATGCGATGCAGTGATCATGCAAGAGCAAGCCCAAGTGACAGAGCAAGGTATTCGGTTTGCGGTCTCTGAAGTAAAGCCGAACAGTAATATTCGCCCCACAGGTGATGATATCCGACAAGGTGATGTGGTGCTCAGCGCTGGTTCACGTTTAACCGTGCGCGATATTCCGATGATCGCCACCTTAGGGATAAGCCATGTGCGTGTGTTTCGTAAACCCAAAGTAGCCTTTTTTTCAACCGGCGATGAATTAAAGCCACTGGGTGAACCACTAAAGGCTGGGCAAATTTATGATAGCAACCGCTATGGCATGAAGCCGTTAATTGAAAAATTTGGCTGTGAAGCGATTGATTTAGGAATTATTCCCGACTGTCCAGCCCAATTAACCACTGCATTTGAGCAAGCACAAACTCAAGCCGATGTGGTGATTACTTCCGGAGGCGTGAGTGTCGGCGAGGCGGATTACACTAAAGATATTCTGGCTAAACTTGGTGAGATCGGCTTTTGGAAATTAGCCATAAAACCCGGTAAACCCTTCGCGTTTGGCTCACTCAATCATGCATGGTTTTGCGGCTTACCGGGTAATCCGGTTTCTGCTATGTTAACTCTATATGTGCTCGTGCAACCCATGTTGGCAAAACTTGCTGGGCACACGGCTTGGCAAGCCTCTCCCTCGATCCCAGCGACGACTCGCTCTCGTTTTAAAAAATCTCCCGGACGCACCGATTATCAACGAGGAATCTACTCAATTGAAGATGGGCAGTTTGTCGTTGAAAGCACAGGTAACCAAAGTTCTGGTGCCTTCCGTTCCATGAGTTTAGCTAACTGTTTTGTGGTGCTTGAACGAGAACGTGGCCATGTTGAGGTTGGAGAAACGGTTCACATTCAGCTATTTAATGCCAGCTTGTATTGAGGAACATTATGGATCTTTTGTCTGATCAGGAAATGCTGCGTTACAACCGCCAGATCATGCTAAAAAACTTCGATTTCGAAGGGCAAGAAGCGCTGAAACAAAGTTCTGTTTTAATTCTTGGTGCAGGGGGGTTAGGTTGTGCCGCAAGCCAATATTTAGCGACCGCGGGCATCGGTAGCCTGACGCTGATTGATGATGATGTGGTTGAATTATCTAACCTACAACGCCAAGTGTTGCACACGGATAACGATCTTGGCCGCCATAAAGTTGACTCGGCGGCCGAGTCACTGCATAAACTCAACCCACACTTGGTGATCAGGACGATTGCGCAACGTTTAGAGGATGAAGCGTTGAATGCGCTGATTGCCACTCATAGCCTTGTGCTGGACGCGTGTGATAACGTTGAAACTCGCAATCAGCTTAACCGCCTATGTTACCAAAACAAAACACCGCTCGTTTCTGGTGCGGCGATTCGAATGGAAGGGCAAGTCAGCGTATTTATGTATCAACACCCTGACGAACCGTGTTACCAATGCTTAAGCGCTCTATTTGGCCATAATTCACTCACGTGTG
>NZ_NBUS01000041.1:42460-42669 GCF_002749895.1 Vibrio fujianensis | reverse complement strand
TGAAGCGGGAGTTATGGCACCGATAGTCGGTATTATCGGTGCAGTGCAAGCATTAGAGGCAATCAAAGTCATTGCTAATTACGGCCAACCTTTGAGTGGAAAAATTTTGATGCTTGATGCATTAAGCATGACATGGCGAGAAATGAAATTACCTAAACAGGCTCACTGCCCTATTTGTCATGCTCAATCATGATCACGAAAAAGACGAC
>NZ_NBUS01000041.1:15378-42450 GCF_002749895.1 Vibrio fujianensis | reverse complement strand
CACCAGCGATAAGGACGCCCTGCCATATTTTGTTACTTAAGGAATCGTAACCATGTCCCCACTCGTAACTCCAGCTTGGCTATCTCAGCACTTAGCCTCTCCAGAAATCATCCTCCTCGATTGCAGTATTGAATTTCAAATGGCTAATGAAACGGAGAAGGATTGGCTCAATAAAATTCCTGGCGCACAACGCTTTGATTACGATAAAGAATTTTGTGATCCATACAGTACCCTGCCGCATATGATGCCAGATGAAATTCGGTTTAATTGTCTTGCACAAGCACTAGGGATCAATCAAGACTCTATCATTGTGGTGTACGACAATAGTGGAACTTTTGCTTCACCTCGTGCTTGGTGGATGTTTCAAGCCTTCGGCCATAAGCAAGTTTATATTTTGGATGGCGGGCTACATGAATGGAAATTGGCAGGGTATGACGTGTCACAGGAATACACCCAGACGCCACGTCGAGGTAACTTCGTGGGTAAGCTTTCACCTGACTATTTTGTTGATGCGGGCTATGTTTTCAATAAAATTGCCGACCCCACCAGCTTAACGATCGATGCTCGCTCTGCTGAACGATTTTTAGCGCAAGTCCCCGAACCAAGGGCCGGTGTGCGCAGTGGTCACATCCCAAACTCGTGTAATATGCCGTTTGCACAGGTAATGGATGGGCATAAAATGAAATCGTCACAAGCTTTAGCTCCTATCCTTGCCCAAGCTTTCGCACCCGCTAATGAGTATCTATTTAGTTGTGGATCTGGAGTGACCGCTTGCATTGTTTTGCTGGCCGCTTATCTCTGCGGCTATCCCAATCTCGCCATTTATGATGGTTCATGGACTGAATGGGGCCAACGACACGAATTACCGATTGCATAAATCCTATTTTTACCCAAACAACTTTGAGTTACAGGTAGGCAGCAAAGACGAGGCCTAAAGCCTCGTCTCATTCGAACGCCTAACCGTTTATTCTTTTAAGGTTATGATAGGCAACTCATCCCAAATTTTACTTTCATCCGATGCGCCACCAGAGAAGTTCCATGGCCCTTTGTCTTGATTTAACGGACGATAATTGGCCGATAAACCATCCAAATCCCAGGTAGTAACATAAAAGCGGACATCATCGAGTGACTCAGGTCGACCCAGCGCATCGCTGGCAAAATCGATCGAGATCGTGTTATTGGCTTTATCCACCGTGACCTTAGGTGCTGGTGTCACAGCCTCTCCCCATGTGGTGGCATTTGCTCCTTTGGTGTTGTAAATCGAGCTTTGCCAGCCAAAAATAACCGCATTGCGACTCCAGGTTCCGCTTGGCATCGATGCGTTGATCTTTGGCAGTTCCGTTAGGTTGGTTGCCGCTTCTTCTGGTAAATCAATGAAGATGGTGAAACCCACGTGGTCAAAGCCGTTTGGCGGTAACCAAGTATCGGTGATCTTGTCCATGGTGAAGGTCAAACGTACGTTACTGCCAACGGTAAACACCTCTGCTTGGTTGATTGCGAGTTGGCTGTTGTCTTTGTCGAACGTTGGATCGGTTGGCAACGAGTAGTTACCGTTAAGGCCGCCTGTACCGTCTTGCGCATCGTCCGCATCATCAATAGTCTCATCCGGCATGTTTGACCAACTTAGGTTCGAGATAAAATTCACATCCTCGATACCTGCTTTTTTCTCGGTGGAATAAATTGCGAAGCGGTGCTGTTGCTCACCAATCGCAAAGTGACGCGTCGACAGCGTGACGCTAAACTGACCGTCAGCGCTTACAGTAATGGTTTGCGCGGTTTCCAAGTTACCGTCGACGACAAGGTTTAATTTCTCGTTCGCGTTAGCACTACCCGCGATAACAATATCACCAGTGATGGTTTGTCCTTCCCAATTCTCCGCCAGTTGGATGTTGAGATCCGGTCTGTCTACTGATTGGGTATCGGCACTTTTAAAGTAAATGGCGGCAGATTTCGCGGGCAATTCCAGCGTCACATGACCATTGTCATCGATAACTAACTGTTCTGGCGCACCTGCCCAGTTCGACATAATTTGTTGTTGGAATACGGTACCGCCCGCTTGCTCTACGTCGAGTTGGTTCATCAACATCGGTGAGTTGGAGGTGTTCATCACCACTAAGACTTCGTCGTTATCCAATGTTCGAGTAAAGGCGAATACGCCCGCGCCCGCTTTATCGCTGCCAATCACTTTTATTTCGCCACGTGTCATGACTTTGTTTTCGGTGCGCAACTTAGCCAGTTCTTGGATGAACAAGTACATCTCGCTATTTTGATCGAATGAATCGACAGATTGACCATCTTCACGGTAACCGCCAGCAAACATAGCATCACGTGCCACTGACATCGCCTGTTCTGTACCTTGGTAAATCACAGGAATACCGGGTACGCTCATCATGGTGATCAGTGCTTGTTTCATGTCATTCACGCTACCTTGCGACAGAAAACGCGGCATATCGTGATTATCAATGAAGTTCGGCATGATGTATGGATTCGGGAACATCTCCATCATTTTTTCTAGCCGGAAACGCAAATAATCAGTTGGTTGTCCTGAAGCAAATACGCGCGTCATGGTCGCTTGCAGTGGGAAGTTCAATACCGAGGTTAGCTGTTTCGGCGAGCCATTTTCACCGATGTAAGTCAGCATCTTTTCTTCACCTTGCGTCTGGTAAGGTGTGGATGTTTCGAATACTTCACCAAAAGTGAGGAAGTTGTCACGCCCGGTATCAACCGCTTGCGTCATCACGCCATCGTCGGCGTGCAAGAAATCATGCCAAAAATCGTGTTCGACAAACTTTACCGTGTCGATACGAAAAGCGTCAACACCCACTTCGCGAATCCATTTTCGGTAGCTCTCTTTTAGATAAGCGCGTACTTCTGGATCGGACGTGTTGAGATCATCCAAATCAGAAAGCTGCCAGGTTTTTTCTTGTATCGGATCATTGTGATCGGTGATGCTTGGTGTCCAGTGGTAACTGCCTGTGCCGTCTGTTTTACATTCGTTCATGTTGAGTGGGTAAGGCAGCTCTTGCCCTGCTGGCAACGCATTTTCAATCAAACGGAAGCCCTGACAAGGGAGGCTTGGATCATAATTATAAGGATTATCGTAGGTGAAGAAGTTGCCTACATGGTTAGTCACGATATCCTGAATTAAGAACATATTGCGAGCATGCACTTCGCGCGCTAACGCTTGATAACTTTCTAGATCCCCAAAATGCTCATCCACTTTTTGGAAGTCACGCGCCCAATAGCCGTGGTAACCGCCGTAGTTTTGCTCTGCATCCCACCATTGGTTTGCAACCGGAGGCGTAATCCAGATCGATGTCGCGCCCAACTGCTCAATATAGCCCAGTTTATCGCTCACCCCAACAAGATCGCCGCCACTGAATTTTTTCTCAGAGGTGGGGTCATATTCGTTCTGTCCTTGGTCATTAATCGCATGATCACCATCATTAAAGCGGTCAATCATTAAAAAATAAATGATCTGATCTCGCCAGTCAGGAGATGCCACGTGACTACCGGCTTCTACTGATGTCGTTTCATCACTTCCACAGCCAGAAAGAGCAAGAGCAATCGATAAAGAAAGTATTTTTATTTTATTCATAGGTTTAGGTATTATTTCAAACACAGTTATTGTCTCCGTTATGCAGCAATAACAGAACAATAAAGTAAAGGTTTGAAATCGATAGTGTCATTTCACGCCAAAAAAGACGTGAAATGATGTCACGTGATACAGTATTTGATCTCGCCGACAAATTTTATGTTAATGGCTGCACAATCGTGTATTGGACAGGATAATGTTCTTTCGCTTGTTCATTTCCCGATGAGTCATAAAGTCGAAATCGACACTGCTTCACCTTTTGATTGATAGGTAATTGAAGTGTCCAACAGCCGTATTCAGATGATGCTAGCGTACGGCTCATGATATGGGATGCGGGATCGTCATCAATAAAACACTCAATGTTCGCCACATGATTAAGCCTGCAGGCTAACTCAATAAATAACGTGTACTGTTCACCAAATTGAATGAGTTGGCATGTCCGGACAATGTACTCCGTCTCTCCAAGCAAAAGTCCTTTTGCGACGACATAATCTCGCTGGTGGTTGTTGTCGATATAGCGTTCACCATCCACTTCATAACAAAGCCTAAAGGTAAGCGGGTGAGCCACCGGTAGCTCTGTCGTGACCCAAAGCTCAGTCCCTTGATTTAAAAAACTCTCGAAAAACGCAGGGTAATGACGCCAAACGCCATCACGATCTCGACATTCGACCGACACCACTTTTTCAAACGCAATGTTATCGACTTCTAACCAAATTTTACCAACCGGTTGATTGATATCATGCTCAGACCATAAATTCGCTTTGGCGTAATATAAACGGATCGGTTGTTGGCGCAGTGGCGTGCGGTTTTCTAAGCACTGCTGGCGATACTGCATAGGAGAAAAAGGATACCAACGGCGAAACGTTCGATGAAAATTAGAAGGCTCTTCATAACCAAGCTGATAAGCAATTTGTTGGATCGTCAGTTGGGTATCTGCCAATAACGCCAGGGCGTGCTTCTTCTTAGCAAAGTCAACGCATTGCGAATAGCTCATGTGCTTTTCTTTCAGTCGGCGTTGCAAAGTACGCTTTGATACGCCCAATTCTTGCGCCGCTTGTGCTAATTTGAGCGCATAATTGCTATTTTGTGTAAAAATGGCATTTAAAACGCTAAGTAATTCAGGTTGTTCAATCGATTGATGAGAAAGCAATACATAGCACTGTTTCACCAATTCAAACACACTTGAACTGTCGTTTGAAACCGTACGCGGCGATATGCGAACCGCTATGCCAAATGGCGACTGGGTATGAACCGACAATTGCACCCAACGAGTCAAATTAAGCAGCTCTAATTGCATCATTAACAAATCAAACACCGCTTCCGACCAATTAGGCAATGTCGCGACTCTACATTTTAACGTCATGCGCATATGGTTATGATTCTGCTCAACGCTGATGTACAAGCGACGATCGAATAAAGACACCGTTTTACTCCACCATCGCAAGCCTTCTTCTAGGCTAGGTGCGGCTTCTAAAAGCATGCACTGCAGAGTAATCAGCTTTTCAATATGCCAATATTCACCGGCGATCCGTAGGTGATTGTGGCCCAACTTTTTACACCAAAAGGAGGTAATGTGGGTGTGTTCAGCGAACATATTTATCCTCTTACCGGCGCTAACACAGCTAAACGATTACTGCACATGACGCATCTGCTCATCTAAGTTGAGAACTGTTAACGCATTACTCACACTGGTTGCAATCACATCAATCGCTCCGGTACGAAGTGCGCCCAATAGCGCAAGGGGCTTACTATTTTCAGCCGCAATGGCTATCACTTCCGAGATAGGTCGAAACTCATCAATGCCTAATCCGATCACTCGATCACTCATCACAGTATTCGCGATTTGGCCGTGGATATCGAAAAAATCATAACCGGCAAAATCGCCCACCACCCCTTGCTGAAGACGTGATTGCACAACTTCATCAGGAGTAAACCAGCCCAAATCGACCATGTAACTGTTCTCACTCATATCGCCAATTCCTACCAAGGCAATATCGGCTTTACGTGCTAAGTCTAATGTTTGTTTCACCGTCGCGTTTTGCATAAAAGCCAGTTTTTGCTCACGATTTTCGGCATAAGCAGGGGCATATAAGGTTTCCGATGTACCGCCATATTTTTTCGCCATTTGTCGACAGATATGATCCGCATTAAACATCCCACCTCGAGGATGAATACCGCCAATACTACAAACGAATTTACAATCTCTTGGCGTGATCACACCAATATGATGAGCAACCGCAGACACGTTTCGCCCTTGCCCAATGCTAACCACCAGACCATTTTTTAAATTACTGGATAGGTAATTGGAAACCAAACCAGCCACTTGTAACCTTTGCTGCTCTTCATTCGGTTGATCCAAAGCAACCAATGCGCGTTTTATACCAAAGCGTTCAATTAATCGTTGCTCTATTTTGGCACTAAACACGGGGTGGTATTTCACCGTAATTTCGACAATCCCTTCATCTCTTGCCTGTTTGAGCAAACGCCCAACCTTCGCTCGGGAGAGGGAAAACTTTTTTGAGATCTCCTCTTGAGTCGCACCATCTTGATAATACGCGACTGAAATTTCAGTCAGTAGATCGGTATTTTCCATTGAAAAATCTTTAGTTGAATGACTCATACCCTGCTCTCATGCGCAATTTTACCCTTAACTTATCATATAAACTTGAACATATGCTCATGGTGCTAGCATATGTAAAGCGGGCAAGATAATCAACATTTGCTCAGCAGCATGACATTTTCTCAACCAGATTTTTTACGCCTATCCAGAGCAATTCATCCACAGACCACCTAGGCAAACGTTTATTTTCTTATACTGATTTATCATACGCAAAATTAGTGCGTTGAGGGCGTCATTCCACCGTCATGATGATTGACTTTCTGTATAGATAAGATAAATATGGGGTCATCATTTACTCATCGATAGAGCAAATGTTCAATGCATTTGTTTGGTCGCTGAAAATTAACGTTCGCATTAGCAATATCGAGCAAGTTAGCTAGCCAGAACTTTGCTAATTCGCTGCCAGCCTTCCAGCTGGTTTTGCCACAAGAAATAGGATGACCGAAATGAGCAACAAATTAGAGCAACTTCGTAAACTTACCACTGTTGTCGCCGATACCGGTGAAATTGATGCGATAAAAAAATATCAACCTGAAGATGCAACAACTAACCCATCTCTGATTCTTAAAGCAGCACAAATTGCTGAATACGCCCCCTTGATTGATGCCGCTATCGCATACGCCAAAACACAAAGTTCCGATAAAGCGCAACAAGTGCAAGACACTTGCGATATGCTTGCGGTTAATATCGGTAAAGAAATTCTCAAAACGATTCCGGGCCGAATTTCAACCGAAGTTGATGCTCGACTCTCTTATAATACCGAAGGCAGTGTGGCAAAAGCGCGTCAACTGATCAAAATGTATAATGATGCTGGGATCAGCAACGACCGTATCCTGATCAAACTCGCCTCAACTTGGGAAGGCATCCGCGCAGCTGAAATTCTAGAAAAAGAAGGCATTAACTGTAACCTCACGCTCCTTTTCTCTTTCGCACAAGCTCGTGCCTGTGCAGAAGCCGGTGTGTTCCTTATTTCGCCTTTCGTTGGCCGGATTATGGACTGGTATAAAGCCAAAGAAGGACGTGATTTTGCTCCGCAAGAAGATCCGGGCGTGGTGTCTGTCACCACCATCTATAACTACTACAAAGAGCATGGTTATAATACTGTCGTTATGGGGGCGAGCTTCCGTAACATCGGGGAAATTCTAGAGCTTGCAGGCTGTGATCGTTTGACGATTGCCCCTGCTCTACTGGCAGAATTAGAAGCGGCAGAAGGAGAAGTAATCGAGAAACTCATCGATTCGAAAGGCACCAAAACACGGCCAACCCCAATGACGCACGCAGAATTCCTTTGGGAACATAACCAAGATCCAATGGCAGTTGAAAAGTTAGCCGAGGGTATCCGTAACTTCGCTATTGACCAAGGCAAATTAGAAACCATGATTGCGGCAAAATTGTAACTCAAAGGTATCAAGCAGCTAGCTAAGCAGGATCGCAACACGGTTTTTCTTGGCTAAGTCTAGCTTGTTAAGCGCTTTTCTCTGATGGTGCTTTATGCACCATCGATATACCCAGACCATTTGCTGGCAAGCCAATGTGCTGCTCATTACCCTGGTAATGAACGAAAGTTACTTATATACCCAAACAACTTGGAGTTGCAGGTAGGCGGCAAGTGAATAAATCCCCATGAGCATAGACAAGCGATGTGATTGGGGTGAACGAACATAGCTAACCCCCCTGCAGCTTCAAGTAGGAAGGGAATAACCATTTCGTTGAGCGGTCGGGGGTCACTTTATTTAAATAATTCTGTTTTCAAATAACTCTGTTTTCAAATAACTCAGGAAAATATTATGGATCGTAAACAACTGGCCAATGCAATTCGTGCGTTAAGCATGGATGGGGTACAGCAAGCCAATTCGGGTCACCCCGGTGCCCCGATGGGAATGGCAGATATTGCCGAAGTACTTTGGCGAAACCATTTGAACCACAACCCACAAAATCCCAAGTGGGCCGATCGAGATCGCTTCGTCCTCTCTAATGGCCACGGCTCGATGCTGCTTTACTCACTGCTTCATTTAAGTGGTTATGAACTTTCGATTGATGATCTAAAAAACTTCCGCCAGTTGCACTCTAAAACACCAGGTCATCCTGAATACGGTTACGCACCGGGTATTGAGACAACCACAGGCCCGTTAGGCCAAGGAATTACCAATGCTGTCGGTATGGCTATCGCGGAAAAAGCTCTTGCTGCTCAATTTAATAAACCCGAGCATGACATTGTGGATCATTTCACTTATGTCTTTATGGGTGATGGTTGTTTGATGGAAGGTATTTCTCATGAGGCCTGTTCACTCGCTGGTACATTAGGGCTGGGTAAACTGATTGCCTTCTGGGATGACAACGGTATCTCTATTGATGGCCATGTAGAAGGCTGGTTCTCTGACGACACACCTAAACGTTTTGAAGCTTACGGTTGGCATGTCATTCCCGCGGTGGATGGCCATGATGCGAAGGCGATTAACGCAGCGATTGAAGCGGCAAAAGCAGAAACAGCTCGCCCCACACTCATTTGTACCAAAACCATTATTGGTTTTGGTTCTCCCAATAAATCTGGTTCACATGACTGTCATGGCGCTCCTCTTGGCCATGATGAAATTAAAGCAACAAAAGAATTTTTAGGTTGGAAATACGGTGCGTTCGAAATTCCGCAAGAGATCTACTCAGAATGGTCAGCGAAGGAAGCTGGCGCAACTAAGGAAACAGCGTGGAATCAGAAATTTGCAGCTTATGAAGCAGCGTATCCCGAGTTGGCGGCTGAATTTAAACGCCGCGTAAACGGTGAATTACCCGCGCAATGGGAAGAGAAAGCGAGTCAAATCATTGCCGATCTACAAGCGAACCCTGCCAATATCGCGTCACGTAAAGCCTCACAAAATGCCTTAGAAGCCTTTGGTCAGTTACTCCCCGAGTTTATGGGCGGTTCAGCGGACTTGGCCCCGTCTAACCTGACAATGTGGTCTGGTTCTAAGTCATTAACCACTGACGATTTCGCAGGTAACTATATTCATTATGGGGTGCGTGAGTTTGGAATGACGGCGATCATGAACGGCATCGCCTTACACGGTGGCTTTGTACCTTACGGTGCAACCTTCTTAATGTTTATGGAATATGCTCGTAATGCAATGCGCATGGCTGCGCTGATGAAAATTCAAAATATCCAAGTCTACACCCATGATTCCATTGGCTTAGGCGAAGATGGCCCCACTCACCAACCGGTTGAGCAGATCGCCTCACTGCGGTTAACACCGAACATGAGCACATGGCGTCCTTGTGACCAAGTGGAGTCGGCAATGGCTTGGAAATTGGCCATTGAACGTAAAGAAGCGCCATCGGCCTTGATCTTCTCTCGTCAGAACTTGGCTCAGCAGCCTCGTACGGCCGAGCAAGTGGCAGATATTGCCAAAGGTGGTTATGTTTTAAAAGATTGTGCAGGCCAACCTGAGCTTATCTTGATTGCAACAGGTTCTGAAGTTAGCCTTGCGGTAGAAGCGGCAGAAAAACTGGCAGCGGAAGGTAAACAAGTGCGAGTCGTTTCCATGCCATCAACCGATACATTTGATAAACAAGATGCTGCTTACCGTGAAGCGGTACTGCCTGCTGAGGTAACCAAACGTATTGCGATTGAAGCGGGTATTGCAGACTTCTGGTACAAATACGTCGGTTTTGGCGGTAAGATCATCGGTATGACAAGCTTTGGTGAGTCAGCACCAGCGGATGAGCTGTTTAAATTATTTGGCTTTAGCACCGATCACGTCGTTAAAACTGCGCAAGAGTTATTAGCATCATAAGATAGCTAAACTCATCTAATCACAATCACCGCCACTGGCGGTGATTGTGTATTCAACTCGTGACGTTTAAGAAACTTATTGATCTAAATATTGTGGCACAATTAAGCGCAGTGTCGCTCTTCGGTTACACGCTCTGCCTTGAGCAGTACCGTTTGAACAACTCGGCAAATGAGCGCCATACCCTCTAATATACACCACCTCTTGTGCAATTTTTTGGGCTAATAAGACTTGCTTCACCGCTTCAGCTCGCCGCATTGATAACCCATCATTGAATCGCTCTGAACCGGTATTGTCCGTATGCCCTTCAACGACAATGTCGATGGTTTGATCTTGAGCGAGAAAGCGGCCTAATGCGCTAATCCAACGGATTGAATCTGCCGATAGTTGCGCCTTCCCTGTTTGGAAAAGAATGGGACGATTGAGTTTCACCATCGAATGTTCACCGGCTTGTAATTCATAGTCAATACGGTAACTGGCTAAAAAATCTAACAACGATTGGGGCTCATCGGCATGGAGAGGTTGCCGCTCTGCCGTCTTTGTCACGGTCGTCTCAACCGCTGTCGGAGAAACATCTCGGCTAGACAGTTGGCTCGCTCTGCGCCAATCAGGATAGAGCACTTCTGCATCATTTTTCGGCGCGGTGTTTAATAGATTATCGCTAAACATTCGATCCACGGCTAAAGAACCGCATCCAGATAATAATAGGCATACTAGTAGCGTATAAACTTTCATTAATGCTGCACTCACTTTCCTTATCTCTCCTTTTGTTATCGGCCAACATCGTAAAACTTTATGCTGTCTAGCTAACAAATTCGTCTTATGCGATTTGCCTCACGTCGATTACTGGTTAGACTGATCCGGTATTTTTCACTGTTATGGATTTTTTTATGAAAACATCGGCTTTTCGCTTAATTACCCTTTTATTCAGCCTTATCGCGATCATTAGCTGCAGTGATAATGCAGAAACCCACCCCACCGAGGGGGTTCACTATAAAGAGTTACCCGTCAGCCTAACCAGCTACCAGCTTGCTCCTATCACGGAGGTTTTCTCTCTAACCTGTGGCCATTGTCGAACCATGGAATCGATGATTCCTGAGCTAGAAAAAATCACCGGAGAGCGTTTTGGTAAGCTTCATGTCACTTTCAACCAAGGTGCTCAGATCAGTGCCATGCTTTACTACAGTGCAGTCATGCAATTAGAGGAGGTTCCTAACTCAAGTATCATGGAAGGGCTGTTTGCTGCTATTCAAGCCCCCATAGAAACCACTCCAGACGCCAGAAAAGCGGCAATTGATAAGATATTTCATCAACATCAATTAATCAGCCCCTATGATTTGAACGAGGCCCAGCAAAACCAACTGATGGAAATGATCACACTCGCGAGTGAAATTTCACAAAAATCACAAATTAATGCCGTTCCAACTTTTATCATTAAAGGAAAATATCAATTACTGACCAGTGGGCATGACGACATCAACAGTATTGCTACAACAATGCGCTACTTACTAAAACAACCGTAATAATAAGAGCACGACCATGAATAAAACTATCTTTACTCTCATTGCCTTATTGTTGGCGATTTTTTTTGTCTATCGTTCTTGGAATAACAGCAAACTTGCTGAACAAAACCGCATGCAAGGCGAAGCCTTTTTACTCAACAATAGCCAACAACCGGACATATCGACAACAGAAAGTGGCTTGCAATATCAATTACTACAAGCGGGGTCAGGGAAAATACATCCCACGGCAACCAGTAAAGTCACTGTCCACTATGAGGGGCGATTACTTGATGGCACAGTGTTTGATAGCTCAATACAACGGAAAACACCGATTACTTTTGGCTTGAATCAAGTCATTAAAGGCTGGCAGGAAGGCGTCCAACTGATGGTAGAAGGAGAAAAAATGCGTTTTTTCATTCCAAGTCATCTCGCCTATGGAAAAAGTGGTGCGGGCTCTATTCCGCCCGCTTCAACCTTAATTTTTGAGGTCGAACTGCTTGAGATTAAATAACACTCTCACATTCACCTGACTAAAATGAGCAGTAACCCCTGCTCATTTTAAAATAATCCGGTGACGATAGATGCTCACTGAGTTATCGGATTGGCGGGCGTTTTAGCCGCATGAAACGTTAATCCATTTGACGTAACCATGACACAATCCATTCCCCCTGCATGTGCAGCCTGCATTCCCAATGCGGTATCTTCAAAAACGAGACACTCTTGCGGTGATAAATCTAACAGCTCGCTAGCACGAACAAAGGTTTCAGGATGCGGCTTATGGTGAGTCACATCCGTTGCCGTCACTAATGCATCTAATTGTTCTAAAATACCCGCTTTAGTCAGCAATCGAATTGCACTTTGTCGTTGACTGCCGGTTCCAACGGCTATTTTCTTTTCGCCCCGATTTGAGCAAAAAATGGCATAAGTTTCAGCAATTAAGGGGCTATCCGCTCCCTGCTGATCAAATGATCGCATTTTATATTGCGCAACCTGCTGCGGATCTAACGCAAGCTGAAAGCGCTGGTTAATTTCTCGAACAATGTTAAAACTGGGCATTCCCCCCATACTATGTAACCACTGCGAATCAAAAGGGAACTGAAAATGTTCGGCTGTCATTCGCCATGCCGCAAGGTGTGCTGGCATCGTATCAATTAAGGTTCCATCCATATCAAAAATGAGACCTTTATAGCGGCTTAAATTTAATAACATTCATTACTCCAAGGTGTGAGGTGTGATAATCGCGGATCTTACAAGCGTGTTTTTCATCATCATGATTAAATCAAAATGGTATCTAGGATCTGCTAGGCAGCTAACTCTAACTCACGGCTTGCAACATGACTTGCGATGACGGCCAAGTAAACACTTTTTCCAGTAGCTGATAGCCACTGGGAGCTTGCCACGTTTTTATCACGGTACTTTGTCCACCAATATGTTCATAAAAATCCAGAGCTGATTGATTTTTCTCTGCCACTTGCAAATAAATACCATGTTCAGGAAAATAGTGTTCAACCCATTCAAGCATCGCCTTAATCAGCCACTTTCCTAATCCTTGACCTTGATAGTCAGGGCTGACATGTAATGCATCAATCATGGTACCTTTTTCAACATCATGATTGCCAAAAGCACAAATAAATCCCAGCAAACGATCGTTAGCTTCCAATAATAAAATATGTTGATTATAAGGAGGGTTAGTCAGTCGAGTCTGCCAGATCAGTAAACAATCTTGTAACGCCTCATTATCCAGATAATCTTGCTCTAGAATGCCTTGATAATGGCGTTGCCAATTGTGCGCATGCAAGTGTGCAATCCGTTCAAAGTCCTTATATTCCGCTACTTTTATTTCCATTTTATAGCCCTTATCACTTCCTGTTGCTGTTTCTACTTCACATCATACTATTCATTTATATAGTAAAAGCAAAACTGACCGATCACATCCGCCTCTACCCAAACAACTTGGAGTTGCAGGTCGACGACAAGTGAGTGAGCCCTGATGAACATAGACAAACGATGCAATTGAGGTGAATGCACGTAACCGACACCGCAACAGCTTCAAGTAGGAAGGGGATATTTGCTCCCTAAAAGTGACAATATTGTCACTTTTATTTTCTCATGAACATTAAACCCAATAGTAATCAATAAAACTAGCTCATGGTTTTAACATAAAATTTACCACTAAAATCAATCCCAATAACCTTATTATTCACTATATAAACTTATTGTTTTTTTGTTTGTTTTAGATCATACAAAGTACAACTTTACCTCGTCTCTCGCTCCTGTTTTGAGTAAATTCTCAGTTATAAATTGTATTAGACTGTTACAACTCAACATATTTGACTGGAGATCACTATGCTAGAGCTTCTTATCGGCGCAATTGTGACCATTGCTGTCGGTTATTTTATCGTTAAAGGTTATAAACCCGCAGGGGTACTCCTAACCGCGGGGATTACATTATTATTGATCACCGGTTTGTTAGGTTATGACGTGCTACCAGAATCAATTACCGCAACCGGTAATTTAGTGACTGATACCATGGAGTATATAAAATTCACACTACAAAGCCGTGGTGGTGGCTTAGGTATGCAAATTATGCTGCTATGCGGTTTTGCTTCTTATATGACACATATTGGTGCTAATAATGTCGTGGTCAAACAGTTTTCAAAACCCCTTTCTGTTATCAACTCGCCTTATGTACTGCTCGTAGCCGCTTATATCGTGGCCTGTTTAATGTCACTGGCGGTTAGTTCTGCAACCGGGCTTGGTGTGTTATTGATGGCCACCCTATTTCCGATGATGACTGCAATGGGCATTTCTCGCCCAGCTGCCGTTGCCGTTTGTGCTTCACCGGCAGCGATTATTTTATCGCCGACCTCTGGCGATGTCGTGATCGCGGCTGAAAAATCCGGCCTTGCTTTGCATGTATTTGCTGTTGAAACCGTCTTACCGGTTTCTATTTGTGCCATTATTGTGATGGCGGCTGCCACGTTTTTCTGGAATAAATACTTAGACAAACGCAACAATACTCCGATGGAACGTATTGATGTGTCGACCATTGAAGTCAATGCCCCCGCCTACTATGCCGTATTACCATTTCTTCCTATTATCGGTGTATTCCTCTTTAATGGAGAAACCATTCCGGGCCTGTATCTTGACATTTATACCATTGTGGTTGTTTCTATTTTTGCCGGTGCTCTGGTTGATTTTATTACCAAACGCTTTGATGGCAAAAAAACGCTTGAAGATTTGGAGTCATGTTATGAAGGCATGGCAGAAGCGTTTAAAGGCGTGGTTATGTTATTGGTGGCCGCTGGAGTATTCGCGCAAGGTTTAATGTCTATCGGGGCAATTGATAACTTACTAGGCTTGGCAGAAACAGCCGGCGCTGGCGGTTTAGCACTCATGATGATTTTAACGATCCTAACAATGGCGGCTGCGATTGCAACCGGATCAGGTAATGCTCCATTTTACGCTTTTGTCGAGTTAGCCCCTTCGCTCGCAGCAAAAATGGGGGTAAACCCTGCATTTTTAATTATTCCTATGCTGCAAGCGTCTAACTTAGGTCGTACTGTGTCACCAGTTTCTGGCGTTGTGGTCGCCACAGCAGGTATGGCGCATATCAGCCCATTTGAAGTGGTAAAACGGACCTCTGTTCCCGTATTGGCTGGATTAATTACCGTAATTATCGGTACCATGATCCTTGTCCCGATGACGGCTTGATTGTAAATCAACATAATGAACAGCGGCGAGAATGAACGCTCCTGTTCGTTATGTTTTTAATAAGCAAGTAAAAAGAAAATCAATAATTAAAAGCATAACAGATACTAATATATTCTACGCCAATTTCTTGTTTAATCTATTTATTATACGAACATAATATAGAGATTAATTAACATTTCCATCTCAATTTACCAACTCAACACTGTAAAAGAAAACGAACATTTCATTCAGATAATAAAATCTATTTTTCCTTAGTTTATCAATCAGCTCCGTGCTAAACTTTCCTGCCATAATGCAGGCTTAATATTCCTCCATTCTGCCTCTTTAATTAAAATATTTTTATTATACGGATAAATATATTCAGTCAACTTGAATTGATCGGTAAACGACAAGTCAGTCCCCTTACTTATAAGCATAGCCATACGATGCCATCGTCAGGGGTAAACGAGCGTAGCCCTCAGTAGTAAGGGAATAATACCGCGGCAAATTTAAGGAGAATGGATATATCCATTCGTTCTTACCATGAGGTTACTCACTGTTATGTCGTTTTTAAAAAACTTAGCAATCCGTAATAAAATTGCACTATCTTTTAGTATTATTGCCCTGGTCAATATTGCGTTTGGTCTTTATATTTATTTATCTATCAATTCAATTGAAAAGAAAGTATGGGAATTAACCGACACGACGTTACCTTCTCTGATGCTGGTTAATGATTTGAAATATAATATGGCTTCGGTACGTCGAGGACAGCTTGGCATTCTTTCCGCTGCGAATGATTCAGCCATTAACGCTGAAATAGAATGGATGAATGGTATCGAAAAAAAAATTCAAGAAGAATTCGCCAGCTATGAACAATCAATATGGGATGATGACCATGCTGATCGAGAAAAATTTTTGGCCGTGAAAAACTATTGGCAAACTTATTTACGCGATCTCCAATCATTTAATAATCATGCGCTCAGCCATGATATTGATAAAGCGGCAAATCAACTAGCAAGTACTTTAGCCACTTATGAAAAAATCGAAGCTGCGGTCGATGAGTTGCTGCAGTTTAACGTCTCATACGCCAATGAGAACCGCACCACCCTAACTAAATCAATTAGTCATATTATTCAATTTACCGTTATTTGTTTTATTGCCATTCTCATTTTTATGGCCGCGATGACAGGGCTATTATCGAAGTTAATTTGCCGTCCACTACATTTGGTTGTAGCTCAAGCCCAATCGATTGCCAAAGGTGACCTCACCCATACGCTAAATCGACATGAAATCGGTGAAGACGAATTAGGTCACCTTGCTGATGCGTGCCACACCATGCAAAGTAACCTCGCCAAAACTGTAGAAGAAATCGTTGCAGGCGCAACACAATTGGCGCATGCGGTCGATGAAGTGAGTGCGGTATCGGAGCAAACGTCACAAGGGATGCATGAGCAACAAGCTGAAGTGATGCACATCGCAACGGCAATGACTGAGATGAAATCCACGGTAGCGGAAGTCGCTCGCAATACTGAAGTCGCTTCTGATGCAGCTCGAGAGAGCAACCAACAAGCGATCACCGGCTCAGAGCAGATGGCGAACGTGACGAATTCGATTGACCGAGTGACACACGAAATCTCACTGGCTGAGCAACGTGTTTTAGAGCTTGAAGAGCAAGCTCAACAAATTAATATGGTGGTCGATGTGATCAGCAATATTGCCGATCAAACTAATTTGTTAGCCCTCAACGCTGCGATTGAGGCGGCTCGGGCAGGTGAACAAGGCCGTGGATTTGCCGTTGTTGCTGATGAAGTGCGAGCCCTTGCCGGTAAAACTCAGCAATCAACTGGCGATATTGTCACTATTATTCAAACATTACAGCATTGTGCGCTAAAAGCTCGTGAAGCAACGGCGCAAAGTAGCACACTGATGGCTCAATGCGTTGAACAAGGCCATCAAACTCAACTAGTTATTCAGCAAATCAGTAACCAAAGTGAACAAATTGCTGATATGACCATTCAAATTGCCAGCGCTTGTGGTGAACAAGACTCGGTAAGTGAAGAGCTAAACCGCAATATTGAACGGATTAATGAATCCGCTAAACAGGTTGCCCAAGGCTCATCAGGTGCTGCGCAAGCATGTATTGAGTTAAGCCAATTAGCCTCCCAATTACAAAACACCGTGAATCGTTTTCAGGTCTAAACCATCCGTTCCGCAACGTTTCACGACGGCTTAGCCCATGCAGTGAATAATAAATTTGTCTAAAACAAATTTGCATAGCCGAAGCCCCGTAAGCACGAACCGCCCCATAAGCAATAACCACTAGGTACTCCCTGATCAGAGTCAGGGAATACCTAGTGGCACCTCAACACGCTTTTTTACTCCTGCCTGCAACATCATAAGACAAATGAAAACCATGTGTCCCAGATACTCTATACTAGTAGCATGAGAAAATGAGTGTTATTGGGATGTGTTTCTACCACTACCAATAATACGCTGTTACTTTTAATGCTTTATCGATCAGGAAACGCTATGCACTATAAGGACATACCACAAAATCCCTGGCTCAGTCGTATTGGCAAAAAAATAATCCTCACTATGGTGCTGGTGAGCAGCCTCTTTACTCTTGTCGCAACTTCGATTCAATTATTTAATTACTACCGGATAGAAATGAATGAAGTCAAGGATAGGCATCAAGAAATTGAAACACTGCATATTGAACTGATTGCCAGTGCTTTATGGGCTTATGATCTTCCGTTAGTTCAACAACACATGAACTTACTCGCACAACTTCCTAAGATCGACTATTTAGAAATACAATCTAATGGAACCCAAATCTCTTCAGGTACCCCACCGCCAACTTATGCGATTGAACACGTCTATCCTATAAATCATATTGACCAAAATGAACAGTATTCACAAAAGATAGGAATCCTAACGGTACTTTCTAATACAGAGGGGATATATAATAATTTAGTTAATCAATTTATCTCAATTCTAATTATTAATACAATCAAGACTCTCTTTGTTTGTATTTGTTTATTATTCGTATTTCATATGAGTATCAATAGACGCATTTTTAATATCGTTGACTATCTACATCATTATGATTTAAATAAAAAAAACCAACCTTTACAATTACACTTCTCTTTTTTTATAGACAACTTCGAGGATGAAATTGACATTCTTGCCAGAGAAACAAATCGACTCACTGCTCATATAAGTCATTTATATAAAGGCCTCAAATTAGAAAAAGAACGTTTAAACGATTTTACCAAAGCTTCATCAGACTGGTTATGGGAGACAAATGCTGATGGATATATCATTTATTGTTCTGAAAATATGGCTACCGTTTTATCGATTCCCGATCAAGAACACAAACGTTTCCGTGAATTACCCTATGGTTATAAATTTAATCAATTGCAAAAGATGATTGATAATGAATGTGACTTTTCTCATTGTGAAGTAAATATCGATATTGGCGGAGAAAGTGAATTTTTCATTTTTCAAGCACTGGTAAAAAAAGAACATGGTAAATTTTCTGGATTTAGGGGCACTGCACTCAATATCACAAGACTAAAACAAGTACAGTTAGAACTTAGTCAACTCAATAATCACTTGGAACAACAAGTCGATTTAAGAACTCAAGAATTAACCACAAGTTTAGAACAATTACAACAAACTCAGCAGCAATTAATCGAATCAGAAAAACTTTCAGCCTTAGGAGGATTAGTCTCAGGTGTTGCGCACGAAGTCAATACACCACTTGGTATTGCCGTCACCTCTGCATCTATTATTCAAGAATCCGCACAACAACTGCATCAAGCATTTTCTAATAGCTCTCTTACTAGTCAAAATTTTACTGAAACAATGAGTAATATTCTAGATAGTAGCGATATCCTACAAAGTAATTTAAATCGAGCGGCAAAACTAATCAGAGATTTTAAACAAACCGCAGTCGATCAAGTTTCCGAAGCAAGGAGTGAATTTGATTTACAGCAAGTGCTAATGGCACTGCTTGCCAGTCTACATTCTCAAACACGCCAAGTTCCTGTCACTCCAGTATTGTTATTCGATCAAACGATACAAATGAATAGCTTACCGGGTGCTATTACTCAAATTTTCACGAACTTGATCTTAAATAGTGTCAACCATGCTTTTCACCATACTCCACAAGCGAGCATCATCATCAAAGCCTCCAAGGCTGATCATCATACCGTTATTTTAGATTATTCAGATAATGGTGCTGGTATTGAACCGCATTTACATCAAAAAGTATTTGAACCTTTCTATACAACAATGAGGGGCAAAGGCGGTTCTGGTTTAGGGCTAAATATTGTTTTTAATCTAGTGAAAAAATTGCATGGTGAATTAACTTTAGATTCCAAACCAAACCAAGGCGTTCATTTTACCATTAAACTACCGATAAACTATCAATACAAGATTGAAATTGAAGAGGAATCACCATAAATAATTTTATGGTTGATCACTCAGACAATAGGCTTTTATTTTTTTATAAAATACTGGTCAAGCATCACCATAAGATGATCATTATTGCGCATTTCAATTATTCCTTGATCAATGATCTGTTTAATCCTTTGTGCCTCTGGATGAAAACGAGAAATTAATAAGTAAAATGGTTCTGGTTTAAGGCGAGGAATAGTGACCAATCGAATATCATCTGATAAATGAACAATATTTTTAACTTCATTAAAACCTCTTAGTATTTCATAACGAGCTAAAAAAACATCACAACGTTCAGATCGCAGCATTTTGACTAATTGTTCAAAACTTCTCGCTAATTTATGAACCCGATGTTCATCGACGCCAAACTTCAAATAATTATAACCTTGTAAACCACACATCCTCAATGAATTCAATTCCTGTGGAGAAGTTATATTTAACCCTTGAGGATATTTATTGGCTGAATATACATAACTAGGGACAACCGTATAATAATATTCAGTCATAAGATAATCACGGTCTCTTTCTTCATTATAAGAAGCACTAAGCGCAATATCAAAAACGCCAGATAAAGTATCTTGTAGGCAGCGTTGCCATGGTGGCAAACGAAATGTTAATTGGACATTTTCTTTTTTAAAGATGGCACTTAATACATCAATGTCATAACCCACTATTTCCCCTTCACGAATAAAATGATAAGGCGGCCATTCCCCACCATCACCGCAAACATTAATATGTTTAGTTTCTAATGCGTTGACATTTTTAGACAATATAAAAAATATCAATAAAAACATATATTTTATTACAAATCGCATAATTTCAATCTCCAGAAAACATCATTGTCACCCATTATCATTTTTTAAATTGACCATCAATAAATAATGTGGTTCCTTTTCTATCCAACTCAAAAGGAATCATTCTCGGATTTTTACCTTGCTCAACAATTTGTTTAATTAATGATGCAGCTATTTCTCCCTGGTTTTTCCCACTCAACACGATCCCACCCATTGCTTTATTTTCTCCAACGGAGAAATCCCAAAATGCAAATATAGGTACAAGGCTATTCTTTGCTGTCCATTGGATTATCTCTTCATCTGACACATTTTCTTCACTTGCATCAATTAAACTTTGATAGAGTCCAACAATGATGGCATCGAAACCATTTTTATGGGCATTCAATATTGCTTTTTGCCACTCTTGTTGGCTAATAACAGATAAATACTCAACCTCTATATTTAATTTTTCTTTTACAAAAAATTTATTAGAATATAAATAATTTAAAGTAATTTGCGATGTGTAAGAATCATCAAATAACACCAATATTTTAGGGTTAATAAAAAATCGGCCAATACTAGCAATATTTTTAATATACAATGGACGCTCTAAAACTCCCGTTATTCTAGCTAAGCCTTGATTTAATTCTTTAATATTTCTTGGGTTATCATTAACCCCTAAAAATACAATATCAATGGATTCTTCATACAGCAATGGGACGAGGTAGGTCAAGGCATTATCATCGCCAAGAACGACAAGGTCAGGTTTTATTTTCAAGTAATAATCGAAAGCTTTCTTCGCCATTGCTGGATGTTCATGGCTGGGTAATACTTTGGTATTCATTTCAAAAAAGACCCAATGATAGGACTTATCCAAACTTTCTTTTAATGCCTGCCGATAATCATGGCTCCACTGATAACTTTCAGTATAGCTATCAACAACCAATATCGTTTTGCTTTGTAGGTCAAAGCCAATGAATATCAAAATAATCATTACTAGTACACGCACACAATCACCTAACCGATCTATCATCACATTTAATGATAGACTATATTGATATTTTATCAGCTTGAATTATGCTTAATGCAACGTAAAATTGTACATAGATCACAAGCGAGTTTAATCGCTCACCTAATGGATCAGCTTTCCTCTAGAAGATGAGAACAATGCGAAAATATGCACATAGAAGAAATACAATATCAAAAATAAAAATAAGCCATCTTGGCAAAAGAGTCAGTATTATTGTTTTTGCTATTAGTCTTGTTTTCACCTTGATTTTTTCTTTTATACAAACGAAATTAGCCATTAATCAAGAGATTGCCCATATTGAAAATCGTCAACTAGAACTTGATCAAGATTTCACACAGGATATAGGAACATTTATTTGGAATTATGAGTTTTTTACCCTTCAGTTAAGGCTTAATGCACTAGAGAACTTATCACATATTGATTATCTACAAGTTACGTCTGACCATTATACCTTCCATTCAGGAGAAAAAGGTAAAGAACCTTTAATCAAAAAATCTTTTCCTATTTTATATAAAAATAATATTGTAGGTGATATTTATGTTGAATCTAGCTTACAAAGTGTTTATCAAGATATTTATTATAACTTCTTTCATTCTTTATCAGTAAACTTGCTCAAAACTGGATTGCTTTGTTTGGTTATTTTATATATTTTTCACTATAGCATTAATGTTCGATTAACTCAAATGGTTAAATATTTAAAAGAAATTGACCCTCATCTGATTAGTAAAAAATTAATATTATTCAAAAAACCTATCATTACCTCTAGTAAAGATGAAATAAGCAAACTCGGTTCAACAATAAATAAACTTACTATTAATTTATATCATCTTTACGATAAAATAAGAAAAGAAAAAGATCGTCTCAATGACTTTACACAAGTCTCATCAGATTGGTTATGGGAAACAGATTGTGACGGTATGCTTGTCTTTGCTTCTGATAGCATGAAAAAAACACTACAAATGGATAGTAATGAGACTGTGTCTTTATTTGATATTTGTAAAAAATTTAATTTTAATCATTTAGAGGAAAACTTAAAGAAAAATAAACCCTTTAATTTATGTGAAGAAAAATTAGCCAGTGACAATATATCTGGGTCTCTTATCCTTATTTTTCAAGCTGTAATAAAAAATGATATCAATCATCAATTTTTAGGTTATCGAGGAACCGCGATTGACGTCACTGATCTCTATTTGGCGCAACATCAACTTAAAGAAATTAATCAAAATTTAGAGAAAAAAGTGACAGAACGCACCTTGGAATTAAAGCATAATCTAGAACAATTACAAAAAGCACAAACTCAACTCATTGAAACTGAAAAGTTAGCTGCATTAGGTAGTTTGGTGGCTGGCGTAGCACACGAAGTTAACACACCTCTCGGTGTTGCTGTTACCTCTAACTCAATTATTCAAGAAACGATTAATGACTTAAAAAGTCAATTTGAAACACAAACCCTTACAGCCGATCAGTTCAGCATACTGATAAACGAAATACAAGATGCAACTCAACTTCAAGAACATAATCTTAATCGCGCAGCCAAATTAATCAAAGATTTCAAACAAACCGCGGTTGATCAAGTTTCGGAGGTTAAAACTGAATATGTTATTTTCCAAGTTTTACAATCATTAATTAATAGTTTGCATTCTGAAACTAAAAAAGTTCCGGTTAGCCCCAAACTTGATGGCGATCATCATCTAGTAATGTATGGTTTCCCTGGTATTCTTAGCCAAATATTTTCGAATTTAATTATGAATAGCATAAAGCATGCATTTAATACGCAAAAATCACCAGAAATATCGATCCGATTTTATCAAGAAGATAATGAGATCATCTTTATTTATCAAGATAATGGTTCCGGTGTAGCGCCTAAATTACATGAAAAGATTTTCGAACCATTCTATACAACACAACGCGCTCAAGGTGGCTCAGGGCTTGGGTTAAATATTGTTTATAACTTAATTAAAAAACAGTTAAAAGGTGACCTTAAATTTGACTCGGATATCGATCAAGGAGTGACTTACACCATTATATTGCCAAAATTATTATCTTAATTGTTTCTGTTTATATCCAAACAACTTGGAGTTGCAGGTAGGCGGCAAGTGAGTGAATCCCCATGAGCATAGACAGGCTATGTGATTGGGGTGAAAGAACGTAGCCAACACCCCTGCAGCTTCGAGTAGGAAGGGTATATGTGATTGGGGTGGATGAACCTAGCCAACACTGCTGCACCTTCAAGTAAGAAGAGCATCGATTGATGATTCAATCAGGATATTTATCTCTGATTGCAACAAACTCAGACCAATGTTCGATTAATAGATCAACGAGTAACGGCTCAAAATGTAGCCCTTTTTGTTTCACTATTTCAGTTTTAATATCGTCTTCAGACCAAGGCTCTTTATAACTACGCTTCGATCCTAACGCATCAAAAACATCCGCTAACGCAGTAATACGTCCACTAATAGGAATGCCTTGACCTTGCAAGCCATTTGGATAACCACTTCCATCCCATTTCTCATGATGCGTTCCTGCAATTTCTTTCGCTTTAATAATCAGTGGCCGGGTCGATTTACTGAGGATTTGCACGCCATAGTCCACATGTTTTTTCATTATTTCCCATTCATCAGCATCGAGCTTAGCGGGTTTATGTAAAATAGCATCAGGAATTGCAACTTTACCAATATCATGCAATGGTGAAGCATGTTGAATCATATAAGCTTCTTCTTCAGGTAATCCATACAATAAAGCGAGCTTTTCACAAAAAAAGGAAACCCGCTGTACATGTGCTCCGGTTTCTTTGCTTCGAGCCTCAACCGCATTGGCTAAATTATGCACTAATTCACGGGAAGTTTCTCTGATATCAAGCTGCAAATTTAAATTATTAAAAGTCAAAGCAATATTTTGCATATAAATATCAAGTAAGTTTTTTGAGGCCTCATCTAAGGGTTCAATAAGATTAATATAAAGTAAATTCTCGTAGCCTCGGCTATCTAGCATATACAGTAGTGTTGCATCAGTATACGTTTGCGATTTTTTTTCCTTTAATACATCTTGGCATCGCTCAGCGACAAGTTTAGGTAAGTGATTAAAATTACACTCTGTATGTAAATCGACAAAACCACCAATAGCGGCAAGAGTTAAAGATGAAGCGCTATTGCTATCGTAAGAAGGTTTTACAACACAATAAAAACCGGATGCCGGTAAATGCAACAAGGAAGTCAATTGATGCAGAACCGCCTCGGCATAGTTTTTTAAGGTGGTAGTATTCTGAACATTGGCGGATGCTTCGATGACCCTTTTTAGCCCTTGTTTTTGCTCCTCAATCAGGCATAAATCACGATAAGCACGTAGCATAGAATACATTAAGGTACGTAATTTTTGAGTCGTCAATTCGGTTTTTTCTTTATAATCATCAATATCATATTGTTGAATGACTTTATCTTCCGGAGCTTGCCCAGCTTGGCCGGTTCGAAGTACTAAACGGATATTATGATTACGATGAGAGTTACGAATATACTCAACTAACTCTAGGCCCGCATGCTCGGTTTCCATCACCACGTCAATCAACGCTAAAGCAATATCGGTATGGTCATCGAGTATTTTTTTTGCTTCTAGGCCAGACATTGCCGACAGTAATTCCAACTTTCGATGTTGAAATGTAAATCCCTTCAAGGCCATTTTGGTGACCAAATGAACTTGTTCATCATCATCGACTAACAGCACTTTCCAAGGCTTCAAAGCATATTTGAACGTGGTACCGTTTTCGGGATTATCCTCGGGAAGAGCTGGCTTAGTATCGGCAAAAAAATCCATAAATTTGGGCACTTAAATGATTTCACTTACTATAGTTGTAATACAAAAAGTACCATCTATACAACTTTCTGTATCCAAAATTGCTAACAGCTAATCAGATTTTTATGGTGAATCGCTCAGGTGACAACTTGATGACATTGAGGTGCATATCCATCATTTGTCACTCCATCCATGCATTAATATATACCCAAACAACTTGGCGTTGCAGGTAGGCAGCAAGTGAGTGAATCGCCATGAGCATAGGCAAGCTATGGACTCTCGGCATGACTGACTTGCTCCCTCTACAACTCCCTGCTGTTTGAATATGCTTACATCAGTGACTTGCGTGTTACGGTGCCATATCCACTTCAACGGGCAAATAATGCTTTGGCTCTAAATGCAGCCACTCTGGCAAGACCGTACCAATCGAAATCGATGACCATGTCCCAGAAATAATGCCAATAAACATCGCAATGGCAAACCCTTCCAAAGGTTCCCCTCCCATCATCCATAACGCCGCCACGGTCAACAGTGTCGTCCCTGAGGTGACCATTGTGCGTGAGAAAGTCGCAATAACAGCTTGATCGTTAATCATGGCTGTTGGGCTTGTTTGTTTGGCTATCAAGAGTTCGCGGATCCGATCAGCAATAATAATCGAATCATTCAATGAATAGCCTAAAATGGCCAGTATTGCGGCAAATACCGTTAGATTAAATTCCATTTGTGTGATGGCAAAAAATCCGAGCACTAGTACAACATCATGGGCTAGGGCAAATAACGCACCGCTCGCTAATCGCCATTCAAAACGGAAGGACAGATAGCCTAAAATCGCTAAACAACAAATCAATAATGCTAATGCCCCTTGATCAACGAGGTCATCCCCCACTTGTGAGCCAACCATACTGTTACTAATCACTTGTACTGAAGAGGAGACCGTTTTGAGCAGCGCCTGTATATCTGGAGTGGTCTGAGATACCTCTATAAGTGGATAGCGAATCACCCAGCGTCCTTCTTCTCCTGACGGAGTGATCAGGGTTGAATCACCCAACACGGGCTTAACGATCTTAAGCAATTGCTCATGAGTGAGTGTTTTTTCGATCTTGACTTCGGTGACCATTCCGCCAGTAAAGTCGAGACCAAGATTTAAGCCTTTGATTAGAAATGCGCTTAAAGCCAGCAGTGTCAGAGCGATGGAAACAAAACTGGTGATATATCGAATTCGGCGAATATGTGTTTTTAAATAGTTCAGCATGATTAAACCCTCACATCTCGGCGAGTATCTCGCCCCCAAACTAAATTAATTAGCGCCCTTGATGCAAAGACCCCAGTAAACATGCTCGTAAGCAACCCTAATCCAAGTGTGAGTGCGAATCCTTGAATCGGCCCATTACCAATACAGTACAACACGACCGCTGTAATCATGGTCGTAATATTGGCATCTAAAATGGTACTCAATGCACTACTAAATCCGCTATCGATCGCTTGGGCGAAACTTCTCCCTTCAGTTAATTTATCTCGAATACGTTCAAAAATAAGGACATTGGTATCTACCGCCATTCCGACCGTTAGCACCAATCCTGCAATGCCAGGTAAGGTTAAAACCGCTCCCGGTAGCAGTGCGATCAACCCAAGTAAGCAACCCATGTTGGTAATCAATGCGACGTTGGCAATCCAACCTAGGCGACGATACCACAATGCCATAAACGTCAGCGTCATCGCCATACCGAGGGCTAATGCAGCAAAACCATTTGCAATATTTTCCGCTCCGAGTGATGCACCGATCGTCCTTTCTTCCACAATAGTCACGGGCGCGGTTAATGAACCCGCACG
>NZ_NBUS01000041.1:12774-15368 GCF_002749895.1 Vibrio fujianensis | reverse complement strand
GTAAAAGCGCAAGTTGTTGAGCTTCTTGATTAGAGCCCGCTCCCGTAATTCTAAATTGGCTGCCTAGCTGGGATTGAATCGTCGCCACGCTGATCACTCGTTCACTACGTTCGGTTTCCCCGCGCGCATTGGTTTTATATTCTCGATACACCGTCGCCATTGGTTTACCAATATGTTTTGCGGAAAAATCACTCATCACTTTTCCACCCGTGTGATCGAGCGAAATATTGACTTCCGAAAAGCCCATTTTATCCATCCCTGCACGGGCATTAATAATATGATCGCCGGTTAAGACGGGACGTTTATTTAAAATAACAGCGTGTCCGGCGTTATCATTTAAGATGATATCTTCTCGGGAAGCGATCGTTTTTACTTCATAAAACGCGAGACTTGCGGTAGCGCCAATCACATTTTTTGCTTGGGACGGATCTTGTACGCCAGGGAGTTCGATACGAATGCTATGCTCACCTTGACGCTGAACAAGTGCTTCTGTAATCCCCAGTTCTTCAATACGATCACGCATGATCTTTAAATTTTGTTGTAAAGTCGCGGATTGAAAGTCCAGTTTATTTTGTTGGCTCGGCTGAACCGTCACTCGATTTGACGCAACCTTGACTTCCCATCCCGCATAGTTTTCTTTAACAAACTTTTGGATTTTACTCAGTGAGGCATTGGAATTGACTGACACCATAAATCCATCATTTCCAACAGGCTGAATACTAGCCCCTCGAATCGATTCATTACGCAGCATATCGCGTAATTCATCGGTTAGCGCATCACGCTGCTCTTGAAAAGCCTTATCCACATCAACATTCAGGAGGAATTGCACTCCACCACGTAGATCTAACCCTAATTTAATTGGATGAAATCCTAACTCGCTCAGCCATCTCGGTGCCATTGAGACATAAGAAAAAGTAATACTTTCTCCTTCTTTAATCATGGGATCCAAAACTTGGCGAGCTTGCGCTTGTTCGGTCTCGTTACTAAAAACCAAAGTCAATGTATTCTCTTGTTGACGGATCTCTTGTGCCTGAAGCCCTTTTTCTTTAAGTATCCGGTTAAGGTTAACTATATTATTTAGTTGCTGGTTAGCGGATGAATATTGAATCTGAATCGATGGTTGTTCACCATACCAAGTCGGGATGGCACTTAAGATCAAGATAGCAACCGTCACCACCAGAATCAGGTATTTCCACATCGAATAATGATTGATTAGACGAGCGGATGCTTTACTACTTTTTTTCTGCATAACTCTCTCCTCGAGCTGAACGTCGAGTTAAAATAAATAAGAAGTGACAAGGTCACTGATAGAGAAATTAGACAGTAAAAAATTGGCTGTTAAGCGCCACATACATGGCATTAGTTTCTTTCCAACCGGAAAGACGATAGGAGGTATGAAAATGTTGATAGGGTGTAGCCAATAATGCAGCCGAGATTAATCGACATGAACCATTCAGGCAAGGAACGACATCTAATCCAGAGCCATCAATATCGCTGTCTTCATCGTCTTGCCAGAGCGTTTCACCCACACTCCAACGTGAAGAATAGATAATACCATGCTGCTGCGTCAGTTGAGGTATTTCAGTGATAGGAGAAGAAATCCCCTCCGATAAAGACTTTTCTGTTTTAGAATCAAGCTGCAATGGATTAAATAAAACAGATGCAGACTGCTCTATTTCACTGCTTATCGGTTGACCAAGTGGTGTATTGGATGCAGCAGAAAGGCTCTGCATAGGCAGCAGCGCACTGATTAACACCAACCAAAACAGACCCGTCAAACGACTAACCATAACAACACCACAAAAACAGACTGGCTCAGTTTAGGGCCGGGTGTGCAAGTACTCAAGTAAAATCTTTGCACTCAAGATAAAATCACTACTATTTTCGTTTAAGTCACTGTAAATCAATCATAACGCCCGTTACGGGTTTACTGATAAAAAATATCCCCACTTTGTACATTCAAATAAATTTTATTCGATTGATTTAAACCACCGCAATAGACAAAATAAACATCTCTATCTTGATAACGTACCGATCGAATCCACCCGCCTAACTCTTTAAAATCGACTGGAGAACACGAACCATCGGTTAACAGTTGCTCTGTTTTTTCAATAAATATTTCTTCAAATAAATCTAAATCATCGGAATCAGCAATATAGCTTAGTACGGTGTTATACCGTTCTTCAGCGGTAATACTCGGTGCTTGCTCACTCAA
Source organism: Vibrio fujianensis (assembly GCF_002749895.1). Taxonomy (GTDB): domain Bacteria; phylum Pseudomonadota; class Gammaproteobacteria; order Enterobacterales; family Vibrionaceae; genus Vibrio; species Vibrio fujianensis. The sequence continues at coordinate 13,153 of NZ_NBUS01000041.1, read as the reverse complement.
CCCTTGTAAAGGGATCCATTCGGCGACCTCTGGCCCGCCATCTTGATAAACAAAATAGGGAGAAATCCGCCCCCAACCCGATTTCTTTTCATAAAGATAAACTTTTTCACCGCGATACAATAAACGATGAACAAATGCATTTATTTCCGGCGACTCACGAACCCCTATCGTTGTTGCGTCGACATAATAATCCATCACTTCAGGTAAAATAGGTACGTTCAGATCGTCACTCTGAGCCTTGGTTTCCTCTAACAGCATCGGGTCATCTTTCGGCAAATTTTCCTTCTGGGCCAGCTCATGCTGAGGTTTATAATAAAACAGGTAATAACCTGCACCAGCACCTGCTAGCCCCAACATTAGAATGAAGAGCATGAGTGTT
>NZ_NBUS01000041.1:10094-12764 GCF_002749895.1 Vibrio fujianensis | reverse complement strand
TTCATGATGGCCCGCTCCCTATCTGAGTAAACAATCCGTTACCGTTATAGTGCTCCATCGGCAGCCTACCCCCTTCTGACTTGCCGCCTACCGACAACACCAAGTCGTTTAGGTATAGCTCCTCTTTTTATAACGACCTTGATCCAATGAACTTTAACGGAGGAACTTTCACTGATGAACTTTAACTATAGTTGAAACGACAGCCAGGTTAAGCATGGGGCCCCATAACATAGCCAATCTACGTTGATCGGCACTCATTCACTGGCCGTCTACGACAATACCAGCTCATTTGACGGTAACCATTGGGCTTGAGAACTTATCTTATTAAGCCGATAATTTTGAAGCTAACCCTATATCATAACTAGAATTTACAATGTAAATTGTTATTCGTCATCTAAATATAAACTCACTTCCACGCTCTTTTCACTTTTGCACTTATGCTGTGCAAATGCCACTCTCATTGCACCTTACTTGGATGCCAACACTTTTGTGCTACCCGTCATTTTTGCTCAAGCTGGCCTCTATTTTTCTTATAACTGGCTAATATCAAATATAATAAGATCGAAAAACACATTCTGCGCCGATAACTTGGCGCAAAACTTGTACAGTTAAACCAGCGATTGCACAAAAACAGGGAGAGATAAGATGCAAGAAACGTTAGCCATTGTACTAGCCGGAGGTGTCGGCTCACGCTTATCACCTCTGACCGATAATCGAACAAAACCCGCCGTTCCTTTCGGTGGCAAATATCGCATCATTGACTTTACTCTCACCAATTGCCTGCATTCAGGGCTACGGCGGATTTTGGTTCTCACCCAGTACAAATCTCATTCACTGCAAAAACACCTGCGTGATGGATGGTCAATTTTTAATCCTGAGCTAGGCGAATATGTCACTGCAGTTCCACCTCAAATGCGCAAAGGTGGAAAATGGTATGAAGGAACCGCCGATGCGCTTTATCACAATATGTGGTTACTTTCTCGCAGTGATGCGAAATACGTTGTTGTTCTTTCTGGCGACCACATCTATCGAATGGATTATGCGGCAATGCTTGAGGAACATATTGAAAATAAAGCAATTTTAACAATTGCCTCAATGAAAGTTAGCCAACCCGAGGCGCACGCTTTTGGGGTGCTCGCGATAGATCATCACCATCGAGTTCACAACTTTGTAGAAAAACCAATACAACCGGCCAGCCTGCCGGATGATCCTGATCACAGCTTAGTATCCATGGGAGTCTATATTTTTAATATGGCAACACTGCAGCAAGCTCTCATTGACGATGCCGCTTTAGATTCATCAAGTCACGACTTTGGGCATGATATTATCCCTAAGCTCATACCAACCGAACGGGTGTTTGCTTATTCTTTTGGCAATGAAAAAGGCCGAGTAGCAAAAGACTGTTACTGGCGCGATGTCGGCACGTTAGATTCATTTTACCAAGCAAATATGGATTTGCTCGATCCTGTACCGCCAATGAATCTTTATCAAAAAAACTGGGCTATTCGTACTTATGAACCTCAATTACCGCCAGCCAGAACGGTATCTTCGGCAACAGGAAATGAAGGCATTTTTATTAATTCCATGATCGCCAGCGGAGTAATTAATTCTGGCGGTTCTGTACAACGTTCGATTATTTCCTCTGGTGTACGGATTAATGATGGCGCAACGGTAATGGACAGCATTTTATTTGATGGTGTAGAAGTTGGAGCAGGATGCCAATTAGTACGTTGTATTATTGATAAACAAGTTAAAATCCCGCCACATACGCACATTGGCGTCAACCCTAACGAGGATAAACAACGTTTTACCCTTTCGGATAAAGGCATTGTTATCGTTCCAGAAAATTATCAGTTTTGAGCAATGTTCATGACCAAAAGACCGCATAAAAGCGGTCTTTTTAGTAAGATTGCCTCGCTTAGCGGTTTACGGACAAGTCACTTCAGTCCAAAACCAGTTGCTCTGAGTGGGTGATTCCCATACTCCCGGGTTATTTTGAGCAATGAAACATTTATTGTTATACAGTACCGTCGTGCCATTAGCGACTTGGCTCACTCCCGGCTGCCATTGAATAACCGTACCGGGCTGAGTCTCGCCACCATCAGCTGGGTTATCTTCCCCAGTTCCGGACGAAAGATCGGCAAGAGGAAGATCTGGCTGTTCTGATTTAAAAGCATACTCTACCCCATTAATACGCACGGTATAATTAGCCGGCCCAGAAATCGGTAAATAATAAACCATATCCAATTCATAGCTTGCTCCGGCGGGTAACGCTTTCCATGTCGGTAATGAGAACGCGACTCGGTGCATCGTGCCATCAAGCCCACCAATATTATCAGCACGAGTATGACCAGATGCGATGACAGACAGTCCGCCACCCGATTGATCTTTCGCATTGTCAGGCGCTGAAACAGGAATATCGAACTGGAACTCAGTGCCCCCCGGAAGATCAACCGCCGTCTGGTTAGTAAACGTTAATGTCGGATTGATAGGATAGTTTTGATCGCCCACTTTAAAGCCATCAATCGAAACACCAATATCAACCGCTTCTAACGGTGTGGCTCCAGTCGCTAATTTATTGCCGTAAGGTGAGGCCGACTTAAATTTATCGAACATGGCTTTAGTCATGGTATTCCCCATATGATATTCACCATGACCACTGGCACAAGC
>NZ_NBUS01000041.1:9352-10084 GCF_002749895.1 Vibrio fujianensis | reverse complement strand
GCTCTGACAGATCCACTTCGGTACGTTGACCATTTTCATCAAGAATATAGCAGTTATAGTCACCAGCTAGTTCCCAGAACATAATGCCGCCGATCTCTTTATCGATGACATAATCCGCTTTGATATCAATTGACTGCTGATCTTCTGTGGATAGGAATACACGTTTGTCAGCGTTCCATAGCCAAGGCGCAACAGCTACGCTATCAAAATGGCGTTGATATTGACCAACCCAAGGTGCATTGTCTGGATTAAGCCCATAAGCGGCTAGGTACGAACCCCAAATACCTTTTTCAAGGTTTTTCGCATGCCACATGGGGTTAGAACCGGCTCCCATTTCATTGCCATTTACGTCTAAGTCATGCCACATGTTCTCTAAACCAGTGGCACCATATCCGCAATTATTTTTTTCACCTTCCCCAGTTCCGGCTGGGCATTCGCTTTGATTTGGCAATGCCGCCCGTCCCCAAAGCCCATTTTCACCGCCCGTTACTCCTTGCCAGCCACGGGTATAATAAGGCACACCAATATTAATCCGGCCTGCGGGCATGGAGCCGCGGAAGTAGTGGAAAGCCCAGTCGGTATTGAGATAACCAATGCCGCCATATTGAGAGGTGGTATAAACGCCCCATTGCGCTAGCTCTGAGTCCTTGCCTGTATCATAAAGTGCAGCGTTATGACCGACATGATCATTCCATGCTCCGTGCAAGTCATAACTCATGATATTGACGTAAT
>NZ_NBUS01000041.1:3444-9342 GCF_002749895.1 Vibrio fujianensis | reverse complement strand
GAGATACTTGGTGACTTCCATGGTTTCCATGCCGCGCAATAGATAAGCTGACGAAGGGGCGGCAATGGTTAACATATAATGAACCCCATCTTGTTCACTGGCGACATCTAACCGCTCACGTAATACACGCATCAGTTCATGATAGGATCGCATTAAATGAGGGCGACGAGACTCCGCAAAATCTTTATCATCTGGATTGCCCGCTCCGGCCATCGATGTGGGATATTCATAATCAATGTCGAGTCCATCAAAACGATACTGACGCATCATTTGAATGGCAGAATCAACAAAGGTTGCTATCGCTTGATGATTAATCGAGCCATCGGCATTGGTTGTCATGGTATAAAAACCACCGTCTGCTACGCGCTGGCCATTGTCATCAAAATGCCCGCCGGTTTCAGCCCAACCGCCGATCGAGATCAACGTCTTCACTCCATAACGTTCTTTATAGGTTGCCAACGCACCAAAATGGCCTTTAAACCCTAATGCAGGATCAACCTCAACGCCATCCCACTCTTTCCCTACCGCAGGATTTTCTGGGTCATTCACATTGCCAATGTTAACTTTACCATCAGAGCCAATACTGACAAAAGCGTAGTTAATATGGGTTAGATGCTGCCAAGGAATGTCTTTAACCAAGTACGAGGTTTGTGGATCATCACCAGAGCGCCAACTGGTAAAGTAACCAATCACACGTCTTGGTTGGCCTCCAGCCATGATTTCACGCCCCTCCTCATCATAAATCGTACAATAAGGAACGTTTACCCCTTCGGTTTGATATAATCCATCCGGTCGACAAGTACTAGCGACTGGCGCACGCTTGACTGTCAACGTCATTGAGGCTGAAGTGCTCACCGCCCCGTGATCATCGGTCGCTTTCGCTAACACGGCTAAAGCACCCGCACGTTCAGCGGTATAATCATACGTATAAGGCGCTTCAGTTAAGCTTGCAACAAGGCTTCCGCCGACAAAAAATTCCACTTTCTCGACTTGTCCATCCGCATCATCTGCATCGGCAGAGAGCGTCACCACTTCACCTTGCTCAATCGTATTGGTAGATAAAGCAATCTCTACTGTTGGTGCTTGATTACCCGGTTGTGATGATGCTTCAACATCAACCGTCACGCTGCTGGCTTCACTAGCAAGATCTTTATTATCATAAGCAATGGCACTAATGGTATGTAAGCCACCAATAGCCAGCCATGTAGCCTGATAAGGCGCTTGTGTCGCGCGCTCTACAACCACGCCGTCGACCAGAAAATCAACTCGTGCAATCTCGCCATCAGTGTCGCTAGCGTCGGCCGCCAGTTTCACCGCTTGGTTTACGACAATCGATAGGCTAGCGGAAGGAGAAGTCAAAGAAACGGTTGGAGCAAAATTGCTAACCTCTCCGGTTGCACAAGTATCTAGGATCCGCCACTGAGCATGATCACCCGAAAATTGGTCTGGACTGTTATTTTGCGTCCAATAATTGGCTTGATAAACGATACCTTGGTACTGAACTTGGTCACCACCGTGATACACCGTGCCAGACTGCCAAGGGTTTAAATTTTCGCAATCCATGGCGGCATAGCTGTTAAACGCCATTAAACACGATGCGGTGAGCGTGCTAAGCGTCAATACACTCTTAGGCACGGTTGCTTGCTTTAAGCGCATAATATTTTCCTTAAGTTGTTGTTTCCACGTTATTAAAACCATCAGTCCTTACTCTGACAGTGTTAAATTTTGTGTAATACCACTGTAGAACAGCGCCACAATTTGGCATCTGATAATGTGTAAAACTTAAGAATCACTCGCAAACTACAGCCACGAATCAACAATGATCACAGGTTAATTTGGCAGCAAACACTAACTTATTGATGATAAAGTCAGCAAAAAAATGCCCGTTATAAAAACGAGCAATAAATATAAGCATATATACCCAAATAACTTGACGTTGCAGGTCGGCAAGTCAGTGACAAATTTGTCTGGAACAAATTTGAACAACCGTAGGCTGGCCTTTGGTGAGAGCCACGGATGGCTCTCATACCCCTTGCGCATAGACAGGCTATGGGATTGGGGTAAACGAACGTAGCCAACCCCCCTGCAACTTCAAGTAGGAAGAGTATAAACAATGCCTATAGGGGGAAAGCCATTATCAAATAAGAGTAAGAAAACAAAAAGAGTAAATGTCTTGCTTTCTCTTTCCTCTTTTGCCTCAACAGTTCAGCACGCGCTGTACCATTCATCCTGACGAACGATCAGACATCCTGATGAACGATCAGAATCACACATGAGGTAACGTGCCTCGCGGTGTTTGATTAAAATGACGTTTATACTCACGGCTAAACTGTGACGGACTGGTGTATCCAACCAGCCGAGCGGCATCACTGACTCTTTTTCCCTCCACTTGAATCAGCTCCTTTGCCTTATTCAGACGAACTTTTTTAAGATATTGCAAAGGAGAGGCTAAGGTAACATCACGAAAAGCTTGATGGAAAGCAGAAACACTCATGCTCGCCTCTTCCGCTAAAGTATGTACCGTCAGACGAGTAGCGTAATCTCGATGCACGCGGCTTAATGCTTTGGCAATGCGTGCATAATGTCCTTCTTGGTGAGCCAACTCAAAAAGCACATGCCCCTCCGAACTGGTTAGAGCACGAAAGACCATCTCTTCTAACAAAGAAGCGCCTAATAGTTGAGCTTCTAAACCGTTTAATAAAGCAGCAATCAGCCTTTTACTACTGGCCAGCATCGCGTCATTCATTTTTACGCATTGGAGACCGCATGCGTTATCTCTTGAGTTGGCATTAGGCTCAAAGCCATACTGCTCAAGCGCGGCCACCTGTTTGAGCAACAAGGAATGATCAATATCTATCGTTAGCCCTAATAGTGGCTGATTGTTTTTTGCTATCGCCTCGCATTCCAAAGGCATTGGAACCCCTACCACCAAATAATCGTTTGGGCCATACTCCACTGAAGTCGCTCCCAAGTGAACCTGCTTATAACCTTGCCCGAGAATAATAATGCCGGATTGATAAATAAAAGGCTGTCGTTCATTACCTTGACGACTTCGGTAAAACCATACCCCCGGTATCGCAGTTTCAATGCATCCCTCAAGTTGTTCAAGTTGGTATTTTTCCACATATCGTTGCATTAACGATGCAAGATCGTCCATATCAACATCTTGCGTCATTCTCCACCTCCTATTGAGGATATTGTAGGAATAGGCAATAAATTTACAGGAATTGCGCTATAAGTACGACCATTACTCGACTATTATGCATATAACAATCACATCCCCACCATCATTACAATCCGAATTAACGGTCGCTCTCTGGGTGGTTATCCTAACAATAAGAGGTAAAAGGAATGAAATTTACTTATGTTAATCCGACTCGAATTTATTTTGGTCAGCAACAGATTGCAGCAATAGAACATGCCATTGCACAAGATAAAAAAGTACTGGTCATTTATGGTGGCGGGTCGATTAAACGTAACGGTGTGTATGATCAAGTCGTCGATGCACTGAAACATCATACTTGGTTAGAATTTTCTGGCGTGGAAGCAAATCCAACAAAAGAAACTTTGGATAAAGCGATTACTCTCGCTAAACAACAAGATATCGACTTTATCCTTGCGGTTGGTGGTGGTTCGGTCATTGATGGTGCAAAATATGTTGCCGCCGCCGCTAAATATAACGGTGATGGCTGGGATATTATGCTGGGTAAACATACGGTCATCAATGCAACGCCAATCGGCGTAATTTTAACGCTGCCAGCCACAGGCTCAGAGTCCAACTCTGGCGCAGTGATTACCAAAGCAGAAACCGCGGACAAGCTGGCATTTTTATCGCCACATGTGCAACCTCAATTTGCCGTCATGGATCCGGATGTGATGAAAACACTCCCCGAGCGGCAGCTGATTAATGGCTTAGTGGATGCTTGGGTTCACACTTGCGAACAATATCTGACGATGCCAACTCAAGCCATGGTTCAAGAGGGCTATGCCGAGGTGTTACTGAAAAATTTATTAATACTGGGTCGCGACTTTTCTAAGCGCGATGATGACGCATGGCGCGCCAATTTAATGTGGACAGCAAACCAAGCATTGAACGGCTTAATTGGTAGTGGCGTACCACAAGACTGGGCAACCCATATGATAGGCCATGAATTAACGGCGTTATGGCATGTTGATCACGCTCGCTCACTTGCCATTATTCAGCCTTCTTTATTGCGTAACCAATTAGCGGTAAAAAAAGCCAAATTAGAGCAAATGGGGCAACATGTTTTTAGCCTCACTCCCGGAGAAGATCTCGCCCTTCGTACCATTGATGCCATCGAAGCGTTTTATCATCAGTTAGGCGTCGACACTCAATTCTCTGCACCGAATGTAACCCGTGAACAAGCCGTGGAGATGGTCATTAATCAGTTGCAAGCTCACGGCATGGTTGCCCTTGGCGAGCATCAAGCCATTCAATTACAGCAATCACGAGAGATTCTTTCTCAAGCATTGGTCTAAATTTTCTTCCGAGCGGCGCGAAAGCGCTGCTCTATATCTCGCCCTAAACAGCCCTTCTCTTAATATCATTTAATTTACTCGTTTTAGATCTCAGTTAGAGTTTCCACTCAAAGTGATTGAATAAGCGTATACTTTTCGTTATGAAAGAAAAGTAACTAAATATTAGGAACGATTGTTATGAAGAAAATTACACGCACCATGGCGGCCCAAAAACACGTCGCTTTAGTTGCTCACGATAACTATAAAGGTGAGCTGCTACGTTGGGTGATAGAAAATAAAGAAAAATTACAACATCATCAATTATATGCAACAGGCACAACAGGCCATATGCTAACCAAAGAAACAGGGCTTCCCATCACCAGTATGATCAGCGGCCCAATGGGAGGGGATCAACAACTGGGAGCAAAAATTGCCGAAGGGCTGATTGATGTCTTGATCTTCTTCTGGGATCCGTTGAACTCCGTTCCCCATGATCCTGATGTTAAAGCACTACTTCGTATTGCCAGTGTCTGGAATATTCCGGTTGCCACCAACCGTGCCACCGCAAAGTTCTTATTCAATTCCGTTTTAATGGAACAAGATGTTGATATCGAAATTCCTGACTATCATGCTTATCTTACCGACCGCACTTAATCTCCCCTCCCCAAAGGTATTTTAGCGGCGTGGAGATAAGAGGGCAGACAAGCCTCATATTAAAATGGCAGCGATATAAGCAAACGTTGCCATTGCTAAATTGAAAGTGCCCCATTACAAGGTTGCGCAACGAAAATGGTAGTCTTGTTTGTTGAAAGTTTTTCCGATATTTTCCGATGATACCATATTTTGATATGAGAATTCCTGCTTAGATTATTGCGTAAAACTATACAGTGCAATACGATGACTAGATAGTTAGATTTGGAGATTAGTTCTGTGCCAGATACTGTTCGTGATGTTAATCAGCACTTTTGGAGTAGCAAAATTATTCCATACCTAACGATCAGAACGACCCACAATAGTGCACAGAGTTATAAAGCTCACAGCCATTCCGAGCTGTCACTTGGAATCATTGAATCTGGAATAACCCAGTTATCGATGCCAGATAGAGAAATTGTCCTTAAAAAAGGGGATATTATCCTCATTGAACCTAATATGGTGCACGCCTGTAATCCAGTAGGGGGGATGTCTCGCAGCTATCACATGCTATATATCGACAATGTATGGTGTTGTAATGTGTTATCCAAGCTATATGGATGTGAGATAACAAAATATAGTTGTGACCTAAATTTATTTTTTGCTACGGAAAGTGATACCAATTTATCAGATCTAATTCTTTTACTGGTAAATGGAGGGGTTCATGACGTTGCCATAGATGTAGAGAGTTATTTATTCAATTTAGTAAGCCGTTTCTGCTTCCCCCAA
>NZ_NBUS01000041.1:2527-3434 GCF_002749895.1 Vibrio fujianensis | reverse complement strand
AATATGAAGATGAAAGTGAGTTGGTCTTTAAGCTAAGGAACCGCCTTTTGCAAGACATAACTTGTCCACCTTCTCTTGAGGCTGTCTCAAAGGAATTAGGAAGATCAAAAGAGACATTAATCCGTATTTTTAAAAGGCACCTTGGAATAACGCCAAAGTCATTTTTAAACAATAGCCGTGTTGCAAAAGCGAAGATTTTACTAAAACGCGGAATGAGTATCGTTGATGTAGCGGCTGAAGTGGGTTTTTCTGATCAAAGCCAATTTCATCGTACATTTGTTAACTATACAGCTTCAACACCACGACAATACCAGCAAATTACGTCAATTTTCGACAATAAATCCTAAGTCGGAAAATCTATAGTTTGAAAATAATTTTGGCTATAGGTACCTGTTTATGTCGTTTTCCATCCTTTTCCCCGCTGCTTTCCCTGCATTGGCATTAGCTCATTTCGTCGCTCTGTTGAGTCCGGGACAGGATTTTTTCTTAATCATTGCTCATTCAATCCGTCATGGTTTGCTCGGGAGTCGGTTTATCTGTCTAGGGATTGCACTGGGAAATGCTATTTATATAGCATTGGTGATATTTGGCTGGGTAAATATTCGTGAGAATCAAATTGTATTTGCAACGGTTGAAGTATTAGGTGCTATTTACCTTTTTTGGATCGGTCAAAAATTATTAAGAAGCAAACAAACTGATTCGTTATTAAAAGCAAAACATGTAAAAATTCCATCAGCATGGAACCAACTGCTACTTGGATTAAATTCCGCACTACTCAACCCTAAGAATGCGCTGTTCTATATGAGTTTAATGACCGTGATTCTAGGAAATGAAGTTACGCTGATTCAGCAGGTTTCTTGTGGGGTGTGGATGTTTCTTGCCGTTTTGCTTTGGGACTTATTCATTG
>NZ_NBUS01000041.1:0-2517 GCF_002749895.1 Vibrio fujianensis | reverse complement strand
CTTCAATCGGTCGTCCTAGAGTTCAGAAACACTTGAAAGCGGTCATACACATCGTAGAAAGAGTGGCTGGTATAGTTCTCATTTTCTTTGGTGTAACTTTGTTTACAGAGTACTTGCAGTAACAGTTTCCAAGTTGTCTCGCCTAAAAGGCTATTGCACTTTTAAGCGCTACAAATCAATTGCATAGGATGCATTATGCATCTTGTTATATTTAGAACTTTTCTTTTGTGGTAAGCTCTTATTTTTTAAGTTGAGTTAACAGATGAATAATGATCATTTTCATGGTAAATACGAGGTCGAGCTAAAGTATCGCCTTGTGTCAAAAGCTAATTTCTTAGAAGTTTTGAACCATATTCCCCACGAAATTATGCTTCAAGACAACTTGGAGTCTGATTGGTATTTTGATACTCCTGATAAAGCATTATATGCGCAGAACAAGAGTCTTTGTATTCGAAAAATGGAGCCTTCAGGCATTAAACTATGGATTGTGAAAGGGCCAGAAGCAGACCGATGTGAAGCGACTAATATAAATGATGAAATAACAGCGATAAGCATGCTTAAAACTATGGGCTATGAAGTTACCTTAAAAGCAGAGAAAGTTCGCAGTATTTACTTTGTTGGCAAGTTTCATATTACAGTAGACTCTTTAGATGGGATTGGTGACTTTGCAGAGTTCGCTATAATGACAGATGACGAATTAATGCTCTCAACATATAAATCAGAACTTGAAACTTTAGCTAATCGCTTCGGATTGACAAAGGTTGCACTGCAGAACAAGTCGTATAAACAGATGATTATGGAGAAGTATTCATAGAGCAATCTTTTAATATATAGCCACAACGGATAGCATTTTTATCAAGCGTTGCATTCTATATGTAATCAAAAGCGATTTATTATGTAAAAATGCTCAATCCTATTTCCTATCTCAGCCCTCATTGCCTCATCTTTCAAAACAAGCTACATTGCCTGCCAGAATAAATCACGGTAGGTTTGGTCTTCATGTTCTCTTTTAATGTAAGGTAAGCGCATCATAAACACCGTATTCTAATCAACCTCAGCACGCTATACGATCAAATCTCCAACCATAAGGAGATCTGAAATGGCAAAACGACGTACCGACCAAGAATGGCAAACCCTGTTTGAAAAATACCAATCCAGTCATTTATCCCAGCGTGTCTTCTGTGAGCGTAACGGGTTAAGTCTGTCTACTTTTTATGCCAAACGCCAGCAGTTACAAACCACGAAAACCACCAATATCGGTGGTTTTGTTAAAGCAGAAGTTATCGAAAAAACGACTCGCTACCAAGTAACTCAAACCCCCGTCGCCAACATGACATTATTTATTAATGACGCTGAACTCAGCATTCCACAGGGGACACCTGCCTCGTATCTGGCAGAGTTAATCGGAGCACGGTCATGAAACGAATGTTGAACGCCCCGAATGTTTACCTGTATCGAGAGTTCGTGGATTTTAGAAAATCCATTAATGGCCTAGCGGCGATTATCGAGTCCGAAACCGATTTGCCGCTCGGGACAGGTGCGCTATTCCTGTTTACCAATAAACAACGCGACAAAGTCAAAGTGTTGTACTGGGATAAAACGGGCTTTGCCCTATGGTACAAACGGCTCGAAAAAGCCAAATTCAAATGGCCCACTCAAGAGAAAAAGCAGGTCTACACCCTGACTCAACTTGACTTAGATAGACTGTTATCTGGCTTCACGATAATCGGCCATAAAACGATAAAAATAGACAACTTTACAATGAGTTAACTTCAATAAAAGTCAGTTATACCAAGCCTTGTCGTGGTATTTTTAGTATAATCAATGCCATGAAAAAGACGCCCGATATGAACCCAGAAAGCCAAGACATCGCCGAGCTTCAAGCTATGGTGAAAGCGTTGATGTCGGAGAAAAATGAGCTAAAAAAGAAGGAAGCGCAATGGCAACAAGAGCGCCAATCCTTAATTGAGCAGTTTAAGCTCGCCCTTGACCGCCAGTTCGCCAAACGCTCGGAAGCGTTAAAGCCATATAACGAAGCACAGGGTGACCTCTTTAATGAGGCAGAATGTGAAGCGGCGAAAGCGGAAGATGAGGTTATCACCACCACAACGACGACCATTAAACGTCGTGGTAAACGTCAACCGCTTCCTAAAGACTTGCCACGTGAAATCATCGAGCTTGACCTAGATGAGCACGACAAGCAGTGCTCATGCTGCCAACACGCTCTGCATAAAATCGGCGAAGACCGCAGTGAAAAGTTGGAGTTCACACCCGCTGTATTGAAAGTGTTGGAATATGTTCGTCCTAAATACGCCTGTCGTCAGTGTGAACAACAGGCTGAAAAAAGCCACATTCACCAACAACCCGCACCGATAAGCATCATCCCTAAAAGCTTCGCCACAGAAAGCTTGCTGGCCAATATCATCCTTGGCAAATACTGTCACCGATCATGCAAAACTGATCCACTAACGATCATCGAAAACTGATCCACTTGGTATCATCCGTTTATTTTTTATA
>NZ_NBUS01000042.1:383256-385929 GCF_002749895.1 Vibrio fujianensis | reverse complement strand
GGGGTGTAGCTCCAATTGGCAGAGCAGCGGATTCCAAATCCGCGTGTTGGGAGTTCGAATCTCTCCACCCCTGCCATATTTTAAGAAGGTCTTAGTCATATGATTAAGACCTTTTTTGATCTAAAGCTAATAGCCTTAATTTCGGTTGGTTCCAAAGGGGCTGATTGTATTGGCATCCAAAAAAATAAGCGTGTTGGAAATTCGAATCTCTCCCCCTTTTGCGCATCACAAAAATTTCGATAAAGATATTTTTTTATATTTTTATCCACTTGATATATTGAAGCATTTCCCTTGCTTCTATCGTTTGCTTGTTCTTTTTCTGTTATCATTTTGTTGTGTTGGAGGGTGATACCCCTCTTCTTTTGTTACGCAATATGGTCCGGTGTGGATAGGATATTGCGGGTTTATTAACGAGAGAAAAACCTCGCAGTATTAAGCCTATTTAATACTAGACCTAGACTATATTTCGCATAACTCAGGGTTGAAAATACATTATGAATAAGGTTATTGAAACGATCCAAGCGCATCGATCTATTCGTGCGTTTAAAGAGCAGCCGATCAGTCAGGAACAATTGGATAACATTATTGCTTCTGGTATTGCGGCTTCTTCTTCTAGCTTGATTCAAGCGATCTCCATCATTCGAGTAACGGATCAAAAAAAACGTGCACAGCTCGCTAAATTAGCAGGCCAGCAGCCTTATGTTGAGACTGCTGCTGAGTTTCTGATTTTTTGCATTGATTATCAGAGACATTATTCGATTAATAATGATGTTAAAGCTGAATTTATGGAGCTGGCTTTAATTGGAGCAATTGATGCTGGAATCATGGCACAAAACTGTTTACTTGCCGCCGAATCAATGCAGCTTGGAGGGGTTTATATTGGTGGCTTGAGAAATTCACCTAATGAGGTGGATGAGTTGTTGCAATTGCCGCCATATTCGGCCGTTTTATTTGGGTTATGTTTAGGTTATCCCGATCAAAATCCTGAATTGAAACCTCGTTTAAGTGCAAACGTTATTGTTCATGAAAATACTTACCAGCCATTAGATTTGAGGCAGATTAAACTTTATGATCAAAAAATGAGTCGCTACTATCAGTCTCGGTCGACGAATACAAAGCAGCAAGGATGGTCTGAGCAAATTTGTCGCAAGTTGAGTCAAGAGTCGAGACCTTTTATGCTCGATTACTTAAATAAAAAAGGGTTGGCCAAAAAATAGCGGTAAAAATCCGCCCCTCACTTTTCATGAAGAGAGGCGGTTTTTTATGATTCATTACCTTGTTCTGAAAAGGATTGCCGGTTCTTTCTTGCATTACTTAGCATATTGTTAAAGTAATGGCGTAACGAATACAGCATCAATAAGCTCGGAATAACCATTAATGCGGTTAAAATGAAAAATAATGGCCAGTTATCGAGGTATTCTGCTAGCTCACCACTGAAGGAGGCGAGCGTTGTTCTACTGAAGTTACCCAGAGAGGCGAGCAGGGCGTATTGTGTTGCAGAAAAGGCTTGGCCAGTCATGACTGTTAAAAATGATACAAATGCGACTGTTGAAAATGCAGTCGTGAAATTATCAACTAAAATAGTTGCGAGAAGAAGATGCTCATTAGGCCCTGTTTGAGCGATCCAAGCGAACATTAAATTACTGGCTGACATCGCAATGCCACCTATCATTAAGCCTCGCACAATACCAAAGCGAACATTAAACATACTGCCAACGAAAGTAAATAACATCGTAATGCCCCAACCAATCAATTTGGAATAATAACCGATCTGTTCATTACTAAAGCCAATATCTTTATAAAAAGCAATCGACATTCTACCCAAGAAGGCTTCACCTATCTTAAATAAAAAGACAAAAAGTAGCAGTGTGATTGCGACACGAGAGCCATTGCGACGAAAGAAATCAATAAAAGGTTCGAATAGAGTGACACTTAACCAACTAATTGCTTTAAAATGAACAACTTGGTTATGCCTCTCTTCTGCTTGTTTTTGTAGCTTATCTCTGTATGTTTTAGGCTCACTGACTAATACAGTAAATAGCATGAGTAGAATAATAACGGCGGCCATTCCGTAATAAACCATGTTCCAGCCAATATCATCGGCATTGATAAAAGCAAAGTAACCAGGAAGAGAGTATCCCGTCCACCAGCCAATGACGGCCATTGCTGATGCTTGCGGTAGCTTAGATTGTTCGGATTTTTGAAAAGTATCGATTCGAAAAGCATCAATGGCGATATCTTGCGTTGCCGAGGCAATTGCAATGCAGAGTGCCAGAATTGACATCGCAGCAAGGTTGCTGGTTGGGTTCATGCCAGCAATACATAAAGTGCAAATAAACACAAACAATTGGCAAAAGAGAATCCAACTTCGTCTTTGCCCTAAGCGTGCATGTAAAAAAGGTAATTTTACGCGATCAACTAATGGAGCCCATAAAAAATTAATCGCATAAACAGAAAATACACTACCAAAGTAGCCAATAGCGGCAAGAGTCAAGCCTGCATCTTTAAGCCACCCCGACATATTTGAGCCGATCAACACCCATGGAAAGCCGCTAGAGCAACCGAGCATAAAAACCCATAAAAGTCGGCGATCAAGATAACTTTTAAATGTTTGTGACCAAGTGAGAGAGTGAGCTTTGCTCGGCATGAAGCAACATCCTTATCAAGTTAGCC
>NZ_NBUS01000042.1:377886-383246 GCF_002749895.1 Vibrio fujianensis | reverse complement strand
AATGCTTAGGGCTAATCAAGATTAATCAATGAGCGTTACTTTCGTAACAATAATCGGCGTGATCGGGACATCACTCATACGTCCCTTAGTGTGGGTAGGTTGGGTTGCCATATCTTGAATGGTACTGAATCCTTCAATAACCTCACCGAAAACAGCATACCCGTCTTGCCTTGTACTTGCATTGAGAAAATCATTATCGACAAGATTAATAAAAAATTGTCGGGTGGCTGAATCAGGATTAGTCGTTCGTGCCATTGCTACGGTTGCAGTATTATTTGCTAAACCGTTTCTCGCTTCGTTTTTGATGGGAGGGTAGCTCTCTTTGGGTACCATTTTTTCATCAAAACCACCACCTTGAACCATAAAGCCAGGAATGACTCGATGAAAAAGAGTACCAGTATAGCTACCATCTTTTACATATTTAAGGAAGTTAGCTGTTGTGAGTGGCGCTTGTTCCTGATTAAGCTCGATAACAAACTCACCTGATGAGGTTTCAAACTTCACTTTTGGCCCCGCCCAGAGATTGGTACTCATGACAGTCAAAATGAACAGTAGCCATTGCTTAGCCATGGAAACGTTCCTTCATATAATTTTTAAGCTCGTCATCATTTGCCATTTCTTTGAGAACCAAGTTAATGACATCGTTAAGTACTTTTTCTATATCTTGATTTGACGCGCTCAACGCAGCACTACGTTTAGCGGTGCCAGTATAACTTTTTATTAGCTTACCTTTTGGCGTTTCAGCTGTTACCTCAAGGGTTACTTTAGCATCCATTTCATTGGAGGTAATCGAGTGAACAACGTTAACGAGGAGCTCTTGAACCTCTAGAGTTAGGGTATTTTCACTGTTGACGGTTAAGCGAAAGCCTTGTGATGAAAACTGTTCTGATAACGCATTTTCAAGTGCAATACGCACATTTTGTTTAGGATGAATCGGTTCGATATTATTGCGTCCACTATCGACGAGAGCAACGTATTGTGCCGAACGGATGTCTTTACTTACTAAAGTAAACGCAGCGTTATCGACCACGGCACTATTGCTTAGCGTCGGTTTAGGTATGAAGTTAATTTGTTCTTGCTGTGGTGCTGCACATGCGTTGAGTAGCATCATGGTTGCGACGATAACCAGTTTTTTCATGGTCAATTCCTTTCGTTAAGTCAATCGGTTTAATAGCGTCAGTCTTATTGCTTAATAGCCTGTAAGATAACAAATTTTGCATTACTAGCGACAGTTTTTACTTGGCTTTTACCAAATAGTCGTTTGAGTTTTATATCGTAGCCGAGATGACGATTGCCAATCACTAATAACTTTCCTTCTTGGTTAAGAACTCGTTTGGCATCACAGAACATTTGCCAAGCAATATGATCGGTAATCGCTTGTTGCTGATGAAATGGAGGATTACAGATGATCAATTGAGTCGAATTATCCGCAAAACCATCTAAGCAATTATTGACTAAACATTCGAATTGTCGACCGGGTGCTAGGTTGTTGAGTAAGTTTAGCCTTGTAGACTCTACAGCCATGAAACTTTCATCGACACAGGTTAGTTGTACTTGTGGGTTTAGCTGTCCGAGTTTTACCGATAACACACCATTGCCGCATCCTAAATCAATGGCCGTTAGAAGAGTGTCATCACTCGGTAAATAATTGAGAAAAAAACGAGCACCTTGATCGAGCTTCTCTCCTGAGTAGACATTGGGTAAATTCGTGAGTTCAATTGGATGGTTCTCCACTTTCCAACAAGTGGTTGTCGAGGTGGGGAGGGCATGCTTGCTGTTAGCATAACTAAATATAAGGCGATGTTTTTTCCACGCTAAGGACGTTTTTGTTTGCCCTAAATATTGACTAAAAAGCTGTAGAGTTGAAGTATGAATCTCTTTGGCTTTATTAACAGCAATCACAGGACAATCACTCGATAGTGACTGTCTCAACTGGGTTAATTGCCAGACAAGGTGGCGGTTATTACGCGGTACTTGTATTAGCACTAAGTCAATATCAGAGGGGAGACTTCCCATTGTGTTGGTTAATGTGATTGAAGGGCATTGATTCGCCATTAAGTTTTGTTTGATCGCCTGATGAGCAATAAACGAATCGCTCATTACGGTTACTGTATGCGACTTTGAGAACCAACAGCTGAGCGCTCCAAAATGGTCATTGAGAATCAAAATATGCTGATTCGGAGGGAGCGATAACGACGCCACATGCGTAATTAAATATTCATCTCCTGCATCCCATGCTTGCAGGGTTTCATTACTTCGTTGTGGGAAGCGGTGCAAGGTCAAGGTTTGATCGTATAGCGTCAGCTCTGTTTTCATATTGAGGTTACTAGCATAATTTAATCACCTAACTATTGTCGCAAATGGTTGCAGAACAAGAAACCAAAACCTTTCCCTTATCGTTTTGCGCGAGTAAACTTAACCCTATCGAGTCATGAAACATTGTGTATTAAGGAAACGCCATGCTTCAAGAAGTCATTGAAACGAAATTGCATCATGCATTTCATCCACAATATTTGAAAGTCATTAATGAGAGTTACATGCACAATGTCCCAGCAGGCTCTGAAAGTCATTTTAAAGTGATTGTTGTCAGTTCTGATTTTGATGGATTACGATTGGTTGCTCGTCATCGTCAAGTCAATCAAGTTTTGCTGGACGAATTATCTACTCATATTCACGCATTAGCGATTCATACCTATACCCCACAGGAGTGGCGAGAACAACAAGATGGAGTGCCAGAAAGCCCAATGTGCATGGGAAATAATAACCAATAAATAAAAAGGCAATATGCATGCTTAGTATCCTCGTTAGACATGTGCTACAGAGCGTTTTTTTTTACTAAATGTCTACAATTGCTTGTGATGAGTATCAGGGGAAACAGGTTTATGGTGACGTGAATCGCTGTGGCTATCGGTCATTCGAGTCAATGCTATTATCCATGATTTTGGTCGCGTATTTTTATTGTGCGATACGTCAAATTTATGATTATTAATTAATCCCGATGGTGTGTTTCTTGGTAAATAAAGCGAACGAAGCTGGGATTGGTCATGGCATCAAGTTCCCAAAAGATGTTAAACTACTGCACCTAATAAGTCTCATTATGAAAATGTGATGAGATTTTAAAAAGGATGTTGCGGTTTTGGTGTTAAAACAACCAGAAGCGGACACTGTAATGTCGTGTCTAGAGTACAGTTAACGGTATTTTGGCTTACATCCTAAGCCCATAGTTATCCATTAATGTCTCGAATTTACGCAATGAAAGAATCTTTTTCCCGATAAAAAAGTAGTGCAAGTGCGTATGATTACAATAAAAAAGGGTTTGGACCTTCCTATTGCTGGAACTCCTGCCCAGGTGATTAATGACGGTGTTGCCGTCACAAAAGTCGCCTTGCTTGGCGAAGAGTACGTTGGTATGCGTCCTACGATGCATGTCCGCGTAGGTGATGAAGTAAAGAAAGCTCAAGTTCTTTTCGAAGATAAAAAGAACCCAGGTGTCCTATTTACTTCACCTGTCTGTGGCAAAGTTATTGAAGTTAACCGTGGCGCAAAGCGGGTCCTTCAATCTGTTGTGATTGAAGTGTCTGGCGATGAGCAAATAACGTTCAATAAGTTTGAAGCCAATCAGCTAGCGAGTTTGGACCGTGATGCGGTGAGAGCTCAGTTGGTTGAATCTGGTTTATGGACAGCATTGCGTACTCGTCCGTTTAGCAAGGTTCCCGCTATTGACTCCCATACTAAGGCGATTTTCGTTACTGCGATGGATACTAACCCATTAGCAGCCGATCCTAGTGTGATCATCAATGAGCAATCCGAAGCTTTTATTGCAGGTTTAGATGTGCTTTCTGCTTTGACAGAAGGCAAAGTGTATGTGTGTAAAAAAGGAACGAGTTTACCTCGCTCATCACAAAATAATGTTGAAGAACATGTTTTTGATGGCCCTCATCCTGCCGGTCTTGCTGGTACACATATGCATTTTCTTTACCCGGTTAATGCTGAAAATGTCGCATGGAGCATTAACTATCAAGATGTGATTGCATTCGGTAAGCTGTTTTTGACTGGTGAGCTGTATAATGAACGCATCGTTTCGTTAGCTGGCCCTGTAGTTAATCATCCTCGATTGCTACGCACCGTCATGGGGGCAAGTTTAGATGAGCTGACCAATAACGAATTAATGCCCGGTGAAGTTCGTATCATTTCAGGTTCTGTCTTGTCTGGCGTTCAAGCCTCGGGCCCTCATGCTTATCTGGGACGTTATCATCTTCAAGTCTCGGTCTTACGTGAAGGACGAGAGAAAGAGTTTCTTGGCTGGGCGGCTCCTGGTAAGAATCGTTTTTCGGTTACGCGCTCTTTCCTCGGTCACTTATTCAAAGGACAGTTGTTCAATATGACAACCAGTACCAATGGTAGTGATCGTGCAATGGTACCGATTGGCAACTATGAAAAAATTATGCCGCTAGATATGGAGCCAACGTTGTTACTCCGTGATCTTTGTGCGGGGGATACCGATAACGCTCAACGTTTAGGTGTACTCGAACTGGATGAAGAAGATCTAGCATTATGTACCTTTGTATGTCCTGGCAAATATGAATACGGAGCTATCCTTCGTGAATGCCTCGACAAGATTGAGAAGGAAGGGTAATTTTCATGGGCCTTAAAAAGTTTCTTGAAGACATTGAGCATCATTTTGAACCCGGTGGTAAACATGAGAAGTGGTTTGCTCTATATGAAGCTGCTGCAACACTATTTTATACACCTGGTACAGTAACAAAGAAAAGCTCACACGTACGTGATAGCGTCGACTTAAAACGTATCATGATCATGGTTTGGTTCGCGGTATTTCCTGCGATGTTTTGGGGAATGTACAATGCCGGGGGCCAAGCTATTGCTGCACTGCAACATATGGCTTTATTAGGTCAGATTGATCTAGCTAGCACCGTTGCTGGTAATTGGCATTATTGGCTTACCGAGATGTTAGGCGGCAGCATAACTGGAGCGGGTTGGGGAACGAAGATGCTTTTAGGAGCAACCTATTTCCTTCCAATCTATGCGACAGTTTTTCTCGTCGGTGGTTTCTGGGAAGTGCTCTTCTGTATGGTGCGTAAGCATGAAGTGAACGAAGGCTTCTTTGTTACGTCTATCCTCTTTGCTCTTATCGTGCCCCCCACATTACCATTATGGCAAGCCGCTTTGGGTATCACCTTTGGTGTGGTTGTTGCGAAAGAGGTGTTTGGTGGTACGGGACGTAACTTCCTAAACCCAGCTTTGGCGGGACGTGCATTTTTATTCTTTGCCTATCCAGCTCAAATTTCTGGTGATTTAGTCTGGACTGCAGCAGATGGTTTTTCTGGGGCAACAGCACTTAG
>NZ_NBUS01000042.1:353642-377876 GCF_002749895.1 Vibrio fujianensis | reverse complement strand
CAATGGTCTCAAGGCGGAAGCGGTCAGTTGGTTAATGCTGCAACGGGACAAGCCATTACTTGGATGGATGCATTCATTGGTAATATTCCAGGTTCGATCGGTGAAGTTTCTACACTGGCATTAGCGATTGGGGCCGCTTTCATTGTTTACATGGGAATCGCATCTTGGCGCATTATTGCTGGGGTTATGATCGGTATGATTGCACTTGCTACATTATTTAATGTAGTGGGCTCAGACAGCAACGCCATGTTTAGTATGCCTTGGCATTGGCATCTGGTGTTAGGTGGCTTTGCTTTTGGTATGTTCTTTATGGCAACAGACCCCGTGTCTGCATCATTTACAAATAAAGGTAAATGGGCATATGGAATTTTGATCGGTGCAATGTGTGTGCTAATCCGAGTTGTCAACCCCGCATACCCTGAAGGCATGATGCTAGCGATTTTATTCGCTAACCTATTTGCTCCTCTTTTCGACCATCTCGTTGTCGAGAGAAACATCAAACGGAGACTAGCACGCTATGGCAAGTAGTAACGATAGCATTAAAAAGACCCTGTTTGTTGTTATTGCACTGAGCCTCGTGTGCTCGATCATTGTATCGGGAGCCGCGATAGGCTTACGTGAGAAACAGCAGATAAATGCACGTCTAGATAAGCAAAGCAAAATTATCGAGGTAGCAGGTATCGAAGCTTCTGGTTCAATACCAGAACTCTATACACAGTATATTGAACCTCGTTTAATTGACTTCAAAACGGGTAATTTTATAGAGCGGGCTGAAGATGGCTCAACCGCTGCTGATTTTGATCAGCGTAAAGCTGCCAAAACGGCCGATGAGTCAATCAAACTTCCTGCCGACCAAGACGTCGCAAAAATTATTCGTCGCTCCAACACCGGTATTGTTTATTTAGTGAAAGATGGCAATCAAGTATCGAGAGTGATCCTTCCGATTCATGGCAACGGTTTATGGTCGATGATGTATGCTTTTGTTGCGGTCGAAACCGATGGTAATACCGTGTCGGGGATTACTTATTACGATCAAGGTGAAACTCCTGGGTTGGGTGGTGAGGTTGAAAACCCATCTTGGCGTGCTCAATTTGTTGGTAAGCAATTATTTGATGAGAATCATAAACCCGCAATTAAAATTGTAAAAGGTGGTGCTCCAGAAGGTTCCCAACATGGTGTGGACGGTTTATCTGGTGCGACATTGACCAGCAACGGTGTACAAAATACCTTTGACTTCTGGTTGGGAGATATGGGTTTTGGTCCTTTCTTGGCAAAAGTTCGTGATGGAGGTCTTAACTAATGTCTAGTACTAAAGATCTTAAAAAGAGCATTCTCGCCCCAGTGTTAGACAATAACCCAATTGCCTTACAGGTATTGGGGGTTTGTTCTGCTCTAGCAGTAACCACCAAACTAGAAACAGCTTTTGTTATGACGTTAGCGGTTATGTTTGTAACGGCGCTGTCTAACTTTTTTGTTTCATTGATCCGTCATCATATCCCTAATAGCGTACGGATTATCGTACAAATGGCGATTATTGCTTCATTGGTTATCGTGGTTGACCAGTTTTTAAAAGCTTACCTGTACGATATTTCCAAGCAGTTATCGGTATTCGTTGGTTTGATTATTACTAACTGCATTGTTATGGGGCGCGCGGAAGCGTTTGCGATGAAGTCGGCACCAATTCCTTCTTTAATCGATGGTTTGGGTAATGGTTTGGGTTATGGTTTTGTTCTGATTACCGTCGGTTTTTTCCGCGAACTATTAGGCTCAGGCAAGCTATTTGGTTTGGAAGTTTTGCCGCTTATTAGCAATGGTGGTTGGTATCAACCTAATGGTTTGATGCTGCTTGCACCATCTGCATTCTTCCTAATTGGCTTCTTGATCTGGGCAATTCGTACGTTCAGACCAGAGCAAGTAGAAGCGAAGGAGTAAGATCGTAATGGAACATTATATTAGCCTGCTGGTTAAATCGATTTTTATCGAAAACATGGCTCTGTCTTTCTTCTTAGGAATGTGTACTTTCTTGGCGGTTTCTAAGAAAGTAAAAACCTCCTTTGGGTTGGGGATCGCAGTTGTTGTGGTACTAACTATTGCTGTACCCGTGAATAATCTTGTTTATAACCTGATTTTAAGAGAGAACGCTCTCGTTGAGGGGATTGACCTCAGTTTTCTTAACTTCATTACCTTTATCGGTGTCATCGCTGCCTTAGTACAGATCTTAGAAATGATTTTGGATCGTTTCTTTCCACCTCTGTATAACGCATTAGGTATTTTCCTACCGCTAATCACGGTGAACTGCGCCATCTTTGGTGGGGTTTCATTTATGGTGCAACGTGATTACAACTTCACAGAGTCGATTGTTTATGGCTTTGGTTCTGGCGTTGGTTGGATGCTGGCAATTGTTGCACTTGCGGGGATTCGTGAAAAAATGAAATATTCAGACGTTCCTCCTGGTTTACGTGGTTTAGGGATCACTTTTATCACGGTAGGGTTAATGGCGTTAGGCTTTATGTCTTTCTCTGGTGTTCAACTGTAAGTCGGGTAGGCCGCAACAATAAAGGAATAGTCAATGCTAAGTATTATTCTTGGTGTCGTGATGTTTACCATTATCGTACTTGCTTTGGTTTTAGTGATTTTATTTGCTAAATCAAAACTAGTACCAACAGGTGACATTACAATCTCAATTAATGGCGATCCTGAAAAAGCGATCGTGACACAGCCTGGTGGCAAACTACTCAGTGCCTTAGCGGGTGCCGGTGTATTCGTTTCATCTGCCTGTGGTGGTGGTGGCTCTTGTGGCCAGTGCCGAGTTAAAGTGAAATCAGGTGGTGGAGATATCCTTCCGACTGAACTTGATCACATTACTAAAGGTGAAGCCCGCGAAGGCGAACGTTTGGCATGTCAAGTTGCAGTGAAAACAGATATGGATCTTGAATTACCAGAAGAAATTTTTGGTGTGAAAAGATGGGAATGTGAAGTTATCTCCAATGATAATAAAGCCACCTTTATTAAGGAGCTTAAGTTACAAATTCCTGATGGTGAGTCTGTTCCATTCCGTGCCGGTGGTTATATTCAGATCGAAGCGCCTGCGCATCATGTTAAATATGCTGATTTCGATGTCCCTGAAGAGTATCGTGGTGATTGGGATAAGTTTAACTTATTCCGTTACGAGTCTAAGGTGGATGAAGATATTATTCGTGCGTACTCAATGGCTAACTATCCAGAAGAGTTTGGTATTATTATGCTTAACGTGCGAATTGCAACGCCTCCGCCAAACAACCCTGATGTACCACCCGGTCAAATGTCCTCTTATATTTGGTCGTTGAAGCCAGGTGATAAGTGCACGATCTCTGGTCCTTTTGGTGAATTCTTCGCTAAAGATACCGATGCAGAGATGGTCTTTATCGGTGGTGGTGCTGGTATGGCACCGATGCGTTCTCATATTTTTGATCAGCTTAAGCGTCTTAAATCTAAGCGTAAAATGTCATTCTGGTACGGTGCGCGTTCTAAACGTGAAATGTTCTATGTTGAAGATTTCGACATGCTACAAGCTGAAAACGACAACTTTGTTTGGCACTGTGCTTTGTCTGATCCGATGCCAGAAGATAATTGGGATGGTTACACTGGCTTTATTCATAATGTTTTATATGAACATTATCTTAAAGATCATGAAGCACCAGAAGATTGTGAGTTCTACATGTGTGGTCCACCGATGATGAATGCGGCCGTGATCAGCATGCTGAAAGATTTGGGTGTCGAAGATGAAAACATCCTACTTGATGACTTTGGTGGTTAAGCTACGATAAGCGTCATATCGATGGCTGGCTCTGATGAGTCAGCCATTATTTTTCCAATCTATAGACATATGAGTGAGAGAAAATAGGTGTATTAATGCTTGTACAATAACACCTATGTTTTCATCACGGCTCCGAGAGGTATAAACACGTGAAAAAATGGCTTGTTGCATTAACAGCGCTATTGCTATTTTCTGGATGTGAGAAATCGATTGAACTGGTGCATTTATCTGGCCCGACAATGGGGACAACTTACAACATTAAGTATACTCAGCAAGCTGGCATTCCAGACTCATCGTTACTTCATAAAGAAATAGATCGTTTATTGGAGGAGGTGAATGATCAAATGTCGACTTATCGTGAAGATTCCGAACTGAGTCGATTTAATCGTTACCAAGGAAATGAACCATTTTCTGTTTCTAAACAAACTGCAACCGTTGTAAAAGAAGCCATACGGTTAAATACGCTCACACAAGGAGCATTAGATGTCACCGTTGGTCCATTAGTCAATCTGTGGGGATTTGGCCCTGAAGCACGTCGCGATATCGTGCCTAGTGAAGAAGATTTAGCGCAGCGTAAAGCGAAAACGGGAATCACACATTTATCGGTTGAGGGGCATTCGCTGCAAAAAAATATTCCCGATCTGTATGTTGATCTATCGACCATTGCCAAAGGTTGGGGAGTGGATGTTGTTGCCGATTATATTGAGTCTCAAGGAATAGAAAACTATATGGTCGAGGTCGGTGGTGAAATCCGCTTAAAGGGGTTGAATCGGGATGGTGTGCCTTGGCGAATTGCGGTTGAAAAGCCGGATACAGACGAGCGGGCGGTACAAGAAATTATTGAGCCAGGCGATATGGCTATTGCCACCTCTGGGGATTACCGTAACTACTTTGAACGTGATGGTGTACGTTATTCTCATATTATTGATCCAAAGACAGGCTACCCTATTCATAACCATGTTGTTTCAGTTACGGTGTTGGATAAATCTAGTATGACAGCAGATGGTTTGGCGACCGGATTAATGGTGTTAGGGGAAGAAAAGGGAATGGCTATCGCTGAATTAAACCACATTCCAGTATTTATGATTGTAAAGACAGCCAATGGTTTTGAGGAATTAGCTTCCAGTGCATTTAAACCTTACCTTAATCGCCAACCTAATCAGTGAGTCAACACAATGAATACATTTCTAATTACTTTTGCCATCTTTGTTGCTGTGATTGCAGCAATGGCTGTGGGCTATATTTTTCAAAAGAAAGTCGTGAAAGGGAGCTGTGGAGGTTTAGGAGCGGTTGGTATCGATAAAGTTTGTAACTGTCCTGAGCCTTGTGATGCTCGTAAAAAACGGGAAGCTCGAGAAGCGATTCGTGCTGAGCGTATTGCGGCGTGGGAAAAAGATCGTATAGCATGAGCAATTGCTAAGATCTTGGCTTCGGTTGGGATTATTTTCTGCTGCTGACTTTGCAAAATAGAGGAATGTTTATATACTGTTTTTTTAAACAGTATTTCTTTAGGGGGCAGAGCTGAATAGAAAGATTATCCATATCGATATGGACTGTTTCTATGCTGCCGTAGAAATGCGTGATAATCCGCAGTATCGTGGTCACCCCATCGCGGTTGGTGGTCATGAAAAGCAGCGTGGCGTTATTAGTACTTGTAACTATGAGGCGCGAGCATTTGGTATTCGTTCAGCAATGCCAACCGCACAGGCTATCAAACTATGCCCCCATCTACTGGTTATCCCTAGCCGTATGCCAGTTTATCAGGCAATTTCTCGCCAAATTCACGCTATTTTCCGTCGTTATACTGAGATCATTGAGCCTTTATCGCTTGATGAAGCTTTTCTTGATGTGAGCAATACAACGATATGCCATGGCAGCGCAACGTTAATTGCAGAGGCTATTCGCCGAGATATCAGCAATGAATTACAATTGACCGCATCGGCAGGGGTCGCTCCAGTCAAATTTTTAGCCAAAGTCGCTTCGGATATCAATAAACCCAACGGTATCTATGTGATTACACCTGATATTGTGCAAGATGTGGTGGATAAACTACCATTGGGAAAAATTCCCGGAGTAGGTAAAGTGAGCTTGGCCAAGCTTAACCAAGCTGGTTTTTTTCTGTGTCAAGATATTAAACACAGCAATTATCGAGAATTATTACGTCATTTTGGTCGTTTAGGTGCCTCTTTATGGAACAAAAGCCATGGTATCGATAATCGACCAGTGGTGACTGAACGTGAGCGTAAATCTGTGGGGGTTGAACGGACTTTCAGTGAAAATATTGCCACTTATGATCAATGTTGGCAGGTTATTGAGCACTATTTATATCCAGAATTAGATAGTCGACTAACCAAAGCCTCTCCTCAAAGGAGGATTATCAAGCAGGGGATCAAAGTAAAATTTGCCGATTTTCAGTTGACGACCATAGAACATGGTTCTTCACAGCTCGAATTAGAAGATTTTAAAACATTATTGGCGGAAGTGCTGACGCGACAAAAGGGAAGAGAAATTCGCTTATTAGGTTTGCACGTGATGCTAAAACCCCTTCAACCTTTCCAGCAATTAAGCTTTTTATCTTTTTAGGCTATCTTTTCGGCATCTCAATTATTTTATTGCATTAAAATTAGGTGTTACGGTATTTTTTTTGATTCTTTTAGCAAAGTATTTCATTAACGATTGTTAAATCTATATATTTCCATTATTGTACTAGTCTACTAGTTTGATGATGTGTGAGTGGTTATGACACAAAATAGTTCTCGTGAAACGTTTGGCTCACGCCTTGGCTTTATTTTAGCCGCTGCGGGCGCGGCTGTTGGGCTTGGTAATATTTGGGGGTTTCCGACTCAAGCAGCCAGTAACGGTGGCGGTGCTTTTCTATTAGTGTATCTAATTTTGATTTTTATCGTTGCCTTTCCCATGTTAGTGGTAGAGATGGCAATTGGACGCTCAGGTCAAGCAAACCCGGTCGATAGTATGCGCTCATTAACGGGCCATACGTTTGGAAAAAAAATAGGCGCTTTAGTGGGTTGGATTGGTTTGAGTGTTCCTAGCACGGTATTGGCTTTTTATAGTATTGTCGGTGGGTGGATCATTTGCTTCTTATTTGCCGCATTTACCGACTTATTGGGATTTGAATCAGCTAGCCTATGGTTAAAAGGATTCTCGGTTGAACGCAACTTATTCGGTACTCTAATCTTCTATCTTTTGACGATTTTGATTGTTCGTGGTGGGGTCAAGCACGGTATTGAAAAGTGGTCGACACGTCTTATGCCTGCCTTATTTGTGCTGTTTGGTATTTTATTTATTTACATCATGATGCAACAAGGTGCGATGGATGGTTTGAAGCATTATCTTATCCCAGACTTTGAAAAAATCTGGGATAGAAAGCTGATTTTAGCCGCAATGGGACAAGGCTTTTTTTCTTTAACGATTGGTGGTTGCTCGATGTTAATTTATGGTTCTTACCTGAGTAAGAAAGAAAACCTACCTAAAATGGCAATGAATGTAACTTTGGTTGATACCAGCGTCGCTTTTATTGCTGGCCTTGTTGTGATGCCTGCGATGTTTGTTGCAATGAAT
The DNA here is from genome assembly GCF_002749895.1 of Vibrio fujianensis. GTDB lineage: Bacteria > Pseudomonadota > Gammaproteobacteria > Enterobacterales > Vibrionaceae > Vibrio > Vibrio fujianensis. The sequence continues at coordinate 370,501 of NZ_NBUS01000042.1, read as the reverse complement.
AAAGGGGTTGAAATTTATGCACAAGACGGGTCATTACTCAGTTCCGATACCTTGGTATTTACTGTATTACCGATGATGTTTGATAGTTTAGGGTTACTGGGGCAATTATTTGCTGCGGTTTTCTTTTTGCTATTAACGATTGCGGCATTAACTTCATCGATTTCTATGCTTGAGTGTCCCGTGGCTTTGGTAAGTGAACGTTTGAATACCTCACGAGGCGCGACCAGTTGGGTTCTTGGCGGTGTGATTGCGTTATTTAGCGTTGTTATCGTGTACAATTTTGCAAGCTTATTTGGCTTGGTAGCGATGGCGGCGACACAATATTTACAACCGACAGCGGCATTAATGTTTTGTTTATTTGGTGGTTGGGTATGGAGCCGTAATGGTAAATTTAAAGAGCTGCAACAAGGTTATCCTGAATTTTCTCAAAGTTTATTTGCGAAAATCTGGCCAGGTTATGTTCGCTTTGTGTGTCCGATTTTAGTGGCTACGGTCATTTGGGCTTCGTTTGCTTAATTTGTCTAGTCTATAGTCAAGCCCTTGAGGAATATAAACCAAGGGCTTTTTGTATTAAGCAGGAGAAGGGGGCATAATTTGCCCTGTGGTTAGCGGTTCTAAATCAGTATCGATAACTTCTTCAATAAAATCTCCTACGACTTGCTCAACCATCTCATCACTTTGTTTAAAGTAAGCCAGATGAAAAATCGCATCCCCTTCATTAACGAGAGGCAAGGTTTGCTGGCCGATGACTATTCCACCTTTATTGGCGGTAATTTCTATCTCTACATTACCTAATGGAGAGTTGATATAAGCCAGTGTTTGTCCTTTTTCTACTTTATCACCCAGAGAAACGACGGTACGTAAGATGCCATCGGCTTCTGCTCGTTGCCAACTGGTCGATTTTGCAATGACAGAGCTCGGTACCTGTTTTCTGCTAGGGCGAAGCATGCCGATTGCTTGCATGACTCGTTTTACTCCGACGATGCCTGCGCTAATGGCAATCGGTTCAAAGCGTAGCGCCTCGCCTGCTTCATAGGTTAAGACAGTAATACCGGCTTTTTCCGCTTCGCTGCGTAGCGATCCGTTACGCAGCGGAGAATCGATAATGACAGGTGTAGCAAAAGCTTGAGCCACTCGTAAGGTTTCAGGGTTACTGAGATCGGCACGTATTTGTGGCAAGTTTGTTCGATGGATAGCCCCAGTGTGTAAATCAATGATGTAATCGCAATTCAGGGCAACTTGAGAGAAAAATGTGTGAGCCATACGAGAGGCTAATGAGCCTTTTTCACTACCGGGGAAACAGCGGTTGAGATCTCGCCTATCGGGTAAGTAACGAGATTTATGGATGAAACCAAATACGTTCACAATCGGAACGCTGATGAGTGTTCCCCTTAACTTCGTTGGATCAATCGTGTTAATCAGCTGGCGAACAATTTCGACGCCGTTAAGTTCGTCACCATGAATGGCGGCGTTTACCATCAAAATTGGGCCAGCAAACGCGCCATTAATAATTTCAATCGGGATGGATAATGGAGAGTGGGTATATAGTTTGGCCGCTTCAAGCTCGATGACTCGTTTCGTCGCTGGGAGAATGACTTCCCCCAGAAATGAATACGCGGAATTACGATTAACCTTTGCCACGTGTTTTGGTCCTTCTACTGGCTGCATTTTTTTCAATAAACTCGACAATCATTCCAGCAATGTCTTTGCCTGTGGCTGCTTCAATGCCTTCGAGGCCCGGGGAGGAATTGACTTCCATGACTAAAGGGCCTCGCTCTGAACGAAGGAGGTCGACACCCGCAACATTCAACCCCATCACTTTAGCAGCATCAATCGCTGTTTTACGTTCTTGGGGGGTGATTTTTACCAGTGATGCTGTGCCACCACGATGTAAATTGGAACGAAATTCACCTTCTGCGCCTTGGCGTTTCATGGCTGCGATGACTTTATCACCAATGACAAAACAACGAATGTCAGCACCACCCGCTTCTTTGATGTATTCCTGAACCATGATATTTGCTTTTAGCCCCATAAATGCTTCGATGACACTCTCTGCAGCTTTACGGGTTTCTGCTAGCACGACACCGATACCTTGTGTTCCTTCCAGTAATTTGATCACAACCGGAGCACCACCAACCATCTCGAGTAAATCTTTTACATCATCCGGTTTGCTCGCAAACCCGGTGATCGGCATACCAATCCCTTTGCGAGATAATAGCTGCATAGAACGCAATTTATCTCGAGAGCGACTGATAGCGACCGACTCATTGATCGGGTACACCCCCATCATTTCAAATTGCCGTAGCACGGCTGTACCGTAAAAAGTGACAGAAGCACCAATACGAGGGATAACCGCATCAAAACCTGAAAGTTTCTCACCTTTAAAATGGATCTCTGGTTGTTCTGAGTTGATATTCATATAACAGCGTAAAGCATCGATAACTTTGACTTCATGCCCGCGTTGTTTGCATGCTTCAATTAAACGTTTTGTTGAATACAATGAAGCGTTACGCGACAGAATACCAATTTTCATTATTTTGGCTCCTCGAAAGGGATTAAAAAGGATTGGGTTGGATCAACCATGATTCGATGATGCATAGCCGTTCGGCCTAATAACATTCGAAATGCCATATTTTCACGATTTGTCAGGGTTATTTCTATCGGCCAAGTATGCCCCCCAAGAGAAACTTCTGACTCGATCACATAGCGAGACTCTTCATGTCCTCCTGAATCTCGAACAATCCGCTCATCAATCACTTTAGCTTCACAGACCGTCACTTCTTCAGTGTTATGTTGTAGTGGATGAATCCAAAAACGTACCCAAGCGGCATTTTCTTTAGTAAATGGCTCCACTTGAAAAGTGTGAAGACAAGAAGTCCGGGCTCCAGTATCGATTTTGGCTTTTATTTTTCCAATACCTAATCTAGGAAGGCTTACTATTTCACGCCATCCTACAATCATTTTTTCTTCGTTCATGGTTATTTCATTTATGTTGAGCATAATACCCTTCCTACTTGAATCTGCAGGGGTGTTGGCTGCGTTCGTTCATCCCAATCACATAGCCTGTCTATGCTGATGGGGATGATGAGAGCCATCTGTGGCTCTCATCAAAGGCGAGCCTACGGCTGTTCAAATTTGTTCCAGACAATTTGTCACTCACTTGCCGCCTACCTGCAACAGCAAGTTGTTTGGGTATAGTGGACACGATTCTGAATTTGGCTATATCAAGAGAAGAAATATCATCGCTCATGACATTGGCTATGCAGTTATCGCTTGAATCGAGTCGGGTGAATAACTCAGGAGAAATTCAAGGACGCGAACTCTAGCAGTAGACCGTGGGTATCGCTAATGAATAAAATTTTTCGTATCGATAAAAAAATGCTTTTGGCCGACCCTTTTGGGTCGTGTTTGTGGCTCTTTTTACCGGATTATCGGCTTATCATGTAGAGTAACTACATGATAAGCTTCTGTCTTGTATAAATAAGCCACAAGTTGTTGTAAAAATTAGCTCAAAAGGTCAACAACCCCCTAGGTTCGCTTGACCATTAACTTTAGGCTTTGGTTGGAATATTTTCCAGTAAAGCGATCATTTGTTGCCAGAAGAGCGCTACGGTATCAATTTTCACTTTTTCATCGGGAGAGTGAGGGAATTTGATGGTTGGACCAAAAGAGAGCATATCCATATTGGGATAAGGTTTTTTGAATAACCCGCATTCAAGCCCAGCATGAATAACCATGATATTGGGTTTATGCCCATAGAGGTCTTGGTACATATCACGGAAAATGTGCATGATTTCTGAATCCGCATCAGGTTTCCAACCAGGGTAAGCTCCCGAGAAGGTGATGTTTGCTTCAGCCAGTTGCGCAATTGATGAAAGCATACTTTGTACTTGGCTCCGGCCTGAGTCAATCAGTGAGCGAATGAGGCAGAGAACGTTAACCTGCTTTTCTTCAGTTGTGATTACGCCGACATTCAGGGAGGTTTCTACCACGCCTTCAATGTCATCACTCATGCGAATAACCCCGTTAGGACACGCGTTAAGTGCTGCTATAACACGTTGCTGGCACGGTAAAGTAAAAACTTGATGAGTGGTTTCAATCGCCTGATTTAACGTAATGATGGTTGTTTCAACTTGACCTAATTCTGAGGTTAATAACTCGCGATATTGTGTGAAGGTTTCATCGAGTTGATTAACTTTTTCGGCGGGAACGGCAACAGTGACAAATGCTTCACGAGGAATGGCATTACGCAGGCTGCCCCCACGAAACTCGATCAAACGAAGATCTAACGCATGTCCATGCTCAGCTATAAAGCGAGCCAATAGTTTATTGGCATTACCCCGGCCAGTATGAATATCACAACCAGAGTGACCACCTTTTAGTCCTTTCAGTGTCAGTTGGCGAGTCACAAATCCAGTCGGTTGTTCTTCACGTTGAATATCAAAACTAAAGGCCGCATCGACACCACCGGCACAGCCCATATAGACTTCACCTTCTTGTTCTGAATCGGTATTTAGAAGAATGTCTCCCTCTAACCAACCCGCTTGTAGGCCAAAAGCTCCGGTCATTCCCGCTTCTTCATCAATGGTTAGTAACACTTCAAGTGGACCATGTTTGATATCATTCGAGGCCAGTACTGCCAAACAGGTTGCCATACCAATACCATTATCAGCACCGAGTGTGGTTCCTTTCGCAGTTACCCACTCACCGTCAATATAAGGTTGAATGGGATCTTGCGTAAAATCATGCTCTGTGTCTTCATTTTTCTGCGGCACCATATCAATATGAGCTTGGAGTACCACCCCTTTCTTATGTTCCATACCTGATGTTGCTGGCTTTTTAATAAACACGTTTCCTGTCGGATCTTGACGAACGTTAAAGCCTTGCTGGGTCGCCCAATCAATGATGAATTGCACAAGAGCTTGTTCATGTTTAGATGGATGAGGGATGGAACAAATTTTATCAAAAAATTGCCATACAGGGCTTGGTGATAATTTACTGATTTCAGAGTGGAATTCAGACACAAGTGACTCCTTTTATGTAAATTTCCCCGATTATTATTAGGTTTTTTCCCCTATTTTAGATAGATAGGCTGTAATCGGGCTATGACATAGTAACCTGAAACAGCATACCACTATGTCTGTGGTGGGAGTAGCGCCTTTGGTGATCAATTCTGCTTTTGTTGTTTTCACTAACGTCATATCGAAGTCAGAGAAGTATAAGACAGCGGCACGTGCCTTATTGTTTATCCTGTAATTAAATTACCATTTGTGGCGTTTTTTTTGCCAGTTTTTACTTTTATGTGATTTTTATCACTAAATATATTGTAATAAAATTTCTTTGTAGTATATTTATAACCAACTTCGCGAGTGAAGACAAAATGCTCAAAGGATGAGTCCGATTTATCGCCTCCAAGGAACTGAGAAATCAATAAACAATGTTTGATTTTAATGGTGATAGTTATGAATAAAGGTTTATCGTCTGTAATGTTCTGGAATAATAACGCTGTGTTTACTAGTAACTTTACATACCCTTCAAGCTTTGGTTACTAAATTTAAGCTTGTATCTTGAACAGTTTTGTTCACCCCTATATTGGAATTTATTGTTAATCGTATTTGATTCGTATAATTCACCGCCACCTATCATTAGGTGGCGTTTTTTTATCCTAAAAATGCGTGCATTCTTACTTATTGCATTTAATTCCGTATGGAATTTATTGGTTGATAACTTTATAATCGGCGACCAATCGATTACGCAACCGTTTACCTTACCATTATTAGGACTCAAACATGCTGGAAAGACTATTTAAACTCAGTGAACATGGTACAAGTGTGCGCACTGAGATCATTGCCGGGATCACCACCTTCCTGACAATGGCGTACATTATTTTTGTCAACCCGGCGATTCTATCTGATGCCGGGATGGATCGCGGCGCTGTCTTTGTCGCGACATGTTTAGCTGCCGCAATTGGCTGCTTTATCATGGGATTTGTCGCGAATTATCCTATCGCCCAAGCGCCAGGAATGGGGTTAAATGCCTTCTTCACCTACGTGGTGGTATTGGGAATGGGTTATACCTGGCAGGTCGCATTAGCGGCAGTATTTTGTTCTGGGATACTATTTGTATTATTGAGCTTATTTAAGATCCGCGAGTGGATCATCAATTCAATTCCGATGTCATTACGAACCGGGATTTCTGCTGGTATTGGCCTGTTTTTAGCGTTTATTGCGTTAAAAAATGCCGGTATTGTGGTGGATAACCAAGCCACACTGGTCTCTATGGGGGCGATTACCGCCTTGCCAGCCGTGTTGGGTGCGCTCGGTTTCTTTTTCACGATTGCTTTAGTGCATCGAGGTGTTCAAGGAGCCGTAATGATCGCTATTTTGGCGGTAACAGCTCTTGGACTTCTATTTGGTGATGTGACTTGGGGAGGGGTTATGTCTACTCCACCAAGCCTTGCACCGACTTTTATGCAATTAGATTTTTCTGCTATTTTTGAAGTTAGTATGATCTCGATCGTATTTGCTTTCTTATTTGTTGATCTGTTTGATACTGCTGGAACCTTAGTTGGTGTGGCAAGTAAGGCTGGCTTTATTGGCAAAGATGGTAAAATTCCTCGTTTAAATCGTGCCTTATTAGCAGACTCAACGGCGACCTCGGTTGGCGCTTTGCTTGGTACATCAAATACCACTTCTTTTGTGGAAAGTGTTTCTGGTGTGGCTGCTGGTGGACGAACAGGATTGACCGCTGTTGTGGTTGGCATTTTATTTCTGCTTGCATTATTCTTCTCGCCATTAGCGGGCATGATCCCAGCTTATGCAACGGCAGGAGCTCTGTTTTATGTTGCCATCCTAATGCTTTCTGGCCTAGTCAGTATTGATTGGCGTGATCTAACGGAAGCGGCACCAACGGTGGTGACTTGTTTATTAATGCCGCTGACGTTCTCTATCGCAGAAGGCATTGCGCTTGGCTTTATTTCTTATGCGTTGATCAAACTGCTTAGTGGTAAAGGCCGTCACGTGTCACTCAGTGTCTGGATCATGGCAGCTATCTTTATTATTAAGTTTATCCTTGAGGCATAAACATACCCAATTTCCAAACAATTAGGTTTAATTACAATGAGTAAAAAATTCGTTATCACTTGGGACAATATGCAGAAATTTTGTCGTGAACTTGCCCAGCGTCAAATGCCTGCAGAACAATGGAAAGGTATCCTAGGTGTCAGCCGAGGTGGTCTGGTTCCGGCTGCTATTTTGGCCCGTGAATTAGGGATTCGTTATGTCGATACCGTATGCATCTCAAGTTACGATCATGATCACCAACGCGACATGAGTATTTTAAAAGCTCCAGAACATGATGGCGAAGGTTTTTTAATTGTTGATGATTTAGTTGATAGTGGTGATACAGCGCGCCAGATTCGTCAAATGTATCCTAAAGCGAAATTCGTTACGGTTTGTGCTAAACCAGCAGGAAAAGAGTTAGTTGATGAATACATTGTTGACATTGAACAAGATACATGGATTGAACAACCTTGGGATATGGCTTTATCCTATATTGAACCGGTCAACCGCAAACAAAAATAATCACGCATCTTGTTTATGATAACTTTTGATCAATAATCACTGAAATGGCCCTGCAAAGGGCCATTTTTTTGATTAGTATAACTGCATCTATGCTTTATATAACGAGATGTCTTATGTCTGATTCAAGCAGTAACAATCTTTCTGAAACGTTATTTCAAAAACACAAGCAAGCCAAAGAAACTTCCGCATTAACTCAGTATATGCCCAGTAGCCTTGAGTTTATCGAACAAAAGATGGAACAAGATACATTCTTCTGGTATCGCAACTTGCGCCGCTTACAGTGGGCATGGTTAGGCATTGATCCGATAGATCAAGAAGAAGTGTTAGCGCGTATTGCTTCATCACAACATTCGAGAACCTATGATAAATGGCTCGATACCGTGATAGGGTATCACAGTGGAAATTGGACTTATGAATGGACTCGGCTTGGAGCAAACTACCATAAGCAAAGTGAATCTTTAACCGGGGATCAAGCAGCAGAGCGGATGTTCAGTGCCTCCTTGTGTTATAGCATTGCGGGCTATCCGCATTTAAAAAAAGATAACCTGGCGATACAAGCGCGTGTTTTAGCCAATCAAGCTTATCAACAAGCGGCTGAGCTGACCAAATACACGATTAAACCGCTGGAGTTTGACTATCAAGGTAAAAAAATTATCGGTCATTTACATTTATCGCATACGAATGAACCACAGCCGGTGGTGATGGTGAGCGCTGGATTAGATAGTTTACAAACAGATATGTGGCGGTTGTTCAGGGATTATTTAGCTAAACGTAATATCGCGATGTTAACGATAGATATGCCGTCAGTGGGGCATAGTCATCATTGGCCTTTAACCCAAGATTCCTCTTGCTTACATCAAGCGGTGCTTAATCAGTTAGCACCATTGCCTTGGGTGGATCATCGCCGAGTTGGACTCGTTGGATTTCGATTTGGTGGCAATGCTATGGTTCGGCTCTCTTTTCTTGAATCTTCGAAGATAAAAGCCTGTGTTTCGATTGGGGCACCTGTTCACGATATTTTTGTTTCTCAAGAAAAAATGAAAATGATGTCGAAAATGTACTTAGATGTTTTGGCGTCTCGTTTGGGGAAAAACACGGTTGATATTCCAAGCTTATCGGCTCAATTAATGGCTTGGTCATTGAAAGTTCAAGGGGTACTGGCGACAAGGCGTACACCGGTACCGATTTTAGCGCTTTCTATGGAGGGAGATCCCGTATCACCAGCAAGTGATAACCATTTGATTGCTACCTTCAGTCAAGGAGGAAAAGCAAAACTGGTAAAAGATGAAAGTATTTCACGAGGATATGAGCAATCCCTCGATTTAGCAATAAAATGGCTCGAAGAACAACTCTGTGGATGACTTTTCAATTTAATTAGTGAAAAGTGAATGCTGTGCGCTTTTTAAGCGCATGATTATTATAATGAATAGGCATTCTAAACATGGAGAGATAAAATGTCAGAAGTGGCAAAAAAACCAACCCACCACCGTTTGTTGTCAGTATTGAAAGCGATTGGCCCTTATCTGCGCGAAGGCCAATGCCAAGAAGGGAAATACCTCTTTGATTGCTTGGCCGTTTGTATTAACGATAAAAAATCGCCTGAAAAACGTGAATTTTGGGGCTGGTGGATGGAGCTGACTAAAACCGATACCGGATTTGAAGCTAATTATCGAATAGGGCGATATAATGTTGCTGGACACTGGGATGCTTCCTCTCCCCCAGAGCAAGCAATGTTCGAAGTCGTAAGAACTCAACAAGCATTTCATCAAAAACTCGCGCAAACGTTACAAGAACGGTTCTTATTTACTCTCTCTTTACATCAACAGTCGGATGAATTTGTCTAGATTGAGGGTAAGATAGAGAAACCGTCAAAAAAAGAGGTGTTTCACCTCTTTTTCCTCTTGTACAACCCGCGCTTGATTGCTAAAACATCACCTCTTATATGTTTTCCATTGCAGAATAAATCATGACAACGAATCAACAATGCCAAATCACACCCCAAACGGTTGTGGTCAAGTTAGGAACCAGTGTATTAACTGGCGGAACTTTGGCACTTGACCGAGCCCATATGGTTGAACTTGTTCGCCAATGCGCTGAACTTAAAAAACAGGGCCACAAAGTGGTGATTGTTTCATCTGGCGCGATTGCCGCTGGGCGAGAGCATCTCGGTTATCCCGCCTTGCCGCACGCTATTTCCAGTAAGCAGCTTTTAGCGGCGGTCGGTCAAAGTCAGTTGATTCAGGCATGGGAATCCCTGTTTGCTTTGTATGGAATTAAAATAGGGCAAATGTTACTTACCCGAGCTGATTTAGACGATCGAGAGCGCTTTCTTAATGCTCGTGACACTATCAATGCATTGGTTGATAACGATATTGTTCCTATCGTCAATGAAAATGATGCAGTAGCAACGAATGAAATTAAAGTTGGTGACAACGACAACCTCTCAGCTCTGGTTGGCATTTTATGCGGTGCTGATAAATTGTTACTGTTGACCGATCAAAAAGGCTTATTTACTGCCGATCCGCGCAAAGACCCCAACGCTGAATTGATCAAAGAAGTGAAAACCATTGATGACACTTTGCGAAAAATTGCTGGCGGAAGTGGTACAACATTGGGTACTGGCGGTATGGCGACTAAACTACAAGCGGCCGATATCGCTCGTCGTGCCGGAATTGAAGTGATTATTGCTGCCGGTCGTGCTCAAAATGTCATTTTTGATTCACTGAGTGATCACCCACAAGGTACACGGTTTTTGGCATTAGAAGAGGCTCTGGAGAATCGCAAACGTTGGATATTAGCTGGCCCTGCAGCATCAGGCGACATTATTATTGATTTGGGTGCGGCGAATGCTTTGCTTGAAAAAGGCAGTAGTTTATTAGCGAAAGGGGTGGTTCGAGTGGCAGGGAAATTTGCTCGTGGTGAAGTGATTCGCGTCAAAGATCAGCATCAACATTTAATTGCCCGAGGAATCAGCGCTTATTCAAGTGGTGATTTAGCAAAAATTGCCGGTAAACACAGCAAAATGATCATCGATATTCTCGGATACGATTATGGTGCTGAAGTGATCCATCGTGACAATATGGTTGTCATTCAAGAATAGGGAGAAACAGCGTGGATTTAATCCAAATGGGCCAAGCGGCAAAAGCGGCCTCTTTCCAACTTGCCACCGCATCAACCGCACAGAAAAACCGAGCATTAGCTATGATTGCTGATGAACTCGAAGCCAATGCGGCCGTTATTTTAGCGGCGAATGCAAAAGACATTGCATCAGGTAAACAAGCGGGACTGAGTGATGCTCTGCTCGATCGTCTGCTCCTGAATGAAGCACGTTTAGATGCTATCGCCACTGATGTACGTAATGTGATCAGCTTGCCAGATCCAGTCGGCAGTGAAATCGACGGTAAAGTGTTAGCAAACGGTATGTCTCTCGCCAAACGTCGTGTTCCGCTTGGCGTTGTTGGGGTGATATATGAAGCTCGACCTAATGTGACGATTGATATTGCCGCTTTATGTTTAAAAACGGGTAATGCGGCCATTTTACGTGGCGGCAAAGAGACTTTTTTTTCCAATATGGAATTGGTTAAAGTGATCCAGTCGGCATTAGTCAAAGCTCAATTACCCATCGCAGCGATTCAGTATATTGAAAACCCCGCTCGTGAGTCGGTTGCCCAATTACTCAAACTGGATGAGTATGTGGATATGATTATTCCACGAGGTGGGGCTGGATTGCATAAAATGTGCAAAGAAAACAGTACAATTCCAGTCATCATTGGCGGGTTTGGCATCAGCCATATTTTTGTTGATGCAAGTGCTGATCTCGATAAATCGGTTGATGTGATTGAAAATGCCAAAACACAGCGTCCTTCTGCCTGTAACTCATTGGACACCTTGTTAGTTCATGAGGCGATTGCGCAACCGCTACTTAAAAAATTGCTTGTCAAACTCAATCATAAAGTTGCTTTTGTCGCGGACAATCAGGCCAAAATCTTGATGAGTGAAGCGCGTGACATTCGTACTGCAGAGGCGGGTGATTTTGATACTGAATGGCTCAGTTATACCTTAGGGGTAAAAGTGGTCAAAGATGTGCATGAAGCGATTGAACACATGCGTACACATAATGCAAGCCACTCCGATGCGATTATGACCAATGATCTTTTTAATGCCGAATTATTCATTAATTCTGCTGGCTCAGCGGCGGTTTATGTTAATGCGTCAACCCGTTTTACTGATGGTGCTCAATTTGGCTTAGGCGCGGAAGTGGCGGTATCCACTCAAAAATTGCATGCACGAGGGCCAATGGGATTAGAAGAACTGACTAGCTATAAATGGGTTGGTAAAGCTAATTACTTATCTCGTCAGTAAAGTTAGCCTTGATGATAAGGCTAAGTTGGTCACACTTAACAAATTTGCGTTAACAGGTTGAGAAAAGGGGCAAGCAAGCCCCTTTTACTTTTGTTCATATTCGCATTTAGGTACACTGAGCGTCTAGTTATGGAGGTAATATGCATTGTCCTTTTTGTTCTGAAAATGAGACGAAAGTCATCGACTCTCGCTTGGTCGCTGATGGGCATCAAGTACGCCGTCGCCGGCAATGTTTAGCTTGCAGTGAGCGCTTTACTACCTTTGAGACGGCCGAACTTGTGATGCCAAAAGTGATAAAGTCGAATGGTAATCGAGAGCCATTTGACGAAGAAAAAATGGTCGGTGGTATGCAGCGAGCACTAGAAAAACGCCCAGTGAGTGCCGATGCGATAGAGCTAGCGATCAGCAATATAAAATCTAAACTGCGTGCGACCGGTGAGCGTGAAGTTCCTAGCCAACTGATTGGTAATTTGGTGATGGATCAACTCAAAGAGTTAGACAAAGTTGCTTACATCCGTTTTGCCTCAGTCTATCGTAGCTTTGAAGATATCCGAGAGTTTGGTGAAGAGATAGCCAAACTAGAAAATTGAATTTGAGTCCCAGAATGCCCAACTTTACTGCTTTTGATTATCAAATGATGGCCTATGCACTGAAACTTGCAGAGCGAGGTCGATTTACGACTGCACCAAATCCCAATGTGGGCTGTGTGATAACACGCGGTGAGAAGGTCGTAGGAGAAGGGTTTCATTATCGAGCTGGGCAACCTCATGCCGAAGTTCATGCACTGCGAATGGCTGGGGATCAAGCTCAAGGAGCAACGGCCTATGTTACATTAGAACCCTGTTCTCATTACGGAAGAACACCACCTTGCGCGAAAGGCTTAATCAACGCTGGTGTTAGCAAAGTCATTTGTGCGATGCAAGATCCAAATCCGCAAGTTTCTGGTCGTGGGATTGCTATGTTGAGAGCGGCTAATATTGAGGTGGTGGTTGGGCTACTTGAGCGTGAGGCGAAAGCGCTTAACTTCGCTTTTATTAAGCGAATGCAAACCGGCATGCCTTTTGTTCAGCTCAAACTAGCTGCTAGTCTTGATGGGCAAACGGCACTTGCTAATGGTTGTAGCCAATGGATCACCTCGTCACAAGCTCGTCAAGATGTGCAAGTTTACCGTGCACAGGCGGGGGCTATTTTATCGACTAGCCAAACAGTATTAAGTGACAGTGCTTCGCTGGCGGTACGTTGGTCTGAGTTACCAAGTGAGTTGCGGACATCATATCCTGAATGTGAGCTTCGGCAACCAACACGAGTCATTTTAGATCGCCAGCATCAGCTTCACTCTGCTTTGCGTCTTTATCAAGTCGAATCACCTGTTTTACGTGTCGCCCAACAGCAAGCGGAGGTGTGTGTGGAGTTGGATCGACAAGGTCGATTAGATCTTCGCCAAACCTTGGCAACGTTAGCACTGCAAGAAAATATCAATCATCTTTGGGTTGAAGCTGGAGCCACTTTAGCGAATACATTATTAGCCGAGCGATTAGTCGACGAACTGATTGTTTATTTGGCTCCCAAGATTATGGGCAGTGATGGTCGAGGCCTGTTTGGTACATTAGGCTTAACTGAAATGGAACAGGTACCAGAGTTGGAGATCAAAGATTGTCGAATGATTGGGCCCGATCTCCGTTTAACCGCAACCTTAAAACAATAAGATTCGAAATTATGTTTACTGGAATTATTGAAGCGGTTGGGACATTAACCGCGATAACTCAACAAGGTGAAGATGTCTCTATCACCGTCGATACTGGTAAGCTGGCGATGAGTGATGTCAGATTAGGCGATAGTATTGCTACCAACGGAGTCTGCTTGACGGTTGTTGAGATGACATCGCACAGCTATCGTGCTGATCTTTCATTAGAAACGCTTAATAAATCGGCTTTTGCCCATTATCAAGTTGGTGCAAAAGTTAATTTAGAAAAAGCCATGCTGCCAACCACCCGATTGGGCGGGCATATCGTGTCAGGTCATGTGGATGGAGTTGGTGAAATACTAGAGCAACACCGAGTGGGGCGAGCACTAGAGTTTTGGGTTAGTTTACCTTCGGCGCTGGATAAATATGTTGCAGAAAAAGGCTCAATAACGGTCGATGGTATTAGTTTAACCGTTAATGCATTGCGCCAAGGGGCATTCAAATTGACCATTGTGCCACATACCTCACAAGAAACTACCATGGATACATTCAAGCCCGGCCATAAAGTAAATTTAGAAATTGATGTACTGGCGCGTTATTTAGAGCGATTACTCCGAGGTGATGGTCATGAAGCCGCCCCTCAATCTCGTTTAACGATGGAATTCTTACAACAAAACGGTTTTGCTTAGTGTCTATCTTGATCAAGGCATTAATATCGGCGATAGCGAGTTTATAGGAAAAGAACGATGGCAATTAGTACACCTCAAGACATCATTGAAGATATCCGTTTAGGTAAAATGGTCATCTTGATGGATGATGAAGACCGAGAGAATGAAGGCGACCTGATTATGGCCGCTGAGCATATTACCCCCGAAGCGATCAACTTTATGGCAACGCATGGACGTGGATTGATCTGTTTAACCATGACGAAAACACGTTGTCAGCACCTTGGTCTTGCCCCAATGGTACAAGACAATAATGCCCAGTATACGACAAACTTTACCGTTTCTATTGAAGCGGCTGAAGGTGTCACTACTGGCATTTCTGCCGCGGATCGTGCGCGCACTGTGCAAGCTGCAGTCGCCCCCAATGCAAAGGCTGCGGACTTGGTTCAACCTGGACATATCTTTCCACTCGCGGCGCAAGATGGCGGAGTGTTAACCCGTGCGGGGCACACAGAAGCCGGATGTGATTTAGCCCGCCTAGCCGGTTTAGAGCCAGCTTCTGTGATTGTCGAAATCTTAAATGAAGATGGCACTATGGCTCGTCGTCCTGACCTGGAAATTTTTTCGAAAAAACATGGTATTAAATTAGGGACGATTGCTGATCTGATTGAATATCGAAATCATACTGAAACTACCATTGAACGGGTGGCACAATGCCAATTGCCGACTGAATTTGGTGAATTTGAACTTGTGACTTATCGTGACGTGATCGATAACCAAATTCATTTTGCCTTGAAAAAAAAAGCCGTATCCACTCAAGCGCCTTTGGTGAGAGTTCATCTACAAGATACCTTTACCGACTTATTGCGCAGTGATCGTAGTGCTGAACGTAGCTGGAGTTTAGACCAAGCCATGCAACGTATCGGCCAACAAGGTGGGGTACTGGTTATCCTTGGTAATGAAGAGTCGACAGATTTGTTGTTACATCGGATAAAAATCTTTGAGCAGCAAGATAAAGGTGAAGCCCCTACTTTAGCCAAAAAACAAGGCACTTCTCGTCGAGTCGGTGTTGGTTCACAAATTTTAGCCGATTTGGGGATCACCGACATGCGCTTACTCTCATCGCCTAATAAGAAATACCATGCTTTGGGCGGTTTTGGCCTAAACGTGGTTGAATACGTATGTGAATAAAGTCCTACTTTATCATTGTCTAGAGACCCTAGAGACGGATAAGGTATAAAATGCAGAATCATGCAGGTTTTGTGAGATTAACCTGTAAGTGAATTTCGTCGTGATGCGAGTGTGGGTAATTTCCATTAGATATCGCTCACAAATTTGTGCTAGAATCCGGCGATTCTCACTTGATGAATAGAGTTAAAGGAAAGCTTATGAAAGTGATTGAAGGTGGTTTCCCAGCACCCAATGCTAAAATTGCGATTGTGATTTCTCGTTTCAATAGTTTTATCAACGAAAGTCTATTGTCTGGAGCCATCGACACTTTGAAGCGTCATGGCCAAGTGAGCGACGATAATATTACCGTTGTTCGTTGTCCAGGAGCCGTTGAGCTTCCTCTTGTGGCACAGCGTGTCGCGAAAACGGGTAAATTTGATGCCATTGTATCGCTCGGCTCAGTTATTCGTGGCGGTACGCCGCACTTTGACTATGTTTGTAGTGAAATGAATAAAGGTCTGGCCCACGTTTCACTGGAGTTTAGTATTCCGGTGGCATTTGGTGTTTTGACTGTAGATACCATCGATCAAGCTATTGAACGCGCAGGAACCAAGGCTGGTAATAAAGGTGCTGAAGCCGCACTAAGCGCACTTGAGATGATTAACGTTCTTTCTGAAATTGATTCCTAATGGGGGCCAGTGTGAAACCAGCCGCACGTCGTAATGCACGCCAATTTGCACTACAAGCGATTTATTCATGGCAAATTACTAAAGAGAATGTGGCGACGATTGAAGAGCAGTTCTTGTCCAGTGGTAAGTATGATGAAGAAGAACATCACGCCGCAGAGCCTGCTCTGGCAGCGCCAGAAACAGATGTTACGTACTTCCGTGATCTTTTAACTGGTGTTGTTCTTAACCATACTGAACTGGATAGTAAATTACGTCCGTTTGTTTCTCGTCCAATGCAAGATCTTGATATGATGGAGCTTGCGTTGCTTCGCCTAGCAATGTATGAGATGACTCGACGTGAAGATGTGCCCTATAAAGTGGTGATAAACGAAGCGATTGAGCTTGCAAAAGTGTTTGCCGCAGAAGATAGCCACAAGTTTATTAATGGAGTGTTGGATAAAGCCGCTCCTCATGTGCGAAAAAAAGCCTAATGTTACTAGGGTCAACAGACCCTAATCAAGGTCAGCATCTGCTGGCCTTTTTTCTATAATATGACTACGGATAAATATCGAACTATTCCCCTTTTTCTGTACTCATAAATTCTGCTTGCAAGCGTAGGGATCGCTCCGATGTTTGGTGAATTTAACTTAATTGAAAAATACTTCTCTGCCCGTCAGCCTCAGCGTAAAGATGTACATTTAACCCTTGGTGATGATTGTGCCATTGT
>NZ_NBUS01000042.1:341264-353632 GCF_002749895.1 Vibrio fujianensis | reverse complement strand
GATATCCCTGATAATGTCCGAGTGGCAATCAGTACCGATACATTAGTGGCGGGAACTCATTTCTTAGCTGATGCTAATCCTGCTTGGGTTGCGCATAAAGCGCTAGCTTCTAATATTAGCGACTTAGCTGCAATGGGAGCCACTCCTGCTTGGGTCTCGATGGCGTTAACCTTACCAACGGTAGACGAAGCATGGCTTGCGCCTTTTTGTCGCGCTTTTTTTGATTTAGCCAACTACTATAATATCCAGTTGATTGGTGGTGATACCACCAAGGGGCCGCTTTCGATTACCCTGACGGTACATGGGTTTGTTCCTCAAGATAAAGCATTACTGCGTGATCAGGCAAAAGTGGGGGATTGGATTTATGTGACTGGCGAACTTGGTGATAGCAAAGCTGGATTAGAGGTTATTCTTGATCCGACGAAACGAGCGTGTCCCTTCGCTGCGGAATTACAGCAGCGTCATTATCTCTCTACTCCGCGAGTCTTGGTTGGCCAAGCCTTACTAAACCTTGCTTCTGCGGCGATTGATATCTCGGATGGTTTAATGGCAGACTTAAGGCATATTTTACATCGCTCTCAAGTGGGAGCGCGTATTGAGGTGGATGCCTTACCGCTTTCGAACGAATTAAAGCAGTTTACAGGGGATGATGTCCTTGCCCAGCAATATGCTTTAACGAGTGGTGAAGAGTACGAACTCTGTTTTACTGTTCCGGAAGAAAATAAAGGTTCGCTAGAGAGTGCATTGGCTCATACCGCGAGCAAGATAACCTGTATTGGCCAAATTCGCCCACAGGGTGTTGTCGAGCTTATTCGTCAAGGTGAGAAGCTTGATTGGTCTTTGACCGGATTTGATCATTTTAAGGAGTCAGTATGAGTCATCCAATTTCACGCCTTTCTATGCGTAATCCTTGGCATTTATTAGCAACCGGCTTTGGGAGTGGTTTATCCCCGATTATTCCCGGCACAATGGGAACACTAGCCGCTGTTCCTTTTTATTTACTATTGGCTCATCTCCCTATCTGGCTTTATTCACTATTGGTCTTATTTGCTTGCTTCATTGGCGTGAAAATATGCCAACTGACAGCAACGGACATGAAAGTTCATGATCATGGCTCTATTGTATGGGATGAATTTGTTGGATTTTGGATAACGATGTTTATCGTTCCTTTTCTTCAGTTACCGGTTTGGGATTGGCGTTGGTTAGTGAGTGGCTTTGTTCTGTTTCGTTTCTTTGATATGGTCAAACCGTGGCCGATTGGATGGTTGGATAAACGTATTGATGGCGGGCTAGGTATCATGTTAGATGATATTGTTGCGGGTGTTATATCGGCGTTTATGCTTGTGGTGATCGGTGCGTGGGCGGGGTGGTTAAACTAGCTAATCCGCGAAAACTTGCGCTAGAGTTATCGGTTTGGGAGAGGATATTCTTCCTCCCCATACACAACAATAAATAGGTTATCGTGATCTGGCTGATATCGGTTAAGGCGCGAGACTGGCTACATTTTCAATTAACCGCTCACGCAATGCCGTTGCTTCTGCTTCTGTTAACTTTCCCCCATTGGTACTGGTGAGAATAAATAAATCTTCGGCGCGTTCACCAATCGTAGTAATTTTGGCGGCATGAAGGTTAATATTGAGTTCAGAAAAGGTTGCCCCAACGGTGGCAAGTAATCCAGGAGTATCGAGTGCCACAAACTCCATTAAGGTGCGTTTCTTACTTTTAGTGGGGAGAAAATCAACTTGAGTCGGTACGTTAAAGTGTTGCAAATTACGAGGTATGCGGCGAGTTTTAATTTTTGTTGGGCGACCATCATGCAATACATGCACGAGATGCTTTACCAATGATTTATGTCGTAACTCTTCAATTGCTTGTCCGTTATGATCTAAGACCATAAAGGTATCGAGTACATATCCGTCTTTACTGGTCATGATTTGTGCGTCATGAACGTTTAGATTACGCCTGTCTAATTCTGCCACAACGGTCGCAAATAATGCGGGTTGGTCTTTGGTGTATACGAACACCTCCGTTCCTCCTCGAGTGGCTTTTTTACTAATTAAGACTAACGGTTGGTTTGCATCATGATGAGTGAGTAGGTGGCTACCGTGCCAAGCGATCTGTTTATGTGTGTGACGTAAGAAATAATCTGCTTTAAAACGTTGCCAGAGGAGTTCAATGCGACGGCTGGCGAATCCTTCCTTGCGCAGTAAAGCGGATGCCATTTGTTGGTTATGACGAATTCGCTCCCGGATATCGACCGGGTGCTCTAGTCCACGCCTTAGCGCTCTTTGAGTGGAATAGAACAATTCTGCCAGCAAGGTACGTTTCCAACTGTTCCAAAGCTCAGGGTTGGTGGCACAAATATCAGCAACCGTTAAGCAGACTAAATATTCGAGATGTTCTTCATCGCGCACTTTTTTGGCAAACTCAATAATAACATCAGGATCGTAAATATCACGTCTTTGGGCTGTGACTGACATTAACAGATGGTGTTGTACCAACCAGGCCACAAGTTTACCTTCGGGCTTAGAGAGCCCATGTTCAATGCAGAAGTCGTAAGCTTCAACTGCTCCGATTTCAGAGTGATCACCGCCGCGCCCTTTGGCTATGTCATGGAATATAGCCGCAATAATCAATAATTCTTTTTTTTGTATTTTCGGGTATATTTCACAACAAATAGGGTGTTTGGAGCGATTTTTTTCATCATTAAATAAGTTGATGTGTTTAAGTAATCGAACGCTGTGCTCATCGACGGTATAAGCATGAAATAGGTCAAATTGCATCTGCCCAACAATTTGACTCCATTGCGGAAGATAGGCCGCTAATACCCCCAATTTATGCATTTGACCGAATGCTTTGTGCAGGGCATTCGGATGGCGGGTTAATGCCATAAACTTTTCTCGAGCGAGAGGGATGGTGTGTAGAAATTTATTTAATCGACGGCGAGCAGTGCGTAATTGACGCATAGTCGAAGGGGCAACACCTTGAATGGTGGAATCGCTGGCAATATGTAAAAACATATCCAAGATGGTTTCTGGCCGAGCCTGGAAAAGTGCCGGTTTACGGGCTTCAATTAATGCTCCTCGGCGTTGGAAATCATCATCAATGATTTCTGGTTTGCTCTCTTGACCATGATTTAAGATCGCTTGATCAAACAGTTTTAGTAGCATTTTGTTCAATTCTGCCACACGACGTAAAGTTCGGTAGAACTCTTTCATCATCATTTCTACTGGACGATTTCCTTCGCCAGTAAAACCGAGGTGTTCAGCCACTTGTGCTTGATGAGCGAAGGTTAATCGGTTGTCGTAGCGTTTAAGCTCAAGGTGTAGGGCAAAACGGATGCGCCATAAAAAGTCTTGGCATTCGACTAACTCTCGATATTCTGCATCAGTGAGAAAACCAAAGCGGCTCATTTCATACAGTGTTTTAGCACCAAAATGGCGGCGAGCAACCCAACTTAACGTATGGATATCTCTTAAACCTCCTGGGGTGGATTTTATGTCGGGCTCAAGATTATAGGTAGTATCATGATAGCGAGCATGGCGGGCACGTTGCTCTTGAATCTTTGCTTGGTAAAACGTTTCGCTTGGCCAAAAAGAATCAGAGTCGACAAGCGATTGGAGTTGTAAAAAGACGGTTTCGCTACCGCAAAGTAAGCGAGCTTCTTGTAGGTTCGTCGCAACGGTTAAATCTTCTCGGCCAATTTCAGCACATTCAGATAATGTCCGTACCGCATGGCCAACCTCCAAGCGTAAATCCCATAATAGCGTGATAAATTCACTGATCTTACGCCCTAGTTCATCGGCTAATTTATGCTCTGATACGATCAAAATATCAATGTCAGAGAGCGGGTGGAGTTCACCGCGTCCATATCCGCCAACAGCAGCGAGGGCAATTTCAGGATGATGATGAAAGCCAAATTGCTGCCACAGTCGATGCAGTAATAAATCCATATATTCTGCACGACCAAGCACAAGGTCTGTCACAGAGTGGCGGGCTAAAAACTTTTGTCGCTGATAAAGAGAAAAGCAATCTAATTGTTGCTTTAATTCGTCGACATTGAGCTGTTCGTTAGTAAAACGAAGCGGAGATAAGTAAGAAGGCATAACAAGCGGTCCGTGCAAAAGAGTGAGCTCAGGTCTGTATTGAATCTAACAGAAATCAATCACTGAGCTCAAGCGCTCCTTTATAGCATATTGATAGAGCTGACCGCTTTTTGCTATTAGGCGTTGTGAAAAATACGAGGGATGGTTTCTTCTTCACGTAAAGTTAAAATTTCACAGCCATCAGCGGTGACCAATAAAGTGTGCTCCCATTGCGCTGAATTTTTGTTGTCTGCGGTATAGACAGTCCAGTTGTCCTCATCATCAAGCCGGCAACCAAATTTACCCGCGTTGATCATCGGTTCAATGGTAAAAATCATTCCTTCACGTAAGACTGTGCGATCATTATTGCGGTAATGCACCACTTGTGGCTCTTCATGAAACTCAGCCCCAATACCATGCCCACAATAATCACGTACAATCGAAAATTTCAGGCGAGGATTATTTTTATTGTTGGTTTTGATGTGTTTTTCAATCGCGGTACCAATCTCACCTAACTGTATACCAGGTTTAACTTTTTTCAGGGATAGATACAAACACTCTTGTGCGACAAAACAGAGGCGTTTATCAGCCGGAGAAACCTCACCGATGAGGAACATTTTGGAGGTATCACCATGGTAACCATCTTTAATTACTGTGACATCGATATTCATAATGTCGCCCTCTTTAAGTACCGCTGGGCGCAGGATTTGTCCAAAATAAGTATCTTGTGAGGCTGGGATGCCATGGCAAACAATATGATTAATCGAGGTGCAAATGGACTTTGGAAAGCCATGATAATTAAGCGGTGCTGGAATTGCGCCTTGTACTTCAGTGATATACTGGTGACAAATTTTGTCTAGTTGTTCTGTCGTTATCCCCGGTTTTACATGGGGCTCGATCATTTCTAGAACCTCTGCTGCGAGTCGACCTGCGATTCGCATTTTTTCAATCTCTTCAGCATTTTTAATTTTTACAGACATCGGCTTTCTCTACTCATTTTTATGCACTCCCGTGCCAATCGCAATATTGTAACAGTGCAAAAAGGAAGCGCAAGAAGCGACTTAGATAAGAATGAGAATTATAGAGAATTGATATCCCCCGCTTACCTGCAACGCCAGGTTGTTTGGGTATCTTTTATTCTCGTCATCGTGTTGGCCTGTTGATGATAGCCAGTCGTCAATTAATTATTACTAGCCACATTGCGGCTAAATATGGTATAAAGCGCGCCGGAATACTGGTCTATTTTCTTCATGTTTGACGAGTTAGATCGGCTCCATACACATTTAACTTTAAATCACACACATTCCGACACGTGTTCCGGGGTGCTTCCAGTGGTCACTGAGAAGTCGGATGCATGGGGGATGTGGAGGCCTAACCCCATAGAGGATTATATAATGGCAACTGTATCAATGCGCGATATGCTAAAAGCGGGTGTTCACTTTGGTCACCAGACTCGTTACTGGAACCCAAAAATGAAACCATTCATCTTTGGCGCTCGTAACAAAGTTCATATCATCAACCTAGAAAAAACCGTACCAATGTTCAATGAAGCACTTGCTGAAATGACTAAAATCGGTGAGAAAAAAGGGAAAGTTCTTTTCGTAGGTACTAAGCGCGCTGCATCTGAAGCTGTTAAAGAAGCTGCAATTGCAAGTAACCAATACTACGTAAACAACCGCTGGTTAGGCGGTATGCTAACTAACTGGAAAACAGTTCGTCAGTCAATCAAACGTTTAAAAGATCTTGAAGTTCAGTCAACAGACGGTACTTTTGAGAAACTGACTAAGAAAGAAGCTCTAATGCGTACCCGTGAAATGGAGAAATTAGAGAAATCTCTTGGTGGTATCAAAGATATGGGTGGTCTACCAGACGCTCTATTCGTTATCGATGCTGATCACGAGCACATCGCAGTTAAAGAAGCAAACAACCTAGGCATTCCAGTATTTGCTGTTGTTGATACTAACTCTAACCCAGATGGTGTTGATTACGTTATCCCAGGTAACGATGATGCAATCCGTGCTGTTCAACTATACTTGAACGCCGCTGCTGAATCAGTTAACGAAGGTCGCAACAAAGATCTAGCGACTGTTGCTGAAAAAGACGGCTTTGTTGAAGCGGAATAATTTGCGGCTCTGAGTCACACTTAGTTCTATCTATTATAATAAATAGTATAGGTTAGGTGATCGTTAGCATTGGGGGCCGAATCGATAGGCCCCCAATTTTTACCATATCCAGAATCAACTGAGGAATAGAGAATGGCTGTTACTGCTGCTCTAGTTAAAGAACTGCGTGAACGTACTGGCGCAGGTATGATGGAATGTAAGAAAGCGCTTGTTGAAACCAATGGCGATATCGAATTAGCGATTGAAAACATGCGTAAAAGCGGCGCTGCGAAAGCGGCGAAAAAAGCAGGTAACATCGCTGCTGAAGGAACTATCATCATTAAACAAGGCGAGGGCATTGCTGCTCTTGTTGAAATCAACTGCCAAACTGACTTCGTTGCAAAAGATGGTAACTTCCTAGCGTTTGCTAATGAAGTTGCAGAAGCTGCTCTTGCGTCTAAAGTCGACGTAGAAGCACTACAAGCTCAATTCGAAGAGACTCGTATTGCACTCGTGGCTAAAATTGGTGAAAACATCACCATCCGTCGCGTTCAATATATCGAAGGCCAAGATTTGGCTTCATACAGCCACGGCTCTCGTATCGGTGTGGTTGTTGCAGGTGCTGCAGATGCAGAAACGTTGAAACACATTGCGATGCACGTAGCGGCTTCTCGTCCAGAGTATGTAAACCCTGAAGATGTTCCTGCTGACGTTGTTGCGAAAGAACGTGAAGTTCAAGTTGAAATCGCAATGAACGAAGGTAAACCAAAAGAAATCGCAGAGAAAATGGTTGAAGGCCGCATGAAGAAATTCACCGGCGAAGTTTCTCTAACCGGTCAAGCTTTCGTGATGGAACCCAAGAAAACCGTTGGTGAAATTCTGAAAGAAAAAGGTGCTTCAGTTTCTTCATTCGTTCGCCTAGAAGTAGGTGAAGGTATTGAAAAACAAGAAGGCCTAAGCTTTGCTGAAGAAGTAGCAATGGCTCAAAAAGGTTAATCGTTATTTGATTACACCATTAAGACCGTAGCCAAGGCTGCGGTCTTTTTACGAATGCGGTAATCTTAGTCGTGATGAATATATTTATACGGCAAGTCTATTCATGACGGTTAATTCACAACACTCTTTGGAAGGTAAAATCCATGACAACGAACCCTAAACCCGCGTATCAGCGTATTTTGTTAAAATTAAGCGGCGAAGCATTACAAGGCGATGAAGGTTTTGGTATCGACCCTGCTGTGCTTGATCGCATGGCACAGGAAGTGAAAGAACTCGTGGAATTGGGGGTTCAAGTTGGTGTCGTGATCGGTGGCGGCAATTTATTTCGAGGTGCAGGGCTTGCCGCTGCGGGAATGAATCGAGTTGTGGGTGACCACATGGGAATGTTGGCAACCGTGATGAACGGTTTAGCAATGCGTGACGCTCTGCACCGTGCGTATGTCAATGCTCGTGTGATGTCTGCTATTCCACTAAAAGGCGTGTGTGATGATTACAATTGGGCTGATGCGATTAGCCAATTGCGTCAAGGTCGAGTGGTTATTTTTTCGGCGGGGACCGGTAACCCTTTCTTTACGACAGATTCTGCTGCTTGTTTACGTGGTATTGAAATTGAAGCCGATGTGGTCTTAAAAGCGACAAAAGTAGACGGAGTCTACAGTGCTGACCCTGTAGCTAACCCTGATGCTCAACTGTATGATAAACTGGTTTACAGCGATGTACTGGACAAAGAACTTAAAGTGATGGATCTTGCAGCCTTTACTTTAGCACGCGATCACAAGATGCCAATCCGTGTCTTTAATATGAATAAACCAGGCGCGTTACGCCGTGTGGTCATGGGTGAAGCGGAAGGTACACTAATCAGTGCCGCAGTATAATCACGCTCAAGATGAAATAAGAATTAAGGTGATATTGTGATTAATGAGATCAAAAAAGACGCTCAAGAGCGTATGGAAAAAAGTGTTGAAGCGCTAAAGAATAACCTTTCTAAAATTCGTACTGGCCGCGCTCATCCAAGTTTACTTTCTGGCTTGTCAGTTGAATACTATGGTGCAGCAACACCACTCAACCAAATTGCTAATGTCGTGGCAGAAGATGCTCGTACGCTAGCGATTACGGTATTTGATAAAGAACTGACCCCTAAAGTCGAAAAAGCGATTTTAATGTCTGATCTTGGCCTTAACCCAATGTCTGCTGGGACGGTAATTCGTGTACCACTGCCACCACTCACAGAAGAGCGTCGCCGTGATCTAGTTAAGATTGTGCGAGGAGAAGCTGAAGGTGGACGTGTTGCCGTACGTAATATTCGTCGTGATGCAAACAACGATCTTAAAGCTCTTTTGAAAGATAAAGAAATTTCAGAAGATGAAGAACGTAAAGCTCAAGATGAGATCCAAAAGCTAACGGATGTCGCCGTCAAGAAAATTGATGAAGTATTAGCGTCCAAAGAAAAAGAGCTAATGGAAGTTTAATTTCATAACAACATGTAAAAAAACGCTGTGCTCGCAGTGCAGCGTTTTTTTATGCTACCCTTCATCATCTTTTTGTCATCATTACGTTTCTATGCAAAATTCGCCACTCTCTTCAGATGTTCTTCCCAAGCATATCGCAATCATTATGGACGGCAATGGTCGTTGGGCGAAAGCGCAAGGTAAACCTAGGGTTTTTGGTCATAAAAATGGGGTTTCAGCAGTACGTAAAACGATCACAACCGCCGCGAAATTAGGGATAAAAGCTGTCACTTTATTTGCTTTTAGCAGTGAAAATTGGCGGCGTCCTGAAGAGGAAGTCGGTGTATTGATGGAGCTCTTTATTAGCGTTCTATCTACCGAGGTCAAAAAATTACACAAGAATAATCTACGCCTTCGCATAATTGGGGAC
This sequence comes from Vibrio fujianensis, assembly GCF_002749895.1. Classification (GTDB taxonomy): domain Bacteria; phylum Pseudomonadota; class Gammaproteobacteria; order Enterobacterales; family Vibrionaceae; genus Vibrio; species Vibrio fujianensis. The sequence continues at coordinate 344,571 of NZ_NBUS01000042.1, read as the reverse complement.
AAAAGTCGCTTCAGCCAGCGGTTACAAAGTAAAATAGCCCAAGCAGAAGCTTTGACTCAAAACAATACTGGGATGGTAATTAATATTGCGGCGAATTATGGTGGCAAATGGGACATTACCCAGGCGGTGCGTGAGATTGCAACCAAAGTCAGCTGCGGTGATCTTTCGGTAGATGAAATTGACGAAGGCGTTGTTGCTAACCATCTTACAATGGCCGACCTTCCTGAGGTCGATCTGCTGATCCGTACCAGTGGTGAATGTCGGATCAGTAATTTTATGCTTTGGCAGTTAGCCTACGCAGAAATGTACTTTACCCCGGTTTTTTGGCCAGAGTTTGGTGAAGAGAGTTTAATTGAAGCCATGACTTGGTTTGTGAATCGGGAGCGACGGTTTGGTTGTACCGGTGAGCAAATTAAGGCATTGATGACATCATAAAATAGGACGTCTAAGTTTGAAGCAGAGAATTATTACAGCGCTCTTACTTGCCCCCTTGGTTATTGCTGGGATTTTTTTTCTCCCGCTAAGCGGATTTATTTTGGCTCTAGCCTTGGTCACCTTTTTGGGGTTTTGGGAATGGACTCAGTTTGTTTCTTCCTCGTCTCGCTATTTAGCGTTAATCCCGAGCGTTGTTGCAGGAGGAGTGAGCTATTTTTTCCTTGCACCTCAACTGGCTTTATCGAGTGAGTTATCGTCGATTCAGAGTGCTATGCTCATGACTGGTTCGGTTTGGTGGGTTTTTTCTAGTGTGCTCGCGGTTACCTATCCTAAATCTCGTGGTTGCTGGGAGTCATCCAATACCGTCCGTCACCTGTTTGGTTTACTCACTTTATTGCCTTTTTTCTGGAGTGTGATTTTTTTACGCGCTGAACATTTTACTGTTGATAGTTACCATGGTGCGAAATTAGTTCTATTTGTTTGCTTGATTGTCTGGGCGGCCGATAGTGGTGCTTATTTCGCCGGTAAGAGCTTTGGCAAGCATAAAATGGCACCAGCGGTTAGCCCAAACAAGACGATTGAGGGGTTAATGGGGGGCGTTGTCGCTGCGATGATGGTTGGGTGGTTTTTTGCTGATGTTTTTTCAATTCAATTTACCTCCTCTTTTATTATGATGCTGACCATTTTGATCACGGTGGTCATTTCTGTTTTGGGAGACCTAGTTGAAAGCATGTTCAAACGAGTCTCAGGGATCAAAGATAGCAGTAATCTTATTCCCGGACATGGGGGGATTTTAGACCGAATTGATAGTCTGACGGCCGCTTTCCCTGTGTTCGCGCTTCTCTATTTCTTATTCTAATGTCGAGCGATGCGATATTGCTCGACTGAAACCATGGCATTTTTTGGATATGTGTAAATTAACGATTCTGGGAGCGACGGGGTCTATTGGATCCAGTACGCTTAAAGTTGTTGCTGAGAATCCTGACCGGTTTACTATTGTGGCGTTAGCCGCTGGGCGAAATGTAACCAAAATGCGTGAGCTTTGCCAAACATGGCGACCTAAATATGCCGTGATGGCTGATGCTACCGCTGCTCAGTTGTTGACAGAACAACTAACTGCTTTACATTTGACAACCGAAGTGTTGTATGGCGAAGAAGCGATGTGCTACGTCGCTGCTCATGAAGAAGTCGATACCGTGATGGCAGCCATTGTGGGTGCTGCCGGGCTTATCCCAACCATGTCCGCCGTTAAGGCAGGCAAGCGAATATTATTAGCAAATAAAGAAGCGTTAGTGATGTCTGGTCAGCTATTTATTGATGCTGTTGACACGTATGGTGCGACGCTGTTGCCCGTTGATAGTGAGCATAATGCGATTTTCCAATGTTTGCCTGTTGATGCTCAAGCCAAATTGGGACGGTGTGATCTTTCTGCCAATGGCATTTCTCATATTCTGCTTACCGGTTCCGGTGGCCCTTTTCGCTATAGTGATGTTGCTTCATTGCATGATGTGACTCCTGAGCAGGCGATTGCTCATCCTAATTGGTCTATGGGGCCTAAAATTTCTGTTGATTCGGCAACCATGATGAATAAAGGGTTAGAATACATCGAGGCTAAATGGCTTTTTAATGCCTCGCGTGATCAGTTGAATGTTCTGATCCATCCTCAGTCTGTAATTCATTCAATGGTTCAGTATCAAGACGGTTCTGTGATCGCACAACTTGGTGAGCCAGATATGGCCACGCCAATAGCCCAGGCTTTGGCCTATCCTCAACGTATTACAGCCGGTGTTCGACCACTTGATTTTACGCGTTTGAGTGAGTTGACTTTTATGGCGGTCGATTATCAACGCTACCCGTGCTTACAATTGGCTATTGATGCGTGTTACTTGGGGCAACATGCAACAACATCATTAAATGCAGCCAATGAAGTTGCTGTCGATGCTTTTTTGCGAGGTCAAATTCGTTTTACTGATATCGCAACTATCAATGATAAGGTATTGTCTAAAGTTTGTGGGACTCACAGCCCGTTACATTCTTATAATTTGGAAAGCCTACTTGAGCTAGATACAATAGCTCGCAGTTTTGCTAATCAAACCTTAAAAGAGCGCATGTTATGAGTGGCATTTTGTGGAACTTTATCGCCTTTGTAGTCGCCCTAGGAATCTTAGTGGCGGTACATGAGTATGGTCATTTTTGGGTCGCGAGAAAGTGTGGGGTTAAAGTTGAAAAGTTTTCGATTGGCTTTGGACGAGCGATCTGGAAACGAATGGGGAAAGATGGCACTGAATACAGTCTTTCGATCATCCCCTTAGGCGGTTATGTCAAAATGCTCGACAGTCGAGTGGCCGATGTGCCCGTTGAAATGCAACCATTTGCTTTTGATAAAAAATCACTGTGGCAGCGCTCTGCAATTGTCAGTGCGGGGCCTATCTTCAACTTTCTTTTTGCTTTGGTGGCATATTGGTTGGTGTTTTTAATCGGAGTGCCAGCCGTTAAGCCTGTGATTGGAGAGGTGACCCCTTATTCTATTGCGGCGCAGGCTGGTGTTGAACCCGGTATGGAAATCAAAGCTGTCTCTGGCAGCAAGACGCTTGATTGGGAATCGGTCAATATGGGCCTTATCCGTCACATTGGTAACGATCAATTAACATTGACGGTTTCTTCACCTGATCGCATCGGAATTGATGAAATCAAAACTTTTGACCTACGTTCATGGAACTTTGATCCTGAAACCGAGTCTGCTATGGGAGCGTTAGGATTTAAACCGTTTATGCCTGCGGTTTCGACCGTATTAGCGAGCATTTCATCGGGTAGTGCAGGAGAACGAGCGGGGTTACAGGTGGGTGATGTACTAACGAGGATTAATGGTCAA
>NZ_NBUS01000042.1:334022-341254 GCF_002749895.1 Vibrio fujianensis | reverse complement strand
CATTGCCAATTGGCAGCAAGCTGTGGCCGATATTCAAGCCAGTCCCGATAAAGCGTTAACCTTGGCAGTCGAACGCGATCAAAATATGATTCTTTTATCGCTGACGCCAGACAGCCGAACATTAAAAAGTGGCGAGGTAATTGGTTTTGCGGGTATCGCACCTCAAGTCGAAGCGTGGCCAGAAGGGTATCGTTTTGAATTACAATTTGGTGTTTTGGAGTCGATCGATAGAGCTTTTGACAAAACGGGACAAGTGATTGAATTAACACTAAGCCTATTGAAAAAGTTACTTGTCGGTGATGTGGGTTTAAATAACCTTAGTGGGCCGATTTCAATTGCAAAAGGGGCTGGTACGACCGCTGATTACGGGTTGGTTTACTTTTTAGGTTTTTTAGCCTTAATTAGTATTAACCTTGGAATCATCAACTTAGTGCCACTCCCTATGCTTGACGGTGGCCATTTGCTCTTCTTTGCGATTGAAGCTGTAATAAGACGGCCTGTACCGGAAAAAGTACAAGAAATAGGCTACCGACTCGGAGGCGTGATCATTTTTTCCCTAATGGCGTTGGCAATATTTAACGATTTTACTCGCCTGTGATAGATAAGCATTAGGCAATGGTTTGTAGTAAGGAAGAACTAAAACATATATGGCGATAAAAAAAATCCTGTTAGCGACCTTGCTCGCAACGAGTGTATCAGTCAATGGTGCCGAAAACTTTGTTGTCCAAGACATTCAGATCCAAGGTTTACAACGTGTTGCGCTTGGGGCTGCCTTATTAAAAATGCCAGTGCGCATTGGCGATACTGTTGATGGTCAAGATGTCGCTCAAATTATTCAAGCGTTATATGCTTCGGGTAACTTTGACGATGTGAAAGTGTTACGTGATGGTTCCATTTTGGTGGTTCAAGTTAAGGAACGTCCCACCATTGCCAGCGTTTCTTTCTCTGGTAATAAAGCGATTAAGCAAGAGCAACTTCAGCAAAATTTAGATGCTTCGGGCATCCGCGTCGGAGAAGCGCTCGATCGAACCACATTAAGTAATATTGAAAAAGGGTTAGAAGATTTTTATTACAGCGTGGGTAAGTACAATGCGAACGTGAAAGCCGTAGTCACGCCTTTACCTCGTAACCGTGCTGACTTGAAATTTGTGTTTACCGAAGGTGTGTCGGCTAAAATTCAGCAGATAAACTTTATTGGTAATCAGGTTTTTAGTAACGAAGAGTTGCTGTCGCGTTTTGATCTTAATGTCGACCTCTCATGGTGGAACTTTCTCTCTGATGATAAATATCAGAAACAAGTTCTTGCGGCTGATATTGAAGGCTTACGCAGTTTTTATTTGGATCGTGGCTATCTAAAATTTAAAGTTGACTCCACTCAAGTGGCCATTTCGCCCGATAAAAAAGGGGTTTACATCACTTTAAACCTTAGCGAAGGGCTGCCTTATACCGTTAAAGATGTCCAGTTTCGTGGCGAGCTGATTGGGAAGGAAGCAGAGTTCCGTGCGTTAATTCCTTTTCAATCAGGAGAAACTTATCAAGGTTCCGCTGTGACTCAGTTAGAAGAAGGGATTAAACGTCTACTTGGCGAAGCTGGTTATGCTTATCCTCAAGTACAAACCATTCCGGAATTTGATGACCAAACCCAGCAAGTTTCACTGATTGTACACGTTGAAGCGGGTAAGCGTATGTATGTCCGTGATATTCGTTTTACGGGTAATACCGCGACGCGTGATGAAGTATTACGCCGAGAAATGCGTCAAATGGAAGGCAGTTGGCTTAATTCAAAAGCGATTGATACCGGCAAAGCTCGTCTGAGCCGTCTAGGCTTTTTTGAAACCGTTGATGTACAAACCGTTCGTGTACCTGGAACCGACGATCAAGTGGACTTGGTCTACAGTGTGAAAGAAGCGAATTCAGGTAGTATTAACTTTGGTGTCGGTTATGGAACTGAGTCTGGGGTTAGTTTTACCGTTGGGGTAACCCAAGATAATTTTATGGGAACGGGTAATCGAGTCAGTGTCAATGCGACAACCAATGACTATCAACAAAACGTCACGTTGGAGTATCGAGACCCTTACTGGAATATTGATGGTGTTAGTTTAGGCGGGCGGGTCTTTTATAACAAATTTGAGGCATCAGAAGCTGGGATTGTTGACTATACCAACCAAAGTTATGGCAGTAGCTTAACATGGGGCTTTCCTTTCGATGAGTTAAACCGGTTTGAATTTGGGGTTGGGTACACGCATAACAAAATTGGTAATCTCACCCCTTACCTACAAGTGGAGCAATTTCTCTGTAACTTAGGCGATTGTAACCCTGATAATTTGCTTACCGACGATTTTGATATCAACGTGGCTTGGACGCGTAACAATCTCAATAAAGGGTATTTCCCAACCGCTGGTAATCATCAACGGGCGTTTGCCAAAATGACGGTTCCAGGCTCTGATGCACAATTTTTTAAGCTGCAATATGATGTTCGCCAGTACATTCCTTTGACGAAAAAACATGAATTTACTCTGCTGCTTCGTGGTCGTTTAGGGTATGGTAATGGTTACGGAAAAACCGATGGCAAAGATAACCTTTACCCATTTTATGAAAACTTCTATGCCGGTGGTTTTACTACCTTGCGAGGCTTTGGCTCTAACTCTGCCGGCCCTAAAGCGGTGTATCGTGATTATTCTGGCTCGAATAATGGTAAAGATAGCGCCACTGATGACTCGGTGGGGGGCAACGCCATCGCATTAGCGAGTATGGAATTGATTGTGCCGACGCCGTTTGCTTCTGATGAAGCGCGCAGTCAAGTTCGTACCAGCGTCTTTATTGATATGGCCAGTGTGTGGGATACTGAGTTTGATTATCGTTCTGCGGGAGCGAGTTATGGCAACCGCTATTATTATGATTATTCAGACCCGAGTAAATATCGCGCTTCATATGGGGTCGCTTTACAATGGATGTCTCCAATGGGGCCACTGGTATTCTCCCTTGCTAAACCCATTAAAAAATACGATGGTGATAACGAAGAATTCTTCACATTCACTATCGGACGAACCTTCTAACTTGAGGAAAATATGTTGAAAAATACGATCAAAGCAGCCAGTGTTAGTCTTATTGTTCTTAGTTCTGCCTTGTTTGCTCAGGCTGCAGATGCAGCACAAAAAATTGGTTTCATTAATACCGCACAAGTATTTCAAGCTCTGCCTCAACGTGAAGTGGTTCTTCAGCAAATGCAGGATGAGTTCAAAGATAAAGCGGCAGAGCTACAAAGCTTACAAGCGCAAGCTAAAACGAAAATTGAGAAGTTGAGACGTGATGCCGAGCTAATGAGCCAAGATGACGTTGAAAAACTGCGCATTGAAATCGGGCAACTCGATAGTAAATATAAAATCAAGGCTCAGGCATTAGAACAAGCTTCCGCGCGTCGTGAAAATGAAGAGAAACAAAAACTGTTTAAAATTATTCAAGATGCCGTGCAAAAAGTGGCGGAAAAAGAAGGCTACGACATCATTGTTGATGTCAGTGCGATGCAATATGGTAAAGCAGAATACAATATTTCAGAAAAAGTCATTCAAGCAATTAAATAACAATCATTTTTTTATACTATGAAAACACTGACCTTAGCCGATTTGGCAACCATTACTGGGGGAACGTTGCATGGCGATGCCAGTGCAACCGTCAACGCAGTCGCTCCGATGGATCGAGCGCAAGAAGGAAATGTCACCTTTCTTTCGAATCCTAAATACAGTAAACATCTCGCTCAATGCCAAGCCACTGTGATTATGGTGAAAGAGTCTGAACGTGAATTATGCTCATCCAATGTACTCGTGGTTGCTGACCCCTATGTGGCTTTTGCTAAGGTCGCCCAAGCGTTGGACACCACTCCGTCACCAGCAGCAGAAGGTATCGCTGCCAGTGCAGTTGTGGCGGATGATGTAACCGTAGGGCAGCATGTCTCAATTGGTGCTAATGCGGTGATTGAAACGGGTGTTGTACTGGGTGATCATGTGGTCATTGGTGCGGGCTGCTTTGTTGGTAAGCATGCTCAATTAGGTGAGCATACCAAGCTATGGGCAAACGTCACAATATACCACGGAGTGCAAATTGGGAGTCATTGCTTAATTCAGTCAGGCACTGTGATTGGTGCCGATGGATTCGGTTATGCCAATGAGCGTGGCGAGTGGATAAAAATTCCACAGCTTGGTTCTGTTCGTATCGGTAATCGAGTGGAAATTGGAGCCTGTACCACGATTGACCGTGGTGCACTTGATGATACCGTGATTGAAGATAATGTCATCATCGATAATCAGCTGCAAATTGCGCATAATGTTCATATTGGATACGGTACCGCGATGGCGGGTGGCACCGTGGTTGCTGGCAGTACTCAGATTGGCAAATATTGTATTATTGGCGGTGCTTCTGTTCTTAATGGTCACATCCAGATCGCAGATGGGGTGACGATTACTGGCATGGGGATGGTGATGCGCAGCATCGAAGAAAAAGGTATGTATTCTTCCGGTATTCCACTGCAAACCAATAAAGAGTGGCGCAAAACTGCAGCACGAGTGCATCGAATTGATGAAATGAATAAACGCTTAAAAATAGTAGAAAAACAACTTGAGCAAAAAGCAGACGGTTAATTTTTACTGTTTTGCTAAAAAGGCTCGCAATGTGCGAGTCTTTTTCATCTATAATGCGCCAAGACTCATTTGCTCCCCCTACTGAGGCTGGGAGTTCAACCATTAAATCTATTTTAAATAGGAATATGACTTTGACTACTGAACAGAAAATGATGGATATCACTGAAATTCAGGAGCTTCTTCCGCACCGTTATCCTTTTTTATTGATTGATCGAGTGACTGATTATCAAGAAGGAAAGTACCTTGTTGGGCTTAAGAATGTGTCAGTGAATGAACCTCAGTTTACGGGTCATTTCCCTAAGTTCCCTGTTTTTCCTGGGGTACTTATTCTTGAAGCGATGGCTCAAGCAACTGGATTATTAGCTTTTAAAACCTTTGGCGCGCCTAAAGAAAACGAACTGTATTATTTTGCCAGTATTGATAATGCTAAATTTCGTAAACCGGTAGGGCCTGGGGATCAACTTATTATTGAAGTTGAATTTTTGAAAGAACGTCGCGGAATCGCGCTATTTAACGGTGTCGCTAAAGTGGATGGCGGTATCGTTTGTTCCGCTGAATTAAAATGTGCACGCAGAGAGTTTTAAGATGATTCATCCAACGGCACAAATCCACCCAACCGCGGTGGTGGAAGAAGGCGCTATCATTGGCGCTCAGGTAAAAATTGGCCCATTTTGCTATGTTGACAGTAAAGTCGAAATCGGCGAGGGAACAGAGCTACTGTCTCATGTGGTCGTAAAAGGGCCGACTAAAATGGGTCAAGATAATCGTATTTTTCAGTTCGCTTCGATTGGTGAAGCGTGCCAAGATCTAAAATATGCGGGTGAAGAGACGCAATTGATTATCGGTGATCGCAATACGATTCGAGAAAGCGTCACGATGCATCGTGGTACGATACAGGACCAAGGTGTCACTATTGTAGGTAGTGATAACTTATTTATGATCAATGCACATGTGGCTCATGACTGTGTGGTAGGCGATCGTTGTATTTTTGCCAACAATGCGACTCTCGCTGGGCATGTTCAAGTGGGTAATCAAGCGATTATTGGTGGCATGTCAGCCATTCATCAGTTCTGTCAAGTCGGGGATCACTGTATGATTGGTGGCGGTTCTATCGCGGTACAAGATGTTCCTCCTTATGTCATGGCTCAAGGAAATCACTGTGCACCATTCGGGATTAATATTGAAGGATTGAAACGTCGCGGATTTGAAAAAGCGGAAATCCACGCAATTCGTCGTGCGTATAAAGCCTTGTACCGTAGTGGTCTCACTTTAGAAGAGGCGAAAGTTGAAATTAGTAAAGAAATCGACAATTACCCAGCCGTTAAGCTTTTCCTAAATTTCTTAGAAAACTCAACACGTGGGATCATTCGTTAGTTAGACGACGAACTTGGTTAGGATGTGTTGATCTTTGAGTGAAATTGAATGAGCAAAGGTCTAGGCTTTCTAATTTGTTGGTTGAAAAGATCGCCTCAACTTGGCGATCTTTTGTATTTTAAAGCAGATCAAATCTTGCAAGAGGAGTGAAGCGTGCAACAGCAACCATTACGCATCGGTATTGTCGCGGGGGAGCTTTCAGGAGATACATTGGGCGAAGGTTTTATGAAAGCCATAAAAGCACATCATCCTGATGCTGAATTTGTCGGTATTGGCGGCCCCAAAATGATCGCACAGGGTTGTCAGTCTCTATTTGATATGGAAGAGCTAGCCGTGATGGGGCTAGTCGAAGTGTTAGGGCGTTTACCGCGGCTATTGAAAGTCAAGGCTGAATTGGTACGATTTTTTACCGATAACCCTCCGGATGTTTTCGTCGGGATTGATGCGCCGGACTTCAATCTACGTCTTGAGTTAGATTTGAAAAAAACAGGGATTAAAACGGTCCATTATGTCAGCCCTTCTGTGTGGGCTTGGCGACAAAAGCGTATTTTTAACATAGCGGCGGCGACTCATTTAGTGCTGGCATTTCTTCCTTTTGAGAAAGCCTTTTACGACAAATTTAATGTGCCGTGTGAATTTATCGGCCATACATTGGCCGATAGCATACCGATGCAGCCAGATCAGCAGGCGGCGCAGCAGCTGTTAGGGTTAAACTCCGATAAACGATGGTTAGCGGTGTTACCGGGTAGCCGTAGTGGTGAAATGAAATTATTAGCCGAACCGTTCATTAAAACCTGCCAGCGTCTACAGCAAGATGATCCTGAACTTGGGTTTGTCGTTGCCCTTGTTAATTCGCATCGTCGAGAACAGTTTGAGACTGTATGGCAGAAAGTTGCGCCTGAATTGAATTTTGTTTTGGTGGATGATACCGCTCGCAATGTCATTACCGCCGCGGATGTGGTACTGCTTGCATCGGGAACCGTGGCACTAGAGTGTATGCTACTTAAGCGGCCTATGGTGGTAGGTTACAAAGTGAATGCGATAACGGCCTTTCTAGCCAAACGCTTATTAAAAACTCCCTATGTTTCATTGCCAAATATTTTAGCAGGAAAAGAGCTAGTTAAAGAACTATTACAAGAAGAGTGTACGGTTGATCGTTTGTACCAAGCCGTTCATCAGTTATTAAATAGCGATAATCAAACCTTGATTAATCAGTTTACCGAA
>NZ_NBUS01000042.1:316609-334012 GCF_002749895.1 Vibrio fujianensis | reverse complement strand
CATCACTGGATTCGAAAAGGGGCCGATGAGCAAGCAGCTCAAGCCGTACTTTCATTGATAGGTAACGCAAAATGATGATACAGAAAAAAGACAAGCTGCTAGAGCCTTTTGTGATACCGGTTGGGTATTCCTTGATAGCTGGGGTTGATGAGGTTGGACGCGGGCCTTTAGTTGGCGATGTGGTGACCGCTGCGGTGATCCTTGATCCAAACCAACCTATTGATGGTTTAACCGATTCCAAAAAACTGTCTGAGAAAAAGCGCTTAACGCTTTTTCCGGAAATTCAGCAAAAAGCACTGGCTTGGTCTATTGGCCGTTGTTCGGCACAAGAAATTGATCAACTCAATATTTTCCAAGCCACCATGCTTGCCATGCAAAGAGCGGTCGCTGGGTTAGCCATTCAACCGGATTTTGTTTTAATTGATGGCAATAAAATTCCCCAATTACCCATGGATGCTCAAGCTGTGGTCAAAGGAGATTTACGTGTTGCGCAAATTAGTGCGGCATCAATTATTGCTAAAGTGGTACGCGACCAAGAAATGGAAGCGTTAGATAAAATGTATCCTCAATTCGGTTTTGCACAACATAAAGGTTATCCCACCAAGGCGCATTTTGCAGCCATTGAACAGTATGGGGTGATTGACCAACATCGGCGAAGTTTTGCTCCAGTCAAACGGGCATTAGGCTTACAGTAAGCTTAATGCCGTCGATGATAGTTTCACGCCGATCTGCTTTAACGTAGAATAGCGCCATTGCACGACTTATCCCTAGTAGGATTTTATTGAATGTCAGACCCAAAGTTTATCCACTTACGTATTCATAGTGACTTTTCCATGATGGATGGTTTATCCAAGGTTCCACCTTTGGTTAAACAGGTGGCAGCAATGGGAATGCCAGCCATGGCGCTAACTGATTTCACTAACCTTTGCGGGTTAGTGAAATATTATGGTACGGCGCACAGTTGTGGGGTTAAGCCGATCGTGGGGGCAGATTTTACTCTACGTTCAGAAGAATTTGGCGATGAGCTGACCAAGCTAACCATTCTCGCCAAAAATAACCTCGGCTATAAAAACCTGACCCTGCTTATATCAGAAGCTTATCTACGGGGGCATATTCAACATCAACCCGTTATCGATAAAGCGTGGTTGATTAAATACGGTCAGGGGTTGATCATCCTTTCCGGTGGCAAAAGTGGAGAAATAGGCCGAGCCTTACTGAAAGGCAACCAAGCCTTAGTCGATAAATGCGTTGAATTTTATCAGACCCATTTTGCCGATAATTTTTATTTAGAACTGATCCGCACTGGTCGATCCGATGAAGAAAGTTATCTTCATTTTGCTTTGGAATTGGCTGAGCAAACTCAGTTGCCTGTGGTCGCTACTAATGAAGTGGTTTTTTTAAAGGCAGATCAATTTGATGCACATGAAATTCGTGTTGCGATCCATGACGGTTATACTCTTGACGACCCTCGACGGCCTAAAAACTATAGTCCACAACAATACTTGCGAACAGAGCAAGAAATGTGCGAACTATTTAGTGATATTCCTGAAGCATTAGAAAATACCGTTGAAATTGCCAAGCGTTGTAATGTCACCGTACGCTTGGGGGAATACTTCTTACCTAATTTCCCAACCGATGGGTTACCCATTGAAGCGTTTTTAATTAAAAAATCGAAAGAAGGGTTAGAACAACGACTCGAATTTCTCTTTCCTGACCCTGTGGTACGAGCGGAACGTCGACCTGAATACGATGAGCGCTTGGACATTGAACTGCAAGTCATCAACCAAATGGGATTTCCCGGCTATTTCTTGATTGTGATGGAGTTTATCCAGTGGTCTAAGGATAATGATATTCCAGTTGGGCCGGGGCGAGGATCGGGTGCCGGATCTTTAGTCGCTTATGCACTAAAAATAACGGATCTTGATCCATTAGAATATGATCTACTTTTTGAACGTTTCTTAAACCCTGAACGTGTTTCGATGCCCGACTTTGACGTTGATTTCTGTATGGACAAACGGGATCGTGTCATTGACCATGTGGCGGATATGTATGGCCGTGATGCCGTTTCTCAGATCATAACGTTTGGTACGATGGCAGCAAAAGCGGTGATTCGAGATGTCGGGCGAGTGCTTGGCCATCCCTTCGGATTTGTCGATCGTATTTCTAAATTAGTACCGCCTGATCCGGGTATGACACTAGAAAAAGCCTTTAAAGCGGAACCTGCACTACAAGAGTTGTATGATGCCGATGAAGAGGTGAAAGAGCTGATTGATATGTGCCGCATTTTGGAGGGTTGTACCCGAAATGCAGGTAAACATGCTGGGGGGGTCGTGATTTCACCCACGTCGATCACCGATTTTGCCCCGCTTTACTGTGATGCGGAAGGGCAGCATCCTGTCACTCAGTTTGATAAAAATGACGTTGAGTACGCGGGGTTGGTTAAATTTGACTTCTTAGGGCTGCGAACGTTAACCATTATCGACTGGGCTCTAGGGTTGATTAACCCTCGGCGTGAGAAAAGAGGCGAGCCTCCCGTTCGTATCGATGCGATTCCATTAGCCGATCCGGCCTCATTCCGAGTTTTGCAAAATTCGGAAACTACAGCGGTATTCCAGCTAGAATCTCGCGGAATGAAAGATCTGATTAAACGTCTACAACCAGACTGTTTTGAAGATATCATCGCATTGGTCGCCCTTTTCCGTCCCGGCCCCCTACAGTCAGGGATGGTGGATAACTTTATTGACCGTAAACATGGCCGAGAAGCCATTTCCTACCCGGATGAGAAGTGGCAACACGAATCATTAAAAGAGATCTTAGACCCTACCTACGGCATTATTCTCTATCAAGAACAAGTCATGCAGATAGCTCAGGTGCTGGCAGGTTACACCCTAGGTGGAGCCGATATGCTTCGCCGAGCGATGGGTAAGAAAAAGCCAGAAGAGATGGCCAAGCAACGCGCCGTGTTTAAAGAGGGTGCGGAACAAAATGGTGTTGACGGCGAACTGGCGATGAAAATCTTTGACCTGGTAGAGAAATTTGCCGGGTACGGGTTTAACAAATCGCACTCTGCCGCTTATGCGTTAGTTTCCTATCAAACCTTATGGCTAAAAACACACTATCCGGCTGAATTTATGGCGGCAGTGATGACTGCTGATATGGACAACACCGAAAAAGTTGTCGGTTTGGTTGATGAATGCCATCGAATGGGATTAAAAGTCCTCCCACCAGACATTAACTCTGGATTATACCGATTCAATGTGGATGATTCGGGGGCCATTGTTTATGGTATTGGTGCAATAAAAGGAGTGGGTGAAGGCCCAATTGAAGCTATTTTAGAATCGCGCAATCAAGACGGGGTATTTAAGGACTTATTTGATTTTTGTGCGCGCATTGATCTTAAAAAGGTCAACAAACGGGTAATTGAAAAACTTATTTTAGCCGGAGCCTTGGATCATTTAGGGCCACATCGCGCAGCATTGATGGCTTCAGTGGATGATGCGGTGAAAGCGGCGAGTCAACATCACCAAGCGGAAGCCTTTGGCCAAGCGGATATGTTTGGGGTATTAACGGATGCCCCAGAAGACGTTGAACAAAAATATATTCAGGTTCCACCATGGCCTGAGAAAGTTTGGTTAGAGGGGGAGAGGGAAACTCTGGGTCTATACTTAACCGGACATCCAATCAATCAATACCTGAAAGAGCTGAATAAATACACCAGTTGTCGATTGAACGACGCGACGCCGACGCGACGCGATCAGTCGTTAACCGTTGCTGGCTTAGTGATTGCTGCACGTGTCATGACAACCAAACGGGGAAACCGAATAGGTATTATGACTCTCGATGATCGATCTGGACGAATGGAGGTGATGCTTTATTCAGATGCATTAGATCGGTATGCAGAATTGTTAGAAAAAGATAAGATTTTGGTGGTTTCTGGACAGGTCAGCTTTGATGACTTCAATGGTGGCCTTAAAATGTCAGCGCGCGAAGTGATGGATTTGGGTAGCGCACGAGAAAAATATGCCCGTAGCTTATCGCTTGCGATTGAACAATCGCAAATTGATGAGCAATTTTTTGAGCGTTTTAGTCAAATCTTAGAGCCTCACCGAGCAGGAACCGTGCCTGTCAATGTATACTACCAGCGTTCGGATGCTAGGGCACGTTTAACGCTAGGTACAGAATGGCGAGTAACGCCCAGCGATACATTACTCGATGAATTACAACAGTTGCTTGGCAAAGATCAAGTAGAACTCGAATTTAACTAAAATTCAGCTGTACAATTGACGAGCTGAGTAAAAAAGGATCGGTAGATGAGCCCAAACTTTCTAGATTTTGAAAAACCTATTGTAGAACTTGAAGCTAAAATTCAGGCACTACGAGATGTCTCTCGTCACGGTGGCAGTTCGTCCGTAGATCTTGAAAAAGAGATTGAACAGCTAGAAAAGAAAAGCTTGGAACTGAAAAAGAAAATCTTCAGTGATCTTGGCGCATGGCAAGTTGCGCAGTTGGCCCGTCATCCACAGCGTCCTTATACTTTAGATTATATCAATCATATGTTTACCGAGTTTGACGAGCTTGCTGGTGATCGTGCTTACGCGGATGATAAAGCCATTGTTGGCGGAATTGCTCGCTTAGATGATCGTCCTGTTATGATTATCGGCCATCAAAAAGGCCGAGAAACACGGGAAAAAGTGAGACGTAATTTTGGTATGCCTAAACCAGAAGGTTACCGTAAGGCATTACGTTTAATGCAGATGGCAGAGCGCTTTAATATGCCAATCATTACTTTTATCGACACGGCTGGCGCTTATCCTGGTGTTGGCGCAGAAGAGCGTGGGCAATCAGAAGCGATTGCCAAAAACCTGAAAGTGATGTCGGGCTTAACCGTTCCCGTGATCTGTAATGTGGTGGGTGAAGGCGGTTCTGGTGGTGCGTTAGCCATTGGTGTTGGTGATTATGTCAATATGTTGCAATATTCGACTTATGCGGTTATTTCGCCTGAAGGTTGCGCTTCTATTTTGTGGCGAGATGCGGATAAAGCGCCACAAGCCGCAGAAGCGATGGGGCTTGTGGCTTCTCGTCTAAAAGAACTTTCTTTAATTGATGAAGTCATCGAAGAACCACTGGGAGGCGCTCATCGTGATCCTGTACAAATGGCCAAAAACCTTAAAGTCATGCTATTACAGCAGCTTTCAGAGTTAGAAGCCTTAGAGCAAGCAGAGCTACTGGATAGACGTTACCAGCGCTTAATGAATTACGGCTATTGCTAAATAAAACCTACCAAGTAAGGGGTTGAAGCTCATTCAACTCCTTTTGGTTTTTAGCCCCAAGCGGTACACTGGCTTTTATTGATCAAATCAGCCAAGAATTATAATGGACTTGTACAGTCACTTTTGTCAGCAATTACGTGAAAAATCGGTTGAGCGACCCATTTTAGCCTTAAGTGGTGGTGTGGACTCTCGGGTATTATTGCATTTACTTGCTCAATACCATCAATATTATTCGGTACCAGTGCGTGCAGTTCATGTGCATCATGGTTTGAGTGATAATGCCAATAACTGGGTAGAGCAATGCCAACGTTGGTGTGATGAATACAACATTCCCTTATCTGTCGAGTATGTCACTCTCGATACACAATGTGGTGAAAGTATCGAGCAGTTAGCTCGAGAAGCTCGTTATGCTGCATTATCTAAGCATGTGAAAACCGAAAATACTTTATTACTTGGTCATCATGCTGATGATCAATTAGAAACGTTTTTACTGGCCTTGCGGCGAGGAAGTGGCCCCAAAGGGTTATCGGCCATGGCAGATTGGGCTGCTTTTAGTCAAGGTCACTTACTACGCCCACTGTTACATGTGCCTCGGCAGGATATCGAATCTTTTGCCCTTGAGCAGCAATTACAATGGGTCGAGGATGAAAGTAACCAAGATATGCGTTACGAGCGTAATTTCTTACGCCATCAAGTAACTCCCATTCTAAATCAGCGTTGGCCAACGATTTATCAAGCCGTACAACGTAGTGCCGAGTTATGCGCAGAGCAAGAAGCCGTCATTCATGAGTTGCTAGCGGACTTACTGGCGTCTGCAACCAGTAAAGCTGGTGGGCTATCTATCGCTCAAATACAATTATGCAGTGATGTGGTCAGGCGGCAAGTCATTCGGCAATGGTTGGCTGGGCGAGGTGTTACGATGCCAAGTCGGCTGCATACCGACATGATTTGGCAGCAAGTTGCACTGGCTGAAGCTTCTGCTAATCCAAAGCTTCAGTTGCGAGAGTACCAAATTCGTCGATTTGACGGAGAGCTTTTTTGTGTAACATTAATGAGCGATCTTAGTGCGTGGCAGCAAAGTATCCAGCTTAATAGGCCATTGATTTTACCTGATAAGCTCGGTTACTTAACGTTATCGGAATGCTCGCTCGGCCACATTGCGCTTCCTGATGAGCCGGATGCGCTTTCGGTCTCTTTTAACCCAGAAGGGCTGTCAGCTTGTCCTGTCGGACGTGCCGGATCACGAAAATTAAAAAAATTATTTCAAGAATACCGTATTCCCAGTTGGCAACGTCGCCGATTACCCATTTTAATGTATAAAGGAAGAGTGGTTGCGATAGCCAGCCTGTTTGTAGATCGTGATTTTGCTGGTCAAGACTATGAACTGATCTGGACTCAATGAGCTTTTCTCATGCCACAATTATGATGATCGATTGATAACATGGAAGCACGAAGTAAGGTTGAGCTATGAATAAAATACTAATGGGATTAGTGGTGACTAGCAGTTTATTGACCGGGCCGGTATTGGCTGCTGGAGACGCTGCGGCAGGCAAGGCAAAGTCTGCCATCTGTGCCACTTGCCATGGCGCTGATGGGATTGCAGTCATCCCTGGTTACCCCAATTTAAAAGGACAAAATGAGCAATACCTGATCACATCGGTTAAAGCCTATAAAAATAAGCAGCGTACTGGCGGGTTAGCCGTGGTTATGCAAGCGCAGTCTATGATGTTGAGTGATCAAGATATTGCCGATCTTGCTGCTTATTATGCGAACCTAAAATAGAGGTTAATGGCTAGCCATGCTTGGGCTTTTTATTGATTGTGTATTTATTACCGCTGGCTGATAATAAGTTATCATCTGTTCGGTTTTGAAACCTTAATTCGACCAGCAGCGAAAAATTAATGACAAAAAACGTTTAAGGGATGAACATGAAAAAGATCGAGGCAATTATTAAACCATTTAAGCTCGATGATGTCCGTGAAGCGCTAGCTGAAGTGGGAATTACCGGTATGACGGTTTCTGAGGTTAAAGGGTTTGGACGGCAAAAAGGTCATACTGAGTTATACCGCGGGGCGGAATATATGGTGGATTTTTTACCCAAAGTGAAGTTAGAAATTGTGGTGACGGAAGACGTCGCTGATCAATGTGTTGATACCATTATAGAAACCGCGCAAACCGGCAAAATTGGTGACGGAAAAATCTTTATCAGCGAGATTGAGCGAGTGGTGCGAATTCGAACTGGTGAAGAAGATGAAGACGCGATTTAACTGCTAACCTTAAGTAGACCTTACCTTAAACATCACTTACCTTAAGTAGATAAGGGGTTAAACTCCTTATCTGCTAGTCATAATGTTGACCTATATTTACGATGAAAAAACGCTATCTGCTCTTCTTTTCTTCTATGTTTACCGTGGTCATGATTACGGCTTTTCAGGTTGTTTTTAAAGTACCCAACCAACCTCAGCTTTTAACGGTTGGCCAAGATGCACTTGGCCGAGACTTGCTGTGCTACCAGAACCCGCATCCATTACCTCTCGATAATGACGGACAATTAAACATTTTCGTTTGGAATATTTATAAACAAAACCGAAGTAATTGGGACAGCGAACTCACACGTTATAGTCAACAAGCGCAACTGTTGTTATTGCAAGAAGCAAGTATGACTGAAGGGCTGAGAGAGTGGATAGCAAAACAGGCATGGGATGGGGCTTATGTTAATGCTTTTGAGGTCTTTGGTGAGTCGACGGGCGTGCTGAATTTAGCGCATGTTATGCCTAGCTTTGCTTGTGCGTATACGCAATTGGAACCGTTACTACGGTTACCTAAATCTGGTATTTATGCACGTTATTCGTTAAGCAACGGGCAGCAGCTTGCCGTGATTAACTTACATGCAATAAATTTTACCTATGGCGCTAAAATTTATCGAGAGCAGATTGAAACGCTCATTAAGGCATTAAGACAACATCATGGGCCCATTATTGTTGCGGGTGATTTTAACAGTTGGAGTTCACAACGATTATCTGTTCTAAAATCTGCACTGGCTTCATTATCATTACAAGAGGTTGTTTTTTCAGATGATCACCGGCGCACATTTATCACTGGATTACCGCTTGATCATGTGTTTTATAAGGGACTGGTATTAGAAAATGCAAAAGCGCCCGAGTCGAGCGCTTCTGATCATAACCCATTGCTGGTTTCTTTTCGGCTATTAGGAAAATAATAAAGCGCTAAACGCTCACTTTTGTTACGTCCACATATAGTTTGATTCGTTGTCCTGGTTTTAAGTATTTCTGGTTAGAAAGATCATTCCATTTAACAATGTCATTTGTGGTGACTTTAAAGCGCAAGGCGATGTCACTTAAGGTATCTCCACGACGAATTTCGTAAAAGACGGTACGGATAATTGCTCCATCGGTACTTTTTTTCCAAATAACGATTTTCTGGCCTACTCGCAATGTATCTCGTGGCCCCATCCCATTCCATTTGGCTAAAGATTGGTAAGAGACATTATGAGCCTTTGCTATGGTCCATAAACTTTCACCACTTTTAACGGTATGGTTAATCTTATATTGCCCGCGGGCTAACGATTGAGTCTTTTCTAAGCGGTTGTTTGCACTGAGTGCATAAGCTTTATTATTAGTGACCGAGGTTGGAATCATCAAATACTGGCCAACTTTGATGGTATGGCTAGTTAAATTATTAGCGGTTTGGATAACCTGAGTTGTCGTGTGATGTCGCTGTGCGATGACACTGAGGCTATCGCCACTTTTGACTTGGTAACGTACGAGTTTCATACCTTTACCACGATTCGCTTCGACTTGTTTAGTAAAAGCATCAGCCTGCTTTATCGGAATTAAAAACTGGTGTGGCCCTTCTGGATCGGTTGCCCATTGATTATAGGCTGGGTTGTAACTTTGTAACTCTTTGACCGAGATCCCGGCATAATTCGCCGCTATTGCCAAGTCTAGCTGCTCTTTGGGATCGACCAAGGCAAGTACTGGCTGATTAACAATGGTGGGAATAGAAATACCATACTGATCTTGATTTGCGATAATATCGGCTAAGGCCAATAACTTAGGCACATAACCACTCGTTTCTTTCGGAAGATCGAGCGAGAAAAAATCGGTTGCTTTGCCTAAGCGGGTATTTTTACGAATCGCACTAGAAACGCGTCCTCCACCGCTATTGTAGGCGGCAATCGCTAGATACCAGTCACCATCAAAGCGAGTGTTTAAGCGTGTTAAATACTCTAAAGCCGCATCGGTGGCTGCTACTACGTCACGTCGGCCGTCGTACCAAAAATTCTGTTTTAACCCGAACATTTTTCCTGTCGCGGGAACAAATTGCCATAAACCTGCCGCACTACCGTGAGAATAGGCAAAGGGGTCAAAAGCACTTTCTACAATCGGTAATAGAGCCAGTTCCAAAGGCAAATTGCGTTGTTCAATTTTTTCGGTAATTAAATACAAAAAAGGCTCAGCCCGTTTGGCAACCGTAATTAAATGCTGAGGGTGTTTGAGATACCAAGTTCGGTAGTAGTCGACACTGGGAGCATCCGCGATAGGTAAGTTAAATTGCATCGCAATACGCAGCCAAACATCTTCTTGTTCCTGAGGCGTTAGAACTTTGGGGGGGATAGCGCGTGGTTTTTTCAAAGTTGTCGAAGACGGCATTACTTCGTTTACAACTTTTTTGCTCGCATTCGAAGCCTGATTAGACTCATTGATTCGATCATTATCAGGCTGGGTAACCTGGCATCCGGTTAACAGCAGAGCCATTACCCAGCAGAATTGTATTCGCATGTAAGACAGCCTTTTTATCAATTGGCTGCTGATAATACTTGTCGTATGAATCTGATGACAAGTAGCAATTGGTTAAAATTCGTTTTTCCACTCACGTAATGCCGTAAAAATTGCTAATGGATCACTTTGTTGGGTGCGATTAGCTACTGATTTTATCACGCTGGGTGAATCGGTGCGTAAAAATGGATTGATCCATTGTTCTCGACGCAAGGTGGTCGGTAAGGTGCTTTTTCCTTGTGCTCTCAGCCGAATCACATCATCGCGATAAATTTGTAATTGTTCATTATCGGGCTCAACGGCCATCGCAAAGGCAAGGTTACTTGCGGTATATTCATGCGCACAATAAATTTCAGTTTCTTCTGGTAGCATTTGTATTTTATTGAGGGAAGTAAACATTTGTTCCATCGTTCCTTCGAATACTCTGCCACAGCCTGCAGAAAATAGGACATCGCCACAAAAGAGTTTGCTATCGCCAATGTAGCCAATATGGCCAAGGGTATGACCGGGAAGATCCAACACCATAAATCGCTCATCAAATAATTCGATTTGATCCCCTCCTTGAACGGCATGAGTGACGGTTGGAATCGGTTCTTGAGCTGGAGCGACAACATCAAGTGTTGGAAACTGGTGGACTAACTGTGCGACACCCCCAATATGATCATGGTGGTGATGAGTAATGAGAATCGCCTCTAAGGTCAACTCGTGTTCGGTGAGATAACTCAATACGGGAGCCGCATCGCCGGGATCGACCACCGCACAACGACGATCGCTATTTTCAATTAGCCAGATGTAATTATCATTAAATGCGGGTATGCTTTTGATGTGTAACATGAGTTGTCTCCGGTCACTTGGGTAAGCGATTTAGCTATGAAACCAGCACGCAGTCAAAAAAAAATAAAGAGTCCTCATTCTTGGTCGCAATTAAAAAACGGCCAATGGGTCTGTGAATCGATTCAAACCCGAATTGATGAGTGGTGCCCCAAACTATTTGGTTATCACATGCTAAAATTGGGCGGTTTAAGCTGCGAATTATCAAGTTGCAATTGTAATATTCAACACCAAGTTAACCTCGATATCCAGAACCCTTTGCATAGTGTGATCGCCGATGCTTATGATTTACCCTTTCTTGAAAAGAGTATTGATGTGGCAATCCTTGCTCATCAACTGGATTATTGTGGTGATCCACACCGTATTTTACGTGAAGTAGACCGCGTATTGATCGATGATGGTTACTTAATTATTACTGGGTTTAATCCCATCAGCTTGATTGGGTTGGCAAGTTTGATGCCATGGCGTAAGCATAACCTACCTTGGAGTGGGCGCATGTTTACTCCGAGCCGTATCAGAGATTGGCTGAGTGTTCTTAATTATCAAGTCATTGAATGCGATCAATATGCGCTTTTCCCCATGCAAAAATACCGCGCTGGATGGACATGGTTAGAAAATGCGTCTGGTCGCTGGGCTCGTCCACTGGGTAGCCTCTACTTTATTGTCGCGCGTAAACGAACTTATCCTTTAAAGCCAATTAAACCACACTGGCACCTTAAGCGACGTTTTTCACCGCTAGGGCTTAATTATCGGATTAAATCATCCGAATAACCATGGCTTAACACCATTGTGTTAAGGTTGATAGCCGTGATCATCTTCGGTTGGATTTTCTGCCGCCGTTCGTGCGAGTTCGTCACAGATTTCATTTTCTCGATGGCCGGCATGGCCTTTCACCCAGCGCCATTCGACATGATGACGTGCCGTTTCTTGATCTAATTTTTGCCATAGATCGGCATTTTTTACCGTTTTTTTATCGGCTGTTTTCCATCCGCGTTGTTTCCAGTTATGGATCCATTGAGTAATACCCTGGCGGACATATTGACTATCGGTGGTTAAAATGACTTCGCAAGGCTCTTTTAGCGTTTGCAGAGCAACGACAGCGGCTAGCATTTCCATTCGATTATTGGTCGTTAAGCGATAGCCGTTTGATAAGGTTTTTTCTACTTGTTTGTAACGCAGGACAATGCCATAACCTCCGGGGCCAGGGTTGCCTAAACAAGAACCGTCAGTGAAAATTTCCACCTGTTTCTTCATGATTTGATACTATTGGGTTACACACACCATTGATATAGTCTGACATAGATATCCTTATGAATACTAGCAACAATTCTAATTACGGTCGTATTGTGGTTTTAGATACAGAAACCACGGGTATGAACTTTGAAGGTGGCCCTCATTATGAAGGGCATCGAATTATTGAAATCGGTGCGGTGGAAATCATCAATCGAAAACTGACTGGGCGACATTTTCATGTCTACTTAAAGCCCGACCGAGACATTCAGCCTCAAGCCATTGAAGTTCACGGGATTACCGATGAATTTCTAGTGGATAAGCCCGAATATAAAGAGGTGCATGAAGAATTTTTGGATTTTATCAAAGGCGCTGAGTTAGTTGCCCATAATGCTCCCTTTGACGTGGGCTTTATGGATTATGAATTTAGTAAATTAAATGCTTCGATTGGTAAAACGGAGCAATATTGTAAAATCACCGATACGCTCGCCATGGCGAAGAAAATCTTCCCGGGTAAACGCAATAACTTAGATATATTGTGTGAGCGGTATGGCATAGATAACTCTCATCGAACTTTACACGGCGCATTACTCGATGCTGAGATTTTGGCCGATGTTTATCTACTTATGACAGGGGGGCAAACCTCTTTACAATTTTCAGCCGGTAGCCAAAACGGTGAACAAGGTAGTAATAGCATCAAACGTGTCAGTTCAGAGCGTAAAAAACTCAAAGTTTTACGTGCATCGGCCGATGAATTACAGGCACACCAAGAACGTTTGGATGTGGTAGAAAAAAGCGGTGTTTGCCTCTGGCGTCAGTAGGAGAAATTATGTGGCGGATAGGAATAGCGATATTGGGGTGGCTAATTGGGTTTAATGCATTAGCAAGTAATGAGTCAACGATGTCATTATTGGACAATCGCTTTCGCGTCGATTCTACCATTTCACAAATCACCTTTGTTATTTATCGAGAAAAGAATTCTCAGCCGGTTGTGCTAGTAAGGCCCGATGGCACAAAATATTATGCGGGACGTCATCCAGATTACGTTCGCTGGTATGAAGAGCCTTCGATGGATATTATATCGATTGATAATCCGATGCCGGGCCCTTGGCAAGCAATAGGTAAGGTTTCTCCCAAAAATAATATAAGGCTCATTTCCCACTTACAGATGTTAAGCGATCCTTTACCTTCTCGCTTATATCAAGGTGAGGAAATTAAGTTTACCGCTCGATTGGTTTCGGATGGTCAGCCTTTATTATTGAGAGATTTTCTTGATCGAGTGAACTTAACGGTTACTTTTACTAAGTATATTGAAAATGAGCAGGAGCTAGAAAAAGAGGCCCAACCTTTACCGATTGAAGTCGGTCTCTTTGCTGATGATGGTCGAGGGCTTGATGAAAAAGCGGGCGATGGTGTTTTTACCGTTGCGCTACCGATCTCATTAGAGCCAGATAAATATCGTGTACGGATCACCTCTGGCAATGGAGTGTTTCTGCGCGCTCAAGAGCAAGAGGTATTAGTTTATCCTTCGCCGATAACGACAACTTTTATTCAGTCGCGAGCAGACAATCAGCCACATCAAGTGATCTTTAGTGGCGAAGGCGGCATGATTCAGCCTGGATCTTTAGCGGGCCAAGTGGAACATAAAGGAGCACTTCCTGCATCATTTATCACCCAAGCTCAAGCTGATGATAAAGCGTTAAATCTGACCTTTTCAATTCCGAATAGTGGTGAGTTTGGTCATTTTTCTTGGCATGGTTTGGTATACGCGACCGATCTCGCCACCCAAAGACCACTGGTCTTCCCTATTAAAGAGCATCGTTACAGTGTGGTGAGTGAGATCGATCTTGATAAAACCCGCCGAATGCAAGAAGCGGATTTGGAGAATTTACGTCGATTACAGCAAGAAAAATTAGTGATTCAGATGCGCGAAAAATCACGACAAAAGGCACTGATTTACATTGTGTTAGGGAATGTTTTTGTGATTCTATTGGCGTTGGGTGGTTGGTTTATTCGCCGTAAATTACAAGCCAAAGCTGCGGCAACGCCAGAATTACAGCTCAAGGTTCCTAAAAAATAGCCTTTATTTAAACGGGCTATCTTGTTTATCTCAAGCTGCTGTATGGCTAGTTGCTCCAATCGTGTTGCATGTTCTACGCTGCAGCTGTATCTATTTGCTTGCGATCTGAAACTTTAAGTGGTTTGGTTGTAAAAAAGTAAAAGAAGGCTTAGCCTCCTTTTACTTTCTCATCTGACGGCGATGAAAATTCTCTTAAGTTAAATACTAGGCGACCTCTTCCAGTTTTGGATGTGGTTTGTTCGCTGCCAGTGCTTGTGGAGAAAAGTCATCGACATTGATGGTATATAGGCGATGAGTTTCAGCCTCCGTCAATAATTGCGCTTCCTGTTCCGTTAAGATTTTTTTCTCAAGGCCGACAGTGGCTAATTCATCCAAACGAGTAAATGGATGGCGTTGACCGAGTGCCTGGTATAATTTCGTGAAGATAGGTTCAGCTTGCAGTATAACATTGAGTGCTTGTTCTATTTTCCCTACCGGGTTATGTTCTGTTGCTGCTAAATATTGGTAACGACCTAAGCGAGAACGGGTTGCACTCGGTGTTTGAATAATTTGCGCCACCTGGCTATCAAGCTTATCGTTAGGCGCTTTTCGCACTCGGCCAAATGGCATGAGCAGCACTCGTAATAGTTTTCCCAGCACCGGGTTTGGGAAGTTTGCAAGAAATTCATCAATCGCCACTTCTGTTTGCCTTAAACTGTCTTGTAATCCCCAATGGACTAAAGGTAAGTCCTCCTTAGGGCTGCCATCATTTTCAAAACGTTTAAGCGTTGCAGAGCTTAAATAAAGCTGGCTGAGGATATCACCGAGTCGGGCGGATAAGCGCTCTTTTCGTTTAAGTGAGCCTCCAAGCGTTGCCATAGAAATATCTGCTAATAAAGCAAGATTTGCACTGTAACGGTTGAGTTTCTGATAGTAACGTTGGGTGGCATCTTTAGTGGGTGAGGATGAGCCGTAACCATCGGTGAGACCAAACCAAATGCTGCGTACAAAATTACTCAAGGTAAAGCTAATATGGCCAGCTAATGCTTGATCAAACTGCTCAAGTGCAGCAGGGTGGTCAGAGTGAGCTGCGGCCATTTCACTAAGAACGTAAGGATGACAACGAATCGCACCTTGGCCAAAGATAATCATTGAGCGAGTGAGGATATTTGCGCCTTCAACGGTGATGGCAATGGGAGCTCCTTGGTAACCTCTGGCTAAGAAGTTAGCTGGCCCTAAACAGATACCTTTACCACCGACGATGTCCATGGCATCGATAATGGCGCGTTGCCCACGGTGGGTGCAATGATACTTAACAATGGCTGAAATAACCGATGGCTTTTCACCTAAGTCTATCGCAGCGACCGTTAAATTGCTGGCTGCATCCATGACATAAGCATTACCCGCTAAACGGGCTAGAGGCTCTTCGATGCCTTCCATTTGGCCGATCGGTTGCTTAAATTGACGGCGAATTCGAGCATAAGCTCCGGTTGCTAGAGCTGCGGTTTTAATCCCGCCTGTTGAGTTTGATGGTAAGGTGATTCCTCGACCAACGGAGAGGCATTCCACCAACATGCGCCAACCTTGCCCTGCCATTTTGGGGCCGCCAATAATAAAATCTAAAGGAACAAAAAGATCATTAGCTCGGGTTGGACCATTTTGAAAAGGAACATTGAGTGGAAAATGACGATGACCAATTTCTACCCCAGCTAAGTCGGTTGGAATCAAAGCGCAAGTGATGCCGATGTCGGGCGAATTTCCTAATAGGCCGTCGGGATCTTGCAGTTTAAAGGCCAAGCCTAATACTGTGGCAACCGGAGCGAGGGTGATATAGCGTTTGTTCCATGTGAGGCGCATTCCCAGCACTTCCTTTCCTTCCCACTCACCTCTACAGACAATTCCAAAATCAGGGATAGACCCTGCGTCTGATCCCGCTTCTGGGCTGGTTAAAGCAAAACAAGGGATTTCTTTTCCTTCGGCTAAACGTGGTAAATAATAATTTTGTTGCTCTTGAGTGCCATAATGTTGCAGTAATTCACCAGGCCCTAATGAATTTGGAACGCCAACGGTGGATGAAAGAACACCGGAAACCCCTGTTAATTTCTGTAATACCAACGATTGAGCGTAGGCTGAAAATTCTAAGCCGCCATATTTTTTCTTAATAATCATGGCAAAAAATTTATGATCTTTGAGGAATTGCCATACTTCTGGCGGTAAATCGGCCAGTTCATGAGTGACTTGGTAGTCATTAACCATGGCACAGACTTGGTTGACCGGGCCATCTAGAAATGCTTGTTCTTCTGCGGTTAAGGTTGGCGCTTTTATGCTCTTGAGTTGCTGCCAATCAGGTTTACCTTTAAAAAGTTCAGCTTCCCACCAGACGGTGCCAGCATCCAAAGCCTCTTTTTCTGTTTGTGACATAGCGGGAAGCACTTTTTTAAACATCGTCAGTGCTTTACTGCTGATTAGATTTTGCCGTACTGAGGGAACGATAAACACCACGATGGCCGCAAGGTAGAAAGCCCAAGCAAAAAATCCAGCCTGACCGGTTATTGATAGCGTTAGCATTGTTAAGGTTAAAAAAGCTAACGCGGTAAAGAGTGAGGTTCGATGGTATAAGCATGTGCTTAGCACCAGCAAAAAAGCCAACATAGAGATCAAGATTTCCATAACAATTTTCCTTATCCAGACAAGGTGGCATCTGATGTTAAAGTGGTCTAACCAGTCGATTGTAATCAAAAGTTTAACGAGATGTAAAATGTAATATTGGCTAAAAAGTGATCTGGATGAAAAGAAAATACAAAAATGTGCTGTGTACGCCAATTTTATCGACAAAAAGTCAGGCCAATTAATCAATTTGTGCTGCTACGACTATCGACAGAGGGAATCGTTTGGGTAAACTCAGCAACATGTAAGTTTTCTTGTAAGAAAACTTTCTTGCCAGCAGAATAATGAAGAGATGAAACCTATGTACCAGGATTTGATTAAACGTGAACTGACGGAAGCGGCTGAAGTACTGAATACATTTTTAGCCGATGAGCAGAATATTGCTAACATTGAAGCCGCAGCAAAAATGATAGCCGATTCTTTTAAGCAAGGAGGTAAAGTTCTTTCTTGTGGCAACGGTGGTTCGCACTGTGACGCGATGCATTTTGCAGAAGAATTAACCGGGCGCTACCGTGAAAATCGCCCAGGTTATCCGGGAATTGCTATT
>NZ_NBUS01000042.1:314031-316599 GCF_002749895.1 Vibrio fujianensis | reverse complement strand
CTGATCCCAGCCATCTTTCTTGTGTTAGTAATGACTTTGGCTACGATTATGTATTTTCACGTTATGTCGAAGCCGTCGGGCGTCAAGGTGACGTTCTCTTCGGCCTTTCAACCTCGGGTAACTCAGGAAATATTTTAAAAGCGATTGAAGCCGCTCAAGCAAAAGGGATGAAAACCATTGCCTTGACCGGAAAAGAGGGGGGCAAAATGGCAGGATTAGCGGATATTGAAATTCGTGTGCCTCATTTTGGCTATGCTGACCGTATTCAAGAAGTCCACATTAAAATTATCCACATTATCATCCAATTAATTGAAAAAGAGATGGCATAAACCATGGTGGGTTAACCGTTTAAGTTGGCCCACGGTTAGTTAAGTGGTTTAAAGAAGGAGTTGTTTAAACCATGTGTGAATTACTTGGTATGAGCGCCAATGTGCCAACCGATATTTGTTTTAGTTTTACCGGCCTGATGCAGCGGGGAGGTAAAACAGGGCCCCACCGAGATGGTTGGGGCATTACTTTTTATGAAGGACGAGGTTTTCGAACCTTTAAAGATCCAGCACCCAGTTGCCAGTCACAAATTGCTCAACTAGTGCAAAATTATCCGATCAAAAGCTGTGCCGTGATCAGTCATATTCGTCAAGCGAATCGTGGTGGGGTGAGCTTAGAAAATACGCACCCTTTTACGCGTGAACTATGGGGGCGGTATTGGACGTTTGCCCATAATGGACAACTTGTGGATTACCAAAGACTTACTCAAGGTCGCCACCGTCCGGTTGGGCAAACAGATAGTGAAGCGGCTTTTTGTTGGTTACTCGATAGGCTAGAGCAGCGTTATCCAGAGATCCCTCACAATATGCAGGATGTTTTTTACTACGTCAGCGAGCTTTGTGATGAGCTACGTAATAAAGGGGTATTCAATATGCTGCTTTCTGATGGCGATTACGTGATGAGCTACTGCACCAATCACCTCTATTGGATCACTCGTCGAGCCCCATTTGGTCATGCTGCATTGATTGATGAGGATGTGGAAGTGAATTTCCAAGAAGAAACCACCCCCAATGATGTGGTGTCGGTGATTGCGACTCAGCCATTAACCGGCAATGAAACTTGGCAGCGAATGAAGCCGGGCGAGTTTAATTTGTTTTATTTAGGTGAGCGAATTGCAACCAATGTTGAGCAATTGAAAGCGGTGGCTTTTGCTGCGCCAAAGCCGGGTAATCAAGCTCCTCAAGCTGAGCTTTAATTAATCACATAAAAAGGGTAGCCGTAAGCAACCCTTTTTATGTGATTAATACTATCTCCTTCCTACTTGAAGCTGCAGGGGCTACGTTTGCTCACCCCAATCGCATCGCCTGTCTATGCTTATGGGGATGATGAGAGCCATCCGTGGCACTCACCAAAGGCCAGCCTACGGCTGTTCAAATTTGTCACGTTGCCGCCAAACTGCAACTCTCAGTTGTTTGGGTATACATCCTATTATTGGTCGGCATAACCATGGATCCCCAAAGGTTTTCCATCTAAAAAGGCTTTGCCTTGCTTCATAGCTAAACGCTCTTCCACAAACCATTGCACCACTAACGGATAGATACGATATTCTTGAGCTTGTACCTTTGCCGTTAGTGTTTCAACGGTATCCTCGTCAAAAATGGGCACTTTTGCTTGAAGAATAACAGGCCCACCATCCAATTGTTCTGTCACAAAGTGGACGCTTGTGCCATGTTCTTCATCTCCAGCATGAATGGCTCTTTGATAGGTATTAAGGCCTGGATACTTAGGTAACAGTGATGGGTGAATATTAATCATGCGCCCTAAGTAGTGGCGAACAAAATCACTGCTGAGAATACGCATATAGCCAGCTAAAACGATCAAGTCTGGTGTGTATTGATCGATATACTGCATTAATGCGTCATCAAAAGCATCACGAGTCTCATAAGCGTTTGGATCCACAAAATGTGCTGCTGCACCTGCCTTTTTGGCCCGTTCTAAAGCATATGCTGTTGCTTTGTTTGAAAAAACAGCCGTTACTTTGCCACCATGTTTACTGGCTTCACAGGCATCAATGATCGCTTGTAAATTGGTTCCATTTCCTGAAACTAAAACAACAATACTTTTCATCAATTATTTGATCTCTACTTGCTCTTCATTCGCTTGTGCCGAGGCTATTTCACCGATAATCCATGCGTTTTCGCCTTGGTGTTGTAACAGCTCGACCGCTGCTTGTGCTTGATTCTTTGGTAGGGCAATAATTAGTCCGACACCACAGTTGAAGGTGCGATACATTTCGCGTGTTGTCACATTTCCTTTTTGTTGTAGCCAAGTGAAAATGGCAGGCCATTGCCAACTGTTGCCATCAATCACTGCTTTTGCTCCTTCAGGTAATACGCGAGGGATGTTTTCCCAGAAACCACCACCAGTAATGTGCGAAATGGCGTGAATATCGTGTTCAGCAATCAGTTTTAATCCTGATTTAATATAGATTTTAGTCGGTTCTAACAGGTGTTCGCCGATCGTTTTACCTTCCAGCATTTCGTTTTTATCGGCACCGGACACTTCCAGAATTTTACGAAC
>NZ_NBUS01000042.1:310149-314021 GCF_002749895.1 Vibrio fujianensis | reverse complement strand
GAGAGTAACCATTTGAGTGCGGACCACTTGAACCGACGGCGATCAATGCATCTCCTGCAGCCACTTTGCTACCGTCGATGATGTTTTCTTTTTCTACTACTCCGACACAAAAGCCAGCGACATCGTAGTCTTCGCCTTCATACATTCCAGGCATTTCTGCGGTTTCGCCCCCAATCAGAGCGCAGCCCGCTTGAACACAACCATCAGCAATACCAGAAACGACATCTGCTGCTGTCTCTACGTCTAATTTTCCCGTGGCATAATAATCCAGGAAAAAGAGTGGCTCTGCACCTTGTACAATTAAGTCATTGACACACATGGCGACTAAATCAATCCCAATCGTGTCATGCTTTTTCATATCCAAAGCCAGTCGTAATTTGGTTCCAACTCCGTCGGTTCCTGAAACGAGAACGGGCTGTTTATACTTAGTTGGCAGTTCACATAGGGCACCAAAACCACCAATACCGCCCATGACCTCAGGGCGACGAGTGCGTTTGACTGCTCCTTTTATTCGTTCAACAAGCGCATTGCCTGCATCGATGTCTACGCCAGCATCTTTGTAGCTAAGAGAAGTGTTGTTACCGCTCACGGGGAAAGTCCTCGATCTAGTTGGATATGAAAACGAGGCTATTCTACAGGCTTAAACCAAAAAGGAAAACGTTTGCGTCAGATTTTTATCAAGATTTTAGGTCGGAAAACCGCAATAAATGAGTGTATAATCTGAAAGTTTATTTAAATTATGCCGGAGATGGAAATGAAAGTTGTTGAAGTAAAACACCCTCTAGTAAAACATAAAATTGGTCTGATGCGAGAAGGTGATATCAGCACGAAACGTTTTCGTGAGTTAGCCACCGAAGTTGGGAGCCTACTTACTTATGAAGCGACTGCTGACTTTGAAACAGAAAAAGTAACTATTGACGGCTGGAACGGTCCTGTTGAAGTGGATCAAATTAAAGGCAAGAAGGTCACCGTAGTGCCTATTTTACGGGCTGGATTGGGAATGATGGATGGTGTATTGGAACATATTCCAAGTGCTCGTATTAGTGTGGTGGGAGTTTATCGAGACGAAGAAACATTAGAGCCAGTACCTTACTTCAACAAACTGGCTTCCAATATTGAAGAGCGCATTGCGATGGTGGTTGACCCAATGCTTGCCACCGGCGGTTCTATGATTGCCACGATTGATCTACTTAAAGAGAAAGGATGCAACCAAATTAAGGTCTTGGTTTTAGTCTCTGCGCCTGAAGGTATTGAAGCGTTGGCCAAAGCACACCCTGATGTTGAGTTGTACACGGCGGCTATTGATGAAAAACTCAATGACAAAGGTTATATCGTTCCTGGTTTAGGGGATGCTGGGGATAAGATCTTCGGGACGAAATAATTTCGTATTCTTGTAAAGTATTCTTGTAAAGAAGAGGCACTATTGGTTCCTCTTCTCAACATTCAGCGAGCTTATTTATTTAGACGCAGTGTGCCACTTTTTCTGGTGATATTTTTCGATGTGCCTTTATTGTTTGTTGTTGATGAATCACGATGCGGTTTACATTTTTCACGCCCTTTTTTCGTATTAGGCCCATGACGATGTTCATGCGCATCTCGCCCTTTAAAGGTTCGATGTGTAACCGGCTTGGTGGTTCGGCTATCAAATAATTTGGCATTGGTTGCTTTTGGGATAGTTTGCCCTTTACTGCCTGTTCGAGATGCTTCTTCGGTACTGATTGATCCTTCACACATGGCTAAAATTTCATTGACTTCAGCTTCTGTTAAATAACGCCATTGTCCGTTAGGAATACCCTCTAAAGTAATATTCATGATTCTCACCCGGCGCAATTTAAATACTTCATACCCTAACGCTTCACACATACGACGAATTTGCCGGTTTAAGCCTTGAGTGAGAACAATGCGAAAGGCATATTTTGTTTCTTGGGTGACTTTGCAAGGAAGCGTCACAGTATCGAGAATATTCACACCGCTGGCCATCTGGTGAATAAACTGCTCGGTGATCGGCTTGTTGACTCGCACTACATACTCTTTTTCGTGATTATTCCCTGCGCGGAGAATTTTATTCACAATATCCCCATCATTGGTTAAAAAGATTAACCCATCTGAGGGTTTATCTAAACGGCCAATAGGAAAGATACGTTTGCTGTGGCCAATGAAATCAACAATATTTCCGGGCACATCTCGTTCCGTGGTACAAGTAATCCCTGTTGGTTTATTTAACGCAATGTAGATGGGTTTTTCTTTATAGCCGACCGGATTGCCATCAATACAGACAGTATCTTGCTCTGTGACTTTTGTTCCCATCTGGGGAATTTCCCCATTAATGGTGACTCGGCCTTGTTCTATTAATTTGTCGGCTTCTCGGCGTGAACAAAATCCTGTTTCACTGATGTATTTATTTAAGCGTTTTTCATGGGGTGTCATGGTGGCTCCTAACGTTTCGCAACGGAGTGGTCAATCAAAATAATAATATTATCTACGTGAGGGGTCGTATTTTATCAGTTATTACCGGTTAACCAAGTCGTTTTTGGTGGCGCTCTCGGTTATCATTTTTTTGATGGCGACTTTTTCGAAGTAAGATATAGACAGCCCCAGTCCCGCCATGGAAACGTTGTGCGCTATGAGCACATTGCACTTCATCAATTTGAGTTAACCAATGAGCGACAAAGCTTTTGATCATTGCGGGCGGAGTTGAGCGCTCTCCTCGTCCATGTATAATTAAGATCGTTCGCATATCCAGCCTCATACATTGGGCTAGAAAATGGCAGACCTCGTCCCGCGCTTGTTTTAGTGTTTTACGGTGTAAGTCTAGCCTCGCCTGAATGGGGTATTTACCTAATCGTAATTTTTTGTACACACCATCTTGTACCCCATCTTTTTTGTATTCCACTACATCATCGGGTTTTAGCATCGGAGCAGAATCGATCGAAAGATAATCGGGATTGTGTTCGGAAAGGGCGATCGCGGATTGACGCTTTGCTAATTGCGCATCAGTAACCGTATGGCCTTTTTTCAGTTCAGCGACGTCATGGGTGAGGGGTTTTACATCTCCCATCATTTGCTGAAACAAGGCTAAATCATCATCATGAGACATAATAGTGCCTGAAAAGGGTCATTCAATGAGATGATTATACCGATTCAAACAGGAAGATGACCAAAGAAAAAAATAAAAAAACGGAGTAGACAGGCGATCTACTCCGGTGCATAGCATCAGTTTATAGGTGCTAAGCGATCTAGTGAGGAGATTTGTCGTTCATGACATTGCCGAGGTAAAAGCTGTGAGAAACAGCACTAGACCAACGGCTCTAATCGCTTTACTGTACGACTCAATAAGCGTTTAAGTCAGATGTCTAGATTATCGGCAACGTTTTTGAAGACGAAAATACGTTAAAATATGACTAAATTTTCAACCCTGATCTGGATCAATTGTATGCCACAGGTTGTGATTGTGTTTCTTTTGCTGTGTATTTAATCACATTTTGCTGGTGTTTGTTTGTCTTACATACGGAAGATAGAGAAAAGAAGAAAAGGACTTGCTTAACGAAACAGAATGGGTACCATACGCCTGGTAAACGGTGAATAGCGCAGTTTGGTAGCGCATCTCCGGTTTTAGGAATAGCGGACCAGAGGGCGACCCTCTTGTCGGATTTTCTAAAAAAAACTTGTCGGTGAATAGCGCAGTTTGGTAGCGCATCTGGTTTGGGACCAGAGGGTCGGGGGTTCGAATCCCTCTTCACCGACCACTATTTTAGGCCTCAGTTGAAAGACTGAGGCTTTTAAGTTTGTAGAGAGTGATTGACAGAGGGTCGGGGGTTCGCCTGATATTTCAAATTAGGCTCTTCACCGACCACTATTCTGGGCCTCAGTCA
>NZ_NBUS01000042.1:305574-309526 GCF_002749895.1 Vibrio fujianensis | reverse complement strand
GAGAGTGATTGAAAGAGGGTCGGTGGTTCGCCTGATATTTCAAATTAGGCTCTTCACCGACCACTATTTTAGGCCTCAGTCAAAAGACTGAGGCTTTTAAGTTTGTAGAGAGTGATTGACAGAGGGTCGGTGGTTGGCCTGATATTTCAAATTAGGCTCTTCACCGACCACTATTTTAGGCCTCAGTCGAAAGACTGAGGCTTTTAAGTTTGTAGAGAGTGATTGACAGAGAGTCGGTGGTTCGCCTGATATTTCAAACTAGGCTCTTCACCGACCACTACTTTAGGCCTCAGTCAAAAGACTGAGGCTTTTAAATTTCTAGAGAGTGACTGACAGACTCAAGTATTTATGTGCGACAAAAACGTTACTTTAGCGGAGTTTAAACAAATTTGACGAAGATAAATGTTCGATGTTTGTCACAAATTAGCGTTTATCTTCTCGAACTTGATTGGCGGTATTCATGGCGAAAGATGAATTTTTTCACACCAAGGATTGAAATGGGCCTTATTTATGTGATTTTGATCGAATTAATCTCGTCAAAATAGAAATGTCGATTTTGACGCTTAGGTTAACCTTTTGATATTAATGCTTTTATTTTTATTTTGAATGCTGGATTTTGAACTTGATCACCTCATGGTTTGATTAATTTTACGCCTAGAAATAACTCGCGTTATGGTGAACGTCATCAAGTGTAGCCATTGGCTGATGTCGTCGTGAGATGTGAAGGGATATGACCATCCCATCCATTTTCAACCTAAAAGTAAGGTATTTCTTATGTTGAACAAGAGTGTGATTGCCGTTTCAGTGATAGCAACTATAGCTGGTTGCTCAATGATGAACTCATCAAACCAGTCTGTCGTTAATTCACTCGCGGATAACCTAGATATTCATTATACCGTTTTCACCAACCATGGTGCGGATGAAGGACTTGAATGCCAAGCATTGGGCGCTGAGTGGGCTTCTTGTAATAAAGTAAATATGACTTTGGCAAACCAAGGTAACGCGGTTGATTCAAAAGATTGGGCCATTTACTTTCACAGTATTCGTTTGATTTTAGATGTAGACAGTGATCAATTTAAAGTGACCCGTGTTACGGGAGATTTACATAAACTGGAACCCACCGAGTTATTTACTGGTTTTGCTGCGGGAGAAACCATTACGCTTCCTCTGATTGGTGAATATTGGCAGCTGTTTGAAACAGACTTTATGCCTCGTGCTTTTATCACGGCACCGAATGCAGAACCCAAAGTGATTGCTTCACTCAATACTGAGGAGGTGGATAGTTTTGTAAGTGGGCTAGCCGGAAATAATCTAAAACGTACCCCTAGCGATAATAATGTCTTTGCGAATGCGTTGACTCGTTTTGAAAAAAACGCTGATGTCACTTTGCAAGATGTGTCAAGTTCCTTATTACCGACCCCCATGAAAGTGGAAAAAGGTCATGGAAATTTAGCTATCTCGGCAGGTTTAGCACTGCCCAAAGCGGCTTTTGACGAGGCACAACTTACTGCCATTCAAAGACG
This sequence comes from Vibrio fujianensis, assembly GCF_002749895.1. Classification (GTDB taxonomy): domain Bacteria; phylum Pseudomonadota; class Gammaproteobacteria; order Enterobacterales; family Vibrionaceae; genus Vibrio; species Vibrio fujianensis. The sequence goes on along the minus strand of NZ_NBUS01000042.1, from coordinate 308,003 downwards.
AGCGATGATGGTTGGCCTGAATGTGAATGGTTCACTTCCGGTTTCTATTGCTGTGACACCAAAGTCATTTAGTGGAGCGTTGGCTAAGTCAGGAGCCTATCAACTGCGCATTAATGATAAAGGTATCGTCATTCATGCCTTTGACCAAGCAGGGGCTTTTTATGCCGTACAATCAATTTTGGGGTTGATTGATAGCCAGCAACCAGACACATTACCGCAACTTTTTATTCAAGATGCCCCTCGTTTTGATTATCGTGGCATCATGATTGACGTTGCCCGCAACTTCCATAGTAAATCAGCAATTTTAGCGACATTAGATCAAATGGCTGCGTATAAAATGAATAAGTTGCATCTACACCTTACTGATGACGAAGGATGGAGAATCGAAATTCCAGGGTTACCTGAATTAACGGATATTGGTGGGCAACGCTGTTTTGATTTAACCGAGACAGAATGTCTATTACCGCAGTTAGGTTCTGGGCCAACAAGCGATAATTTTGGTTCGGGTTATTTCAGTAAAGAGGACTACATTGAGATTTTGCAATATGCGAAGGCGCGTCATATTGAAGTGATTCCTGAAATCGATATGCCTGCTCACGCACGTGCAGCTGTTGTTTCGATGGAAGCGCGTTATCAGCGTTTAATGCAAGCAGGAAAAGAAGCGGAAGCCAATGAGTACCGTTTGTTGGATCCACAAGACACCTCAAATGTGACTACAGTGCAATTCTATGATCGTTTAAGTTTCATTAACCCTTGCCTTGATTCATCGACGCGCTTCGTGGATAAAGTGATCAGTGAAATTGCTGCCATGCACCAGCAAGTGGGAATGCCGTTAACCACTTGGCATTTTGGTGGTGATGAAGCGAAAAATATTAAGTTGGGTGCCGGTTTCCAAGATGTTAATGAGACCGATAAAGTGAGTTGGAAAGGCAATATTGATCTTTCAGCGCAGGATAAACCATTTGCTCAATCTCCACAGTGTCAGGCAATGATCGCGAGTGGTGAAGTGAGTGATTTTGCTCATTTACCTAGCCATTTTGCTGAACAAGTGTCGAAGCTTGTGAATCAACAAGGAATTCCCCACTTTCAAGCTTGGCAGGATGGATTGAAATACAGTGATAGTCCGGAGTCATTTGCCACTCAGAGCACGCGAGTCAATTTCTGGGATGTCTTGTATTGGGGAGGAACATCATCCGCTTATGAATGGGCCGAGAAAGGTTATGATGTGATTATTTCTAACCCTGACTATGTTTATATGGATATGCCCTATGAAGCGGACCCTAAAGAGCGGGGCTATTATTGGGCAACACGTGCTACCGATACGCGTAAAATGTTTAGTTTTGCACCAGAGAACTTGCCACAAAATGCTGAAACCTCACTGGATCGTGATGGCAATGGGTTCAGTGGTAAAGGGGAAGTGAAAGCGAAACCATTCTATGGCCTCTCCGCCCAGCTTTGGTCTGAAACGGTACGCAATGATGAGCAATATGAATATATGGTCTTTCCTCGCGTATTGGCTGCCGCTGAGCGAGCTTGGCACCAAGCCAGTTGGGAGAATCGCTACCGAGTCGATGTTGAATACTCACAGCAAACCTCTCGTGTTAACCAAAAAGCGTTAACGGCGGACTGGAATCGCTTTGCCAATGTGGTTGGGCAACGTGAGTTAGCAAAATTGGAAAAAGCAGGCATTGATTATCGCCTCCCTGTTCCTGGAGCGGTGATTAAGAACGGACATTTGGCCATGAACGTTCAGTTCCCCGGTGTGACGTTGCAATATTCATTCGATGGTGAGCAATGGCAGAACTTTGATGCGGCGAATGCCCCTAAAGTCAATGGTAAAGTGTGGATTCGTTCACTCTCTGCCAGTGGGCAACGAGCAAGTCGTGTTACGATGATTGAATAATCACTCGATACATTGAGTTCATTTCACAATCAAAAAAGCCTCTCACGCGTGAGAGGCTTTTTTATGTTAAGCCAAGGCTTAACAACTTAGGAAGACATCAACTCGATAGCTACCTTTGTGATCACCCTACACCAATTAATCATCAAAACGGGTTTTAACTAAGCGTAGTCGATTGGCATTGCTCACCACAGTAATAGAAGAAAGCGCCATGGCGGCTCCGGCAACAACGGGGCTCAGTAAAAAACCAAATGTAGGATAAAGCACCCCTGCGGCAATCGGAATGCCAAGTGTATTGTAAATAAAGGCACCAAAGAGGTTTTGACGCATATTTTTCAACGTGGCTTTAGAGAGTTCAATGGCATTCACCACGGCTAGTGGTGAGGAGTTCAAGAGGGTCATTTGCGCACTTTCAATAGCGACATCACTGCCGCTACCCATGGCTATTCCAATGTCTGCTTGTGCTAGCGCTGGCGCATCATTGATACCGTCTCCTACCATCGCAACATGCCGCCCTTGCTGTTGCAAT
>NZ_NBUS01000042.1:299345-305564 GCF_002749895.1 Vibrio fujianensis | reverse complement strand
CTTGAATATGTTGCGCTTTTTGATCGGGTAACACTTGAGCGATCACTTGAGCAATGCCTAACTGTTTGGCTATCGCATCGGCAACACTTTGCTGGTCACCCGTCAACATAACGCTATGAATACCCATTTCGTTGAGTGCTCGAACGGCTTTAACGGCGCTGCCTTTTATAGGATCGGCAATCGCAATCAACCCGATTAAGCGATTATTGCGCGCAATGGCTACCGGTGTCCACGCTTGTTTAGCAAAAGTGTCGATGGCTTGCTGCGCGATGGTGAGATCAACGGCGAGAGAGTGCATGTGAGGTAAAGAGCCAATGACTATCTCATCCCCTTGATACTGGGCTTTTATCCCCTTACCGCGTTGATTTTCAAATTGCTCAATTGGGGCTGCACTCACTTGCTGCAGCTTGGCATAATCACAAATTGCTTTAGCTAATGGATGTTCGGAGTGTTGCTCTAGTCCAAAGGCGAGGCTCAATAAGGTGGATTCATCCCCTTCAAGGCAGAGCAACTCTTGTACGCTCGGTTTGCCTTGGGTTAATGTGCCGGTTTTATCAAAGACGACCGTATCAATGTTACTGGCCGATTGTAAAACGTTAGCGTCACGAATCAAAATGCCCATTTCTGCGGCTTTACCTACGCCAACGGTCACCGATAGTGGAGTGGCTAAACCAAGCGCACACGGGCAAGCAATGATTAGTACAGTGGTGGCAACCACCAGCATATAACTGGCTTTAGGGTCCGGGCCGAACCAAAACCACATGGCGGCAGAAAAGAGCGCAATGGCGACCACCACCGGCACAAAGACCGCAGAGATCTGGTCAGCTAATTTGGCAATGGCCGGTTTACTGCTTTGTGCTTGGCGAACCATTTGAATGATACGAGCTAGCATGGTTTGTGAACCAATACCTGTCGCTTGGATCAATAAGCTGCCGTCTTGGTTGATGGTGCCTGCGGATACCGAGTCTCCGATTTGCTTATGAACCGGCAGCGGCTCTCCGGTCAGCATCGCTTCATCTACGTATGAGTCCCCCTCTAACACCATGCCATCAACTGGGGCTTTTTCTCCCGGTTTGATACGTAAAGTCATTCCTTGAGAGATGTCTGCTACCGCAATGATCCGCTCACCGTTTTCGGTCACTTGGGTGGCTTGTTGTGGCTGTAAATTGATTAATGCTTGCAGTGATTGCGTGGTTCTGGCTTTTGCTTTGGCTTCAATATAGTGACCGAGAGAGATAAGCCCAATAATCATGGCAGAAGCTTCAAAGTAAACATGACGCGCCGCCATCGGGAACCAGTGAGGAAAGCTCACCACTAACATGGAGTAAAACCAAGCAGAGCCGGTACCTAAGGCGACTAAAGTATCCATGGTGGCTCGGCGATGAGTTAAGGCTTGCCAAGCATTGACATAAAAGCTGCGTCCGGCACTGGCGAGCAGAGCGAGACAGGTAAGCCCAACGATACCCCAACCAATTTGGTCTTTGCTGCTTGTAATCATCATGCTGCCACCCAAGACTCCCCAAGCCATCAGTGGAGCACCCAGCAGTAAACCCAGAATAGCGCTGCGTTTATGCTCACGTTGCGAAGCGGCTAATTGTAATTGCTGTTTCGCTTGTTGCTGATTGGGATCGTCAATGGCTTCTGCCTGATAGCCCGCTTGTTTCACTGCGGCTAACAGTTGTTCGGTAAGCGGGTGCTCACTGATGACGAGTGCGCTTTGCTCGGCTAAATTGACTTGAGCTTTTTGGACACCGGAGACAGACATTAATGCCTTTTCCACCGAAGCGACACAACTGGCACAAGTCATCCCCTGAATCAGTAAATGGTCGCTGACCTTACTAATGTCTGGTTGAGCTTCAATATGCGATGTGGTGAGTGGTGATACCTGTTGTGCCGAGTTGAGTTCAGCTTCCACTGTACCCTTATCCTTGGATTGCAATCTTGCCTGATAGCCAACGTGCTGCACCTTGTCGATAACCTCTGCGTTAGAGAGTGTCGTGACTAAGCTGAGCGTTGTCTTTGTGATATCCAACCGAGCAATCCGTGGCTCTTGGCTCAGCGCTGTGGTGAGTTTCTTGACGCACTTACCACAGTTAAGACCAGCTAAGTAAAAGTGTGTAGGTTGGGCGGTTTGATAGCCTAACGATTCAATGCTATCCACGACATTATCAAGTGAAACTTCTGTATCCAATTCAATAAATGTGGGCGATAGCGAATGGATTTGAACCGTAAAGTCACTCTCTAGTTGACGCTCAAGCTTACGGGCACATCCCATGCAATTCAGCCCAGATAACGGTAAAGCATAGTGGTTCATGGTCATTCCTCCGAAATATTGAGGTAAGGATAAACCTTAACCTAGCGGTAAGGTCAAGCGAGTTTCTGGAAGTTTCTTGGGTCTATGCAATGGGAGTGATAGAATGGCGCACAAAATTTCGCTCATGCCAACTATTCGGCTGAAGTTTCAGAAAAAGGTAATAAATAATGACGGTTAAAACTCGTTTTGCTCCTAGCCCAACAGGTTATCTACACGTAGGCGGGGCGCGTACAGCTCTTTATTCTTGGTTATATGCGAAAAGCCAAGGTGGTGAATTTGTGCTACGCATTGAAGATACCGATTTAGAACGTTCAACTCAGGCTGCGGTTGATGCCATTCTTGAGGGAATGACGTGGCTTGGTCTAGAGTGGGATGAGGGGCCTTATTACCAAACCAAACGCTTTGATCGTTATAACGAAGTGGTTGACCAATTGTTAGCGGAAGACAAAGCCTACAAATGTTATGCCTCAAAAGAGCTGCTGGATGAAATTCGCGCAGAGCAAGAAGCGAATAAAGAAATTCCTCGCTATGATGCAAATCACCCTAAAATTCAAGCTGTGAATGCTGCGGCTAAAGAGGGCGATCCTTGCGTGATTCGTTTCCGTAACCCGAAAAATGGTAGCGTGGTGTTTGATGATCAAATACGAGGCCGGATTGAAATTCGTAATGATCAACTCGATGACTTAATCATTCGCCGGACAGACGGTTCACCAACCTATAACTTTTGTGTTGTGGTCGATGATGTTGATATGGGTATTACACACGTGATTCGCGGTGAAGATCATATCAATAATACTCCTCGTCAGATTAATATCTATAAAGCAATGGGGGCGACGGTTCCTACTTTCGCCCATTGTGCGATGATCTTAGGCGATGATGGGGCTAAATTGTCTAAACGTCATGGTGCGGTTTCTGTGATGCAGTATCGTGATGAAGGCTATCTCCCTGAAGCTTTAATCAACTATCTTGTGCGCTTAGGTTGGGGGCATGGCGATCAAGAAATCTTTACTCGCGAAGAGATGGTCAACCTCTTTAGTTTAAATGCGATATCTAAATCCGCATCTGCCTTTAATACCGATAAATTGTTATGGCTAAATAACCACTACATCAAAACGTCTGATCCTGAGTATGTGGCAAAGCACCTTGAGTGGCACTTTACTCAGCAAGGCATTGATAAAAACCAAGGCCCAGCCTTGGCCGATATCGTTCGTTTGGTTGGCGAGCGTTGCCATACCTTAGTTGAACTTGCCGAACAATCTCGTTATTTCTATCAAGACTTTAATGAATTTGAGGCTAATGCTGCGAAAAAACATTTACGTGGCGTTGCTAAAGAGCCACTTGCGCTAGCTTTAAGCAAAATTGAAGCGCTAACGGAGTGGAGTGTTGAAAAGCTCCATCAAGTGATTGCTGAGGTTTGTCAAGAGCTAGAGATTGGTATGGGCAAAATTGGGATGCCGTTGCGAGTCGCGGTGACTGGTGGTGGTCAATCACCTTCGGTTGATGCTGTTATGCATTTGATCGGTAAAGAGCGTGTAGTGAAACGTATTCAAATGGCATTGGCTTTTATTACTGAGCGCGAAGCGAACGCATAATTTCGCTTTTCCTCATTGAAACCGTAGCGATGGCTACGGTTTTCTCGAAATAAAAAAGCCCACTTTAGTGAGCTTTTTTATTTTATTGGTAACCAGTAGCATTGCTTGTCTATTTTAAATCAATGCTATTTAAACGTCCCATATAGATAAGAATATCGAGATAGTCTTTATGGGCATCTAGTAATGCTTTTTTGGTTTTTGTATAGGCCGCTAGTTTTCCGTGCCTTTTAATGGAGCAAACGACGCTTTTAAATGCACAGTTCCCAGCGTTATCGTAACTACGCCAGGCGGCAATATAACAAGCGTCACGATAATCAGGGTTTTCTTTGGTCGGGCGAGGCTTATAAATAATCTTTGGTTCCAAGCTATGAGGAAGCCGAGTCATTAAATAAGGATCTTTAAGAATTTGCCGCCAAAATTTTCCCCACATTTCACGACCTAGCTCATTACGTAGCTTAATCGCTTTTTTTAAGCCTTTTTTTTCTCCGATACGAATATAACCGACTGACCGATGCAAAACGGCATCATCGGGCGTATGAATATGAATTTTGTAAGCAGTTTTCGCTTTTGAGATAAAGCGATGGCCAGTATTCGTTTCTAGGTTACTTTTTTTCATACCTATCGCTATAGAGTGTTTTGTTAATAACTGAGTGGCAATAGTAATCGGTACAGAGACATTAGTCTAAAACAATAAGAGTATAGTACATCAGAAGCGTGTCAGAATTGTGCGAAAATGGGTTAACGCAGTTATAGGTTAACCCATTTGGTAAGTATGGCGCTCCCGACAGGATTCGAACCTGTGACCTGCCCCTTAGGAGGGGGCCGCGCTATCCTGCTGTGCCACGGGAGCGAAGAGTGATATCTTACTCAATTATTCCGGTGAGATCATGCTTTCTGGTCGTGTTTATAACTGTTTGTGCATTACATCGCCAATTTGGATGCTAGAAGCCAGTTCTGGTTGATCGACCGTTAATTCAGCGTCTTTTTCGTAAACTCGGGTAACGGTTAAAGTAATATCACTTTGGGTCACTTTATTACGTGGAAGCCCATTTTGATCAATAAAAGCTCCCGTATGCCAAAGTTGTAATTTATCACCTTCTTGTACGCCATGAATTCGACCTAAATCCATACTGATGGTATTGCCATATTTTGCAACAACCTCTGGTAGTGTTATTTTACAAGAAAGATCGGCTTCTAGATCGAGCATGATATTACGGCTCACTCTTAGTAGCATCTGTCCGTAGGTCGAAGCCCAAAAGCGCGCACTACGTGTATCGGTATTACTGGTTTTGGCAAATGGCCAGCTAGAAACCTCGCGATAATTTTTTTTCGTGATCTCGTGTCCCGTCTTACCATCAAAGACTCGTAGTTCTAAAGCAAATTGTCGGTTGATGACATCATCGCGCAATAACTTTTGTTCAATGGTGGAGGTTAGATCGGTAATTGATCCCCCGATGATATAGTGAGCGCCAAGATCTTGTGCAATCATTTTTATTCGAGTTGGATTACGAGGGTCAATGTCATAATCTGTGGTTCCCACCGAGATAAAACTGTGGGCTTCTTGCGAGATTTGTCTATCAAGGACATCGGCAAAATCGTCACCTAACTGATAAATTTGTCCCATAACGGCTTGTTGTGGAGAGGCAAGATCAATATTACCGACTAGAACGGTTTTCTTATATTGGTTTGTATGGCAAGCCTTTGCCGATGGATAAATATCTATTCTGGCGACAATTTTCATCACATTACGACGAACTTTTCGACTTTCTATCGAAATATACCGAATTTCATGGTTATTAAATAAATATTCTTGACGATCAGTCTCCAATAGCGGCATTAATGCACTAATGCTACCAATATCAGCTCCAGCAAAGTTGACCGCTTTATAGATGGCATCTTCGAGAGCATGCAATCTTGCCGTCTCTTCTGAAGAAACAACCGTAGCGGTGCCGGTCACTTCATACCAGGCCGCTTGACTGCTTGGTACCCAAAAGTACATAAAAACAATTGAAACGAAAGAATATATATTTTTTTTCATGATAATTTGCCAGTTAGGTACAAAATTTGCTTTACAAATATTAACCGATGTAGGTATGCGTTTCTGAAGCGAAAGCTAATAAAGAAAAGCAAAGAGCGTTCCAGTTTTGCTAATAGGAACAAATGGGACGTTAGCCTTAGTCTATCTGGAGATGAAGAGAATGAAAAAATGGCTGACCTTAGTGCCCGTAGTTTTTTTAACTGCCTGTGCCTATGCCCCGATTTATAACGGCAAAGAGCCATACAATGGTTCACAATTTATGCTCATGGAAAGCC
>NZ_NBUS01000042.1:280137-299335 GCF_002749895.1 Vibrio fujianensis | reverse complement strand
CGTCATACGTTGGATTTCTTTATTGACAGTTTGACAGAAGATCTCGTTCAGTCCAATACCAGTGTTACGGCTCGGACACCAATTGCCGTGACTTCATTTGTCGATTTACAAAATATGGATACGACAAATTGGCTGGGTAATTCTGTATCTGAAGGGCTAATTTATCAATTCCAGCGTCGCGGTTTTAAAGTGGTGGACTTTAAAACGACGGGTTCAATACAAGTGACACACCAAGGTGATTTCGCCTTTAGTCGTGATTGGAAAGACCTAGCACAAGAGCAAGAGATTCAATACGTATTGACCGGAACGATGTTGCGTCAAGAGGGTGGAGTTCTCGTTAATGCCCGAGTCGTTGGTATGCAATCACGCATTGTGGTTGCGACCGCCCAAGGTTTTTTACCTGAAGACCGTATTGGACGAGATTTAGACACATTAAATACGATTCGTACGCAAGATGGGGTTTTAATTCGCTCTGATCCAACGATGACTCGCCCTTATAATATTATTTTGCGACCTTAGGGCTTAGGAGAGAATAATGAAAGCAGGATGGTTTCTTTTGCTTACACTATTAATGTCTGGTTGCCAGCCTCTGCAATCAATGCGTAGCGATGATTGGTTAACTGCCGTTGGTTACGCCAGTATTAGTGAACAACGAGGCCGTGATGATGAAGAAAAACAAGTGAGAGCGATGAGGGCTTCTAAAATCGATGCGTACCGTGAATTGGCGGAACAAATTTATGGTATGCGAATCTCTGGCAGAGCCGATCTACAGGATCAGCGTCTTGGTACCGAGCTGACTTCGGGGGCCGTTGATGGTGTGATTCGAGGGGCGGAAGTGGTACGGAGTTATAAAGTCGGCGATAGTTATGTTACGGAGTTACGATTGGATATTCGTAAAATGGATCGATTACGTAGTTATGGTGAAGTACAACAAGTGCCAGAAAAGCGTCAACAAACGCTGTTTTAATTTTCCCCCTCTCTTCTCTTTTTCTTCGTACAAAAACACCGGCGGCGGTTAATCTTCCGCTGGTCTTACTGTCATCGTTTAGGCTTAAATGAAATGGGAGGAACCCATTTTTACGCTTTTAGATTAGTCCCTAATGTTGAGATGGTATGTGTTTGCCCAGTTGCATTATAGGTCATCCCAATTTTACCATGGCTTTGCTGCATCAAGTTATTGAGTTTATTAAAACTAAGCTGCGCTCTAGCTAAGGCTTCACCGTTGATATTGTTTGATTGCTGGCAGTCGTGAATGATGGAACGAATGTGATTCATCACGCCATGTAAATCGTCATCCTCAGTCAGGCTCTTCACATCCGGATGACGAGAAATCCGCTGATCGGTTTGCTTTAATTGATTTACTAAGGTGATCTTTTGCTTAGCAACCGCTTCAATATCTGAAGAAACTCGACTGGTAATTGCTATTTTTTCTTGATCCAATAATGCAGAGAGTTGTTCGGCATTTTTTAATTGGAATTGGACTAAATCTTTTAACGTTGCCATTAGTCAATCACCTTGTTCATACATTTACGTTTATTTAAAGCCGCCTAGCTCTTGTTCAAATTTAATCATATTGTCAGCCAGTTTTTCTGGGTCAACAACGTATGAGCCATTTGCAATGGCTTCTTTAATGGCGGCAACTTTTGCACTATCAAAACTTGGGGTAGCAGCCATTTCGTTGTGCATTTCACCGATGGCTTTACTTTGTGTGCTTAATGAAACCGCATCTTGTTGTGGTGCAACACTTGTTTTGCTAGTTGTGTTTGCCGAGCTTGAAGAGCTTGAGTTTGTATCTGAACGAGCAGGTGCACGACTGGTTGTCGTTAACGATTGACCTGAACGTATGTTATCAATACCTGCCATAAAAGAGCCTTTAAAATAATCAACTGGTACCGTCAATATCGACGAAGTAAAGTAAAACTTTAGTATTTTATTTCAGCATAGGGTAAATAAATCACTCACGAGCGATAAATTAAAATCGAACCGTGACTTCACCCATGCCACTGACTTGAGCATCTATTATACGGTTTGAGCGATCATTTTTCACTTTTATCTGATCGCCTAAATTTCCATCAGAGAGAGCAGTGCCTTTTGTTGTGATGTTCATCTCATTACTTACTGCTCTGATCAGCACGTTTTCATTCCGACACACTACACATATGTCATTGTGGTTAATTACATCTCCAAGTTGGAGATTTTTTTTTGTTTTTGCTCCAATAACCATATCTTGTGAGGAAAATCCTTGCCGTCTAAAGCGTAGCAGATCTACCATACTCATAGTAACATCATGTTCTGTTATCATTTGCCCACGAGAAAGGGCGTTGAGAGCTGTTACCATTGGAACCGTTATGGTTAATCTTACTGGGACATACACTCGCCAGCCGTCGGCTGGACATTCGACAAGAACAGTAATATTACTAGCAGAGCCATTATAAGACGATGAAGAAGTGTCTAATTTCTCTGGGCAATCTGTCGCAAAAATACGTTCATCAATGTTGGCCGCATTAACAACCAGTTCTCCACCTATCGGCTTATCTACCGTGTTGAGAACATGATCTTGAGCCGCTTTCTGAATCTGTTCTATCTGTTCTAAAGTGGCGGAAAACGCACAAAGGCTAAAGAAAAATAATAAAAAGCCGATAGAGTTATAAAAAAAGTGGTAGAAAGCTCTACACTTAACAGTGATAAGTAAATATAAACGGGTTTTCGAAAACATAGTTCGTTTCTCTGGTTTCTTTATGGCCTGATTTAGACTATCACTTTTCCTTATAAAAAGTTTGAGATGGAGATGAGCTTATGACGGGTATTCTTGATTCTGTGAATCAACGTACGCAACTTGTCGGTCAAAACCGAATGGAACTATTGACTTTCCGTCTTAACGGGCGTCAACGTTATGGTATTAACGTCTTTAAGGTTAAAGAGGTTCTTCAATGCCCTAAGCTTACTGCCATGCCTAACTTGCACCGTTTAGTGAAAGGTGTTGCCCATATTCGTGGTCAAACCGTTTCAGTGATTGATATGAGCCTCGCGGTTGGTGGCCGTCCAACGGTTGATGTCGATAAAAGTTTTGTTGTCATTGCGGAATTTAACCGCACCATCCAAGCTTTTCTAGTCAGCTCTGTTGAGCGTATTGTTAATATGCACTGGGAGTCAGTACTACCACCACCTGATGCAGCTGGAAAGGGCAACTATCTCACTGCGGTGACCAATATCGATAATGAATTGGTTGAAATACTTGATGTAGAGAAAATTCTAGCAGAAATCGCGCCAGTAAATGAAACGATGAATTCGAGCATTGGCGAAGAGATCGCGCAAGCTGAGCAAGAAAAACAGATAGTCCGTCGAATCTTGATTGCTGATGATTCAAGCGTCGCTCGTAAGCAGGTACAACGAGCGATTGAGTCGATTGGTTTTGAATGTATTTTGACTAAAGATGGCAAAGATGCCTATGAAAAGCTACTGAGTATGGCTGAAGAAGGTAGTATTTATGAACAGATTTGTCTGGTCATTTCTGATATTGAAATGCCTGAAATGGACGGCTATACATTAACTGCAGAGATTCGCCGTCATAACGATTTAAAAAACCTTTACGTAATCCTGCATTCATCCTTGAGTGGCGTATTTAACCAAGCGATGGTTGAAAGGGTCGGAGCCAATAGCTTTATTGCTAAATTCAACCCTGATGAACTTGGCAATGCGGTGAAAGCTGCATTAGTAGAATAAAGAGAACTGAATGACTGCTATTACTATCAGCGATCAAGAATATCGCGATTTTTGTCGGTTTTTAGAATCCCAGTGCGGTATCGTACTGGGAGACAGTAAGCAATATTTGGTGAGAAGTCGCCTTAGCCCACTGGTGACCAAATTTAAGTTAAGCTCTCTTTCCGATCTACTGCGTGATGTCGTGACCGGGCGAAATCGAGAGCTACGTGTTGCCGCCGTTGATGCCATGACAACCAATGAAACCTTATGGTTTCGTGATTCATATCCTTTTACGGTACTCTCTGAACGCTTACTGCCCGAAATGGCCAAAAATAAGCGGCCACTAAAAATATGGTCAGCCGCTAGTTCTTCCGGTCAGGAGCCATATTCAATGGCGATGACCGTACTTGAACTACAACAAAAAAGACCAGGCATGCTACCGAGTGTATCGATTACGGCCACGGATATTTCTAATAGTATGTTAGATATGTGTCGTGCTGGAATTTACGATAACTTAGCATTAGGTCGAGGGTTATCACCAGAGCGTCGACGTGCTTTCTTTGAGGAAGTCGGAGATGGGCGTATGCGGATTAAAGATAACGTTAAGCGTTTGGTTAATTTTCGCCCACAAAATTTGATGGAAAGTTATGCTCTATTGGGTAAGTTTGATATCATATTTTGCCGTAACGTATTGATTTATTTCTCTCCAGATATGAAAGCTAAAGTGCTGAATCAAATGGCCAGTAGTTTAAACCCCGGTGGTTATTTATTGCTTGGCGCATCAGAGTCACTGACGGGCTTGACCGACAAATTTGATATGGTGCGCTGTAATCCAGGTATCATTTACAAACTTAAATAATACTGAATATATCCAAACAACTTGGAGTTGCAGGTAGGCGGCAAGTGAGTGACAAATTTGTCTGGAACAAATTTGAACAGCCGTTGGCCTTTGGTGAGCGCCACGGATGGCTCTCATCATCTTCATGAGCATAGACAGGCTATGCTCATGGGGTGAAAGAACGTAGCCAACACCCCTGCAGCTTCAAGTGGGAAGGATATAACAAATTAATATCGTATTGACCCGGACTTGTTCCGGGTTTTCTTTCTTTGTCTATTCTTTTTCTATGACTTGGTCTAAATTTTGCCTTAAGGCTTCCTGCACGCATAGGGCGTGTTTATTGTGAGTGGCGAGAGCCGATCATGATACGCAGGTTTTTAAAGTTGGTATGTTAATTGCTTTAAATAATCCAATCACGGTCAGTTCTTAGTTAAAGAGGCAAACATGGCTATTTCTTTTGATAAAGCACTCGGTATACATCAACATACGGTTGGTGTGCGTGAGCGTAATGCTGAGGTCATTGCGACCAACATTGCTCAAGCTAATACTCCAGGCTTTAAAGCGAAAGGAATGGACTTTAAACGGGCATTGCAAGCGGCAAGTTCAGGGGCAAGCATTAGTCTTAGCCGAACAGATGGTCGGCATATTCCTGCCTCAAAAACGGTCACAGGGGAAATGCTTTACCGGACGCCAACTCAACCCGATACCGGTGATGGCAATACGGTCGATGTCGATTTGGAGCGTAATTTATTTATGCAAAACCAATTGCGTCATCAAGCCTCGCTGGACTTTTTAGGAAGTAAGTTTAAGAACCTCACTAAAGCAATTACTGGAGGCAACTAGATGGGCTTATTTAATGTATTCAATGTGACTGGTTCTGCCATGAGTGCTGAGTCTGTTCGTCTAAATACGACCTCAAGTAATTTGGCCAATGCCGACAGCATCAGTAGCTCAGCGAAAGAAACCTATAAAGCTCGGCATGCGGTGTTTGGCGCTGAATTAAATAAAGCCCGTTACCGTAATGATCCGAATGTTCCAGTAAAAGTGTTAGGTATTGTGGAGAGTGACAAGCCACTGACTGCAGAATTTAATCCAGCTCATCCTTTAGCCAATGATGAGGGGTATATTTATAAACCCAATGTTAACGTTATGGAAGAAATGGCTAATATGATTTCTGCTTCTCGTTCATACCAGACGAATGTACAAGTTGCTGATGCAAGTAAACAAATGCTGCTGCGTACGCTGCAGATGGGTCAATAAGAGTAGGGGGTAGCAGATGGCCGGAATCAATAATATTGGTCAAAGCGGATTGTCCTATGTCGACCAGCTAAAAGCGCTGCAAGATCAGAAAAAGCCGACAGAAACCACAGGTAAACAAGATCTTAAGCAAGAAGATTTTCTTTCTTTGCTGACCAAACAGTTAGCACAACAGGATCCGTTTAAGCCCGTCAGTAATGATCAAATGATTGCCCAAATGGCTTCTTTTGCCACTGTTGATGGTATCGGAAAAATGAATGAACAGTTTGAGAATCTCAATTCATCGATGACCTCAAACCAAGCTTTACAAGCCTCGTCACTGGTTGGACGCGATGTATTAGTCCCCGGTGCTGCTGGTATAAAAACCGATGGCCCAATGGCGGCCATGGTGAAGCTTCCGCAATCAGTAGAAAACCTCTTCATCCGCATTGAAAATGAAGCCGGTCAATTAGTTCGTACTTTTGATGCTGGAGCTAAACTCGGCGGTGATAACCGCATTGAGTGGGACGGCAACGATGAAAACGGAAATCCCTTGCCGGACGGCAAATATAAAGTCAAAGCATCAGGGTTACTTGACGGAGAGAACGCTGAATTTGGAGTATCAACCTACGCCAATGTCAATAGTGTTCTGCTTGGAAAGGGTGATGGTAACGTACTACTCAATCTGGCTGGTTTTCAATCACCAGTGCGACTTGCTGAAGTACTCGAAGTTGGCAAAGCATAACCATGCTAGCTAGATAGGAGAATTAGTCATGTCATATATATCTCTTAGTGGTTTATCTGCCGCTCAGTTAGATCTTAATACCACCAGTAATAATATTGCGAACGCCAACACTTATGGCTTTAAAGAGTCAAGGGCTGAGTTTGGTGATGTTTACTCAACATCACTATTTACCAACTCGAAAACAACGCCTGGGCAAGGTGTTCAAGCGAATAAAGTTGCGCAGCAGTTTCATGAAGGTTCAAGTATTTATACTAATAATCCGATGGATTTACGTATTGCTGGAACCGGTTTTTTTGCGGTCGCTAAAGATCGTTTGATTCCTCAGCAAAATGAATTAACGCGTAACGGGGCTTTCCACCTAGATAAAAATAACTATATGGTGACCTCAAATGATCAATATTTATTAGGTTATGAAGTGAATCCAGATAATGGAGAAGTTCTTTCCTACGAGCCTAAACCGATTAATATCCCAGCACAATTTGGTAAACCTAAACAAACAGGCAATGTTGAGCTTTCAGCAAATTTACCTGCTAATGGTGACTTAAAAGATCCCGCCTTGTTCGATTTTAATGATCCCGATACTTATAACCGAACAACCTCTTCGACCATTTATGACTCAATGGGGCAGCCCTATAAGCTCACCACCTACTATTTGAAAGATCAAAACGAAAATAATAAGTGGAATACTTACTACACGGTTACCGATAAAACGGGTGAGAAACCGATTAATATTGCCAATGGTGATGCCACATCACCTTCAGGCCATGTTGGACATACGTTACGATTTAATAATGATGGTACACTCGCCAGCTTAAACAGCGGTAATCCGATTGTCTCTAACCCACTTGGGGATGGTGAGAATCCGATTGATCTAAATGGTGCTGATGGGAGTCAAACACTGGGATTTGATTTAAATGGTGCGACGCAATTTGCCGCTCCTTTTGAACTCACCAAGTTTGATCAAGACGGTGCGACGACTGGCTTTTTAACCAAAATTGATTTTGATGAATATGGTAGTGTATTAGCCACGTATTCCAACGGACAAAATGTCACTTTGGGGAGAGTCGGCATGGTACGAGTTGCCAATGAGCAAGGGTTGGATAAAAAAGGTGGCACCCAATGGGATGCTACGCAACAGTCTGGCGTTAAAATTTGGGGCGAGTCGAGTAAAGGCTCTTTTGGTACCATTAGTAATGGAGTATTGGAGCAATCCAATATCGACATGACTCAAGAACTGGTCGACTTAATTTCTGCCCAACGTAATTTCCAAGCAAACTCTCGTTCGCTTGAAGTACATAGCCAATTGCAACAAAATATTTTACAAATTCGCTAATTATTTGCTCAATTTTAGCCATTGAGCAAATAGAGGGCACAGCTCGAATTGGTTTGATACTGGTTCGAGCTTTTGTTTTTTATTTCCATTCTCATTTATTCTTTACCGCTGTATTGCCGGGTTGCCACTTCATCTGCATATTAAAACTCTAACTTATTGATCTAGAATTGTTTTATGTTTTGGTACGTTAATTGCTTATTTAGTTATTATTGATGATAGTGGAGAACCCCGAATGGATCGTGCTCTGTTTCTTGCCATGAGTGGCGCCAAACAAAATATGCAGGCGATGCAGCTAAGAGCGAACAACCTTGCCAACGTCAGTACGACTGGGTTTCGTGCAGATCTAGAGCAGGCTCGTTCAATGCAAGCGTATGGCGATGGGCTTCCTAGCCGAGTATTCAGCATGACTGAGCGGCCTGGAAATCGCTTTGATCAAGGCAGTGTCATCACCACTGGTCGAGATTTGGATATCACTATTCAAGGTGATGGTTGGTTATCTGTTTTAGATAAAACAGGTAAAGAAGGGTTAACCCGCAATGGTAATCTACGGATTGATGAAAATGGTTTATTGCTGAATGGTAATGATCATCTAGTGCTCGGTGAAACCGGGGCTCCGATTACGCTGCCGATTCCTCTGAATAAAGTTGAGATTGGTAACGATGGCACGATATCTGTTCGTCCACAAGGGGCTCCCGCGGATGCGATGGAAATTGTTGATCGCATCAAGTTGGTTCGCCCGAATAATCAATCACTTTTTAAAGATATTAATGGGTTATTTCGGTCTAAAGAACCGACAGCCGAATATGAAGCTGATGCGAATGTAAAAATTCTCACCGGTGCTCTTGAAGGCAGTAACGTCAATGCGGTTGGTGAAATGACCAGCTTAATTGATTTACAGCGTCAGTTTGAAATGCAAGTCAAAATGATGAGCACTGCAGAAGAGATGGATAAATCATCGGACTCTTTGCTTCGTATGAGCTAAGTAAGAGGAATTTAATATGCAACCTGCACTATGGGTAAGTAAAACGGGTCTTGATGCACAGCAAACGAATATTGCTACTATTTCGAACAACTTAGCGAACGCTTCCACTGTCGGGTTCAAAAAAAGTCGTGCTGTTTTTGAAGATTTGTTCTACCAAAATATTAATCAACCGGGTGGTCAATCATCACAAAACACGGAGTTACCTAGTGGTCTGATGTTAGGGGCTGGCTCAAAAGTGGTGGCAACGCAAAAAGTTCATACCAATGGCAATGCACAAACCACCAATAATAGTTTAGATATGATGATTGAAGGTGATGGCTTTTTTCAAATCTTGATGCCGGATGGAAATATTGGTTATAGCCGTAATGGACAATTCACGCTAAATGCAGAAGGCGTTATTGTAACCTCAGGGTCAGGATACGCCCTTCAGCCAGAGATTGTCATTCCTGAAGATGCCATTTCCATTACCGTCGGTAATGATGGTGAAGTTTCGGTTCGTTTACGCGGTCAGCAAGAAAACCAAGTCTTGGGGCAAATCACTACCGTCGATTTTATTAACCCTGGTGGCTTAGAGCCCGTTGGACAAAACTTGTATTTACCCACTGGAGCCAGTGGCGATCCTCAAGAGGGAGTCCCTGGGTTGGATGGGCTTGGTAACATTCGTCAATCAATGCTAGAAAGCTCCAACGTCAATGTGACCGAAGAACTGGTCAATATGATTGAAGCTCAGCGTGTGTATGAAATGAATTCCAAAGTGATTTCTGCCGTGGATAAAATGATGAGTTTTGTTAACCAACAGCTGTAATGACTAACTAAGAGACTATCTTTATGAAACATCTATTGAGTTTACTCGTTATTGCTTTTCTTTCTGGATGTAGCTTATTACAGCCACCCGTTGAGACTGCGGATGTTATCCAAGGGACAACCGTGGTTGATGCGGTTGAAGGAGATAAAGCTTCAGAAACAAGCTCAGGACTTATGGATACGCTGCGTAATCGTGCTGACCCGGTCGCTGGCGATCCGGCTTGGGCACCGATTTACCCTAAAGCTAAGCCCGAGCATTATGCAGCGGAAACGGGTTCGTTATTTAATTTGGCTCGAGCGAACAGTCTTTATGATGATACTAAACCGCGTGGTATTGGTGACATCATTACGGTCAACTTGAATGAGAATACCAAAGCGGCAAAAAGTGCTGATGCGGATTTATCCAAAAATAACGATGCAACGATGGATCCATTAAATGTTGGCGGCCAAGAGCTAAATATTGGCGACTATAACTTCTCCTATGCCTTAAAGAACAATAATAAATTTTCTGGTAGCGCCGAAGCGAATCAAAGTAACAGCATTAAAGGTTCTATTACAGTTGAAGTGATTGATGTACTGGCCAATGGTAACTTAGTGATCCGTGGTGAAAAATGGTTGATGTTAAATACCGGAGATGAATACATTCGTCTTAGTGGGACGATTCGCCCCGATGATATTGATGCAGAAAACACCATTGCATCTAACCGAATTTCTAATGCCCGTATCCAGTATTCTGGCACAGGAACCAATCAAGATATGCAAGAACCCGGTTTCTTGGCACGATTTTTTAATGTCTCTTTGTAAGGGTTATAGCTCAGTCGATATTTTGACTGTGTAAACGAGGATCAACCGCTAACTCAAGCGTGGTATCTCATAAAGAGCAAGGTGACTCACCATGAAAAAATTTACTGTGTTATTAATGATGCTGGTCGCCACTAGCGCTCATGCTGTTCGTATTAAGGATGTGGCTCAGGTTGCGGGTGTCCGTAGTAACCAACTGGTGGGATATGGCCTTGTGACCGGTTTACCTGGCACAGGAGAGTCAACCCCCTTTACCGATCAAAGCTTCAATGCGATGCTAGAAAATTTCGGCATTCAGTTGCCGCAGGGAACAAAACCGAAAACGAAAAACGTTGCCGCTGTGATTGTTAGTGCTGAATTACCTCCATTTTCCAAACAAGGGCAGACGATTGACGTCACCGTGTCTTCTATTGGGTCTGCTAAGAGTTTACGTGGCGGGACATTAACACAAACCTTTCTTAAAGGCTTAGATGGTCAGGTTTATGCGGTTGCACAAGGTAATTTAGTGGTGAGTGGCTTTAGTGCAACTGGAGCCGATGGGTCAAGCTTAGTTGGTAACAACCCCACTGTGGGGATTATTTCTAGTGGGGCTATGGTAGAAAGAGAAATTCCGTCCCCATTTGGGCGTGGTGATTTTATTACCTTTAATCTATTCCAATCTGATTTTACAACAGCACAGCGTATGGCTGATGCGGTTAACCAATTTTTAGGGCCAGAAATGGCCTCAGCCATTGATGCGACCTCGGTGCGAGTTCGAGCGCCAAGAGATGTGAGCCAGCGCGTTGCATTTTTATCGGCGATTGAAAATCTCGAATTTGATCCCGCGGATATGGCTGCCAAGATCATTGTCAATTCTCGAACCGGAACCATAGTGGTTGGACAGCACGTACGTTTAAAGCCTGCCGCGGTCACTCATGGTGGTATGACGGTTGCTATCAAAGAAAACTGGAATGTTTCTCAGCCAAATCCTTTAGCGGGGGGAGATACTGCAGTTATTCCGGATACTGAAATTGAAGTTACTGAGAAACAAGGAAAAATGTTTAAACTAGAGCCAGGCGTTACCTTAGATGAACTGGTTCGTGCGGTGAATGAAGTTGGAGCGGCTCCTTCTGATCTGATGGCTATTTTACAAGCCTTGAAAAATGCTGGGGCCATTCAAGGTCAACTGATCATTATCTAAGAGGTTCAGGATGATTAATAACGCGAATGATATTGGCTTTATTCATGATATTGCTAGCTTAGATAAACTTCGCCAGAAAGCGGTAAGTGGTGATGACGGCGCAGAAAAAGAGGCATTAACAGCAGCCGCAAGGCAATTTGAATCGATCTTTACTTCGATGATGTTAAAGTCGATGCGTGATGCGAATTCATCCTTTAAATCAGAACTTTTTAGTAGCCAAAATGAAGATTTTTATCGACAAATGCAAGATGAGCAGATGATCAGTGAGCTCAGTGCATCAGGATCGCTTGGTTTAGCCGATATGATCGTTGCTCAGCTTTCTGTTTCAGATGGTGGTAAACATGTTGAGGGGGATGACCGTTTTCAAGACGCGATGCAACGGGTAAAAGCTGCGCGAGAAGCTGAGAAAAACCGTCCAAATCATGTCGAGAGGACAACGACGTTGGATCATCGTGTGCATGCATTTGATAGTCCTCAATCATTTGTCTCATCGTTAAAACCTTATGCGGATAAAGTGGCTAAAACACTCGGTGTTGATGCCTCCTTACTACTAGCACAAGCAGCTTTAGAGACTGGTTGGGGACAAAAACTGGTTTCTAATGCACGAGGCAGCAGTAATAATTTATTTAATATCAAAGCGGATCGAAGTTGGCAGGGAGAGCGAGTTGCCACTCAAACGCTGGAATATCATGAGCAAATACCAGTAATGGAAAAAGCAATGTTTCGTGCTTACCCAACATTCCAAGAGAGTTTCGATGACTATGCTCATTTTCTGGCCAGTAATCCTCGCTATCAGACAGCATTAGAGCATGGTGGAAATAATGAAACCTTTATCCGAGGCATTCATCAAGCTGGTTATGCGACAGATCCTCACTATGCGGATAAAGTGTTACGAGTTAAAGCTCAAATCGATCAAATGGATTCTATCTAACAGCCTAGGATGTTTTGCTTATTTTAAGTGAGCATCCAACCCTCAATTATTTTTATCCTTTATTTTCTTGAAGTTAGATGCTTTTTTCTTGGCTTGAATATTGCTAGATATTTAGTAGTTAGCTAGTCAGAACTGGCATTTACGGTTTTTTTGGGGGGCAATATGGCGTCTGATCTTCTGAATCTGGGTGCGCAAAGCGTATTAACGGCTCAGAGACAACTCAACACCACAGGTCATAACATTGCTAATGCAAATACCGAGGGATACAGTCGGCAGTCTGTGATTCAAGGTACCAATCCACCGCGTCAATACGGTGGTGAAACGTATGGTATGGGTGTTCATGTGGAAAATGTTCGCCGCTCTTGGGACCAATTTGCCGTTAAAGAGTTAAACCTTGCCACTACTGACTATTCCTTCAAGCAAGATACCGAAGAAAATTTGGATATGTTGTCCAAACTGCTTTCTTCGGTGGCATCGAAAAAAATTCCAGAAAATTTAAATGAATGGTTTGATGCTGTAAAGTCACTCGCGGATAGCCCTAATGATGTCGGGGTTCGTAAAGTGGTTTTAGAAAAAGCAGGATTAATTACTCAAAATTTAAATGATTTTCATGAAACGGTACGTCGTCAGTTTGATATTACTAATAAAGGGTTAGATGTAGGTATTGAGCGTATTAACCAACTGGCACTAGAAATTCGTGATGTGCAACGGTTGATGATGAAAACACCGGGACCGCATAACGACTTAATGGATCAGCATGAGAAATTGGTATCAGAATTATCGCAATACACCAAAGTGACGGTGACGCCGCGTAAAAATGCTGAAGGATTCAATATTCATATCGGCAGTGGTCATACGCTGGTATCAGGAACCGAAGCCAGCCAACTAAAAATGATCGATGGTTACCCTGATGTAAAACAGCGCCGGTTAGCGATTGTCGAAGGGAATACCCTTAAACCGATTTCAGAAAAAGAGATTGGGGGAAAATTGGCGGCTCAGTTTGAGATGAGAGATGAGCACATCCCCTATTTAATGGATGAAATTGGTCGACTTGCCATTTCCTTTGCCCATGAAATCAACCAACTACAAAACCAAGGTTTGGATTTACGTGGTAATGTAGGAGAAAATATTTTTAGTGATATGAATTCAGCGTTTATCGCCCGATCACGCGTGGTGACGGCGAGTAACTCAAGCGCTGACATTGCTGTGTATATCGATGATCTTAGCCAGTTAAAAGGTGGCGAGTTTTCGCTGTCATATAATGGCAGTAGCTATATTGTCACCTTACCGGATGGTCAGCAAAAACCATTAACGCTGAATCAGGGCTACCTTTCACTGAATGGTTTAAAGATACAGATCAATACCCCACCAGATATCGGTGAACGCGTTATTATTCGCCCAACTCGTGATGGAGCCGCGGACATCAAAATGGCAACCAATGACGCGACAAAAATTGCCGCACAGAGTTATCAAGCTTCAACCTCTTTTGCGCAGGGCAGCGCTAAATTTACCATTGCGCAAGTTGGCGATGTCAAAGAGTTTGAAGCTTATGTTCTGCCAAGTTCAGACGAGACAAGTAATGAGATGGAAATCCGTATCGTTGATAAAAATGGACAGTTATTGGCAACGCAACCTTATCAATTTGCTCCTGGTGAAGCGGCATTAAATGTGGTGATTCCAGCTCAAACTCCAGGTGGGCAAGCGACAGAGTTTAGCTTAACCAGAGGTGCCGTCGTCAATGATAAATTTACGGCTAACCTTAACCCCGCAGAAGGGGATAACGGTAACTTGCGTAACATGCTATATCTGCAAACCAGTAAGAAAATGAACGATCATGAGTCGACCATTATTAGCCTTTACCATAATTTAAATACTGATTTTGGTTTGCAACTGTCGACCGCTTCACGTCTTACCGATGTCGCTCGTCTAGAAAAAGATTCTGCACAGTCAAGAATTGCCTCAGTATCGGGGGTTAATTTGGATGAAGAAGCCGCGAACATGATGAAATTTCAACATGCTTACATGGCTTCATCTCGCATCATGCAAGCTGCGAATGACACCTTCAATACCATTTTACAGTTAAGGTAAGGGGGATGATAAATGCTCAATCGTATTTCTAGCTTCCATAATTATCAATCCGTACAAAATGATCTTCGTCGGCAAGAAAATAAAGTACACCACAATCAAGCACAGCTCGCTTCGGGTAAAAAGTTACTCTCTGCGGGCGATAATCCATTAGCGACCCATTACATTCAAAATGTCACTCAGCAAGAAGAGCAGTTACGTCAATACCTTGATGCCATTGTGTTAGTACGTAACCGATTAGAGCACCAAGAAGTCATTATATCCAATACAGAAGATTTCGCGGATAAAACTAAGCGGATGGTGATGGAAATGATCAATGGCTCGCTATCTCCTGAAGACCGAGCGGCCAAAGCTCGTGAAATTGAAGAAATTTCTAATAACTTTTTTAACTTAGCCAATGTGCAAGATGAATCTGGTAATTATATTTTTGCTGGGACGAAGCCTAAAAATCAGCCTTTTTTCCGTGATAATTCAGGCAATGTCAGTTACTTCGGTGATGATTATCAACGGAAGATGAAAATATCCAGCAGCTTAGAAATTCCCTTTAATACACCGGGAAGTGATATTTTTATGAATATTGATAACCCATTTGGTGATTTTGAACCAGATTATGATCTCCGTGATGGATCGGAGTTACTGCTGGAACGTGCAACCAATACGGACCCTGATGATTTAGCCCGTTATAAAGTGACCTTTGTTGATCTACAAAATGGTAATTTTGCCTATCAACTTGAGCGCAATGGTGAAGTTGTTGCAGTCGATGATCTGAATCCTCGTGAGGGTATCCAGTACCAAGGTGTGACGATTCATTTTAAAGGGGAGATCACGGCAGGCGATGCTATTTCACTCACTCCGCGTAAAACATTTAGTATTTTTGATACGTTTAAGCAGGCAATAGATTTATCAGAAGGTTCGGTTTCTGATGCGTCTAATACCGCAAAATTGCATCAAGTCACCGAAGAGTTTCATAGCGCTTTCATCCATCTAAATAAAGCAAGAACGGAAGTGGGGGCTCGCCTCAGTACGTTAGATATTCAAGAAGACCAGCATGAAGACTTTAAAATCAGCTTAGCGAGGTCGAAAAGTCAGTTTGAAGACTTAGATTATTCTCAGGCTGTGATTGAATTTAACGAAAATTCACGGGCATTACAGGCCTCACAGTTGGCTTTTGGTAAAACAAAAGATTTAACGCTATTTAACTACTTGTAACTTAACTACTTGTACCTTAAATACCTGTAACGGTTTATGTTGCCATATGTGCTATGCCATATGTGCCAAAGAACAGGAGTGTCACTAACCGGTTTATATGGTTTAGGGGAGTGGACAGAGCGATGGAAAGAAAAGGCTCGATTGAGCAAAAGCGGCAAAAGAGCGGCAAGATGGGCGGTAAATTTTGCAGTGATTCTTTTTGGGTGACTTTTATAAAAAAAGAATGTTTTAAAAGGTCATTAAAAACAATATGTTAATTAATTATTCCTAGTGGGTGAAAAGTTGGCATATAAATTGAATTACTTAAATCAGAGTTGATACAACCCGTTTTTAAATATGCCAGAGGCATGTTTGGCAAGTGATTTACGGTCAGTGCTTCCAAGAGAGTAAAGCTGACCGCTTCGCAAAGGCTTGCGAACTCGATAGGAGAGCAAAGTATGACCATTAACGTAAATACCAACGTATCGGCAATGACCGCCCAACGTTACTTGAATAAATCAAGTAACGATTTAAATACCTCGATGGAGCGCTTGTCTTCCGGTAACCGGATTAATAGTGCCAAAGATGATGCCGCTGGTTTACAAATTTCAAACCGTTTAACGGCGCAATCGCGCGGTCTTGATGTAGCAATGCGTAATGCTAATGATGGTATTTCTATTGCTCAAACCGCTGAAGGGGCAATGAATGAGTCAACCAGTATCTTACAGCGTATGCGTGACTTGGCTCTGCAATCTGCCAATGGAACTAACTCTTTATCTGAGCGCCAAGCGCTAAATGAAGAAGCATCAGCTCTGCAAGATGAGCTGAACCGGATTGCGGAAACAACCTCATTTGGTGGTCGTCGACTGTTGAATGGATCGTTTGGTGAAGCATCCTTCCAGATTGGTTCAAGCTCTGGTGAAGCGATTATTATGGGTTTGACCAGCATTCGTGCTGATGATTTTCGGATGGGTGGACAGTCTTTTATTAGCACGGAAGGTAAAAATAAAGACTGGGCTGTTCCATCAACGGCTAATGATCTTAAGTTTGAGTTCACTGATAAAGCTGGCGAACCTGTTGCCATCGATATTTTAGTCAAAACTGGTGATGATATTGAAGAAGTGGCCACTTACATTAATGGTCAGACTGATCAGCTTACCGCTTCTGTCGATGAAGACGGAAAACTGCAAATTTTTGTCGCTGAACCGAATATTGAAGGTAACCTGACTATTTCGGGCGGGTTGGCTACCGAATTGGGGTTAGAAGGCGGCCCTGGTAAAAAAACAACGGTGCAAGATATTAATATCACAACAGTTGGTGGTTCACAGAATGCCGTCGGGGTGATTGATTCAGCATTAAAATACGTTGACTCACAGCGTGCCGATCTCGGAGCGAAGCAAAATCGCTTGAATCACAGTATTAACAACTTGGCTAATATCCAAGAAAACGTTGAAGCATCAAAGAGTCGCATTAAAGATACCGACTTTGCGAAAGAGACAACGCAATTAACCAAAGCACAAATATTGCAACAGGCTGGTACCTCCATTCTAGCTCAAGCAAAACAGTTGCCAAACTCTGCAATTTCATTATTGCAGTAGTCCCCTGGTTCTTCATTGATAAGCTCAGACGTGAGTATGTAATGAAGATACCTTGGCAAAGTGTGATTATTGGTGATTAGTAAGTTCTCTCAGATACACCTGCTTGCTGATTGAAAGTAATCATACACTCAGGTTAGCCTAAATGTGTTCATTTCTCTTGATCTCCACATTGGCAATGGCTACCTACCATAGCCCCGGTTCTCTCAAAGGAAAAGGGGCTTTTTCTTTCTTTCTTTTTTATTTTTCATTGCTTATTTTTTCTTCATTTTTGGTGTTACTCCCCTAAATTCCCATCGAGTTCAGATCTTTTTTATCAATAAAGCATAATTTCGTTAAAGAAATATCTCTATGAGTCGTTAATAGAAGTAACTTTGAGAGAACTACGTGGTATTCCGAGACGTCGGAAACCGTTCGGGCAGTTCCGCTACGTCTAAAAACGAATAGGAGACACCAATATGGCGGTCAATGTAAATACCAACGTGTCAGCGATGACGGCACAACGTTACCTAAACAGCGCAACCAGCGCACAACAAACTTCAATGGAGCGTCTATCATCCGGTTTTAAAATTAATAGCGCTAAAGATGATTCGGCAGGTTTGCAAATCTCTAACCGTTTGAATGTACAAAGCCGTGGTTTAGATGTTGCGGTGCGTAACGCGAATGATGGTATCTCAATGGCGCAAACCGCCGAAGGTGCGATGAATGAAACCACCAACATCCTACAACGGATGCGTGATCTATCGCTACAATCGGCCAACGGCTCTAACTCAAAATCTGAGCGTGTTGCGATTCAAGAAGAAGTCGGCGCACTTAATAAAGAGTTGAACCGTATTGCAGAAACGACCTCATTTGCCGGTAACCGACTACTGAATGGCACGTTCCAAACTAAAGCATTCCAAATCGGCTCGCAAAGTGGTGAAGCAGTGATGCTCACCATGAAAGATATGCGTAGCGATAATGAAATGATGGGAGGTAAGAGCTACGTCGCGCAAGACAGAGCCGGCGGTGAAAGCTGGAAAGACTGGCGTGCGGCTGCTGGCGATCAATTAACCATCACGATTAACGGTGCAGCCGACCCGATCACCATCGACGCAAAAGCGGGTGATGATATCGAAGAATTAGCGACTTACATCAACGGTCAAACGGATGCAGTACAAGCATCTGTTAATGAAGAGGGTAAATTACAAGTTTTTGCCAGCAACAAAGATGGCGTAGAAACGGTCGCCTTCGGTGGCGGTTTAGCAACCGATTTGGGGATGTCTGGCCCATCAGAAGTCACCATTAATGATCTTGATGTAACCACGGTAGGTGGTGCGCAAGAAGCGGTGGCCGTTGTCGATGCAGCGTTGAAATATGTCGATAGTCATCGTGCAGAACTGGGGGCATTCCAAAATCGTTTCGGACATGCCATTAATAATCTAGAAAACATTAATGAAAATGTGAATGCATCGAAGAGCCGGATTAAAGATACCGACTTTGCGAAAGAAACAACGGCCTTGACCAAAGCGCAAATTCTTGGACAAGCCTCCAGCTCAGTCCTTGCACAAGCGAAACAAGCACCTAATGCGGCTTTAAGCCTATTAGGTTAATGAAAAGAAAGAAATAACACAAAAATCCAGCTTCGGCTGGATTTTTTATTCCTTCGATTTGTTATTTGTAGTCGAAGTGCTTCTTACAGTAGATGGTAAGAAAAGATAAATATAGTGATAAACGATAAACGGTAAGATACCTTCAGATGTTAGATAAAACAAAACCCAGCTTAAGCTGGGTTGTTT
>NZ_NBUS01000042.1:279661-280024 GCF_002749895.1 Vibrio fujianensis | reverse complement strand
AATGGCAGGTCTACCTGGATTCGAACCAGGGAATGGCGGCATCAAAAGCCGCTGCCTTACCGCTTGGCGATAGACCTGTAACTTGTTGAATCAATCAACATTAGCAACAAAAATAACTTCATTGCACTTTGAATATAACTAAATATTCAAAAAATGGTGGCTACGACGGGATTTGAACCTGTGACCCCATCATTATGAGTGATGTGCTCTAACCAGCTGAGCTACGTAGCCATAATATAATTAATGGTGCGGAAGGAGAGACTTGAACTCTCACACCTTGCGGCGCCAGAACCTAAATCTGGTGCGTCTACCAATTTCGCCACTTCCGCACAAATTTATATAGATAATCCGAGTGAGTCGAAC
>NZ_NBUS01000042.1:249575-279295 GCF_002749895.1 Vibrio fujianensis | reverse complement strand
GTAAATGGCAGGTCTACCTGGATTCGAACCAGGGAATGGCGGCATCAAAAGCCGCTGCCTTACCGCTTGGCGATAGACCTGCAGATGCTAGCCAGGCTATGCATGTTAAAAGCATGGTGCGGAAGGAGAGACTTGAACTCTCACACCTTGCGGCGCCAGAACCTAAATCTGGTGCGTCTACCAATTTCGCCACTTCCGCACAAATTTTATAGACAATCCGAATGAGTCGAATCATCGTTGTAAATGGCAGGTCTACCTGGATTCGAACCAGGGAATGGCGGCATCAAAAGCCGCTGCCTTACCGCTTGGCGATAGACCTGTAATACTGAACTTGGTGCGGAGAGAGGGACTTGAACCCTCACGTCCTAACGGACACTAGCACCTGAAGCTAGCGCGTCTACCAATTCCGCCACCACCGCAAATTCAGTGAATGCTTTGACAGTATTGAGTTAAATAAATTGGCAGGTCTACCTGGATTCGAACCAGGGAATGGCGGCATCAAAAGCCGCTGCCTTACCGCTTGGCGATAGACCTACATCAGTCAGCAGTGATAAAACTGATAACCTTTAATATGGTGCGGAAAGAGAGACTTGAACTCTCACACCTTGCGGCGCCAGAACCTAAATCTGGTGCGTCTACCAATTTCGCCATTTCCGCAAATTGTTTATTCATAATGAGACGATGGTGCGGAAGGAGAGACTTGAACTCTCACACCTTGCGGCGCCAGAACCTAAATCTAGTGCGTCTACCAATTTCGCCACTTCCGCGTCTCATTATTAATCGTCATTTATTATAAATAACGTTTAATATAATGGTGGCTACGACGGGATTCGAACCTGTGACCCCATCATTATGAGTGATGTGCTCTAACCAACTGAGCTACGTAGCCATCTTTTCAGAGCGAGAAACTATAATACAATCTCGCTTTGAGTTCCAATGGTTTTTACACATTGAAACATAAGGAATAATGGCAGGTCTACCTGGATTCGAACCAGGGAATGGCGGCATCAAAAGCCGCTGCCTTACCGCTTGGCGATAGACCTACAGCCACCTTGCTTTATTAAAGCCAGGCCTAATTATGGTGCGGAAGGAGAGACTTGAACTCTCACACCTTGCGGCGCCAGAACCTAAATCTGGTGCGTCTACCAATTTCGCCACTTCCGCATCTTTCCTAAAAACTCTAAATGAACAAAAGAGCATTTAGGAAATGGTGGCTACGACGGGATTTGAACCTGTGACCCCATCATTATGAGTGATGTGCTCTAACCAGCTGAGCTACGTAGCCAAAACAAGGGTATTTTATTTACCATTGCCGTTCTCAATGAGGTATTGCCTTATCGCTGAGAACGGTGCGCATTATGCGGATATGGCCTCAGAGCGTCAATAGTTTTTTTGAATAAATTCTCTTAAATCAACCGTTCGAGTTTTTTTTAAACAAAGAGCGTTGTTTCTGATCAAAAACAGCGGGTAAAGCGACAAGGTGATTGCTTTTAACTCAATACAACTTTGCAATTATTATTGCATCGATAAAAGAAAAACAGCCAACGCGAGGTTGGCTGTTTGATGAAAAATAAAGTTATACATTAAAACGGAAGTGAATAACATCGCCGTCTTTGACAATGTAATCTTTGCCTTCTAAACGCCATTTTCCGGCTTCTTTGGCACCACTTTCACCATTGTATTGGATAAAATCATCATAACCGACCACTTCAGCACGAATGAAACCACGTTCAAAATCGGTATGAATTTTCCCAGCAGCTTGTGGCGCAGTCGCACCGACAGGAATAGTCCATGCTCTTACTTCTTTGACGCCTGCCGTAAAATAAGTTTGTAAATCAAGCAATTCGTAACCTGAACGAATGACTCGGTTTAATCCGGGTTCCTCAATACCTAAATCGGCGAGGAATTCATCCCGCTCTTCATCCTCTAATTCAGATAGTTCTGATTCAATCGAGGCGCAAACTGCCACGACAGAGGCTTGCTCTTTTTCAGCGTGCTCCCGAACGGCATCAAGGTAAGGGTTATTTTCGAATCCTTCTTCGTTAACATTGGCAATGTACATCGTAGGCTTAAGCGTTAGGAAGTTTAGGTAGCTCACCGCTGCCAGTTCTTCTTTGGTTAACGATACAGAACGAGCTGAGCCGCCTTCAGTTAGAACGGGTAACAGTTTTTCCAAAACGGTTAGTTCGAACTTCGCCTCTTTATCACCACCTTTCGCCCGTTTTACTTGGCGTTGAATGGCTCGTTCACAACTATCTAGATCAGCCAGAGCTAGTTCTAAGTTGATGACTTCAATATCTTCAAGTGGTGATACTTTACCTGCAACGTGTACGATATTTTCATTTTCGAAACAACGTACGACATGGCCAATGGCATCGGTTTCTCGGATATTGGCTAGAAATTTATTTCCTAACCCTTCCCCTTTTGATGCTCCCGCTACAAGACCGGCAATATCAACAAACTCCATTGTGGTCGGTAAGATGCGCTGTGGTTTGACGATTTTTGCTAATGCGTCAAGACGTAGATCGGGAACCGGAACAACACCTGTGTTTGGTTCAATGGTACAAAACGGAAAATTTGCCGCTTCAATACCTGCTTTTGTTAGTGCATTAAAAAGAGTTGATTTACCAACGTTAGGCAAACCAACAATGCCACATTTAAAACCCATGCTTTGTAACCTTATTCAGCTTTGAACGTGTGTAAGCGATTTTGCGCTTTTGTTAGGCCATCTTTGAGTAAGATATCTAGGCTGCGAACCGATTCGTCCACCGCTGCTAGTATGCACTCTTGCTCTTTGCTTGGAGCTTTGCCTAGCACATAGCCTGCTACTTTATCTTTATGTCCCGGATGACCAATGCCAATTCGAAGACGGTAAAATTCTTTATTATTGCCTAGTTTACTGATGGTGTCTTTTAAGCCATTGTGACCACCATGTCCACCACCTTGCTTAAACTTAGCAATACCAGGGGGGAGATCAAGCTCATCGTGGGCAATCATGATCTGCTCTGGATTGATTTGATAAAACTTTGCCATCGCAGCAACGGCTTTACCGGATAAGTTCATAAACGTGGTGGGGATCAGTAAGCGTAGATCTTCACCATGCACCATAATCCGGCCTGTTAAACCATAAAACTTCGGTTCACTTTTCAAGACGCAGTGGTGTACTCGAGCCAGTTCTTCTATCACCCATGCTCCGGCATTGTGCCGAGTATTAACATACTCAGGGCCCGGGTTGGCTAGCCCGACAAGTAATTTAATTGGTTGACTCAAGGTTTGGATCCCTTAGCAAACGAAAAAGCGCGGTATGATAGCATAGAAAAGAGTCGTAGGGCGAGATGGCCTTTGCGGTCAGTGCGCGAGAAATAAAACGCCCCATCATCGATGAGGCGTGATTATAGTATGAACGGGTGAACGTTTAGTTAAACATCGCCGAGATAGACTCTTCGTTGCTGATGCGACGGATAGCTTCAGCCAGCATGCTAGAAAGGGTTAACTGAGAAACTTTTCCGGTTGCTGCCATTTCTTTTGATAAGGTGATGGAGTCGGTAACGATGACTTGGTCGAGAACTGAGCTTTTGATGTTTTTCGCGGCATTACCAGAGAAAACGGCGTGGGTTGCATAAGCAAAAACTCGTTTAGCTCCGCGCTCTTTCAGAGCTTCAGCCGCTTTACACAATGTACCTCCGGTATCGATCATGTCATCAACAATCACACAATCGCGCCCTTCAACATCACCGATTAGGTTCATGACTTCAGAAACATTGGCACGCGGACGACGTTTGTCAACGATGGCAATATCAATATCACCGAGTGCTTTGGCCGTTGCTCGAGCACGAACAACACCACCTAAATCAGGAGAAACCACAACGGGATCTTCTAAATTACGTGCTTTCATATCTTCGAGTAACACAGGTGTACCAAAAATATTATCAACGGGCACATCGAAGAAGCCTTGGATTTGCTCGGCGTGTAGGTCAATGGTTAATACGCGGTCAACGCCTACGTTAGAAAGGAAATCGGCAACAACTTTTGCCGTGATCGGTACACGTGCAGAGCGAACTCGGCGATCTTGGCGAGCATAGCCAAAATAGGGAATAACGGCAGTAATACGGCCTGCAGAAGCGCGGCGCATTGCGTCAATCATTACCACCAATTCCATTAGGTTGTCATTGGTTGGCGCACAAGTCGATTGAATAATAAATACATCGCTACCACGAACATTTTCGTTGATCTGCACTGCCACTTCTCCATCAGAGAAACGTGAAACAGTAGCATCACCAAGGGAGATGTATAGACGATCAGCAATACGTTGGGCTAGTTCAGGTGTGGCGTTACCAGCAAATAGCTTCATATCAGGCACGGTGGAAACCTCAGGGTTGCGTCCAGTTTTTAATTAGGTTGGGTGTGGGCTGATTGGTAGTCAGCCAGCGTCTCTTTTAGCGGTGATATATTGCGCCCTTGGGACACAAACGCCGAGACATCGTCAGGGAGCCTGGCAAGGACAGCTTCTGCATCTTTTTTGCTCAAAAACTCAGCAAAAACGCAAGACCCCGTCCCGGTCAATCTTGACGGCGCGTATTGTAGCAGCCATGAAAGTTGCTTATCAACCTCTGGGTAAAGCATTCGGACAATTTTTTCGCAATCGTTTTCGTATTTCATAGCGAGAAGGGTCGCTAAATCACGCTTTGGCGTGTTTCTCGATAAATCAGGATGGGTGAAAATATCTTTCGTCGCGATACTGACTTTGGGGCGAATAACTAAAAACCATTTTTCATCAAGCGTAATCGGATGCAACTGTTCGCCAACGCCTTGAGCAAAAGCAGCGGCTCCATGGATGAATACCGGAACGTCCGCGCCTAAGGTGAGCCCGATGTTTGCTAGTTGTATATCGGTTAGCCCAGTGTTCCAGATATAATTCAAAGCTACCAACACGGTTGCCGCATTCGATGAGCCGCCGCCAATACCTCCCCCCATCGGTAATCGTTTTGTGAGTTGAATACGAGCGCCTTGTGAGCAGCCCGTTTGACGCTGGAGGGCAGTTGCTGCTCTCCAAATAAGATTATCTTGCTCTGTTACACCGGCCAGTTGTGGGGTCAGTTGAATGATACCATCCGACGTTGGCGTAATCGTGAGCTGGTCGCCATAATCGAGAAATTGAAACAGAGTTTGTAATTCGTGGTAACCATCAGGTCGTTGTCCGTTAATATACAAGAAAAGATTGAGTTTAGCGGGCGAAGGCCAAGTCGTGGAATTCGGATTCATGGGGTTAACGTCCATTGAGATATCACCAAATTAATAGAAGTCGACTCTTGGGATAGTGTGAGTTTTTCAGGCAAAGGCAAGGTTATTTGTTGCCATGGGTATTCACGGTAACGCTGATAGTTCACTCGCCAAGTCTGTTGTTCGATGGTTTTATCTAACCAAGCCAACGTATTATGGCTGTTGAGATCAAACTGATCGGCTTGGGATGGTAGACCCAATATCCATTCTTGTAATAATTCGATGGGGAGGTCTAAGCCCGTTAATTGCTGAACTAATTGTTGAGCGCTGGTCGCTTGATAGAGGCGATCATCATGAGTCAGAACCTGGGCTCCGTGCTCATTGAACGACAAGTTTAAAATGGTTTGTCCGAGAAAGGTCGTAAGCCTTAACTGAGTACCGTTGCTGTCGGTTTGCCACTGAAAGTGAAGGGATTGCCGTTGTTCTGGAGAGCGATACCCTAACTTTCCCACCAGTTGGAAGTGTTTGATTTTTTTTAATTGATCCTGATGTGTTTGCCATTGGACCTCACTTATCGGCTGCGAGATAGTACTACAGCCAGTGAAGGTCATGATGAAAAAAAACAACAGAAAAATTTGTGCTTTAGCGGTCATAGTGTCTTCGTTATTTATCCATGCTTAACGTATCTGTTATCTCGTTTGTGGTCAGGTGTCGCCAGTTCTCTATCCTATGAGTATTTACCTATCGCATGAGTATTGGGATAGGGCAAGTCATTGCTGTATTGGTACTCACTTTTATTATATTGATACCAACTTATATGTTGAGACTGATGATTCACTTTACGTGTTTTAAGTCTGAAAGTCGCGCTTACTATATCATTGATGTCACGAACTCAGAAAAACAAATCCCGCCGACCCTTTCAATCATTTGGTGCATCAAGTAAAATTCGTCGCTTAATCCATTTCTTACCTGAGAATCCTCGATAGATGTCCTTGCTTGCTATTGGTATCAATCACAATACAGCTTCGGTTGAGTTACGAGAAAAAGTGGCTTTTGGACCCGATAAGCTGTCTGAAGCATTACGCGAGCTCTCGGATCATCCTTATGTAAACGGGAGCGTTATCCTGTCTACGTGTAACCGAACAGAGCTATATTGTGATGTGAAATCAGCCAGTAAGAATAAGTTGATTGAATGGTTAGCGCGATTTCATCAAGTTAATCCAGAGGAGTTAAAACCCAGCCTATACATTCACGAAGAGCAAGCGGCGATTCGCCATTTAATGCGCGTTTCGTGTGGGTTGGATTCACTCGTCTTGGGCGAGCCGCAAATTTTGGGGCAGGTCAAACAGGCGTATGCAGATGCCAAAGAAAACCATATGGTGGATTCGGCACTAGAAAAGCTATTCCAAAAAGCGTTTTCTGTTGCTAAGCGTGTACGTACAGAAACAGAAATAGGAGGTAATGCCGTTTCTGTGGCCTATGCCGCTTGTACTTTGGCAAAACATATTTTTGAATCGCTCGCTGATGCAACCGTGTTGTTAGTCGGTGCAGGGGAAACGATCGAGTTGGTTGCTAAGCACTTGGCTGGGCATCACTGTAAACGGATGATGGTCGCTAACCGAACCCTAGAGCGGGCAAACGTGTTAGCACAGCATTTTGATGCTGATGTGATTACGTTGAATGAAATTCCCGATTATTTAGCGCAGGCGGATATTGTGATTAGTTCAACAGCAAGTCCACTGCCCATTATCGGGAAAGGGATGGTTGAAAGTGCTCTTAAAGTACGTCGTCATCAGCCTATTTTATTGATTGATATTGCGGTTCCTCGTGATATTGAGTCTCAGGTTGGCGATTTGGATGATGCGTATCTTTATTCGGTCGATGATTTGCAGTCGATCGTCGATAGCAACCTACAACAGCGAAAAATTGAAGCGATTCAAGCTGAAGTGATTGTGAGTGAAGAAAGCGCTGATTTTATGAGTTGGTTGCGTTCCTTACAGGCGGTTGACAGTATTCGTGACTATCGTAAAGCGGCGAGTGAGATTCGAGAAGAGCTATTAAGCAAGAGTTTACAAGCGCTGGCGGCTGGTGGCGATGCTGAGAAATTGTTGATCGAACTCAGCAATAAGTTGACCAATAAATTGATTCATACGCCGACTCGAGCGCTGCAAATGGCTGCAGAGCAGGGTGAGCCTGCAAAACTTGCGATTATTAGGCAAAGTTTGGGTCTTGATGACCCACAATAAGTTATCATTCCTTACCTATTTTTATAAAGAAGACACTATGAAAGCATCGATTTTAGTTAAGCTTGAATCTCTGGTGGAGCGCTATGAAGAAGTGCAACACTTATTGGGTGATCCAACCGTAATCGGTGATCAAGATAAATTTCGTACCCTCTCGAAAGAGTACTCACAACTGGAAGAAATTACTCAATGTTTCCAAGCTTACCAGCAAGCCCAAGAGGATTTAGTGGCTGCCGAAGAGATGGCCAATGAAGACGATGCTGAAATGCGTGAAATGGCGCAAGAAGAAATCAAAGTTGCTAAAGCATCGATTGAACGTTTAAGTGACGAGCTACAAGTTCTGCTATTACCGAAAGATCCCAATGATGATCGCAACTGTTTCTTAGAAATTCGAGCCGGTGCAGGCGGCGATGAAGCGGGTATTTTTGCTGGTGATCTGTTCCGTATGTATAGCCGATTTGCCGAGAAGAAAGGATGGCGAATTGAAGTGATGTCGGCCAGTGAAGCGGAACATGGTGGCTATAAAGAGATGATTGCCAAAGTCAGTGGTGATGGTGCGTATGGTATTCTAAAATTTGAATCTGGTGGTCACCGTGTGCAACGGGTTCCGGCGACAGAATCTCAAGGCCGAGTGCATACGTCGGCGTGTACCGTCGCGGTGATGGCTGAAATCCCTGAAACAGAAATACCAGAAATTCGTTCGGTTGATCTAAAAATTGACACCTTCCGCTCATCGGGTGCCGGTGGTCAGCACGTCAACACGACTGATTCTGCTATTCGCATTACTCACTTGCCTACTGGTATTGTGGTGGAATGTCAGGATGAACGGTCGCAACATAAAAACAAAGCGAAAGCGATGTCGGTTTTGGCGGCTCGTATTGCTAAAGCCGAAGAAGAAAAGCGAGCGGCTGAAATTTCGGATACCCGACGTAACCTACTGGGATCAGGGGATCGCAGTGACCGTATTCGTACTTATAACTATCCGCAAGGACGAGTTTCGGATCACCGTATTAACTTAACCGTCTATCGCTTAAGTGAAGTCATGGAGGGCGATCTACAAGCCTTAGTGGATCCTGTGATACAAGAACATCAGGCGGATTTATTAGCCGCCTTGGCTGAGCAAAATTAACGGATGTCGATGAATATTGGGGCATTATTAGCCCTAGCCAAGACACGCTTAGCGGAGAGTGGCAGTGATTCGCCGTCGCTCGATGCTGCGGTATTGCTTTGCCATGTATTACAACAGCCTCGCTCTTACTTATTAACTTGGCCGGAGAAAATGCTCACATTCGAGCAACAATCTGAGTTCGATGCGCTTTTAACTCGACGCCTGAGCGGAGAGCCGGTCGCGTATATTATTGGTGAGCGAGAATTTTGGTCATTGCCGTTAAAAGTGGCTCCTTCAACGTTAATTCCTCGGCCAGACACCGAGCGTTTAGTCGAGTTAGCACTTGAAAAGTCGCAACAAATTGATGGGCAGATTCTTGACCTTGGAACTGGAACTGGAGCGATCGCGCTAGCATTGGCATCTGAATTACCTACACGTCAGATCATTGGTATTGATCTACAGCGTGAAGCGCAGCAATTGGCGATAGAAAATAGCCAACGTTTGCAAATAACCAATGTCACATTTTTACAGGGAAGTTGGTTTACTCCACTAGCAGGCGGTATAAAGTTTGCTTTGATCGTTTCCAACC
This sequence comes from Vibrio fujianensis, assembly GCF_002749895.1. GTDB lineage: Bacteria > Pseudomonadota > Gammaproteobacteria > Enterobacterales > Vibrionaceae > Vibrio > Vibrio fujianensis. The sequence continues at coordinate 270,135 of NZ_NBUS01000042.1, read as the reverse complement.
CGCCTTATATTGAGACGGACGATCCCCATTTAGTCCAAGGCGATGTACGTTTTGAACCGAAAAGCGCATTGGTTGCCGCAGATAATGGATTAGCCGATATTAAATACATCGCAAAAACCGCGAGAGATTATCTATTGGATGCCGGTTGGCTGCTATTTGAACACGGCTGTGAACAAGGTGCAGCGGTGCGGGCGATTCTCGGAGCGTTGGGCTATCAAGACATAACGACAGAGCAAGATTATGCGGGTAATGACCGAGTGACATTGGCTCGATTTTGATTTTTAAGAGGACAATATGTACGAAGGACTCAAACATCTCCATTTATTGACGATTGCACTCAGTGCTTTTTTATTGACGGTTCGTTATTTGCTCATGATGATGGACTCACCATGGTTGCAGCACAAATTTCTCAAGGTTTTCCCTCATGTTAATGACAGCTTGCTCCTGTTTAGCGGCATTTGGTTAATCGTGATCACGGGGTTTATCCCTTATACCTCAGCTGCGCCTTGGATGACCGATAAGTTAACCTGTGTCCTTGCGTATATTGCATTGGGCTTTTTTGCACTTAAATTTGGTCGAAATAAGTTATTGCGCACTTTTGCCTTTCTCGGAGCGATGGGATGGTTAGTGATGGCCGGTAAAGTGGCGATGAGTAAGGCTCCTATATTTTTTAGTTAATTTTATGGACTAGAGCAAGGTATGTTGAACCTATTTGATGAAGATTTTGATGCGATGGAGCTAGTCGAAGGTGCTCTCGCTTTAAATAAAGCCATCAATCCGGAGACGAAAGTGGAATGGGCTCTGGCTGAGTTACGAAGATTATTGCAACAGGCAAAGGAAGCGTTAGCCACTAACCTTGAACCGAAACAACGTTTTGCGGCGTTATTAACGCTGTTTTATCGTCAATGGGGCTTTTGTGGTGATAGGGACGCTTATTTTGATTCACGAAATGGTTTTATTGATAAGGTATTGGAGCGCCGCCAAGGCATTCCGGTAAGTTTAGGGGCTTTATTACTCTATTTTGCACGGCAGCTCGATTTTCCGGTACGTGGCATTACGTTTCCGACTCAGTTTTTACTGGAAGTCCGTTGGCCAGAAGAAGAGCCTTTGTATCTGAACCCTTTTTCAGGTGAGTATGTCTCTTTCCATGTTTTAAATGCTTGGTTGGTGGGGCATAAGGGGCCATTAGCTCAATTACAGCCGCAACATTTGACTCCTGCAGATCATCCAACAATTATTGGCCGTTGGTTAGCATTATTGAAAAGTGCACTGCTGCGAGAAGAGCGGTATACTCTAGCTCTGCGATGTACCAATTTAGCGTTAACGTTTGTGCCTGACGATCCGTATGAAATTCGAGATCGTGGCTTTATATATCAACAGTTGGATTGCCATCAGGTTGCACTCTCGGATTACCAATATTTTATTCAACATTGCCCTGAAGATCCGGCGGTTGAATTGTTAAAAAATCAAATGAATGCACTCACTTATCACCCAGTGACGTTGCATTAATCACACAAAGAGAAATAAATATGGAACAAAAAATTGTTCACATCGATGATATTCAAGTCGCTAACGATAAACCGTTTACACTCTTTGCCGGGATGAATGTATTAGAATCCCGCGATCTTGCTATGCAGATCTGTGAACACTATGTGAAAGTGACAGACAAGTTGGGTATTCCTTATGTCTTTAAAGCTTCATTTGACAAAGCGAATCGTAGTTCAGTGCATTCTTATCGTGGCCCTGGTTTAGAAAAAGGGATGCGTATCTTTCAGGAATTGAAAGAGACTTTTGGGGTGAAAGTGATCACCGATGTTCACACAGAAGCTCAAGCTCAGCCGGTTGCTGATGTGGTGGATGTTATTCAATTGCCTGCGTTTCTTGCTCGTCAAACTGATTTAGTCGAAGCCATGGCGAAAACTGGCGCAGTGATCAATGTGAAAAAACCTCAGTTTATGAGCCCAGGTCAAGTTGGCAATATCGTTGAGAAGTTTGCTGAATGTGGCAATGATAAGATTATTCTTTGTGAACGTGGTTCTTGCCATGGATACGATAACTTAGTGGTTGATATGCTGGGTTTCGGGGTTATGAAAACGGCCTCAAAAGGTAGCCCGATTATTTTTGATGTGACTCATTCACTACAAATGCGGGATCCATCAGGGGCCGCATCGGGAGGGCGTCGTGAGCAAACCGTCGAATTGGCTAAAGCCGGGCTTGCAACGGGTATTGCTGGGTTGTTTATTGAAGCGCATCCTAATCCAGATCAAGCCCGATGCGATGGCCCCTCTGCGCTACCACTTGATAAGTTAGAACCTTTCTTGGCGCAGATGAAACACTTAGATGATTTAATTAAAAGTTTTGCCCCCATCGATATTCGTTAACTAGTCGTTCGGTCACAACGAGTGAGGTCGCCTTGCTCGTTTTTTTATTTTTGGGTGTAAGGAGTGATGGGATATGACCCCTGCAATTAATTTGGCTAAGAAAAAGAAAGTGGCTCACACCATCCATCAATATGAGCATGATCCAAGCCACGCGAGTTATGGTTTAGAAGCCGCAGAAGCACTCGGGCAAGATCCTAACACAGTATTTAAAACGCTTCTTTTTTGTCTTAATGGGGAAGAAAAACATTTAGCGGTCGCGGTGATCCCCGTCGCGCAAAAATTAAATTTAAAGTTAGCGGCAAAAGCAGCCAAGGCAAAAAAAGCAGAAATGGCGAATCCTGAGGTAGCACAAAAAATAACCGGTTATGTGGTGGGGGGGATCAGTCCGTTAGGACAAAAAAAATTATTACCCACCTTTATTCATCACAGTGCGAAAAATTTGTCAACGATGTGTGTGAGTGCGGGTAAACGAGGATTAGAAATTGAATTAGCCCCTAATGATTTAGCGCTACTCACCAGAGGCAGTTTTGCCGACTTGTGCCAAGAATCCTAAAGCGATACAAGGCACAAATCGCAGTCATAAGAGCATTAATGGTTATTGATGCTCTTCGATTTGAGTGTTATCCACCACATGGTTTTCACCGAGATCATTCGGCAGAACTAAGTTTAAAATAATAGCGACAATACCGCATAAGCTGACGCCCTGTAGGCTGAAATCGCCGATGCCAAAAGCCATTCCTCCGATACCAAAAACCAATGTAACGGCAACAATCACTAAGTTACGTGATTTATGTAGATCGACTTGGTTTTTAATTAAGGTATTAAGACCAACCGTCGCAATCGAACCAAACAATAAAATCATAATTCCCCCCATGACAGGAATGGGAATCGTTTGTAGTAAAGCGCCTAATTTTCCAACCAGGGCTAAAATAATAGCGGTCACAGCAGCCCAAGTCATAATAACAGGATTAAATGCTTTGGTGAGCATCACTGCGCCAGTCACTTCACTGTACGTTGTGTTCGGTGGCGCTCCGATAAAACTGGCGGCCATGGTCGCGATTCCATCCCCAGCAATCGTGCGGTGTAGCCCCGGCTTTTTCAGATAATCTTTTCCAGTTACATTGGAAATGGCCAGCATATCCCCCACGTGCTCAACAGCTGGAGCGATGGCGACGGGGATCATAAATAAGATGGCATTGATATTAAATTCAGGGAAAGTGAAATTAGGCAAAGCAAACCATGCTGCTTGCTGAACGGGGACAAAACTAACTACACCAAAATAAAGTGAAGTACTATAACCTGCGGCGATGCCAGCACAAATTGGAATAAGTTTGAAAAAACCACGAGCAAAAACGCTCATCCCGACCGTAACTAATAGAGAAATCGCTGAAATCCATAAAGCTGCTTGTGCCTCAACTAATTGTGCAGAGCCATCTCCTGTTCTTCCTAATGCCATATTGACGGCGGTTGGAGCAAGGCCTAAGCCAATAACCATAATCACAGGGCCAACGACAACCGGAGGCAGTAGTCTGTGTACAATCGCGACGCCTCGAACTTTGATAATCGCTCCTAGTAGGATATAGATTGTCCCGGCAGCCATTAAACCTCCCATGGTTGCCGCAATTCCCCATGCTTGAACACCGTACATGATAGGGGCAATAAAAGCGAAAGAAGAGGCGAGAAAGATAGGAACCGAGCGGCGGGTGATAAGTTGGAATAAAAGTGTACCGATACCGGCACCAAACAAGGCCACGTTAGGATCGAGCCCTGTCAATAATGGAACCAAAACCAGCGCGCCAAATGCAACAAATAACATCTGTGCGCCTTGAATGGCATTTTTCATCGTATTTCCCCTGATGCTGAACAAAATTCGCCGGATTCTATCACTTTTGCAAACGATTGCCATGGAAAGTAGATCAAGTTTTTATGATTTCACGATTTCGTACTGAGCCAGAAAAGTTGGAGAAAATTTGACAAGCATATAAGAAGGGTGCCTTGCTCGAAATAGGATAGTTGCTTATCATCAACGCTCATTCGTGAGGATATGGGAATACTATGCGCTACTTATTGGTGTTGATCATCGGATTAATGAGTTTCTCCGGGCTTGCTTCATCTAAACTCAATCTCTATCAAGCTGAGGTTGTGCTTGATGAGCAACAAAGCGATGCGGAAGCAAATGCGAGAATGAGAGGTTTGCAGGAAGTTATTATCCGAACCTCGGGTGATAAGCAATCCGTCAATAATGAGGTGATCGGAAAAGCATTACGACAAAGTGCACAATACCTAAATCAAATCAGTTATGGCCAGCAAGGTGTGAATAAAACCCTTAATATGACGTTTAGTGCGCCTCATATCCGTTCTTTGTTAACCCAGGCTCAATTACCCTTTTGGCCGGAAACACGAACCAACGTCTTGGTTTGGGTCGTGGAAGAATCGAATTATGATCGTTACATTAATTGGGAACACTCTGAAAGCTCATTGATGCAACAATTAAAAACAAGTGCCCAACTGCGCGGATTGCCCATTACTATTCCTGTTGGCGATTTTGATGATATTACAGGTATTCAAACTTCTGATTTATGGGGCGGCTTTACTCAGCCGATCAGCTTCGCTAGCCAACGTTATCCAACCGATGCGGTTTTAGTGGTACGAGTGCAAGGAACCAACCTGCGCTGGACGCTGTATGATCAACCAGCAGAACAAATGTTAACGGCACCGAAAACCCCATTGATTGGTCAAGCAAGTGGTGAACAAGCTATCAGCAGTTTGATTGATGAGGTTAGTGATTATTATGCTAAAAAAGGTGCGCTACTGGTTAGTAGTGAGTCTTCACAAAAATTATTGGTTGAATTTAAGCCCGTTAATCATGCCCGTGATTTTTTTACCTTAGAAGAGGCATTAAATCGTCTAAGTTCGGTTGCGTCGTTGGATGTCGTTAAAATTAAAGGAAATGAAGTTACGTTTAATGTCCATTTATTAGCCAGTCAGACAGAGTTTGAACAAGAAGTGCTAAGAATGAGGCAGGTAGCGACACGATCTGCGCCATTGATTGAAACTTCTTCTCTACAAGCTCACTCTGGTCTATCGACAACGGAGGCATCAGCATCAGAGACGTCAGAGGAAACAGCAAAAGTAGAGTCAGAAGCAACAGAACAACCCCACGAGATCACGCTGTATTTTTCTTGGCAAGAGTAAAAGATCGACTCTATCAGTTTTGATCATGACTCAACCTAACCCCAGTATTTTATCACTGGGGTTTTTTGTTTCGCTTGAATGATTAGTCACTCTGAATAGTTCGTCACTCTGAATAGTTAGTTATCTTGAATAGTTAGTTACTTTGAATGGCTAGTCACGATTAAACTGCGCTTTTTCAGCGCGTTCAAGTTCAGAAAGTTTGGTTAATTTTAACCCTAGCTCTTTACCTCGTAGACGCGCATAAAGTGTGTTTCCGATAAAGGCACTGCTGGTGCAGAGTAATTCGATTGCCGCAAGCCAGCGTTCACCATTATCGACATACAAAAGAGTGAAACCATGTACAAAGTACAGCATGAGAACAAAATTTGCCCAAGCATGCGTATAAGGTTTTCCTTTGATAACCCCCGGTAATGGTAATAATAACGGTATCAGCCAGCCAATGGTGATAGCAACTGGCGAAATATGTGGATGTGGCGACCAGATTAACTGCCAAAGTGTTATCCAAATGATGAGCGAGAGTATGCCTCCCAATGCAAGCCAGCGCGCAAAGCGAGTGTGAGGAGAGTAGGGGATGGTCATGATCTTTCCTTGAGCTGACTTGCAATACGTGCAAGTCGTTGTCCTAGTTTTCGAGCTAATTCACTTTCATCGTTTGTTAATGTTGCTGATGAAACATAACTGGCTCCGTAAGGAGTACCTCCAGATCGAGTGGTATGAAGTTTAGGCTCTGAGTAGGGAATGCCAACGATTAACATCCCGTGATGGAGCAAAGGAAACATCATACTGTGCAAGGTTGTTTCTTGTCCACCATGTAAGGTTGCGGAGCTGGTAAAAAGACAAGCTGGTTTATCGATCAAATCTCCATTGATCCATAAAGGTGTTGTTTGATCCCAAAAATGTTTTAAAGGAGCGGCCATATTGCCAAACCAAACCGGGCTGCCTAGCGCTAATCCGTCGCACTGTTGAAGTTCTTTGAGTTGAATGATGGGATCGCACGCCGGTGATTGGCTGTTATCTAGTGAAGCGACTGTGCGTAATAAGGCCTCACAGCCGGCGATAGACTCAATCCCTCTCGCTATCTGCCGAGCCAGAGCAAGGGTGCTACCATGCCGACTGTAATAGAGAACAATGATCTGTGTACTCATAAAATGTCAAGAACTTGCTCAGGAGGACGCCCGTGTCTTGCTTGACCATTGGCGACAACGATAGGGCGTTCTATCAGTTTTGGATGCTCGGCCATCGCCTGAAATAGTGCATCATCAGAGAGGCTTTGATCTGCCAGGTTGAGCGTTTGGTAGAGTGCTTCTTTGGTTCGCATCATGCAACGAACATTGGGTAAGTTGAGTTGAGCATACAGCTGTTTTAGCTCGGCGACATTGGGTGGAGTGTCTAAGTATTTAATAATCGTTGGTTTGATTTGTTGGGCTTCAAGCAAGACCAGCGTTTCTCTACTCTTCGAACATCTTGGGTTATGGTAAATGACAACAGACATAATATTTCCTTTAGGTGATTATGATAAGTCATAATAGCTAACATTGAGATTATTTCAGTGATAAAAATCGTTCTCTTTGTACCATGAGTTGATCGATTCTAGCGTCATAACGGGCCTGTTCTAAGCTTCCTAATGAAGCTAATTGACTGGCTTGAGTATAATATTGAATCGCTTTATTCCAATTGGCAGCTAGAGCAAGAAGCTCGGCGCGAGCAGCCAACTCTTCTGGTTCATTTCCTTGATGGTGACTTGCTTCGGCAAGCAAGTTCCAACCATTGCTGTCATTGGGGTTATCATGGGTATAACGTTGTAATAATCGGGTGGCGTCGGCGTACTTTTCTCCTTTAATAAGCGCATTGGCATAATTAATGATTAAGACCCGATTATTCGGTTTTTGTTGCAGAGCTTGAGCAAGCTGTTGTTGTGCTTCCTTTGTCCGCGTCGTTTCGATAAGCAAATCGGTCATCGCATCAAGATAAAAATTATTATCGGGGCTGGTGATTAATAAGGCTTGCAGTAAAGGTTCGGCCTTTTTGTACTGTTTCGTGTCGAGATAAACCAATGCTCTGCCATAATCAAATGCGTCTTTGATGCTTTCTGGCGATTTTTTTTGGGTACGGGTAAACCAATCTAAAGCCGCATCACTGCTAATTCCTGCGTAGCGAGCAACAACTCGTGCACGAGCAAGATGATAATTGAGTGAAGGAGCGACAGGTACATTGGCATATTGCTGAGCCCTCGCTCGGCTATCAGTAATGCGATCTTCTGGTAGTGGGTGAGTGAGAAGCATTGGTGGTGGTGTACTCGCATAACGATATTCATCAGCGAGTCGACCAAAAAAACGTGGCATGGCTTGAACATCAAATCCAGCTTTCGCTAAGGTGGCAATACCAAAACGATCCGCTTCTTTCTCATTACTTCGGGTATAGTTGATTTGGCTTTGCATACTGCCTGCGGTTGTCGCGGTAATGGCTGCAATTCCAGCTTCTGGAGCGGCAATGGCCAGTAACAATGATCCGGCTAAGGCTGCCATGGTCGCAGGTGAACGGCGGGCCTGCTCTTCCATGCTGCGAGCTAAATGACGCTGTGTGACATGGGCTATTTCATGAGCCATGACAGATGCCAGCTCACTTTCTGATTGAGCATGAAGCAATAAGCCGGAATGCAGGGCAACATAGCCACCAAAAAAAGCAAAGGCGTTAATATTGCGATCGCGAATCATAAAAAAAGTGAATGGAGTTTTAACATCGTCGGCATTGGCGACTAACCGATGACCAAGCGTATCGATATACTCATGAATGACAGGATCGTTGATAATGGGTTTACTGTTTCTGAGCATTCGCATATATGCATCACCATAAATCCGCTCTTGGTCAATGGTTAAGGTTGAACCGGCAACGGTGCCAATATCAGGTAATTCAATACTATTGACTTTAGTTACCTCTGCATAAGAAGCCGATGGGAAACTCAGTGTTGTCGCTAAGCAAAGGCTGATTAGTGAACGTGACCATTTTATTATCATAACTATGGGGAAAACTCCGAATTCATCTTTCACTAAGACATTACTCGTTTCGATAGGTTTCGTATCGGCACTATCAAAGTAAAAATAAACTGACCATGATAAGTCAATATAAGCTAATAGTGACTCAGAGAAAACGATGGCACCTAGAGTAAAAGCCGATACAATGTAGCATAGCCAAGTGACCTCAATACATGGAGTTACGTAAGATGTTTCGTTCGAGATACTGAGATGACTCGGATACGCCTATATTAAGGATTGAACTGAAGAATGGAACCCAAGATTCTTGATTTACGCCAACATCGATGCCCAATGACGTTATTACTTGCAAAGCGTCATACCCTGACGCTTGATTATGGTAAGCCAAGTCTCACCATTCTGATCCGCGATGCTAGCTCAGTTCGCGATATTCAATCCTATCTCCAGCAACAGGGCTTTATCTATCAATGCCAATCTGAGGCTGATTATTTCTTATTATATGTTTCAAAGGAGACCTTTCTCGATGTTTGAAATGCTGAACCGTTGGTATCAAAGACGCTTCTCCGACCCGCATGCCGTCAGTTTGGTCGCGATTCTTTTTTTTGGCTTTATCATTATTTATTTTTTCGGCCATTTAATCGCCCCTTTATTGGTGGCTATTGTTCTGGCTTATTTATTGGAATGGCCTGTTGTGCAATTGTGTCGATTGGGTATGCCTCGTTCAGCTTCAGTTGTATTGGTGGTGTTACTCTTTATTGGTTTAATGTTTTTAGCCCTATTTGGATTGGTTCCCACAATTTGGCAACAAGTGGTCAACTTAATTAATGATATACCCAATATGTATAATGGCCTTCAAGCGTTTATTGCTAGTTTACCTGAGCGTTATCCTGAATTGGCCAATTTACAGATTGTTGAATCTTTAATTCATAATGCGAAGAATCAAGCTCTGAGCATGGGAGAATCGATTGTTAAGGGGTCGCTGGCTTCGCTTGTCAGTATCGCGACCTTAGCGGTGTACCTTATTTTGGTGCCTATGTTGGTGTTTTTCCTACTTAAAGATAAACAAGAAATGCTGAATGTTGCCAGTGGGATTTTACCAAGAAACCGCAAACTGGCGACCAAAGTTTGGTTGGAAATGAACCAACAAATTTCAAATTATATCCGTGGTAAAGTGTTAGAAATTCTTATCGTTGGTGGTGTCAGTTATGTCACGTTCGCTATTTTAGAGTTACGCTATGCCGCTTTACTTGCCGTAGCTGTTGGCTTTTCTGTGTTAATTCCCTATATCGGCGCAGCTCTTGTCACTGTTCCGATTGCAATTGTTGGTTTATTTCAGTGGGGAATGACACCACAGTTTTACACTTTATTGATTGCTTATACCATCATCCAAGTACTCGATGGTAATGTATTGGTTCCAATTCTCTTCTCTGAAGCGGTCAATTTACACCCCATGTTTATTATTATTGCTGTGTTAGTTTTTGGCGGCTTGTGGGGGTTTTGGGGGGTGTTTTTTGCGATTCCATTAGCAACGTTAGTGAAAGCAGTATGGCATGCACTTCCCAGTAATGATGAAAATACCCTGTTAAGCGAATAATATGAGGAATAGAGCGTAATCATCAACTAAAGTAATTAAGGTGATCTCTTAAGTTTTCATTTGGCTTGGCGATATAGAAATCATAACAATAAAAATGGAATGGGAGTCGAGGGAAATATGAAATTTAGTCACAAAATTATAGCCGCTTCATCGGCGCTCTTGTTGGTTATTGTGGTGCTATTATCTTTGCAACAATTGGCGACGGTACGTGCTGAAGTTCAAGCGCTAGTGCAAAATAGTTTAAAAGAGCAGGTATTGGGGGTTAAAAATACCGTTGCATCAGAAATGAGCAGTAAAAAAAACTTAGCTCAAGCGATGAGTGAAAGTCTGGAACTCGATCCTGTGAATCGGCAATACGTGCAGGATGTTTTAGAAAAACCGACCTTGAAAGGCAGCTTTTTATCGATCGGTTTAGGTTACGAAGCCGATGGTTCCATGATTGAAAATGATGACAACTGGAGCCCTGACAGCAGTTATGATCCTCGTCGACGCCCATGGTATATTGAAGCGAAAAATCAGCAATCACTGGTAGTGACCGCCCCTTATGTTGATGCTGCAACAAAAAATATGATTATCTCTATCGGTACGCCGATTCGCTCTCAGGGGCAATTTATCGGCTCGATGTATTATGATGTAGAGTTGACTAAGCTTGCTGCTCTCGTTAACAGTTCCAACCTATTTGATGCCGGATATCTATTTATTGTGACTGAAAGCGGAACTACTATTGCTCATCCAGATATCAATAATAATGGACAGCCGCTTTCGAGCTACCTTCCTCAAATTACCTTGCGTGACGGGATGCAACAGATTGAATTAGAAGGGCAGCCTCACCTTGCTTATTTTAGTAAGGTCGCTAATGAAAAATGGTATGTTGGCGCAATTATCGATGAATCGGTGGCTTTTTCGACGTTGGCGAAGCTGCGTAGTAATTCTATTATTTATACTTTAATTGGGGTGATATTAAGTGTAATTGGCTTAAGCATTCTGATTAAAGTGCTGATGCGCCCACTTGGGGTGTTGAATAACGCGATTCAGGATGTGGCATCCGGAGAAGGTGATTTAACCAAACGGTTAAATACCAATACCGATAAAGAGTTTGCTGAACTTGCACATGGGTTCAACACTTTTACCGAAATCTTGCAACAGCAGATTCAACAATCAAAAGCGATTGGCGAAGAAATTATGCGCGGAGCAGAGCAAACGATAGGGAGTGCTGAGGGGTCTTCTTCGGCAATGCGCTCTCAATTGCAAGAGCTAGAGCAATTAGCGACGGCAATGCATGAAATGTCAGTGACTGCAACCGAAGTTGCTAATAATGCTCAAAGTGCAGCATCGGCGACTAAAGAGGCAGATGAAGCCACGCAAGAAGGTTCATCGGTGGTGAGTGATACGACGGAATCTATTGATCGCTTATCGGCGCATATTGATATGGCGGTCGAAGAAGTGCGTGGCTTAGAGTCGGCAACGGCCAACATTGAAACGATTTTGAAAGTGATTAATGATATTGCTGATCAAACCAACTTGTTAGCATTAAATGCGGCGATTGAAGCCGCAAGAGCTGGAGAGTCTGGTCGAGGTTTTGCCGTGGTTGCTGATGAAGTCAGAACCCTTGCTCAACGCACGCAGCAATCAACAACTGAAATTCGTACGATGATCGAGCAATTACAAGTTGGCTCTAATTCGGTTTCTGTGGCGATGAATGAAAGTAAAACCACAGCTGAAGATGTGGTTGCTAAAGCCCAACTGGCTGATACAGCACTGCAACGGATTCGGCATTCGATTCAGCAGATCAGCGATATGAACTTGCAAATTGCCTCTGCTGCGGAACAACAAAGCCTTGTTGCCGAAGAGATCAATAATAACACCGTCAAAATTAAAGATCTTTCTCTTCAAGTTGCAGAATCTGCCGAGGAAGCCAATATTGCAATGCAAGTTCAAGCTGAAAATGTTCGTGAACAAAATGCAATTTTAAGTAAGTTTACCGTCTAGTTTGTGGTCTTATACTGCGAATCGGTAAGTTAAAACGTTATCGAAAAAAGCCATCCTAATTGATCGGATGGCTTTTTCTTAGCAGCAATAAAATGTATCTATCATAAGAGGAATAAAGGTGTTCCTGACTATGAATTTTGGGCAAGATAGTCTAAAACGACTTGGTGATGATCCTTGGTTTTAAATTTATCAAAGACCTGCTCAATGATCCCCTGTTCATTGATTAAAAAGCTGATACGGTGCAAGCCATCATAAGTTTTCCCCATGAATTTTTTCTCTCCCCATACTCCGAATTGTTCGGCAACTTGGTGATCTTCATCTGACAATAACGTGAAGTTGAGATTATCACGCGCGATGAACTTATTGAGTCGAGCCACAGGATCGATACTAACGCCTAACACAACAACATTATAGTGGTCTAATTCGGCTTTGCTGTCTCGCAACCCCTGAGCTTGTACTGTGCAGCCCGGTGTCATCGCTTTGGGATAAAAATATAAGAGCACTTTTTTATCGCTAAAGTCGCTAAGCGAAACCGTGTTGCCGTCTTGATCGGGCAGTGCAAAGGCGGGAGCGGAAGAGCCTGCTGTTAAAGTATTCATATTAATTCCTTTCCTTTTATTGGCTGTTTTTTATAAAATTTAATGCGCCTTGAACGTCTAAGTGCTGGCATAGGATTTGAAAATCTTCTTGTAATTGCATTAAATTACATTCGCTATTAACTTGAGCGGTGATCGCAATATGGAATTGATCCATTTCTGTGCCGAGTTTCGATTTATGAAGGGTTTGAGCACTGAGGGATGCAAGACCAATATGGCGTTCAGCAAAAAAATAAGTGAATTTTTCGGTTAGCCCTAGTTTGTCATCGGATTCGATATACACTTCAACGGTATAAGTGCTAGATTGCTGTTGATGGGGAGAAGTTCGTTTCATCATGGTAATCAAATCCTGTTGCTGACCCAACAGTGGCAGGGTGGTTTCAACCCGAGTAATACTATTTGCATTGCCAGAGACTAACATAATCAGCGTGAATTCATTTCCAAACAGCGCAATGCGGCTATCGACAATATTACAGCCAGCCTGTGTAACAAGCTGGACTACTTGATTACAGATTCCTGCTCGATCTGAGCCGATAGCGGTGATCACAAGATGTTGAGTCATAGTGTCGCTTCATTTGATGTTTTCTTGTATGTTAACACAGTTATGAAATGATAGAGAAATCGTAATAAGCTAGGGTTTATTGACTCACGACTAAGCATAAAATTACGGGCGATTGACAAAGCCGGATGCTTGCTGGCGCTAAGCTTTAGCGAGGAGAGAGTTGGTCGGATCAAACATCTGATAAATATTCACCGATATGCGCCGTTTAAGCGGATTTCCCCCCTTGTCTTTTTTAAGTGCCATGCAGTACCATGCAAAAGTTATCAATCTAGGGAGATAGACATGTTTTCAGGAAGTATGGTTGCGTTAATAACCCCTTTTCATCAAGATGGTGAAGTTGACTATTCCAGTTTGCAAAAATTAGTAGATTATCATATCGCAGCCGGTACTGACGCGATCGTTTCGGTAGGGACCACCGGAGAGTCAGCAACACTCTCAGTTGAAGAGCATGTTAAGGTTGTAGAAAAAACCGTTGAATTTGCAGCGGGTCAAATTCCTGTGATCGCGGGAACTGGAGCCAATGCGACTCATGAATCGATCACCTTTAGCCGTTTATTACATAATACCGGAGTAAAAGGCTTTTTGAGTGTCACTCCTTATTATAATAAGCCGACTCAAGAAGGCCTATTTCAACACTATAAAGCCATTAGCCAAGAAACGGACACTCCAATCATTTTGTATAACGTCCCGGGACGTACCGCTGTTGATTTACGCCCTGAAACGGTCGCTCGCCTTGCGGAACTAAAAAACATTGTTGCACTCAAAGATGCTACGGGTGATTTGAGCCGAGTTACACTCCATCGTGAATTATGTGGCAATGACTTTATTTTACTCAGTGGTGATGATGCTACCGGGCTTGAGTTTGTCAAATTAGGTGGGCAAGGGGTCATTTCTGTCACTAACAATATTGCAGCGGCGGATATGGCAAAAATGTTGAAACTGGCTTTGGCTGGAAAATTTGCAGAAGCAGAGATTATTAATCAACGTCTGATGCCTCTGCACAAAGGACTCTTTGTTGAATCGAGCCCGATTCCAGTAAAATGGGCTGCGCAACAATTAGGTTTAATCGCCGACGGTCATTTACGTTTACCACTAATTGAGCTTTCAGAGCAAGCTCGTCCTCTGGTAGCGAAAGCGATGACCGAAGCTTGTGTTTTATAAAAAATGATAACAATAGGGCTGAGCTTTTCGTTTCAGCCATGTAGGAGTTTCAATGAAGTTATCCCGCCAGCTGGTTATGGGTTCACTGGCTGTTTTGGTTTTAAGTGCCTGTTCAAGTAGTCCGGCGCAACGACGCCAAGCAAAAAATGATTTTACTTACTTAGACACAAAACCGATTACCCCTTGGGTTTTACCGGAAGATGCAACCCCACAGTATTATCCTCATTATGAGATTCCTGCTGGAGAGTTTGCAGGGCCTGTTGGACGGGAGGTTGATGTACGCCCTCCTCAACAAATCCTTGAGCTTATCCCTGGTGCTCGCGCAGAGCGACAAAAAAATGGTGAAGTGATCTTATGGATGATTCGCCAAGATGAGGTCGATACTATCTGGCAAACAGCCTTAAGCATGTTACAAGAGCGAGGCATAAAGGTTCTTCAGCAGAGTGATAACAAGCTAGAAACCGATTGGATCAATTGGAGCTCGCAAGATGAAGATGCTACGTTAGGAAGTCGTTACCAACTAACGCGAGTGGCTGCTAATAATCGGTATGGCTTTAAGATATCCCTGATTGATTGGCGTGAAAATGGTAAAGCGCTCCCTATTAGCGAGGTCAATAAAGAGCGTTATAATACCTTTATGACCAACTTAGTGACTAGCCGTTATGATCAACATCGACGTGAAGAAGCTGCTCGTCGAGCGCAGGAACTGGTGAAACAGATCCCGATAACTATGGGAGCGGATCGTAGTGGTTTCCCTGTCATCATCGCTCGAACACCTTATGATGTCTTATGGCAGCGCTTACCGAATTTGATGCCCGGTATGGGGTTTACCATTGAAGAACGTAACCAGTCGCAAGGAACGGTTAAAGCGAAATATGCCTCACCGAATGATGAATTCTGGAATCAAATAGGTGTGAAACCGATGAATTTAAAATCAGGCTCTTATACTTTCTTATTTGGTGATCTAGGTAATCGTACATCGATTAATGTCACTAACTCTGCAGGTAAGCCAGTTGAACAAGAACTGTTACAAGAAATGGTTCCAGTCTTGTCAGCTATAGTTCAGTCTGAATAATAAAATATTGACTTAATAAGATAAAGGGGACGCTTGTGCGTCCTTTATTTTTTTGAATTTATCGCTTTCTCTGGCGCGATTGTTTGATTTGTCGCTGTGGTAGGTTCTTCGGTCGTGTTTTGGTCAAGTAACTCGGAATGGAGTTTTTTATCCAGCTCATTGAGTTTATCTAAATCACTTTTTTCTTTTCGATGAAAGCGAATTTTTGAGAGGTATTTTAAAGCGACTAAATTGCCGATGATTACGCTCATCGCGATGATTGAAATTATCCAAGGGTTGAGTAAAACGTCCATATTAATTCGCCTTTGCGATATTAATGATGTAATGATTGTAGATCATCTCTAGGTTTTGCAGTACCGTTTCTTGCCCTTCAAACCTCTCGTTGATCAACTCTGCGTGAAGTGCCTCGAGTGTGAGTGAGGTTAAACAATATTCAGCCGTATGGCTATGGCTGATGTGCCAAGGTTCGAAAGCAACACCAGTATGCTGGCCTTGATAAGGGAAGAAAAACCCAAAATCGTTTAAATGAGCCTTTAACCAAGTATAAAAAGGGGCTTGATGGTCTTGTAAGTATTCCCACGGTTCCAAATGTAATAACCCATTTTCTGGTAATGCTCGTCTATCAAAAACATCAAAGTCGGTCCCCCAGTGGTGACGACTGGCTCCTGGTAAAGCTGACCAACGCAAAATTGCCAAGATCTTTTCTTTTTCAGAGTAAGTCGATATCGTTAAGGGGCGGTTATGATCATCTAAAACAGCCGATTTCCCGGTCATTTTTCGATCCCAAATGTTTTTCTGGCGAGCAAAGGAGCGAAAGCCGCTGGCAATATTGAGATCAAAGCCCGCTTGTTTGGCTGCCTGTTTTAAAGCCAGTAAATCGTGGCTGACTTGAGGGTGGACCCAAAAGGCTTTTTCTCCGATGATCACCGCGGTTAGGTGATCATCAACTTTGCCTGTTAATTGCTTTGGTAACATCATTGGACGAGTAGCTTCTCTAAAATTTTTTCATACATGTCGGTCAGCTTTTCTAAGTCAGCAATACTGACACACTCATTTACCTTATGAATGGTGGCATTGACCGGGCCAAGTTCAACGACCTGAGCTCCCATTTTGGCAATAAAGCGTCCATCAGAAGTACCGCCTGTTGTTAATAGTTGTGGTGCTTGGTGATTGACTTCAGTCACACCATCAATCACTGCTTCTAATAAGGCACCGGTATCGGTTAAAAAAGGATGACCGCTCAAGGTCCATTTTAATTGGTAATCTAACCCATGAGCATCAAGAATGGAGTGTACTCGCCGTTTGATCTCTTGGTCGGTTAACTCGGTGCTAAAACGAAAATTAAATTGAACATCAAAGTCTCCAGGAATCACGTTGGATGCTCCGGTACCTGCCTGAAGATTGGGAATTTGAAAACTGGTGGGAGGGAAATAACTGTTCCCGTCATCCCAAATGGTTGTGGCTAATTCAGCCAAAGCAGGAAGAGCGTGGTGAACTGGATTATGGGCTAGGTGAGGGTAGGCAACATGTCCTTGGACCCCTTTAATTTTTAAATCGCCAGTAATAGAACCACGGCGACCATTTTTGACAACATCCCCGACTTTTAAGGTACTTGAGGGTTCACCAACAATGCACATATCAATCAGTTCATTACGAGCCATTAAGGTATCAACAACTCGGGTTGTACCATTAATAAAGGGGCCTTCTTCATCGGAAGTAATTAAGACACCGATGGAGCCTTTATGCGTTGGGTTCTGTGCTAGAAAACGCTCCAGCGCGACCAGCATGCAAGCTAATGAGCCTTTCATGTCTGCCGCGCCGCGTCCGTGCAAATAGCCATCAATGACGGTCGGTTCAAATGGTGGGGTATGCCACTCAAATAGTGGCCCAGCTGGAACGACGTCGGTGTGTCCAGCAAACACAAAAAGTGGTGCTTCCGTCCCTTTCCGAGCCCATAAATTAGTGGTGTCATCAAAGATCATTTCTTCAATGGTAAATCCCAATTTTTTTAACCTTTCGATCATTACTTGTTGGCACCCTGCATCATTGGGGGTGACGGATTCACGGCTAATTAAATTTTTTGCAAGTGCCAGTACTGGGCTGTCTGTCATCCTTGAAATCCTTGTATTTAAGAAAAAATTTCACTGTATTGCTGAGCATTAAAGCCAAGATAGAGCCTATCTTGCACACGTAAAATGGGCCGTTTGATCATCGCTGGCTGTTCAAGAAGAAGTGCCAAGGCACTGGCTTCATTTAGCTTCTCTTTTTGTTCTTGGCTTAGTTGGCGGTAAGTGGTTCCCCGTTTATTAATAACGTGTTCCCAACCTAACGACTGGAAAAACTCGCTTATTAATTCGAGAGTAATACCATTTTTTCGGTAATCATGAAATTGATATTCGATTGCCTGTGTTTCTAGCCACTTGCGTGCTTTTTTTATGGTGTCACAGTTCGGGATACCGTAAAGCGTGATGAGCATATGATTCCTTTGAAATTGATGGTGATTATTTTTATCGCACCTTGTTTGAGTAGAGAATCCTAACAGGAAGCGAGAAGAGTGACAAAATGAAAGCCGTAGATTTTGTTGTTTATTATATCTAGACGATACCTAAACAAGGTGCCATAACGCTGAATGAGTCAATCTATGATGATAGATAATCGAGAATGATCAATCTCGCTGCTCAAAGAGACAGAAAAGTACCAGAAAGTACTAGATAGAAGGTTCGATTAGCAAGTTCTTGATCTATCTCAACAAAATTACTGGTAAAACAGAAATAATGTGTCTTGCACTATTTAGGAGGTATCAATGGAACTGAGTCCTGTTTTTGCAAGACGTTTATATTTGGCTTTATTGGTTGAAAGCCTTGAGCGGCCTAATGTCCCCAAGTTGATTGAAAAAACCGGATGGCCGCGTCGCACCATTCAGGATGTGATTAAAGCGATGCCCGGGATCGGGATTGAACTTAATTTTGTTCAAGATGGACGTCGTCATAATGATGGTTATTATCGATTATCCGATTGGGGGCCATTTGATAGCCAGTGGGTTGTCGAACGTAAACACGATATTGCCGCGAGCCTTGGCTTTCATGCTTAAGTGAGCGCGAGTTAATCAAACCATCCTTAATTAGACGATAATCATTTCGTCGTTAACGTGATGTATGATAAGTGAATCTATGATCAGTCAAAGCCAGCAGTGCTGGCTTTTTGCTTATCTGGACGTGATTTCCCTTTTTCTAATTTGTTTCTTCTCTTCTTTTTGAACGGCTTATTGTTGTGTAAACGTTTATCATTTTTCTAGCGAGTTTTTATTTTTTCTGTCTTTATTAAATGAAATGCCTTTATAATAGATTGTATATTTAGTGTAAACGTTTCCACTTTGAGGCTTTTATCACAGAAAAACATCACTATCTGCTGATAGACTGCTTGTCATTGAAGCCAATTTGAAGAGTTAGGGGGGGGCTTATGAGTGTTTTGATTACCGGAGGGCTGGGCTACATCGGAAGCCATACTTGTGTGCAGATGATTGAGGCGGGCCTTGAACCCATCATTATTGATAATTTATCTAACGCTAACGTGGAAGTGTTAAACCGAATTGAAGCGTTGACTGGCAAACAGCCTGCGTTCCACCAAGGTGACATCCGTGATGAAGTGTTTTTGGATACGGTATTTGCGCAACACGATATTCAAGCGGTGATCCACTTTGCGGGCTTAAAAGCGGTTGGCGAATCAGTGGCGAAACCACTTGAGTACTACGACAACAACGTCAATGGTTCATTGGTGTTGGCGCGCAGCATGCGTAAAGCGGGCGTGAAAAGCATTGTTTTTAGTTCATCGGCAACGGTTTATGGTGACCCAGAAATCGTGCCGATCACCGAAGATTCACCCACAGGCGCAACCACCAACCCATACGGACGCAGCAAATATATAGTGGAGCAGTGCTTAGGCGATCTGTTCCATGCTGAAAACGATTGGAGCATCACCTTACTGCGTTACTTCAACCCAGTTGGCGCGCATCCATCGGGCTGTATGGGGGAAGACCCACAAGGCATTCCCAATAACCTGATTCCATTTATCGCCCAAGTCGCTGTTGGTCGCCGAGAAAAACTCGCGGTATTTGGCAACGACTACCCAACACCAGACGGCACTGGCGTGCGTGATTATATCCACGTGATGGATTTGGCCGATGGCCATATTGCGGCTTTGAAATCGGTGGGGGAAACATCGGGTTTGCACATTTACAACTTAGGTACAGGTAAAGGCTCGAGCGTACTTGAGATGGTGGATGCGTTCGCGGCCGCTTGCGGTAAACCCGTGCCTTACGAGCTGTGTCCGCGTCGCCCGGGGGACATTGCCGAATGTTGGGCGAGCACGGAAAAAGCCGAGCGTGAACTAGGCTGGAAAGCAACACGCACGGTGGCTGAAATGACGGCCGATACCTGGAACTGGCAATCAAACAACCCTAATGGCTATTCCCCGGAGTAATTGCAGTCGCCGCGTTGCCATCTGCGCTTCTCACGGTTTTGGGAAGCTGAGTTTGAAGAATTTTGAAGAGTTGAGTAAGTTAAGATGTCAAATGTTGAATTTAACCCAGTGGACCATCCACACCGCCGTTACAACCCTCTGACTGGGCAATGGATTTTGGTTTCCCCTCATCGCGCAAAACGCCCTTGGAGCGGCGCAGATGAAAAGCCTGCTCTGGATGAGCTACCAAGTTATGACGGTAAATGCTTTCTTTGTCCAACCAACGAACGTATCTCTGGTGATATCAATCCAGACTATCAAGGCACCTATGTGTTCAATAACGATTTTGCTGCGCTGATGGTGGACTCGCCAGATGCACCAGAATCAGACAATCCGCTATTTAAAACCCAAGGCGTGCGTGGTTTGAGTCGCGTGATTTGCTTCTCGCCAGATCACAGCAAAACCTTACCGGAGCTGCCAGTGGATAAAATTCGTGGTGTGATTGATACATGGAATGCGCAAATTGAAGAGCTAGGCAAAGAGTACGTTTGGGTTCAGG
>NZ_NBUS01000042.1:237295-249565 GCF_002749895.1 Vibrio fujianensis | reverse complement strand
GTTCGAAAACAAAGGCGAAACCATGGGCTGTTCTCAGCCGCATCCACACGGTCAAATCTGGGCGAACAGCTTCTTACCCAATGAAATCGAGCGCAAAGAGCACAATCTAAAAGCGTACTACCAAGAACACGGCAGCAACTTGCTGGTGGATTACGTACAAGCGGAACTCAAAGACGGCTCACGGATCGTGGTGGAAACCGAACACTGGCTGGCGGTGGTGCCTTACTGGGCGGCTTGGCCGTTCGAAACCATGTTGTTGCCGAAAACGCACATTCGTCGCATGAGCGAACTTAGCGATGAGCAACGAGACGATTTAGCGCGAGCGATCAAGAAGCTGACCAGCCGTTACGACAATTTATTCCAATGCTCTTTCCCTTACTCGATGGGCTGGCATTACGCGCCGTTTTTTGAACAAGGCACTGACATTGACCATTGGCAACTTCATGCACTTTTTTATCCGCCACTCCTGCGCAGTGCCACAGTTCGTAAGTTCATGGTGGGCTACGAAATGCTAGCAGAAAGCCAACGTGATCTCACCGCCGAGCAAGCGGCGCAGCGTCTGCGCGATGTGAGTGATGTCCATTACAAAGAATGCTATACCCTTCTTACTTGAAGCTGCAGCGGTATTGGCTGCATTCGTTCACCCCAATCACATAGCATATCTATGCTCATGGGGATGATGAGAGCCATCCGTGGCGCTCACCAAAGGCCAGGCCTACGGCTGTTCAAATTTGTTCCAGACAAGTTTGTCACTCATTTGCCGCCTACCTGCAACTTCAAGTTGTTTGGGTATAAGTCTTTAAATTGGACTGATTACGAATAACGGGATAGCGCGACTTTACCGATAGAAAATTAGGCTCAACGCGCTATCCGACATCAAATTACTATTTTAAGAGAATATCCTTATGTCTGAACTTATCCAAAATGTGAAAGCGTCATTTGAGCAAGTGTTGGGCTACGTGCCAAGCCATATTATCCAAGCGCCTGGTCGTGTGAACCTGATTGGTGAGCACACTGACTACAACGATGGTTTTGTGTTGCCATGTGCCATTAACTACCAAACCGTGGTTGCAGCCGCAAAGCGTGAAGACAATATCGTGCGGGTGGTCTCGGTCGATTACGGCAACGCAGTGGATGAATTCGATATCACGCAAGCCATTACCTTCCGGCCAGATAAAATGTGGGCGAACTACATTCGCGGCGTGGTGAAGTGCCTTCTTGCACGCGGTTACTCGTTCACAGGTGCAGATATTTCAGTCAGCGGCAACGTGCCTCAAGGCGCGGGTTTGAGCTCATCGGCGGCATTGGAAGTGGTGATCGGTCAAACGTTTAAAGTGCTGTTCAATCTTGAGATCAGCCAAGCGGAAATTGCCTTAAACGGTCAGCAAGCCGAGAACGAATTCGTCGGTTGTAACTGCGGCATTATGGATCAAATGATTTCAGCGCAAGGGCGTGAAAATCATGCGATGCTATTAGATTGCCGTAGTCTTGAAACCGAAGCGGTATCGATGCCGGAAGAGATGGCGGTGGTGATCATCAACTCAAACAAAAAACGTGGTCTGGTCGACAGTGAATACAATACGCGTCGTCAGCAATGTGAACAAGCGGCACGCATTTTCGGTGTGAAAGCGTTGCGTGATGTGACGATTGAGCAGTTCAACGAGAAAGTGGCTGAGCTGGATGAAATGGTGGCAAAACGTGCTCGTCACGTCATCACAGAAAACGATCGTACGGTGCAAGCGGCGCAAGCGCTACGAGCACACAACATGAAGCGTATGGGCGAGCTGATGGCCGAGTCTCACGCCTCAATGCGCGATGATTTCGAAATTACCGTAAAAGAGATCGATACGCTGGTGGAGATAGTCAAAGCGGTGATCGGAGAGCAAGGCGGCGTGCGCATGACAGGCGGTGGTTTTGGGGGATGTATTGTTGCCCTCGTTCCGCCAGCGCTAGTCGATGAAGTAAAAGCAACGGTTGAAGCAAAATATCAAGCAGCAACGGGCTTAACAGCGTCGATTTATGTGTGCCAAGCCAAAAATGGTGCCGGTTTAGTTGAAGTGCTGTAAGGACTGACGATGAAAATCTATTTTGAACAACTAGAACAAGCGATGGCGCAAATGCCGTCGTTTGATGGCCAAACTGCGAATCTGATTCATCTAACTAACGCAAATGGTATGACGGCGTCGTTTATGGATATCGGTGCGACGTGGTTGAGTTGCACATTACCGGTAAATGGTGAAAACCGTGAAGTGTTGTTGCGTTCACCAAATATGGTTGAACACATGAAGCAAGACGCTTACTTCGGTTCCATTGTTGGCCGCTTTGCTAACCGAATTGCGAAAGGGCAGTTTGAGATAGACGGAGAGAAGTACCAACTTGGTATTAATAACGGTGAAAACTCCTTACATGGTGGTTGGGATGGGTTTGATAAAAGACGTTGGACAGTGGTGAAGCAGCAAACACAACAAGTTGTGTTTGCGCTTCACTCTCCAGATGGCGACCAAGGCTACCCGGGTAATCTGGATGTTAAAGTGACTTATATGTTAACGAATGAGAACCAACTGGCTATCAACTATGAAGCTCATTCGGATAAGGCTTGCCCTGTTAATTTAACCAATCACGCTTATTTTAACTTAGCCGGAGAGGCGAGTAGTGCAAAAAGTTTGGATCATACTTTACAGCTTAACGCTGGGCATTATTTGCCAACAGATGCGGAGTTAATTCCTACTGGTGAACAAAAGCCAGTTTCGGGCACCAGTTTCGACTTTACCGAGCCCAAATTGATTGGCCAAGAATTTCTTGCAGAGCAAGATCAGAAAACTGCTGGTGGCTACGATCACGCCTTTGTATTCATGCCTGAAGTGACCGATGGGGTATCAGTCGCCGCAGTTTTAATTGCACCAAAAGAAGATGTGGTGATGAAGGTGAAAACCACCAAACCTGCCATCCAGTTCTATTCAGGTAATTTCTTAGCTGGTACGCCGGGTGCAAGTAAAACTTATGAACGCTACGATGGCCTAGCATTGGAAACACAATACTTTCCAGACGGGCCAAACCAACCACAATGGGGACTTAACCGTGGAATGTTGAGTGCTGAGGGGGGCTACCAGCATCAAACTACTTATCAGTTTGAATTTTAGCTTGGGAATTTGCGGCAGGCGTTGACGTGAAGTCTACAAAACCGAACGAAGCCTTGAGCTAGAATCCATATCGTCTCGACAAGTGCTCAAAGAAAAAGCCCGCTCAATAATCCGAGCGGGTTTTGGAGTGTTCGATTGGTGAATTATCGATAATCAACGACGTTCAACCGAGTTTCTACGCACTAGCGTTGGAGTAAATATCGCCGTTTCTTCTTCAATCACTTCATCACGTGATAGCGCCAAAGCCAAACGGGCGGCGCGTTCCGCCATCATCTCGATTGGGTAGCGAATGGTCGTTAGGCTTGGGTGAACAAAACGAGCAATTAAGCCATCATCAAAGCCAACAATAGAGATTTGATTCGGAACCTCAATGCTATTTTGCTCTAATGTCGCTAATGCCCCTGCTGCCATGTGATCGTTATAGGCCACCACTCCAGTTATCTCTAATGACTTGGTTAGCAGGTTGGTCATGGCGATTTCGCCGCCATCACTATTGGGATCGCCGTACTCGATATAACTTTTGGGAAGCTCAATACCATAGGCTGTTAGCGCGGCTTGATAACCTTGCAGACGTTCGTCAGTATCTTCGATATTGTGGGAAGAGGCGATACAGGCGATTTTACAATGCCCGTGACGAATTAAATATTCTGTCGCGAGGAATGATCCTTTGCGGTTATCAAGGGAAATACAGCGCTCAGCAAGCTCTGGGATATGACGATTAATCAATACCATCCCTTTGACCTCTTCAGCGTAACGAATCAACTCGTCATCAGATAGGCCTTTAGCGTGAATAACGAGCGCATCACAACGATTGTTGATCAATAACTCTAAGGCTTGCCGTTCATCATGTGAGTTATGGTAGCCGTTACCGATCAACAGGTGCTTGCCATTTTCTCGGGCAATGGTATCAACGGCTTTGATTAAAGTACCAAAAAAAGGATCAGAAACATCAGAGACTAAAACCCCCATGGTATTGGTGCTTTGACTCACTAGAGCACGTGCGGCGGCATTGGGTCGATAACCGAGCGCTTTCATCGCTTCCGTAACGGCCTGGATTGACGATTGACTTGCTTTCGGGGATTTATTAACCACGCGTGAAACGGTAGCAACGGATACGCCAGCCGCTTTTGCGACATCTTTAATTGTAGCCATGGGTCATGAGCCTTTATTTTAATCGTGATGAGCACACTCACCTGACTGGTTGGTGAGTCTACCAAGTTAGTCTAAAGAGAGGCTCTCATTAGCGTCTCTAAAGGAATGTATTCTTTAGCAAATAGCCGTTTCAACTGGGCAAGATAAAGCTCAGCAGTGGCGATTGCATCGGAGAGTGCATGGTGTGCCTGATAATCAGGCAAGTGGTAGCATTTACGAAGATAACTTAAGCGCCAATCTTGCTTTACTCGCGCATGGGAGCACCAAGAGTATCGATGGTATGTTTGTTCGATTTTTAGTGTGTCTAACCAAATTAAGGGCAGACTAGGCCAACCTTGCTGTTGGATATAATGAGCGAGAAACTGACGTTCGATAACACTACCATGAGCTAATAACACTTTTCCGGCTAATTGTTGGAATAATATATCAATTCCTTGCTTAAGTGGTATCCCTTGTTGTTGCATTTCCGGCAGTATATGGTGAATAACCGCTTGTTGATGATTTTTTTGTGATAACGGTTTCACTAAAAAATGTTGAGCGCCGGATAATTGAATGACATTTTGTATAATCGGCACCCAGCCGATGCTGATGATTTGATCTTGTTTAGGATTTAATCCTGTCGTTTCAAAATCTAAGGCGATTAAGGTTTGTTGACGTACATCATCATCAGGTAAAGGAAGCGGTGACGTCAGCAATTGATCTATTGCTGGGGGAAAATTGACGCATTGTTTAATGGTTTGCAGGCGTTGCTTGGCCAGACATTTTAATGGTGAGGATGAAAATAGCATGGTTTTATTGACCGAATTTCATACGCATCGCCTCTTGAAGGCCTGAAATAATACGAAAAGCATCTTTAAGATGTTGCCTTTCGAAACTTCCAAACTGGCTAGGGAGAAGTTTGTTATTGATTTCTTGCCCGTTTTGTAACGCTTTTACCTGATGTTGGTGACGTAAATGGGTTAAATACTGATAAATACCTAAGCAGTCTTGATAGGTACTATCACTGAGCTGTGACTTTTGATGGGCAAACGCTAATCTCGTTTCAGTATCTAACATATGACCTCCCTCATTGAGGGCATAAATCCTTGCCATATCGACTAAGCAATTGATCGCCGAATGTTTGATATCAAGAGTTTTCTCACCGCTGTTGCCATCTTTTTTTAACACCAGATTGTTGAAAATCCCTAATGGTGGGCGTGTTTTTAGCGCATTACAGACTAAGGCGGCCATCAATTTACTATTGTGGGTAATTCGTGCATGTCGATACGTGTCGAGTTGATCAAATAGTGATTTATCACCTGCTATATATCGAATTTCAATAAACACATTAAGCTTGAGCAATTGATCATATTCTGGTGTTCTGGCCCACTTTCGATAGTATTCCTGCCAGACTTTTAGTGGCTGGCACCACTGACGAGTGACGGCCATAAAACGCCCTGTACAAAGTGAGTATCCACATTCGGCTAAACCTTTGCACATATACATGGCGAGATGGCTAAAATAAATTCGGTCTTTATCTGTCACACAATCGTCTAAAATAAGCGCATTATCTTGGTCTGAGCTGAGATGAATTTCATTGCGAGCATGTGAACCCGCTACAATCCAAGCATAGGCACAGGGGGCTGAGCCTAAATGTGTTTCGGCTAATTTTAATAGTTGACAAGTAAAAGCATCATATATCATTGCCATCATTTGCCCCACAATACTTGCTGAAGCCTGATTTTCAACCAGCGCTTCAAAGATAGCATCGCGTTCATGGGACAGAGCAATCAGTGACTGAACGGAGTCAACGTGAGTGATTTTTTCAGTTAGGAAAATCGCTTGAATACTGTGTTTTTGGATTAATTGCTGCGGTGTGATGATGCCCATAATTTGTTGGCTGGCATCAATCACTGGAATGTTTTGAATGTGGTATTGCATCATTAATTCAGTAGCTTTGAGAACCAGATCGCCATCATGAACGGTATGTAAGTCGGTCGTCATGATGCTGGATATAGGGCGCTGAATATCCCACCCTTGTGCGACGACTCGTTTCGTCATGTCTTTATCTGTGACCAAGCCGATCAATTTTTTGTTATCAACGATGGCAGCACATGGGCTGCGTAGTTCATTGTGCATACGATATGCGACTTGTTGGATTGTTGTTTCAGGGGCGACGATAAGGATATTTCGATTAAGTACATCACAGACGCGGAGTAAGAAAATATCTTTAGCTTGAGTGGATAACGTTGTCTTTGGTGTATGAGAAAGTCGAGTGGGGATATTGGGCGAGAATTGAGCTACAACGTCAGGATAGGCAGAGACAAGAGTAAACAAAGTGTCATAATTGATGCGATAAAGCAGTGTATTTTCAATCGCGATCACATGATAAAGCGCTTGGGCGTCCGTTTGCCAACTAAAGCCAAATATATCGTACTCTCCTAACCTTGAACGCAGGGTATGATCTAAGTACCGTTGTTCAATTACACCAGCTCGAATGAGGTAAATAAAGTGCTGTTCTGAATTTGGTGTTGCTTCGAGGTATTCATCTTGACCAAGGTAGAGTATGTCGACGGATTTTGCTATTTGATTAAGAATATCAGGTTTGAGTTGTTCAAAAGGTGTAATGGACTGTAAGAATGACACGATATTAGGGAGTAATTCTTGGTGCATATTTCACTCACTTTGATGGGATAAAGCCCCTTGGTGAAGCGGGGCTTTATAGTCTGGCCGAGGAAGCTTACCAAAAAATGGTATAAAGAACGGCAAGTATAATGGTAATCGCGTAGGCGGCGATATTAAATCCTTTCGTGGTGACAAACATTGATGATGTCAGGGTAATTCCTTTCGGGTCGTCGTCATTTACCGATGTGCTCAAGCTGGTAAAGGCAATCACCACTATCGTAAAGAGTAAGGTGTATAGCATCTGATCCATAAATGGCATATTGATTGGCATAAATTTAAGGAACAGAGCAAATGGAATAGAAAGAACAACGCCAGTGATAGCTCCTTTACTGGTGGTTTTTTTCCAGAATAGACCCAGTAAGAATACGGCTAGAATGCCTGGGCTAACTAGGCCTGTATATTCCTGAATGTATTGGAATGCTTGACCAATACCACCGAGCATTGGCGCGATTAAGCAAGCAATAAACAAGGCGACAATAGCCGTGATACGCCCCACATTTACCAGTTTATGATCGCCCGTTTGTGGCGCAATATATGCTTTGTAAATGTCCATCGTAAAGATGGTTGCTGTTGAGTTAAGCATGGAAGCGAGTGAGGAAACAATCGCTGCTGCAAGTGCCGCAAAGACCACGCCTTTTAAACCAACAGGCAAGAACTGTGTTAACCAAGGATAGGCTTTATCCGCGTGTGCTGCGGTAGGAATATTATGCATCGCAAGTTCACCCATATTAGCCATTAATTCTGGCGAATTGGTGATGACATAAGCGGCAATACCAGGAATCACAACTAAAAATGGAACAATCAATTTTAGAAAAGCAGCAAATAAAATCCCTTTTTGTGCTTCTTGAATTGATTTTGCTGCCAAAGTGCGTTGAATGATGTATTGGTTAAATCCCCAGTAGTATAGGTTTGCAACCCATAACCCACCGATAAGTACCGCGATGCCTGGTAAGTTCATATATTGAGGATTACTTTGATCGAGAATCATCTCAAAGTGGTTTGGTGCTGCATCTACCATTTGTGATAATCCACTAAACCAACCTTCGTCTCCACCGATAAAGCCGACGGCCATATATGTGGTAAGTAGGCCACCTAACACAAGGAAGAATACTTGAATAACATCTGTCCACACGACGGCTGACAAACCACCATAAATCGAATAGACCAGTGCAAAGAGTGCAAGTCCTGCAATCGAATACATCAATGGAATACCGAGGATGGTTTCTAAAGCTAAGCCACCGAGATAAAGGACAGAAGTCAGATTAACGAATACATAAAGAGCGATCCAAAAGACGGCTAAAATGGTTTTAAGGTTTTTATTGAAACGTTTCTCGACAAACTCAGGAATGGTATAGATGCCTTTATCAATAAAAATGGGTAAGAAATATTTACCCACGATAATTAAAGTAATGGCTGCCATCCATTCATAAGAGGCAATCGCAAGGCCGATAGAGAAGCCCGAACCTGACATCCCAATAAACTGCTCGGCAGAAATGTTAGCAGCAATCAACGAGGCTCCGACTGCCCACCAAGGAAGAGATTTCCCAGCTAAGAAATAATCTTCAGTACTTTTTTCTATCCCTTTTTTATCGCGGGATACCCAAAGGCCGACACCGATGATGATAGCAACATAGATTGCAAACACCATAATGTCGATAAAACTCAAACCATTTTGTATGTGGGACATCATTTTGTTCCTAATGCTAAGTATATTTTACGCAAGATTGTAAACGTTTCCATTTTAACTGGATGATGTTGGGATCACATTTTAGCCAATTAGTGGCCATTTGATTTTTAATTTTTTATTTATCAGTTAGTTATTTTTTATTTGCTTTTTTTTGCGTTTGGTTTTTTTTTGGTATCGTTTCCAATTTTTGCCTGTTATTAATCAAGTTGATTAAGCGTCGTGAAGCTGGAACAAGCGGCGAGTAGAAATAACCGTGCGAATTTATGATCATAAAAACGCTCGTTAGTTAGATTGGATGGTCAGCATAGCATCGCTAAGGTCAACAGACCTTAGTAGGGGGCGACAAAAGTGAATGTCGCCGTGGCATGGTGTGATGATTCTGCGCTTAACACCTTAATGCAGAAATAATAGATTAATACAGAAATAATAGAAATCCGGCCCAGCTAATGATGAGTAAGATCCAAGGTAATATCATTCGTTTAGAGAAAGATGGAGATGAGGTCGCTGCGAATACAGGTACATGGTTATCATTTGGTTTTGCTGGCTCTTTCAATAATTTTTTACGTGCTTTATCTGCTTGTCGGCTTTTCTCTTTTTGCTGCTTCTTATATAACGCAATGCCTTTTTCTATGCCTTGTGCAATCAGTTTAGTTTGTTCTTTGGTTTGACCTGGTTTTTGCGTAGCTTTGGCGATTGACATCGCTTCTTGTTGCGTTTGTGGAGAGGGGACGGTGGTTTTTTTCATGGATAATCCTTCTATTTTCCCAGTAGATTAGCATGTTGTGACTCTTTTTCTCAAACGACAAGGCATTCAATTATTCAGCAAGCAACAGAGAATACCCCTCTCGTGGGAGTAGGTTATTTCTAATGATTACGTTAAAGTATTGACAGTGATTTTATCCATCGACCCAATATGATGCGTTATTCTTTTGAACATTATGATACACATGGTTACTTGAAGGCTTCTCTGTGGCTTTGGCTAGGGTGGCTATTTTTAGCTCGAGCTTGGGTGGTGTTAGTTCTGGCTAGCGTGAGTCGTGAACATGGCCCTACGATTCTTAGCCTTATCTACCCAGATACACAAATGCTCTACGTAGGGTTAGTGGCTGGGCTACCGAGCATGATCCTGATGTGGCTGATTCATTTAAGGCACATTAAACGTTGGTATGTTTGGCTTTGGGTTGCTTGGGGCCGAACGTTAACTTTGTTAACGCTAGTCATTCAAGGGGGACAAACACTCTACCATATTTATCTGCAACACGGCGTTTTTCAGTGGGCTAACGCTTTGACATTATTAATTTTATTATGGTTTTTCTTGTATCTTGCTCGTAGTCAGCGAGTAAAAGACTGCTTTGATGCTTTCTCATCTTCTGCGCATTTACCAGGAGAGGGATGCAGAGTTGCAGAGAAGCTATGATCGGCATCAAAACCATAGATTATCTTTCGATTACACTGTGTAAAAAAGCAAAGTGAGGATGCCTTATGTCAATGCCACAGTCAGCCATTTTACCAGATGCAGAGCCGTTTGCTCTGTACAGCATTTTGAAGATTAAACAACACCATGCAAAGGTACTGGAACAATTACAAGCACTTCCCGCATTAGTGGAGGAGATTAATCGTACACAACCAGGGGCGGAACTGACGTTATCTCTGGCCTTTAGCAAGCCATTCTGGCAGCGTGTAAATGCTCCAATGCCTGAAGAGTTAATCGATTTTCCTGTGCTTGGTGAAGGAGAAATACAAGCGCCAAGTACCGATGTAGACGTGCTCATCCACTGCCATTCCAAACGGCATGATCTGCTGTTTTATGTCATGCGTAAATGTTTAAGCCATGTGGCTGATGCGGTTGATGTGGTCGACGAAACTTATGGCTTCCGTTATCTCGATGCCCGAGATATGACCGGTTTTATCGATGGGACAGAGAATCCAACAGATGAACAGCGTCGAGAGGTGGCGATTATTCCTGAAGGTGAATTTGCAGGTGGTAGCTATGTGATGGTGCAACGCTTTGTGCATAATTTACCTGCTTGGGACAGGTTGAACGTGTCGGCACAGGAAAAAGTGATTGGCCGAACCAAGCCAGACTCCGTTGAACTCGAACAGGTACCCGCAGCCTCGCATGTTGGGCGCGTGGATATTAAAGAAGAAGGTAGGGGGCTGAAAATTGTTCGCCATAGCCTCCCCTATGGGACGGCCAGTGGTGAACACGGCTTATTATTCATTGCTTACTGCCAAACACTGCATAATTTTAAGGTAATGCTGGAAAGCATGTATGGTGTTACCGATGGTAAAACGGATCAGTTATTACGCTTTACTCATGCCGTCACAGGGGCGTATTTCTTTGCGCCATCACAAGAGATGCTAGCGGCATTAACGATTCAGTAGGTTCCGTATTTTCCCTTCTTTCTGCCGGGCTTTCGTCCGGCATTTTATTTCAAGTTTTTTCATGAGTGGTCGATAACGGAGTTACGTCAAAGTAACCGTTAAGTGGGAGTGATCATACCGAATGTCAATGACGGTGAATACCAATGTTTCTGCGTTAATGACTCAGCGTCATCTCAATAACGCTACGGAAAGGCTAAACCAATCGTTAGAACGTTTATCTTCAGGTTTTCGAATTAATCGAGCTAAAGATGATGCGGCAGGGTTACAAATTACTAACCGTCTGGCGACGCAAATGCGCGGATTGGATGTTGCGGTGCGTAATGCGAATGATGGTATCTCTATCATGCAGACCGCTGAAGGTGCTATGCAAGAAACCACATCCTTGTTGCAGCGAATGCGAGACTTGTCGCTGCAATCGGCGAATGGTTCAAATAGCCATGCTGAACGGCAAGCTCTGCAAGAAGAGATGACCGCTTTGGATGATGAAATTAATCGCATTGCAGAAACGACCTCTTTTGCCGGAAGACGGTTACTTAATGGTTCATTTGGTCAGTCATCTTTTCAAATTGGCGCGGCATCTGGTGAGGCGGTTTCGCTTTCTTTAAAAAATATGCGTTCAGATACGTTGGATATGGGAGGCTTTAGCTATCTCTCAGCCCGATCAGTTAATGCTCAATGGGTAGTGAGCCAAGCACGTCGAGATTTGACGATCGACTATCTTGATGCCTCAGGTAATAACCAGCAAATAACCGTACAAGCCAAGGCGGGAGATAATATTGAACAGCTTGCCACTTATATTAATGGGCAAACTGAATCTCTTTCGGCTTCGGTCAATGAGCAAGGACAATTGCAACTTTATATGCCAGGGCAAGAAACGGCGGGTACGTTATCATTCAGTGGAGGCTTGGCAGATGAACTACAACTTGGGCTTGATGGTTATGATTCTGTGCATGATCTCGACATTACCTCGGTGGGCGGAGCTCAGAAAGCGGTGTCAGTGTTAGATACCGCGCTACAGTATGTCGATAGTCATAGAGCCGAACTGGGTGCTCTGCAAAATCGCTTTAGTCATGCGATAAATAACCTAGAGAATACACATGAAAATCTAGCGGATTCTCATCGTCGAATTAAAGACACCGATTATGCAAAAGAAACCACCCAGATGCTCAAGCAGCAGATCCTTCAACAAGTCAGTGCGTCTATTCTTGCGCAGGCTAAAAAGCAACCCAATTTAGCTTTAAC
>NZ_NBUS01000042.1:235738-237285 GCF_002749895.1 Vibrio fujianensis | reverse complement strand
TTACTCAATGGATAAATCAAACGGCAATTATCGGCATTAAGCGACAAATCTTGAGTCGAACATATGAGTTTTATTTAAATTTTTCATCGCGTTATCCATTGTTATCATGCAGATGCTTTTTTTTAAAAAAAAGACATTTTTTCCTAAAGCTTTTTTCTCCCACGCCGCTAAGAGAATAACTTTGAGAGAACTACCTTGGTTTTACGAGACGTCGAAAACCGGAAATATCGGAAAATCAATTGGAGAAACCACCATGGCAGTGAATGTAAATACCAACGTATCAGCGATGACCGCACAACGTTACCTAAATAGTGCCAATAGTGCGCAGCAAACGTCAATGGAGCGTCTATCGTCCGGTTTTAAAATTAATAGCGCTAAAGACGATGCAGCAGGCCTGCAAATTTCTAACCGTTTGAATGTACAAAGCCGTGGTTTAGATGTTGCGGTGCGTAACGCGAATGATGGTATCTCAATGGCGCAAACCGCCGAAGGTGCGATGAATGAAACCACCAACATCCTACAACGGATGCGTGATCTATCGCTACAATCGGCCAACGGCTCTAACTCAAAATCTGAGCGTGTTGCGATTCAAGAAGAAGTCGGCGCACTTAATAAAGAGTTGAACCGTATTGCAGAAACGACCTCATTTGCCGGTAACCGACTACTGAATGGCACGTTCCAAACTAAAGCATTCCAAATCGGCTCGCAAAGTGGTGAAGCAGTGATGCTCACCATGAAAGATATGCGTAGCGATAATGAAATGATGGGCGGTAAGAGCTACGTCGCGCAAGACAGAGCTGGCGGTGAAAGCTGGAAAGACTGGCGTGCGGCCGCTGGCGATCAATTAACCATCACGATTAACGGTGCAGCCGACCCGATCACCATCGACGCAAAAGCGGGTGATGATATTGAAGAACTTGCTACTTACATCAATGGTCAAACGGATGCGGTACAAGCTTCTGTTAATGAAGAGGGTAAGCTACAAATTTTTGCCAGCAACAAAGATGGCGTAGAAACGGTCGCCTTCGGTGGCGGTTTAGCAACCGATTTGGGGATGTCTGGCCCATCAGATGTCACAGTCAATGACATTGATGTAACCACGGTGGGTGGTGCGCAAGAAGCGGTAGCGATTGTCGATGCAGCGCTGAAATATGTTGACAGTCACCGTGCAGAACTGGGGGCATTCCAAAATCGTTTCGGACACGCCATTAGTAACCTTGACAACATTAATGAAAATGTCAATGCATCGAAGAGCCGGATTAAAGATACCGACTTTGCGAAAGAAACGACGGCCTTGACCAAAGCGCAAATTCTTGGACAAGCCTCCAGCTCAGTCCTTGCGCAAGCGAAACAAGCACCTAATGCGGCTTTAAGCCTATTAGGTTAATGAAAAGAAAGAAATAACACAAAAATCCAGCTTCGGCTGGATTTTTTTATACCTAGGGTCTGTTGACCTTTCGCGATTAAATTTTGTTCGAGATAAAAGCGTTTTAATCGCGGCGGCGGTTTTTCGCCTAGTTACTCTATGCAAAACACCGCTCAACAAA
>NZ_NBUS01000042.1:231333-235728 GCF_002749895.1 Vibrio fujianensis | reverse complement strand
TCAAACACTTTTAGCCGAACCCTTCGGGCAGCATTTGTGGCTCCTTTCTGCGGTGTTATCGGCTTCTCAGGTAGAGCCACTACATTTCAAAGCCTCTGTCTTGTATAAAGAAACCACAAACTGCTGTAAAAATCAGCTCGAAAGGTCAACAGACCCTAATATTCGATCTTCAATTCGTCGTTGATCATGGATTCATCGATCAAATCCAGGTCATACACCGTATTTGATATGTTGATTCTGATCACGCTTTTGTGTTTTAGAGAAAAAAACAAAAAAATAAGGCATTTTTTGCTAAAGGATATCTAATCTAGGCCGTTAAAGGATACGAGAGAAATGAGGTGTTTGGACGAGAGGTGAGAGACTCGGAAGAACACTAACAATCGCCTAAGGAGATCATACTATGGCAATTAACGTAAACACTAACGTTTCGGCGATGACCGCACAACGTTACCTCAATAATGGGGCGGCGGGTGTGCAAAAATCAATGGAACGCCTGTCATCTGGGTACAAAATAAACAGTGCGCGAGATGATGCAGCAGGCTTACAAATCTCCAACCGTTTAACATCGCAAAGTCGAGGTTTGGATGTCGCAGTACGAAATGCCAACGATGGTATTTCGATTGCACAGACTGCAGAAGGGGCGATGAATGAAAGTACCAATATCTTACAACGTATGCGAGATCTGGCCCTTCAATCATCAAATGGTTCTAACTCTCGTTCAGAGCGTCTCGCTATCCAAGAAGAAGTCGGCGCATTGAATGACGAGCTTAATCGTATTGCTGAAAGTACTTCTTTTGGTGGTAACCGATTGCTGAATGGTACCTTTGGTAGTAAATCTTTCCAAATTGGTGCTGATTCGGGCGAAGCGGTGACATTAACCATGGGCAGTTTGCGTTCTGATACCGCTGAAATGGGCGGAAAAGCTTATCGTGCGACCGCTGGACAGGCCGCTGACTGGTCTGTTTCAGCAGGCGCAACCGACCTTACCTTGAGTTATACTGATAAGCAAGGGGAAGCACAAAACGTTACTATTAACGCTAAAGTGGGTGATGATCTTGAAGAAGTCGCGACTTACATTAATGGTCAAAATGATGATATTCAAGCATCCGTTAGTGAAGACGGTAAACTACAGTTGTTTGCTTCGTCGCAGAAAGTCACGGGTGATGTCACCATTGGTGGTGATTTGGGGACTGAAATAGGTTTTGGTGCAGGGCAAGACGTAACGGTCAAAGATATTGATGTTACGACGGTGGCAGGCTCACAAGAAGCCATCGCCTTGCTTGATGGTGCTTTAAAATCGGTAGATAGCCAACGTGCACAATTGGGTGCGTTCCAGAACCGTTTTGGCCATGCAATTAGTAACTTAGATAACATTAACGAAAATGTGAATGCTTCTCGTAGTCGAATTAAAGATACCGATTATGCGAAAGAAACCACTGCAATGACTAAGTCACAAATATTGCAACAAGCCAGTACCTCTGTTTTGGCTCAAGCGAAGCAGTCACCATCTGCAGCTCTTAGCCTGTTGGGGTAATTTCAGGTTAAATGAGTAACATGGGTAACTAAATCAAGGTTGAGTTATCTATAAGAAGGTGGAAGGGAGATTGTTATGGAAGTTCCATCCTACACATCGAACATCCAGCCTTACGGCTCGCAAAGTGGCATTAAATTTGCTTCGGAAAACGAGAGCGTAAAAAGTGCTTCTTCAAAAAATGGTTATCGTTCGGTTCGAGAGTCTGAAAAGGCTCACGAACAAGTTTCAGAACAACTTAAACGCAGTCAACAACAAGCGTTAGAGACAGCCATAAAACAGACCCATGAGCGGGAACGTTTAAATGAAGAGCAACGAGTAAAAATCCTTGAACGAATGGATGAGTTTGTTAATTCGATCAATAAAGGATTGTCGTTCAGAGTCGATGAAGAATCCGGACGGGATGTGGTGACGATATATGAAGCCGCGACTGGCGATGTTATTCGTCAGATCCCAGAAGAAGAAATGCTTGAAGTTTTGCGACGTCTTTCTCGTGAGCAACACCCAAAATCGGGGTTGCTGGTGATCAAGGCGTAATCGTATTGTTGAGGTGATTGGATGAGTTTAGGCCCAATGGGAATGAACACTGGTTTTGATATCAATAATGTTGTCAGCACCATTGTCAATGCCGAGCGCGTGCCCAAGCAGCAGAGCATTGATAATAAGCGTAATGATATTGATACCAGTATTAGTGCCTATGGGCGACTTAGAGAGTCGCTGGATACGATGAAACATCTCATGGCGAATTTTCGTCAAGAGAAAGCGTTCGCTGTGCGAAAAGTTGACACATCGAACGATAACGTAATATCCGCAACAGCAAATACGGAAGCCATGGCGGGTAAATACGCTGTCGATGTGCTGCAGCTTGCCCAAAACCATAAAGTCGCCTCGGAAGTCATTCCAAGTGAGACTAAGTTTGGTCCGGGTAAGCTGCAAGTTTCTTTAGGTTCTAAAAGTTTTACCGTTGAAGTTACGAACAATGCTACGTTGAGTGATGTTGTTCGTGGCATTAATAATCAAAAAAACAATCCCGGTGTGCGTGCTTCGATTATTAATGACGTACAAGGGCCACGCCTGATTGTTGCTTCTAATCTTTCTGGCGAGAAAAATCGCCTTTCAATTCGCGCAGATGCTGAATCAAACAACGCACTAAAACGCTTAGAATATAAAACGCTCGAAGATCGTATTAAAGATTTAGAAGCCGCTCGCGCCCAAGCTCAGCAGTTACTTGCACCTTTAACGCCAGAACAACAAAAGGTAGCCGCCAAAGTAGCCGATAAACTTGGTGAGGCAGCGCGAGAGCTTGATGAACAAGTAAAAACTCAAACCGAACAGCTCGCCGATAAAGTGGCGGGGGAGGAAAGTTCAGAAATCAAAGTCGCTGAACAGGTTAACCGGTATCTAAAGCCAGAAGAGCGAATTCCTGGCTGGACAGAAACCGCTTCAGGCACCTTATTAGATTCTTATTCTGAACCCGAGCCTGAACTTGATGATAAAGCGTTAGCCAAAGCGCCTGATGTACCAGGATGGAGTAATACAGCTTCAGGAACATTAACCGACTCTTATGTCACGCCGAAAGAAGCACAAGCCAAGCTGGATGCCAAACTAGCGCGTGAAAAAGCCGCTATTGATGAGGCGGTAAAAAGCGGCAAAATAACGCCGGAAGAGGCTAAAGCTGCGCAGCGTGCCAAACTTCCCGTTGAAGAGCGTGAAGCCTTGGAAGCTATGGAAAATGTTCAACGCGAACTAAAATCAGCTCAGGATTCTTTTGATGCATATCAGGGCATGATTCAAGTCCAAGCTGGGCAAGATTCTCAAGTATTACTCGATGGTATTGCCACATTATCCAGTGATAATAATGTGATTGAGAATGCCATTGAAGGGGTCAACTTAACCTTGAAAGGAAAAACTGACCCGGGCCAAACCCCTGCAGCAATTGATATCGAGTATGATCGTGATAGTGTTCGGCAGGACATCGAGCAATTTGTCGCTTCCTACAACCAGTTTTATCAGATAAGTAAAGAACTCTCTGGTGTTAACCCAAACACCGGTCAGGCAGGCCCGCTAGCGGGTGATAGTATTGTTCGTAGCGCAGATTCTCGTCTTAAAGCTGTATTTTCTTCTCCGATTGAACAAGCACCTGCCAATTTAAAAAGCCTGACAGAGTTTGGGATTACCACGACTCGTCAAGGGACGTTAGAAATCAACTATGCTATGCTTAACCGCCAGTTGAATACTAATTTTACTCAGCTTGGCGAGTTTTTTGGTGGTAACCAAGGCTTTGCTAAGCGAGTAGAAGATGCCATTCAAGGTTTGACGGGGGCAACTGGGTCTATCCGTAATCGAGAAAATAGTTTATCGGAACAAACACGTCGTTTGTCCAAAGATCAAGACGCGTTGGATCGCCGTATGGATGGCTTAGAAAAGCGAACCCATGCAAAGTTTTCAGCGATGCAAGACGCAACAGGGAAGATGCAGTCTCAACTTGCTAGCATGATGAATGCATTAGGTCAGTAATATGCAAACGACCCTTGAGCGATTATGTGATATCAATCGTCAAATCAAAAAAATATTGATGGCCGATGATATAAATACTGAAGAAATTATCTTGTTGGTCGATAAAAGAGAAACTGTGTTGGAAATACTGTTCAAGAATATGGCAGAAGATCCTTCATTTGCGCACTCTACTGAATGGCAGAGTGCTATTTTAGAGACACAACACCTTGTTGAACTGATGCAGAAAAAGACACAATCGATGGGGAATAACCTTAAAAAGTATCGATACGG
Source organism: Vibrio fujianensis (assembly GCF_002749895.1). Taxonomy (GTDB): domain Bacteria; phylum Pseudomonadota; class Gammaproteobacteria; order Enterobacterales; family Vibrionaceae; genus Vibrio; species Vibrio fujianensis. The sequence goes on along the minus strand of NZ_NBUS01000042.1, from coordinate 231,410 downwards.
TAATAAATCAGTTCAGCAATACAAAAAGTTTTTATAAGAGGAAGACTATGCGTGGTTCTTTACAGGCGTACAAAAAA
>NZ_NBUS01000042.1:225293-231323 GCF_002749895.1 Vibrio fujianensis | reverse complement strand
GTATCAGTGGATAGCCAGCTAACGGCAGCCTCACCACATAAAATTGTACAGATGTTGATGGCGGGTGCGATTGAGCGTCTGATCCAAGGAAAGGCCGCCATGCAGCAAGGTAATATACCCGTTAAAGGTGAACGCTTAGGAAAAGCACTGGATATTATCATCAGTTTACGTAGTAGTTTATCGATGAAAGATGGCGGTGAAATCGCGCAAAACCTCGATATGCTTTATGAGTTTATGATCACTCAAATTTCTACGGCTAATCATAAAAACGACCCACAACCGATCGATGACGTTATTGATATTATCCGTGAAATAAAGTCGGCATGGGATCAAATCCCTGCGGAATATCACAATTTAACGGCTTCAGAGATTGGAATCTAAGATTTATCTTAATCTTTTAACCAATATCACACCTGATAATTGCTTGGTTGCCTTATTTTTTTAATTAAATAGAATAGAAGCCACTAACTAGCCAAGTGGCTTTTTTGTTGCTGAATTTCACACGTTGGTTATCCTTGCTTTGACTGTTTCATTTTGTATTGAGTCAAGTCCGTGATTTTCAAAGGTGTAAACACAACAATTTCAGAATTAAGGCAAATATTCTCACCTATGCAAGGTTTAGCAAAACTACTTGTCATTGAAGACGACGCTTTCGTTCGTCAAAGTTTCAGCACAATCCTAGAGTTCGTGGGGGAGCCGTGTGAAGTCATAGACTCCGCACACATTGATCGGATTGATTGGTCCGACGCTTGGGCTGGATGCATAGTGGGTTCGATTGACGCACCGTGTTTACCTGAATCGTTAAAAAACACCCTGTTTCATGCGAATCATATTCCGTTATTGGTGGCAAACCGACATTTTTTTTCTTTTGAATCTTTTCCTCAGTTTATTGGCGAATTGGAGTTCCCACTTAACTATCCACAGTTGAGCGATGCTTTGCGTCACTGCAAAGAGTTTTTGGGTCGTAAAGGTATTCAACTTCAATCGTCTACTGTCAGTAATACACTTTTTCGTAGTTTGGTTGGGCAAAGTCTTGGGATTCAAGAAGTTCGTCATTTGATTGAGCAAGTCGCCAGTACTGAAGCAAATGTGCTTATCTTGGGTGAATCAGGAACAGGAAAAGAAGTGGTGGCTCGCAACATCCACTATCATTCAGCTCGGCGACGAGGGCCTTTTGTTCCGATAAATTGCGGTGCTATCCCTGCAGAATTGCTTGAGAGCGAGTTATTTGGCCATGAAAAAGGCGCATTTACCGGGGCAATAACCGCTCGTAAGGGGCGTTTTGAGTTGGCGGAAGGTGGGACTCTTTTTTTAGATGAAATAGGGGATATGCCTGCCAATATGCAGGTGAAACTTTTGCGGGTTTTACAAGAGCGCTGTTTCGAACGAGTGGGTGGAAACACAACGATTAAAGCGGATGTCAGAGTAGTGGCAGCAACCCACCGTGATCTGGATCATATGATCAGCGAGCAACGCTTTCGAGAAGATTTATATTATCGATTGAACGTATTCCCGATAGAAATGCCAGCACTGAAAGATCGCAAAGAAGATATTCCTTTGTTACTTCAAGAGTTAATGACGCGGATGGAGGTGGATGGAGCCTCCCCGATCTGTTTTACCCCACGAGCCATCAACTCTTTAATGGAGCATGATTGGCCTGGTAATGTTCGTGAATTGGCCAATCTTGTTGAGCGTATGGTGATTCTTTACCCCAATAGCTTGGTAGATGTTAATCACCTCCCCACCAAGTATCGATACAGTGACATTCCTGAATTTCAGCCAGAACCGAGTCGCTTTAACTCGGTTGAAGAGCAAGAAAGAGATGTTTTAGCTGATATTTTTTCAGAAAATTTCAGTTTTGAACAGGACGGCGAATTCTCAATCAGTGGCCATTTCGATACGCCACAATCGCTTCCGCCCGAAGGGATTAACTTAAAAGAGCTATTAGCTGATTTAGAAGTCAATTTAATCAATCAAGCGTTGGATGCTCAAGGTGGCATTGTTGCGCGAGCTGCTGATATGTTAGGTATGCGTCGAACCACATTGGTTGAGAAAATGCGGAAATACAATATGCAGCGATAGTCAACTTGAGTGAGTCAATTTATTGACTGGTGTGTAATTGTATGAAATAAAAGAAAAATAGCCTGGCTTGCATATTGCATGTTAGGCTATTGTTGTTTTTTAGGTCAAATATTAGTGATGGATAACTTCATGCAGAAGCAGCATTCGCATCTAGACTCTTTAGAAGATCAAGTTGAGCGCTATAAACAAGTGCTGGATGTTATGCCCGCCGGGGTTATTTTACTCGATACTCAAGGGGTCGTGCGTGAAGCCAACCCAGAAGCACAACGACTGTTGCAAATTCCCTTATTAGGTGAAAAATGGTATACGGTTATTCAGGTTGCTTTTGCGCCTCGTGAAGATGATGGGCATGAAATTTCTCTGCGTAATGGCCGTAAGGTTCGTTTGGCTATTTCAGCGTCGACAACTGGGCAATTGATTTTGATCACCGATCTAACCGAAACCCGTTTGTTACAATCGCGGGTGAGTGATTTGCAACGTTTGTCTTCTCTTGGTCGGATGGTCGCCTCTTTAGCCCATCAGGTTCGTACTCCATTGTCGAGTGCTATGCTATACGCCTCGAATTTATCGTCCCCTAATTTACCGAGCGCTACTCGAGAACGATTTCAACATAAATTACTTGATCGGCTGCATGACTTAGAAAAACAAGTTAATGATATGCTGTTATTTGCAAAAGGAGGGGATAATAAAGTTATTCAGCCCTTCTCTATTGCAGATTTAGTTGCTGAGTTTTCTCCCATGGTTGAAACGGCTTTGAAAAACAATCAGATAGATTACGATTTGCAAGTTGAGCAGGAAGAAACAAAGCTATTAGGTAACGCTAATGCGGTCGCTTCAGCTATCAGTAACTTGGTGATGAATGCAATTCAAATTGTCGGAAAGCAAGCCCAAATTGATGTTTTTTTTCGACCGGTGAATGGTGAGCTGAAAATTTCAGTACAAGATAATGGCCCAGGAGTACCTGAAGCATTGCAGCATAAAATAATGGAACCTTTTTTTACCACTCGTTCTCAAGGAACGGGGTTAGGGCTTGCTGTTGTACAAATGGTTTGTCGTGCTCATGATGGCCGATTAGAGTTGATGTCACAATCCGGTGAAGGTGCGTGTTTTACGATGTGTCTTCCGCTTGAACGTCAATCCCAACCATCTCAATCAGATAGTGGAGAATGATCATGGCTCAAAATAAAGTCTTAGTCGTTGAAGATGATGAGGGGCTACGCGAAGCGTTGGTCGATACACTCGCCTTAGCTGGGTATGAGTGGCTTGAAGCTGATTGCGCTGAAGATGCATTGATAAAATTGAAAAGTCATTCTGTTGACATTGTGGTATCCGATGTACAAATGGCGGGTATGGGTGGTTTGGCTTTGCTCAGAAATATCAAACAACATTGGCCTAATTTACCGGTTTTGTTAATGACGGCTTATGCCAATATTGAAGATGCGGTTGCGGCGATGAAAGAGGGGGCCATTGATTACATGGCAAAACCTTTTGCGCCAGAAGTATTGCTGAATATGGTTAGCCGTTATGCCCCCGTCAAGTCTGACGATAATGGGGACGCCGTGGTTGCGGATGAAAAAAGCCTTAAATTGTTGTCGTTAGCGGAAAAGGTAGCAAAAACGGATGCTAACGTGATGATTTTAGGCCCTAGTGGTTCAGGTAAAGAAGTGATGTCTCGTTATATTCACAATACCTCTCCCCGCAAAGGTGGCCCTTTTGTTGCGATTAATTGTGCGGCTATCCCCGATAATATGCTTGAGGCAACATTATTTGGTTATGAAAAAGGCGCATTTACTGGTGCCGTCCAAGCGTGTCCTGGTAAGTTTGAGCAAGCACAAGGGGGAACTATTTTACTTGATGAAATCAGCGAAATGGATTTAAGTTTACAAGCAAAATTGTTGCGTGTTTTACAAGAGCGAGAAGTTGAGCGGTTGGGTAGTCGGAAAAGTATCAAATTAGATGTGCGAGTTCTTGCCACGAGTAACCGGGACTTAAAAGCTTATGTACAAGAGAATAAATTCAGGGAAGACTTATATTATCGGCTGAATGTGTTCCCAATTACTTGGCCGGCTCTCTGTGAACGAAAAAAAGATATTGCCCCTTTAGCGAGCCATCTTATTGAACGACATTGTAAAAAGCTCGGTTTACCTGTTCCTAATATTTCAACAACCGCTATCGCTAAATTGCAGAGTTATCCTTGGCCAGGTAATGTCCGTGAGTTAGATAATGTCATTCAGCGAGCTTTGATCTTAAGTGAGCAAGCGGATATTGAACAGCAGCATATTTTACTCGAAGGGTTGGATTGGCAAGATGCTTCTGGCTTACAAGCGCTGGTTGAACAAGAAGATGAAAGAGCTAATCCTACAATCAAACCAGTGGCAGAAAGCGCCTCGTTGGTAAAAAGTGATTGTAGCCCGATTGGATTAGGTGATGAGCTTCGAGATCAAGAGTTTTCCATTATTATGGAAACGCTGGTCGAGTGTAACGGACGACGTAAAGAAATGGCCGAGAAATTAGGTATTAGCCCGCGTACACTACGTTATAAATTAGCGAAGATGCGTGATGCGGGTATTGATATCCCAGGTTAAATATCCGTTTAGCTCAGATTCCAAGTGGCATATTAATTGCTGCTTTATTAAAGCAGGATGTTAGAGTCAAAGAATTGGCACTCGAGGTTACCATGAAATTAGATAGCTTACACAGTGAAATGCAGGCCATGATGGTCGAAGCGGGTAATGGTCGGCCTGCCGCAACTGGACAAAAAGTTGGCGCTGATTTTGGCAATATGCTAACTCAGGCTATCAATAATGTGAACGGATTACAAAAAGCCTCCGGTGATTTACAAACTCGCTTTGATCGAGGCGATGAAGGTATTTCTTTATCGGATGTGATGATCGCTCGTAATAAATCCAGTGTTGCCTTTGAAGCGACCATTCAAGTACGCAATAAACTAGTTGAAGCGTACAAAGAACTGATGAATATGCCAGTATAACCACATAGGGTATGAGCTTTGGCTGAAGATAAACAAACCACCGATCTGACACTGACCTCAGGTGGAGAGCAAGCGCTGTCGACCAGCGTTGATCTTGAGGGGGGTGCACAAAATCCAGATTTAGAAGAGAAAAGCTCTTCTAAGCTAGACTTTGCTATGGGCGATCTTGACCTTTTAAGACAGATTGTGTTGGTGTTATCCATTTCCATCTGTGTGGCCCTGATTGTTATGTTATTTTTCTGGGTAAAAGAACCAGAAATGCGGCCTCTTGGGGCTTATGATACTGAAGAACTGATCCCTGTATTGGATCATCTTGATCAACAAAAACAAGCCTACCGGTTAGATGGTAATACCATTTTAGTACCGAGTAGCGATTACAATAGCATTAAACTTAATATGGTTCGGGCTGGGCTAAATCAATCACGCAATACAGGCGATGATATCCTTTTGCAAGACATGGGATTTGGTGTTTCGCAACGCCTTGAGCAAGAACGTTTAAAACTGAGCCGTGAACGTCAATTAGCAAAAGCCATCGAAGAAATGCGTCAAGTTAATAAAGCGCGCATTTTACTCGCACTTCCCAAGCAAAGTGTTTTTGTACGGCATAATCAAGAAGCGTCCGCATCCGTTTTTTTAACCTTGCGTACAGGCACTAACCTAAAGCAAGAAGAAGTGGATTCGATCGTTGATATGGTGGCGAGTGCCGTGCCGGGAATGAAGCCTACCCGTGTGACTGTGACCGATCAACACGGGCGTTTACTTAGCTCCGGCTCACAAGATCCGATCTCAACGGCTCGACGTAAAGAACAAGAGCTTGAACGTCGTCAAGAGGAGAATCTTCGTAGCAAAATTGATTCGGTTCTTATCCCTATTTTAGGTTTAGGTAATTATACCGCACAGGTCGATATAGAGCTGGACTTTAGCGCGGTGGAACAAACACGTAAAGTATTTGATCCGAA
>NZ_NBUS01000042.1:223896-225283 GCF_002749895.1 Vibrio fujianensis | reverse complement strand
CCATCAACACGCAGTGAATATACCTTAGAAGATTACAATAACGGCAATGTTGTGGCTGGTATTCCAGGGGCTTTAAGTAATCAACCTCCGGCGGATGCTTCAATACCTCAAGATGTCGCTCAGATGAAGGATGGTTCCGTTCTTGGGCAAGGTTCAGTGCATCGAGAGGCGACGCGTAACTTTGAATTAGATACTACCATTAGTCATGAAAGAAGACAGACGGGCGTAGTGAATCGACAAACGGTCGCAGTAGCGGTAAAGAATCGTCCAGTCGTCAATCCTGATAATGGGCAAGTAACTTATGAGCCTTTAACAGAAGGTGAGCTTAACGCAATTCGTCAGTTGTTGATTGGTACGGTCGGTTTTAATGAAAATCGTGGTGATTTACTGAATGTATTGAGCATGCAATTTGCCGAACCCGAAGTTGAGCAATTTGCTGATGTGCCGATTTGGGAAAATCCACACTTTAATGATTGGATCCGTTGGTTAGCAAGTGCATTGGTGATTATTGTTATTGTGTTAGTACTGGTTCGCCCAGCAATGAAAAAACTGCTTAATCCAGCGGCAGACGATGATGAACAGTTGTATGGCCCTGATGGTTTACCTATTGGAGCGGATGGCGAAACGAGCTTAATTGGCAGCGATATTGAAGGAGGCGAGTTATTTGAATTTGGCTCTGGTATTGATTTGCCTAATTTACATAAAGATGAGGACGTATTAAAAGCGGTACGTGCTCTGGTCGCTAACGAGCCAGAACTTGCGGCTCAAGTTGTGAAGAATTGGATGCAAAATGCCTAACGATATCGAAGATAAAGACTCCGCAGACGGCATTGATATTGCCAACATTCCTGGAGAGGAACGCGCTGCTATTTTATTGCTCAGCCTTAACGAGGAAGATGCGGCGGGAATTATTCGCTACTTAGAGCCAAAGCAGGTTCAGCGGGTCGGTAGTGCGATGGCGAAAGCAAAGGATTTGAGCCAAGACAAAGTAACCGCAGTGCACCGCTCATTTTTGGAAGATATTCAAAAATACACCAACATCGGTATGGGTAGTGAAGACTTTATGCGTAATGCCTTGATTGCCGCATTAGGTGAAGATAAAGCGAATAACTTGGTTGATCAAATTCTGCTCGGGACTGGGTCAAAAGGCTTGGATTCACTGAAATGGATGGATCCAAGACAAGTGGCGAGCATTATTGTTAATGAGCACCCACAAATTCAAACTATCGTTTTATCCTATCTTGATCCCGATCAGTCTGCTGAAATCCTTGCTCAGTTTTCCGAGCGAGATAGGCTTGATCTGATGATGCGTATTGCTAATCTAGAAGAAGTTCAACCTTCGGCCCTAGCTGAGTTGAATGAAATCATGGAGAAACAATTTGCCGGT
>NZ_NBUS01000042.1:223575-223886 GCF_002749895.1 Vibrio fujianensis | reverse complement strand
AGGGGCACAAGCGGCGAAAATTGGCGGCTTGAAGGCGGCAGCCGATATTATGAACTACCTTGATAATAATATTGAAGGTCTGCTGATGGATCAGATGCGTGAACAAGACGAAGACCTCGCGACTCAGATCGAAGACCTTATGTTTGTGTTTGAAAACTTGGTTGAAGTTGATGATCAAGGGATTCAGAAATTGCTCCGTGATGTTCCACAAGATGTGCTACAAAAAGCTCTTAAAGGTGCGGATGAAGCCCTACGCGAGAAAATTTTCAAGAACATGTCAAAACGCGCTGCTGAATTGATGAAAGATGATT
>NZ_NBUS01000042.1:204111-223565 GCF_002749895.1 Vibrio fujianensis | reverse complement strand
GGAAGCCATGCCACCGATTAAAGTTTCAGATGTTGAAGCGGCGCAAAAAGAAATTTTGGCCATTGCTCGACGAATGGCGGACAACGGAGAGCTGATGTTGTCTGGCGGGGCGGATGAATTTTTATAATATATAAGGCCTGCGCATTAAGCTGGCCTTTTTATCGTTCGGTAAAGGTGTTTCATGACTGGAGAAAGAAAGCGTGGTTTTATCCGCTTAGGCTCTGATGCTACCGTTGAGCCCCCTAAAAAGTGGGGGTTGCCAGACTATTCTAGTGAACAGAATAAAAAAGCCAAACAAACGGCTTTCAACTACGATCCGGCATGGGTCCCAAGCTTTGATGAACCAGAGCCCGATCAACCTCAAACTCTGACTGATGAAGACATTGAATTAATTAAGCGCGCAGCCTATCAAGAAGGCCTTGAGCAAGGTCAGGCCGAAGGATACCAGCAAGGTTTTGAGCAAGGGAAACAAGCCGGTTTTGATGCGGGTCACCAAGAAGGGGTTGAGACGGGAGAAGCTGAAGGGTTAGCCGCCGGGCAATCACAAATTCAACAACAAGTTGAACACTTCTTGAATCTAGCGAACCAATTTGCCCAGCCACTGGAGTTGATGAATGCTCAAGTGGAAAAACAATTAGTAGATATGGTGTTGGCGCTAGTCAAAGAAGTCGTGCGAGTTGAGGTACAAATGAACCCTCAGGTGATTCTGGATACCGTTAAAGAGTCGGTTGAAGCACTCCCTGTAGCCGGGCATACGATTCATGTCAAACTGCACCCAGAGGATTGTGAAATCATCAGGCAAGCTTATGGTGAGCAAGAACTAGCGCTACGCCAGTGGACGCTGAACAGTGAACCCGCCCTCAATCGAGGTGATGTACAAATCGAAGCGGGTGAATCGAGTGTTAACTACCGTATGGAAGAGCGCGTTCGCAGTGTATTACAACGTTTTTGTGGAACTAATCGTCACCAACAAGGACAAGAGTAATGCAAGCACTAGCCGAACGATTAGCCCAATATAAAACGCAAGGCTTAACCTGTCGTCCGGTTGCTTCTGGAAAGTTGATTCGAGTGGTAGGGTTAACTCTTGAAGCCACCGGATGCCGAGCTCCGATTGGGAGTTTGTGCTTAGTGGAAACTATGTCCGGCGAAATGGAAGCTGAAGTAGTTGGCTTTTCTGGCGATAGCTTATTCTTAATGCCAAGTGAACAAATTAACGGTGTATTGCCTGGTGCAAAAGTGACGCCGCTAACGGAAGAAGCCGGTCTCGCGGTTGGAATGGAGTTATTAGGACGAGTGATTGATGGCGTGGGAAACCCATTAGATGGACTGGGGCCGATTTATACCGATCAATACGCCACCTTTAATGCTCAGCCGATCAACCCGCTATTACGTAAACCTATCAGTGAGCCGCTTGATGTGGGCATTAAAGCCATTAATGGGTTATTAACTGTTGGTAAGGGGCAACGTATTGGCCTGTTTGCGGGCTCTGGGGTAGGTAAGTCGGTCACGCTCGGAATGATGACGCGAGGCACCACCGCTCAAGTGGTGGTGGTGGGCTTAATCGGTGAGCGTGGACGCGAAGTAAAAGAATTTATCGAAGAGATCTTGGGGGCCGATGGGCGTCAACGAGCGGTGGTGGTGGCCGCTCCCGCTGATGCTTCACCGTTAATGCGTTTAAAAGGCTGTCAAACAGCACTGGCGATTGCTGAATATTTCCGAGATCAAGGTTTAGATGTATTACTATTAATGGATTCATTAACCCGTTTTGCACAAGCTCAGCGTGAAATCGCACTATCGGTTGGTGAACCTCCTGCCACCAAAGGGTATCCGCCTTCGGTATTTGCAAAGTTGCCTGCGTTAGTGGAGAGAGCTGGCAATGGTGGCCCAGATCAAGGTTCTATTACGGCATTTTTCACCGTATTAACCGAAGGTGATGACCTTCAAGATCCAATCGCTGACGCTTCTCGGGCTATTCTTGATGGACATATTGTGCTCTCAAGGGAGATGGCTGATGCCGGGCATTATCCTGCCATTGATGTCGAAAAGTCCGTCAGCCGTGTGATGCCGCAGATCACTACTGACGAACATTTGTTGATGTCAAAAGCGGTACGGCAAATTCTATCCATTTGTCGTAAAAACCAAGATTTAGTCTCTATCGGCGCTTATAAACCTGGAACCGATAAGGCGATTGATAGTGCATTTACTTTAAAACCACGTCTAGAGAGTTATTTACAGCAAGAAATGAAAGAGTCAGTCCCTTACGATATGTGTATTGGTATGCTGAAAAATGTACTTAGCATGGAGTAAGTAGAGTATGGACAATGCGTTAGAATTTTTGTTAAAGCAAGCTCAAGAGACGGAAGATCAAGCTGTCATGGCCTTGAGTAACGCTAGAAGCGAGCTAGAGGGTTATTATCAGCAATTGAAACAGATTGAGCAGTATCGGTTAGACTACTGCCAACAGCTGGTGCAACGTGGTCAAGCCGGGCTTACGGCTAGCCAATATGGCCACTTAAATCGTTTTTTAACTCAGCTGGACGAAACGTTAGCCAAGCAGCGGGGGGCTGAACAGCATTTCACACAACAAGTTGAAAATTGCCAACAGCATTGGATGAATGTTCGTAAGCAGCGTCGCTCTTATGAGTGGTTAATTGAGAAAAAACAAAATGAAAAAGAACGTTTACAAGCGAGACGTGAACAAAAGCAGATGGATGAATTTTCTACCCTTAATTTTAATCGTCAACGTCTGCGCTCTACCATTCGATAGTCGCGTTTAAATCGACATTTTGGCTCATTTATTGCATCGATTGCAGCCTACCATGCTAGATACGGTCAATACCGAACATGGCGTTTAGATGTTATCCACAATGTGAGCGGTGTGCATATGAATATCAGTCCAATCTCTTCAGTTGAGGAAAAACGCTTATCAGGTGCAGCAGCAACTGATGTTAGCCAAAAAAACAGTTTAAAAGAGGGTGAGACTGAAGAGGTTACTGGGTTTTTCGAGCAATTAGCTACACTTTTGTTTCGTTCTAATGGCGAAGCTGAAACCGAGGAACCTGAACTAGCAAGCTCATCAAAGTCCCAGAAAGCGATTCCTACGCAGCCGATAAACTTCGCTGATCCTGATGCCGTTAAGCTCAATGATGTTGAGTTAGAGCCGTTAGCCATACAATCGAGCAATGACGCCCTGCCAGCCATACTCGAGCTTGATACAGATTCGCTGGATGAAGCAGATCGCGCCACCACGAAAAATGAATCGGTAGACGTGAAGCCGGTGACAACTGCACAAGTAATGAATGACGGTGATGAACTCCTTGGTCGTCTACAGCAAGCCAATCAAACTTTACTTACCACGAGCGGCAATAACTTGCCTAATCAATCGACTCAAGAGGAAGGGGCGATTGATTTTTCCACCGTCTCAAAGACTGAAGCTGAACCGTTAGATGAGACTGAGTTGCCCGATTGGAAAGGTGATGCCCCGCTCGATAAAGCTGTATTTGCTCACAGTGATATGACCGTCACCAAACAACCGATTGATGAATCAGAACAATTCGTCATACCAACGGCAGAAGATAAATCTACAGCAACAGCGCAAATGCAACAATTTACGCGAGAAAGTGAGCTACCTAAAAAAGAGCGGTTACCAAACCAGGAACAGTTATCAAACCAAGAACAGTTATCAAACCAAGAACAGCTTGTCGCTTCTCCTGACGTTACAGCCAGCGGTGATGAACCAACGGTAGAATCTGTAGAAACTATCACGGCACTAGCTCAAGCCGATGGCCATACTCGCCATGAGTCGGCTAAGCCGAATGTTCCTCATGGCTTAGTTTCGCCTTCCCCATCTGCGGCTATTTCATCTCAGCCATCGGCTCATCCGGCTGCCGCGACCATGATGATGAACGACGTCCCTTTGACTAACAGCTCTGTCGGATCAGCTGCTGCAGCAACTATCGCTGAGTCAGTCCAATCGGTACCGATGATGGATCCTAAAGTATTACAAGCGTCTCTACGGGGTTCGGTCATGTTAGCAAAAGAGAAGCAATCACTGGACTCCGAGCCGGGGCGCGAGCATTCATTTGCTCAGCAATTAGCCACCGCTGCAGGACAATCATCTGCAACTCAACCGACTGGATTGCGCCATGATCCAGCTATGGTTCAAGGTCAGCCATTACCTTTAGCATTAAATAAAGGAATCGTCGCAGATGAAATGGCCGAACGGGTGCAAATGATGATGTCGAAGAACCTAAAAAATATTGATATTCGTCTTGATCCTCCAGAGTTAGGTCGAATGCATATTCGAATGAATATGCATGGTGATGGGGCTAGTGTTCAGTTTATGGTGGCCAATAACCAAGCACGAGATGCCTTAGAGCAGTCGATGCCACGTTTGAGAGAGATGTTAGCTCAGCAAGGGGTTCAGTTAGCGGATACTTCTGTTCAACAACAGAGTGCAGGTCAACAGCAGCAGTATTCAGCCAACGGTAGAGAATCAGGAGGGTTGGCTGGTAAAGGCCCTTTGCTGGGAGATGAAAACCTTGAGTCAGACATCAAACTTGATTTGAATGTGGCAACAAAGCGTGATGGAATCAGTTATTACGCTTAAACTAATAAAACAATAACCGCATAGAGTAAACTTATGGCCGCTGATGAAAATGCACCTAAAAGTAAAAAGAAACTATTAATCATTGTTGGGGCTGTCGTCGCTTTGCTATTGATCGCTGGAGGCGCTTTCTTCTTCATCGGTTCCGGTAGTCCTGAACCCAAACAAGCTCAGCAAGCCCAACGAGCCGCCACGATTGAACCAGTGTCCTATGTTAACATTGCACAACCTTTTGTGTTCAATGTCAGTGGGGAAAATCGTGGTCGAATGGTACAGGTAAAGGTTCAGCTTATGGTTCGTGGGAGTAAAAATGAAAATTCGGCTCGCTTTCACTCGCCTTTAATTGAAAGTACATTATTGGCAACCTTTGCTTCTGCAACCGTTGAACAATTACGGACAACCTCTGGGCGAACTGAGTTACGGGATAAGGCAACCGAAGATATAAAAGCGGCGATGACACAAGTGGTAGGAGAGCCGGTGATAGAACGAGTGCTCTTTACAGATTTTGTAATGCAATAGGTGAGTTCGTGACCGATTTATTAAGCCAAGACGAAATTGATGCGCTGTTGCATGGTGTAGACAGCGTTGATGACGATGAAGACGAATTAGATTCCGTTGACCCGGGGGCGGTCTCGTTTGATTTCTCATCACAAGATCGGATTGTTCGTGGTCGGATGCCGACCTTAGAGTTGATTAATGAACGTTTTGCTCGTCACTTACGCATCAGTTTGTTTAATATGCTCCGCAAAACGGCAGAAGTTTCAATCAATGGCGTACAAATGATGAAATTTGGTGAATACCAAAATACTTTGTACGTTCCAACGAGTTTGAATATGGTTCGTTTTCGTCCACTCAAAGGAACGGCTCTGGTGACAATGGAAGCACGTTTAGTCTTTATTTTGGTGGAAAACTTTTTTGGCGGCGATGGGCGTTATCATGCTCGTATTGAAGGGCGTGAATTTACTCCAACGGAACGTCGGGTCATCCAATTATTGCTCAAAATCGTCTTTACCGATTATAAAGAAGCGTGGTCTCCGGTTATGGGAGTCGAGTTTGAGTACCTCGATTCCGAAGTAAACCCGAGTATGGCGAATATTGTTAGCCCAACAGAAGTGATTGTTGTCTGTTCATTCCATATTGAAGTGGATGGTGGTGGCGGTGATTTTCATATGGTGATGCCATATTCGATGGTGGAGCCCATTCGCGAATTACTCGATGCGGGGGTTCAGTCGGATAAAATGGAAACCGATGTCCGCTGGAGTTCGGCACTACGAGATGAGATTATGGATGTGCCAATTAACTTTCGAGTCAATTTATTGGAGCAAGATATTGCTCTGCGCGATTTGATGGAATTGCAAGTCGGTGACATTATCCCGATTGATATGCCAGAGCATGCGGTGATGTTTGTGGAAGACTTACCGACCTATCGAGTCAAAATGGGCCGCTCTGGTGAAAAGCTGGCCGTACAAATTTCAGAAAAGATCCGTCGCCCAGATGTGGTAAAAACCGATCTTGCGTTTTTAGGCAAAGATATTATTGCTGAATTAGAGAACGATGAGCTGGAAGATGAAGAATCAATACCAGAGTAATAACCAATACCAGAGTAATAACCAATACAAGAGTAAGAATAGGTAGCAAAGATGTCAAAATCAGATGATCAAAAACTGGCAGATGAGTGGGCTGCCGCTCTTGGAGAAGATCCTAGTGCCCCAGAAATCGATGTCGATGAAGTGTTAGCTGCGCCACTAGACGAGCTAAAAGATACTTCACCACCGATTACGGACGATGAACGTCGTAAGCTCGATACTATCATGGATATTCCTGTCACCATCTCGATGGAAGTTGGGCGTTCAAAAATTAGTATTCGTAATTTACTGCAACTCAATCAAGGTTCGGTGGTTGAGTTGGATCGCATCGCGGGAGAGTCATTAGATGTGATGGTTAATGGTACCTTGATTGCGCACGGTGAAGTTGTGGTGGTTAATGATAAGTTTGGTATCCGTCTGACTGATGTGATAAGCCAAACTGAACGAATTAAGAAACTGAGATAATTTATGAAATGGTTCATCAGTTTATGGTTTGTGTCACTGCCCGTGTTGGCCACCGAGAAAGCATCGTTAGATTTAGCGACCACTTTTGGGTCGCTTTTGTTCGTTGTGGTGCTGATTTTATGTTTGGCTTGGTTATTAAAACGGATGCGAGTGACAACCTTAGGTCAGCAAAAAGAATTTCAAGTGATACGTCAATTGCCTATCGGTACAAGAGAACGATTGATGATAGTGCAAGCGGGTGACGAACAGTTTCTGATAGGCGTCACCACACAATCTATTCAGTTAATTTCAAAGTTGAGCACTCCGTTGATCCAAGAAGCGGCCGATCAACGTTCATTCGCTACCCAGTTGACTCAGTTAGTGAAAAAACATGATAAATAACCATCGATATACTTGTTGTTCGGTGTCGTTATCTTGGATGATGACCCTTATTTGCTTCCTTATTTTACTCTGGGCTCCTTTAGCGAGTGCGCAACAAGCGCTGGAAACCCCCATTCCGGCCAATGCGCTTACTGAAGGTGGTATTACCGTGAGCGCGATGGAGAAAGAGCAAGGAGCATCGAACACTTTAGCGTTAACCAGTGGTAGTGGTGGCGGTGGTATTCCAGCCTTTACTATGACCACGAATGCTGATGGTAGTGAAGACTATTCAATAAACCTTCAGATTTTAGCTTTAATGACCATGTTGGGCTTTTTACCCGCCATGGTTATTTTGATGACGTCTTTTACCCGAATTGTGGTCGTGATGTCGATTTTGCGTCAAGCCATGGGGTTACAGCAAACGCCATCAAATCAAGTGATTATAGGGATTGCTATTTTTCTTACCTTTTTTATTATGTCGCCGGTGCTCAATCAGATTAACGATCAAGCCGTTCAACCTTACCTCAATGAACAGATCTCTGCACGTCAAGCATTTGACTTGGCCCAAGAGCCGATGAAAGCTTTTATGCTCAAACAAACGCGGCTGAAAGATCTAGAAACCTTCGTGAATATTTCTGGCGCAGAGGTCCAAAATCCAGAAGAGGTTTCCATGGCGGTACTCATTCCTGCTTTCATTACTTCGGAATTGAAAACCGCGTTCCAAATTGGTTTTATGCTCTTTTTGCCTTTTTTAATTATTGATTTGGTGGTTGCTTCGGTGTTAATGGCGATGGGGATGATGATGTTATCACCGATGATTGTTTCGTTGCCTTTTAAGTTAATGCTTTTTGTCTTAGTGGATGGTTGGAACCTGATTTTATCGACTTTGGCAGGCAGTTTTGCCTTGTAGCGGGAGGAGCCAATGACACCAGAACTGTTTGTTGAGCTATTTCGTGAAGCGCTGTGGATGGTTCTTATCATGGTATGCGCCATTATTATTCCGAGCTTATTGATTGGTCTTGTAGTGGCAATTTTTCAAGCGGCGACCTCTATTAACGAACAAACCTTGAGTTTTTTACCTCGTCTTATCGTGACACTTTTAGCATTAATGATGTTTGGGCATTGGATGACTCAGATACTGATGGAGTTCTTTATGGCGATGATTGAGCGCTTACCACAGGTGCTCTATTAAGGAGTATCGATGGAATACCCAACCAGTGTGGTACTAGATTTTATCGCTCACTATTTTTGGCCCTTTGCCCGTATTTCTGCCATGTTAATGGTGATGTCTGTGACGGGGGCTCGATTTGTTTCTCCTCGCATTCGCCTCTATCTCGGTTTGGCCATTACGTTTGCGGTCATGCCAGCCATTCCTCAAATTACCGCAGATATAGCTTTACTATCGTTTCAAGGTTTTTTAACGACGTTAGAGCAGTTAATTATTGGCGTAGCGATGGGCATGGTGACGCAATTTCTGATTCAAACGTTTATTATTCTCGGACAAATTTTAGGGATGCAATCGAGTTTAGGTTTTGCTTCCATGGTGGATCCTGCGAATGGTCAAAGTACCCCTTTATTGGGGCAGTTATTTATGTTGTTGGCGACCATGTTTTTTTTGGCAACCGATGGTCATTTGAAAATGATTCAATTAGTGGTCATGAGCTTTAAAAGCTTACCGATCGGCAGTGGAGCACTCACTGCGGTGGATTTTCGAGAGTTAGCATTATGGCTTGGCATTATGTTTAAAGTGGCGCTGAGTATGGCACTTTCCGGAATTATTGCTCTGCTAACGGTTAACCTTTCCTTTGGGGTGATGACTCGGGCCGCGCCACAATTGAATATCTTCTCACTCGGGTTTGCTTTTGCTTTATTGGTCGGCATATTGCTCTGTTGGTATATTATCAGCGGTTTGTTTGCACACTATGAATTATTCTGGTTAGAGGGTGAGCAGCAGCTTTGTCGCTTGATACGCTTAAATTGTTAGGAGGCCATGATGGCAGAATCTGACGGCCAAGAAAGGACAGAAGAGGCCACCCCCCGAAGGTTACAGCAAGCTAAAGAAAAAGGCCAAGTGGCACGCTCAAAAGAGTTGGCTTCAGTCTCGGTATTAGTGGTGGGGGCGGTATCGCTAATGTGGTTTGGCGATTTATTGGCTCGAGGTTTATACCGCATGATGGGGCGATTATTCTCTCTTAGCCGCGAAGAAATTTTTGACAGCAGTAAACTCTTTGAAATTATTGGCGGTACGCTAACGGGCTTATTATTACCGTTATTACTCATCTTAGTAACCTTGTTTGTCGCAGCCTTGCTTGGTGCAGCTGGGGTCGGTGGGATAAGCTTTTCAACCGAAGCGGCGATGCCGAAGCTATCTAAACTTAATCCTTTGAGTGGCTTTAAACGGATGTTTGGCCTACAAAGTTGGGTTGAGTTGCTAAAGTCGATTTTAAAAGTATTACTGGTTTCTGGGGTGGCATTTTATCTGATTGATGCATCAAAGTGGGATCTTTTTCAGCTGAGCATGGATGTGTTTCCACAAAATCTTTTTCATGCGCTGGATATTTTACTCAATTTTATTTTACTGATTAGCTGCTCTTTGTTGGTCGTTGTGGCGATTGATATCCCTTTTCAAATTTGGCAACACGCCGAACAACTCAAAATGACTAAGCAAGAAATTAAAGATGAACACAAAGACACCGAAGGTAAACCTGAGGTGAAAGGGCGGATTCGAATGTTGCAGCGTGAGGCAGCTCAGCGGCGCATGATGGCCGATGTCCCGCAAGCGGATGTGATTATTACCAACCCTGAACACTTTTCTGTCGCTTTGCGTTATAAGCAAGACACAGATCGAGCCCCCGTTGTGGTGGCAAAAGGCGGTGATTTTCTGGCGTTAAAAATTCGAGAAGTCGCTCGTGAGCATGACATCATGATTGTTCCTGCTCCACCTTTAGCCCGTGCGCTTTACCATACCACGGAGTTAGAACAAGAGATCCCTGATGGTTTATTCATGGCCGTCGCTCAAGTATTGGCATATGTCTTTCAACTTAAGCAGTATCGACGTAAAGGGGGAGAACGTCCGGTGCTTCAAGAAGATAACCTACCTATTCCACCGGATATGCGTTACTAACGAGATGATAGGGCCTATTTTTCAGGGATAGAGAGTAAAATCAATAATGAGCCATTGCCACCAAATTCTAATGGTGCTTGATGAAAAGCTAGCACGTCGGGGTGCTGAGCTAACCATAGCGGAACTTTTTGCTTAAGAATGTGTTTACCAATTCCATGTTGCACACAAGCGCAGTGAACATTTTCTTTTAAACAATAAGCAATCATTGCTCCTAGTTCCCGTTTGGCTTCGACTTGAGTCATACCATGCATATCGAGAAAAACGTCAGGCACGTAAACACCACGACGTAATTTCTTAACTTCATACTTTGACACATCATGGCGAGCATAACGGGTAGGCCCTTCTTCACTTAAGAGGGGAACAAATTCGTCAGAAAAATAAAAATCGTTATCACTCGCTTCGCGCGAGGTTCGACGGATTTCTTTTTGTTTGGGGTTTCTGTTTGGTGGTCGGACTATGGTATCCTGCGCAAACTTTTTTACGCCTTTTACTGCATCCTGAAACAGAGCAAAATCATCCGCATCGAGATCAGCGTTTGGATTGAAATCGGTGTGTTTTTTGTTCATTGTCGGTAAATAATCGGTTATGAGTCGGAATTGGCAGTATTGTAGCGCTTTTCGGAGGCAATTTTGGATAAGATTTTTGTAGATGAAGCGGTTTCTGAACTGTATACGCTTCAGGATATGATTCGTTGGACGGTGAGCCGCTTTAACGCCGCGAAACTATTTTATGGTCACGGTACAGATAATGCTTGGGATGAAGCGGTTCAACTTATTTTGCCTACCCTTTACTTACCGATAGATGTGCCTCCTCATGTACTCAATTCACGCTTAACCAGCAGTGAGCGATTACGTGTGGTTGAGCGAGTGGTGAAACGTATTAATGAACGAACTCCGGTGGCTTATTTAACCAATAAAGCTTGGTTTTGTGGGCTAGAGTTTTTTGTTGATGAACGGGTGTTGGTGCCTCGTTCTCCGATTGGTGAATTAATTCAAGCCGAATTTTCGCCTTGGTTAGTCGAACAACCGACTCGAATTATGGATTTATGTACAGGCAGTGGTTGCATTGCGATTGCTTGTGCTTATGCGTTTCCTGATGCCGAGGTCGATGCGATCGATATTTCGTCGGATGCGCTGCAAGTGGCAGAGCAAAATATTCAAGATCATGGTTTAGAGCAGCAAGTTTTTCCTATCCGTTCCGACCTGTTTAGAGATTTACCTCAAGAACAATACAATATTATTGTGACCAATCCACCTTATGTGGATCAAGAAGATATGCATAGTTTGCCCGATGAGTTCAAACATGAGCCCGAGCTAGGGTTAGCCGCAGGAACCGATGGGCTGAAATTAGTTCGCCGAATTTTAGCCAACGCTCCTCGTTATCTGACTGAACAAGGTATTTTGGTGTGTGAGGTCGGTAATTCAATGGTTCATTTAATGGAGCAATATCCTGATATTCCATTTACTTGGTTGGAATTTGAACATGGTGGCCATGGCGTCTTTTTATTAACCCGAGAACAGTTAGTCGCGTGTGCGGATGAGTTTGCATTGTACCGCGATTAATGATCGAACCGTTATCAAGCACCGGCCTAGTGTCGGTGTTTGGCTATTTGTTAGCAATTAGTGCGCGATAGGGGCTTTACATCATTCGTTAATCAAGCGAGTATGATTCTACCAATAATAGTCATGAATACGATGGGCAAAACTACCCGCTCAACGTAAGCGAGTTTGAGGAAATAATGGCAGGAAATAGTATCGGACAACATTTCCGAGTGACCACATTCGGAGAAAGTCACGGTATCGCACTAGGATGTATCGTGGACGGATGCCCTCCAGGGTTGGAAATTAGCGCCGC
Organism: Vibrio fujianensis; assembly: GCF_002749895.1. GTDB lineage: Bacteria > Pseudomonadota > Gammaproteobacteria > Enterobacterales > Vibrionaceae > Vibrio > Vibrio fujianensis. The sequence goes on along the minus strand of NZ_NBUS01000042.1, from coordinate 211,570 downwards.
CGATCTACAAGTTGACTTAGATCGCCGCCGTCCTGGAACCTCGCGCTATACCACCCAACGACGTGAGCCTGATGAAGTGAAAATTTTGTCCGGCGTGTTTGAGGGAAAAACAACCGGAACGTCGATTGGTCTGTTAATTGAAAATACCGATCAACGCTCAAAAGACTACTCAGAAATTAAAGATAAATTCCGCCCCGGGCATGCCGATTATACTTATCACCAAAAGTATGGGGTGCGTGACTACCGAGGTGGTGGGCGCTCTTCTGCTCGGGAAACGGCGATGCGTGTTGCCGCTGGCGGAATTGCTAAGAAATATCTCAAACAAGAGTTTGGTATTGAAATTCGAGCATATTTGTCGCAAATGGGAGAGATCTCGATAGAGAAAGTCGATTGGAACGAAATTGAGAACAATGCCTTTTTTTGTCCTGATGTCGATAAGGTGGATGCGTTTGATCAACTGATTCGTGAGTTGAAAAAAGAGGGCGACTCGATTGGGGCTAAAATTCAAGTGGTGGCGACTCAGGTTCCGGTGGGTTTGGGCGAACCCGTGTTTGACCGTTTAGACGCCGATATTGCACACGCTCTCATGAGTATCAATGCCGTAAAAGGGGTTGAAATTGGCGATGGTTTTGAGGTTGTACGTCAAAAAGGCAGCGAACACCGAGATCCGCTCACTCCGCAAGGCTTTGCTAGCAATCATGCAGGGGGTATCTTAGGGGGTATTTCGTCTGGGCAAAACATCGTGGCAAACATTGCCCTAAAGCCGACCTCAAGCATTACCGTTCCTGGTGAAACCATTACCCGAGAGGGGAAAGCGACGCAACTGATCACTAAAGGTCGTCATGATCCTTGTGTGGGTATCCGTGCCGTACCGATTGCTGAAGCCATGTTAGCAATTGTACTGATGGATCATTTACTGCGTCATCGCGGCCAGAACTACGGTGTCCATACGGAAACACCAATACTGTAAGGTTTTCCGTTTAGCAAAACCTCACATCTTGTATCAGGTGTGAGGTTTTTTGTTAGGAAAAGAGAATTAATGCAGCGGTTTATCTGTTTCAACCAAGTGAAAAGAAGGTAAACGCCACTTAAATCGAACCGCAGCCATACGCAACAGATAACCCACGACTAAGGTTACTATTGTATTGGTGATTTCACTGACTCCCAGCTCAAGTAATGCCAGATAGAGCCCTGAAGCGACTAAGGTCACTGAAGCGTACAACTCATCATGTAGTACCAAAGGAGGCTGACGACAGATTAAATCTCGTAATAATCCGCCAAATACGCCAGTAACTAATGCGGCCACCATACAGATCATTACATGGTGCCCCATACCTAGCGCGACTTTTGTACCGATGATGCTAAATACAATCAACCCGAGTGCGTCTAAGCGAATAAATAGTCCTTTTAGTTTAATCACCCAGCGATAAATTCCAGTGGTTAACACACCCGCTAAGCAGGTAATTGCTAGAAACTCTGGATGTTTTACCCAACCTAATGGGTAGTGGCCAAGTAAAATATCGCGTACCGTTCCTCCACCAATCGCGGTCGCACTAGCAACCAGCATGACCCCAAACCAATCCATTTTCCGACGCCCAGCACTGAGAGCGCCTGTCATCGATTCCGCAGTAATACCAATGAGATAGAGAATACTTAGTAACATGCCGGAGCCTCTTATTTATTTACCTGAAGCTTAGGGTGCACAGCCCCTAAGAATGCGTGAGTGTAAGAGCTATCAATGCTATTGACGAATGAGTTTTTGTAAGGATAACGCCAGGTATTGATTACTTAAACTAATTGATAATGATATGGCGATAAGCGTTTAAGGTATCGGATAATCTGTTCTGTGCTCGCGGATCCTCAGGGTAATCCTTTACCCGGTGGTAAAAAACCGAGAGAATGCTCACCATAATAAAAAGAGGGAGAGGCGACATCATTTATGACGCATCAATATCAAGACTTGATTACTATTTTTAATCAGGTTTTTTTTGCTGATTATCAAACTAAGTTAGAACTAGGTGGTGATGAACCTATCTACCTACCAGCAGATGAATTTACCCCTTATCATCGCATTATTTTCGCGCGAGGTTTTTATGCCTCAGCTTTGCATGAAATTGCCCACTGGTGTGTCGCAGGGCCGCAGAGACGACTACTGGAAGACTTTGGCTATTGGTATGAGCCTGATGGCCGGTCGGCAGAAGTCCAGTCTGAATTTGAACGTGTCGAAATTCGCCCTCAAGCTTATGAATGGATTTTTGCACAAAGCGCGGGTTTTCCATTTACGGTGAGTTGTGACAACTTAAATGGAGATAGTGAACCGGATCGATTGGCCTTTATGCATAAAGTACATCAACAGGTGTTAGCACTGTTAAAACAAGGATTACCCTTGCGAGTTAAACGGTTATCGGATGCCTTGCGCCAGCACTATGCTCGGCCACCTTTAAGCCCCGATCAATTTATAGTGAAATAACGAGTAAAACATGATTATTGAATTTGAAGAAAAACTACTGAATTTGATTGATGCACGTATTGAGTCTGCGTCAGATGATGAACTCTTTGCTGGGGGCTACTTACGGGGGCATATTTCACTCTCCGCTGCTGCTTGTGAGGAGGCGGGGATTGATGATTTGGTCGAGTTTAAGATAAAGATAGCGCAGAGTTTAGCGGCTGCCCGTTCAGAATTATCACCCGTCGATCAGGCGATTGTGAGTGAACTTTGGCAGCAACTTATCGAGCAAGTTTAGCCGTTCGACGGGACGACGAACAATGAGCGTACAGAACAATTAGCGTACAGATTGTCCTTTTTTAAGTTTTCGAATCCACATTCGGCTAGGATGCAAGCTTTCAAGCACATCCACGGGCAGCGGAAGTGGATCGCCACAGATCTGGGATGCTAACAGCTCCGCCATCAAAGGAGCAGAGCTTAATCCTCGAGAGCCTAAACCCAAGATCCCATAGAGATGAGGGTAGTTTGCAACCGAGGGTATGTGCTCTAGAGGTTGTTGAGGTAAGTCGGAGTACTGCTCAACAATCTTATCTCGTTGACCGATATTGCCAACAAAAGGTAAGTGATCTCGGCTAACACAGCGAATTCCTTGTCGAGATTGATTACCTGAGACATCGATTTGTTTAGGCCAAGATTGGTTAGGAATGCAACGAGCTAACCGCTGAGCATTCTCTTGCTGTGCTTGAGGATCAAAAAGATAGTCTAACGAGTGCTTATCATAACTGGCTCCAATACAGTGGGTCTTGTAATCCGGACTATGGGGTGTCATATACCCGTCATAACACAGTACCGTTTGCAGTGGTTGTAGCTCTGAATTCGTCGGTGCGTGACTCACCTGGCCCTTAACTTTTCCTAAAGGTATATGGCGAGTTTGTGCAAACTGATCAAATTGATGGCCATTAGCAATAACTACACATTGATGCTCAAAGGTTTGATCGCGACTGGTTAATTGCCAGCGCTGCTGGCTGGCTAGCCACGTTAATTTTTCAATCGGCTGTTCAAAGTAGGTCGTTAACATGCCTGTTTCTTGTAGTAACATCAGCACAGCTTGGGTTAATTCAGCTGGAGATAGCCAACCACCAAGCGAGTAATAAAGGCTAGGCATATCAATCGGTAACCCTATTTTTTCTTGGGTTTGCGTTTGATTGAGAAACTGAACGAGTTGATCAGGAAAATTGCCCCGCAACATACGGGTCAGCTTCTCGGTAGATTTTTCATCCCACATTAACTGGGTGACGCCACACCAATCATGTGCAAATGATGTACGGTGTGCGATCTGTTCGATCCACTGACGAGCAAAGAGAAATGCCGGAGCAAATACTCGTGATACGCCACTATGCTGGCTATTGAGCAAAGGATAAACAGCACCTTGTCGGTTACCGGATGCTCCTGCTGCGGGCGCTGTATCGGCGCAGTATAAAGTGACGGGAACTCCTCGTTGCGAAAGTGCGTGAGCTAGGGTTGCACTGGCGATACCACCGCCAATAATGGCGACTTCTTGCAGGTTCGTGACTTCTTCTCTGTGGTAGCAAGGATCAATATTCGTATATCGATTTTTATGTGCGAGATGACCGGCAATCATTTCTCGTTTAGTCCCAAAACCTTTGACTTTTTTCATTTCAAAGCCAGCTTCGATGAGTCCGCGTCGTACAAACCCTGCTGCGGTAAACGTGGCACAGGTCGCCTTTGATTTGGCTAACTGGCTCATACCATTAAAAAGTTGCTGATTCCACATTTCAGGGTTTTTACTCGGTGCAAAACCATCAAGATACCAAGCATCAACCAATCCTTGTGGCGGAACAGGCACCTTAGGTAGACAGTCTTTAATATCTCCGAACCATAAATCTAGGGTGACGGCTCCTCCAGCTAATAGGATACGATGGCACTCAGGAACAGCTATGGGGTAATGTTTTTGCAGCTCAACAGCGTATTTGGCGAGTTCAGGCCAAGCTTGATGGGCTTGGATCAAATCGGCTTTTTTTAATGGATATTTTTCAAAACTAATAAAATGTAATGATTTTAACGTAGCATCAGGTGATTGCTGTAAAAACTGGTCGAAATATTGCCAAGTGGCGAGGAAATTAAGCCCAGTTCCAAAGCCTGTTTCTGCAATCACAAAGCGGCCTTGATCATACTCATGCCATCTTTGTGGCAGGTGATTTTTTTCAATAAAAACATAACGTGTTTCCTCTAATCCATTAGTATTAGAGAAATAGACGTCATCAAAGTGGTCTGATACAGGGGTTCCTGCATCATTCCAAGCCAGTTGTGCATGAGTAATAGCCGTCATAATCGATCAGTTCTAGGCAATATGTGTTTAATAAGGCAAGATTGTACGGATTTATAGGAAAGCTGACCACTTTTGTTACTTATCTTGGTTATCATCTAGCAAGAAATTTTGAATTATAGGAATCTCACATGAAACGAGTCGTCATCACCGGTATGGGTATTGTTTCCAGTATCGGTAACAACGTCCAAGAAGTTCTAGCGTCTCTGAAAGCAGGTAAATCAGGGATTAGCGCATCTGAACAATTTAAAGATCAAGGTTTGCGTTCCCAAGTGTGGGGTGACTTGAAAATTAACCCAGCGGAACATATTGATCGCAAACAAATGCGTTTTATGGGCGATGCTGCTGCATACGCTTATTTATCGATGGAGCAAGCGATAGCCGATGCCGGATTAACACCAGAACAAGTTTCTAATGATCGTACCGGTATTATTGCCGGTTCGGGTGGGGCATCTTCATTAAACCAAGCCATTGCTGTTGATACACTACGGGCAAAAGGGGTCAAGCGCATTGGGCCTTATATGGTACCACGTACTATGTCATCAACCGTGTCTGCGTGTCTTGCGACTCCATTTAAAATTCGTGGGGTTAATTACTCGATCAGTTCAGCCTGTGCAACGTCTGCTCACTGTATCGGTAATGCAATGGAACTGATTCAACTGGGTAAACAAGATATTGTCTTTGCCGGTGGTGGTGAAGAGTTAGATTGGTCTTTAACCATGATGTTCGATGCCATGGGAGCCTTATCAACGAAGTATAATGAAACGCCAGAGAAGGCCTCACGAACCTATGATGCTGACCGCGACGGTTTCGTTATCTCTGGCGGTGGTGGTATGTTGGTGATCGAAGAGTTAGAACACGCCTTAGCGCGTGGTGCTAAAATATACGGTGAAATTGTCGGCTACGGTGCGACATCTGATGGTTATGACATGGTTGCGCCTTCGGGTGAAGGTGCCGCTCGCTGCATGAAAATGGCAATGCAACAGGTTGATCATGTGGATTATGTTAATACTCATGGCACGTCAACACCGGTTGGCGATCTCAAAGAACTTGGTGCGATTCAAGAAATTTTTGCCGGTCACAGTCCAGCGATTTCAGCTACTAAAGCGATGACCGGTCATGCTCTCGGTGCGGCAGGTGTTCACGAAGCAATTTATTCCACATTGATGCTTGAGCATAATTTTATTGCACCAAGTATTAATATTGAGACATTAGATGCGGCGGCTGAGGGATTAGATATCGTGACGCAAATGCGTGAACAGCCGCTTACAACGGTCATGTCTAACAGCTTTGGATTTGGTGGAACGAACGCAACACTGGTGATCAAAAAGTACTCTGCGTAATCAGTGATTACATAAAGGAAAATTTTCCAGAACCGGTCGGTAATACCGATCAAACAGACGCAGACTCTGTCCCCTGGAGAGCGGGACAGGATCCTTTTGTTCTGGATATTCACCCGGTGACCAATAGGCACCGGGTCTTTTTAATTCTCGACACCGTGAACGCTTTTCTGCACAATGCGTGTCAACTAGATAGCGATCCAATGAGCGAGGCTATCGTCTCATCGTATTTCTTTGTCCCTCAAAAATAACTTGTGTGAACCTGCTATGAAAATATTGATTGATGAAAATATGCCTTATGCTGAATCGTTATTTTGCCAGCTTGGCGAGGTGATACTAAAGCCCGGAAGAACGTTAACGGCAGATGATCTCATCGATATTGATGCTTTAATGATTCGTTCAGTGACGAAAGTGGATGAACACTTACTGGCTAAAGCGAACCGATTAAAGTTTGTTGGTACGGCAACCGCTGGCGTCGATCATGTAAATCAAACTTTATTAGCTGAACGAGGGATTTTCTTTACCGCCGCTCCCGGTTGTAACAAAGTGGGGGTAGCAGAGTATGTGTTTAGTATTTTGATGGTACTTGCTCAGCAGCAAGGTTTCTCTGTTTGGGATAAAACGGTGGGTATCATCGGTGCTGGTCAAGTGGGTAGTTACCTTGCTGAGTGTTTAACTGGGCTTGGTATCAAGGTGCTTTTAAATGACCCACCAAAGCAGTCTCAAGGGGATGAGCGCGAATTTACCCCACTGCCAGTGCTATTAGAGAAAGCGGATGTGATTACGCTGCATACTCCGATCACTTACGATGGTGAATGGCCAACACATCATCTGATCGATGAGGCTGTTTTACAGCACTTGCGTAGTGATCAAATTTTAATTAATGCTGCTCGTGGACCGGTTGTAGACAATCAAGCGCTTAAAGTCCGTTTGCAGCAGCGTGATGGTTTCAGCGCAGCATTGGATGTGTTTGAGTTTGAACCGCAGGTCGATGCGACATTACTGCCGTTACTTGCCTTTGCGACGCCACATGTGGCAGGTTATGGGCTAGAGGGAAAGGCGCGTGGTACCACGATGATTTTTAACCGCTACAGTGAGTTTTTAGGACAAGCATTGTGGGCCAACCCATCCAGCTTACTCCCTGTTGCTCCGATTCCTGAAGTAACGCTACATCAAAAATGGGATGAAGCGACACTGCTTAGTCTAACGCAACTGATTTATGATGTACGACGTGATGATGCCCTGTTTCGCCGTGACATTGGTAAGCCAGGAGGTTTTGATCAAATGCGAAAACAGTACTGGGATCGACGAGAATACAGCGCAATC
>NZ_NBUS01000042.1:198129-204101 GCF_002749895.1 Vibrio fujianensis | reverse complement strand
AACTGGTGGGAGATGAGTCTTGTCAACTCGAGCCACTAGCAAAATTAGGTTTTAATATAGAGGTAACGAATGAGCCAAGAATTTAATGTTGCCATTTTCGGCGCAACAGGTGCCGTGGGTGAAACGATGTTGGAAGTTCTGCAAGAACGCCAGTTCCCAGTCGGTGAGTTATTTTTACTGGCCAGTGAGCGCAGTGAAGGGAAAGCCTACCGTTTCAACGGCAAGACCGTTTGCGTACAGAATGTTGAGGAATTTGATTGGTCACAGGCCCACATTGCTTTATTTTCTGCCGGTGGCGCGTTATCTGAACGCTGGGCACCGATTGCCGCAGAAGCTGGCGTAGTAGTGATTGATAACTCTTCACAATTTCGTTATGACTACGACATCCCACTGGTTGTTCCTGAAGTCAACCCTCAGGCTATTGCAGAGTTTCGTAATCGAAATATTATTGCTAATCCGAACTGCTCAACCATCCAAATGTTGGTGGCTTTAAAACCCATTTATGATGCTGTCGGGATTGAACGGATCAATGTCACTACATATCAGTCGGTTTCTGGTGCAGGTAAAGCGGGTATTGATGAATTAGCCGGGCAAACGGCTAAGCTACTCAATGGTATTCCGGCGGAGCCGCAAACCTTTAGTCAACAAATAGCCTTTAACTGTATTCCACAAATTGATCAATTTATGGATAACGGCTATACGAAAGAAGAAATGAAGATGGTATGGGAGACCCAAAAAATCTTCAATGATCCTTCGTTAATGGTTAATCCCACTTGCGTACGTGTCCCGGTTTTTTATGGACATGCAGAAGCGGTACATATTGAAACCCGTGATCCGATTGATGCCGAACAAGTGATTGCATTATTAGATCAAATGGATGGAATTGATGTTTTTCAAGGTGAAGAGTATCCAACCCAAGTACGTGATGCTGGTGGCAAAGATAGCGTACTTGTGGGGCGTATTCGCAATGATATTAGCCATCATAGTGGTATCAATTTATGGGTTGTGGCAGATAACGTACGTAAAGGCGCAGCAACCAATGCGGTACAAATTGCAGAAGTTTTGATTCGAGATTACTTTTAGCTTAACGTCTTGGGTTAACGAGTAATAAAAAAACCACCATGCGGTGGTTTTTTTATGTAATTACTTGACTTTGTGAGCGTCAGGATCGGTTTTACAGTTCCCGTCAGCACATTTACCGTACAGATACAGACTGTGATTGGTTAATTTAACATTGTATCGAGCGGCAATTTCTTTTTGGCGCTGTTCGATGACATCGTCTGAAAACTCAATCACTTCACCACAATCGAGACAGACTAAATGATCATGGTGATGTTGCGTTGAGAGCTCAAAGACGGATTTGCCCCCTTCAAAGTGGTGGCGAGTAACAATGCCTGCATCATCAAATTGGTTTAAAACTCGATAAACGGTGGCAAGGCCGATCTCTTCACCGAGATCAATCAGCTTTTTGTACAGCTCTTCAGCACTAATATGTTGGCACTCAGGCTGCTGTAATACTTCTAAAATTTTTAGCCGTGGAAGGGTTACTTTAAGACCAGCATCCTTTAGCGCTTGGTTATTGTCTGACATATACTTTCCCGTTGATGATCTGCCGTCGTAAACAGACGTCAATGTTGTCTCACATTATAGGTCACCCAGTCAAAACAATAAACCACGAAGTTCAAAGGGTTACTGTCTTTATGTATAAAGTCGTGTTAAATCACGGTGAAATCTTATCTGACCAGTTACAATTGTGCAACATCAACTGCGTTATACTTCTCAACCTCATGGCCATGCGATTCATCATTGCTGAGGTATTGAGATCAATTAGAGTCTAAGGCACGGATAGCATGAATAAAACACTGGAAATATTGTATAAACCTAATATTGTGAAGTGGGCACTAAATAGTTGGCCTCCTTTTTGGGGGGCAGGGATAAAAATTGAATCACTCAGTGATGATTTTCGTGAAGCCAAATTACGCTTAAAGCTACGTTGGTGGAATAAAAATGCCAACCGTTCTCAATATGGAGGAAGTATTTTTTCTCTCACTGATCCTGTTTACTCTTTAATGTTGATGGGGATTTTGGGAAAGCAATATTATGTTTGGGATAAAGAGGCGAGCATTAATTTTATCAAGCCAGGCCAAAGTGATCTTTATGCTGAGTTTTTGATTTCTCAGGCCCAACTCGATGATATATTGGCCGTGACGGCTAATGGTGATAAATGCTTTCCTGAATTTATTATCCATGTCAAAGACCAAGAAGGAACGGTAGTTTCAGAAGTTCACCGTAAACTTTATGTTCGCAAAAAGCCGAAATATCGAACTGATGACTCATTACCTTTATGATCATGGCTGGTTAATCTTTTTTATCCAGACGGAGGTTCGATGTGCTTTGATACTGCTTACATAGCTCGATCCATGCCTCTGCAGTTCGAGAAATGTATCGTTCGGCGTGCCAAATGACACAGAGTCGCCAATCAATCGTTGGGGTAATCGGTCGCACTAGCACACCATCGCTCTGTATTCTCTGACAAAGTGGTTCAGGTAAAAATGCGACTCCAATACCATTTTTGACCAGTGCCACCAAAAAGTCCCATTGGCTGCTACGCGCTGCGATTTGTGGTATGAATCCCTGTTGCTTGCATAGGCTCTGCACATAATCACTCAGTGTAAATTCTTGTGTATAAAGATAAAACGGTTCGTTTTTTAACATGCTCCAGTTAAGCTTTGGCATATCTTTCCAAGGTGAGCTATTGGGAAGTACCGCATAAATAGGATAATTATCCAGTACTAACGTATTGAGATTTTGTTCTGCATGCTGAGAAAGCATGGTAATAGCGACATCCAATTCGCCATCCAATACTGCTTGCTCTATTTTGCGTCCCCCGTACTCGACAATAGTCATTTCAACATTTGGATAGACTTGGCGGTACTGCCGAATCAGCCCTGCATAGAGATGCCCAACCATCGGGGGAATGCCCAATCGAAGTTGACCGCGTTGCAATTGGTTGAGATCTATCAGCTCAGCGTCTAACTGGGTCAACTGGGCAATAATTTCTCCTGCTCGCTGATAGACGATTTCTCCCGCCTCAGTTAACCAAAATCGTCGTCCTTCTCGATGAAGTAAAGGTTGTCCTACTTCTATTTCAAGACTACGAATCATCTTACTGATGGTCGGTTGTGTCACATACAGCTGTTCTGATGCTCGGGTAAAGCTTTGCTGGTTAACGAGTTCAACAAAGTAGCGCAGCGCTTTAATATCCATAATTATCGTGCTCGTTTAATTATTCCATTTTGGAATGATTTTTATAATAAAAAGTCATTTTATGCAGGTTTTGCACCTGATTATAATGTGATTAATTTCACAAAATAACGATTAATAACATGAAAAAAGTAGAAAATGGTTTATTGACGATTGGTCAAATTGTGGTACTAGCTTTGATATGGTTTATCGCCGATTACTTGGTTCAGCATTTTCATCTTCCTATCCCTGCTAATTTAACAGGTATGCTCTTATTATTGGTATTGGTGTTTAGCCGAGTTGTGAAGGTGGATTGGCTGCGGAGAGGGGCATCCTGGTTACTGGCAGAAATGTTGTTGTTTTTTGTACCGGCGGTTGTTGCTGTCGTCAATTATCAGCCACTTATGCGTGAACAAGGAGGGCGTATTATGCTGGTCTTAGTGATCAGTACCATTGTGGTGATTGCAACAACGGCTTGGATTGTCGATAAATTATATCGTTTCGAATTAAAATGGGCTCGACGTAAAAGTCATCAGGTAAGAGAGGTATAAGGTGTCGGTACATCTATCGTTACTAGGGGTTGCTTGTCTTCTTTTAACGCTGTTTTTTTATTATGGCAGCAAAATGCTTTATCAGCGTAAGCGTTCGATATTGCTAATGCCGCTCTTATTGGCTCCTGTACTCTTAGTCGCTGTTGTGATCGGGTTAGGTATTCCGTACCAAGCTTATATGGAAGAATCGCATTGGTTACTTTGGTTACTTGGCCCGGCAACGGTTGCTTTTGCTATTCCTGTTTATGACAATCGCAAACTGATTCGACGTCATTGGTTGTCATTATCCGTTGGGGTTTTGGTGTCGGTGATTGTTGCGGTGGGTAGTACCGTTTTACTTGCTCGTTGGTTTGAGTTGCCAGAATTATTACAGCGTAGCTTAGCGATGCGTTCAATTACCACCCCTTTTGCGGTGGAGGCGACGCGTTCTATCGGTGGACAAAGTGACTTAACGGCTTTGTTTGTTGTATTGACTGGAGTGATTGGTATGGCGGTAGGAGAAACTGTATTGGCGATCTTGTCGATTCGTTCGCGTTTTGGTAAAGGAGCCAGTTTAGGGGCCTCTGCTCACGGCGCTGGAACCGCTAAAGCGTATCAAATAGGCAATTCTGAAGGTGTGGTTTCGAGTGTAGTGATGATGATTGCTGGCATGGTGACGGTATTGATCGCCCCATTTTTAGGACAAATTTTGTGGTAGATTTTAGCGTTTATCTTAATCCGAGACAAAAATAAGCCCTCCGTTTATATCCTTCCTACTTAAATCCGCAGGGGTGTTGGCTACGTTCTTTCACCCCAATTACATAGCCTGTTGATGCTCATGGGGATGATGAGAGCCATTTGTGGCTCTCACCAAAGGTGAGCCTACGGCTGTTCAAATTTGTTCTAGACAAATTTGTCACTCACTTGCTGCCTACCTGCAACTCTAAGTCGTTTGGATTTAGAGGACTTATTTTTTAGTTTTCCAGTTCAGTTAGTCTTCCAGTTCAGAAAGACACATTTCTTCATAAACTTGATTTACCCAAGTGGTGACACGCTGTTCGGTCAGCTCTGGCTGGCGATCTTCATCAATACATAAACCAACAAAGTGGTTATCATCCACTAAGGCTTTTGACGCTTCAAACTCATAGCCTTCGGTTGGCCAATGGCCTACGATGGTTGCGCCTTTGGCTTCGACGATGTCACGGACAGTCCCCATCGCATCACAGAAGTATTCGGCATAATCTTCTTGATCACCACATCCAAAAATAGCTACCAACTTAGTAGAGAAATCAATGGCTTCTAACTCAGGGAAAAAATCATCCCAGTCACATTGAGCTTCACCGTAATACCAAGTAGGAATGCCAAGCAGTAGCAGGTCGAAGTTATCAATATCTTCTTTACTACTTTTAGCAATATCTTGGACGTGGACCAGTTTTTTACCGAGTTGTTTTTGAATCATTTTTGCAATAGCTTCGGTGTTACCTGTATCGCTACCAAAAAAGATACCTACACTTGCCATAGAGTCTTTACCTTTACATTGTTATCGGTTGATGGGGAATGATGCTAGGTCATTAGCCCAGCCCTGTGCCTTCCCAACTGAGTTGAATTAGGCCTTTGGCAATAAAACCCGCGCAACCTAAAAATAGCACCAGCCATACGATACGACGGCCAAATGGCGGAACATTGCCTTGTTTTAAGACGTCTTTTATTGCCATTCCAATAAAGAAAAAAATAGACGCAAAAAGCAGATCAAGCCCAATAGATTCGAGCATGTTCATATAGTCGTAAAGCATGGTTATCCTTTATACCAATTTATTACTTGCGCGAACTATACCACTGTTATTAGCCAAAGTTAATCAGCCCATGATGTTTGAATTACCCCTTATTTTATACGGATTTTTAAGTTAAACGATGAATTTTCGAATAGCCCGCAGTACTTCGATCGGTTTTTCAGCATGTAACCAATGTCCGGTCTTGGCAATCACATGCGCTTTCGCGTTATAAAACTGTTGCTGAATGGCGGTTTGATGCTCTGCGGTTAAATAATTTGAGTCGGCTCCTTTAATAAAGAGCGCTGGTGTCTTATTTTTTGCAATAGGCTCCCAACCGAGGATATTTTCGTAGTTGGCTTTAATGGCATCCAGATTAAAGCGCCAAAGCATTACACTGTCTTGGTTGATGAGTGATTTCGCCAAAAAT
>NZ_NBUS01000042.1:192612-198119 GCF_002749895.1 Vibrio fujianensis | reverse complement strand
CGCCAAAAATTGGCAAACGCTTTCTTGGCTAATATGTTTGGCTAATAGCGCCATGACTTCACTTCGAGAGGCGGGTTTTTGTTCCAATACCGAATCTAATCCAGCGAAAATATGATCATGTCGACGGATATGATAAGCGACCGGTGCCATATCCAGTACGATGAGCTGTTGTATAATATCTGGTGCTAAATCTGCCAATTTCATCGCCACTTTTCCGCCCATTGAGTGGCCGATAATCGTTGCTTGGGTGATGCCAAGATGCTGAAGTAGTTGATCGACATCTCGCGCCATAAGAGCATAATTATGTTGTGATGAGTGAAAAGATTGGCCGTGATTACGTAGGTCAATACTTAATACTTGATGATCGATTTTTAGGTCACGGGCTAACAATCCTAAGTTACTCAAATTGCCAAATAGACCATGGATCAAAACAACGGTGTGACCCTCACCTTCGAGTTTATAATTGAGCAATGCTGACATTTTATCTTAATCGTAATAGGTTTAACGTAGAGTCTCGGCAAAGATCTCGCTATAATCCCTGAGAGTTTAAACATTGAGATTGTGAAAAGCGAATGAAAACAATAGAGGTTGATGAAGATCTATACCGTTACATTGCTAGCCAAACCCAACATATAGGTGAAAGTGCCTCCGATATTTTGCGACGTTTACTGAACGTTGCTCGACAGCCTGTACAACAGTCTGTGCAACAACCTGTATCTGACGTGTTGGCTCCTAAAGGTATAGTTGTGAGTAAAGATGCCGCACAAGAAACGAAAATCGATAGCGTTAAAGAGATGCGTGGCTTACTGATTTCAGATGAATTTGCAGATCTTAAAAAAGCGATTGATCGTTTTATGCTAGTGCTTTCTACACTCTATCGTATCGATCCTGAAAGTTTTTCTGAAGCGATGTCAGTCAAAGGGCGTAAACGTGTCTATTTTGCGGATAATGAGCAAACGCTATTGGCCAATGGACAAACAACCAAGCCAAAAGCAATTCCTAATACGCCTTTTTGGGTTATCACCAACAATAATACAAGCCGCAAACAGCAAATGGTGGAACAGGTGATGGTTCGAATGAATTTTCCGACCGAGATCATCGACAAAGTGACTCAATCGATTTGACTTTTTAGCGTTCAAAAGCAAAAGTCTGATTGAAACCTCATAATATGCAATCAAAACGGCGTACTATGGGGTTTTTTATTTGTTGTTATTTTACATAGGATGTCATTATGGCTATGCACCCACGTGCAGGACAAAAAGCACAACAGCAAGATTTGCATAATATTCCCGCCCTTGTTGCTAATTATTATTTACTGCAACCTGATCCGAACAACCCACAGCATCAAGTTCAGTTTGGTACATCAGGTCATCGAGGAAGCGCCGATAAGGCAACATTTAACGAAACTCATATTTTAGCTATCGCTCAAGCGGTGGTGGACATTCGCTCTGCGCAAGGAACAGATGGCCCGATCTATATCGGTAAAGATACCCACGCACTCTCAGAACCGGCATTGAGTAGTGTGCTCGAAGTTTTAATTGCCAATGGTGTTGAAGTCATTATTCAAGAAAATAATGGTTATACACCGACCCCTGGTATCTCACACGCTATTTTAACTTATAACCTTGAGCATACGGCTAAAGCCGACGGTATCGTGATTACACCGTCACATAATCCACCACAAGATGGTGGCATTAAATACAACCCAACTCATGGTGGGCCAGCGGAGGGACAGTTAACTCAAGCGATTGAAAATCGAGCCAATCAACTGATTTCTCAAGGTTTAAGTGGTGTAAAACGGGTTTCGATTGTTGAAGCGAAGCAATCCCCTTTATTAAAGCAAGTTGACTTAGTAAAACCCTATATTGATGACTTGGTTAATGTGATTGATATGCAAGCCATTCAGAACGCCAAGCTGAAAATTGGCGTTGATCCACTAGGTGGTAGTGGGATTGATTACTGGCGTCAAATTGGTCAAGCCTACAATCTAGATTTAACCTTGGTCAGTGAAGCGATTGATCCAACCTTCCAATTTATGTCATTAGATAAAGATGGCGTAGTGCGAATGGACTGTTCATCGCCTTATGCAATGGCTGGGCTGTTAGCGTTAAAAGATCAATACGATTTGGCCTTTGGGAATGATCCAGATTATGACCGTCATGGCATCGTAACCCCGCAAGGATTGATGAATCCCAACCATTTCCTCGCTGTTTGTATCGATTACCTTTATCGTCATCGTACGGGATGGAGTACAGAGGTGGCGGTAGGCAAAACCTTAGTATCCAGCGCGATGATTGATAAAGTGGTCGCCGATTTAGGTCGTGAGCTATGTGAAGTTCCGGTGGGATTCAAATGGTTTGTGGATGGTCTATATTCGGGTAAATTTGGCTTTGGAGGAGAGGAAAGTGCGGGAGCCTCTTTCTTACGTAAAGATGGTACCCCTTGGTCAACAGATAAAGATGGCATTATTTTATGTTTACTAGCGGCTGAAATTACCGCCGTGACTGGGAAAAATCCTCAGCAATATTATGATGAACTCGCTGCTAAACATGGTGATTCGTATTATAGCCGTATTCAAGCGGTAGCGAATGGGCCACAAAAAGCAGTTTTGAGTAAATTATCACCAGAAATGGTTACGGCTCAGACATTAGCTGGCGATCCGATCACTGCTCGTTTAACCCATGCACCGGGTAATGGTGCCGCCATTGGTGGGCTAAAAGTCGCTACTGAATTTGGTTGGTTTGCTGCTCGCCCATCGGGAACGGAAGAGATTTATAAAATCTACTGTGAGAGCTTTAAAGGAGCACAACATCTCGCTCTGATTGAGCATGAAGCGCAGCAAATTGTGAATCAAGTCTTTAGCGACGCAGGTTTGTAAACGCGTTATCAAGGGTTTGTGTAAACGGGGGAAGTACGGAGTGCTTCCCCTTGTTATTTGGGTTGGTTGAACTTGGCTGATGCTGGCCAATGACGCGGCATAATAAACCAAAAAATGCCTGATTCACTTTGGCAATGCACAAACTCCTCATAATGCTGCTCAGCGAAGTCAGTCGGTGATGTTTTTTCTCTGCCGGTTAACCATTGGGGTTTATCTAAAGAGTAGAGTGGTTCATCAATGAGTGAGACTTGGTCTTGATAGCACCAGTGCCCCTGAATTTGGCTACAATTAAGTGAGTAACCTAAGCATTCTTTTGGAATGGGCTCTGCTTGAAATGGATTGGTATATAAACGTCCTTGCATCAGTAAATGCGGCTGGGCATTGGCCCATAATGGATAAGTTTGGCAAAACTCTAAGCGAGTTGAGAGGGAGAGTTGGTGATTGAGCATGTGAGCGAGTTTAATGTCTAGCCGATCTTCTGCATTCGGCCCATACCATAAACCTTGGTGAAGAAGGTAAAATTTGATAGCGACTTCCCAATGCTCATATGCATCCGTGTGGCGATTCTTAGTAATAAAATCAATGGCACCGAGCGTTTTTCCATGTTCGTTAAGCTGGATTTCTTCCGATACTGCATTATAACGCGGGGTGCGAGTAAACAGTTGTTGGCATATAAACTGATAAACAAACCCTAACCTTGGATTCCCTTGATAGTTAGGCCAACGTTGCTCTGGCGCTGGTGGTGTAAAAGGAACCTTTGCCACGATAGGACAAGAGGCCTCAAACAGGGTTGGGGTTTTGATGACCCAATTGATCAGCGGTGTGATGTCCATATTATTTACTCTTGCGGAGGCGGTACTGTTTTCGACATTCTAGCTTGAAATTGTTATAACCACGTCATGCTAATCAAGTCATGGAACACAAGATGAACAATTTTCAGTTAGAAGCTTTGTTAAATGAGACCTTGTCTCCACAATTAATCAAAGATTACTGCCCGAATGGGCTGCAAGTCGAAGGTAAATCTGACATCAAAAAAATTATCACTGGAGTAACGGCATCTAAGGCATTGATTGAGCAAGCAGTACAACGTCAAGCCGATGCGCTATTGGTTCATCATGGTTATTTTTGGAAGGGGGAACCAGAAGCCATTCGTGGCATGAAAGGTACTCGGTTACGAACATTGATCAAACACGATATTAATTTGCTGGCTTATCATTTACCACTTGATATTCATCCTCAACTGGGTAACAACGCGCAGCTAGCACAATTACTGGAGATTGAGGTTGAAGGCGGTTTAGAAGGGCATCCTCAATCGGTGGCTCTATATGGCTGTTTGCGTCATGCGTTGAGTGGTGAAGCGTTAGCGACTAAGATCACTCAAGCACTTGAGCGTTCGCCTTTACACATCGCACCGGAGCAACAAGATAAGCCGATTAAAAAAATTGCTTGGTGTACCGGTGGTGGGCAAGACTATATCACGCTTGCCGCTGAACAGGGCATGGATGCTTTTATTTCGGGAGAAGTCTCTGAGCGTACGACCTATATAGCGCGTGAACTTAATATTCACTATTTTGCTGCAGGTCATCATGCCACGGAGCGTTATGGTGTGAAAGCGTTAGGGGAATGGTTGGCGAGCACACATGGTTTTGAGGTGGAATTTATCGATATCGATAATCCAGTATAAAAAATAAGAGCGAGGCAAACCTCGCTCTTGTTTTACCCAACAAATGTCAGGGAGTTATTCACGTTCATGAAGTGGCTGGAAATCTCTTAGTTTCTGACCAGTATAGAGCTGGCGCGGGCGACCAATTCGGTTTTCTGGATCGCTATGCATTTCATTCCAGTGAGCAATCCAACCAATGGTGCGTGACATAGCAAAAATAACCGTGAACATTGAGATTGGAATACCAATGGCTTTTAAAATAATACCTGAATAGAAGTCTACGTTAGGATAGAGTTTCTTCTCAATAAAGTATTCATCTGAAAGTGCTATGCGCTCTAGTTCCATCGCCACATCCAAGAGCGGATCTTGAATATTGAGTTCTTTCAATACGTCATGACACGCTTCGCGCATTACGGTCGCACGAGGATCGTAGTTTTTATACACCCGATGGCCGAAGCCCATTAAACGGAATGGATCATCTTTGTCTTTCGCGCGCTCGACATATTCAGGGATCTTATCCACGGAACCGATTTCTTCCAACATACGTAGGCAAGCTTCATTGGCTCCACCATGAGCAGGTCCCCATAGTGATGCGATACCTGCGGCAATACAAGCAAAAGGATTTGCTCCTGAAGAACCCGCAAGACGTACGGTTGAGGTGGATGCATTTTGCTCGTGATCCGCGTGCAAGGTAAAGATTTTATCCATGGCACGGGCAACGATAGGATTCACTTCATACTCTTCACATGGGTTAGCAAACATCATGTGCAAGAAGTTTTCTGCATAAGTCAGATCATTGCGTGGATAAATAAAAGGCTGACCGATGGAATATTTATAACACATGGCTGCGAGGGTCGGCATCTTAGATAACAAGCGATAAGCTGCGATCTCTCGGTGTGTATCATTGTTAATATCGAGCGAATCGTGGTAGAAAGCCGCTAATGCACCGACCACGCCACACATCAC
>NZ_NBUS01000042.1:183002-192602 GCF_002749895.1 Vibrio fujianensis | reverse complement strand
CCCCGCCATTGGGTGCGCATCACGCCGGAAGCCATGAAAGAAACTCGCTATTTGCTCGTGAACCATAGTATGGCGGGTCACGGTTTTTTTAAATTCATCGTATTGCTGTCGAGTTGGCGCTTCACCATAAAGCAAGATGTAACAAACTTCTAAATAATCTGCGTTATTGGCTAATTGATCGATAGGATAACCTCGGTGTAATAAAACACCTTTATTACCGTCAATATAAGTGATTTGAGATTCACAAGATGCAGTGGCAAGAAAACCCGGATCAAAGGTAAAGTAGCCATTTGAACCTAACTGACGAACATCGATTACTTGAGGACCGAGGGTCCCGTCCATGATCGGCAGTTCAATGGGCGCTTTTCCTTCAATATGAAGGGTTGCTTTCTTATCTGCCATAACAATCTCCTTTGTTTATTATTTAATCCGTCCAGGATGTTTGTGTGTCATTCTTGTACGTCTGATCTCATTTAAAGTCAATTTTTCTCCTCTATTGTGTGCACTTACTTTGATTTTTTATACATATAAAGTTAAAAATCTGTTCTGTGTAGCAAAAATTGTTACATTATTTGTTGTATAATGTTGCCAGCCGCATAACGGCATAGCAAAATTTGGTAAAAATCATATTAATTCAGCATAAAAAGCAAACTCAACGTTATTATTCTGAGTTTATTTTTAACTTATATTTTACATTTTTATCGCGTTAATCAAGATGAATCTGTTTAGTTTAGGTCGGATTTTATTGGTTTATTACTAAATTTCATTCATAACTATAAATGCTTCAAGAGCTGAGTGAGCAAGCCCGTGAAAGAAAGAAAGTTAAGACCTGTTAATTTAGATTTACAGACTATCAGCTTTCCGATCACCGCAATCGCCTCTATCCTCCATCGAGTGGCGGGTATTATTACGTTTGTCGCGGTCGGTATTTTGCTATGGTTATTATCCCTTTCCTTATCCTCTCCGGTTGGATTTATGGAGGCGAGTGAAATCGTCAGCGGTTTCTTCGTTAAATTTATCCTCTGGGGCATCTTAACCGCGTTGGCCTACCATATTATTGGCGGTATCCGTCATTTGATCATGGATTTAGGTTATTTTGAAGAACTAGATACCGGTTCTATGACAGCCAAAGTATCCATGGTCATGACGGTGATTTTCTCGTTATTAGCGGGGGTGTGGTTATGGTAAAACATGTCTCTTCATTAGGACGCAATGGTGTTCACGATTTCTTGTTAATTCGAGCGACGGCGATCATTCTAACCTTATACACCATCTATATGGTGAGTTTTTGCGCATTCACTGACCTCTCATATTTATCTTGGACACAATTCTTTGGCAGTACACTGACTAAAGTATTTACCATGCTGGCCCTGGTTTGCATTCTTATCCATGGCTGGATTGGTTTATGGCAAGTGATTACCGACTATATTAAGTGCTCAAAATTGCGTGGCGTGCTGCAACTTGTCGTGATCGTGACCTTATTAGGCTACTTTTTTTCTGGATTATTTGTACTGTGGGGTGTGTAAGTGACTATTCCTGTTCGTGAGTTTGATGCCGTTGTGATTGGCGCAGGTGGTGCAGGGATGCGTGCTGCACTACAAATATCAGAGCAAGGTTTAACCTGTGCTTTACTTTCTAAAGTTTTTCCAACCCGCTCTCATACTGTCTCAGCTCAAGGTGGTATTACCGTGGCGTTGGGTAACTCACATAAAGATAACTGGCAGTGGCATATGTACGACACTGTGAAAGGTTCAGACTACATTGGCGATCAAAACGCCATTGAGTACATGTGTAAAAATGGCCCAGAATCCGTGATTGAGCTAGAGCGAATGGGGCTGCCTTTTTCTCGTTTTGACGATGGGAGTATTTACCAACGTCCATTTGGGGGGCAATCGAAAGAGTTTGGTGGTGAACAGGCGGCCCGTACTGCGGCCGCGGCTGACCGAACTGGCCACGCTTTGCTGCATACGCTTTATCAGCAAAACATTAAACACAAAACCACGATTTTTTCAGAATGGTACGCACTTGACTTAGTTAAAAATCAAGATGGTGCGGTACTCGGCTGCACTGCCTTGTGTATGGAAACCGGAGAAATCTGTTACTTTAAATCTAAGGCGACCATTCTGGCAACCGGTGGTGCTGGGCGAATTTATGCCTCAACCACTAACGCACACATTAATACGGGTGATGGTGTCGGAATGGCACTGCGAGCCGGTGTTCCGATGCAAGATATGGAAATGTGGCAGTTCCACCCAACAGGGATTGCAGGGGCTGGTGTCTTAGTCACAGAAGGTTGTCGTGGTGAAGGTGGCTATCTACTCAACAAAGATGGTGAGCGTTTTATGGAGCGTTATGCGCCCAATGCGAAAGACCTTGCTGGACGCGATGTCGTTGCGCGCTCAATGATGATCGAAATTCGAGAGGGACGAGGTTGTGATGGCCCATGGGGGCCTCATATCAAGCTTAAACTCGATCACTTAGGTAAAGAGGTGTTGGAGTCCCGTTTGCCCGGCATTTGTGAGTTGTCTCGTACTTTTGCCCATGTTGACCCCGTTAAAGAGCCGATTCCCGTTATTCCAACCTGTCATTATATGATGGGAGGAGTGCCGACTCAGGTTTCAGGACAAGCCTTAAAACAAGATGCAGCAGGCAAAGATATTGAAGTGCAAGGTTTGTTTGCTTGTGGAGAAATTGCTTCTGTTTCGGTTCATGGGGCAAACCGTCTAGGAGGAAACTCACTGCTTGACCTTGTGGTGTTTGGACGTGCAACGGGATTACATCTTGGCGAAACATTGGCAGCACAAGCTGAAGCTCGCCCTGCTACTCAATCCGATATTGAAGCTTCTTTGGCTCGAACTATGCGTTGGGAAACGAGTCAAGGTGGTGAAGATCCCGTTCAAATCCGTAAAGATCTTCAAAGCTGTATGCAAAATAGTTTTTCCGTTTTCCGTGAAGGGGAAGCCATGGCAACCGGGCTTGAAGAACTGAAAGTGATTCGAGATCGTCTCAACAACGCTCATTTAGCGGATAAATCAAAAGAGTTTAATACGCAGCGTATTGAATGTTTAGAGCTAGACAACTTAATGGAAACGGCATTTTCTACCGCCGTCGCGGCGAATTATCGGACAGAGAGCCGTGGAGCCCATGCTCGTTTTGACTATCCTGATCGTGATGATGCAAACTGGTTATGTCATTCTATTTACAATCCGGAAACTGAACAGATGAGCAAACGTGATGTAAATATGTCACCGGTTCATCGCGAAGCTTTTCCGCCGAAAATTCGTACGTACTAAGGGAGGAATAACGAATGAAACTGAACTTCTCTTTGTATCGCTACAATCCGGATGTCGATAAAAAGCCTTATATGAAAGACTATCTACTTGAAGTCGAAGAAGGCTCGGATATGATGGTATTGGATGCACTGATTTTATTGAAAGAGCAAGATCCAACCATTGCGTTTCGTCGTTCATGTCGTGAGGGAGTGTGTGGCTCTGATGGCTTAAATATGAACGGTAAAAATGGGTTAGCCTGTATTACACCATTATCCAGCTTGAAAGGGAGCAAAATCGTTATTCGCCCTTTACCTGGTTTACCGGTTGTACGTGATTTAATCGTTGATATGACGCAGTTCTATGATAATTACGCAAAAGTGAAGCCGTTTTTGATTTCAGATGGCGAATTACCACCATCACGGGAGCATTTACAGCTACCGGAAGATCGTGAGCATCTCGATGGTTTGTACGAATGTATCATGTGTGCTTGTTGCTCTACTTCTTGCCCTTCTTTCTGGTGGAATCCGGATAAATTTATAGGGCCAGCAGGCTTATTAGCCGCTTACCGGTGGCTAATTGATAGCCGTGATACGGCAACGGATGAGCGTTTATCAAATCTTGACGATGCATTTAGCGTTTTTCGTTGCCATGGCATTATGAATTGTGTAAGTGTTTGTCCTAAAGGATTAAACCCAACAAAAGCGATTGGCCATATTAAATCGATGTTGGTGAATCGCTCGGTTTAGATGAAAAAATTGCAGGCCTTCGGGCCTGCCTTTGTAGCTCGGCGTAAGACCGAAGCAAATGTGAAAACTACTGGTTAAGGGAAAATAATGCACAACGGCGTGATGAAGGCATGGCTCGAGTCTTCACACTTGGCTGGCGCCAATGCAACGTATGTAGAAGATCTCTACGAACTGTATCTAAGTGATCCCGATCTGGTAAGTGAGGAGTGGAAACGTGTTTTTGAAGGTTTGCCTGCGCAGCCTGATCATGTGGTTGAACAACCCCATTCGCGTATCCGTGATTACTTCCGACGACTCGCTCAAGAGACAAAGCATTACAGTGTCCAAGTTAGTGATCCTGAAGTCGATGCAAAGCAAGTAAAAGTTCTGCAGCTAATTAATGCGTACCGCTTTCGCGGACATGAAGCCGCTCAACTCGATCCTCTGGGTTTATGGAAACGCCCACCGGTGGCGGAACTCGCCCCCTCGTTCCACAACCTAACTGAAGATGACATGGAAGAAACGTTCAACGTCGGCTCTTTTGCCGTTGGCGCGGACACCATGAAGTTGAAAGATATCTATCAATCGTTAAATAAAATTTATTGTGGTTCGATCGGTGCAGAATACATGCACATGACGGATACAGAGCAAAAACGTTGGATTCAACAGCGTTTGGAACCAGTATTAGGAACCCCCTCTTTTACCCTCGATGAAAAACGAACTTTTCTCGATGAATTAACGGCTGCGGAAGGGTTGGAGCGTTATCTTGGTGCGAAATTCCCTGGAGCAAAACGTTTTTCTTTGGAAGGGGGAGACGCCTTAATTCCGATGACGAAAGAATTGATTCGTCATGCTGGTAAAAGTGGTATGCGAGAAGTGGTGATCGGCATGGCTCACCGCGGACGCTTAAATATGCTCGTTAACGTATTGGGTAAAAAACCGCAGGATCTGTTTGACGAATTCGCCGGTAAGCATGGTGAATCATGGGGAACGGGAGATGTAAAATATCACCAAGGTTTTTCGGCTGATTTTGCCACAGAAGGCGGTGATGTTCATTTGGCTTTAGCCTTTAATCCCTCACATTTAGAAATTGTAAACCCAGTGGTAATGGGGTCGGTTCGTGCTCGACAGGATCGTTTAGGTGATTCCGAAGGGAGTCGAGTTCTGCCAATTACCATTCATGGTGATTCTGCGGTGACTGGGCAAGGGGTGGTTGCTGAAACTTTTAATATGTCACAGGCTCGAGGCTATTGTGTCGGTGGAACGGTTCGAATTGTTATTAATAACCAAGTCGGATTTACCACCTCAAATCCTCGTGATACCCGTTCAACCATGTACTGTACAGATATCGCTAAGATGGTACAGGCTCCGATTTTCCATGTGAACTCTGATGATCCAGAGGCGGTTGCATTTGTGACTCGTATGGCCTTGGATTATCGTAATGAGTTCAAACGCGATGTGGTGATTGAACTGGTGTGCTATCGCCGCCATGGTCATAACGAAGCGGATGAACCGAACGCCACACAACCTTTGATGTATCAAAAAATCAAAAAACATCCAACGCCTCGTAAGCTCTATGCCGATGTTTTGATTGAACGTAATGAAAGCGATATCGAAACGGCCACCCAACTGGTCAATGAATACCGTGACGCATTAGATCATGGTGAAGTGGTGGTTAAAGAGTGGCGACCGATGACGATGCACTCAGTCGATTGGTCACCTTATATTGGGCATGATTGGAATGAAGCTTGGGACAATGAATTCTCACTCGAGCGTTTACAAGAACTAGGCCAGAAAATTTGCCAATATCCTGAAAGTCATAAATTACAAAGTCGAGTAGAAAAGATCTACCACGATCGGATGTCGATGGTGTTGGGTGAAAAAATGCTCGATTGGGGGATGGCTGAAACATTAGCGTATGCAACATTAGTGGATGATGGGCAACGTATTCGTATCTCCGGACAAGACTCAGGGCGTGGTACTTTTTTCCATCGCCACTCGGTCTTACATAACCAAGCTGATGCGAGTACCTATATTCCATTAGCGAATATTCATGATAAACAAGGTCCCTTTGAAGTCATTGACTCGGTATTGTCTGAAGAAGCCGTGTTGGCCTTTGAGTATGGCTACGCGACGGCAGAACCAGGCGGGTTAACCATTTGGGAAGCCCAGTTTGGCGATTTTGCCAATGGTGCTCAGGTGGTTATCGACCAATTTATTTCATCGGGCGAGCAAAAGTGGGCTCGTTTATGTGGCCTGACCATGCTGCTCCCTCATGGATATGAAGGCCAAGGGCCAGAGCATTCATCGGCGCGTTTAGAACGCTACTTGCAGCTTTGTGCAGAACAAAATATGCAGGTTGTGGTGCCTTCAACGCCAGCACAGGTCTATCACATGCTGCGTCGTCAAGTGGTACGTAAAATGCGTCGACCCTTGATTGTTATGTCACCGAAGTCTCTGTTGCGTCATCCACTTTGTGTATCGAGTATGCACGACCTTGCGGAAGGGACTTTTTTACCGGCTATTGGTGAGTTGGATAACCTTGAGCCAGCTAACGTCAAGCGAGTTGTTTTCTGTTCGGGTAAAGTGTACTACGACCTACTTGAACAGCGTCGAAATAATAACCAAGAAGATGTGGCAATTGTTCGCATTGAACAGCTTTATCCTTTCCCCCTTGAAGAAGTACAAGCCGCGATTGCACCATATTCGAATGTGGTTGATTACGTATGGTGTCAAGAAGAGCCACAAAACCAAGGGGCTTGGTATTGTAGCCAACATAACTTCCGCGCTGCGATTCCTGTTGGAGTAGAGCTTAAATATGCGGGTCGACCAGCTTCTGCATCACCGGCCGTCGGTTATATGTCGGTTCATATGAAACAACAAAAAGCGTTAGTTGAAGACGCTTTGACCCTAGCTTAAGAACTAGAAGTAAAAGGAAGAGACAGATTATGACAGTTGAAATTCTGGTTCCAGATTTACCTGAATCAGTTGCAGATGCAACCGTAGCGACATGGCACAAACAACCGGGAGATGCGGTCGATCGAGATGAAGTGATTGTTGAGATCGAAACGGATAAAGTGGTGTTAGAAGTTCCAGCTCCTGAAGCAGGTATGTTGGAAGCCATTTTAGAACAAGAAGGCGCGACCGTTTTGTCTAAGCAACTCTTAGCTCGGCTTAAACCGGGTGCGGTTGCAGGTGAACCAACACAAGATAGTACGGCAGCGACAGAACCGTCTCCCGATAAACGTCACAAAGCCGTTCTCACCGAAGAAACCAATGACGCGTTAAGTCCAGCGGTTCGTCGTTTATTAGCAGAGCACAGTTTACAGCCCTCACAGGTGAAAGGCTCCGGTGTCGGTGGACGCATTACTCGGGAAGACGTCGAAGCATACCTAGCCACCCAACAAGCACAGCCAGAAGTTGAACAAACGTCGACAGTTGCACCCGTGGCAGCACGTAGTGAGAAACGAGTACCGATGACTCGTTTACGCAAACGTATTGCTGAACGTTTATTAGAAGCGAAAAATAGCACAGCGATGTTGACGACGTTTAACGAAGTCAATATGAAGCCTATCATGCAACTGCGTAAACAATATCAAGATCGGTTTGAGAAGAAGCATGGCATTCGTTTAGGTTTCATGTCTTTCTATGTTAAAGCGGTAACCGAAGCACTGAAGCGTTATCCTCAAGTTAACGCTTCGCTTGATGGGGATGATATCGTTTACCACAATTTCTTCGACATCAGTATTGCAGTCTCAACACCGCGTGGTTTAGTGACACCGGTATTGCGGGACTGTGACACGTTAGGCCTTGCTCAGATCGAGAAAGGGATTAAAGAGTTAGCCGAGAAAGGGCGTGATGGTAAGTTAACGGTGGATGAACTGATTGGCGGAAATTTCACCATCACAAATGGCGGAGTTTTCGGTTCTTTAATGTCAACACCTATCATTAACCCACCGCAAGCGGCGATTTTAGGAATGCATAAAATCCAAGATCGAGCCATGGTGGTGGATGGTCAGATTGAAATCTTACCCATGATGTATTTGGCATTATCTTATGATCACCGATTAATTGATGGTCGAGAGTCAGTCGGCTTCCTCGTCACGGTGAAAGAGTTACTGGAAGATCCAGCACGCCTATTATTGGATGTATAAAATTTAGACGTGATGAACGTTTAAGTACGGGGCCGGATCTGCTCAACATCCGGCCATATTGATAAGCCATTTGGCTAGTCATTGAGAGTACCCCTACAGACGTACAGCTCAACAAAGCGTTGGGCTATATGGAATAAAAATATACAAATGGAATAACACAATGAATTTGCATGAATATCAAGCCAAACAGCTGTTTGCAGAATTCGGTTTGCCTGTCCCGGAAGGCTATGCCTGTGATACCCCGCAAGAAGCTTTTGAAGCGGCAGGGCGCATTAGTACCGTTAAGAAGGTCGTGAAATGTCAGGTTCATGCTGGCGGTCGTGGCAAAGCAGGCGGTGTTGAACTGCATGAAAGCAAAGAGGGTGTGAAAGAGTTTGCCCAAAAATGGTTAGGAAAAAATCTCGTGACCTACCAAACCGATGCAAATGGGCAACCGGTTTCAAAAATTTTAGTCGAAGAAGCGTCAAATATTGCCAATGAACTCTATTTAGGGGCTGTAGTTGACCGAGCTACCCGTCGTATCGTCTTTATGGCTTCGACTGAAGGTGGGGTTGAAATTGAAAAAGTGGCACAAGAAACACCAGAGCTGATTCATAAAGCGGCGATTGACCCTCTCGTTGGCCCTCAAGCCTATCAAGGCCGAGAACTCGCATTTAAACTTGGTCTACAAGGTGAGCAGATTAAACAGTTTGTCAAAATCTTTATGGGGTTAGGACACATGTTTACTCAATATGATCTTGCTCTGTTAGAAATTAACCCACTTGTCGTGACTGCAGAGGGGAATCTACTCTGTTTGGATGGCAAAATTAATATCGATTCAAATGCGCTGTATCGTCAGCCTAAACTGCGTGAAATGCATGATTCCTCTCAGGAGGATGCGCGTGAAGCGCACGCTGCGCAATGGGAGCTTAACTATGTTGCTCTTGACGGAAATGTCGGCTGTATGGTGAATGGTGCCGGCCTTGCTATGGGGACGATGGATATTGTTAACCTGCATGGTGGAAAACCTGCAAACTTTCTTGATGTGGGCGGTGGTGCGACCAAAGAGCGTGTGGCAGAAGCATTCAAGATCATTTTGTCGGACGATAATGTAAAAGCAGTATTAGTTAATATTTTTGGTGGCATTGTTCGCTGTGACATGATTGCTGAAGGGATCATCGGCGCGGTGAAAGAAGTCGGTGTTGAAGTTCCTGTGGTGGTTCGCCTTGAAGGAACCAATGCGGAAATTGGCCGTGAGGTATTAGCAAAATCAGGTTTAGATATTATCGCCGCTGAGTCATTGACAGACGCAGCGAAGAAGGTCGTTGCTGCTGCGGAGGGCAAATAATAATGTCAGTATTAATTAATAAAGAGACCAAAGTTATTTGTCAGGGATTTACTGGTGGTCAAGGAACATTCCATTCTGAACAATCCATTGCTTATGGTACCCAAATGGTAGGAGGCGTTTCT
>NZ_NBUS01000042.1:172848-182992 GCF_002749895.1 Vibrio fujianensis | reverse complement strand
CTGGTAAAGGCGGAACCACCCACCTAGGTTTACCCGTGTTTAATACTGTACGAGAAGCCGTTGAAGCAACCGGCGCGACGGCATCGGTGATCTATGTTCCAGCCCCGTTCTGTAAGGATGCGATTTTAGAAGCGATTGATGCAGGTATTCAGTTAATTGTGACTATCACGGAAGGTATTCCGACGATTGACATGATTGATGTCAAAGTAAAGCTAGAAGAAACCGGCGTACGTATGATTGGCCCAAACTGTCCGGGAGTGATTACTCCGGACGAGTGCAAAATTGGCATTATGCCGGGCCATATTCATAAGAAAGGTAAAGTTGGGATCGTATCTCGCTCGGGTACATTAACTTATGAAGCGGTGAAACAAACCACGGATGAAGGGTTTGGGCAATCTAGCTGTGTGGGAATTGGCGGCGATCCGATTCCAGGTTCGAACTTTATTGATATTTTAAAACTATTCCAAGCCGATCCTGAAACCGAAGCTATTGTAATGATTGGTGAAATAGGCGGAACCGCTGAAGAAGAAGCAGCAGCCTTCATTAAAGAGAATGTGACTAAGCCAGTCGTTTCATATATTGCCGGTGTAACCGCGCCTCCGGGTAAGCGAATGGGGCACGCGGGAGCGATTATTTCTGGCGGTAAAGGGACGGCAGATGAGAAATTTGCCGCGCTTGAATCGGCCGGCGTTAAAACGGTGAAAAGTTTGGCCGAAATAGGCCAAGCTTTACGCGAAGTGACTGGTTGGTAAGGGGTATATCCTTCTGACTTGAAGCTTCTGGGGTGTTGGCCACGCTCGTTCACCCTAATCACATCGCCTGTCTAGGCTCATGGGGATGATGAGAGCCACCGAAGTTTGGTGGCTCTTTTTATAGCGATTAGCGCTGGTTAATAAACTGACTTAACATAAACATTATCGCGGCACTGACGACCACTGATGGCCCGGCAGGGGTATCAAATTGCCAAGAGAGAGAAAGCCCAGTTAAGACGCAGACAATACCAATCAAAGAGGCGATGATCGCCATTTGCTCAGGTGTTTTTGCCATACGTCTTGCCGTCGCCGCAGGAATAATCATTAACGATGTCATGATCAATGCGCCGACAAACTTCATGCCAACCGCAATAACTACGCCGATCAGCAGCATCAAGACCAAACGCATTAACTCAATATTAACCCCTTCAACACTGGCAAGCTCTTCATTGACGCTACTCGAAAGCAAGGGACGCCAGAAAAGATAAACCACAATACTGACTGCAATGACGCCACTCCAGATAAACCAGAGATCCATCGGACTTACCGCAAGTAAATCACCAAATAAATAACCCATAAGATCAATGCGTACATTATCGAGAAAACTGACCGCAATCAGGCCAAGTGATAGAGAGCTGTGAGCTAAAATGCCGAGTAATGTATCGGTCGCAATCAGTTTTTGTCTTTGCATGGTGACTAAAATGATAGCAAGCCCCAAGCAGCAAATGAGTAAGGCAAAGTAGAGATTAATGTCGAGCAAAAAACCAAGAGCAAGACCAAGTAAGGAGGCATGTGCGAGAGTATCGCCAAAGTAGGCCATTCGACGCCAAACGACAAACGAACCGAGTGGGCCTGCTATAATTGCAATTCCGATACCGGCAGCGATAGAGGGTAATAAAAACTCAATCATGGTGATGGTGACCGTGTGAATGATGGGAACAAACTTGAGCCTCTCCTTTTACTGGCTGGCCCGCTAAATCATGATGATGTTGGTGATTATGTTGATAAAAGGCCAGCGTTTCGCGGCTACGGTGGCCAAATAATGCAAGATAGCTTGGGTGTTGTGAAATATCTGCAGGAGAGCCAGAACAACAAATATGGTGATGTAAACAAATCACTTCATCAGTTTTTGCCATCACTAAGTGTAAGTCATGGGAAACCATAAAAACGGCACAATGGAAACGAAGACGAATCGCATCGATTAAATCATAAAGATCGATTTGTCCTTGCACATCGACACCTTGAGCCGGCTCATCTAGCACTAAAATATCTGGCCGCTGTAATAATGCACGAGCAAGCAGTACCCGTTGATTTTCACCACCCGATAATTTATGCATGTCACTATGGTTAAGGTGCTCCGCACCAACTAAGAGCAACGCTTCATTGAGCTCTTGCGGACTGTATTTACCAGCAAGGCGAAGAAAACGATTCACACTCAGCGGTAAGGTATCATTGAGCTTGAGTTTTTGAGGAACATAGCCGATTTTGATGTTTTTTTCTCGCCAGATTGAACCTGAGTCTTGCTGATGTAAGCCCAGTAAAACTCGGACTAGGGTGGATTTTCCTGCGCCATTCGGGCCGATTAACGTTGTAATTTTGCCGCGAGACAGCGACAGGTTGATGTTGTCTAGAACTCGGCGCTGATTGAAATCAACACAGATGTCATGCAATTCAATTAGCGTTGACATGAAAGAAACTCATTTGCAATTAAGTGATGTTATAATGTAACATTTCGAATCAACGAACGCTACCAGCAGGAAATTGTATCATGTTATCTAGATTGACATTGATTGTTATATTAACCGCATTACCTTCTATGGTGTGGGCAAGCGATATTTTGACCAGTATAAAACCAATCCAAATGATCACTCAGGAGCTAACCGTGCAAATGAGCACGCCGGATGTGCTTGTCTCCGCCAATGCTTCGCCACACGATTATGCGCTTCGGCCTTCTGACGTAAAGCGGATTCGTCAAGCCGATTTGGTCATTTGGTTTGGTCCTGATCTGGAGCCATTTCTTGAAAAATCGCTCAGTCAACACCGCAATGTATTGACCTTAAGTGAGATTCCTAACTTAGCATTACGAGCTTATCGTGAAGAGGCATCACATCATCATGAGGGACATCATCATGGAACCCATGATCCGCATTTCTGGCTTGGTGTGGAACAAGTCAAAACGGTAGCACACGCTATAGCGGAGCGTCTCAGTGATACCGACCCCGAGAATAGTAAAACCTACCAAGATAATTTAGCACAATTTCTGGTGAAGTTAGATAAGACGGATAAAGCCATCACTCAGCAGTTAACTTCGGTCAGCCGTAAGCCTTATTACGTGTTTCATGATGCGTATGCCTATTTTGAGGAGCGGTATGGGCTGAATAATATTGGCCATTTTACTGTGAGCCCAGATCGTAAGCCTGGTGCAAAAACATTAATTAATATTCGTAATGACTTAGCTCATCATCGTGCTGTCTGTGTGTTTTCTGAGCCTCAATTTCAACCTGCAGTGATTGAAACCGTAGTTCGAGGCAGTCAAGCCAATATTGGTATTTTAGATCCATTGGGGGCTGAGACTGCGGTACAAATGGGAAGCTATTTTACATTTCTTGAGCAATTAGCGAATAGTTTTTATACCTGTTTATCGCAATAGTTGAGTGGCAACGGCAACCAAGGCTCAGAGTGATTCTTTTATGCCTGAATCACTTAAACTTGTGATTTGTGTGTACCGTTTCCCTTGTTTAGGGGGCTTTTGAGGGCCGGCTTACTTTGCTCGTGTTGGCAAAGTAAGCCGGCCGTTATTGCGAATCATTTCAAAAGCAATACGTCACATCACAGATTTTTCAATTATCCCTACCTAATTCAACTCATTTAGCTAAAATACGCTACAGTTGTTTATCTCAATACTCCCCGCTAATTCATGTTTAACCGCCTTGATTTATTCACATCCAAACGCGAGAGTTTGCAAGGTTAATCGGTCGATGTATTATTTAATTCGCCTTGGAAAATAACGATATAAACAAGGGGGGGGGCGTGTGTTTCATCTATCGGTTAAAGGAATGACTTTGTACCGCTTATTATCCGTTGCCTTTTTAATGCTAGGGCTATTGTTGCCAGCTATGCAGGCGTTCAGTTCGACTCCCTTAACCTTTTATTCCCTACCCACGTTATCACAGGGAAGAGTATTTGTTGCGCAAAACTTATTCCCAGGGGATGAAGGGGGGATTTGGATTCATGATACCGATGGAAAAGTGGTTTTTTTTGATGGGCAAACCATACTACCGAGGCGAGGTTCTGCTTTACCGAAAAATTATCAACACTTAACCTATTTACAAGGTGCATTTTGGACCTTTGTCGATAATGAACTTTATCGTACTTATCCGGGAAGAGAGTCGGAAAGAGTATTGGTTCTGACACCGGGGGTCACCATTAAGAATATTGGTACGTCTAGTGGGTATCTGTGGTTAACCGATGATCAATTTTTCTATACTTACCGTATCGCTGATGGTGAATTGCAAACTTTTTCATTAAGTAAACTTTATCAACTTAATCAAGCAAGCCAAATTATAATTAATGATGCGGTGAAAATACGAACTCGGTGGGTTTTAGCGACCAATGTGGGGACTTACTTATCGACAGATAAGCAATTTACTCACATCACTCAGTCTGGAAAACATACCATCAAAAAACTGTTATTTTCAGCGCACAGAAACCACTTACTGGTTGGTACACATCGCGGGGCATTGTTGATTGACCTAGACAATCCAAGCAAGGTGTTAAAAAGAATTGGTGAATCGTCAGTTTCTAGCATGATTGAAACCAACGATGGCTATTGGGTGGGGACAGACAGTGGACTTCGTATCTATTCGTTGTCTAGAGATGAAATTAGCGATTTTTCTGAAATAAAACACACAAGTTATGGCTTGCCAGATGGGAAAGTTTACGCTTTAGCGCATGACCAATATCAAGGGATCTGGATAGCCACTCAGCAAGGCGTCCGTTACGTTTCACTTTTTAGTCAGATGTTGACTCGTTATTTTCCGAATCAATCTTCTGATATACCCACAAACTCCGCGGTAAAAAAAATACAGTATTTGAATCAATCAAACCGCTATTTCTTAATAAATCAAGACGGTCTTTTTTTGCTTGATCCGAACAATAAAAGGCAAAATCGTTTGATTCATAAAGGAGGGGTTAATGATATTGAGCAAATCGGTCAAGTGCTTTGGATCGCTAGCGACGATGGAGTATCTTATTATCCGTTATCGTCGGATCATCGTGCTTTGTTACCCCCAATTCCTCAAACATTAAGAAGCCACAAAACTGATTTTTTAGCGGTTGATCAACATGGCATCTTATGGGGAATTTCGACCGATTGCCTTTGGTCTTACAATCCGAACAATCATCGTTATATTGACTATAGCCAAGAATGGTTAGCAGCACAGGATTCATCACTCAAATTAACTTGGTTACACACCAGCTCAAGGTATGGGCTGTTAATAGGTAGTGAGCAAGGGGTATATCAGTTTAATAATGATAAAATCATCTATTACAAAGATAGTGCTTCTTATGGTAGTACTATTCAAGTTGTGGAAGCAGAAGATGGCCGGCTTTGGTTTTTAACTGAGTTTGAGGTTTTTCATTTTCAACCGCTTCAGCACTTGGTGCGTACGCTGCCTTTAATCGAAGAAAATTTGCGCCTGAAATGTTTACTTTTAACTTCTCAAGGATTGTGGCTTTCTTCATCGAAAGGATTAACCCTTTACCACTTTGATGGTTCAGTAAAAAAACATATCGGCTCCCCTTATGGCTTGATTAACAATGAATTTCAAACGAGAGCGTGTGCCGTTGGAGGCGAGGAGAGTAACGAAACGTTGCTATTTGCCGCTCGTGAAGGATTTGTTCATTTCCAAAGCCAACAGATCGCAGAGGCACCGATTCCACGCTTTCCTATTATATTGAGCCAAGTGAATATCGATCATCGTCTTGCTCATATTGGTGGCCTTGCGGGACAAACATTAAGTGTTGATTATGGAAAAGCGATCAGCTTTCATTTTGGTTCGTTTTCCCACCTTGGTAACAAATATATCGAGTTTCGACTCAATGAAGAGGAGTGGTATCCTTTTGAAGGGCCACATTTGACCCTCGATCACCTTTTTCCTGGTGATTATCATCTATCACTTCGAGATCAACACAATCCGGATCAGATCGCGACTTGGAGCTTTAAAGTTGTTGAACCTTGGTACTTGTCAGTTTTTGCCTTGATAAGTTACTTACTCTTTGTGATCGTCTTGATCCTGTTAGTGATTCATTGGCGTTCGAGAGTGATGTCGCGCTTGAACGACGATTTACGTCAACAAGTGGCATTAAAAACACGTCAAGCTCAACAACAAAGTAAATGGTTGATTCATCATAACCAACAGTTACGTAAGAAAATTCAGATTCGTCAGCTATGGTTTAAGCAGTGGTTACTAAAAAATCAATCGTTACTTACCCTGTTAGTAGAAAAGGCGGCAGCAAATCAATCTAATGCGTTAATTGGTGTCGCGGAACGATTAAGTTATCATTTTAAGCAAATTAACGTGTTGAATGATGGTTGGGGAGCAAAGGGTATGTGCCAACCCCTTGGCCCAGTTTTAAAAACCATGCTCGAAGGTTGGAAACACGATTTTGAGCAAGCTGACATTAAAATTAGCTGCGATATTGATGAACAGCTGCCGAATATGTCTCTCAAACAACCAGGATTAGATAGCATATTCAATCTTATTTTTTCTGATGCATTAAATCGACTTCATCGGCATCAGACCTTAACAATTAAAGGAATACAACGAGGAAAAAGTGTCGTTGTGACTATCACGGATTTTGGTGAAGCACCGCAACAGTTAGCGCAGCAGAGGCTTATTTTAAATGAGCACAAGACACAAACATTAGACGATGTCATTCAGTTAACTGGAGGATATCTGCAGTTATTTTCTTCTTCTGAACGTAACTTAATTGAGTTAACTTGGCCTGCTCAGATTCAAACGGCAGAGCACAGTGCTGCCGAACTTCACTTAGCTTCTGATGTTTCTGAATCTCACTGGTTAAGTAAGTTGGAAAAGATTATTGGTGAACATTATTCCGACCCTGAATTTACCACATCTGTAGCAGCAGCTTTGATGTATGTGTCTGAGCGCAGTCTGCAGCGTCGTTTTAAAAATGCAACGGGCAAAACGTTTAAAGAATATCTCACTGAATACCGCCTCGATCAAGCTTGTCGCTTATTAATCAATGGCGAGAAAGTTTCTCAGGTCGCCTTTCTTTGTGGATTTAACGATCCCTCTTATTTTAGCCAACGCTTTAAGTCGCACTTTGGTCTCTCGCCATCCCAGTTTGCTGAGGATGACATTTCATCATCTTAATTCGGTAGGCAACAGGCTCTATACCCTTCCTACTTGAAGCTGCAGGGGGGTTGGCTACGCTCTTTCGTCCCAATCACATAGTCTGTCTATGCTCATGGGGATTCACTCACTTGCCGCCTACCTGCAACTCCAAGTTGTTTGGGTATAGATCATTAACAACCAGATCATTAACAATGGTATCTCGTTTACCTTAGGGTGGGGGATTGTGTCGACAAAGTGGATAGATGAGACATGATAAAAAAAGATCGTGGTATAGCCGGGGGGACTATACCACGGGCGTCAATGACACCTTCGCTTGCTGCCGGAGTGATATGTGCAGTGCCATATCACCTCTGGAGTTCTATCGATGGGGACAATCCCCGTTGACAAAATCACTATAACCAAGCTGACTTTTTTTACTTATAAAATTAACGACAATATCACCTGATAAAAGCGACATTAATTTAATTTAACTATATCTATTTGTTTTTAAAGGTTTTTTATTCTTTTCTTTTCAGGGGTCATTTCGTGGTCTGATGAGTTTGATAAGATTGATAAATAATTTGACGTTTTTAACGGAGGGGGTTTTAGCGAAAGTAACGAGAAAATTTACGCAATCTTTGATTTCACACAATGACTAACAGGATTTGTCGGCGTATTATTCTGGTTAGAAATAAAAATCCTTCTCATTTACAATGCGGTTTGTGTGGCGACCAATGAAACTATCAGAATTAAAAGTCGGTGAGTCAGGTCTCATCGTAGCGTTGAACGAATTATCGTTAGATATTCGTAAAAAATTGATGGTAATGGGTTTATTGCCCAATACCCAAGTAACATTAATCCGTCGAGCTCCGATGGGCGATCCACTTCAGATTCAAGTCAGGGGCGTGTCTATTGCCGTTCGAGAAAGCATTGCTTCAGCAGTGGAAGTGGAGAAAGCGTAATGGTATATCAAGTTTTAACTGTCGGTAATCCAAATAGTGGGAAAACCACACTATTTAATGGTCTAACGGGTGCTAAACAGCAAGTGGGTAACTGGGCAGGGGTGACGGTTGAAAAGAAAACCGGCCGTTATAGTCATGCAGGCAACCAGTTTCAAGTGACCGATTTACCCGGTATTTACGCCTTAGATAGCGGGAATGATAGCAATAGTATTGATGAGTCCATCGCTTCACGAGCCGTACTAACGCACCCGGCAGATTTGATCATTAATGTTGTTGATGTGACCTGCTTAGAGCGTAGCCTTTACATGACATTACAGTTACGCGAGTTAGGTCGTCCTATGGTGGTTGTGCTCAATAAAATGGATGCGTTAAAAAGAGCACGTCAAACCATTGATAGCAAAAAATTAGAGCAAATGCTGGGTTGCCCGGTGTTAGCCTTGTCGGCGAATAATAAACATCAGGTACAACGTTTTAAAGAGCAGTTGCATAAAAAAATGCTTCAAGGTATCGCACTAAAACAGTTAGAACTGGATTATGGTGCAACGTTTGAGCAGGCCATTGCCGAGTTAGAGCCGATTTTTTCTGCACAAGAAGTGTCAGCTCGAGCTTTAGCAATTCGAGCTTTAGAGAATGATTTACTGGTGATTAATGAGCGTATAGAAGAAGAGCGTCAGTTAATTAATCGTGAGCAATTAAAATGTGAACTGGATATTGATTTACATGTCGCCGATGTGAAATACACATTTCTGCATCACTGCTGTCAACAAGTCCGTCGTAGTGAAGGAAAACTGAGCCATAGCTTTACCGAAAAAGTCGATAAGGTCATCTTAAATAAATGGGTCGGTGTTCCATTCTTTTTCGCAGTGATGTATCTGATGTTTATGTTCTCGATCAATATTGGCAGTGCCTTTATTGATTTCTTTGATATTGGTGTTGGGGCATTATTCGTTGATGGTGGCCATTATTTGTTTGATGAACATCTTCCTATTTGGCTAGTAACATTATTAGCGGATGGATTAGGTGGTGGGATTCAAACCGTTGCTACCTTTATTCCGGTGATTGCTTGCCTGTATCTCTTTCTTGCGCTGCTTGAAAGTTCGGGTTATATGTCGCGTGCAGCATTTGTACTCGATAAAGTCATGCAAAAAATAGGGCTACCTGGGAAAGCATTTGTCCCATTAGTGTTGGGATTTGGGTGTAATGTGCCAGCCATTATGGCCACTCGAACCTTAGATCAAGAACGAGAGCGGAAATTAGCGGCATCGATGGCCCCCTTTATGTCCTGTGGCGCACGTTTGCCTGTCTATGCGCTTTTTGCGGCGGCTTTCTTTCCTGAAAATGGACAAAATATTGTATTTGCACTTTATCTTTTGGGGATTGTTGCAGCGGTATTTACCGGATGGGTATTAAAGAAAACTCTATATCCAGGTTCAAGTGATAGTCTGCTGATGGAAATGCCAGATTATGAGCTACCTACTTTACAAAATGTATTGATCAAGACATGGCAGAAATTGAAACGTTTTGTCTTGGGAGCGGGAAAAACCATCGTTATTGTGGTTACCATTCTCAGTTTCTTTAACTCGTTAGGTACAGACGGTAGTTTTGGCAATGAAGATAGTGATAAATCCGTCTTATCGAGTGCAGCTCAAGTGGTCACACCGATATTTGCCCCGATTGGGATTAATCAAGATAACTGGCCAGCAACAGTCGGTATTATTACTGGTATCTTTGCCAAAGAAGCGGTTGTTGGAACGTTAAATAACCTCTATAGCTCTGTTGATGAAGAAGATGCCGAATTTGATTTACTTGCCAGTTTGCAAGAAGCGGTGATGTCTATTCCTGAAAACTTAATGGGGCTTAATTTTGCGGATCCATTAGGTATTGAAGTTGGAGATCTTACGGATAATGATGCGATCGCTGAAGAACAAGAAGTGGATGCCTCTATTTTTGGTAATCTACAAAACTATTTTGTCAGTAGCTATGCTGCATTCTCGTACTTAATATTCATTTTGTTGTATACCCCATGTGTGGCTGCAATGGGGGCTTATGTACGAGAATTTGGTGCAAAATA
>NZ_NBUS01000042.1:162760-172838 GCF_002749895.1 Vibrio fujianensis | reverse complement strand
GCCCGCTTTATTGCTGTCTGGACGATGGGGCTCGCTTATGGAGCGGCGGCACTGTTTTACCAGGCTGCCCATTTCAATGATCATCCAGTGAGTAGTGGGGGTTGGATTTTGGGAATTGTGTTGACGTCCGTTTTGGTGTTCCACTATATGAAACGTCTAGGGCGTAAACATCAGACACTTGAGGTACAACTGGCATGATTTTATCTGAGCTAAAGCAAACAATTGAACAGCAAGGATCGGCGACCCGCAAAGATCTCGCCCATCGTTTTGCTTTGAGCGAAGATGGTGTCGATGCAATGCTTGCCGTCTGGGTCAAAAAAGGAGTGATTACTCGTTTGATTGATACTAATGCTGCAAATTATGTCACCCGTGTTCGTTACTGTCTGACTCGTGAGAACGGTTTGCCACTTACGGTAACGATGTGATTGAAGCGACTACTGACCTGTCAACAGGTTGTCTCGTTTAGTGGTTTCGATTTCGATGAGTAAAAAAAGAGTCGCTATAAGCGGCTCTTTTTTTATGATTAGACCTAAATATCTTAGATGATGTGGCGCTTTATTCATTTACCGTTCAGGTGAGAACAGCGTGCTCAAGGATAAAATGGCCCGTAATTTTTGTAACATGTGATGTTGTTCTTGACTGCTACGCTGTATGCCTTGGGTATTGCCCCAAATCGGTCCAGGCCAAGCACAGTCTGTGGCAAAACGAGCAATATGGTGAACATGCAATTGAGGAACAATATTACCCAACGCGCCTAAGTTGAGTTTATCTGGTTGGAACAGGGCTTCGAGCGCTTGGCTGATGGCTTGTGATTCAAGTAAGAATTGCTGTTGCTCTTGCATTGATAAGTGGTGGAGTTCTTTGAGTTGGTTTTTTTGGGGCACCAATATCACCCAAGGTGCGGCTGAATCTTTATGAAGCAAAGCAAGGCAGAGAGGAAATTGACCAATAATATCAGTATCTTGTTCTAGCTGAGGGTGGAGTTTAAATGTCATATCTCGAATCCATAAACGCTGAATAATAAGAGTATATCGCTAATACTTAAAAAGATCTGTCATCGTGTTTCGCTGCATAAATAAAAAAAGTTGGCCATATGACCAACCTTTTTCTCTAAAGCGCAGCGATTACATCCGCTCTAACGTCTCAATACCTAACAGATCTAAACCTTGTTTAATGGTTTTAGCCGTGAGGGCGGCCAATTTTAAGCGGCTTTGTTTAATTGCTTTTTCATGGGCAACCAAAATTGGGCATGCTTCATAGAAGCTAGAAAATTGACCCGCCAATTCGAATAAGTAGCTACACATTATATGTGGCTGACCTTCACGAGCTACGGCTTGAACGGCTTCTTCAAACTGAAGCAATTTAGCGATCAAGGCTTTTTCTTTTTCCTCACTCACGATGATTTTGCCAGTGAGATTCTCCATCGCAACGCCTGCTTTAGCGAAAATAGAGGCTACTCGAGTATAAGCATACTGCATATAAGGCGCGGTATTGCCTTCAAAGGCGAGCATATTATCCCAGTCAAAGATGTAATCGGTGGTACGATGCTTTGACAAGTCGGCGTACTTCACGGCTGCCATCGCAACAGTGGTGGATATTTGTGCTTTTTCTTCGTTAGAAAGCTCTGGATTTTTTGCTTCAATTAAGGCTAATGCGCGATCTTCTGCTTCATCTAAAAGTGAAGCGAGACGAACGGTTCCACCGGCACGAGTTTTAAATGGCCGACCGTCTTTTCCTAGCATCATCCCAAAGGCATGGTGCTCAAGGCTGACCGTTTCGGGTACATACCCCGCTTTACGAACGATGGTCCAAGCTTGCATCAAGTGTTGATGCTGACGTGAATCAATAAAATATAAAACGCGATCAGCTCCTAATTGCTCATAGCGATATTTAGCACAGGCAATATCGGTGGTGGTATAGAGGAATCCACCGTCGCGTTTTTGGATAATGACGCCCATAGGCTCACCATCTTTGTTTTTAAACTCATCTAAAAAGACCACTTGTGCGCCATCATCCTCTTGCGCTAATCCTTTTTGTTTGAGGTCGGCAACAATGCCAGCCAGCATATCGTTATACATGCTTTCACCCATCACATTATCACGAGTGAGGGAAACGTTCAGGCGGTCATAGTTACGTTGATTTTGGATCATGGTCACGTCGACCAGTTTTTTCCACATGTCTAAGCAAAATGCATCACCGCTTTGTAGTTTTACCACATAGTTACGCGCTTTTTCAGCAAATGCTTCATCTTCATCGTACAGCTTTTTGGATTCACGGTAGAACGCTTCAAGATCAGCCAACTCCATGGAGACTTCGCCAGATTGCTGTTGGACTCGCTCAAGGTTAGCGATGAGCATACCAAACTGCGTGCCCCAGTCACCAATATGGTTAGCCCGAATCACGTTATGGCCGAGAAACTCAAGGGTACGGACGACAGCATCACCAATAATCGTAGAGCGCAAGTGCCCTACGTGCATTTCTTTAGCAACGTTGGGAGCCGAATAGTCAACCACAATGGTTTTTGGAGTGTCTTGGGTCACGCCTAAAGCGGCATCGACTAAAGCCAGTTCTGCTTGCTGTGCAAGAAATGACTCACACAGGAAAATATTAATAAAACCTGGGCCAGCGATTTCAGTTTTGCTCGCAATACCGTCTAAATCCAGAACGTCTAGAACTTTTTGTGCGAACTCTCGAGGATTCATGCCGAGTTTTTTGGCCGCGCCCATCACGCCATTTGCTTGATAGTCGCCAAATTGTGGTTTTGCGGATTGGCGTACCGCAGCAGGAGTCCCTGCCGGAGCGCCAGCGGCTTCAAGAGCCTGAGAGACTTTATCATTAATCAGTGCTTGAATATTCACACGCGTGTCCTTCAATTCCGAGAATTGGTGAGGTATGCATTAATGTCACACAAAAAAGGTGTGAATGCATATCTTGATCTTGTTCATAAATTAGCGGACATAATAACAATATTATGAAATCGCTTATAGAGTGAAAATTAGGAATTTTTCCACTTTCCAATGTAATGTTGGTAGCATGGTAGGTAAATTTGTTTTTTAGGTGACCAATATGTGTTGTGCATTGATGGAATCTGCCCTTCATCCTCAGCAAATGAAAAATCAATTACATGATTTCATGCTCAAAGTTCAGCAGCTTTGTCAGCATTTACAGATCGATCTCTCGCCCTTTTTATTGGATCACATTGCATTGAGAATCAATGACTGGTCATTAGCCGAAGCGGCACATCAAGCATGGTTGGCGCAAGGAAGTGTTGTTTCTGAGGCTGAAATTCATGGGCGGCCCATTATAGTGTTTTCCTTAAGCCAGCCTTTGCGCAGTCAAGGTTGGTCAATTGATTGCTTAGAGCTACCTTATCCGGCCAAGGGAAAGGTCTATCCTCAGCAAGGATGGGAACACGTCGAGTTTGTTGTTCCATCTTTA
The DNA here is from genome assembly GCF_002749895.1 of Vibrio fujianensis. GTDB lineage: Bacteria > Pseudomonadota > Gammaproteobacteria > Enterobacterales > Vibrionaceae > Vibrio > Vibrio fujianensis. The sequence continues at coordinate 169,400 of NZ_NBUS01000042.1, read as the reverse complement.
GCTGAAAGTGCAGAGGCATATCAACAAGATATTTTGCGCCAATTTCCATCATTGGCGAAGCAGTGGCAGCAATTGACTGAATTGGGGATTAAAACCAAACTTTCTTCGCCTCAAGGAAAGGGGGAGCGCCTGAGTAATCCTACCTTGGCGTTTAAATGGCAAGGTGTTTGTATAAAATTGCATCCTCATCGCTTAATGTCGATTATTCAATCAGAATGCTAACCTAAATCGTATGCTTTCGGGCGACGCTGAAATTGTGTGACTGATTCAATATTTTCTCCAAGTGTCAGTGACGGATGCTCGCGATGTGCATTACCTTGAGTATGCATAATTAAGCGATTGGCGGTTCTTGGTTTCAGCGTTTTGACAATAAAACGGATCATATCTGAGCGTTGAAGTTGCTTGAGCTCTTCCAGTACTTGTTCTCGCTGATCAAATGTTTGATCTTTATTGCCAATGGCAACCCATAAGCGCTGTGCTTTACTTCTTAATGTCGTATCCGGAGCGGCAATCTGATTCCATAACCCCCGTTTACTGCTGTGCCATTGATATTCATTTAATTCCAGTAACACCATGTAAAAGGCATTGAGAAATTCATCAATCGAACGGATCAATTCAGCAGGCGCAGCATTGGGAGATTGGACATACAAAACAATGCCAGGGTGACGATTGAGGGGCATATTTCCAGTACCGACCATATAACCGAGTTGCTGCTTGGTGCGTATTTCATGAAAGAATGTGGCTGACATTAAATGATTAGCTAGAGAATAAAGCGCTATCGTTCGCGGAGTGACTTGTTGAGATTGATAGTACACTACGATCGCTGAATCATCTTGATTGCAATTCATACCGTATTGGAATGTCCCACTCTCCCCAAGCATAACCAATGGTCGCAGTGATTCCTGATAAGATTGGTCTTTCACTCTTAAGGCATCTTTGAGCACTTCAGCCATCGCTTGTGCATCTTGCTGTTGCCAATCGCCGTAGACAAACATCTCGACATGGAGTTGAGTGAGAATTTGTTCGACAAAAGGTGCCAGTTCTTGACGTTCAATCGTTTCTAGCGCAGTCAGGAGTTCACTATAGGGAGGATTGTTTGGTTGTAATAAGCCTGTCAACGCATTAAATAGTTGTGATATTGGACGATCATGTGCCGCATTGCGCCAGTTTCGTTGTAATTGGTGTTTAACCGTTTGAAAACGATGTTCATTGAACTGACGTGTCGCAAATTTATCTAAAATCATTTTCATCAGTTGCGGCTGTTTTTGGCTAAAGCCGGACAATGACAAGGTAACGCCACCTTGATGAGCGTACATGTTGTAGCTCATTCCAGCAATTTCAGCTTGATAGGTTTCTTGTGCTAAGCCTTCAAGAAACATCTCTACACATAAACGAGTCATGACAATATTACGAATATTTGCAACCGAATGTGGGCTATCAATCGCGATATAAATAACCCCTTTAGGCACCCTGAATTCGGTTTCTTGCAGATGCCATAAACGAAAACCGGGTAATTCTTGTATGATTTGTGGTTGCTGAGAGCAAGACTCTAAAGGTTTGGGTTCTAACTGTTCGCAAATGAAAATATTTTTGGGTGGTAAATGCAATGGCCAGCGATTACCGGGTGAATCCCATTGTTTGAGTTGCTGTGCGTTCCATTTTTGGACCGAGTATGGGGTGTTATACCATTGAGCTTTACGATGGTAATGTAAACCTTGAGCGACTAAAGTGGCACGTAAATTTTTAGGTGTTAAATACGTTAAAATCTTCCGCAACAGAGTTTCATCATAAGCTTGCATCATGTAGTCACCATAGATGATATCTGCGGAGGCGTAATGCTGCATATTAATGACGAGGTGGCTCACTATATCTAAAGGCCGAGCATTTTCTTGAAAACGAAATGCGGCTTCAAGAACCGCTCTTTTTTCCATATATCGCCATTCATTAAGCCCTTGTTGACAAATGAGCTCTATCGTTTGAAACACAGCTTGGATAATCTCTTCAATATGTGCCAAACCCTGTTCTGTTAATGTACAACTGATGGAAAACTCACGATAATTACTGCCACTGGTTCCCCCTCCAGCAGAAAGCGATGTGATCCAATCTTGTGCTTTAAGCGCGATTAACAAACTGCCTTTGCCTTCATAGCCTAATAAATGAGCAAGATAAGAAAGAGGTTTGCGCTGATAATAAGCGTCGGTACTGGGCATGGGAAAGCTTAAGATGAGTTTGCGAATTTCTTTTAGCGGTTCAACATAAATCAAAAGGCCAGTGTGCTCTTCAGTAACGAACGGAGGCTCAATTCTTTTATTGGCTTGCTGTTTATTGATGATATTGCTGAATTTATCTATCACCCATGTTTCTAGCTCATCCAGTGGCTGTGGGCCTAACAGCGTGAGAGTCATAATATCAGCAGAGTAGTGGTTTTGATAAAAAGTGATGATTTCGTCGCGGATCGAGCCCCCTTGCCGATCGGCTAAGGTTGTTAGGTTTCCCACCGAAAATTTAGCAAACGGATGCGCTGGATTGATCGTTTCTTTTTGCACTTGATACAGGCGACGCGAGTCATCATTTAGCTTTAGCTTAAATTCAGAATCGACGGCTTGGCGTTCTTTATCCAAAGCCTCAGCATTAAATAGAGGGGCAATAAAAAACTGGCTAAATCGATCCAGTGCTTTTTCAAATAGATTGGCTGAAATATCAAAGAAAAAGCAACTATGTTCTGTCCCAGTCCAAGCATTATTACTGCCGCCATGTTGACTGATAAATGCTTGAAAATCACCTCGCTTTGGGTATTTTTGGGTGCCAAGAAATAACATGTGTTCTAAGTAGTGTGCCAGCCCTTGCCGATCGATAGGATCATCAAAATGTCCGACTTTAACCGCCAAAGCTGCGGCGGATTTTTGTGCATGGTCATCATGGATCAACAGCACCCGCAAACCATTCTTTAAAGTTAGATTGCGATAGCGATTGGTATCATTGGGGCTAATATGCACAAATTTCTCCGAACTGATAATTGAAGGGAAGCGCCGATCGAGTGTCAAAAAATATCTCATTCGTGAGCTGTATGATAACCAAGAAATAACAATAAAGCTCAACACTACGCGTTGGAACGGTAACTGATACTAGTATGGGACTGAAATCAGGTGATGCCAATTGAGCAGTATGAATTTTTTGAGCAAATGAGCATTTTGAACACAGAAAAGTCTTTTAAACAGATTGTTATCTCAATCGAGGTCTTTGTATTTTATGCTGCTATAATCGTGGCTAATTGTGCCTAAATTGGCGAAGAAACCTGATTCTGATTGCTTAAAGTATAAGTCGTCATCAATCCTGTAGATTAGGTAAAGAGAATGAAAATAGTGATTATGCGCCATGGTGAAGCTCACCACTATGCAGCAAGCGATGCAGAACGTGCGTTAACCGATCGGGGTCGTAATGAATCGATCGCGGTTGCTCGTGTATGTGCTGAGCAGCAAAACCTGCATCAGTTTGATAAGGTGTTGCTGAGTCCTTACTTACGGGCCCAGCAAACATGGCAAGCGATTTCATGCTATTTTTCTGCCACTCGGGTGGAAACTTGTGACGATATTACGCCTTATGGACAAGCCGAGGCGGTATTCGATTACTTAGCAGCATTGATTGAAACGGAGCAATTAGAGAGTATTTTACTCGTCTCCCATCTTCCTTTGGTGGCCTACCTTAGTGCGGAATTTGTCGCTAACCTGCCTGCGCCGATGTTTCCAACCTCCGGCATTATATGTATTGAATACTCGCCATCGTCTCAGCAGGGACAAGTTCAGTGGAATGTGCATCCGTAACTGATAGTAAATAAGATTGCAAGTGATAAAAAACTGCCCTTATAGGCAGTTTTTTATATCGAAAAGTGGGGCATTGCGAATGATGAGTTGTATGAAGTCATATTTTTGACGATTTTCAGTGGACTAAAAATTGCATAAAAATAGCAAATAAAGCGGTAACATACCGTTACCTTGTGAACTATTTCAACTTATTGCTGCAGGCCTATGAAATTTACGCTGCCATTTGCGGATAAATTACCCAACATCCCTCAACGTAGCTTACCAGCGGTTGGTGCGCCGATCATGGTTTTGGCCACTTTGGCGATGGTGGTATTACCCATCCCCGCTTTTTTACTCGACTTATTTTTTACCTTTAATATTGCCCTCGCGATGGTCGTGTTATTAGTGACTGTTTATACACGACGACCGCTTGATTTTGCAGCTTTCCCGACTGTGCTATTGATTGCAACCTTACTGCGTTTAGCCTTGAACGTGGCTTCAACTCGAGTTGTTTTACTGCATGGTCATGAAGGTGCCGGAGCGGCGGGTAACGTTATTGAAGCCTTTGGTAGTGTGGTTATTGGCGGAAATTATGCCGTTGGTTTGGTTGTCTTTCTTATTCTGATGATCATTAACTTTATGGTCGTAACCAAAGGTGCGGGTCGTATTTCGGAGGTAAGCGCTCGCTTTACCTTAGATGCCTTACCCGGTAAGCAGATGGCGATTGATGCTGATTTAAATGCAGGCTTGATCGATCAAGAACAAGCGCGAACTCGACGTTTTGAAGTCACCAAAGAGGCCGATTTTTACGGCTCAATGGACGGTGCGTCTAAATTTGTTAAAGGGGATGCGATTGCTGGTATTCTGATCTTATTTATTAACATTGTTGGCGGGCTTATCATCGGTATGGTTCAGTATGATCTGAATTTTAGCCAGGCGATGGAAATATACATTTTATTAACCATTGGTGATGGCTTGGTGGCTCAAATTCCTTCATTGTTGCTTTCGATTGGCGCTGCGATCATGGTCACGCGTCAAAATACCGATGAAGATATGGGGCAACAGGTCATTTTTCAACTGTTTGATAACCCCAAAGCGTTAACGATTACCGCTGCTATCCTAGGTGTAATGGGGCTTGTCCCGGGTATGCCACATTTCTCTTTCTTAGGTTTAGCTTCCGTAGCGGGCGGTGCCGCTTATTGGCTCCAACGTAAGCAAGCAAAAGCGAAAGAAGATTCACAGGTTCCGGTAAAAAATCAATCAGAGGCAACAACGCCACGAGAACTCTCTTGGGATGATGTACAACCTGTTGATGTCATTGGCTTAGAAGTCGGTTATCGTTTAATACCGTTAGTTGACCGAGACCAAGGTGGCGAGTTACTGGAACGTGTCAAAGGGGTACGAAAAAAGCTTTCGCAAGACTTTGGTTTTTTGATTCCTCCGGTACATATTCGTGACAATTTAGAATTGACGCCGAACAGCTATCGGATCACCTTGATGGGGGTTGCGGTTGGTGAAGCGGAAATTCGACCTGATCAAGAGTTAGCGATTAACCCTGGACAAGTGTACGGCATGATTGATGGTGAGCAAACGTATGATCCTGCATTTGGTTTAGAAGCCATATGGATTAGAGAGGAGCAACGAGAGCACGCGCAAGCGTTAGGTTATACCGTGGTTGATTCATCAACGGTTCTCGCGACGCATCTTAGCCAGCTATTAACCAATAACGCCGCTCAGTTACTTGGCCACGAAGAGGTACAAAATCTATTAGAAATGCTCGGCCGAACAGCGCCAAGATTAGTCGATGGCTTTGTGCCTGATCAACTGCCACTTGGCACTATGGTAAAAGTGTTGCAAAACCTGCTCAACGAAGCGATTCCGATTCGAGATATTCGTACTATCGTACAGACTTTGGCTGAGTACGCGAGTAAGAGTCAAGAACCTGACATTTTAACCGCAGCAGTGCGCATCTCACTGAAACGATTAATTGTTCAGGAAATCAACGGCATAGAGCCTGAATTGCCGGTTATTACTTTGGTCCCTGAGCTGGAACAGATATTGCATCAAACTATGCAAGCCTCAGGAGGTGAGTCAGCGGGAATTGAACCTGGTTTAGCTGAACGCTTACAAATGGCACTGAGTCAAGCGACTCAAGAGCAAGAGCTTAAAGGTGAACCTGCTGTGTTGCTAACGTCTGGCGTGTTACGTTCGACCTTGGCCAAGTTTGTCAAAAATACAATCCCGAATTTGCGGGTTCTTTCCTATCAAGAAATCCCAGATGAAAAACAAATTCGAATTGTACAAGCGGTGGGAAATTAACCACCTTAACGTAAAGTACGGATATCTGCTTTGAAAATTAAACGATTTTTTGCCAAAGACATGAGAATGGCTCTGCTACAAGTTAAAGAAGAACTTGGTGCGGATGCTGTCATTATGTCCAATAAAAAAGTCGCAGGTGGCGTCGAAATAGTGGCGGCTGTGGATGGCGAACCCGCCTCAAATACGTCGCTAGCTACGAAGCAATATCGTGCGAATCCGCCTCAGAATAGCAATCGATCTGCTTCATTAGCTTCAACGCCGACTCGACAATCCAGCCGAGAGCTTGCAGAGGATCGGGTCAGCTTACAACAAGCTAATCAGGCTAATGGCCACGGTATGACTGAGCGTTTTGCGAGCATGCTTAAACAATATAGCCATCACCAAACCTCTACAACGGAACCTCGTCAAGACACTGAAGATTCACTGACGGCATTACTTAAGCGAAAACGTAGTTCAACCTCTTCTTATCAAAAAAACAATGAATCAATGTTCTCAAAAGGCGTCGATGAGAAAGGTGCAGC
>NZ_NBUS01000042.1:150069-162750 GCF_002749895.1 Vibrio fujianensis | reverse complement strand
TCACGGCAACGTGCTCGATTAGACCCCACTCGCTATGAGCAGAATCAAAGTGAAGACATTGCTCTTACTCCGAATGAACTCGAGATCATGCGAGAAGAGATGAACTCCATTCGTCGATTGCTAGAACACCAAGTTTCAGGATTAATGTGGCAAGAAGTTGAGCGACGAGAGCCGTTGCGTGCCATGTTAATTAAACGCTTAGAGCGGATGGGGTTATCGCTGGATCTTGCTGATCAGTTGGCCTGCTATATTCCCGAAGATACACCACCTCCCAAAGCTTGGAAGGCCTTATTAGGCTTAGTTTCAGATCAAATCCCTGTGGTCAAAAAAGATATTTTAAAACGGGGGGGTGTGGTTGCATTGCTAGGGCCTACTGGCGTTGGAAAAACAACCACTGTAGCAAAACTGGCCGCTCGTGCTGCGATGGAATATGGCTCCGATAATGTGGCTTTGATTACCACAGACACTTATCGGATAGGGGCTCATGAGCAGTTATCGATTTATGGCCGAATCATGGGATGCCCAGTAAGAGTTGCTAAAGATTCCAAAGAGTTAGCCGATGTAATCTCTCAGTTACGTCATCGACGATTAATTCTCGTTGATACAGCTGGAATGGGGCAACGTGATGTACGCCTTTCCGAGCAGTTAGATACTTTGATGCAAGAAAGCGGCGAAATGATTCATAGCTATTTAGTGCTTCCCGCTACAGCTCAGCGCAAGGTTCTGCAAGAAACCATCGAGCACTTTAGAAGAATTCCTCTTTCTGGGTGCATTATGACTAAGCTTGATGAATGTTTGAGCTTAGGTGAATTTGTCAGTGTTGTCGTTCAAAACGCGTTGCCGGTTGCTTATATCGCTAATGGGCAGCGTGTTCCTGAAGACATCGTGATTGCTCAGCCTAAATATATGGTAGCAAAAGCCAATGAGTTACTTGAGCAGTCGACAGAAAATGAACCTCATTACTGGAATAGTGATTCAGAGAGATTCTAGGCGGCGGACAGATATGACGGATAATATGATATATGATCAAGCAAGTGGCTTACGCCGTTTAACTCAACCTTCAGTCACCAAAGTGATCGCTGTCACGGGTGGGAAAGGTGGAGTGGGTAAGTCAAACGTGACGCTTGGGATGGCCATCTGTATGGCGCGCCAAGGGAAAAAAGTCATGGTACTGGACGCCGATTTAGGTCTAGCAAATATCGATGTAATGCTGGGGATTCGTCCTAAAAAAAATCTAGGGCACGTTTTGGCTGGCGAATGTGAGCTGAAAGACTCCATTGTTGAAGGGCCTCATGGAATAAAAATTATTCCGGCGACATCTGGAACTCAGTCGATGACGGAGCTTTCCCATGCCCAACACATTGGTTTGATTCGTGCGTTTGGTTCTTTAGAAGATGAAATGGATATTCTGCTTGTTGATACGGCAGCCGGAATTTCTGATATGGTTGTTAGCTTCTCGCGTGCGGCACAAGATGTTGTTGTGGTAGTATGCGATGAGCCCACATCAATCACTGATGCATATGCGCTGATCAAACTTTTAAGCAGAGAACACCAAGTTCAGCGATTTAAAATTGTCGCCAACATGGTGAGAAGCTATCGTGAAGGAAGAGAATTGTTTGCTAAATTAACATTAGTTACCGAACGATTCTTAAATGTGAGCTTGGAACTGGTCGCATGTATCCCGTTAGATGATAATGTACGTCAGGCTGTAAAAAGGCAAAAAATCGTTGTCGACGCCTTTCCACGCTCACCGGCCTCATTGGCAATTAGCTCATTGGCCAATAAAGCCTTAACTTGGCCGATCCCTCGGACGCCAAGTGGTCATTTAGAGTTTTTTGTGGAACGGTTATTAAACCGAACAGAAATAGTAGGGGAACCTTTTGGTGAATAAAGCGCTTACTTATGATCAATATGGACATATGACGAGTCAGAAGCTTTTTCTGGACCAATATGCGGTATTGGTCAAGCGTATTGCTCATCACTTAATTGGCCGTTTACCGCCGAGTGTTTTGATTGAAGACTTAATCCAAGCTGGAATGGTTGGCTTGCTTGAGGCACAAAAAAACTATGATGGAAGTAAGGGAGCGAGTTTTGAAACCTATGCCGGCATTCGCATTCGTGGCGCTATGTTGGATGATATCCGACGTGGGGACTGGGTACCACGCTCTGTACATAAACATAATCGAGAAATTAACCAAGCGATTGCTATACTCGAAGGTGAGTTAGGCCGAAATCCAACAGATTCAGAAGTTGCTCGACATTTATCCATGTCTCTCGAACACTATCATAGTGCACTCAATGATATTAATGGTTCTCGAATTGTCGGCATTGAAGATCTCGGTGTGTCCGATGATGCTATTTCACCGTTAGAAGATGGTGAAGATAATTCTCCTTTTCAGGGCGTCGCTGACGAAGCTTTTCGTAAAGCATTGGTTACGTCAATAAAATCGCTTCCTGAACGTGAAGCTTTAGTACTTTCGCTCTATTATGATGAAGAGCTAAACTTGAAAGAAATCGGTGAAGTAATTGGCGTGAGCGAGTCCCGCGTGAGCCAAATACTGAGCCAATCCATGCAACGTCTGCGAACCAAGTTAAGTTCCTGGACACAAAACGACTAAATATCACTGACTTTGAACTCAGTGGAGGCAATTTTGAATAAAAACATGAAGATCCTTATTGTTGATGATTTTTCAACAATGCGCCGTATCGTTAAAAACCTACTTCGTGATTTGGGTTTCAATAACACGCAAGAAGCAGATGATGGGTTGACGGCGTTGCCTATGCTTAAAAAAGGTGGTTTTGATTTCGTCGTCACTGACTGGAATATGCCGGGTATGCAAGGTATAGATTTACTGAGGAATATTCGTGCGGATGAAGAACTGAAACACTTGCCAGTGTTAATGATTACCGCAGAAGCAAAACGTGAACAAATAATTGAAGCGGCACAGGCTGGAGTCAATGGTTATATCGTAAAACCATTTACGGCTGCTACATTGAAAGAGAAGCTAGAGAAAATCTTTGAGCGTTTATAACGCTAACTTTTATCAATGTAGCAATAGCTATGAAGGCTAACATTATGAATGCCAAACGAATAGACTGCATAAGTAGAAATTTGTTAGCGATAACGGTATTTGATTCATTACGCGAGCAAGGCTAAAACAGGATGATTTCATTAGAACAAGCAAAAGAACTCGTTCAACTGCTAGAGGCAGGGCAGCAAGGTAGCGCCAACCAACTGGTTAAACAGATTTATGAATCTGAAGGAAACCCTGTGCTGCAGGAAATCGGTGTATTAACTCGCGATCTACATGATGCCATGCGGGAGTTTCATGTCGATGAACGGATGAGTCAGATTGCGAATGATGAAATCCCTGATGCGCGTGATCGACTGCATTACGTGATTGATAAAACAGAAGTTGCAGCCAATAAAACCATGGATGCTGTTGAGCGCTGTATGCCGATGGCTGACAACCTTCATGAAAGCTTATTGGTGATTCGTCCTCAATGGAATCAACTGATGCAAGGTCGAATCGAACTGAGTGAGTTTAAAGCCCTTTGTCATCGTATCGACGATCTCCTGTCTCAAGTCGAAGGTGATAGCTGCGAACTACGTGGGCAACTTACCGAGATCTTAATGGCGCAAGACTTCCAAGATTTAACGGGGCAAATCATCCGACGCGTGATCACATTAGTGAACGAAGTCGAAGGTCGTTTAGTGGATATTTTGACCGTATTTGGCAAGAATCAATTACAACAACAATCAGAAAACGTTGAAAAAGCAATTTGCGAACCTGAAGGACCGATTTTAAACCCTCATGAGCGCATTGATGCAGTTTCATCTCAAGACGAAGTCGATGATTTACTGTCGAGTCTTGGATTTTAGGGGTAACGTATGAGCTACGATTTAGACGAAGATATTCTTCAAGACTTTTTGGTTGAAGCCGGTGAGATTTTAGAGCTGCTATCAGAGCAGTTAGTGGAATTAGAAAATAATCCACAAGATCGAGACCTTCTTAATGCTATTTTCCGAGGTTTTCATACGGTAAAAGGTGGTGCGGGTTTCTTAGCGTTAACCGAGTTAGTTGAAACCTGTCATGGCGCAGAAAATGTGTTTGACTACTTACGGAATGGGCAGAGAAGCGTCACTGCGAGTTTGATGGATACCATGCTGCGTGCCCTTGATACGGTCAATGAACAATTTCAAGCGGTACAAAATCGTGAACCAGTGCAACCCGCTGATCCTCAATTAATTGAAGAGTTACACGCGCTATGTAAACCAGAGTCTGAAGATGAGCCTTCTGCTGATCAACAAACGCCTCCTGCGGCTGAAATTGAAGCAGTAATCGATGAGCCTGTGGTTGAAACTCCTGCAAGTACAGAAAGTACGGCATCCACTGAACATACTACGAGCAGTGGTTCGATTGATGATATCAGTGAAGATGAGTTTGAAAAACTGCTCGACGAACTGCATGGTAAAGGGCGAGCTCCGGGTGCAGAAACGAATACAGCCTCTGCAAGCACTGAGCCAAGTCCTTCAGCACCGACTAGTAGTTCTTCAAACAGTGATTCTTCAAGTGGTGATATCACCGATGATGAATTTGAAAAACTGCTCGATGAGTTACACGGCCAAGGCAAGGGGCCTTCTGTGCATGAGACATCTGCTTCATCAACGCCAGATAAAACATCAACAAATCCAGCGGCAAGCTCCAGTTTTAGTTCCGATAGTGATTTGATGACAGATGAAGAGTTTGAACGCTTATTAGATGAGTTACACGGCTCAGGTAAAGGGCCTTCTATCGATGAACTTGAAATGGCGACAAAGCCTGCTAGCGCGATCAGCCAATCATCAACGAGCGTAAGTCAAACGACAGATAGCAAAACTGCAGCCCAACCACCTGTGGAAAAAACTGCAGCCCAAACGCCTGTGGAAAAAGCTGCTTCGTCGGCTGTGACTTCTCCTGTAAAAGCGACCCCTACTGCTGAAAAACGTGAAGTTACGACAGCGGCGAGTCCGGTGAAAAAACCACAACAACAGGTTGAGGCCACAGTTCGAGTTGATACATCCACGCTCGATACCATTATGAATATGGTTGGTGAACTGGTTTTAGTTCGAAACCGTTTATTGAGCTTGGGACTAAATAGTAATGATGAAGAAATGTCTAAAGCGGTTTCGAATTTAGATGTTGTCACGGCAGATCTACAGGGTGCGGTGATGAAAACTCGCATGCAACCGATTAAAAAAGTATTTGGTCGCTTTCCTCGTGTCGTCCGTGATTTAGCTCGAACACTTAAAAAAGATATCGTGTTGGAATTACGCGGTGAAGAAACCGATCTAGATAAAAACCTAGTTGAGGCATTGGCCGATCCTCTGATTCACTTGGTTCGTAATTCAGTCGATCATGGTATAGAAATGCCCGATGATCGAGTGGCATCTGGCAAACCGCGCACCGGTAAAGTCATTTTATCTGCTTCCCAAGAGGGGGATCATATTGAGCTTGCTATCGTCGATGATGGTGGGGGTATGGACCCCGATAAATTGAGAGCGATTGCCGTGAAACGTGGCATGATGGACGAAGATGCCGCTTCTCGCTTAACCAATAAAGAATGCTTTAACCTTATCTTTATGCCTGGCTTCTCAAGTAAAGAGAAAATTTCAGATATCTCAGGCCGTGGTGTTGGGATGGATGTGGTTAAAACGGCAATTAATACGTTAAATGGTTCGATTGATATAGATTCAGAACTGGGTAAAGGCACCAAAATTACCATCAAAGTTCCCCTCACGTTAGCAATTCTACCCACCTTAATGGTAGGTGTTGCTGGGCATCCTTTTGCTTTGCCTCTAGCGAGTGTGAATGAAATATTCCATCTTGATTTAAGTCGTACGAACGTGGTTGATGGCCAATTAACCATTATTGTTCGTGATAAATCAATTCCCCTTTTCTATTTGCAAAATTGGTTAGCCCCACAAGCTGGCATGGTTGAAGCCCGTAAAGGGCATGGGCATGTTGTTATCGTACAGATAGGTAATCAACGCGTCGGCTTTGTGGTGGATACTTTAATTGGGCAGGAAGAAGTCGTGATTAAACCTCTCGATAAACTGCTTCAGGGGACGCCAGGTATGGCCGGAGCGACGATTACCAGTGATGGGCATATTGCGCTGATATTGGATATATCTGATTTACTGAAAAAATACGCGGCAGCCTCGCGTTTTTAGTAGCGTTTCGCTACTTAATAATAAGGATAACTATGGCGATTAAAGTATTAGTTGTTGATGATTCAAGCTTCTTTCGACGTCGAGTTAGTGAGATCATCAATGCCGAATCGCGTTTAGAAGTCATTGATGTGGCAACAAATGGTCGTGAAGCTGTAGATAAAGCTTTGCGCTTAAAACCTGATGTCATCACGATGGACATTGAAATGCCCATTATGGATGGTATCACGGCTGTACGTGAGATTATGGCGAATAATCCCACCCCAATTTTGATGTTTTCCTCACTCACGCATGATGGAGCGAAAGCGACGTTAGATGCGTTAGATGCGGGGGCTCTCGATTTTCTCCCGAAAAAATTTGAAGATATTGCTCGTAATCGAGATGAAGCCGTCTCGCTACTTCAGCAAAAAGTGATGGATATTGCAGGCAAGAGAACGTTTATGCGTCGTAGCCTGCTTGCAAAATCGCCTGTGACATCAAGTTGTTCGACACGTCAGGTCTCGCCTTCGACCTCGAATTCGAGTGCTGCGAGTCGTCAGGCTGCGCCTGTTGCTCGTTTTAAAGCATCGGGGAAGAAATATCAGTTAACCGCGATCGGAACATCGACAGGGGGGCCGGTTGCATTACAAAAAATTCTGACTAAGTTACCAGCGAATTACCCGCATCCCATCGTACTCATTCAGCATATGCCAGCGACGTTTACCGCAGCCTTTGCCAGTCGCCTTAATTCATTGTGCAAAATTGAAGTCAAAGAAGCAGAAGATGGGGATATGTTACGTCCCGGTGTTGCCTATCTTGCGCCGGGTGGCAAACAGATGATGATCGATGGTCGCCCCGGGGCAGCACGCCTTCGTATTATTGATGGCGGTGAGAGAATGAATTATAAGCCTTGTGTTGATATCACTTTTGGCTCTGCCTCGAAAATATTTGGTGATAAAGTGCTATCTATGGTGCTGACTGGAATGGGGGCTGATGGACGAGAAGGCGCTCGCATGCTAAAAGCCGTTGGTGCCACGATTTGGGCGCAAGATGAAGAGAGTTGCGTAGTATATGGAATGCCTCAAGCGGTAGCGAAAGCTGGGATTTCATCGGAAGATCTTCCTCTCGAACGTATTGCTGAGCGGATGTTGGTTGAAGTCGGTCTGAATTAAGGAAGCATCATGATTGTTTGGAGCGTTGCGAACCAAAAAGGAGGCGTCGGTAAGACGACAACGACTATCACCCTCGCGGGCCTACTGAGTAAACAAGGCAAACGTGTGTTGTTGGTGGATACCGATCCCCATGCGTCGTTAACAACGTATCTAGGTTATGATTCTGATGCGATACCGGCGAGTTTATTTGATCTTTTTCAATTACGTGATTTTACCGAGCAAAGTGTTGAACCGCTGATTTTACAAACGGATATTGAAGGCATCGATCTTATCCCCGCTCATATGTCTTTAGCGACGCTGGATCGTGTTATGGGCAATCGCAGTGGTATGGGGCTTATTCTTAAACGCGCATTACTCGCTTTGCGTGCCAGTTATGATTACGTCTTAATTGATTGCCCTCCTATCCTCGGTGTGATGATGGTCAATGCTTTGGCTGCTAGTGATCGTATTTTAATACCAGTGCAAACCGAGTTTCTGGCAATGAAAGGGCTTGAACGCATGGTTCGTACTTTAGCTATTATGCAAAAGTCTCGTAGTCGTGAGTTTAAAGTGACCATTGTACCTACGATGTATGATAAACGGACTCGTGCTTCATTACAGACACTTAATCAATTAAAAAAAGACTATCCCGAGCAAGTTTGGACTTCAGCGGTACCAATTGATACAAAATTCAGAGATGCCAGCTTAAAACGCTTGCCCGTTTCCCACTTTGCAGAAGGCTGTCGTGGTGTCTTTGCCTATAAACAACTGCTGTTGTTTTTAGAGAGGCTAGCCATCAATGAGTAGCCCATTATTATCCAGTGAACAAGCTTTAGAAGATTACTTTACTGCGTTATTAGCAGAAGAGCTTGATGATCAGAGTTCTCAAGCAACATTGGATTCTCCGGTAATCCAACCATCACTTGAGCCTCAACCTGCTCCTGCGCTTAAAGTGGAAAGTGAGGTTGACTATGTTGATCAAACTTTAGTTGAATTTGAATTACCCAACTTAGAGGATGTAGAACGATTACTGAGTCAGTTAGAAACCAGTAATCCAGTGGATGAACTCGGTATTGACGATATTTTAGAGCAAAACACGCAGCAAATAGCTCAGTCGATTCCGCAGCCTCTCGTAACAGAAGAAATTCAAGAATGGGAAATCGAACCTTATCAACAAGAGGTTGCCCCCATTACAGTTGAGGTTGTTAAAGAAGCGCAACAACAGGTGCAACCTGAAGTGGCAGAAGCGGTCGCTAGCCACCATACTGAAGAAGTAGAGTCGCAAGCTGATGATACAGCACAAGCTGAAGTGTCACCCATTGGTCATTGGAACTGCCCAGTTCGTGAAGCGAATTTCCAAGTACTTTACTTTGAAGTTAATGGTGTCACTTTTGCTGTTCCGCTTGATGAGCTGGGTGGTATTCATCGCAAAGCGACACTGAATCATTTAATTGGTCGTCCACCATGGTATCTAGGGCTACAAACGAGTCGAGAGCATCAGTTAGATGTGGTTGATACGGCAAAATGGGTCATGGCTGAAAAGTTACACGATGATTCATATAAAGAAGGGTATCAATACATTGTTATGTTAGATGAAAGTATGTGGGGGCTTGCTTGTAGCAAACTATTAGGAACAGAATGGCTAAGTAGTGATAAAGTCCGTTGGCGGGAGCAGGTGGGCAAACGTCCTTGGCTTGCGGGAATGGTTAAAGAAAAAATGTGTGCGTTGATTCATGTTCAAGCATTAATCGCTATGCTTAATGCAGGGCTTGATGTCAAAGCACTCGATAAATAATTTATATATTTGTCGGTAACGACTTAGAGAGGAAACGGTATGTCTGAAGTAAAAGTGAGAAAAGAACACTCAAACGATGAAGTGCTTCAGTGGGTGACATTTCAATTGGAAGAAGAGACCTATGGCATTAATGTGATGCAAGTGCGTGAAGTTTTGCGTTACACCGAAATTGCCCCAGTTCCCGGATCACCAGATTATGTACTGGGTATTATCAACCTACGTGGAAACGTGGTTACCGTGATCGACACTCGTTCACGTTTTGGTCTGATGTCTGGTGAAATTACCGATAACACACGTATCATCGTTATTGAATCAGAGCGCCAAGTTATTGGTATCTTGGTCGATAGTGTTGCCGAAGTCGTTTACCTGCGTTCTTCTGAAATTGATACCACACCGAGTGTTGGCACTGATGAAAGTTCTAAATTTATTCAAGGTGTTAGCAATCGTGATGGCAAGCTACTGATTTTAGTTGATCTGAACAAGCTGTTGTCAGAAGAAGAATGGGATGAAATGGCTCATTTATAATGGGTGATTTTTTCGATTTAACGCCTCCTGTTTTAGCTGGAGGCGGGTTATTGGTAGCACTATTACTCATATTTTGCCTAGTGGCATTGCATCGAAAGCTGATTCGCCAAGCCGATTATTTTCGTCAGCAGGCTCGTAGCTTAGATAAATCGCTACAAAAATCGACCAAACAGCTGTTAGAAATACGTTCAGCCGCTATTGGGCTTGGGCAACGAGTGACAGAACAGCAAGAGATGATTGCTCATCTCAGTGAGCGCCTTAAGCAGTTAGAAAACGCGGATACTGATGCTCGCTTGTATAGTCGTGCTAGTAAAATGGCAAAGCTTGGTGCCGACATTAATGAGCTGATTGAGGAATGTGAATTGCCTAAGGCTGAAGCTGAGTTGATGCTTTCATTGCAAAAAAAGTTAACAGGCAAAGAGGCCGTCCCACCACTGACTAGTGATCCAGATAGAAAACCGCCTTATCCAACTGGAAAAAAACGCTAAAATAAGTTCCCTCTTTTGATTAAGGAAGTGTTAGAGCTTCCTTTTTTTATTTTTCGCTATTTAGAGAGAGTCGCATCGAGTTCTTTCTTTTTTTCGCCCTATCAGGTCTGTATACCCATATAAAACCAAAGGGTTAATTTACCTTTTCTTACCAAAAAATTAACAATTTCTTATTTGTTTTCGTGACCCAGAATACCCTTATTCTATTTTGTCTTTTTATGGCTGTGTTAATATGGTTGACCCAACATATTGATATAGAAGCTCATGCTGGAAGCAAAAAATCTCACGGCAATTCGAGATGATCGAGTGCTCTTTGAAGAATTGTCTTTTAACATTCAAGCGGGTGAGCTGGTTCAGGTTGAAGGTCGAAATGGTACGGGTAAAACTACGTTGCTGAGGATGATTACCGGGCTGGGTAACCTTGATGCTGGTCAGATACTCTGGAAGGGAGAGAATATCGCGCAAGACCGCGAAAGTTTTCACCGCGATCTCCTTTTTCTTGGCCATCAAACGGGGATTAAACGTGAATTGACTCCGTTAGAAAACCTGCGTTTTTATCAAAAGGTGAGCAACAGTACTTGCGAGGATCAGCCGTTGTATCAAGCCTTAGCCAAAGTTGGGCTGGTAGGGGTTGAAGAAGTGCCTGTTGCTCAGTTGTCTGCAGGACAGCAGCGTCGAGTTGCTTTGGCTCGTCTCTGGTTAAGTGAGCACTTACTGTGGGTTTTAGATGAGCCGTTAACTGCTATCGATAAACAGGGTGTTTGGGTTCTGGAACAACTTTTCTTACGTCATACAGAGGTTGGAGGCATGATTATGTTAACGACCCATCAGGACATGTTTACTGATAATGCGAAATTGAGAAAAATTAAACTGGGAGTGGAGTCATGTTCTCGTTGATGATCACAATTGTTCGTCGAGAGCTGCTGATTGCCTATCGTCGTCAGGCTGATATTGTTAATCCTCTGTGGTTTTTTATTATTGTGATAACGCTCTTTCCGCTCAGTATTGGCCCAGATCCGGTACTTTTATCTCGAATCTCTTCCGGTATTCTTTGGGTTGCTGCTCTGTTATCGGCACTACTGTCACTAGAGCGATTGTTACGTGACGATTTTCAAGATGGTGCATTAGAGCAAATGATGCTAATGCCAACGCCTCTTTCTGTCGTCGTCATAGCCAAAGTGTTCGCACACTGGTTATTAACCGGTGTTCCTCTTATTTTGATCAGCCCTCTGCTTGCTATATTGCTAGCGTTAGACTTCAATACCTGGTTGGCCGCGGTTTGTACACTGACCTTGGGCACGCCAACATTAAGTTTTGTGGGAGCCATTGGTGTTGCGTTAACCGTGGGGCTACAAAAAGGTGGTGTATTGCTCAGTTTATTGGTACTACCGCTGTATATTCCGATTTTAATTTTTGCCACATCAGCAATTGATGCTGCAGCCTTGGGTATACCATATGCTGGGCAATTGGCTATTTTAGGCGCGATGCTTATGGGGGCAATAACCTTAACGCCATTAGCCATCAGCGCGGCTTTACGAATTAGTGTGCATTAGTCGGTTTGATTCCGATTAAGTGAATAATAATCTGAACAAAAAGATTCGGTTACAGAAGCAAGAGTGAGACGAACAATGTGGAAATGGCTTCATCCTTATGCCAAGCCTGAAACGGTATATCAGTTATGCGGTAAGTTTCTGCCTTGGTTTACTACCTTAACGTTATTGTGTTTGGTGACAGGTATCGTCTGGGGGCTAGCTTTTGCGCCTTCTGATTATCAACAAGGTAATAGTTTTCGCATCATTTATATCCACGTTCCTTCTGCAATTTGGTCGATGGGAGCTTATCTAGCCATGGCGATGGCTGCTTTTATTGGTCTTGTTTGGCAAATTAGAGTTGCAGATATGGCGGCTTTAGCAATGGCTCCGATTGGGGCTGTATTGACGTTCATTGCTTTGGTTACTGGAGCCATTTGGGGCAAACCTATGTGGGGTGCTTGGTGGGTATGGGATGCGCGTTTGACATCAGAACTTATTTTGCTTTTCCTGTATTTAGGTGTCATTGCACTGTACCAAGCATTTGATGACCCCAAAATGGCGGCAAAAGCTGCGGGTATTCTTGCGATTGTCGGGGTGATCAACCTACCGATTATTCATTTCTCTGTTGAGTGGTGGAACACTTTGCATCAAGGTGCCTCAATCACGAAATTTGCTAAACCATCTATCTCATCAGACATGCTTTGGCCTTTATTGATTTGTATTGTCGGTTTTGCATTTTTCTTTGTCGCGGTCACTTTGATTCGTTTACGCAATGAGATCATTCAACGAGAAAGTCAACGTCCTTGGGTTATTGAGTTAGCCACACAATTACAGGGAGAGAAATAAATGTATTTTAATTCTTGGAGCGAGTTTTTTGCCATGGGAGGTTACGCTGAATATGTGTGGAGTGCGTTTGGTATTACTTTCTTTTCAATGGGTTTTTTGTGGGTGTTGAGTGTGCGAGCCGGGAGAGACCAACTTCAAGATGTGCAAAAGAAAA
>NZ_NBUS01000042.1:125148-150059 GCF_002749895.1 Vibrio fujianensis | reverse complement strand
AATCGACAGGCTCGTATTGAGGCGGCTAAAAATATGGAGAATACCCTATGAATCCGAGACGAAAGAAGCGGCTTAGTATGATCCTCGCAATTTTGATTGGGTTAGGGATAACAACCGGATTAATCCTCTATGCATTAAGCCAAAACATGGATCTTTTTTATACACCAACAGAACTGGTCAATGGCAAGAAAGGCAAAAAACCAGAAGTGGGTCAACGGTTAAGAATTGGAGGTATGGTGACCGTCGGCTCTGTTTCTCGTGATCCCAATTCACTAAAAGTTAGTTTTTTATTACATGATGTGGGCCCAACGGTCAAAGTGGAATATGAGGGAATTCTTCCCGACCTTTTTCGAGAGGGACAAGGTATTGTTGCACAAGGTGTATTAAAAGATGCCACAACAATAGAAGCCTTTGAAGTGTTAGCTAAGCATGATGAAAACTATATGCCGACCGAAATTGCCGAAGCGCTGCAAAAAAATCATGCACCGTTGATTTATACTGAAGAACAGCAACAAGGAAGCCTGCAATGATTGTCGAAATTGGCCATTTTTCGCTTATCCTTTCTCTGGCTTTTGCTGTTTTATTGAGTATTCTTCCTATGGTGGGGGCGCAATACCATCATCGGCTACTCATGAATAGTGCTCGTCCTCTGTCATGGGGAATGCTGACCATGCTTGCCATATCGTTCATTATTTTATTATGGGCATTTTACGTCAATGATTTCACAGTACTGTATGTCGCGAGCAACTCAAATAGCCAATTGCCTTGGTATTATCGTTTAACTGCAGCTTGGGGAGCGCACGAAGGTTCTTTGCAACTATGGGCGTTGATTCAGGCTGGGTGGACGGTGGCGGTGGCGAGTTTTAGCCGAGGGATGCCACAAGCGTCGGTTGCGCGTGTATTATCGATTATGGGCATGATTACTGTTGGCTTTTTACTGTTTATCATCGTTACTTCCAATCCTTTTATCCGTACCTTGCCACATTTTCCTATTGATGGACGAGACCTTAATCCATTACTACAAGATCCAGGATTAATTGTTCATCCTCCTATCTTATATATGGGTTATGTCGGCTTTTCTGTTGCTTTTGCTTTTGCGATAGCTTCTTTAATGACCGGACGTTTAGATACCGCATGGGCACGTTGGTCCCGCCCTTGGACGACGGCGGCATGGTTATTTTTGACGTTAGGAATTGCTTTAGGTTCATGGTGGGCTTACTACGAACTCGGCTGGGGGGGATGGTGGTTTTGGGATCCAGTAGAAAACGCTTCGTTAATGCCATGGTTAGCCGGAACCGCTTTAATGCACTCTCTTGCGGTTACTGAGAAGCGAGGAACCTTTAAGGCATGGACGGTATTACTCGCTATCTCTGCCTTTTCACTTAGCCTATTAGGAACCTTTTTAGTTCGTTCTGGCATTTTAGTGTCGGTTCATGCGTTCGCGTCTGATCCCGCTCGCGGTATGTTTATTTTAGCTTTTTTAGTCATTGTTATTGGTGGCTCCTTATTGCTATACGCTCTTAAGGGAAGTGCGGTGCGTTCACACGGTGAGTTTGCGCTCGTTTCTCGTGAAAATGCGTTATTAAGCAACAATATTTTATTGATTACCGGATTAGTCGTCGTGCTGATCGGTACACTGCTGCCCTTGATTCATAAGCAACTTGGATTAGGCTCTGTCTCTATCGGAGCCCCTTTTTTTAATACAGTCTTTGCTTGGTTAATGGTGCCTTTTGCTTTCTTCTTAGGGATCAGCCCATTGATTCGGTGGAAGCGTGATTCTTTAGCTAGTCTTGTCAAACCTATGATTATTTCGGCGGGGATCGCTTTGCTGAGCAGTGCCGTCTTGATCCATATTTTGACAGATGAATTTAGACCGATGGCTTATCTCGGATGGGTGATGGCTTTCTGGATCATTAGCTTACATGGGATTGAGTTATATCAACGAGCAACTCATCGACATACTTTTGCTGTGGGCGTGAAAAAACTGTCGCGTAGTCACTGGGCGATGGTACTTGGCCATTTAGGGATGGCGGTGAGTGTAATTGGTATTGCAATGGTGCAAAACTATAGCGTGGAGCGTGATGTGCGGTTAGCCCCAGGTGAACATTTCACCTTAGATTCGTATAACTTCTATTTTAAAGGATTAAGAGATAGAGATGGCCCTAATTATGATGGTTATATTGCTGACTTCGAAATCACTAAAAATGGGCAATACATTAATACATTGCACGC
This sequence comes from Vibrio fujianensis, assembly GCF_002749895.1. Classification (GTDB taxonomy): domain Bacteria; phylum Pseudomonadota; class Gammaproteobacteria; order Enterobacterales; family Vibrionaceae; genus Vibrio; species Vibrio fujianensis. Next base: position 147,827 of record NZ_NBUS01000042.1, on the reverse strand, counting down.
TGAAAAACGTTTTTATCGCACCGCCCGCTCTATGATGACGGAAGCTGCTATTGATCGAGGTATCACTCGAGATCTCTATATTGCGATGGGTGAGCGGTTAGAGGGCAGTGATGCTTGGGCGGTTCGCATTTATCATAAGCCTTTTGTACGGTGGATTTGGGCCGGGGCTTTATTTATGGCTATTGGTGGTGCTTTTGCGATAAGTGATAAACGTTATCGTTTTAGAAAAACCGTACAATTGGGGGGAGACAATGCATAAAAAAGTGCTGTTTATCCCATTATTGGCTTTTCTACTTTTGGTGGTTATTTTTGTTACCCAGTTGATGAAAAATTCAGCAGGAGATGATCCAACCAAACTGGAGTCGGTTTTGATTGGTAAAGTCGTTCCTGAATTTAAATTAGAAGATTTAGCAGAGCCAGGCCGATTGTATGATCAATCGATTTTTATCGGAAAACCGTTATTACTGAATGTCTGGGCCACTTGGTGTCCCACCTGCTATGCCGAACATCAGTACTTAAACCAACTGGCAGATCAAGGGGTGAAAATCATCGGCCTAAATTACAAAGATCAACGTGACAAAGCGGTGACATGGTTAAATGAATTGGGCAACCCCTATTTAATTAGTCTATTTGATGGCAGTGGGATGCTAGGTTTGGATTTGGGCGTTTATGGTGCACCGGAAACGTTTCTGATTGACGCTCATGGAGTCATTCGTTATCGCCATGTTGGTGATGTTAATCCTCATCACTGGAAAAACCAACTTGAGCCTATCTATCAGCAACTTGTGCAGGAGAGTCAGCCATGAGATTGATGCGTTGGGCGACGTTTGCCACATTGTTTCTTTCATTATCTAGCTGGGCTGTGATTGATGTCTATGACTTTGATACACCAGAGCAAGAGAAACAGTTTCATGAGTTGAGCAATACACTGCGGTGTCCCAAATGTCAAAATAACTCAATTGCTGATTCTAATGCGGAACTCGCTCAGGACTTGCGACAAAAAGTATATGAAATGACAAAGCAAGGTCATGAAAAGCAAACGGTAATCGATTACATGGTCGCTCGCTATGGCAATTTTGTTACCTACAATCCTCCATTGACAGCCAGTACTGCTATTTTGTGGATTGCGCCGCTTTTGGTATTGATGATCGGGTTTAGCGTACTCGTTATGCGCAGTCGAGGTCGTAAGAATCATCCGACTCAGGTCGAAAATTGGGATCAAGAAAAAGAAGCACGCTTGCAAGCATTATTGAAGGATGAAAGCCAAGGAGATAAACAAGCATGACATTATTTTGGCTATCTACACTTATTTTAGTGATCGTAGCAAGCCTCTTTATTGCTATTCCCATGAGCCAACGAACTAATAATAATGATCAACCGTTGCGGGATGAGTTGAATAAAGCCTTTTACAAAGACCGTTTAGCTGAACTTGAGGCGGAAACGCAAGAAGGTTTAGTGGGTGATCCACAAGCACTGATTACCGAGTTGAAACAGTCATTATTAGATGATGTGCCAAGTCGATCGGAATTAACTCGTGAGTCGATGTCAGCTAAAGGCGCTATCTTTGTTTTGGCAATGCTACTCATGATAACGCTCAGTTATGGATTATATGCAGAGTATGGCTCTTATTCCCAAGTTAAACATTGGCAGCAAGTGAGCGCCAGTTTGCCTGAACTGAGTAAGAAGCTCATGATACCATCACCTCATGGGGTTGAGTTGACCGACCAAGAGATGCAAGATCTCACTTTATCTTTACGGACTCGGTTGCATTATCAAGCGAATGATGTCACTGGGTGGTTATTGCTTGGGCGGATTGGAATGGCCAATCGTGATATGCAAACAGCGATTGGCGCGAGCAAAAAAGCCTATGAACTTGCCCCTAAAGACGGTGATGTTCAGTTCGGTTATGCTCAAGCCTTGATTCTCTCCAATGATGAATGGGAGCAAAATCAAGCAAGAACACTGCTGCTTAAGTTAGCTCAGGCCGATGATGTGGATCTTAGAGTTTTCTCGTTATTGGCTTTTGATGCTTTTGAAAACAGCGACTACACAAAGGCCATTGCCTATTGGCAGCAGATGCAACAGATGATTGGGCCAAATGATACTCGTTATGATATGCTCACGCGTAGTATTGAAAGTGCTCAGCGCAACTTATCTGCAAATCGCTCGCCAGCGCTTTCGGTTAAAGTGACGGTTCGTTTAGCTGATACAGTGATAGTCCCTAAAGATGGCGTGTTAATTGTCTCTATTCATAGTGCCGATGGTGCTCCTATTCCTGTGGCAGCGGCTCGCTACCCATTGAGCCAGTTTCCGGTAACGGTGCTCCTTGATAACAGTAACAGCATGCTACAGGGGCGTGACTTATCTCAATTAGAGAGATTGATTGTTCGAGCACGCTTGGATAACGATGGTAATGTAGCAACCCGAGAAGGGGATTGGTTTGGAGAAAGTACCATCGTTGAAATAGGTGATCCTGTTGATATCACCATTGACACTCAATACCATTGATCCTGTGTTAAGCAAAGCTTAACGTTACCTGATTGCGGTAAATACCGTTTATAGTAGAACAACTCAAGGAGTGATCCTTGTCGCATAAAAGATGGATAACTAACATGCCAAGCCGTTTATCACGGTCTGTGAGCCTTTTTTTTATATTAGTACTTTTTGGGTGTAGCTCTGTACCTCATGACGGCTCAGTTTCTGACTCAAATCCAGAGGATCCTTTTGAAGGGTTTAACCGTACAATGTGGACCCTTAACTACGATTATTTAGATCCCTATATCGTTCGTCCCGTGTCCATTGCATATGTTGATTATGTGCCTTCACCACTTCGACGTGGTGTTGCTAATTTCTTGTCAAATTTAGATGAACCAGCCAGCATGATTAATAATTTAATCATGGGCAATGGTGAAAAAGCACTCGATCACTTTAACCGTTTTTGGCTCAATAGCACTTTTGGTTTATTAGGTTTGATTGATATCGCCTCTGAAGCCGGAATCAATAAGCACGATGAAAAACAGTTTGGCGATGCAGTCGGTCATTATGGTGTCGGTAATGGCCCTTATGTGATGGTGCCAGGCTACGGCCCTTTTACTGTACGTGAAACCACGGATATGGTTGACGGTTTATATGCCCCTCTTTCTTATTTAAATATTTGGGCAGGCCTTGGTAAATGGGCTATTGAAGGCATGGAAACTCGCGCCGCACTTGTGCAGCAAGAGTCTATGTTAGACAACTCCCCTGATCCTTATGCACTAACCAGAGAAGTGTATTTACAGCGCCGTGATTTCAAAGCAGAAAGAGAAACCAGCGTTTATGATGAGCATGAAGAAGATTACCTTGATGACTATTTAGAGGGGGGGTTTTAATGGCTCATCGCATTTTTACTCAGCCAGTACACGAAAGCTTCTTGAGTAACGTTTAAGCAGAGATAATTCGCCCACTAAAATAGTCATTGGCAACGATATATTCGGTATTGCGAATCAGTTCGTCTTGAACTTCAGCCCAATGCGAGTCAGAAGTGTGTTTATCTGACATAGGAACAACACCGCCGACACGAATATTAAACGGTGTGAGTTCCTTTCCCCAAGTTTGAGTTAACCCTGCGACTAATGAACGCGCCGTATCAATACCTGATTTTTCATCACATTCAGGATAGGAAATAACATTAACAATCACTCCCTTCGTTTGATGCTCGCGCATTCGGATCGTACAGGCTTGCCCGAAAGTAAATAGTGACGATGTGATATCGCCCATTTGTTCGATAAAGTGTTGATTTGTCTTATCATCAATCAATGAGGGAAAGGGAAGAGCAGGCCAGTGATTAATCAATACATCAGGAGCCTTGTTAAATTGTTGAACAATATAAGAAAATAATAGGTCGATACTCACAAAAGAGTGATCGTTTAATGCGTAGTAGTCAATATTTCCTGATAAGCGTTGACAATTTTTCCAGCTTTCAATCAGCTTTGAATGCTGCGTATCGCAAATGATCACGTTCGCCCCTAGACGGGTAAAATGTGTTGCAAGTGTACAGCCAAATAATGAGCTAGCAGACGTGATAACTACAAGCGCCTTATTGATTTCCATGGCTTTTCCCTCATGATCAACCTCAAACTGAAGCCGAATCGTTGATATCCACTAATGTTTATTGCAGGACGATTTTTGTATTAAAAACAGGATAAATAGGTGACATTATCATTTCATCCTATTCAAGTAGCGATTCATTACAGTGATGAATCGGTGTAAAAAGCATGGTTGATAAAAATAAAGTTCAGTGTGAATGATCTCAAATAACCATCGTTCGATAGAAAAATGATGGTTAATCTTTGCTCTATTTCACAGAGTGTAGGGCTGGTACACCATTAGTTTTCATTAATTATGCTTGAGCACGTAGCTGATCTTGTCGCCAAGCGGTATTGAGTTGAGGGTACAAGTCGGTCGTTAGTAAGCGATTTGCTGATGTTGTGGCTAGGTGGCGTCGATCATGTCCAGACAGATTCAAGTAGACCTCTTCCGGAAAGCCTTGAGTCGCTTCAGGTAGATAAGTCAGCGCTTCCGGTTTGAGATAGTGTGAGAGCTTGGCACTTGCTAAGCCGCCGGAGTGAAAGCAATGGGCCTGCTGGGCTGATATCTGATAAGACGAATGATCGTTGCGTAGTGGTTGTAATTCAGGTAGTGAAAATTGCTTACGCAACAGCTGTTCGGTCGTGATTTTTTCTTCGATAGGCTCTACCGGACAGGCATCTCGAACATCATTAGAAAACAAAGCCATGAATAGTGCAAAATCAGCATGACGACCATGTTGAATTGCTTGGTTGATATTCGAACCAATGTGCAGTTCATTAATAATTCCAGCTTTATCTAGCGTATGTACTTGCATTATTTCTCCTCGATGCCTTCCTCATAGCGGCATTAAGAGAAAAAACTTTAATAAAAAAGCCTGCAATGGATGCAGGCTTAACAGGATGATAATAATCAGTAAAGAATTATTTCGCTAGATTTTGAGCGACAAAGTCCCAGTTAACCAAAGCCCAGAAGCCATTCATATAATCTGGACGTAGGTTACGGTAATCAATGTAGTAGGCGTGTTCCCACAAGTCGACCGTTAGTAATGGCGTTACGCCATCTTCCGTGATCGGAGTTGCGGCGTTTGATGTGTTGACAATCGCCAGTGAGCCGTCTGCTTTTTTGACTAACCAAGTCCAAGATGAACCAAAGTTATTGATTGCAGAGTCGGTGAATTTCGCTTTAAATTCTTCAAATGACCCAAAGGCCGCATTAATTGCTTCAGCCACGGCACCACTTGGTTCACCGCCACCATTAGGAGATAAACAGTGCCAGTAGAACGTGTGGTTCCAGACTTGAGCAGCATTATTAAAGATACCACCGGTTGAGGTTTTGATGATCTCTTCTAGCGTTTTACTTTCAAATTCAGTGCCAGGGATTAAACCATTAAGTTTAACCACATACGTGTTGTGGTGTTTGCCGTAGTGGTAATCTAAGGTTTCTGCTGAAATGTGTGGTTCTAGTGCATCTTTTGCGTATGGTAACGCAGGTAATTCAAATGCCATTGCTCTATTCTCCGTTTTTCGAGGAAAGAAGATATATTGCTGACGAGGTAGGTAAACATTCGAGCACTCGACAGAGCAATATACTTCCTTCGATGGCTTCCAGTATTATTGTATTTCGTCGGTAAGACTGACTTGCTAGCTATTTTAGCAAGTTTTTACTTTATTAACACCCTGTAGTGAAGAAAAATTTATCGTTAACGACTATCTTTGGCCTTGTTGCTCGAAATCCTTAAACATATTGTGCTTTTTATTCTCTCTTAATGATTTAGAATGGAGGCATTCAACTAGCCATCCATCAAGAGGAAGCAATGGAAACCATTGATAAAATCAAACAGCAAATAGCCGAAAACCCGATTCTCCTATATATGAAAGGATCGCCAAAACTACCAAGCTGTGGTTTTTCTTCTCAAGCGGCACAAGCTCTGATGGCTTGTGGTGAAAAATTTGCTTATGTCGATATCTTGCAAAATCCAGATATCCGAGCTGAGCTACCTATTTATGCTCAGTGGCCAACTTTTCCCCAATTATGGGTTGAAGGTGAGTTAATTGGTGGTTGCGATATCATTTTGGAGATGTTTCAAAAAGGTGAATTGCAACCACTGGTTAAAGAAGCAGCCGGACGCACCTCTGACAATAATGAATAATACTGTATAAAATCACAGTTTTTCTTGATTTTATAAGGCCACATTAAGTAATGTGGCCTTACTTTTTTTATTGATTTGATGTTATGAGTCGTTTATTTATTGCTGAAAAGCCCAGCTTAGCGCGAGCGATAGCGGATGCACTGCCTAAGCCTCACAAAAAAGAGCAAGGATTTATCCGGTGTGGTCACGGTGATATCGTGACGTGGTGCATTGGGCATTTATTAGAGCAAGTTGAGCCGGATAGTTATGATGAACGTTATAAAAAATGGAACCTTGCTGACTTGCCCATTATTCCGGAACATTGGCAGCTTAGGCCAAGAAAAAGCGCCAGTAAGCAACTCGCAGTAGTACGTAAATTATTAAAAGAAGCGCAAGACATCATCCATGCAGGCGATCCCGACCGAGAAGGACAGTTACTGGTTGATGAAGTGATTGATTACTGTCACGTTGCTAAACATAAGCAGAAAACCATACAGCGTTTGTTAATTAGTGATCTTAATTTGTCTGCCGTTCAACGAGCGCTCTCTTCAATGCGTAATAATCGTGATTTTATACCTTTATCGGTCTCAGCATTAGCTCGTTCTCGCGCAGATTGGCTGTATGGTATGAACATGTCTCGCGCTTATACGCTATTAGGTCAGAAAGCGGGATACCAAGGTGTTTTATCGGTTGGTCGAGTACAAACGCCGGTACTAGGGCTTGTGGTACGCCGTGATGAAGAGATCGCTCACTTTGAACCCAAAGACTACTTTACTTTGCATGCTTTAATTCCTTATCAACATGGAGAGCATTGCTTTGATATTCGAGCACGATGGCAACCGAGTGAGGCATGTAAACCTTGGCAAGATGAAGAGGGGAGAGTGCTTCATCGTCAGTTGGCTGAAAATGTGGCTAAACGTATCGCAGGACAAGCAGCAAAGGTCATTGAATCTGAACAAAATCAAACCAAACAAGCTGCGCCATTGCCTTACTCCTTATCCGCGTTACAAATTGACGCGGCTAAGCGCTATCAATTCAGTGCGCAGCAGGTGTTGGATACGTGCCAATCTCTTTATGAAAAACACAAGTTGATTACCTATCCACGTTCTGATTGTCGCTATCTTCCTAAAGAGCACTTTGTACAGGCGAAGCAAGTCACCTCGGCGATTGCACATAACCTGAATGAGCTGCATCCTGCTGTGCAGGGGGCGGATTTATCTCGTCAATCGAAAGCATGGAATGATAAAAAAGTTGATGCGCATCATGCCATTATTCCAACGCCGAAAATGGCCCCGCTAAATGGACTGTCGGTAGCTGAACAACATATCTATGGCTTAATTGCTCGACAATACCTTATCCAGTTTTATCCTCCCGCCGTGTATGCGGAAGCAAAATTAGAGTTTGATATTGCGGGAGGGAAATTTATAGCGAAAGGACGCCAGTTAATCACAGCAGGTTGGAAAGCGTTAATTGGCCAAAGCGCTTCACAAGATGAAGGAATCGATAACGTGCCCCCTCTTACGGTTGGCCAAACCTTGACTTGTCGAGAAGGAGAAATTAAGGCATGCAAAACTGAGCCTCCGCGCTATTTTACTGAGGCGACATTACTACAAGCTATGACGGGCATCGCTCGATTTGTCGAAGACAAAGAGCTAAAAAAAATTCTTCGCGATACGGATGGATTAGGCACTGAAGCCACTCGAGCTGGTATTTTGGACACGCTATTTAAACGGCAACTATTACAGCGTGAAGGTAAGCTAATTAAAAGTACCCAAGCTGGAAAAGGGCTTATACATGCTCTTCCTCTGCAAGCGACCTATCCTGATATGACAGCACAGTGGGAGCACCAACTTCAAGCTATGGCTGAACGAGATCAGGCTTATCACCCTTTTATGCAAGATCTTGAATTACAAATCACCGAGTGGATGAAACAAATCAAGCACAACCCTATCCCTCCATCTTTAAGTGCATTGCCTCAAGTACGTCGTACGCGATTGTTTAAATCCAAGAGTCGATCAAGTAAGAGAAAAACGCCTATCTCTCACCAGAAATAACGGTGTTTAACAGTAGATTGTGGGAAATGCAAAAGGCTTTGTTGCTAAAAAGTTAGAATAAACACACAGAAAAAAACTAATAATGTTGCATAACCTGAAGGGGTTTCCCATAGTTAGGTGAGTGAGTTCTGGAGCAATATCACAGAGAGCTCCTAATGAATATAGCCACCACATATAGTAGAGGCAAAAATGCCCGTGATCACGTTTGTGCTAGGAAAATACTATGCTAAAAATACTGAGAGTGCTCAACGTACGTAAAAAAATATTAGTTATTGAAATTATTTCGCTGCTAACTATCGCTCTGATCAGCCTCTATGGGGTCAGTAAACTGAGAGAAATGGCTTACCAAGAGCGCCAGCAGAGCATACAAAATCAAGTCGAATCGGTTGTCAGTTTAGTCGATTACTATGCACAACTCTCGGGCCAATTAGGACAAGAACAAGCAAAAAAACAAGCAACCGAAGCGATCAAAGCGTTACGCTATGATGGTGATAACTATTTCTGGATTATGACACCCAATGCTCGTTTAGTGTTACATCCTTTACGACCTGAAGCCGTTAATCAAGATATGAGCCAGGTTCGAGATGGAGCAGGACGCTTCCACTGGCAACAGATGGCGCAAACGGTTCAGCGTCAAGGCGCTGGATTTGTTGAATACACACTGGTGTCGCCTCAAGGAAAAGTTGAGGATAAAATTTCTTATGTCGCCAAAACCAACCAGTGGAATTGGATTATTGGCTCAGGGGTTATTGTGTATGATATTAATCAAACCGTTTATCAGAGCTCTTTATTCTACCTAGGGTTTGCCTTACTGGGGCTGCTGATCACCCTGATATTTTCTAGCATGATCGGCAAAAATATTACTGACCCATTAGCTCTATTTGTAACAAAAGTAAAACGGGCAGCAGAAGGAGACATGACGGTGCGATTTCATCCGAAAGGGCGCGATGAAATTGCCAGTTTAGGTCATTCAATCAACACCATGATCGAACATACCCATCAAGCCTTATTAACAGCGAAACAGTCGGCGATGAATACGGCACAAATGGCAACGAGCATTGCTTCAGCCAGTGAAGAAACCGCAACTAGCACCCAGTCGCAACGTATGCAATTGGAGCAACTCGCGACAGCGATGAATGAGATGAATGCGACCATTCGTGATGTAGCACAAAATGCCGAACACACAGCCGCTTCAACGGATGATGTTTCTCATCAAGCACAAAGTTGTAGCCAGATGATGGATAGTACGGAACAAAATATTGAACAGCTGTCGCAAGAAGTGTCAGAAACAGACCAACTAGTTGAAGCATTACGTAATGATGTCACTGGTATTAATGAAATTGTCGATGTGATTCAGGCGATTTCTGAGCAAACCAACCTATTGGCATTGAACGCTGCGATTGAAGCCGCGCGTGCAGGAGATCAAGGAAGAGGCTTTGCCGTGGTTGCCGATGAAGTCCGTCATTTAGCGGGAAGGACACAGCAGTCGACTCACCAAATCCAGCAAACCATCGAATCGTTGATTGTGCGTGCTGACAGCGCATCACAAGCGATGAAACAGTGCCATACTCGGGTGACAGAAAATGTTCAGACAGCAACAGAAACCAAAGAAATGCTCAATAAAATGGTGGCTGAATTAACTCGAGCGAATGATCGTGTGACACAAATAGCGGCCGCAGCGGAGCAACAAGACACGGTGGCTGAAGAGATGAACCACAATGTTAGTCATATTAACCTTTCAGCCGATCAAATTAGCCAATCAGCACAAGATTTAGCGTTACAAAGTCAACAACTTGCGGATAGCTCCAATCAATTGGATCAACAATTACAACACTTTAATGTGTGAGGCGTTCATCTATTTACAATCTAACCGATAAAAAAGAGTCCCTGTTGGGCTCTTTTTTATCGGTTGTCGTTGAATCGATAAGCACGAAAGGTCAACAGACCCTAATAAATATGAAAATAAACCGAGATTCCTATGATTGAACGCTTATTTGAGAAAACGCGCTTTTTAGTCCTCGCCGTCGTGGTGGTTAGTTTTTGTGCTGCAATTATTTTGTACTGCACCATAGTAATGATTATGTTTGGAGTGGTGATGGATATTTTTAATTCTATTCACTTTAGTGAAACGGGGGGAAAGCTTTTAGTTGTTAAGCTTTTAAAAATTCTAGATATTTCTTTAATTGCTATCACATTTCAACTGATTTCTGTTGGCCTATATCGATTGTTTATCCGTCCCTCGGCTTTAGAAAATAGTGCATTTTTGAGCGCACTCACGATCAAGAATTTTCATGATTTAAAAATCACTTTATTACAAGTTTCTGTGGTGATTATGGTTATTCTGTTTTTAGAGCACTTAGTTGAAGTGGGGGCGAGCATTGAAACGCTTTATCTCGGAGCTGGAATTAGCCTAGTAATTTTTTCTGCGATCGGAGCGTGGAAAATGATGAGATAAGGGCTGAGTGATGGATCACAACTGTAAGCAAATCATGTGTATTTTAGTTACGATAGCAACAATACTCTAAATTAGTATTAACTAATAACATTGGGGGATAGGATGAAACCAAAAGTACATGAGTTTTTCGATCCAAACACTTTTACTTATAGCTACCTTGTCATTGATCCGAGTTCTCAACATTGTGCTGTGGTGGATGCTGTTCTGGATTATGATCCAGCTTCTGGGCGCACATCATATCAGTCTGCGGATAAATTGATTGCGTTTATAAAGCAGCACCAGTTGTCCGTCGAGTGGATTTTAGAAACCCACGTCCATGCTGATCACCTCAGTGCGGCACCATACATTAAACAACAGGTCGGGGGTACTTTAGCGATTGGGAAAAATATTACCATCGTACAAAATACGTTTGGGAAGCTATTTAACGCAGGTTCAGACTTTTGTATGGACGGTAGCCAATTTGATCACCTATTTGCTGATCAGGAAAGATTCACCTTAGGCTCGATAACCGCTATCGCTATCCATACCCCAGGGCATACCCCGGCCTGTATGACTTATGTCATTGGTGATAGTGCCTTTGTGGGCGACACATTATTTATGCCAGATTATGGAACGGCACGTTGTGATTTCCCCGGCGGTGACGCTCAAACGTTGTACCAGTCGATTCAAAAGCTCTTTACTCTACCCGATCAAACCCGAGTTTTTATGTGTCATGATTATAAAGCTCCTGGACGGGAGGATTTCCAATTTCAAACCACAATAGGTGAAGAACGTTTGCATAATATTCATGTTAAACAAGGTATCAGTGAACAACAGTTTGTAGCGATGCGGCAAGCTCGAGATGCGACACTAACAATGCCGACCCTTATTCTGCCCTCTGTACAAGTGAATATGAGAGCAGGCGCTTTACCATCCGCTGAAGCCAATGGGATTCAATACCTTAAAATTCCATTGAATGCCATTTAATGGCTAAGGACTAGGCTTATGCTGACATTGATTTCGTTAACTGATCAAGTGGCTGTTGCGCCACAAATATCACCGATAGACATGCAAGACATTGCAAGGTTAGGCTTTAAATCCGTGATCAACAATCGACCAGATGAAGAAGAAGTTGGCCAACCTTTAAATCGGAAGATTGAGCAAGAAGCAAGAAAATACCAACTGAACTATTATCATCAACCTGTTATCTCTGGCCAGATCACCGCTCAACAAGTCGAGATGTTTACCGATTTATTAGCACAATGCCCTAAGCCTGTGTTGGCTTTTTGTCGTACAGGTACCCGTTGTTGTATGTTGTGGTGTATGAGCAGTGAAGATGAGATGACTCTGGCAGAGCGCGTCGCTTATGCAAAAGAAAAAGGTTTTAATTTCAGTTCATTACTTGAAAAAGATCAGTAAATATAGAGCACTATCTTAGTGCTGGCGAACAAAAAGCTGTGGCTGAAAACCACAGCGATGCAGGTTTACTGTACTATACCCTTCCTACTTGAAGCTGCAGGGGGGGGGGTGGCTACCTTCTTTCACCCCAATCACATAGCCTGTCTATGCTCATGGGGATTCACTCACTTGCCGCCTACCTGCAACTCCAAGTTGTTTGGGTATATCTCGTATCTTAATTTCTTCTCTACTTGTTTCTTTGAAGGTTATTTAACGCTAAATTGCCTCACTAATCGTTGTAAACTTTCGAGACGATTGACTAGCGCATCGGTTCTCGTCACCGAAGAGGAAGACAATAACTGCGTTGATTGAATCGCCTCTTTCATTCGGAAAACATGTTCATTCATCGCTTGAGTTACTTGTACTTGCTCAGAAATCGCTTGTGAAGTCTGTGCACTTTGCTCACCAATCGAAGTTAGATCGCCGACAATCGCTGCAAAGGACGCTTTACTTTGCTGCGATTTCATCACGCATTGTTCAGAAGATTGGATACCATTATTCATTAAGTTGCCAGTTTGATTCACGGCAGTTTGTAATCGTTCTATTTTTTTATGAATCTCTTCAACAGAACAACTGGTCTTACTAGAAAGGGCGCGAACTTCATCAGCCACCACCGCAAAGCCACGCCCATGTTCGCCAGCTCGAGCCGCTTCAATCGCGGCATTCAAGGCGAGTAAATTAGTTTGTTCTGCAATACCTTGAATCATTTCAAGAATGGTTTCAATGCCGTTGACATCCGTATAAAGTTGTTCCAAAGCAGCCTTCGATTGATCCAAATGATGGCTCAGTTCACGAACGGTCTCTACCGCTTCATCAATGGTTTGTTCACCTTCACGGGCTTTTGTGCGCGCATGGTTTACAAACTCTGCACTATGTCTGGCTTGCTCAGCCACTTCATCAATTGAGGCCAGCATCTCTTCAGCTGAAACCGCCATGGCATCTGTGGCGATATTTTGCTCACTCAGTTCACGATCAATGGATTGGCAGTTGAGCATCTCTTCATTCGCTGATTGAAGCAGTGCCGTCGCGGTTTCATTAGCGCGAGCTGTCGCTGCCCTTAACTCGGCTCGCTTCATTAATAATGTCAGTTCAATCCGTGATACATCATCACAATAACCTGTATATGGTTGTTCCATCAAAGGGTTATCGTAGTCCTGTTTTGCTAATCCATTAATTACCTTTAGACGTTTGTGAAGGGTAAACAAGAGTGCGAATTGCAATAGCGAGAGAGATATCAATGTACTAAACAGTATCGTGTCAGAGATCGGTAGAATGCTAAAAGCCGCAATCATGATCAGTTCTGCAGCCACTACCCCTAAAGAGAGTGTCATCCATTTCATGCGGCGTATGGCGACTTTTCCATGGTGAAGTTTGGCGTACAGCGAATGCGCTCGCGAAATTTGTGCATCCGTAGGCTGGGTTCTAACGGATTGATATTCAAAGACGTTCCCGACTTCATCAAAGATGGGGGTAACAAAAGCAGATACCCAATAATGTCCTGAATCTTTACATTTATTTTTAACTAACCCCATCCAGCTTTTGCCAGATCGAATGTATTCCCATAGCTGGCCAAAAGCCGCTTTAGGCATATCGGCATGCCGCACAACATTGTGAGGATGGTTAACTAGTTCGTCTGGTTGATAACCCGACACCTTACAAAAATCATCATTACAATGAGTAATATAACTGTCAGGAGTTGTAGTGGATATCAGGTTATCCTTGTCTGAAAATCGAACTCTTTTATCTGTCATACACGTCTCTTATTTAATCCATTGATCAGCGTTCTATCAGTTATCAATGCTACCTAATCGATAACTTAATCAACAAAGATGACTACATTACCAGACATTAGTTACAACAGTTTGATATGTATCATTAAGTGCTGCTGAAATGATGCATAATAAAACCTTGGCAGATAAAGTGAGGGTTAATTCGTTAATTTTCTTTTCACTTTCTTGGAACTATTTTTTCATCAGTTTCGCTAAGTCAGCAAAGGGATTATAGGTTGCGCTTTTATGCTCGTCTAATCGTGCGACGGGATCAACGCCATAACGCTCATGTTCTGTGTATTTTGAATGTTCATGATCATGACAATATAAACATAATAGCTCCCAGTTACTGCCATCTTCAGGATTATTTGTGTGATCGTGGTCTTTATGGTGGACGGTTAATTCTCGCAAATTTGAATACACAAATTCACGGGCACATTTACCACACACCCATGGATAAAGTTTTAGCGCTTTCTCGCGGTAGCCGCTCTCTTTACGGGCATATTCGGCACTTGAGCCATAAAAATCGGATGACATTGTATTTCCAGTCAGTAGTTAAAGATATCAATATTAAAGACGAAAATGACTAAATTAGCAAAGACTACAGAGGAAAAGAACACCTATATCATATACCCAAACCACTTGGAGTTACAGGTTGGAGCAAGTGAGTTTTCATGAGCATAAACAGACAAGGTGATTGAGGTGAACGAACGTAGCTAACATTGCTGCAAAAATTAGCTCGAAAGGTCAACAGACCCTAGCGCTAAGATAATAAAAAGGCCACCGTTAAGGTCGCCTTGATTTACGTTAGTTGATTTGCACTTAAGCCGTTATTCTTTCAGAGAGTAAGTTTGATTTTTCAACTTCCTCTGCAAGTTCGTTTATACAAAAATTGATGTAGTAAATGTTAAAAAAGAAGGTATAAAACGAGTTCATCGAATAATCTATTTTATGATCATTTAACATCATTTTTTGCAAGGCCTTTTTGGCTTTAAAAGCCCAAACAATATAAAAAATGCTAGATATAATACTTAAAAGACCACCTAAAACTTCTAGATCTGGTGTCGATGAAAAAACGGAAGACCAACCAATTAATGCAGCTAAGACAATAATAATACGATGATCAAGAATTTTCTGTTCTAAAGTATCTTCAATAACACTATTATTTTTAAATAACCACATTATATTGAAAATACCCAAAGTCACAATTGATAGTAAAACAAAATTTAATGTTTTAGTGTTTACTTTATTTTTTAATAGATTTGCTTTCATTTATTTAAGTCCATATACATTAACATAAAATTCTTTTCCATTATCGGTCATCTCTACGGTGTAAGTAATAGGAATCTCGCTGGAATTTCCTGTGTTGCGAGCATGAATCTCAAGCTGTGCAGCACATTCAAATGCTCCTGTTTTATCATTTTTATCAGTTGTTCTTATTGCATTTACAGAATATGAGAACATTTTTCCAGCGTTTGAACCTAACTGATTGATCATTTCATCATTAGCGATTTGCTTGATGAGATCGGTTGTTTCAGAATCGCCACACTTAGGAACAGAAGGCGAGCATCCTCCTAAAAGGAACACTAAGGGCAGTGCTAATATTATTTGTTTCATTTAATCGTACTTTGTTACATTGTGTTAAGCCGCTCATTTTATACTAACTTAGTGGAATAGGGTATCGTCACATATTATTTTTTTATGATTTTGATCGATTTTGGTGATTCATGCTAGAGACTATACCCAAACAACTTGGAGTTGCAGGTAGGCGGCCAATGAGTGACAAATTTGTCTGGAACAAATTTGAACAGGCGAAGGAAACGAAAAAACCGCTGTAAGAACAGCGGTTTCATCTTTAAAAGTGGCGGAGAGATAGGGATTTGAACCCTAGGATAGCTATTAACCATCGCCGGTTTTCAAGACCGGTGCTTTCAACCACTCAGCCATCTCTCCGTGTGGCGCGAATAATATAAGGCTTCTTAGTACTTGTAAAGCCCTTTATATTTCAACTGCGCAAAATACAAGCAAAGGTAAGCATGATTTAATTTAATGTTAAAAACAAAGAGTTAATCTGGTGATGATTCAGGAAGCTTTTACCACATTAAATCATCTGGAACGACAAAATCAGCATATGGATCATCTTCATCATGGGGTTGTTTATCTTCTTCAGGTAATGGAATGATGCTGTGTTCATCTCGTTGCCAAATTTTTTGTGCCACGATATTTGGGATGATGGCATAACCCTCTTCATAACGCGCAATAGCAAGATGTCCTTTACTCAATTGGTCTTGGGTTTGTTTATCGACATACAACTTTTTAACTAGGTTGCCATCGGTAAAGTGATACTGAATATCGCCATTATTATGCGGCAATTTATTCATCTCAATCAGTTGCTTGACTTGAGCACGGATCTCTTTAGTTAATAGCTGCTCTTTTTGCTGTTTATTGAACTCCTTATCACGTTCGAGTTGCTCTTGTTTGCTGGCTTCAACCGCCGCTTTTACCTCTCGAGCTTGAAGGCGTGATTTCTTGGATCCTTTTTTAGCCTTTTTTAATTTTTTTTCGTTAACAAGGCCGGCTTTGAGCATTTGCTCTTGAAGAGATAGTCGTGTCATGATCTGTTCCACTCAATAAATAATGCTAAGTGTACCGACTCGTTGTCAGCAAAGAAAGAGGTGAGGGGGCGAATGAGAACGCTTTTATAGGGTCAGGAATGCTTACGCCAATAGCAGTAACATACCACCAACTTTTGCCGCTGCGGAAAGATATTTCCCTGCGGTGTAAGGGGTATCGGTCGGTTGCTTCGGCTGTTTCGGATGATCCATACCTAATGCTCCATGCGTAAAGGCTTCCACTTTGTCACCGACGGTTTTCGATTTTAGTTGTTCAGTTTGACTTTCCTCATCGAGTGCCTTTAGGGCAGCCAGTAAGGCTTTCCCTTCTTCGGATAAAGTAACTTTTGTTGCCTCAGTTTGGGAAGGCGAGGGCTCTTTTGCTGTCGTATCAGGCGATATTTGTGGTGAAGGTGAACCGACACTATTCGGCGTATAGTGAGCGGTAGTTCCAGTACTAACAGGATTCATGTTGGTTCTCCTTATTCAGCACAGCAGACCTTTGCCGGAGTATGGAAAGGTGTTGCCTTCCTTTGCCCTTAGATAGCAATAATATCGGCCATTATTCTAAAAACTTTTGATTATTTTTAGAACAATGGAAGTTATTTATGAATAAGCAAGGAGTGTGCCTAATTTTTTAGAAGAACCATCATGAGCCCTAAATCGTGTCTTTATCGTTTACAGGACTGCTTTCGGTATACTCGGATCATAAAATCAGCTTCACAGGTAAACTGCGGAGTTTGTTTTAGTTCTTCTCTTAGGGCATCTGTCGCGCGCCAAGCGAAAGGCGTCATTTGTAGCAGATCAACAGCTTCAGAGCCTGATAAGGACATGGTGTAATGCAGTGGTTGCTGGTGTTCTAGGTTAAACCCGGTGAGCCGTTCTGGCGTTTCATCATGCAGTTGAACGTGTTGGTAAATTTTTTCTTTCAACTGGTAGAGGTGGCGGCCAGCAGGCGTTACCGTGATGACGACTCCGTTATCCATGAGCACTCGGTCAAGCTCTTCCTCCTTACAAGGGGCATATATGCGTAAAATGGCATCCAGTGATTGGTTGGCAAAAGGAAGGCGGTGGCTAGAAGCGACAGCAAAATTGACTGTTGGGTAGCATTTAGCCGCATAGCGAATGGCGGTTTTGGAAATATCGATCCCATAAGTTGTCGCATTCGGGGCATGCGCTTGAATAGCGGCGGCAATATAGTCGGTGTAATAACCTTCACCACATCCAATATCCAGGACTCGATAGGCAGTATTGGTTAACGCTTCAATACATAAGTTGCTGACCGCTTCCCGCATGGGGTGGTAATGATGGCCTTGTAAGAAGCGACGTCTTGCTTGCATCATCTCCTTATTATCACCAGGATCTTTAGAACGTTTATGATGCGCTGGCATTAAGTTGACATAACCTTCTTTGGCAACATCAAATTGATGTCGATTATCACAGCAGTAGCTCTGTTCTTGTAAATGTAGGGCGTGATGGCAAAGGGGGCAGAGGTAAGCCATAGGGATCCAATAATCAGCAAAAAGAGAGGCTAAGTTTAACGGTAAGCGAACGAAATAAAAAGGACAGCGAATGCTGTCCCCCACATTATTGAACCGATAATTTTATTGAACGGATAATTTTGTTGAAAGCTGATGATGCTCGCCAGGTTGTAGTATTTTTCCCTCTTCTAATTGATTGGCATGCCATGTTGATTCGACACATAGCATCGTCTGGTAGCCTTCGTCATTCATATCAGCCATTGCTTGTGCGCCTTGCGCCCAAGGGTTCCACAAGACGGCTGAATTATGGCCTTGATTTTCAACCACTAAAGTTCGGTTAAATACAGGGTCTGCGACCCGAATTTGTGCTTCCGGCTGTGTATATACCCGGTCAATGGTCTCTGTGAGAATCAGGTTATCTGGGCCTGCCGTTTTTTGTCCATGGTTAAGACTGTCGAGGTATTCAGGCCCCATGCCCGTGGTTTGCGTTTGACGAATATCGCCCACCTTTAAATAGCTGTGTAAGGCACCAGAGAAAGCCCAAGCTTCTTGATCGGTATTGAGCACATCAAGGGTAACTTGTAAGGTATCACTCACTTCGATCAATAAGCGAATTTGAAACTGGTGGGGCCAGATTGCCAGCGTTTGCTCTGAGGTTTCCAGACCGAGAGAAATAATTACCCCTTGCTCATTTTCTCGATGTTCAACTAATGTCCATTCTGTGGAACGAGCAAACCCGTGTGCGGGTGCTGCGATTCGACCAAACCACGGCCAACAAATCGGAATACCACCTCGTAGCGCTGCTTTACCATCAAAGAGGGCATGCTCACTCATCCAGAGCAAATCGGGTTGACCTGTCGGTTGAAAAGAAAGGACATGACCACCGTGTAGAGCAATACCAGCCACCGCTTTATCGTGGATAACACGAACAATTTTGACGTTATCTTTTTCTACAATGGTCACACAGTCGGAGAGTACCGTTAAAGTGGGGAGTTTTTTTAAATCCATATCTAGCTCCTGAAGTTGTAATTTTTGTGTTCTAATGGCTCTCTTTCAGATAAGCAAAAAGGCGACACAAAGGCCGCCTTTCTTCTCAACGAATTTCTTCGCTAATCGTCACATTATTTAGAGATATGAGAGATTAGGTCTAGAACTTTGTTTGAGTAACCGATTTCGTTATCGTACCAAGATACCACTTTAACGAATTTGTCAGTAAGTGCGATACCAGCCGCAGCATCAAAGATTGATGTGCGAGTGTCACCGTTGAAGTCAGTTGATACAACTGCATCTTCAGTGTAACCCAGTACGCCAGCTAGAGCACCTTCAGAAGCGGCTTTCATTGCTGCTTTGATTTCTTCATAAGAAGCTGGTTTTTCTAGGTTAACAGTTAGGTCAACAACTGAAACGTTAGCCGTTGGTACGCGGAAAGCCATACCAGTTAGTTTACCGTTTAGTTCAGGAAGAACAACGCCTACCGCTTTAGCAGCACCAGTTGAAGATGGGATGATGTTTTGAGCTGCACCACGACCACCGCGCCAGTCTTTTGCTGAAGGGCCATCAACTGTTTTTTGAGTTGCAGTTGTTGCGTGAACAGTTGTCATTAGACCTGATTCGATACCGAAGTTATCGTTCAGAACTTTAGCGATAGGTGCTAGGCAGTTAGTTGTACAAGATGCGTTAGAAACGATGTCTTGTCCTGCATAAGTTTCGTGGTTTACACCCATAACGAACATTGGAGTTTTGTCTTTAGAAGGACCAGTCAAAA
The DNA here is from genome assembly GCF_002749895.1 of Vibrio fujianensis. Classification (GTDB taxonomy): domain Bacteria; phylum Pseudomonadota; class Gammaproteobacteria; order Enterobacterales; family Vibrionaceae; genus Vibrio; species Vibrio fujianensis. The sequence goes on along the minus strand of NZ_NBUS01000042.1, from coordinate 128,058 downwards.
CTACTTTTTTCGCGCCTGCTTCGATGTGTTTACGAGCAGTTTCGTCAGTTAGGAATAGACCTGTTGCTTCAGCAACTACGTCAACACCGATTTCGCCCCATTTAAGATCTGCTGGGTTACGCTCTGCTGTTACGCGAACAGTTTTACCGTTAACGATCAGGTTACCGTCTTTCACTTCAACAGTACCGTTGAAACGGCCGTGAGTTGAGTCGTATTTTAGCATGTACGCCATGTATTCAACGTCGATCAGATCGTTGATACCTACAACTTCGATGTCGTTACGCTCTTGTGCTGCACGGAATACGAAACGGCCGATACGGCCAAAACCGTTAATACCTACTTTGATAGTCATTATAGTTGCTCCACAACTTAATTTCTGATTAAAGATAACTGGTAGTAAAATTACAGAATCCAGTAAATGTCTGCAACAGATAATCGGACTTAACTTGTTTAAAGTCAAAAAAAAGCAGCGTTTTTTTTAACAATCCGTTGCAACTGGTTAATATTTACCCCGGGTGCTGATTTTTATCTCTACCAATCGACGTAAAATAAAGCTCAGCCACTGATTACGCTGACTGTTGCTCTCTCGATAGGAAAGTATGTGCTACAAGGTGTAGAATAAGCAAGTTTTCTATAAAAAAGTAAATGTTTCAAGAGGAAAAAGGAGGAGGGCGGTATGACAAAACAAGAAGAAAAATTCGTAAAACCTGATAGTTACTGGCGTGAAGTTCTCAGTGATGAGGCTTATCATGTTTGCCGTCAACAAGGAACCGAAGCGCCATTTAGTGGTCGGTTATTGCACAATAAACAAACCGGTTTATATCACTGTACCTGTTGTGCTACGCCCTTGTTTAGCTCGGAGAATAAGTATGATTCTGGCTGTGGGTGGCCAAGTTTCGATGCGCCACTCGATGAGCATGCGATTTACTATTTAGAGGATCAAAGTCACGGAATGGTACGAACCGAAATTCGCTGTGCGGTCTGTGATAGCCATTTAGGTCACGTATTTCCCGATGGTCCTCAAACCACCGGGGAGCGCTTTTGTGTTAACTCTGTGTCGTTAATTTTCAACAAAAAGTAAAAAATAGCCGATAATTTAAGCATGTCTTGTTAAAAGCTTACAATAGCAGAGTGCGCGATGATCAATGGGAGATTAACCGATCCGTAAATTCACCGCGCCGGATGGCTTTGGTTAATTGGTTGGCTAAATTGTCCAATCGCGTGAAGGTGTCTTCACTAAATGGATACATCAGTCTAAGCTCTGCTTGAGAGGCAATTTGAACCCCAAACTGCTGACCCACCATGGCCCAGAGGTAAGCCTCTTCTTTTTTATTTAATGCTTGATGGGTGCTAGCAAGTGATTGAAATATTTCAGGATTAACCTGTTTTGCGGGGCTGAGTTCTAGGGCTCGAATAAGAAGACGTATTGTTTTCTCTTGATCTCGTGTGGTGTAAAAGGTCGCTAGTGCGTATTGCATGTCGGCCGTTTCGAGTTCTGGCTTGCCTTCTAGTTGTAAGAAATCACGACGAGCTTGTCTATCGCCGGTTTGACTCCATAAAAAATAGAGCGCTTTAGGCGTTCGTATTTGATGTAGTTCTTGAGTGATGCGTTTTAAGTCTTCATTCGAATTGATCAGTGCAGAAAAGCGGCGTTGGTTGAGTTCCGTTTGGTCAATGAGCTGGATTTGAGCCGCGAGCTCTAAGCATTTTTGATAGTCACGGGTTAGCTGATATTCAGTGATTTTATTCTCGACAGTGGGATTAGTGAGTACCTCATAGCGATGCCAGATCAGATCGGTTCGAGCGACTCGGCATTGTCCGTCATTGATGTTTAACCTGTCACACTGTAATGCTGGATTATCTGTGCAGAGTTTATCGGTATTTTTACGGTTTTCTAGACAGCCGCCTAATAGTATAGGCAGTAGTAGTAATAAGGTTTTTATCCAGTTCATAGTCGTAGCTTGTGATCCGATACACTGATTTATTTAGCAACTCTTGACTGACTAGATGGGCTCGCTATGGTGGCTGCAATCTTAGTCATCAAGGAAAAGGTCATGAATGCACATCAGTTGATTGATGCGATTACCCCTGAAGCATATGAGCGTTTACTCTTCGCTGTAGAAACGGGCAAGTGGCCTGAAGGTACACCACTTTCTGCAGCACAGCGAGATTATTGTATGCAAGCTGTGATGCTGTACCAATCAAAGCATAATCATGATGCTGACCATATGAGTATAGCTATTGGTGGAGAAATGGTCTTAAAATCGAAAGCTGAACTAAAAAAACGTTTTCGCACTGAGCAAGAAGACATTGTTCGAGTTAATCCGAATAAAGCGTAAGCCCTCACATCACACTAAGTTAGCGTTTTTAATTTGATAAAAAACCAAGCGTTATCACTCAAAACCCGACAATGCTTTTTGCTTTGTCGGGTGATATTTGTCTGATGATAAAAGTGAAATTAGTCTGACACTGAGGATGGACTAATCTATAAGCTCATTTCTCCGCGCAACACTTGTTGCATTTTTTCTTTCACTTCTTGATACGAGAGGTTCTGGCTAAGTAAAAAGTGCAGTTTAGCCAAAGCTGCCTCTGGGGTCATGTCGTAACCACTAATTACCCCTGACTCAGCCAAGGCGCATCCTGTTGCATATCCTCCCATATTTACTTTCCCAGCCAGACATTGAGTGAGGTTGACGACAATCACCCCGCGTTGAGAGGCATCGTGTAAATGGGCTAATAAATCGGGATTTTGTGGTGCATTACCGACACCAAAGGTGAGTAGGATCATAGCATTAACAGGTTGAAGTAAGGTATTTCTTATTACTTCATGTGAAATGCCGGGATACATCGTAATGACACCGATCGGTTGCGGGGTAATATTATGTACCAAAAACGGCCCCTGAGGCGTTT
>NZ_NBUS01000042.1:114810-125138 GCF_002749895.1 Vibrio fujianensis | reverse complement strand
GTCGACTTTGACATTGTTACTAATTTGGATATTGATACCCGCTTCTAATAATGGGGGTAAGTTTGGTGAAGTAAAGGCACTAAAACCATCAGCATGTGATTTGGTACTTCGGTTTCCACGCATTAATTGATTATTGAAAAACAGAGTGACTTCATTGATGGGATAGTTTGCTGCAAGGTGTAATGAATTAAGTAAGTTGGCTTGACCATCAGAGCGAATTTCGGCCAGTGGGATTTGTGAGCCAGTGACAATCACGGGCTTACCTAAATTTTCAAACATAAACGATAGGGCTGATGCAGTATACGCCATGGTATCCGTACCATGGAGGATGACAAAACCATCATATTTATCGTAATTATCGCGAATGTCATCAGCAATGATTTGCCAATCTTCTGGTGTCATATCAGAGGAATCAATCAATGGATCGTATTCGTGAATCGTAAATAGCGGCATTTCTGGACGATGGAATTCAGGCATACCTGCCAATTGTTTTTCCATAAATCCAGCGACAGGTACATAACCATGGTCGGATTTGGTCATACCAATAGTACCGCCAGTGTAGGCAATATAAATATGCTTTCTAGTCATAGGGGTATCGCTTATTGTAGGGAACAGACGCAAAATTATAGCGAAAACTTCTGCAATAAAAAGAGGCACAGTCCTAGAAAGTGCCTCTTAATCTATCATGTGGGTAAGCGAGCATTAATCTCGCCGTTTTACTGGCTTTGACACGTTAAACACAGTGCATAATACCCTTTAGGATCATTGAGTTGATTGAGAATAGAGGCATCTTGCATCAATTGCTGTGTTACTGGCTGAAAAACAGCAGGAACCACACTCGCCAAATTGATCTCAAACCTTACCTGTGCCTCGCTTAAGAGACTTTGCAGAAAGCGTTGGGCTGGGCTGAGGGGTTCTTCAACCCAGTAAAGGTTATAGCGTTCGAGTTGGGCTAACTGTGCGGCGATAGCTACCGCATCATCAAAATCACCTAAAGTATCCACCAGACCATACTGCTGGGCATCTTTCGCGGTCCATACATGTCCTTGTGCGACTTTATCAACCGCTGCAAGCGGTAGGTTACGATGTTTACTGACCAACGTAATGAAGCGTTGGTAGCCATTTTCGATCCCCATTTGGATCGCATCTTTCACATTTTCGTCCAATCCGCGGGTAATACCAACGCCAGAAAAAGGTGATGTACCGACGCCATCGGTATAAATGCCCAGTTTATTTAGTCCTTTTTCAAAAGTCGTGATCACACTAAAAATCCCGATAGAACCGGTTAAGGTGGTGGGCTGCGCGACGATTTGATCGGCACTCATTGATATCCAATATCCGCCGGATGCCGCAAGGCTTGACATTGAGGCGACAACCGGTTTTCCAGCCGCTTTCAGCGCGTCTATTTCATTACGAATTACCTCAGATGCAAATGCACTGCCTCCTGGGCTATCGACTCGTAACACGACTGCTTTGACTTTTGCATCATTACGAGCTTGACGCAATAACCCTGCAACGGTATCGCCGCCGACATTACCGCGAGATTGAGTGCCATCCATAATCGCTCCACTGGCAACAATAATCGCAATATCGTCAGCATGACGAATCAAGGTCGGTTTCATCGTATTACGGTAGCGATAGTAGTCAATCGCGTTATAACTGTCTTCACCATTACTGCCAAAAACTTGAGCCAGTTCGTGACGCACCTGTTGTCTCGTTGCTAATTGATCCACTAAACCGAGTGAGAGGGATAAGTCAGCTAAGTTACCGGAAGCATTGCTTAATAATGACAAAAACTCTTCCATGGTCGGGTTCAAACGTTGAGGCTCTAGTTTACGGTTAGCAGCTACATCACTGATATAAGCGCCCCACAATTGACTTAACCATTGACTGGCTGACTCTCTTGCTTGGTCAGACATATCATCTCGGATAAAGGGCTCAACTGCAGACTTATAAGTACCGACACGAAACACATGAGTATTGACGTCGAGTTTTTCTAGTAGGCTTTTGTAGTACAAATTATAGCTACTATAGCCGCGTAACATCACACCGCCATCAGGGGCGAGATAAACTTTATCGGCATAGCTGGCAAGATAATATTGGCTTTGATTATAAAAATCCCCGATCGCATAAACCGGTTTACCCGACGATTTAAATTCATTGATCGCTTTAGCGATATAGCGCAGCTTGGTTAAATTAGTTTCAGGCATCTCTCGTAACGCGAGCACAAGCCCTGTGACACTATCATCATCTTTTGCATAACGAAGTGTATCAACGACATCAAACAAGACATTTTCTCGGGGCATTTCCCGACCAAATAATGAGTCACTGAAAGACTCCATCGGGTTGAGATAAGAGCTTTGTTCAACAATGGGACCGGAGAGGTTAAGTACAAGAGCTGAAGCTTTTTCCACAACAGGCGTTGGAGCGTCGGCACTGAGATACAAAAAGTAAACAATAGCGATGGTTAATAGGAAAATAAGGTTAGTGAGGGCTAAACGGATAAAAGTAATAACTTTCCAAAATCCTTTAAATATCAGCCCAATAAATCGGAATAACTGTCTCATTGTCTCTCCAATGCAACCGTGAATGAGGTCCTGATCATAGTGTGTAACATCCTACGTGATCTGTCATATCCAAACAACAAGATTGATCAGTGTTACAAAAATGTAAACACTTGTTTGATTTTTATGAAGGGCAAGATTATTCTGGTCCGACCATGATGAGACCAACAAAAGTGATGTCGCCTATGTACCCACACTTATTACAGCCATTAGATTTAGGATTTACCCAACTGCGTAATCGCGTGTTGATGGGGTCAATGCATACCGGGCTTGAAGAGCATAAAGAAGGTTTACATAAGTTGGCTGCCTTTTATGAAGAGCGAGCCAAAGGTGGGGTCGGCTTGATTGTAACTGGGGGCTTTTCTCCTAACCTTCGTGGTCGATTGCATCCGCTTAGTGCTGAATTTAGTAAAGCTAAACATGCCAAAGCACACCAAGTCGTGACCGATGCAGTGCACCGCCATGGTGGAAAAATTGCGCTGCAATTACTTCATGCTGGTCGCTATGCCATGCATCCTTTTGCTCAAAGTGCTTCGGCCATAAAAGCGCCTATTGCTAGATTCTCGCCCAGTGAGATGAGTGTCAGACAAATCCGTAAAACGATCGATGCCTTTGCCAATAGTGCTGAACTTGCTCAGCTTGCAGGGTATGACGGTGTCGAAGTGATGGGGTCGGAAGGCTATCTTATCAATCAATTTATTTGTAAGCGAACTAATGTTCGTTACGACGATTGGGGAGGCAGCTATCAAAATCGCATGCGTTTTCCTTTGGCAATTGTTCGAGCTATTCGTGCGGCGGTGGGGCCTAACTTTATTATTATTTTCCGTTTATCTATGCTTGATTTGGTCGAGGAGGGCAGTACTTTTGAAGAGGTGGTTGAATTAGCCCAAGCGTTGGAGCAAGCAGGAGTGACCATTATCAATACTGGAATTGGATGGCATGAAGCTCGGATTCCAACAATAGCGACTCAAGTACCGCGAGCGGCGTTTAGCTGGGTGACTGAAAAAATCAAATCACATCTAAGTGTGCCCGTTGTAACCTGTAACCGGATTAATACGCCAGAGCAGGCGGAGAAAATTCTTGCTAGTGGGCAAGCGGATATGGTCTCGATGGCTCGACCATTTTTGGCCGATGCGGAATTTGTCCTCAAAGCTGAGCAAGGGAAAGCCGCCTTGATCAATACCTGTATTGGTTGTAACCAAGCCTGTTTGGATAATATTTTTCAAGCCAAACGTGCTTCTTGCATGGTGAATCCACGTGCTTGTTACGAGACGGAATTAACATCGCAACCGGTTGAGATAAAGAAAAAAATAGCGGTTATCGGAGCTGGGCCAGCAGGGCTTGCTTGTGCGACCACATTGGCTGAACGTGGTCATCAAGTGGATCTATTTGAACGGCATGACCGAATTGGAGGTCAGTTTCGTTTGGCGATGCAAATCCCAGGGAAAGAAGAATTTAGAGAAACCATCCGCTATTTTGCCAATCGAATTGATCAAACGGGAGTACAGTTACACCTAGCCTGCCAAGTTAGCTTCGATATGCTAGCCAACTACGATGAGGTGGTGATGGCCTCCGGTGTTGAACCCAGAAAAGTTCAACTCAATGGTATCACTAATCATGAAAAAGTGATTGATTATCAAACGCTGATTCGTGAAAAACCCCCGGTTGGGCAAAACGTTGCAATTATTGGTGCTGGAGGTATCGGAATAGATGTTGCAACCATGTTAACCGAACCAGAAGAAAATAGCTTAGACGATTGGTTACATGAATGGGGAATAGATAAAGAAATGGCCCATGCTGGAGGGCTATATCCCTACCCTGAGGTATTGAGCGAACAGCAAGTCTGGTTACTACAACGTCGTAAAGGCCGAGTAGGCCGTGGGCCCGGTAAAACGACGGGGTGGATTCATAAACGTACATTAGAAAAACGTGGTGTACATCTGTTAGGTGGTGTCAGTTATGAAAACGTCGATGAAACCGGTTTGAATGTGACTGTGGAAGGAGAGCACCAGCATCTCGCAGTTGACCATATTATTCTCTGTGCAGGGCAAGAATCCGTTCGACCGTTTGAAGAGCAGTGGTCGCAGCTTGGGGATAAGCTGCATGTGATCGGTGGTGCAGATCATGCTGGCGAGCTTGATGCCGTGCGAGCCATTCGTCAAGGGGTAGAGCTTGCGCTAACACTATAAAATGATCTCAGCATCTTGAGGTTGTCTTGATTGATAACGATAGTTTAAACGAAGGGCTGAACGAGGCGTCAGCCCTCACTTTTTTCAATGATGCTTGATGAGACGCTATAAAATAACGGTTTTATTACCATAAACAAAAACATGATCGTTAATGACTTTATTGAGCGCCTTACTTAAAACATTTTTTTCAACATCTCGGCCCGCTTGTGCCATATCTTGTGCACTGAAGGTGTGATCAACCGGAATCACATCCTGCTTGATAATTGGGCCTTCGTCTAAGTCATTGGTGACAAAGTGTGCAGTCGCACCAATGATCTTCACGCCACGCTCATAAGCCTGTTGATAAGGTTTCGCACCAATAAAGGCAGGTAAGAAGCTGTGGTGAATATTGATGATTTTGTGGTGGAATTTTTCCACAAACCCTGGCGTCAAAACTCGCATGTATTTTGCGAGTACTAGAAAGTCGGGTTGATAAGGCGTTATCGCTTCCAGCATTTTCTGTTCATGCTCTTGACGATTCAGCCCATCATGTGAAACATGATGGTAAGGAATATCAAATTTCTCGGTTAAATTTTGCAGTTTATCGTAGTTACCAACTACCGCTGCAATTTCAACATCTAGGCTACCATCATAGGTTTTCATGAGAATATCGCCTAAACAGTGTGCTTCCTTGGTCACCAGAATAACGATACGTTTCCGTGCTGAGTCGATCAATTTTCGCTTTGTACCACTCGGTAGCGCGTTGTCCAAGTCTGCAAGCAGCGTGGTGTCGTTGAAATACCCTTCAAGCTCCGTTCGCATAAAAAAATGACCGCTGGTGTTATCTACAAACTCATTGTTATGAATAATATTAAGCTGGTGTTTGTAACAAATATTGGTGATTTTTGAGATCAGGCCTGGGGCATCAATACAATGCGTCAGAAGGGTTTTTCTTTCCATTAATAACTTCCATGAATACTTTTTAGTATAAAAATAAATCGAGGGCAGCCAGAACGGTGATGCAGCCCACACAGTAAGGTCTATAATTAATCTATTATCAAGTGAGATTCAACAACAATCATGGCTAGAAGATAACGGCTTTTTCTTTCGACTCTAAACAGAGCGCACGCTAGGTGGTGTTTATGGATAAAGAATTACTTGCACGTAAATTGTATGTCGAGCGAGTGCATGCTCTTATGGGGGATAATCCAATTGATGAAGCATTACTGGATGCGATGTGGGAAAGCAAAGCCTCTCCAGTTGATGCAGCGAAGGCGATGATGCCTTCTGCGAGTGATGGTTATGATGCACCCGCTTGGTTATCCCGTTACCTCAATCGCAAATAAAATCGTAAATAAAGTTCTCACCTAGTGCGAATGCGATTTGAATTCGCGCTAGGTAGGGAAACCTGCCATAATCGCATCATTCAATACGGCACTTGTTTTTAGGATGATCGCGAAAACTTTTTCTCAACATGGAGCTTTGGGCAAGGCCATTCCTGGCTTTCAAGGGCGTCAAGCACAAGTCGATATGGCAAAAGCGGTCGCTAATGCCATTGAGCAACAATCGCAATTAGTGGTTGAAGCTGGAACAGGAACAGGCAAAACCTTCGCTTATTTAGTGCCAGCCCTACTGAGTGGCAAAAAAATCATCATCAGTACCGGGTCAAAAAACTTACAAGAGCAACTTTTTCATCGTGATTTACCGTTGATGATTAATGCATTAGGCTTTCATGGCCAAGTGGCGTTACTCAAAGGACGAGCCAATTACCTTTGCCTTGATCGACTTAGCCGCCAGATGATTGAAAGTCATAATAACGGAAGCGATCCGACCTTATTGACTCAACTGGTCAAGGTGCGTAGCTGGTCATCTGAAACGAAAACCGGTGATCTTGGTGAATGCGATGCGCTACCGGAAGACAGCCTTATCATTCCAACCATTACCTCCACCAACGACAACTGCTTAGGAAAAGAGTGCCCAAGCTATCAAGATTGTTTTGTTTCTAAAGCGCGCCGTAAAGCAATGGATGCGGAGATTGTTGTGGTTAACCATCATCTTTTTTTTGCTGATCTTGCTATTAAAGAAACCGGATTTGGTGAATTGATCCCCGAAGCTGACGTGTTTATTTTTGATGAAGCACATCAGCTCCCTGACATTGCCAGCCAGTATTTTGGTCAGTCAGTATCGAGCCGACAAATTCAGGAGTTGGCAAAAGATATTGAAATTAGTTATCGCACCGAAGCTAAAGACATGCGCCAATTGCAGAAAATTGGCGATAAATTACTGCAAAGCGCAATGGACTTACGTATTTTGCTGGGGGATTGCGGATTTCGAGGAAACTGGCGTGATGCGATGGCATCGGTTGCGATCGCTCGGCAAATTGAACGATTACAAGAAAGTTTAGATTTTGCCATTGATGTTCTTAAACTTGCTTTAGGACGAAGCCAGTTACTTGATGCGGCATTTGAGCGTGCAAATTCCATTAAAGGTCGAATTGAGCGAGTTTGCGATGTGTCCGTAACAGGATATTCTTATTGGTTTGATACAACCCCGCGTCATTTTAGCCTACACATTACGCCACTATCCGTGGCCGATAAATTTCAAGAACAAATCACTCTCAAAGAGGGCGCGTGGATTTTCACCTCTGCAACCTTAGCGGTGCAAGATGATTTCAGCCATTTTACTCATCGGTTAGGGTTAGAACCCCGTGAGCAGTTCTCTTTACCCAGCCCCTTTGATTACCAGCAGCAAGCTCGTTTATGTGTCCCGCGTTATTTACCGGAACCCAACAGTCCAGGAGTGGCGGATCAATTGGTGCGAATGTTAGCCCCAGTGATTGAACAAAACCAAGGGCGCTGTTTTTTCCTTTGCACCTCTCACAGTATGATGCGGGAATTAGGCGAGCGATTTAGAGCTTGTTTAACCTTGCCAGTATTATTACAAGGGGAAACCAGTAAACAGAAAACCCTAGCGGAATTTATGGAACTAGGTAACGCATTGTTAGTGGCAACCGGCGCATTTTGGGAAGGAATTGATGTTAGAGGCGATACGCTAAGCTGTGTTATTATCGACAAACTTCCGTTTACTGCACCTGATGATCCACTGCTAAAAGCCCGTATTGAAGATTGTCGCTTACGAGGTGGGGACCCATTTGTTCAAGTTCAATTGCCAGAGGCGGTAATTACCTTGAAGCAAGGTGTAGGACGACTCATTCGAGATCAGAAAGATAAAGGCGCATTGATCATTTGTGATAACCGTTTAGTTACTCGTGACTACGGTGGTGTCTTTCTTGCTAGTTTACCACCAATTCCTCGAACTCGAGATTTAGAGGTGGTTAAAGACTTTCTGCAGTCTCAATCAGAAACCGCAATCAATTAGAGAAACACATGAGCGCAAAAATTCTAGCTTTAGATACCGCAACAGAAGCTTGTTCTGTTGCTTTGATGGTTGGTGAGCACATTTACTCGCGTAGTGAAGTTGCACCTCGTGACCATACCAAAAAAATCTTACCCATGGTTGATGAGGTGTTAAAAGAAGCGGGATTAACCTTACAAGAGCTGGATGTCTTAGCGTTTGGTCGAGGCCCAGGTAGCTTTACTGGGGTTCGTATTGGCATTGGAATTGCACAAGGTTTAGGGTTTGGTGCCGATTTACCCATGATAGGAGTCTCGACTTTAGCCGCTTTAGCGCAAGGCGCTCATCGTGAGCAGGGGGTAACTCGAGTTGCGTGTGCGATCGATGCCCGAATGGGCGAAGTGTATTGGGCGCGTTTTGAACGTCAACAAAATGGCATTTGGTTAACGGTTGATACCGAATCGGTCGTTGCACCGCAATCATTGCTAGCGAGCTTGGGGAAGGAAAGTGAATCTCAAGTGTGGTCAACCGCTGGGACAGGTTGGGCGGCCTATCAAGACAAACTCTCGAGCTTACCCTTTGTCCAGCAAGAAAGCGGAGTGCTTTACCCACAAGCACAAGATATGGTGGTATTAGCGTATCAAGAGTGGCAACAAGGTCGGACGCTTGCTGTTGAAGAAACCAGCCCGATTTATTTACGTGATACGGTTGCTTGGAAAAAATTACCGGGGCGTGCGTGATCGAACCACGGTAATCGTGGGTACGATTTAAGCGAATAGTAAACTTAGTGAGTGAGGAGCAGTATGGTTGCAATTAACGGCTTGCCCCCCGCCCGAATCTCGAATACCCAGCAAACTTCCAAAGCGAAGAAAAATGACGGGGCGAAAGGGCAATCAAGAGTTAGCCAAACCAGTAAAGTGGCCGATGCGGTTTCTCACTCGATTCGCCAAGTCGATCTCGCTGATATTGATCGCGCAAGGTTGCACTACGATTTGCCGGAAGGTCAGGCTCGTAAAGCCATAGAAGAGTACTTAGGGGTAATGAATCAAGCAAAACAAGAGGAACTTGCCCAAATGCTCGGTGTCGATATGTATATCTAACCAAAGGGGAAATCCCATGATGCACCATCCATTTCGTCTCGGTTTGTTTTCGCTGCTAATGATGTTGACTGCTTGTGCTTCTCTTCCTCCTCAATTGATGAGCGAACAACAATCGGTAATTTCTGATTACACCGAGTGGTCTAAAAGGCCAGCTAACGCATATGAAGAGGTTCGTTTAGGCGGCGTGATTGCCCAAATCACCAACCTGACTGATAGCACCAGAATTGAGATTGTGAATCTACCTCTTGATCAATCAGGTCGTCCGAATTTAGCGCATGAACCTCAAGGGCGTTTTGTCGGATATGTGGATGGGTTTCTTGATCCCGTCACCTATGGCCCTGGGCGTTTGATCTCCATGATTGGTACCACTGCGGCATCAGAGCAGGGAAACGTGGGAGAATATGATTACCATTTCCCGGTCATGAAAGTGAAGGGCTACTATTTATGGCGAGTCGAAGAGCGGATTATTATCGATGATATTGGCCCTTATCTTTTCCCTTGTGGTCATTTTCATTGTCGTTCTATTGATGATTACCCACGCCGTGGACGTGTGATTCAAGAAGTGAAGTGATGCTACAATCTCACACATATGCGCTTGATTATGGACAACTGGCGGGGTTAACCATTGGCTGTCCAAAACAAGCCGAGGTAACTTTAGTTTTTTTACATGGCTGGTTAGATAACGCAGCCAGTTTCCAAACCGTGATAGAGGCGTTACATCCTTTAGCACCCAATTGGGCTCTCTGTGCGATTGATTTACCCGGCCATGGCCTTTCTAGCCACAAATCCAGCGCCAGTTATTATCCTTTTCACGACTATATTGACGATATTTATCAACTACTGCTTACAATTTCACCAAACAGACTAATATTAGTCGGTCATTCACTTGGTGCTTTAATCGCAAGTTGCTATAGTGCCGTCTTTCCTGAGCAAGTTGCAGGACTCGTTCAAATTGAAGGCCTCGCACCTTTGATAGAATCACCGGAAAATAGCCTTGTGCGTTGGCGAAAAGGTGTCATCAGTCGCCATCGTTTGCGTCGTAAATCTGAACGTTATTATTCTAGCTTGCCAGCAGCACTGCAACATCGAGCGCGTGTCAATCAATTGCCGATGCACTTGTTAGAACCCATCGTCAGAAGAGG
>NZ_NBUS01000042.1:114316-114800 GCF_002749895.1 Vibrio fujianensis | reverse complement strand
ATTTGGCAAGTAGAAGGCAAGTGGCAATGGCGGTACGATAAAAAGTTAACCACTGAATCGCTTTATCGTCAGTCATTACCTCACGCACAGCAAGTGATGGAGCAGATTGTTTGCCCTCATCTGGTGATATTAGGGGAGCATGGTTTTGCCTCTCTTGAGCAAGACGTCGCAAACTATTGGCATGCAAAAATGGAAAAACAGATCATTTCTGGCGGCCATCACTGTCATCTTCAGCAACCTTTACAGGTCGCAGAACTAATATTTGGCTTAGTTAACAAAATTTAAACAAGTGTTTGAGTGTTTCGTGCTCAAGCGCTCTGGCTGTGCTGTAATAGAGATCATTTCTATAACAAAGATAATGATAATTATGCCAGCCAATTACGAGGAGTATTACCGTGGATAAACCTTGGCTTTCACGTTATCCCGCCGATGTACCGGAAACCATCAATCCTGATCAATATTTATCATTGATTGAGATGTTTGA
>NZ_NBUS01000042.1:110468-114306 GCF_002749895.1 Vibrio fujianensis | reverse complement strand
CAGTCAGTACACAAGTATGCGGATCAGCCTGCTTTTATGAATATGGGCTCAGTGATGACATTTCGTAAGTTGGAAGAACGCAGTCGAGCGTTTGCTGCCTATTTACAAAATGAGCTTAAGTTAAAAAAAGGCGATCGAGTCGCTCTGATGATGCCCAATTTATTGCAATATCCTGTGGCACTCTTTGGGATTCTGCGTGCGGGTATGATTGCCGTGAACGTCAATCCACTGTATACCCCTCGTGAATTAGAACACCAACTCAATGATGCTGATGTTGGTACAATTGTTATTGTGTCTAATTTCGCCAATACGTTAGAACAAATTGTCGACAATACCCAAGTTAAGCACGTGGTCTTAACGAGCCTTGGGCAAATGCTGCCGCGAGCAAAAGGTACTTTAGTCGATTTTGTGGTTAAGTACGTGAAAGGCATGGTTCCTAAATATGATCTACCGGGTGCCATTTCTATGCGTAAAGCACTGCGTAAAGGGCGACGTTTACAGTATGTCAAACCCTTCATGTCAGGAGAAGATATCGCCTTCTTACAATACACGGGGGGGACGACAGGCGTTGCGAAAGGAGCTATTTTAACGCACCGCAATATGATTGCTAACGTATTACAAGCTAAAGGTGCTTACGGGCCAGTATTGCGTGAAGGACGAGAGCTTGTGGTAACGGCGTTACCGCTCTATCACGTGTTTGCGTTAACCGTTAACCTGTTGCTGTTCATTGAAATGGGCGGGAGCAATTTATTGATCACCAATCCACGAGATATCCCCGGATTTGTAAAAGAGCTACAAAAATACTCATTCACTGCACTCACCGGGGTGAACACGTTATTCAATGCCCTAGTGAATAATGAAGACTTTCATGAACTCGACTTTAGCCATCTCAAACTGTCGGTCGGTGGTGGTATGGCTGTACAACGTGCGGTCGCTGAAAAATGGAAAAAGATCACCGGAATCCATTTATTAGAAGGCTATGGTTTGACCGAATGCTCTCCTTTAGTGACAGGCAACCCTTATGATCTTTCCGATTATTCGGGGGCGATTGGTTTGCCTGTACCGTCGACTGAAGTTCGAATTGTCGACGATGAAGGGCAGGTGTTGGGATATGATCAAACGGGTGAGCTACAAGTTCGTGGCCCTCAAGTGATGCAGGGATACTGGCAACGCCCAGAAGCCACCAAAGAAGTGATTGATGAAGAGGGATGGTTATCCACTGGTGATATTGTCAAATTCGATGAACAAGGCATGGTCTATATTGTTGATCGTAAAAAAGACATGATTCTTGTCTCCGGTTTCAACGTTTATCCAAATGAAATTGAAGATGTGGTTGCGTTACACGGCAAAGTGCTTGAAGTGGCAGCGATTGGTCAACCTCATGAGGTTTCAGGCGAAGTAGTGAAAATCTATATCGTCAAACGCGATCCAAGTTTGACCAAAGAAGAGGTGATTGCTCATTGCCGTAAGCACCTAACGGGGTATAAAGTACCTAAATTGATTGAGTTCCGTGAAGAACTACCAAAAACCAATGTCGGTAAAATTTTACGCCGCGTATTGCGTGAAGAAAATGATGCACAACAAGCAGAAAAGGCAAAAAGTGCTTAGTTCTGTTGCTCAGTGATCACCATTTATAGTGTTACAATGCCGACTCAACTTGTCGGCATTGTTCTTTTTAACCTCATCGACTCTTAATCAACCAAGGCAAAGTGAGCCATTTGTGAATTATCAAATTATTAACCAATTTAATGAACTACAACGAATTTGTACACTCGCTCGTCAATCGGATGTAGTAATGCTGGATACCGAGTTTGTGCGGACTCGTACTTTTTACCCACAACTTGGCCTGATTCAGTTATTTGATGGTGAAACACTGGCGTTGATTGACCCACTGGCTATCGAAGATATGAGCCCTTTCATGGCACTATTGCAAGATGTTTCAGTACTTAAAGTACTGCATGCTTGTGGTGAAGATCTGGAAGTATTCCAACACCGTTTTGGGTGCGTCCCTTTTCCTATGGTTGACACGCAATTAATGGCCGCGTTTACCGGTTATGGGCTTTCCACCGGTTTTGCTGCTTTGGTGCAAGATTTATTAACGGTCACATTAGACAAAAGTGAATCACGTACCGATTGGCTGGCACGGCCATTGTCACAAAAGCAGCTCGACTATGCTGCTGCAGATGTTTTTTATCTATTACCTATGTATGAGCAATTACTGACCAAAGTTCGTCAAATGGGGTGGTGGGATGCGGCACAGCAAGAATCGTTACTGCAAATTGAGAAAAGAACCCGGGTGACTGACCCAGAGAATGTTTATCTTGATATTAAAGGAGCATGGCAGCTTAATCGACCAGCATTAGCGATTTTAAAACCCTTAGCCACATGGCGTTATCAAGAAGCCATGAAGCGAGATTTAGCGCTTAACTTTGTGATTCGAGAGCATGACTTATTAACCATTGCTCGTTTAGCTCTCCACTCGCCGAAACGGATGGAAGAGGAAGGCATTGACCCTCATGTTATTCGTCGTCATGGAGCGAAAATTTCACTGATAGTAAAAGAGGCAAAGCAAATTCCTGCGCAACACTATCCAGCATTAATCGTGCCTTTGATGGATCATCTCGGCTATAAGCAACTGTTTAAGAAGCTCAAAGATGAAGTGAAAGGGGTCTCGCAAACATCCGGCTTATCAACGGAATTTTTAGCCTCCAAAAAGCAGCTAAATCAGTTAGTGAATTGGGTTTGGAATAAAGGCCGAGATCAAGAATGCCTCCCTGAGCTGATGCAGGGTTGGCGTTTACCGCTACTCGGTGAGCGATTAAATAACTTGATAAAGTGACCACTTCGATCATTCCCGCCTAGGCGGGAATGATCGGCTGGCGATTATTTTTCTTCATCGGGCAATTTAACGTTTAACTCCAGCACAGAAATATCATCGCCTTTGTGCTCAAAGGAAAGTTCAACCATGTCAGGATCAATCGCCACATACTTAGCGATCACCTTCAAGATATCTTCTTTAAGCTGGGGCAAATAGGTTGGGGCTGGATCGCTTTGACTGCGACGCTCAGCGACAATGATCTGCAAGCGTTCCTTGGCTAAACTTGCTGAATTTTTTTTCTGTGGGCGGAAAAATTCAAGTAATGACATAGGGTTAGCCTCCAAAAAGTCGTTTAAAGATGCCTTTCTTTGGCTCAGTTAAAAAACGGAACTCAATTTCCTGCCCGAGCAGTCGTTCAACCGTATCATCGTACGCTTGGCCAGCATCAGATTGCTCATCAAAAATAACGGGAATCCCCTTATTTGAAGCATTTAATACAGCTTGGCTTTCTGGGATCACCCCGAGTAAAGGAACGTGTAGAATTTCTTCTACATCTTCGACACTGAGCATTTCCCCCTGACTAACACGGGTTGGATTATAGCGCGTGAGCAGCAGGTGCTGTTTCACGGGTTCAAGCCCTTGCTCTGCCCGTAATGACTTCGAATCCAGAATGCCTAAAATGCGGTCAGAATCACGGACGGAAGAGACTTCAGGGTTGGTGGTGACAATGGCCTCATCAGCATAATACAGCGCCATTAATGCCCCTTGTTCGATCCCTGCGGGTGAATCACAAATAACAAACTCAAAGCCCATTTCATTGAGTTCATTTAAAATACGTTGCACCCCTTCTTTGGTCAGTGCGTCTTTATCTCGTGTTTGTGAAGCGGGGAGAATAAACAAGTTGTCATTGCGTTTATCTTTGATTAGCGCTTGGTTAAGCGTGGCTTCGCCATTGAGCACATTGACGAAATCGTAAACCACACGTCGTTCACACCCCATGATTAAATCTAGGTTTCGCAG
>NZ_NBUS01000042.1:105230-110458 GCF_002749895.1 Vibrio fujianensis | reverse complement strand
CCGATATCAAAATCGATCACCGCCGTCTTTTTGCCTTTTAAAGCTAAACCAGACGCAATAGCTGCGCTGGAGGTGGTTTTGCCTACCCCACCTTTTCCTGACGTTACAACAATAATGCGTGCCATCTAATGAGTTTCCTTTCGATGCTAAATTGTGAGTAATTCAAAATGCAGTGACTCTTCGCTTAAACTCAGCATCACTTTCTTTTGCCAAAATTCACTATCAATTTGATCGCTCAGCCAATAATTCCCTGCAATGGAAACTAGTTCGGCTTGTAAATCGTGACAAATAATACGTGCTTCTTTTTGCCCACTAGCCCCTGCAATTGCTCGGCCGCGTAGTGTGCCATGAATATGGATTGAACCATCGGCGATCACTTCTGCCCCAGGGCTAACATGGTTTAAAATAACCAAGTCACCGTCTTTTGCATACACCTGCTGCCCTGAACGTATCGGATTGCGAACCACTTTGGTCGGTGCCATCTGGGTCGGAGCGTGAGATGGCGTATTACTGGCCGTCATCACCGCAAACCCCGCGGAAAAAGCTTGTGTTTGGCAACGTTTATCTTTACACCCCGTAATGCCAACGGGGACAAAACCGGCTTCAATAATGCCATTTTTTAGTGTAGCAAAATCAATCTCACCCACTACTTTATCAATGTTTAAAACAATCGGCGCATTGGCAAAAAAAGCGGGGGCTTGCTCTGTTTTTTGTTTTAGAAAATTCACCGTAGTCTCCACTTGATTATCCGCCAGATGCAGTACAGATAAAGTGAAACTACGGCCTTTTAGGTCAGGTATATTTGACATCGTAACGTTGACCTCAATAAACGCCTGTTCTATACCTAAGCGAATCTACAATTTAAGCGAAGGTACAATGAGTGCACAATCCCTCTTTATTTGTCGGAAAAGGGCATTTGGTATAGGGTAATTAGCGTTGTCGGAGACTATAGGTGTCATGTTATATTCAGCGCCTTGGTACAGCAAGTTATCTTGCCGTCAATTCGGTGATTTCCTCGCAATTTTAGCGGTGATGATCCGAAATGAGCGAAATTTTATCCCCAATGCGGGAAAATTCAATGGAAAGGGTTGGCATGCTTTGTTCTATCTATAAGAGTTCAAAAAAAGAAGGCACTTATCTCTATATTCCGAAGAGAGATGATTTTTCACAGGTTCCTGACACCTTAATGCAGACTTTTGGTAAACCTATTTTTGTCATGTTAGTTAATCTGGCCAAGCGTCAATTGGCTTACGTGGATGTCGAGAAGGTGAAAACGGCGTTGGGGCAACAAGGGTTCTTTTTACAATTGCCGCCACCACCAGAAAATTTATTAGCACGTTATAAAGAACAAAAACAGCAAAATAGACAAGGTTCGTAACCCGGATGGTTTGAGGAGAGTCTTTTGAAAAAAATTGTGTCAGTGATACTAGGGATGGCATGTTCATGGCCATTATGGGCAAATCCAGTCAGTTTTGAACAGTATGTGGAAGGGTTAAAGCAAGAGGCGCGTCAAGAGGGGATTTCTGAATCGATCTTAACGGCGGCGTTTGCGAATGTGGAACATCGTCCTCGCGCCGTTACTGCTGATCGTAACCAGCCGGAAAAACGGCTAACCTTGGATGAATATATTCCACGCGCAGTACCCGATTGGAAGGTTAACCAAGCTCAGGCGTTATATGATCAACATTACGATGAGCTACAGCGGATTGGCAAACAGTATGGGGTTCATCCACGTTTTATTGTCGCGCTCTGGGGAGTCGAGAGTAACTTTGGCCGCTTTACTGGTAACTATTCGGTGATCGATGCGTTGACCACAATGGCTTATGATGGACGACGTGAAGCGTTTTTCCGCAAAGAAACCATGGCCGCATTGCAAATTTTACAGCAAGGGCACATCCAGATAGACGAGATGAAAGGCTCTTGGGCTGGAGCAATGGGGCAATGCCAATTTATGCCTAGCTCATTTTTGGCTTATGCAGCCGATGGAAATGGCGACGGGAAGAAAGACATTTGGGGAACCACGGCGGACGTCTTTGCATCAACGGCTAATTATCTCAGCCAATCGGGGTGGGATGATCGATACACTTGGGGGCGACAAGTTAAAATACCACAAGGGTTTGATCGCAGCTTAGAAGGTCGCCAAGCAGGCAAAGGAAAATACCTACAAGAGTGGAGCCAACTGGGTGTGACCCGCTACGACGGTCAACCATTGCCAAAACTCGATCAGGATATTCAAGCATGGCTGATTATTCCAGATGATGAAAAAGGGCGAATCTATTTGGTGTACAACAACTATAATGTGCTGATGAAGTGGAACCGTTCACACTATTTCGCGCTAGCGGTCAGTCATTTAGCCGATAGAATTAAATTTTAAGCCAACAAACACTTTTAACGAAAGGGCTGGTTATCAGCCCTTTTTGATCATAACCATAGGGGTGAATGTGTTATCAGATCGTGCCGGGCAAATGGTGATCTTTGCTGCGTTAGTCAAACAACAAGGGTTTACCGCGGCAGCTAAAACATTAGGCGTTTCGGTCTCCCATGTGAGTAAGCAATTAGCACAACTGGAAGCTGCACTAGGAGCAAAGTTGATCCAGCGAACCACACGCAGTTTTACTTTGACTGAAACGGGCCAAGCCTTTTATGACCATTGCGCTCAGCTCGTGAGCATCATTGATACCGCCCAGTCAGAGGTGGAAAGTCAGCGCGATGAAGTCTGCGGATTATTAAAGCTGGGTTTATCGCAGTCGTTCGGAACCTTGCATATTCTGCCGACCTTAGAGGCGCTGCGTCAGTTGTACCCGAAATTGAAAATTGAAGTGCATTTATTTGATCATAAAGTCGATATGCTGCAAGAAGGGCTCGATCTCTGGATCACGAGTAATGAAATCTTACCAGAGGGCTACGTTGCTCAACGTTTAGTCGATTGTCAGTTTATTGTCGCGGCTTCGCCCGATTATTTATTGCAACACCGCATACCTCAAACGCCTCATGATCTGCTGACTCATAATTGTTTAATTTATCGCAGTTGGGAGCGAGACTATACCCATTGGTCATTTGCCAATGCTGAGCAGCAACTGACCATCCAAGTTTCGGGAAATTATTCGGTTGATCTCGCCGAAGCGGTGCGTGATGCCGCGGTTGCAGGGTGGGGGATTGCCTATTTAGCCACCTATTTAATTCAGGATGAATTTCGCCAAGGTAAACTGATTCAACTGTTACCCGATTGGCGTGCCAACCAAGTGATGCCGTTTTATGCGGTTTATCCAAGCCGTCAGCATATGCCTAAGAAAATCACTGCGGTCATTGATTTTATCAAAGCCAAAATTGGCTCACCTTGTTACTGGGATCAGCAACTAGCTCCTTATCTCCGTTTTAATCAAAATGAAAGATAATGGCGCGAAATTTTTTCTCTCCTGAGAAATATTTTTTCTAAATGGAAATAATAGCATCAAGCAATCGTTTAGTTATTTATAAATCAAACAGTTAAATATGGGTGTCACAAAGGGACATTTTTAGTGCGATCCGATTAACATTTGCCACTTGCGCAATCCGATTTGAGGAATAGAATCCCACGCCTTCCCTTATTGGTAAACTTTTCGGATGCGTTCATGAACTCACTTCTTGGTGTTGCCGCGATTTTAGTTATCGCTTGGCTACTTTCTACAAACAGAAAAAATATTCAATTGAAAACGGTGGTTCCCGCCTTTTTGCTGCAAGTCGGTTTTGCGCTATTGGTGCTGTATGTTCCGATGGGTAAGGACATTTTAAATCAGGTGACTGGAGCGGTGTCACATTTAATTGATTATGGACAAGAAGGGATCCGCTTTATCTTTGGTGGTTTAGCGAATGACAGCATTGGTTTTGTATTTGCGATTAATGTACTTGGCATCATTATCTTTTTCTCGGCATTGATTTCAGGCCTTTATCACATCGGATTAATGCCTAAAGTCATTAATGTTCTCGGTGGTGGGATACAAAAACTGCTCGGCACAGGAAGAGCTGAATCACTTTCCGCAACGGCCAATATTTTTGTCGGTATGATTGAAGCACCACTGGTTGTGAAACCCTATTTAAAACAGATGAGTGACTCACAATTTTTTGCCGTGATGACGTGTGGGTTAGCCTCTGTCGCTGGAGGAACATTAGTTGGTTACGCTTCACTGGGCGTAAATTTAAACTATTTGATTGCTGCGGCGTTTATGTCAGCTCCGGCCGGTTTGTTAATGGCCAAAATATTAGTACCAGAAATCGAGCCTCATATTTTACCGCAATGTGATGATTTAGCCGACATGCCTAAAGCAACCAATGTTGTCGAAGCGGTGGCCGATGGAGCCATGTCTGGGTTACGTATCGCGGTCGCCGTTGGTGCCACCTTATTAGCCTTTGTCAGTGTGATTGCACTACTTAACGGCCTGCTCGGTTGGGCGGGCAGTTTGGTAGGGGTCGAACTTAGCTTTGAGTTGATTTTAGGCTATCTATTTGCGCCGGTTGCATGGCTACTGGGCATTCCATGGCACGAAGCAATCACCGCTGGGGCACTTATTGGCAATAAAATTATCGTCAATGAATTTGTGGCCTTTATTCAGTTAATGAACGTTCAATCGCAACTGAGCGAACATTCTCAAGCCATTGTGACCTTTGCACTGTGTGGCTTTGCCAATATTTCAACCATGGCAGTATTGATTGGTGGGCTAGGCAGCTTAGTGCCAGAGCGGCGCAGTTTTATTTCTCGATATGGTTTTCGAGCTATTTCGGCTGGGGTATTAGCCAATTTAATGAGCGCGGCTTTAGCGGGCGTGATTCTTTCGCTGTAACGCTGGCAAAGACAAAGCAACAAAAACGGCGAGCCAATAAAAAGCTCGCCGTTTTTGTTCGCATGGCTGAGCGTGGGTTAGTCGGTGTGGAACAGCTCGCAGGCCATCAAGGTATTTTCTATTAAGCTTGCTACCGTCATCGGCCCAACTCCGCCGGGAACCGGCGTAATAAAGCTGGCTCGGGTACAAGCGACATCATAATCGACATCGCCGACCAGCTTACCGGTTTCTGAACGGTTAATACCGACATCAATCACTACGGCACCTTCTTTAATCCAATCACCAGGAATAAAATGAGGTTTTCCGACCGCCACGACCAAAACATCAGCCTGACGAACGTGGTGTGCTAAATCTTTCGTGAAACGGTGGCAAGTAGTCGTGGTGCAACCGGCTAATAATAGCTCCAAAGTC
>NZ_NBUS01000042.1:100741-105220 GCF_002749895.1 Vibrio fujianensis | reverse complement strand
GGGTCGACCGACAATATTTGAAGCCCCGACGATCACGGCATGCTTACCCCGCAAAGGAATATTATAGCGCTCTAACAGGGTAATAATGCCCTTGGGGGTACATGAGCGTAAGGTCGGAATTCGCTGAGCTAAGCGGCCCACATTATAGGGGTGGAAGCCATCCACGTCTTTATCCGGCAAGATACGTTCCAGCACTTGTGTGGTATCAATTCCGGCAGGAAGTGGTAATTGCACTAAAATGCCATCAATCGTGCTATCGGCATTTAAGGTATCAATTATTGCGAGTAACTCCGCTTCACTGGTGTTTGCCGGAAGGTCATAGGATTGAGAAACAAACCCGACTTCCTCACAGGCACGACGTTTACTGGCGACATACACTTGAGAGGCTGGATCTTCTCCAACCAATACTACGGCGAGTCCTGGGGCTCGTCGTCCCGCTTCAGTACGTGCTTTGACACGAGCCGCAACTTCTGAACGTACCGTTTGGGAGATTAACTTTCCATCAATTTTTTGAGCCGTCATGACTTTCCTTACTTACGCATTAGTAGCCAAAAATTTTGCGCGAATTGTCGCAAAGATCAAGGGAAATATCCACAAGCAATCGTTTGCTTTGTTTGGCTTTTAAGCAAGCGGCTAGCGCGTGGGTAGAAAATAACCAATTTATCCTCAATCGAGCGGTAGGGAAGGGCTTGATTTATCATCCGTTCACTTGCCATGGCAAAAAAATGAGTGTGCTATTGTTTTTAATTTAGGCACTTAACACACAAGACCGCATAAAGCCGTTGATTTACCTTAGTGAATTCGTATAATGCCAACCCTGTAATGCGCCCTTAGCTCAGTTGGATAGAGCACGTGCCTTCTAAGCATGTGGTCACAGGTTCGAATCCTGTAGGGCGTGCCACATTTGAGAGGCGTGAACGGGTTATAACCTGTTCACGCTTTTTTCTTTGTCGCCGATTTCACCCGAGCATCGGCAAGTGGCTGGCATAACGACGATTATGTTTGCTATCTCATAAAACCATACTAAACCTCATTATAAATTCATGATTTTTGTGATTCGGCTGGTATCATAAGGCCAATGTTTTGCACCTCAAGAAATCTTAAATGAACGAACAAGAGCAACACTTCCTCAAATCGTTAGAAAGCAAGCTTTGGACAGCCGCAGACAAACTCCGTGCCTCACTCGATGCCTCTCAATACAAGCATGCCGTGCTGGGGCTAATTTTCGTTAAATATGTGTCTGACGCCTTCACCCTGCGTCAAGAAGAGCTAAAACAAGATTTTGCCAACCCTGAGCACGAGTATTTCCTCGACCCTGAAGGTTACACGGCAGAAGAACTGGAACAAGAAATCGCGATTGAGCTGGAACAGCGCGATTACTACCAAGAAAAAAACATATTTTGGTTACCGACTGAATCTCGTTGGCAGTTTCTGCAAGACAATGGCCCTCGTGTGATTGGCGGTGCGGACTTGGTTATTGATGGTAAGACCAAGAAGATCACCTCGGTTGGTCACCTGATTGATAATGCGCTGGAAGGGATTGAGCGCGACAACCAGAAGCTAAAAGGTGTGCTCAACAAGCACTACGCCTCGCTAAAAATTGATCAAGCAAAACTCAATGAGCTGATTAACCTAATCGCAACCATTCCGTTTAATCATAAATCCCTGAACAGCAAAGATATTCTTGGTCATATTTACGAATACTTCTTAGGTCAGTTTGCCCTGGCTGAAGGCAAAAAAGGCGGTCAGTTCTATACCCCTGCCTCTATCGTTAGCTTGATTGTGGAGATGATTGAACCGTTTGAAGGCCGTGTCTATGACCCTGCAATGGGTTCCGGCGGTTTTTTTGTCCAGTCAGAGAAATTTATTGAACGTCGTGCTAACCAAAAAGAGATTGATCCGCTCACGCAAAAACAAAGAATCTCGATTTACGGTCAGGAATACAACTACACCACATGGCAACTGGCGGCGATGAATATGGCAATTCGTGGCTTGGATTACGATTTTGGTAAGGAGCCAGCCAGTACCTATACCAACGACCAGCACCCTGATTTACGAGCTGACTTCATCATGGCTAACCCACCTTTCAACATGAAAGAGTGGAATACCGGTGTCGATGATAACGATCCGCGCTGGGTATATGGCACTCCACCATCAGGCAACGCCAACTTCGCGTGGATGCAGCATATGCTTTACCACCTTGCGCCGGATGGCTCGCAAGCTTTACTGCTGGCTAATGGTTCGATGAGTTCATCCACCAATAACGAAGGCGAAATTCGCGCCGCCTTGGTCGAGAATGATTTGGTCGAGTGTATGGTCGCACTGCCGGGGCAACTGTTTACCAACACGCAAATTCCGGCCTGTATCTGGTTTTTAACCAAAAATAAACAAGCGCGCACCGATAAAGCGGGCCGTAAGCTGCGTGACCGCAAAGGCGAGGTGCTGTTTATTGATGCGCGTAACCTTGGTTATATGAAAGATCGGGTACTGCGTGATTTTAGACCAGAGGATATTCAGAAAGTCGCTGACCTGTTCCATGCTTGGAAAACAGGCGAAGAAGTCAATGGTGTCACGTATCAAGACCAAGCCGGTTTTTGCAAATCCGCAACCTTAGCAGAGATTAAAAAACACGATTTTGTGCTCACGCCGGGACGTTACGTTGGCGCGACTGAAGAACTGGACGATGGTGTGCCATTTGCTGAAAAAATGGCAACGCTAACCGCTAAGTTAAGCGCGCAGTTTGCTGAGTCGGCCACGCTAGAAGCGGAGATCAAAAAGAACCTAGCGGGGTTGGGCTATGAGCTGTAATTGGCCGAGAGTTCAGATTTCAGAAGTCTGTGAGTTGATCGTTGATTGTGTAAACAAAACCGCGCCAAGAGTAGATTATAAAACACCATTTAAGATGATTCGCACTCCTAATGTTAAGGGTGGAAAAATCTCTTTAAATGATTGTCGATTTGTTGAAGAAGATACTTATGAGAAATGGACTCGACGCGCAAAGGTTTTACGCGATGATGTTCTCTTAACTCGTGAAGCTCCGATGGGTGAAGTCGGTATTGTTGATTTTGACGAGACTGTTTTTCTTGGTCAGAGAATCATGCAGTACAGAGTGGATCGTTCAAAGCTTGACCCGCATTTTTTACTTTATAGTTTTCTGTCTAGCGATCTTCAGCACCAATTTAGCATGCATGAAGGTAGTGGCTCTGTAGTCAGTCATATTCGAGTACCTGATTGTTCAAAGTTTGAACTCAATTTACCTCCGCTTGATGTTCAAAAAGAAATAGCAGGTGTTCTTAAGAAGTTAGATAGAAAGATTTCGGTTAATCAACAAACCAACCAAACCCTAGAGCAAATGGCACAAGCCATCTTCAAGTCATGGTTTGTCGACTTCGACCCAGTGAAAGCTAAGATGAATGGCGAGCAACCAGAGGGTATGGATGCGGCCACTGCCTCGCTATTCCCCGAAAAGCTCGTTGAGTCTGAGTTGGGTTTGATTCCTGAGGGGTGGGAAATTAAGCCATTTTCTGAGTGGGTGAAAATAACTAAAGGTAAAAACATCACCAAGAAAACCATTGTTGACGGTGATGTCCCTGTTGTGGCTGGCGGGTTAAAGCCAGCATATTTTCACAATGCCCATAATGTAGATGGGCCCGCTATAACTATTAGTGCTTCTGGTGCAAATGCTGGCTATGTAAATTTGTATTTTGAAAACATTTGGGCTTCGGATTGCTCTTACATAAGTCAATCAACCACGCCAATGTTTTTCTTACAGTATGTTGCTCTTAGGTATAACCAGAAAAAGATTTTCGATATGCAAACCGGGGCAGCCCAGCCACATATTTATCCAAGAGACTTCGAGCGCTTGATGATTGTTGTTCCTAATGAAGAACTATGTAGAAAACTAGAGTGTGTGTTTGTATCTTTTTTCGGAACCGTAGCTAACAATAAACAACAAAATATCGAGCTTGCGGCATTGCGCGATACACTACTTCCTAAATTGCTTTCCGGCGAAATCGAGTTAGGACAAGCTCAAGAATTAGCCGAGGTCGACTAATGGCAACCCGAGTAGAAATGATTATCGAAACGCTCAAGGCGAACCCCGACAAAACGTTTACTGCTCGGGATTGGCAATCGGCAAACCGCATCGTCTCTGAAAATAGGGATTTCCACCATTATATTGAGCAGGTTGGCATTTATAACCAAACCGGACGGTTGATTAAGAGCGCATGGAATAAATAATAAGGATAAAGGCTGAATGATTACTGAAGACCAACTAGAACAACAATGCCTCGATTGGTTTAAAGAGCTAGGCTATCAATACCAAAATGGCTATGACATCGCGCCGGATGGCGCGCTTCATCCAGCCACAGGCGTTCCCGAACGTGAAAACTATCAGCAAGTCACGCTACAAGCGCGTTTAATGTCGGCATTGGAAACCTTAAACCCTACTGTACCGAGCGACACCTTAATCGAAGTAGC
>NZ_NBUS01000042.1:94438-100731 GCF_002749895.1 Vibrio fujianensis | reverse complement strand
AAACCGTTGCCACGCCGCAAACGCCTGTACTTATTAAAAACAACAAACTCTTTCACCAATATTTAATCGAGGGTGTGCCGGTTGAATACTCGGTGATGGAGCACGGACAATGGGTGACCAAGCATACTCATGTTCGCTTAATTGACTTTGACAACCGAGAGAATAACGAATTCTTAGTGGTCAATCAGTTCACCATCACGGGCAGCAAAGTCAATCGCAGGCCAGATGTGATAGTCTTTATCAATGGTTTGCCAATGGCGGTGATTGAGCTGAAAAATCCCGCTGATGATCACGCCGACATTTGGAATGCTTACAATCAAATCCAAACTTATAAAGAAGAGATCGCCGATCTGTTTGTGTTCAACGAGGCATTGGTCATTTCTGATGGTTGGACGGCGCGAGTCGGCTCGTTAACGGCCAACAAAGAGCGCTTCTTGCCATGGAAGACGATAGAAAGTGAAGACGACAAGCCGCTACTCGAATTCCAATTAGAGACCATGGTGCGTGGCTTTTTTAAACCAGAATTGCTGCTCGATTACATCCGTTACTTTGTTTTGTTTGAAACCGATAACGACAAAGTCATCAAAAAAATTGCCGGTTATCACCAATTCCATGCTGTACGTGCTGCGGTGAAAGCGACGGTCATTGCGGCTACCACCGCGGATCAAATTACTGAACCCCGAGCCAATTACGCCAATACCGTGGTGCAGGGAAGTAAAAAAGCGGGCGTGGTTTGGCATACTCAGGGCAGTGGCAAAAGCATTTCGATGGTCTGCTACGCCAGTAAATTGCTGCAACAACCCGCCATGAATAACCCGACTCTGGTTGTTGTTACCGACCGTAATGACTTAGACGGCCAGCTCTTTAACACCTTCACCATGGCGCAAGACACCTTAAAGCAAATCCCGCAACAAGCCACTGACCGCGATGCATTGCGCGAGTTACTGCTCAACCGTCAGTCCGGTGGCATCATCTTCACCACGGTACAAAAATTTGCGCTGCTTGATGAAGAAACCGCGCATCCTGTTCTCTCTGAACGCTCGAATATCGTGGTGGTGTCTGATGAAGCGCACCGCAGTCAATATGGCAATAAAGCGCGCCTTGTTGATGTCAAAGACGAGCAGGGCAATGTGGTCGGCCAGCGTTATGTTTATGGTTACTCCAAATACATGCGTGATGCACTGCCCAATGCCGCGTTTATTGGTTTTACCGGCACACCTATATCGCTAGACGATAAAGACACTCGCGGGGTGTTTGGTGACTATGTCTCGATTTACGATATTCAAGATGCGGTCGATGATGGTGCAACGGTGCCGATTTATTACGAATCGCGCCTCGCCAAGCTCGATATTAATCAAGATGAAATCGAAGCGCTGAACGATCAGGTCGAAGAAGAAATCGGCGAAGACGAAGAAACCGCCAGCCGTGAGAAAATCAAATCACACTGGTCGGCGCTGGAAAAACTGGTCGGTGCCGAGCCACGCATCCAGCAGGTGGCAAAAGATCTGGTCGAGCATTTTACCACTCGCTGTGAAACCTTTCCGGGTAAAGCGATGATTGTCGCCATGAGCCGCGAGATTTGCGTCGATTTATACGATGCCATTGTGGCGATTAAACCTGAGTGGCATAACGATGATCCCGCAAAAGGCGCAATCAAAATTGTTATGACCGGCAGCGCCGCAGATAAAGCCAAAATGCAGCCGCACATTCATGATAAAAAAACCAAGAAGCTGTTTGAGAAACGTTATAAAGACACCAGTGATGAACTGCAATTGGTGATTGTGCGCGATATGTGGTTAACCGGTTTTGATGCGCCATGCTGTCATACCATGTATATCGACAAACCAATGAAAGGTCATAACCTGATGCAGGCGATAGCGCGAGTGAACCGCGTGTTTAAGGATAAGCCCGGCGGTTTGGTGGTTGACTATATTGGTATTGCCAATGAGCTTAAAAATGCACTGAAGACTTACACCAACAGCCAAGGCAAAGGCAAACCAACCGTTGATACCGCGGAAGCTTTCGCCGTCTTTATGGAAAAAATCGACGTCATTCGTGGTATGTTTGCCACGCCAGTGGATGGTGAGGTGTTTCACTATCGCCCTGATTTTGAAACTCGGCCGCTGCAACTGCTGCCGGGAGCTGTCAACCATATCTCGGGCCTCTCACACCGCAACAGCAAAGGCGAAGAAGTTCGTGATGGTAAACGTCGTTTCCTTGATGTGATGGCGGCAATGATGAAAGCCTTCTCGCTGTGCAGTACGTTGGATGAAGTGAATGGCTATCGCCATGAAATCGCCTTTTACGGCGCGATTAAAACCGCATTTCTCAAACATTCTACGGTGGATAGCAAACGCAGTGATGAGCTGCGAAACTCTGCCCTGCGCCAAATCCTCAATAACGCGATAGTGGCCGATGGCGTGGATGATATCTTTAAAACCGTAGGGCTGGATAAGCCGAACATTGGTTTGCTCTCTGAAGAGTTCTTAGAAGATGTGAAGAACATGAAAGAGAAGAATTTAGCCGTAGAACTGCTAGAAAAACTGCTGCGCGACGAAGTGAAAGCAAGAATGAAAAACGATGTGGTGCAAGAGAAGAAGTACTCAGAGCGCATCATGTCGACGCTGCAAAAGTACCATAACCGTAGTATTGAAACCGCGCAGGTAATTGAAGAGCTAATCCAGTGGGCCAAAGAGATGCAGGCTGACGCTGAGATGATGGAAAAGCTCAACCTATCTACTGATGAAATAGCGTTTTACCGTGCATTGGTCACCAACGAAGCTTCTGTGCGCAGCCTAGGCGACGATAACCTGCGTCAACTCGCCATTGAACTCACTCACCAACTGCGTAAGTCCGCCACGGTAGATTGGCAGAAACGAGAAAGCGTGCGTGCACGGATGCGCAACCTTGTACGTCGTTTACTGCGTCGCTGGAAATATCCACCTGATGCGGCCGAAGAGGCGATTAAGCTAGTGTTAGAACAAGCAGAAGTGCTAGCCGATGGCTGGTATTCGTAGTGGTAAATTTTTTATCAAAGAGCTTTTACTATGGACATATCTCAGGTTGATATCAATTCTCTGCTGATTCTTAAGCATTTACTTGAAGAAAAGCATGTCTCGAATACGGCTCTGAGAATGAATGTTAGCCAGTCATCTGTCAGCCGTGCGCTGCAAAAAATGCGTGCACTATTTTCCGATGAGCTTTTGGTTCGAACCCATTCAGGCTATGAGTTAACGCCGAAAGCCTTGAATATCAAGCAAGACATCAACTTAGTGATCAATAGCTTAGAAGTATTGGTGAACAAACAGTCCTTTGATCCGCAAACAACCACAAGTACTGTACGATTTTTTGGTCTCCAGCCGCAGATCAATACCTTAATGCCCACGGTGATTGGTGAAATTCGCCGTCAAGCGCCGAAAATGACCATCAGTATTGATACTACAGCGAAACGGCACTTTGAAGCCTTGATTGCCGGTGATGTGCATTTTGTTCTATCTGCTCATCAGCCCCCCAGTTCTGATCAAAATTTATACCGAATGATAGTTGCCAAACGTGAATTTAAGCTACTTATGAGTCGGGATCATCCGCTTGCCGAGCAAACACTCTCGGCGAAAAAATTGCGCCATTGCAGTTTTGGACAAATTTCTCTGCAGGGAGAAAAAACCCTCTCGTTTGAACATAAATTTATTGAGCTTGGTTTAGTCGATAAAAAGAATCGCCTATCGGTTCCTGTGCTGCTCAGTCATTTTAGTTCTGCAGCGAATATTGCAGCGACCAGCGATATCATCTTCCATCTTCCTGCTGCTTATGCTGAGGAGGCGTGTCGAGATCGTCGCTTAATCACCCGATCTGTCCCGAATGAACTCCGCTTAGACTTTACCTCGGTGTATCTCTATTGGCACAAGCGATTTCATGATGATGCGATGTGTGAATGGGTGCGCTCAATTTTCAAACAATATTATGTCGAAGATCATGCAGAAAATCTAATAATTGCATAATTCATAGCAGTGTTATGCAATATGCGGATAGTGATATTCGCATTCACAAATACGATTCTGATTGCTAATTTATCTTTCCCTCTATCTAATTGATAATAATTATCAGTAATAATCTGGATTAATTATCATGCAACCAGTTCGTTTTGATTGTCGTCGTAAGTCTGTAAAAATGACAGAAATGATGACGATAGGGCTAAGTACCGTTCTTTTTACCCCGGCTTTTGCGGCGCAGATAGACGCTTCTTCGATGGAAACCTTGGTGGTGACCGCATCAGGTTATGACAAAGCTGCCACTGAAGCACCAGCATCGATTAGTGTGATTGACCGTGTGCAGTTAGATAGCCGCTCTTACAAAGACTTAACCGATGCTCTGAAAGATCTTCCGGGGGTCATTATCACCGGAGGCGGTTCGCGTCAGGAGATTTCTTTACGGGGGATGCCTTCTGAATATACGGTTATTCTTGTTGATGGGCGCAAGCAGTCGGGGCGCGAAACTCAAGTGAGTAGTGGGGGTGGTTTTGAACAGGACTGGTTACCTCCGCTGAATGCTATTGAACGTATCGAAGTGGTACGTGGCCCCATGTCAACGTTGTATGGTTCGGATGCGATCGGTGGTGTTATCAACATCATTACCCGTAAAGATTATCAGCAGTGGCACGGTAGCCTTCGTGCTGAAGCAACATTGCAAGAAAAGGCCCAATCTGGTGACTTTTATCAAGGCCAGCTTTATCTTGCAGGCCCGTTAGTGGAAAACTTACTCAGCGCTTCGCTATCGGGTTTGTATCAAGAGCGTAAAGAAGATGAAATCTTATATGCTAATGGGGGTAAGGAGCTACAAAGTTATCGCGCGTCGCTTTATCTGACACCGACCGATGACGATACGCTGACCTTCGACTATACCTATCATGATCAACAACGCATCAATACTGAAAACAAGTCCAGAACGGCAAATGCAGAAACCAATAACCACCGTCGCTCATTCGGCTTGGCTCATGCTGGGACTTATCAATGGGGGCAAGGTCAATCGTATTTAAGTCACGAAAACGTTGAAAATGTGGGCCGTCAATTGGAGGTCGAAAATACCAGCGTGAATACACAGTGGTCGATGCCCATTGGCGAACATTATTTGACGGTGGGTGCTGCTTACGAAAAACAGCAGTTGGATAATCGCCAGTTTTTGTTTAAAAACCGCCAGTGGTCTTTGTATGCCGAAGATGAATGGTACTTAACCGAGCTGTTTGCATTAACCGCAGGGTTACGCTTGGACAATAATGATCAGTTTGATACTCAACTAAGCCCGCGTCTATACGGTGTTTATAGCTTAGATCGCCATTGGACGCTAAAAGGTGGGCTTTCGACAGGCTATCGTGCGCCGAGCTTGACGGAGATGGAAGGCGATTGGGTACAAGAAAGCTGCAATGGTCGCTGCGAGGTCTTTGGTAACCCAAATCTGAAACCTGAAACATCGGTCAATACGGAAATAGGAATTTATTTTGTTGGCGATGATTCTCTCACATCGAACGTGACGCTGTTTTACAACCGCTTCGAAGATAAAATTGACAAGGTCAACCTTGATGCCAACTGCAGTGGCCGAGCCTGCGATGCCACTTACGTTAATGTCGAAGATGCCAAAACGTATGGCGCGGAAGTGTCTATCTCGAAAAACATTGTTCAAACTCTCGATGTGTCAGCAACCTATACCTATAGTGAGACGGAAAAACAGTCTGGTGATGACAAAGGATTGCCGTTGACTCAGATGCCTAATCATCTTTTGGCGATTAATACTAACTGGTCTGTCGTTGATCATCTCAATATTTGGACTCGTACCTCCTACCGGAGTAAAGAAAAACAGGCAATTACCCAAGATTCTCGCAATGTGCTAGCCCCTTCAGTCACCTATTTCGACTTTGGTGCTCATTGGCAACTCAATACCAATGTCAAGCTTATGGCCGGTATCTACAATCTGTTTGATAAAGAAACCACTTATCAAGAATATGGTTATGTGGAAGATGGGCGGCGTTATTGGTTCGCTATCAACACGACATTTTAATCTCACTTTTAAACCACATGTCTCTGGTGCCATGATCACCAGAGACTTTGAGAATTGATCATGAAAAAAATTATTTATTTCTTGTTGCTGTGTTGTTTTGCATCACCGAGCTTAAGTTTAGATGTTAACGCTAACGTCAGTAGAGATGTCGTTTATAAAACGATTAATGGGCAAGCACTGAAGATCAATATCTATTTTCCTCAGGAGTCTAGGGTTGAGCGTCCACCGTTACTAGTCTGGATTCA
>NZ_NBUS01000042.1:93671-94428 GCF_002749895.1 Vibrio fujianensis | reverse complement strand
GCGGAGCATGGAAGAGAGGTAGTAAAGAAGCGATTGAAACGGGCAATCGACAACTGCTTGATTCGGTACTTGCTCAGGGCTATGCCTTGGCTGCGGTTGAATATCGATTAAGCGGTCAAGCGAGTTTTCCTCAACCGGTGATTGATATTAATGATGCGATCAATTTTTTGCATCAAAGGGCAGATGAGTATCATTTTGATGCTGAAAAAGTGGTGCTAATGGGGCGATCTGCGGGAGGGCACCTAGCGGGACTGATCGGCGTGCTGAACACGCATCGAGATCTCAATTTTCCCTTTGAACCCAAATATCAAGTTGCCGCCGTGGTCAGTTTCTTTGGGCCAATGGATTTATTAGCGTTAGGTAATGCCAAAGGCGACAAGACCACTCAAAATTCATCCGTTTCTAAATTTCTTGGCGCTATTCCGGCACAAGCCCCGGAATTAGCGAAACAAGCTTCACCGATCCACTATGTTTCTGCTCAAACACCACCGTTTCTTTTACTGCATGGTGATAGAGATAAACAAGTACCAATAGTACAAAGTATGGAGTTTAAACAAGAGTTGGATCAGCACAGAGTAGAGAATCAACTTTTGATTGAACCAGGCGTGGGCCACAGC
Source organism: Vibrio fujianensis (assembly GCF_002749895.1). Taxonomy (GTDB): domain Bacteria; phylum Pseudomonadota; class Gammaproteobacteria; order Enterobacterales; family Vibrionaceae; genus Vibrio; species Vibrio fujianensis. The sequence goes on along the minus strand of NZ_NBUS01000042.1, from coordinate 93,811 downwards.
GCGAAAGTCTTTGATACGGAGAAATACGTTCCTACCGTTATTCGTTTTATCCAACGCTATTTGCCGGTAATGGTTTGAATTCAATGGCCACCAATCTCAGCGTGTCAGGTAAATAAATGCAAAGTGAGTGGATAGGTCGA
>NZ_NBUS01000042.1:84238-93661 GCF_002749895.1 Vibrio fujianensis | reverse complement strand
CATTACTTTAATATTGGCTTGTGTACTATTTTAAGAGGTCATCATAATGAAAAGAGCAATAATAGGGCTAACAATGCTGATTGGTATCGTCAGCTTAGTGGGTTGTAGCGCGAGAAATGGGCTTGAGCTCACGCCAGTTCCTGTTCAAAAACAAACCATCGATTATAAGACAGTGAACGGAAAGACTCTTGCCTTGGATCTTTATCTGCCTCATCAACAACAAGCGGCACCTTTACTCGTATGGGTTCATGGTGGAGCATGGATGCGTGGATCGAAAGATGAATTTTTTACTAAAAATGGACGATTAGCGAACACGTTGTTAAAGCAAGGTTACGCGGTGGCGGTAGTAAATTATCGCTTAAGCAGCGAAGCAACGTTTCCTGCACCAGTCGCAGATATTAACGATGCGATCAATTATCTGATGGATCACCGTCAGAATTTCTCTTTAAAGAGTGATCGTGTGGTGATGATGGGTCGGTCTGCTGGGGCGCATTTGGCGATGTTAGTGGCGACGTCTAATACTTATGACAGTGGCTTTTATCTCGCAGGGCATGAGCCGCGTTATAAAGTGTCCGCAGTGGTGGATTTTTTTGGACCGAGCGATCTTGTTGAACTGAAAGGAAATAGCGGAGCAATCGACCATGACGCACCAGACTCATCACAAGCTAAAATGCTGGGTAAATCACCAAGAGAAGATGCTGAGCTTGCTAAATGGGCTTCCCCAACAACTTATATTAATAACACAACACCACCTTTTATTATCTTTCATGGCCTTAATGATACCACGGTACCATATAGCCAAAGTGAGTATTTAAAAAGTGTACTTGACGGTTATGGGATAGAAAATCATCTTTATTTAGTTGATGGGGCTCACCATGGTGATCCGATTTTTGATACCGATCCGTATGTCACTCAAGTGTTAGATTTTATTCAGTCAAAGGTTGAATAGAGCAATACTTTATTTATCTCTTGCCGCCTGCCTGAAACTCTAAGTTGTTTGGGTATAATTGTCGATTTTTTGCTATTTGAACAGTTAAGCGTATGTGGATATCGCTATTCAATCACCATAGGTTCAACTTCTTTGTATATAAAATCTATTAGAGCTTTTGCTGCGCGAGATAAACTACTGCGATTGGGATAAACTAGCCATCCAGTATATTTTACCGAATCAGTTTTTGGCAATAAATGTACTAATCTTCCTTGTTCGACTTCAGGTTTGGCAAGATGATTCGGGTGGTACATTACTCCCTGGTGTTGAATGCAAGCACTGGTGATAAGCGCAATATCATTGACAATCAGTTTTCCTTTTGCCTGAAATGTTTGTCCGTTAGATAAAGGAAACTGCCTTGCTAATTTGCCATCAGGCATTCTTTGAATAATAAAGTTATGTTGTTTTAATTCATCTTCACTATAGGGATGGCCATGCTTCTTTAAATAAATAGGGCTGGCGTAATAGCCCATGGTAATTGTTTTTAATGGACGTGCAATTAAATTAGAGTTTTCTAATTGTTTTCCAATACGAATGGCGATATCTATATTATCTTTAATTAAGTTTCTGTCATCGGCACTGATAATTATTTCTATATGTACTTTAGGGTGTTTCTCCATAAATTTAAATACTGATTTTTCAAAGATATCTATCCCCGGTAATGGTAGTAACTGTAATCTAAGATGACCGTTTAGCTCAAGTGAATCGTGTGTCATATCTTCAATGACGGCATCGAAATCTGCCAGGAGGGGTTGAGTGCGTTGATAAAAGAGTCGGCCATTTTCCGATAACGTGATTGCTCGTTGATGACGATGGAATAAGCTGACTTTTAGCTCTATTTCTAGATTTTTAATCCGTCGACTTAAGTTGGATTTAGGCAAGTCTAGTAATTCAGAGGCTTTAGTTAAATTGCCTGCATCTACAATTAAATGAAATAATTTAATATCTTCTATTCTCATATTTAGATGCCTTTGTTTTGATTTTTAGAACTCAATGTTGCACATTGTTGTGTTTTTTGCAATGGAAGGGTTCTCTATAATAAATTTTTATTAGTAGACAGATCTCAAGGATACTATGTTGAAATTTATGTTTTATCCAATTACTAGCATATTTGCACTATCAACTTTGCTTGCTGGTTGTAATTTTGCCAGTCAAAACGAAGCTACCCATCCAAGTGCACCTCGCTCGGTAAAATTGCTTCTTATTGATCAATCCCCGTCGTCACAACAACGACGTTTCCCTGGTAAGGTCTATGCGAGCCAGCAAGCAGACCTTGCTTTTAGAATTAATGGAGAACTGATTCAACTAGATTTAGTGGAAGGACAATCTGTTACTCAAGGTGATATTCTTGCCGAGTTAGATAAACGTGATGCTATCAATGCTCTGTTGAATGCAAAAGCAAACTTTGAACTTGCTGAAGTTGATTTTAAACGCAAGCAAACTTTACTGGACCGAAAATTAATTTCGGCTTCAGATGTTGATAGTGCCAGTGCGATCTTAAAATCAGCAGAGGCTAGCCTGAGAGCAAGCAAGGATCAATTAGCGTATACGACGTTATATGCTCCCTTTTCAGGTGTTATCGCGAAGGTACATACGGATAACTACCAAATGATTCCTTCGAATCAAACCATCATTACTTTGCAAAATATCGATACTTTTGATCTAAAAATTCAATTGCCAGAATCTGTGCTTCTTGACTTAAAAAATGCCATGCCTCTTGAAGATATAAAGGCTTTTGCGCAGTTTGATAGCTTAGGGGAGCGTTTTTTGTTGCGTTATAAAGAGCATAGTTCTCTTGCAGCGGAAGGAACACAAACCTATGAAATGACCTTTACCTTAACCGCACCAGAACACATGCATTTATTACCCGGGATGAGTACGACGGTCTCAATTGATATGATCCCTGATTCTTCTCATTATCCTTCGATGGCACTTTTACCATTGAGTGCGTTAGTGAAAACAGGTCAGGATTTTACAGATAAAGGGGAACATGATGCCTTTGTTTGGGTATATCAGCCAGAGACTCAGACATTGAAATTAACCCCGATTTCACTAGGTAATCTTCGCGCTGAAGGGGTTGAAATTTTGTCTGGGCTTGAGGGTGGTGAGCAAGTGGTTGTTAATGGTGTCAACTCGTTAACGGGAAAAGAGTTAGTTAAACCCCTGACTTGGGCGAGAGGGGTATAACCATGAATGCAGCGCTCTATAGCATTAACCATAAAGTGATCAGTTGGATGGTTGTATTATTGATGATGGTTGGAGGGGTTATTTCTTTCACGAGTTTAGGACAACTTGAGCAGCCTGAATTTACCATAAAAACAGCCTTAGTGATTACTAACTATCCGGGGGCAAGCTCGGAACAGGTAGAAGAAGAAGTGACGCTTCCATTAGAAGATGCGATTCAGCAGATGTCACAGATAAAGCACATAACGTCAATCAATAGTGCGGGCTTATCTCAAATCGAAGTAGAAATTAGCGATCAATATGATAAGCATAGTTTACCGCAAGTATGGGATGAATTACGGCGTAAAGTGAACGATACGCAAGGTACGATGCCCACTGGTGTTAGCCCCTCGGTAATTGTTGATGATTTTTCTGATGTTTATGGTTATCTACTCAATCTTACTGGAAAAGATTATAGCTATCGAGAATTGCATAATTTTAGTAATTTATTACGTCGAGAACTGGTATTAATACCTGGGGTAAAAAAAGTTTCCGTTTCGGGTATTCCACAAGAAATAGTCGTAGTAGAAATAAGCCAGCAAAAATTAGCGGCTTTAGGGTTAGAGCCGGATTATATCTACGGGCTATTGCAAACTCAAAATGTGGTTTCCAATGCAGGAAAAATGCTGGTTGGTGATTATCGAATACGAATTCATCCAACAGGGGAATTTGTTGATATTACCGAAATGAAAAATATTTTAGTCAGCCCTGCGGACAGCCAACGGTTAATTTATTTGGGGGATATTGCTAATGTATATCGAACGACCACAGAAGCACCAAGTCAAATTTATCATAACAATGGAGAAAAAGCTTTATCGGTCGGTGTTTCTTATTCTTCTGGCGTGAATGTGGTCGATATTTCTCGGGCAATTAGCCAACATCTAGAATCATTATCATCTGAAATTCCAGTCGGAATGCAACTTAATGTCATCTATGATCAAGGATCAATTGTGGATAAATCCGTTAGTGGATTCATCATTAATCTTGCTCAGTCTGTTGCGATTGTGATTCTCGTTTTGTTGGTGTTTATGGGGTTAAAATCCGGGCTTTTGATGGGGGCCGTCTTAACGATTACTATACTTGGGACATTTATTGTCATGAATGTATTTGGTATTCAGTTACAGAACGTTTCACTTGGCGCATTAATTATTGCTCTCGGCATGCTAGTTGATAATGCAATTGTTGTTACTGAAGGTATTATTATTGGTATAAAAAAAGGATTAAGTCGTAGGGAGGCGGCTAGTCGTATTGTTAAACAAAGTCAAGGGCCGCTATTAGGTGCGACCATCATTGCGATTATGGCTTTTGCGCCGATAGGCCTTTCATCAGATGCTACGGGAGAGTTTTGTGCCTCTTTATTCCAAGTATTGCTTATATCATTATCAATCAGTTGGTTGACGGCAATTACAATTACTCCTTTCTTTTGTTATTTACTTTTTAAGGATGGAGATAAAAATAATGCTGAAGAAAACCCTTATAACGGAGTCATTTTTAATATATACGATAAAATATTATCGTCTGCAATGCGTTATCGTTTTTTGAGTTTGATCACCGTTTTCCTGATGCTCATTGCTGCTGTAGTCGGCATGACAAAAGTAAAAAGTGTATTTTTCCCAGCATCTACAACACCTATTTTTATGGTCGATATTTGGATGCCAGAAGGCACTGATATCCTCAGTACTGAGACGTTAGTCAAGCGTATTGAACACGACTTATTACCTATTTATGATGAACACGGTATAGTGAATATTACCTCGGTGACCGGGCAGGGAGCGCAACGTTTTGCATTAACCTACCAGCCAGAGAAAACGTATGCTGCTTACGCTCAATTACTACTTGAGATGAGAGATTTAGAAAATCTAGCCCAGTTTTTACCTTGGCTAGAGCAATATTTAAGAGATACTTATCCGGAAGCTGAATATCGAGTAAAAAAAATGGAAAATGGCCCATCTCCAGCGGCGAAGATAGAGGCAAGGCTGTATGGGGATGATCCTATAATACTTCGAAAATTAGCAGAGCATGTTAAGGTTATCTTTGATCAAGAATCTGACGCAGATAATATTCGTAATACTTGGAGAAATCAGAGTTTATTTATTCGACCACAAATTGATTTAGCTCGGTCACGTGAAATTGGAATTAGTAAGCAAGATCTAGATACCGCTTTACTACGCAATTTTAATGGTCAACAAATAGGTATTTATCGGGATGGTTCACACCTATTACCGATAATTGCTCGTTCCCCGGCGAATGAACGTAAACAGGCTAATAGTTTAAATGAGTTACAAGTTTGGAGTTCTAAATATCGTGATTTCACACCGATAACCCAACTGATTAGCCATTTTACTAGTGAGTGGGAAAACCCCATCATCATGCGTCGTGATAGAAAGAGAGTGATTACGGTATTAGCTGATCCGGCAACTTATAGCCATGAAACCGCTGATTCATTACTCAAAAAAGTACGTCATAAGGTTGAGGCCTTAGAGTTACCTGCTGGCTATACACTGGAGTGGGGCGGTGAATTTGAAACCTCTTCTGAAGCGCAGCAAGGATTAGCTAGCTCTATCCCCATGGGGTATTTAGCCATGTTTTTGATTACCGTTTTACTGTTTAATTCGCTACGACAGCCGATTGTTATTTGGTTGACCGTACCGCTTGCGGTGATAGGCGTAGCTTTTGGTCTACTAGTATTAGATGCTCCTTTGAGTTTTATGGCAATTATAGGAATGCTGAGTTTAAGTGGGATGATTATCAAAAATAGCATTGTATTGGTTGATCAAATTAACGTGGAATTAAAAGATGGTAAACCGCCTTACCAAGCTGTTTATCAATCAGCGGTGAGTCGGGTTAGGCCTGTTGGGATGGCGGCATTAACGACGATGTTAGGAATGGTTCCTTTACTTTCAGATCCTTTTTTTCAGTCAATGGCGGTAACGATAGTGTTTGGTTTAGGTTTTGCCACGGTGCTTACCTTGGTTGTTTTACCTGTGATTTATACGATTATATATCAGATTAAAGTAGAATATTTTGTCACCAGCTAATCTTTCAATGCATATCGTCGTCCGCGCTGCTTAGCGAGGTTGAGTACGTTCTTGCTTTTCTCTTAACACTAACTTACAACGATGCAAATTGGCTTCAAACCATTTTGCATCGTTGTTTTAGCATACAAGATGGTTGTGGATAATCAACGACGCAAATTGTAATGATTTCAATATGGTATTTTGCTACATTGACCAATCTTTTTGATGACTTAATTTTTGCGATATGAATAACTTTATATTGATAATAAGCTTAATAATAGCGATTGTTTCTCTTGTTGCTTTAATTAGTTTTAAAGCTGAAAAAGACACAGCTAAATCTAAACTAGAAAGTTTACCCCAAGATCTTCAACCAACGCGTCATACAACGTTTGCGGAAAGAAATGCGTTAAAAACTAAATTTAATTTCGAACCTAAAGATACTCAAGTATATGAAATTATTGGTGAAATATCCAAGTCAGTATTAAAGAAAAATGGTTTTGCCACAGAGCAATTTTTCACTATAAATGGATATTTGATCGATATCCCTTATACCGCTCAGCCATACCTGCAACCCGAAGAAAATATTGTTGAAGTGATATATGAAAATGATGAAGCTTGGCTTATTTCATTAAATAACGTTTGGTATATCACAGAGGACGCTACCGAACAGAAAAATCGAGAACTTAATCATAAAAAAATACATAATGCTGAAATAGGTCAATTAAAAGAAAGCAACATCAAAATAACCGGTAAACGTGAAGCCAACGCTTCTGAACATCAGCAATTAAAACCCACCGGCTTGGGTATGGGCAGTATGATCGCAGTACTGCTGAACATGTGCTTATTCTTATTGTTATTCGACTCGCGATATCCTGCTCTGGCAACAGCCACTAGCTTATTTCTCCTTCCTTTGAATTATTGGCTTTTTATTCGAATGCGTCGCGCTCACTCTAAACCTGTGCTGGTGACGAAAATGAATGGAAAAATTTATAGTCTAGAAGAGAGTGGCGATGAGCTTCTGGTATATTTTCAGCCGCCTCAATTAACGATGGCTAGCTCATACGCTTACTATGCACCCATTAAATGGAAAAAGGAAATCGAACGAAAAATAGATCATTTTGTTAATTTTGAGGTGTATCCTGAAAGAGAAAAACTAGTTTCTATCGATAAAAATTTATCGCTAGCCGCCGATCAGCCGGAAGCAAGACCGCAAGTTACTCCTCATGTTAGTATGCTAATTGCTATTTTAATTTTCGCTCAAATTGCATTTAATATGGTCGAAAAACCTATTTTTGATGCGAGTTTGCAACAAATTTGGCACGAGAGAAAGATTACCGCTAATGGGGCTTCTGAGTTGTTAGAACAGCATCCCAATATAGGCGAAAAAGTGGTGTTGTCTGGTCATCGGCAATGTTTAAAAACAGAAAAAAACCACTGGGATGGCTTTGATTCTGTTTTATGCCAACGTTTTTATTTACTTGATCACGCGTTACCAACATTGAGTGTGCCAGATAGTGTAGAGGAAACTAAATTAGCATTTATTAACAACTACAATAATGCCAACCTTACTCCAGAATTAAATGCTAATACTTATTATCGCCTGACTGTTCTGGCATCACTAAATAAGCAGACCATCAGTGCCAGAAAAGATATTCGAGGTTTAAGTGGTCGATATTTCAAAAAGATGACAGAATTATTTGCTCCTATTTGTGACTACTCGGAGCATTGTCCTCAATTTAAAGAAGAGTTAACTAAACAGTGGCAGAAGTTATTAGCGGATTTACCAAATCCGAGCACTTGTTCGGCTGAGCAATGTTGGCAACAAATGGTATCAGATGAGTATGAAACTGCCTATTTGGTGACTCATAAGCGTGAAACTTATCCGCTAGAACAGGCCATGGCATTAGTTTATAAAGAGATTAGCCAGCAATTGGTTGATAACCACTTGAGTGATCCACTCTCTGAACCAGCAGTGTTGATTCATTTAGCAAGCGCTACCCAGGTTCCTCCTAAGCTTGAAAAATTATATGACCAATTAAATGCCCAATTTAGTATCGATGGGTTGACCACTTTCCGTGAATACCTCAACCAAGTGTCAAATTTTAGCGAGATACAAGGTGTGGTTATTTCTGCAAGAGCCACAGCCGATAGCCTCGAATTGGTGCTAGAAACCGACTTGACCCAACAAGATTTCATGCAGCAGTGGCTGGTGTTAGCATTGTTATTCGTATTGCTAGGCCTCGCTGCTATACACTTTACACGTATGGTTTGGCTAATTGTTTCAACCCCCCCAAAATAAGGTGAGTAAAACTTAGCTCTCCTTTCTACTGAAAATTGCTGTGGTATCGGTTCTTCCCAATCACCTCATTTTACGATGTGATTGGGAATGTTGGTGATAGATAGCTAAAAATCCTGCTGATGATCGTCGACCGCCGCTTGGGAATGTGTGATGCAGTGTGTAGCTAAGTGCTGATAACTCTTTTGCATCGTGAGCACAAAATCCTCTGCATCCGTAAAGCCGCTTAACGGTTCACCAATGACAACGTCACAGTTGAAAGGTACCAACATCGCGGTTCCTTTGGGCAGGGAGCGACCTAATCCACGCATCACCACCGGTAACACCGAACGTTGTGGATGATGTTTGACTAAGTGATAAATTCCCTTTTTTAAGCCACTCATAATTTCCGGCTCACCACGACTACCTTCAGGGAAAATAATTAGAATGTCATTTTGTTCTAGCGCGTCATGACAGGCTTGTAGCACGGTATCGCGCTCACTGCTTGAAGGCGTTCGACGGATCGGAATGATGCCAATAATATTGAGTGATAACCAAGCGACAAATGGATTAGCCAGAAAATAGTCGGCCGCAGCGACAGGGCGAACTCGATGAATTAAGTGTAACGGAAAAAGAGCCATCAGGACTAAGGTATCCAAATGACTATTATGGTTCGCTGCGATAATGATCGGGCCTTGGCTCGGTAAATGTTGTCGTTGCAAGACATTTAATCCCAAACCAATAAACACAAGGGGTTTGACGATCAATAAAAAAAACAGCACTTTGAGAAGACGCGCCATACACACCTCAGTAGTAAAGGTAATAAAGATAGTGGAAGAACAACGGCGCGGTAAACATCAAACTATCGATACGATCCAAAATTCCTCCATGTCCTGGGATAAACTGACTTGTGTCTTTAA
>NZ_NBUS01000042.1:83050-84228 GCF_002749895.1 Vibrio fujianensis | reverse complement strand
CAGATCACGTTTCACCGAAGAAACAACCAGATCCCCAATAAAGCCACTCAAAGCAATAATCAGACCCGCCACAAGCCCTTGATTGGCCGTCAATGGGGTTAAGTAAGGGGCAACGAAATACGAAGAGAGTGTGACGGTTAACGTGCCGCCAATAAAACCTTGCCACGTTTTATTGGGGCTCACTTTCGGAACGATTTTATGCTTGCCGAAACTTTTCCCCCACACATATTGTGCGACGTCGTTAAATTGTGTCATGACTAATAAAAATAACAGCATACCCACAGTTCCTGCATCGGGGTTCAAGCTGGGTAAAACCAGCAAGTATGCCATATGACTGATACAAAAAACGGTTAACATCATCGCCCAGTGAATGATACCAGCAGAGCGGATAAAGCCCTTGGTATCACCAATGAAAACCATAACCATGGGTAGGTAAAGGAAGACATAAACCGGAATAAAAATAATGAACATGCCGTACCAGCCCATTGAGAGCCAGTAATATTGAAACGGAATAGATAAATATGCCCAAAAAATGACTCGGCGATCCGTCATTCGTGTCGGTACGATGGATAGAAATTCCTTGAGTGCCATAAAACTCAAAAAGCCGACGAAAAACAGCGTGTAATTGAGTGGCAACTGCAACACGATAAAGACAATAGCAACCATCCACCACCAAGAGCGGATGCGCAGTTTCAGCTCAAGATAATCTCGTTCTGGATGGCGACGTGAGAGCCACAAATAACACACGGTGCCTGTGATTAAAGCGGCTAAAATGGCCAACATGACATGCAGTGAGTGCTGCGGAAGATGGAACATAGTCATTCACCTTGTTCGTTAGGCCACGAGAGGCGCGTTGCATGAAATTGGTAGATGTGCTGTAAACGACGTTTGATGGTCACAATTAGGCCAATCAACATCACGGCTAACACCGCATCCATGGTATAGATAAAAAAGGCTGGCACTTCATCAAATAAGGATAAGGCTGCGATAAACAGTAAAGTAAAAGTTAAGAGCGCCATTCGATGTTGTTTGGCCATCGGCCCTTGGAAATCGGCTTCACCTCCCATGCTGACGCCTAAAACTCGGATATATGCGGTTAACACGGCGAGTAAAGCGCAAAGCCAAGCCAGCGTCATACCCATCGCCGAAGCGGTGGCAAATCCCGCACCAATAATGAA
>NZ_NBUS01000042.1:82450-83040 GCF_002749895.1 Vibrio fujianensis | reverse complement strand
AACGGATCGGCAATCCGGTCAGGAACATCATTAAAAAGTTCACCGGCGGGGGTCTTTTTCCCGCCTTCGACGGCCACCATGCCATCAAATAAGTTACACAGTAAGCGCGCCTGAATACATATCGCGGTCAGGATTAACCAAAATGATGCGGGCATCTGACGATATATCATCAATATCAAACACCCCAGTAGCGCAAAAGCAATACTCATCAGTGAAATTTGGTTAGGGGTAATCTGCTTCCGACTTAACCAGATGGCGATGCCCTTGGTGACTTTAAGCTCCCTTACCGCGAGAGGACGACGATTTTTTTCATCAGTGTTGTTGGTATTCATAGAACCTCGTAAAAAATAATCATTGCTATACCCTTCCTACTTGAAGCTGCAGGGGTGTTGGCTACGTTCTTTCACCCCAATCACATAGCCTGTCTATGCTCATGGGGATTCACTCACTTGCCGCCTACCTGCAACTCCAAGTTGTTTGGGTATAGAAACAGTTAAAGTGATGTATTGGTTTGGGGGTATCGTTACCAGCTACTTGATGAGCCACCGCCGCCAAAACTACCGCCGCCGCCACTAAAGCCACCACCCGAG
>NZ_NBUS01000042.1:80691-82440 GCF_002749895.1 Vibrio fujianensis | reverse complement strand
CCGAACTACCCGAACTGCTTGAACGACCTGAACTGTACGAGCCATGGCTTGAACCACCACCAAAGTTGAACCAACCCTCCGGTATCGCAAGGAAGGCCGCTCCCATTGCGGCACTGATTAGCGCGGTGTATGCCTGATCTTCCAACCCAATGAAAAAAGAAAATAGAACCATGATCATGGCACCGACAAACATACGGGCAACTAAGCCACGGTCGCCAATAAAAGCGAATACGATCCGGCGTAAAATAATGGCGACTAGGATCAATGGGCTTAGTAACAGAATGACGAGAAAGATTTTGCCTAAGCTATGCCCTTCACTTTTTGCAGAAGGTGGTGGCAAGGCTTCGCCATCAATCAATTGAATCAAGGCATCAACACCGGCATGAATACCGCCGAAGAAATCGCCTTGTTTAAAATGCGGGCTCATGTATTCACGCTGGATTCGCGCCGATGTGGCATCTGGGATCGCGCCTTCAAGGCCATAGCCGACTTCAATTCGGTAACGTCGATCATCTTTAGCGATTAACAGTAACACACCGTCATTTGTTTCTTTACGGCCAATTTTATTTGCTTCGGCTACCGAGAACGAATAACTCTCAATGGTTTGTGGGGCAGTGGTGGGAACGATTAACACCACCAATTGTGCTCCTTTGCGCTTTTCTAATGCCACTAATTGTTGGTCGAGTTGTTCGATTTGCGCCTTGGTCAGTGTGTTCGTTTGGTCGGTAATATGCCGCTTAAGTTGTGGCGGCTCTGTAGCATAAGAAAAGAGCGAAATGGATAGCATAACAATCAAGCTGACGGTTTGAATCCATTGGCGTGTTAACGTTAGGTTAGTTCGTGATAGGCGCATGATGATCACCGAAGTTGACCGTAGGGGAAAGGGAGATTTTCTTTTCATTTTCGACACTAAAGTTTGGTTTCACTTCATAACCAAAGAGTGCTGCCGTGAGGTTGTTCGGGAAAATACGTATTAAGGTATTATATTGTTGAACCGTTTGAATATAACGATTTCGAGCGACCGTTACGCGGTTTTCTGAGCCTTCAATTTGGGCTTGCAGGTTTTGGAATAAACTATCAGCTTTTAGGTTAGGGTAACGTTCACTGACGACCATCAGGCGTGATAATGCATTGGATAACTCACCTTGAGCTGCTTGAAATTGTTGCAATGCTGCTGGATCATGGAGCGAAGACGCATTGATTTGCATATTACCAACTTTTGCTCGGGCTTGAGTCACTTCAATTAATATTTTCTCTTCATGTGCCATATAGCCTTTCGTCGCATTGACCAAGTTCGGAACTAAGTCTGCTCGACGTTGATATTGGTTGATCACTTCAGACCATGCTGCGGTTACCGCTTCGTCTTGACGTTGAATATCATTGTAACCACAACCCGATAAGTTTATCGATGTTAACAGCACTAAGAAGATGTATAAATATTTCACAAGTGTTCCTATTTTTGTTTTATTGTAGATGAACGGAATAATCAATTTTGGCGGATTTTTATACAGCTAATTAACTTGACGTCGCAGATCGGTGCAATTTGTTTGGGTATAACACCGCTACTGTTTCAAGTAAGGAGAGTCTAAATTGCACAAATAAACCAATGTGTGTGTTGCCTGTATAGGAGCCTATTCATTCGCCCGCAATCTAGCAGATGATGAAAACTTATTCAACAAGTTGAATTTTACTTACCACCATCAGCAGATTTTGTTGCATCATTGAGTTCATTTGCCGGGTGGTAACTGG
>NZ_NBUS01000042.1:66505-80681 GCF_002749895.1 Vibrio fujianensis | reverse complement strand
GGGAGTGGTGGACACTTTATACCTTTCCTATTTCAAGCTGTCGCAGTGTTGGTTACGTTCGTTCAGCCCAATCGCATCGTCTACCTATCCGATTGGTGGACTGACTCACTTGCCGACGACCTGCAACTCCAAGTTGTTTGGGTATGGATGGCTGTATTAATAAAAAAATAATTTAAGGTTACGATTTTATGAAAAGTTATGTCTACCTTATCATCTTAACACTGTGCTTTAGTATAGCTCGAGCCAGTGATGAAAATGTTGGAGATTTAATTGTATTATCATATAAAGAAACTCAAGATGAGAAAATAAAAGATTTCCAAGGCGATGGGTTTCTCATTTCCTTCCAGAAAGAGAGTATCGTCAAACAAGCGGGCCTCAATGATGGTATTCTTAACGCATTCATAACAATCGCTGGTAAGCGACGTTTATTATTTGAACAAAAAGATTTTAATCCATATGGACAAGATGTGTTTGTTTTTTCTTGTAAAACATCAGACAGTAATTTGAGGATTTTTATTCAGACAAGATATGCAAGCTCAGATAATACCACCCCTTGGTTTATTCAGTTTACTCCATATGTTTTTATTCTTGAATATGGCAAGGTAAAAAGAGATTATAATTTCGAGAATAAATATTTCTATGGTGGTGATTATTTTACTAGAAGAATAATCGATGACGAGAAAATAATAGTTAAATACCCATTTTATACCGCTGAGAAAGTCATCGAAAGGTTTTATAAATCTAAACTATGCAGTGAGAATGATAATCCGGGTTTAAATCCGTCATTCCGAACCTAATTTAGCCAGTTTTACTTTTTCTAGGTCGGTGAAGGGGGCTGCTTCGATAAACTAAGCTAGTATCAGTCAGGATAAGACATTAAGAGAATGCCACCCCTTCATATAGCTAGGTGCTAGGTTTAGAGACAAAAAAAGACGTCCTAGGACGTCTTTTTTTCTGGAATTTGGCTCCCCCTGCGGGGGCCGAACCCAAACAGATAGATACTATGTCCTGCTTGGCCTAAGACTATATTGGGATAGCTTAGGTTTGAGGCAAATGTACCTATCTGTGTACCTAAAGTCAATTGCTGTAATTATAAGCACCGTTTGGTATTACTTTTCATGGAATCTGTTTTTGTATGCATCTTTGAGTATCTTATTCAGCGCCCGATTTATTTTCGGCTTGGTATCACCACCAGCAAGATCAACCAGCATATCCCATTGTTTGTCGTTTAAAGCTATAGAGTGGTCTTCACTGTTTGATTTATCCAATGAAAATTTATCCGCCAATAGCTTAAATCGATGTTCAAAATTGCTTGCTGTTGCAAAAAGCAAGTCCAGTGTTGTGACTATACATTTTTTTTGAATTTCAGGATCTTCCGTCGGGAAAAAAAGATTTGTTATTTTATATTGTGATTCCAATCGATCATATGTTTTACGGATCAAATGTTTGTTGTTTGTTTTTAATATATCCCAATTTAATGATATCTTTTGATAAGAAAGTATGTACAAATTTCGAATATTCAACAACAAAAGTTGCACAGTTCTTAACTCAATATTTTTTGCGATACAACAGTAAGTTAAGTAATTAATAATAGTTATATGGCATTTCTTATCTATAGTCGAACATAAGCTACAGACTAATTTTGTGGTCTCTAATGTTGAAGTTAAAGGGGTGTCCTCTAACTCCATTATCTCTTCTCTTGTGTCAAGATCTACTTCTCGCCTAAAATAATGTTCAGTTTCTTTTTCTAGTTGTTCGTAATAGCCATCATCACTAGGTCTAATATTATGTCTCTCTAAATAATGTTTGGCTTTTTTTTCTGCTTCTTTCCTTTGTTCTGTTATGTGTTTTTTATATTCTTTATCTCGTAATTTTGGCCATAACGTATCACCGATTAATTTAACATCTTTAGGTCTTTCAATGAGGTCAATTTTGCTTATAGACATAACTTTAAGCATAGAATGGAAAAATAATATTTCTCTATCAGACGTCAGCCAAGATGTGTATTCATCGGTTATCAAGTAGTTATCTAAATTATCGAACAGGCGGTTAAGCGTACTATTAAGAGCATCACTTTGATCGGGTGTTAATCCTCCTTCTTCCAATTTATCCACTTCAGTAATACGAAGATGGGCAGCAAGACTTTCAATAAAGCGATGCTGTAAATCTTTGTAATCCAATAAAGACAGATCTCTGTAATCACTATATTGCTTGTCCTGATAAGAGAGAAAAAGGACATAAAAGCGAAGATGAGATTCTTTTGCTTTCATGAATTGTTTTAGTCGCTTTGTGTGCATAATTATTCAGTGTAACTACCAGTGGAAATAAGCAGGAATTATGCTGTTTTTAGGATGGAATTTAAATGATTTTAAACAATGTTTTTAGTGGATTATAGCAAAGATATTTTTGAAATGGTTTGTGGTATATGGTTATTGTAATAAATTTTAACGTGCAAGGTTATCGTGACAGTCTAAACATGAAATTTTACTTTGTATAGTTCTTTTTGAATCTTCTTGTTTATGTGGAGAATACTGGTTATGCATTGTTATGGATGCAGGAGGAACTGCATTAATTAACGGCGTTTGCCTTTGGTGTGAATGAAACAGCTTAAGGATTCGCATCATGAAACTTATTAGACGTAAGGATCTTTCGGAACTTACAGGTATCAGCCGTGCTCATTTGTATCTTTTAATTGGTGAGGGACGGTTCCCTCGTCAGATTCATATTGGAAAGCGTGCATCAGCATGGATACAAGAGGAGGTACAAGCATGGGTTGATGGAGCTTGGTATGAAGGTATGACAACGTCACCTACATTGGAAAGCCCATTAAAGCTAGTAGATAGAAAAACTTTGCTGGGTATGATTGGTTTTAACAAAGATACATTGTACCGGATGATCAAAACTGGAGATTTTCCACCTTGTATATCTAAAGATATTCCTCGCTGGAAGTACAATGATATCGTCTCATGGGTAGCTAAAAAAATCACTATTCGTGATACAAGCAGTTTCTAAATATCCTTGCAATACCTTCTTATCAATTATCATTTAATTTGAAAGTTATTAAAATTGTCTCTTATTGCTGATCTGTTATCTGTTAGAGATATTTACTCCATTTATTTATAAGTAATCATATTGGAATGGTTTTGAATTATTTGAATTTTTAAGCTGTAAGATTATGGCAATGTCTGTCTGGTTAATATTATTAATGTCCTATCCATCATTAATATCCTATCTAAAGTTCATATCACACAATAGTTATTAAATTAAACAGTAATAGTTCAGTATGTTGATTTTAAATAACGGCATAAGGTTATCTATGAACTAACTAATGAGAGTAAAAAAATGAATGTACGATCTAGAAAAAATAAGAATCTAAAATTAACGACCAAAAGTACTTTTTTAGGTAGACCTATTCAAACAGCACATGGCCCTCTGTGTATTGATTATTTGGAGAAAATACACGATACCATTGAACGGGCACTGGATGATTACCCACGCCTTATGGCTTTACGTGTGGATCTAAAATTTCCCCAACTGCGAGAGCGAGAAGATTTGGGTTATTTAATGACGGACTTTATTCGTTCATTACAGTCGCAGATCGATCATTCGGGTCAAAAAAAGAAAAGAGAAGGGGGGAGAGTACACCCTTGTACGGTGCGAAGTATTTGGGTGAAAGAGCGCTCAACATCGATAAATGACCACTACCACCTCGTTCTGCTTTTTAATAAGGACAGATTCAACTGGTTAGGAAAAACGTCATCACATCTAGAGAACTTAGGTGGTTTTATCGTCGAGGCTTGGGCTAGAGTCGTTGGTGTTGATTATGACGAGGCTAACGGACTGGTGTATTTCTCAAAGGACAAGAGGAAAGATAGCGTTGTGATCCATCGTTTAGATCGTCATTCTGAGAACTTTGACGATGCATTTGATGACCTGTTCAAGCATGTTAGTTATTTGGCAAAAGAAGAGACCAAACACTTTGGTAACCGTAAGCGAAATTTTGGTTACTCGCGACGATAACTAGTCCTATCAAATATCCCAGTTCAAACATTCAGTACCTTCTTTTTTTACCTCAGGTTCTTATCTGTTGAAGAGGAGCAATAACGTGACTCATTAAGTTAAGAAGGTACATGTCATGATTCAATCACATTACACGCTTTATATTGGTGTTTCGGTCAATAAAGATAAAACTCAAGGAGCAGTCGGAGTTGCTATTTACGATGAAGAACATCAATTAGCTGATAGTTTTACTGTGCTGGTGGATCGTAACGTTGATAGTACGGAGTTAGAGCTTACTGCTATTGTCGAGGCTTTACGTTACGCATTTGATGACGATGTCATTTACAGTACCAGCGATTTCTGTGTGCGTGGTTATAACGAATGGCTAGATGATTGGAAGAGAAGAGGTTGGCGTAAGTCGGATAAGAAGCCAGTGGCCTACCGTCAGCTTTGGCAGTTAGTGGACGAAGAGCGTAGCAAAAAGTTCGTTGATGTTCGTAAGCTTCGCTCATCTCCAGAATTAGATTTAGCCTATAGATTGGCAAAAGAGGAATTAGAAGAAGCTTGTTAACTTGAAAAGTTGAAGAGATAGGCTCACCGATAAAGTTGTTGGCAGGTGGCCTATTTCTCTATAGCGGTCTCGTCTGAAAGCATGATAGTGGGTTGAGGTTAGAATACGAACGAGTGAGACATAGGCTGTCTCAGTGAAATTGGTTGATGTGCTTTTGTGAACTAACTCTGATTTTAGAGTGCAGAGACGATTTTTCATGGTTAAATCAGCAGGGGTAAGAATGGTTTTTGTAAATGGCTTTGTTTTTAAGTTGTTGTTATTTAATGGCTTTATTGTATCCAAGGAACGACCTAAGCACTTTGTTTGAATAAGGGGGATTGGCTCCCCCATCTGTTGACTGTATTGGAGTTACTCTCTGTGCTCGGGGCTAAAGGTGGCGAAGTTTTGGGTATCTTTACCTTGGGTTTCGAGCTGTGCTTTAAGCCAGTTAAAGATACCCAGAGCGCCAACCGGGCCATTTGAGTGTATACGGTCATCGGGGTCAAACGCGGTTTCTATCAATGTCACGCCTGCCAATCTTTGTTTGGCTGTTTCACGCAATTTTTCCAAATCTCGTGGGCGCACCATATCGACCTTGTTTAGACAAACGACAATTGGTTTGCCCAAACGGGTAAGCTTATTTAAGATTTGTACATCAATATCAGAAACGCCTCTGGCAAGGTCTATGACCATGACAAAGATATCGACGTTGTGCAGATGTTCGTGAGTCAGGCTGTTGACCGACGGGTTAATATCATTAAAACCCGGAAAGTTGATTAAGTTAATTGCGTAATCTTCATCGAGTGGATAGAGCTCAGCTTCACTCGTTGCCCCTGCAATCGGGTCGACATTTTGTGTATCTAACCCAAACACGGCATTAAAGAAAGCATCTTTCCCTACCGAACCATCACCGACCACGCCAATGTTAATTCTGTTTAGGACGAGCTGCCTTAAGGCCGCAATGTGAGCCACTGCTGGAATGGTTTTGCGATAGGCTGGACCTGCGAGAGCGCTAGCAGCCCATACTCCACTCGCTGTCCATCCAACAGGACCTAGAAACGATGATACTGCTCTCGCTATTATAGGACTTGCAGCAAAAGGAAGCCCTTTACCAATAATGGCTTTGCTGAGCCAGTGCGCGACGATGATGGAATATTTATAAACGGCAAATCCGCCGTATTTTTTTAAAAGCAGTTGAATGAGTAGCATGCTGGATGCTCCAACAGGGATTTCTTTGAAATCCATACCTAGGCTGCGAAAGAGTGACTCTCTTTCACTTTGGCTCATCTGCTCATAAGCATCGATAAACAGCTTTTCAACGATGCGCTTTTCGAGTTCTTCCGTGGAGTATTGTTCGTAGTTTGCGCCTTGAATGAGATCAACGGTCCCAGAAACAAAAGCCCCCGCGGTGGAGGCAACTCCTCCTATTGCATCGACCACAAAATCAGCAGATTGACTGGTAAATGATGAGTAATTGGGTGTTGCTTCGGCTTTGACTTTTTTAGCCACATCGAGCACCACGGCTCGATAACTGGCGACATCGTCGTCCGTGTCTTTTCCTAAGGCTTCTTTAAGTTTGTTCTTTGCCATTCTTGTCGTGGTGGCAAGGGTATTACTGCCTGCTTTACGTAGGTGCCAAGCAATACGCTGAGCATCTTTCCGTAAGGTATCGGGTTTAAACTGGCATTCACTCTCGCTGACTTTAAGGTATTCCAGAATAGGAAGGACCTCTTCAGGACTATAGGCTAGGGCGCGTTGGAGTACGTCGACTTCACTGAGGGATTGCGGCATAGGGCTGCTCCGTTGTATTAGCTATGGGGTTGCCACCAGCTTACGGATGAGTGAGACATATCGTGTCTTGCTTTTTCTGGGAGGAGAGTGTCGGGTAGGACTTGTGAAAGATATCACAAAAAAAAAGGTGGGAGATTTCCCACCTTGGCAGTTAACGAATGACGATTAATGGCCAACTAGGCTTAGACAGCTAGACATATCCATCACTGCGAGATTGGTTTTATCCATACCACACGAAACGGTATAGGTACCATTGGCCGCAGTGTTGGTCACTATCCATAGCCCAGTCGAGCGATGCTCTGTGTAAATCATGCTGCCATCGTTTAGATATTCCCAAGCCGTGCGTATCCAACTGAGCGCCCCATATCCTTCAGTTAAGTCAATGTCTGGACTGATAGTGCTGACGCCATCAAAGGCGGTAGGCGCATCAATCAGTTGATTAGTCAGCGCGTAGTTTAAACCATCGACATTGGCGTTATCTCCCGGCTCAAAATCAAACTGAGCGTAAGTGATGTAACGACCGTATTGGTCTTTTGTCATCGCTGTAAGCGGCGTGCCTGAACGATTGGCATCGATATCGAGCGCTTCACATTCTGCCGCATCATTGACACCTCCTTGCGAGTTTATCGCAAACTCATAATAGACTTGCCCAGCCGTATTGCCTTTTTGATTGGCTCGCAATTGCTTAGTGCAGTGATAGGTTGAACTTGGGTAGCTGTCCCATTTATCTTCATCCATCACCACAAATGTCTCGCTGTCATTGTATTGACCAAGTGTGGTATTGGTTTTTAAGTAATGAGTCATGGTGACAACGGTGTCTAAATCATTGCTGACTTGATACACGGTTTCTTGTGCGTATTCAGGGTGACCGACATACTCTTTGCGATACCAAGTATCTGCCACACTGATGTCATCGGAGGCCGGATTACCTAGCCAATACTCCACATACGCAACATGAGCATCGGGGTAAAGGGCTTCAAAGGCGCGAGTTTCTTCATACGCTTTCGCTAGCCCTACGGTGAGCGATTGAGCCAGTTGATGCTGAACGGTATTACCTTGTTTAATGAAGTCCCCATACAAGTCACTGACTGCAATGTTATAGCGGTTTGCTAAACGGTACTCTTGCTCGGCAACGCGCTGTTTGATTTTTCCTTGCAGGGATGAATTGGCGGCCAGTGCTTGGCAACCCTCCGCACCAAGCTCACTCAGCTCAGTTTTAATCGCATTCCAAATCACGGTGGTGAATGGCGTCGTGTTCAAAATGTCATTGCTGTAGTTTGATGAAAACTTAGGTGGAAAGGTGAGTTGATAGGCTTCGCTGACCACACCATAGTCAGAATCGTAAGCGCCGACAGGAACATTAATAATAATTGGCGAGTAATCGGCGCAAACACTGTCTACGCCTGAAAACTCAAACTGACCATTTTGGTCAGTCAGTGCCGAAGGTTCGTTGTCATCTAATTGACCATTAAGATTATAGTCGACGAAGGCGGTAGCGCCTTCGACATAGCCGTCAATTGCTACGCCAGTGAGGTCGGCTTGGCTACCTACTGCGTTATTGCTGTCGCTACTACCTCCGCCACATGCAGTTAAGCTGGCGGTGAATAGTGCTAGCAGCACTGCGTTTAATTTGAATTGTTGCATAATGTTTTCCTTAAACGATGAAAAATAGGGGTGAATCAGCGAACTTATCGCTGAGTGGGAATAGCCGTGTCGGAGAGTGAAAAGTCACTCGGGTACTCAAAAGTGAACGTCGATATGTCTGCCTGAGTGATGTCGGAGAAGGCGAGCACGTCACGCTCGTCTTTGTGTTCATACACCAGGTAGAGCATGCCTTTTTCCCAAATCAGGCCGAGTGGGGTGAGGTAGTCTGTCTGGGTGTCATCAATGAGGTTTAAGCGAACCTGACGCTTAGCATTAATGGCTTGGCTGAGCCGTTCGAACACATCAAAGTCGTAGTCCTCTTGCTTTGGCAGCGCGAGACGCACCTCAATTTTGGCAGGCTCCATCACATCGCCAATTTGCAGTGGCATAAAAGTTTCGTGAATGCCTTGCTCAAAGTGAGCAGGCAGCAGGCCTTTCACCGATGAAAAGCACAGCCCGAGCAGCATGGTTTCCCATGAAGCAGACGAGACTTTGTTGTGGTATTTGCGTTTGTAGGTGTAACTGTTACGCGCACGTTCAAACCGTTCGACTTGGAAATAGTCGGGGTAATACATGATGACGTTGAGATAGCGCTGAATGGTGCGCTTAGTGCGATTGACGCCCAGCTCGGATAAGCGAACTCGCAGCTCTTCAGCCGAGATTTCTCGCAATCGCGGAATGTGTGAATAGATTTCAAAGATGAGCTTAAAGTGCTCATCAGTCGAGAGTGTGTAGTCTGAGGGTTGCATGGCATCACCAACTTTCGTCTACCCAGCCACACGCACTGAGCGCAGAGCTTCAGTGAATGTCACGGATAGGGGTTAAACGAAGACTGGTGGCCACACAGTCTTAACGGGTCCTTATTGCAATGAGGCTAGGGTATGGATGAGCGAGACATATCCTGTCTCGCTCGGTGGGGAGGTTGCATATCTGTGATTGAGTTGGCATTTTGCGACGCATTACTGCATTACTGCATTGCTTGGCGAATTTCTTTCAATAGATAACCGCGGCTGAGCAGTTCGCGCACGGCCGCCCATCGCAGAGCCTGAGTCGATGAGCAGGACCGGACGAGCTCAAGCAAGTCATGGTCACTGTGTTCTTTCACCTCATCGCGAGCCTTTTGGTATTGAGCGTGAAGATAATGACCGCCTTTAGTGATGACTTGCAGCAAGAGCACAGACAACGCTCGGCGTAGTGAGGGGGAATGTTTGTTCATGGGCTACCTTTTGATTATTGAGCGGTGATGTTTATCTCATCAAAGGCGTCCATGTCGACGTAAGCCAGAAAGTTACTTTCCCATAACTGGTACAGCTCTTTTGCATCAGGGCGGCCTTGCATGGGCAACCAACCTCGATGAGCGACAAAGAACTCACCGACACGAAAATCAAAATCTAAGCTTCGTTCAAGTTCGGGGTAGTAATTTCCAATGTAGGCAAAATCGGTGATGTACTCGATGCTCCAATCGCCGCTGGTGGTGTGACAAATCCCCATCTCAACCGGATGAAAACCGCCTTCTTCAGCGCTGTAGCTTTTATCGCGAAAGTTGAACACCAGATAACGACTGGCGGCGAGTGTGCCACTGCTGTCATTGACTAACTGCTTGGTGAGTTGCTCAATCAGTAGTGCATGCAGTTTGTCTGAAATCGGTAAGAGGGAAGATGTGAAGGTTAATGAAGACATAGCAAGACCTCCTTAGGTCAGGATGAAGTCGAAAAAGAAAAAGGAAATAAAGAGAAAACAGGTGCGGCGCTAAAACTGACGGATCATGGTTAATTGCATCTCATCAAACACGTTGCGTGAAAGGTGGCGAGCAAAGGCTTTCATCCACACCATGAGCAGTTCAAGTACCTCAGGGTGAGATAAGTTAGCGGCCCCCGAATCGGGCTGATAACACCAGCGATTGGCGAGATGGAAATAGAGCTCAGGTTCAACCGCGATACTGCTTTCATTGGGATAAGAAAAACTGGCAAAGCACACTACCTGCCAATCACTGGACGGTGACTCACGTTTAAACTGCACTTCAACCGGGTGCAGTCCTTGTCGGTGTAAGTAATAACCTTTTTGGCGGCAGTTCAGCACAATGCGCTCAGCAGACTCTGAAATGCAGTAGCGAGCCATCAACTGCTCTAGTGAACGGTGAAGGTCTCCATTGAGTTCAATGTCGCCATAACGTTGCTCAATCATAACCAGCCCTTCTCAGCAAAAGAGACACTGTCTTTCCCCACCACTATGTGGTCCAGCACTCGTACATCTACCAGCGCCAAAGCATCTTTCAACCTTTCGGTAATGCGTCTGTCGGCTTGTGACGGTGTTGCATCCCCAGAAGGGTGGTTATGGGCCAAAATCACGGCCGCGGCATTGACTTGTAATACCACTTTCACCACTTCACGCGGATAGACACTGGCCGCATCAATGGTGCCGTGGAACAGCTCTTTAAACTCAATCAAACGGTTTTGGTTATCCAGTAGCAATAACGCAAATACCTCGCGCTCATAAGCTCCCAGTTTGCAGCGAATGTACTCCTTAGTGGCATCAGGATTGGTGAGCGCGTCACCGCGTACGTAACGGTGAGCAAGTATCTCAGCGGCATGTTCAAGAATCTGGTTTTCTTGATAGTGCTGCTCTTTTGTGTAGTCGTTCATATTAGGCTCCAAGTTAGGTTCATTAACGGGATACACGGCAATGACATATACCTGATGATTTTTTGATTAAGCCTTGATGCGACAAGGCTTAACACATCACCGTCTTTTTTTACGCCAGCGCTTTATCCCATGAGGACCACAGACATAGGAGAACGTCCCATGAGATTTCTAAAGCTAAAAGAAGTAATGGAAAAGACAGCACTGAGCCGTTCGGCTATTTACCGCAAGATGACTGACGGAGAGTTCCCGCAATCAGTGAGTTTGGGTGATAGGGCAGTAGCTTGGGTGGAAAGTGAAGTGGATGAGTGGATGACGGAGTGTTTAGCATTGAGGTGATTCAGTGCCGCTTTGTTTTCAGAGGGAGCCGTCACACTCTATCATTCTTCTGGCATTCTTTATCGCCTTATGCAATCAGGCTGTATATCATCGTACGTTAATGATGTTTGATGGTATTGTAGGTTTTGGTTAGTGGAGAATAGAAAAGAAAGCTTAGTTAATATATTGAAGTCCTGGCATTTAGTGGAGTTTTTTCAAGCCTACTCGGTACCAGACAAAGACGACAGTAAAATTGCTCCAGTAAACGTGGCTGGTCACGAATTGCAGTCGCATGGTAATTACCTACTTCCGTGGTTAAATCCCGCGGCTCGTGACAAGCTCGGCCTTACTCCAGGAAAAAAGTGTGTTTATACCCTATATCTAGGTTTGTTCGATAAATCGGCGATAGATAAAAAAGTTGCAGAGTATTTTTCTACCAACCGCCAGGAGGATTGCTTCTCTGAAGAGATAGAGCAAAGAAGAGACAATGAAGGGGCGTCTTGCTTTGCCAAATTGATGTTGGATGAATTTGGTACTCCCCGGCTTGACACCTTTTCGGTAAGCACGTTGCCTTGGGCGCTAGCAGAGTTACTTGCGGGGAGAGCTACAACAATATCTCAGGAGCGATTTGATAGTCGCTGCGACGATCTTAACGAGTTTATGGAGCGCTGGAAAATAACTTTGCCTAGCCACCCTCACTTAGACGGAAGATATACTCTTTGCGTGAAAAGTCTGATGAACTTGATTGAAGGGCTTTATCAATGGGCTGGTATTTCCAATCAGGAGCTGTTGCTTTCAGAACACTCAACGGTTTATCCGTTTCAGATGGCTTTTTTTGAGTATGAAGCGAAGTCAGATAACCTTTTGGAGGACAAAAGCAAGTCAGAAGAAGCTGAAGACGATAATGAAGATGACCCTAGCGATAACGAATCTCAGTTACCTATTCTAAACAGCTTTTACATTCGAGATATAGAGCGTGCCATTAGTGCGATTTCTACTGGCAGAGCCAGCAAGCCTCTTCAAACCTATCTTGGACAATCCAGTCATAAGCATATCGACCTGTATACAAACGATTCGATACCGTTGATCCATAAGCACTTGAACCCTAAAGAAACACCAGAAGGACGGTGGCTGACAGAACCCGCGCATAACATGTCCTTAATGCAGCAGTTCGCTATCAATACCGTATTCAAGGAGCTAAAAACAGGTGGTGTAATCTCAGTTAATGGTCCTCCTGGCACAGGTAAAACGACCTTATTACGGGACATAATTGCGCAGAACATCGTTGAAAGAGCAAAAGTTTTGGCTTCTTTTTCGAAAGCTAGCGATGGTTTAAATCCAGAAGGATTTCTTGTTCAAGAACTTACTGATTTTGAAATGGTCGTGGCGTCATCAAACAATGCTGCCGTTGAAAATATCTCAAAAGAGCTTCCTCAAGCCAAGTCGATAGCTGACAGATACGCTAATACCAGTTTCTTTCGTTCTGTTGCCAATCAAATTAGTGCTGATGAAAAAAAAGGTCGTTTACAACCCTTGAACGACAAAATGCAGAGCTGGGGAAATATCTCTGCTGCCATGGGGGCTTATAAAAAGAGGCAACGATTTCTCGATCGCTTTTTCTTTAAGTCCCACTATGAAAAACACAAGGAGCCAGCGGTTAGAGAACCGTCTTTAGACTTCTTGAATTTTTGGCAGTACCGTTCAACTTATACAGGACCTTCTTTTAACACGGCCAAAAAAGCTTTTAACGAGAAGCTATCTCGTTTTCATGAATTGAATGACAAATTAGCCTATTTTGATAGCCTACAAAATGCTTTCGATGAACATCAATTTGATGTTTATTTACATAGAATGAACCTAGCGCTAAATGAGCTTGAAAACTATGCTCATTCACTCTCTGTAGAGCTAGATGCCCTTAACTCAACGAGAAATGCTGAAGTGAAAAGGGAAGAGGAAGTTTCAATTTCCCTTGAGTTACTGAAGGTTAACTCACCTGGTTGGTTCAGTCGGTTCTTTAACACTAAGAAAAATAAACAATATAAGGCCTCACTATCCCAAAAGCTTAGTGAGTTCAAAAGTGTCAAAAAAGCTATCCGGTTAATTGTTGGTGATGTTGAAGCCAAAAAAATCGAGATAAAAGGGTGTGCAAAGAAAATTTCGCAGCAGCGGGCTGATATCGCCTCTAAAGATCTAGAGAAGAGGACGCTTCTAGATGAGTTAGGTGCCTATAGAACGGAGTTTAAAGAGTATCATTTACCTGAAATTACTGATGATATCGAGGATCATGACAGGCAGAGGCATGCTTGCTGGCAGCACGCAACTATCAATGAATTACGGTCTGACATTTACGCGGCAGCGTTAGAGCTTCACGAGGCTTGGTTGATAGAGGTCGGTAAGCAGAGTGCCTTTCTATCAAAGATAAGAAAAATCAATGATGTTGTGTTAGGCAAGAGTAGCGAAAATGCACTGGCGATTTGGCAGATACTGTTTATGTTTGTCCCCGTGGTTTCGACGACTTTTGCTTCATTGGGAAATATGTTTTCTAAGCTGCCCCCAGAATCTCTAGGTTGGCTCATGATTGATGAGGCCGGGCAAGCAATACCCCAAGCAGCGGTTGGTGGGTTGCTTCGTGCTAAGCGGGCTGTGGTTGTTGGAGATCCTCTGCAAATCGAACCAGTGTTTACTTCCCCACCAGAGCTTATTGACTACCTAATGCAATCTAAATTGCAAGAGGAATCCGAGAAGTGGGACCCTTGTAAGTGGTCAGTTCAGACGTTAGCCGATCGCGTTAATCCATATGGCTGTATGATAGATATGGATGGTGAAAATCAATGGATAGGTATACCGTTATGGGTACATCGCCGATGTATAGAACCAATGTTTAGCATTTCGAATGAAATAGCTTATAACAATCGAATGATACATGGCTCTGACAACAATAAAGATGTTGAGCCAAGAACTCATAAGGCCTTAGGATACAATCGATGGAATGATTCACAAGGAGACTGTGTACTCAAACAGTACAAACGTGAGTTGGGTGAAGATGTTAAGGCTCTTTTACTCGAATTAGCAGCGCACAATGGTGACTTAAACAGCATCTACCTGTTAACACCGTTTAAAGCGGTAAAAAAAGAGTTAAAAGAAGATCTAAGGCGTAGCAAGTCTGAGCTGTTGAGTAACTCGAATTGGAAAGGGAAGGACTTTAATAACTTTTTGAAACACAACGTGGGGACTG
>NZ_NBUS01000042.1:51103-66495 GCF_002749895.1 Vibrio fujianensis | reverse complement strand
AAGGCAAGGAGAACGATACCGTCATTTTGGTACTTGGTTGTGACACAAGAAACAGTGGCGGGGCGACTTGGGCCTCTTCAAAACCAAATTTGTTGAACGTAGCGGTTACCCGAGCCAAAAAACACTTGTATGTCATCGGCGATATTCAGGTT
This sequence comes from Vibrio fujianensis, assembly GCF_002749895.1. Lineage (GTDB taxonomy): Bacteria > Pseudomonadota > Gammaproteobacteria > Enterobacterales > Vibrionaceae > Vibrio > Vibrio fujianensis. The sequence goes on along the minus strand of NZ_NBUS01000042.1, from coordinate 66,343 downwards.
TGGTCCGACAAGCGCTATTTTGATAAAACATACAGTAAGTTGAATCATTTTAGTCTGAAAGACTATTCGCAGAGCGATAGTACAACGAAACACAAAGACCCATTGCCTGTTTAGGTTAGTAATAGTTCTACACTTACGAGTTGCTGAATTATCAATATAGTTTGGAAGCTATCACTGCATTGATAACTATGAAACAAATCTCCACCAGCTTTCACTGGTGGAGATTCGTAGTTTTTCTATGCACTCAGTCTTGTATTGAGTTATCTCACATTGCCGATTCCCCAATTTTCCCATATTCTCTCACCATTAATTCTGATGAATAAAACCAACATGAGATAACACTCTGAATGGTAGACCAAATTTTAACCTTGAAAGAGGTGGCTGCTTACCTAAAGTTGGCCGAAAAAACAGCATATAGATTAGCAATCGAAGGAAAGCTTCCTGGTTTCAAAGTCGGCGGTTCTTGGCGTTTCAAACGTGAAGACCTTGAAGCGTGGATAGAAGAGAATAAGAGCAAGCAATGACATTAATTAATCTCAAAGACTTAGAAGCGCACCTTTGGCATGCGGCCCACATCATAACGGGACCAATTGACGCTTCAGACTATAAAACCTACATCTTCCCAATCTTGTTCTTTAAGCGTATCTGTGATGTTTACGATGAAGAGTTTGAAGATGCAATGGAGCAAGTGGGTGATGAAGAGCTTGCAAAAGGCGATATGTTTCACCGCATTCAAATTCCAGCAGGTTGCCACTGGAAAGATGTGTTTGCAGAAACCAAAGACATCGGCCAAGCTCTAAAAGATTCATTCCGTGGCATTGAGCTAGAAAACCCACAGCTGCATGGCATTTTTGGTGATGCGAGCTGGACCAACAAAGAACGTCTATCAGACGAACTGTTATCGACACTACTCAACCATTTCAACAAGGTTAACCTTGGCGTATCGAGTGTGCGTAATGATGATATGGGTCGTGCTTACGAATACCTCATCAAGCGCTTTGCTGATAAAGCAAACAAGAAAGCAGGTGAGTTCTACACACCGCGTACTATTGTTCGTCTTATGGTGAATATTCTAGACCCACAAGCTAATGAAAGTGTTTATGACCCAGCTTGTGGTACAGGCGGTATGCTGCTTGAAACCATCCACCATGTTAAAGAGAACGGTGGTGACCCACGTCTACTTAAAATCAAAGGTCAAGAGAAGAACCTGACCACCGAAGCGATTGCTCGAATGAACTTGTTCCTACACGGACAAGAAGATTTTGAAATCGTTCGTGGTGATACACTTCGTGATCCTAAGTTTTTGAAAAATGACCAACTAGAAAACTTTGACTGCGTAATCGCTAACCCACCATTCAGCTTAAAAGAGTGGGGACATGATTATTGGACAAGTGATCCTTATGGCCGTGCAAGCTTTGGCTTAGCACCAAAAACGAACGGAGATTTTGCTTGGGTTCAGCATATGTTTGCTTCATTGAACGATGAAGGGCGAATGGCGGTAGTGCTGCCACATGGTGTGCTTTTCCGTGGTGGTGCAGAAGGTAAAATTAGAACCAAGCTATTAAAAGAGAATCGCATCGTGGCGGTAATCGGTGTGGCATCAAACCTGTTCTACGGTACAGGCATCCCTGCTTGTATTCTTGTGTTGCGCAAAGCAAGACCAGAAGAGCATAAAGACCATGTTCTGATTGTTAATGCGGAAGAGATCTTTACTAAAGGCAGAGCGCAAAACACCTTGTCAGAGCCTCAAGCTGATGAGATTTACGACATCTATCAGAAGATGCGTACCAAAGGCCCTAAAGCAGACGACATTGAAGGTGTCGCACGTTGGGTGCCACATAGCGAGATTGAAGAGAACGATTTCAACTTGAACATCGCTCGTTATGTACAAAAGCCGCTCGAAGAAGAAACCATTACCGTTGAAGAAGCATTGAAAGATTTCCAGCAAAAATTAGCAGCCTTAGAGGCCGCTGAACAAGAGTTAGAAGCCTTATTACTCAAAGAGGGCTTTGAGCTATGAATAAAAACAAACTAGAAGAGCTACTGTGGGGTGCTGCCGAGTTCCTGCGTGGCCAAATTGATGCGTCTGATTACAAGCAGTACGTATTCCCACTGCTGTTCTTTAAGCGTCTATCGGATGTATATCTAGAAGAGTATAACGAAGCGCTAGAGCTGCACGAAGGTGATGCTGAATATGCGGCTATGCCGATGTACCACCGTTTCGATATTCCAGAAGAAGCAAGCTGGGAGAAAGTTCGCAACACTAGCAAAGACATTGGTGAAGCGATTCAAAATGCTTTGCGTTTGATCGAAGCAAAGAACGAGCGTTTGCACGGTGTATTTGGTGATGCGCAGTGGACCAACAAAGAGCGTTTGCCAGATCACTTGCTATCAGACCTTATTCAGCATTTCAGTAAAATCCCGTTAGGTATTAAGTCTGTTGCTCAAGATGACTTAGGTGAGGCCTACGAGTACTTGATCAAAAAGTTTGCCGATGACTCAGGCCATACTGCAGCCGAGTTCTATACCAACCGTACCGTTGTGCATTTGATGACTCGTATCATGAAGCTTAAGCCGGGTGAGAGTGCGTATGACCCAACCTGTGGTACGGGCGGTATGCTGCTTAATGCTGTGATGGATTTACGCTCGCAAGGTGAAGAGTGGCGTGGCGTTCACTTGTACGGCCAAGAAGTAAACTTGCTAACGTCCGCAATCGCACGTATGAACATGTTCCTGCATGACATTGAAGAGTTTGATGTTATGCGTGGTGATACCTTAGGCGATCCTAAGTTTATCGAGAACGACCAACTCAAACAGTTTGATGTTATTTTCGCTAACCCGCCGTACTCCATCAAAAAGTGGAACCGTGAAAAGTTTGCGGCTGACCCGTATGGGCGCAATATGTACGGTGTGCCACCACAAGGTTGTGCGGATTATGGCTTCTATACCCATATCATCAAAAGCTTAAAACCCGATACGGGCCGTGCAGCCATGCTTTGGCCTCATGGGGTGCTGTTCCGCGATTCTGAGCAAGCGATCCGCAAGCAGGTGATTGAGTCTGACATCATTGAAGCGGTGATAGGGCTTGGACCAAATCTGTTCTACAACTCGCCAATGGAATCGTGTGTGGTCGTGCTTAATTGCAATAAGCCTGCTGAGCGCAAAAACAAGATTCTCTTTATCAATGGTGTAGAACATGTAACCCGCGAGCGTGCCCACAGCCGCTTATCTGATGATGATTTAGATGTGCTTTGTGAAGCTTATTTCAAACCAGACAATCAAAGTGACATTACCGCGTTGGTTGATTTGGATACTATTAGTGAAAACCAATACAACTTATCTATTCCACTTTACGTGAAAGCTAAGGTTAGTGAGGAAGTACATGATATCGAACATGCTATTGAGTCATGGAAAATGAGCCGAGTACAACTTAAGAAGCAAACTAACAAACTATTTAATAGCCTCGCGAAGTTAGGTTACGAGGTAAAGAACGATGACTGATAAGCAAACTGTAAAATTCGGCGATATCTGTAAAGAGGTAAAGTTAACGACTAAAGACCCGATTGGTGATGGTTACGAGCGTTACATTGGCCTTGAACACTTAGATTCTGGTTCGTTAAAAATAAAACGTTGGGGGATGATTGCTGATGATTCACCTAGCTTTACCCGAGTGTTTAAAAAGGGGCATATTCTTTTTGGTAAACGTCGGCCTTATTTAAAGAAAGCTGCTATTGCAGAGTTTGATGGGATTTGTTCCAGTGACATTATTGTTATGGAAGCAAGTGGCGATAAGTTAGTAGAAGGGTTACTGCCTCACCTTGTTCAAAGTGAAAAAATGTGGTCTAAAGCTTCACTAACATCAGCAGGCTCGCTTTCTCCTCGAACAAAGTTTAAATCGTTAATTGACTTAGAATTTCAGTTACCAAATTTAGATGACCAAAGTTCATTATTGGCAATTTTTCATAAAATTGAAGAGTCTAATGATTGTTCAACTTATGTTGCTAACAACGCAGAAAGGTTAGAAGATTTAATTCTGTTAGATGCAGTTCGAACTTTGCCCGCTGAACAGATTAAAAAAACTAAGCTTTCTGATATTTGCGAGCAAATAACTGTTGGAATCGTAAATAAGCCGGCTGATCTTTACTGTGAAAATGGTATTCCAGCATTGAGGTCTCAGAACGTCAAGCGTGGGCGCATCTCATTAGATAATCTAGTTTACATAACTCAAGAAGGACATGAAGCTAACAAGAAGTCACAAGTTCATCCTGGTGATGTGGTTGTTGTTAGGACAGGTTACCCAGGTACAGCAAGTGTTATTCCTGAAAGCTTAGAAGTTGCTAACTGTGTTGACATTCTTATTATCAGACCAAATACAACTTTGATAAATCCTGAATATCTAAGTGCGTATATAAACAGTCCTTTAGGAAAAGGCCAGATATTGGAGGGGGCTGGAGGTTTAGCTCAGCAACATTTTAACGTAAAAGCCCTGAAAGAAATGCTCATTGACTTACCTTCTATTACTATGCAAGAAACAATTGCTAATAGTGTTAATGAAGTTGTCAAATTAGCTTCTAAGAATGAAGAAAATGCTGCGAAAAGAAAGAAGATGGTAGATGCGCTAAAGAGTAGCATCTAAGGAGCTTAAAATGTTTAACGAACAAACCGTCACTGAAAATGGAATTATTGACCGTTTACAAGGCTTAAGCGGAGTGAAGTGGAATTACTGCCATGGTGAGAGCTTACCCAAGCAAACACACGATATCTTCGTTGATACTTGGCTTAAAGACGCGCTTTGTTCGTTAAATCCTGATATTGGTAACAATCCTGATTATGCTGATGAGGTTATCTACAAACTTCGTGGCTTGATGTTGGAAGCTAAGCATACTGGTTTAGTCAAAGCCAACGAAAATTTTCATGAATGGTTAATGGCAGAGAAAAGCCTACCGTTTGGTGAGAACGGCGACCATATCACTATCAAGCTAATTGACTTTGATACCCCTGAAAACAACCACTTTGTTGTTTCTCAACAGGTTCACTTCATTGCCGCGACAGAGGCGTTTTTCGATATCGTTCTCTATGTAAACGGTATTCCGCTGGTGGTGGGGGAAGTAAAATCCACTACTCGTCCAAGTGTCACTTGGCAAGATGGTGCTGCTGATTTTATGGGCGGCCAAAAGCACTACTGGAAAAATGTTGAGCCTTTCTTTGTGCCAAATCTTCTGTGCTTTGCTTCTGAAGGTCGCACCTTTGCTTACGGTGCAATTAATGCACGAGTGAAAGACTGGGGACCTTGGCATAAAACCGATCAGCGAGATGAGATTCCAGCTAGCTTAGCCACGGTGCTTGATAGTTGTGAAGGCTTATTGAACCCAGAAACCTTGCTACAAATGCTTGAGTCTTTCGCGCTGTTCTCTACTGTGAAAACAGGCAAAGACACCCCACCTAAACGCATTAAAATCTTACCGCGTTACCCTCAATTTGAAGCCGCAAAGCAAATTGTTGAGCGTGTAAAAAAAGGCTATCCGAAAAAAGGGCTTATCTGGCACTTCCAAGGTTCAGGTAAGTCACTGCTGATGCTTTATGCTGCTCGCATGCTTCGTGCGGATAATAAGTTGAAAAATCCAACCGTGCTGATTGTGGTTGACCGCCGAGATCTCGATAGCCAAATTAATGAAACCTTCGGTGGGGCCGATGTAAAAAACCTCATCAAAGTACAAAGTTGTAAAAAGCTTGGCGAGCATATAGAACAGGATAGTCGTGGCATTTTAATCACCACCGTCTTCAAATTTAAAGACGTCGAAATTGATGAGAGCAATGAAAACGGCCTAAACAGTCGTGACAACATTATTGTGCTGGTGGATGAAGCGCACCGCACTCAAGAGGGATCTCTTGGCGACAAAATGCGCTGGGCGCTACCTCATGCTCACTTCTATGGCTTAACAGGTACGCCGATTTCTGGTATTGACCGTAATACCTTCAAACTCTTTGGTGCCGAAGAGGATGAAGGGCGTTATATGAACCGCTACAGCTATAAGCAATCCATACGAGATAAAGCGACAAATGCAGTGAAGTTTGAGCCTCGTTTGGCCGAGCTTCGTGTGGATCGTGCCGCAATTGATGAAGCCTTTGAACAAATGGTCAAAGACAACGACCTAGACGATGACGAGAAAATGGCATTGTCAAAACGTGCTGGCCGCTTAGCGATTATGTTGAAGGCGCCAAAGCGCATGGCGGCGGTAAGTGAAGATATTGCCAACCACTTTGTAAGCCATGTAAAGCCAAAGCAGATGAAAGGCATGGTTGTGGTCTATGACCGAGACGCTTGTGTGCAGATGTATTACTTACTTGGTAAAAAACTAGGTTTTGATGCGGTAGAAGTGGTCATGAACGTCGACCAAGCACCGATCAAAGATGAAGACGCAAGTAAGAAAGGTAAGGTTAACAAGGACTGGCGTAAATGGAAGCAAGACCTTGAGCTTCCTATCCTCGAGTCAGACTTTGAACGCTGGCAAGAGATTGATGGTAATGACCAAAAGCAAAAGAGTCTGATTGAGGATTACAAAGATCCAAAGCAACCACTTCAACTGCTGATTGTGACCGCAAAACTGTTAACAGGATTTGATGCACCTATCTGTTACTGCATGTACTTAGATAAGCCATTACGTGACCATACCTTGTTGCAGGCGATGTGCCGTACTAACCGTTTGTACGAGACTGACAATGTTAGCAAGCAAATGGGCCTCATCATTGATTACCTTGGCGTATTTGAGAACTTGCGTACCGCACTTGCTTACGATCCTGAAGAAATCGACGGTGTGGTAGAAGGTATCGAGGCCTTTAAAGAGTTACTGCCAGCTCAACTTGATAAGTGTTTAAGCTTCTTCCCTAACGTCGACAGAACCATCGACGGCTTTGAAGGGATTATGGCAGCGCAAGCTTGCTTACCGACCAACGAGAAACGTGATGAATTTGCAGCCTCTTTCGGAGTGTTAGCTAAGTTATGGTCTGCGATTAACCCAGATGCTTTCCTTACGCCTTACAGAGCAGACTACAAGTGGCTGGTTCAAATCTATGAATCAGTACGCCCTGTAGGGCAAACCGGCTCTCTTGTTTGGGCTGCTTTAGGTCCAGAAACCATTAAGATGATTCATGAACATACCGATATTAATCGCATTCGTGACGACATTGATGAATTGGTTATGGACGAGCATGCCATCTTCACCCTGACTGAAAAAGAACAAGAGAAGCGCGCAAGTCAGTTAGAAATCGATCTAATGGGCCGTCTACGTGGCAGCGGTAATCCGAAGTTTATCGCTCTCGGTGAGCGCTTAGAAAAACTACGCCAGGATTATGAAGCAGGTGTAATCAAAGCTATCGACTGGTTAAAAGGGCTGCTTGATACGGCCAAAGATACGGTGCAAGCCGAACGTGAAACAGGTGACTCACCAGTAACCCAAGAAGACAATAAACAAGCACTGACCAAACTGTTCCTAGAAACTCGCCCTGAAAGCACCCCTAAGCTAATCGGCGATGTAGTAGAGCAGATAGACAAGATTGTAAAAGCCAAACGCTTTAAAGGCTGGCAAAGCTCGAACAGTGGTCCAAGAGAAATTCAAAAGGCACTGCTACTGACACTAGCCCAGTTTGGTTTAGGAAAAGACAAAGAGCTGTTCGCCAAGGCGTACGGTTATATTGAAGAGCATTATTAGGAAATACAAAATGCCGTGGACTAATGAGCATATTCAGTGGCTACAAGATACAGGAAGTGTTTTAACACTAGCGTGCGGTAAGCAAGCGCCTGTTTATCGGTTTCATCACGATGTAAATGATCAAATTAAAATGTCCGCGTGGGCTAAGCACTTTAGGAATCACTATTGTGACGATAATCAAATAGATTTATTTAAGGCTCCAGGGCAATCCCGTGCTGATTATTTACTATCGATGAGGTTTCCTAGTAGTACAACCGCACCAGGTCCGAGTATTCGAGCTGGAGATTTTGCTGAAATCCTAGTCGCAGATTATTTGACGTATTTGCATAACTACACGGTTCCTAGAACTCGTTATGACCGAAAAGGTGTGCCGAATGAATCTACCAAGGGTTCTGACGTGTTAGCTTTTAAGTATAACCAAGCCAGCCCAGTCGATGATGAACTGTTAGTCTATGAGGTTAAAGCTAAGTTGAGTGCTGGACCTAAATCAATGCTTCAAGAAGCTATAGATCACTCAGCGAAAGACCAATTACGTTTGGCGGAATCTCTGCATGGAATTAAGCAAAGGATGATTGATCGAAATGAGCTAACTAGTGTGGGTATGATCAATAGGTTTCAAGATTCAGTAAATCAGCCTTATCAGTTGAGATTTGGAGCTGCTGCGGTCTGTTCTGATAGTGCATATGATGCAACGTTACTCGCTGGAGCTAACACTGCTGAGCATCCACATGTTCAAGATTTAGAGTTATTAGCCATTCAAGGAAGTGAGTTAATGGCACTTGCTCATGCTCTGTACGAGAGGGCTGCTCATGAGATTTGAGAATCAATCTTCGAAACTACTTTCGATTACTAAGTCTAAAGCAAAGATGTACGAGTTTGGTTTAGATGAAGAGCATCACATTCGCCTGACAGAATCGCCAACCAAATTACTATTAATGACAATTGGTATCTTAGGCGATTTATGTCGAGAAGAACTTTCTCCTGAAAAAGACGCCGCTATTTACGAATTGAGAAAGGGCGAAATCCGAAATGTAGCAAGGTATTTCGATGCTCTGATTGGTTCAAAACTACAAACTGAATATGACTATTATCTTTGTCTGTTAGGTGCTGCATCATACTATCTTGCAGACATGCCTGGAAGTTCCGTTGTTTTGTCCAACAAGCTTGATGAATTAAGAGTTGATCTAACTGCCTCAAGAATTGAGAAATTGTTGGAGTGGTTGTTAAAAGGAAGCTTTGTAGAGCCTCTACGCTTGGATGAAGAAACCGCATTAGCCCCTTTGATGTTAGAACTATCTGAGTCGATTAGTGCCTATATTGGTTCAGACATAAGTGCTCGGTCTAACACTCTCAACACATCTAAGAGTATTCGTAGATTCTGTCACGAAAATGGCAGTGATCGAGAACTACTGATAGCAGATATAGTTGCTTCGGTTGTCGAACGTAAGATGAATAACGCTTCAATTAACCTACTTCCCGCTTATACAGGCTTACCAGTTGAGGCTTGGCTTCCATCCTTGGTTAAGAAGACGTTTGTTAGTGAGTTTTGGCCTGCTCAAAGATTGCTAGGAGAGGCAGGGGTCTTGAGCGGACAATCTGCGGTAGTTCAGCTCCCCACTAGCGCGGGAAAAACGAAATCAGCAGAGCTAATAATTCGCTCATCTTTTTTGTCCGAAAGGGCGACTGTTGCGGTAATTATTGCTCCTTTTCGTTCGTTATGTAGGGAGATTAGTTCCTCACTTTCTTTGGCGTTCGCTGGCGACGACGTGTTAGTTAATCAACTTAACGATGTTCCCCAGATTGATGGTTTTGATGTGGAATTATTCTCACAGCTCTTTGGTAAGGCAGAAGAAGCGCTGAATGAGGCACCAACTATTGTGGTTGCTACACCCGAAAAGCTAGTTTACCTGCTACGACATAAACCAGAATTGGCTGGGGCTATTTCGTTAGTTATATACGACGAAGGACATCAATTTGATACTGGTGCTAGAGGGGTGACTTACGAACTACTTTTAACGAGCTTAAAAAGAGAGTTGAGAGAGCAGACCCAGCACGTATTGATTTCTGCCGTGTTATCAAATGCGGAGTCTATAGGTGACTGGCTTTATGCTGGAGAAGGTAGTGTCGTTAATGGTGCAGAGTGCTTATCTACAGAGCGAAGTATAGCTTTTGCTAGCTGGCGAAGAGGTAGAGGGCAGTTCCACTATGTTGAACCTTTCAATATAGATGAAGAACAATTTTTCGTTCCTAGAGTAATGGAATCGCTAGAGCTTCCTAAGCGAGGCAATGAAACAGCTCAACGATATTTCCCTCCTAAGGGTGATAAGTCACTAGTTGCAGCGTATTTGGGCATCAAACTGTCTGAGCACGGTCCTGTAGCTGTATTTTGTGGCCAAAAAAGTTCAGTTATAAAGATTTGCCGAGAAGTCCTTAAACCGTTGGAGAGAATTGAGCAACTCGATGATCCAATACGTTACAGTGATCAAGATGAAATCCAGAAAATTGGGAAGTTGGCGGAACTGCACTTAGGGAGTAGCTCGGTTGTTACTAAAGCGATAAAACGAGGAGTTCTGCCTCATAGTGCAAGCATTCCTAATGGTTTAAGGATTTCTGTTGAATATGCAATGGAAAATGGGCTCGGCCGTTGTGTAGTCTGTACATCAACCTTAGCTCAAGGTGTGAACCTACCGATTAAATACCTAGTTGTTTCAGGTGTATTTCAAGGTAAGAAGTTAATATCCACTCGAGATTTTCACAATCTATTGGGCAGAGCTGGTAGAGCAGGAAAGCACACAGAAGGTAGCATTATTTTTGCTGACACCGAATTATTCGATGGTCGCCTTGGTTCCAAGAGAAGAGAGTGGGCTCAAATGAATAACTTATTGGACCCGTCTCAATCAGAGAGTTGCTTAAGCAGCCTCCTGACGTTGGTCCAGCCTTTTATTGAAGACCCATTCAACATTGATCCTATTAAGCAGATACAGTCACCCGAAAAATATGAAAGACTTAGTATTCAGGCCGCTGATCGCCAGGGGATTGATATCACAAGCCTACTGAGACAAATGCAGCAACGGGTAGGTTACATAGAAAGTCTTGAAAGCTATCTGCTTGCTAACCTCGCTAGCAATGAGATGCTTGATGGTGAGGCTTTGACTGAACTTTGCTATGGAACATTTGCTTATAACCTTGCTTCTGATACTGAAAAAGAAAAGCTAGTACAAGTTTTCAAGGTGGTAGCGGAGCGAGTAAAGCAAATTGAAGTCGAAAAGCGTCCATGTTTTGGTAAAGCTCTTTTGGGTATCAATGAGCTACAGTTTCTTGAAGGTTGGTTAGTGGATAACATAGGGGCTTTAGATGAAGGCGCGGATGTTTTAGGTACGTTAGAGTCTCTCTGGCCTGTTATAGAAAACTTAGGCATGAATAATAGCCTGGGTAAGCTTATCGGTGAAAATGCACCACTGCTTGTTGCTAAGCAATGGTGCTCTGGTGTTTCGTACAATGAAATTTTATTGAAAGCGAAGAGAGAGAATTTCAAATTTAGGGCCGGTAGTCAGCAATGGAATTTGAAAATAGAAAACATTACTGACATTTGTGACGGTGCTTTGGGCTACGAAGTGATGTTGATAGTTGGTGCGTGTGCTGACTTAATAGAAAGCCTATTTGGTAACCAACCACTTGCTGATTCCTTGCGTGATTTACAGCTGTCTCTCCGTATAGGATTGTCGGATCACATTGCGAAGGAGTTGTATGCTATTGGTTTGGCTGACAGAGCTGTCGCTTCGATCATATCAGATAGTATTGTTAAGTCTGGTGCTGAGGTGACCGAGTATGGCAAGAGGCTCGCTGTAGCTCATCGGGCAATTATCGAGCCTGAGTTGCACAAACTCCCAACAGTATTTTCCAACTCTCTTTATGGATACGCATAGCCTATTGGGAGACTAATTGATAGGTTTATATTACTTTTAATTGCTTGGCTCCAGTAACAGAAAGGCTGCCTTTGGCGGCCTCCTCTATATGTCCGCTCCACCAGCTCATCATAGGGCGGCGGCGTTCAAGGTAGTTAGGTACTACATACTTGGTTATCAATTCCAAAACCCACGTATAGTAAGCGATGAGGTTGGTTGAAACACTCATATATCCTTAGCCGCTAGTTGTTGCTTTACTAGCGGCATTTTTGATTGAAAGGAAAGTATTATTGGTTAGCCGCGCAAACCGACCAGCTACCCTTAGAAGCCTCTTCAATGCAGTTACTCCACCAGCGTAGCATTTCTCTACGTTGATTAAGATATAAAGCCCGGTTGTAAATACCTCTAATTTGGTTTTTGTCCACGTGAGCTAGTGCTAGTTCAATGACATCATTATGAAAGAGTTTAGTTTCATTTAGTGTCGTGCTAGCTAGAGCTCTTAGACCATGGGAAACCAAACGGTCTTTAAAGCCCATACGTTTAAGGGCAATGTTAGCAGTTTGGCTGTTACTCGGCCTCATCGGGTCTTTATAGGAAGCGAATATGTATTCGCTTCCACCATTTATTTTTTTCATCTCATTCAACAGATTTAAAGTCTGCGGAGTTAGAGGCACTAGGTGATCCCTTCGCTTCTTCATCCTATCTGCTGGAATAACCCATAGATTTTCATCCCAATCAATCTCATCCCAACGAGCTTGCGCTGTCTCAATAGGTCGGGTCATGGTATGCAGTTGCCATTCAATCATACATCGAGTGGTATACATGATACTGGCCCGTCCTAGGGTTCTCATTAACTCAGGAAGTTCGTCGGCACTGATTGATTTCATATTGGTGACGGTAGGTTTCAAGAACGCAGAACTGATTTTGGCTAAAGGGTTGTACTCAATAAGTCCCTTATTCTGAGCAAAACTCATAATTTCGTTCACACGTTGGCAGATCCTTTTCAGTGTTTCTAGGTGTCCTTTAGCCTGAAGTGGCTGAAGGGTATTTATCACTAGAGGTGCAGTAAGCTCAGTGATAGGAGTGTTGCCAAGCTTCGGTAGCAGATGAAGATTTAAAGCTCGCTGAAGGTTCACCATTGTTTTCTCACTGATGGTTGCGCTCTTTACTGTTAACCAACTGTTTGTGACTTCAGCTAATGTGGATAGTAAGCGCTGTTGCTCTATCGTTTGTTGGTTCTTGAGTTTGACTTGAGGATCAATGCCAGCTTGCAGCGTTTCTATCGCGCCTATAGCCTTCTTTCGTGCATTTGTTAGGGAAAGGCTAGGGTAACTGCCAAACGTCATGTTGGCGCGTTTACCGTTGTGTGGACGTGTATAGTTGAATAGCCACGTCTTTGTACCGTTTGGTTTTACACGTAGACGAAGGCCGTTACCATCAAAGAGCGTGTACTCTTTATCTTGTGGTTTAGCGTTAGAGATTTGTTTATCTGTTAAAGATTTAGTTGTTCTTGCCATGATTGGTACACCGTAAATTGGAACATACGGACAATGTACCTATTTGTGTACCTAAACTTCTAAGCTAGTACGAGTCAGGAAAAGACGTTAAGAGAATGCAATCCCTTGAAATAGCTAGATTTAGATACAAAAAAAGACGTCCTAGGACGTCTTTCTTCTGGAATTTGGCTCCCCCTGCGGGACTCGAACCTGCGACATACGGATTAACAGTCCGCCGTTCTACCAACTGAACTAAGGGGGAATCGATTGTTGTTGCGGATGTTAGCGACTGGCATTCAAAGTGTCAACTCATACGGTGTGAAAAAAATAGTTTTTTTTTACATTAAGGACTTTACTTTTCTGTATCCCTTATCCTGTTTGGCCCCAATTTACTTATCCACCAAATTTGTGGATAAGTGTGTTGATGGTTGTTGGGTAATTATTTCTTTTCTATTTTTATTTTTATGTTTTAGCAGTGTAATCGATTTCTTTCCTGCTTAACTGTTTGTTTTTAAATGTTTTTGTTGTTTTATCAACAGATAAGGAAAGTGGGTGGTTAATAGCGTGAAATATACAAATTTTAAATGTATTTAAGAAAAATGGGGAAAACCAGTGGATTATTTACAGGTTAATGCCGGGGAGGGGTATCACTAGGGTTGAGGATAATAGCAAAGTAAAAAGAGGTTGGCTACGATTTGTTGTGAACTTTTAGCGATCTACCACGCAAGATTTTTCTGTAAGAGCCAGCGTTTTTATTCTTTTGTTACTCGTTAAGATGGCCGGTTTAGATTTGAACGGACGCGCTGACTTTATTGAGCGAACACTATCCTGCTGGAGAGAAAAGCATTCAGCTATTTTAAACGTTAATGCAACACTTTTACTTGCTAGTCAAGGCTGGGATGCGGAGAATATCCGGTATAAAAATCGCTAACATGGAAAGATGATAATGAGCAAAGCATTTGAGTTGGTTTCGCACTATCAACCTTCGGGAGATCAGCCCGCAGCAATTCAGCGCCTGTTAGAAGGGATTGATGCAGGACTCGCGCATCAAACATTATTGGGTGTCACCGGATCGGGAAAAACCTTTACGTTAGCCAATGTGATCGCTCAAGCGCAGCGTCCGACGATTTTATTAGCACCGAATAAGACCCTAGCCGCTCAACTGTATGGAGAGATGAAAAGTTTTTTCCCACATAATGCTGTGGAATATTTTGTTTCTTATTATGATTATTATCAGCCTGAAGCTTATGTTCCGACAACCGATACCTTTATCGAGAAAGATGCTGCCGTTAATGCCCATATAGAGCAGATGCGTCTTTCTGCAACCAAAGCGTTACTCGAACGAAAAGATGCCATTATCGTGGCGTCGGTCTCTGCCATTTATGGTTTGGGCGACCCTGACTCTTACCTGAAAATGATGCTGCATTTACGTCGTGGTGATGTGCTCAATCAACGTGACATGCTTCGTCGTTTAGCTGAATTACAATATACCCGTAATGAAATGGCATTTGAGCGTGGTCAGTTTCGAGTCCGAGGCGAGGTCATTGATATTTTTCCTGCTGAATCGGAACAAGAAGCCGTTCGTGTAGAGATGTTTGATGATGAGGTGGAATGCATCAGTTTATTCGACCCGTTAACGGGAGCCATTAAGCAGCGTGATTTAGCGCGTTATACCATCTACCCTAAAACGCACTATGTTACGCCTCGAGAGCGCATTCTGGAAGCCATTGAGCAGATCAAGCAAGAGCTACAGCTTCGTCGTCAATACTTGCTTGAACATAATAAGTTACTGGAAGAACAGCGCATCACGCAACGGACTCAGTTTGATATCGAAATGATGAATGAATTGGGTTTTTGCTCTGGTATCGAAAACTATTCTCGCTATCTGAGCGGCCGTAGTGAAGGCGAGCCGCCACCCACGCTTTTTGATTATTTGCCTCATGATGGTCTATTGGTAATCGATGAATCACACGTCACGGTGCCACAAATTGGCGCAATGTATAAAGGGGATCGTTCACGTAAAGAAACGTTAGTTGAATTTGGATTCCGCCTGCCTTCTGCGTTAGATAATCGACCATTAAAATTTGAGGAGTTTGAAGCGCTCGCACCACAAACGATTTTTGTGTCCGC
>NZ_NBUS01000042.1:42584-51093 GCF_002749895.1 Vibrio fujianensis | reverse complement strand
ACCCCGAGTCAGTATGAGCTAGAAAAATCGGCTGGTGAAGTGGTTGAACAGGTGGTTCGGCCCACAGGATTACTCGATCCGGCACTGGAAGTTCGCCCGGTTACGACTCAAGTGGATGATCTGCTATCAGAGATTCGATTACGTTCAGTGAAAAATGAGCGAGTTTTGGTCACGACGTTAACCAAACGTATGGCTGAAGATCTCACCGAATATTTGCATGAACATGGGATAAAGGTGCGCTATTTACATTCAGACATTGATACTGTTGAGCGAGTTGAGATCATTCGTGATTTAAGGCTTGGTGTGTTTGATGTTTTGGTGGGTATCAACTTATTACGAGAAGGGTTAGATATGCCAGAAGTCTCTTTAGTGGCCATTTTAGATGCCGATAAAGAAGGCTTTTTGCGCTCTGAACGTTCATTAATCCAAACGATTGGTCGCGCGGCTCGACATCTGGAAGGGAAAGCCATTCTTTATGCTGATACCGTAACAAAGTCGATGAAAAAAGCGATCGATGAAACCGAACGTCGCCGAGAAAAACAACGTGCCTATAACGAGAGCATGGGCATTCAGCCACAGGCTTTAAAGCGTAGTATTAGCGATATCATGGAGCTAGGCGATGCGACTAAGGCACGTAAACAAAAAGTGAGCTGGGTGGTGCCTTTGTCGAAAGTCGCCGAAGAGAGAGCTGAATATAGACACTTAACCCCTCAACAACTAGAGAAAGAAATCTTAAAATTAGAAGGACAAATGTACCAACACGCACAAGATCTTGAATTTGAGTTAGCGGCGGCTAAGCGAGATGAAATAGAAAAATTGCGGCAGCAATTTATTGCGAATAGTTAGCACATGATATGAATCGTTAGTGCGGGGTAAAGGCAAAAAAATAGCCAATAGAAAAAGGTCTATTGGCTGATATAGTATGAATATAGTATTCACTAACAACGTCAGTTGGCTAGGTGACCCGTTAGGGTCGCTTTTAAATAAGCATGTTTCATGCCAAGTATAAAATTGCTGGTTTATGAGGATATTACGCGACATTGACCGCTCATTAATAATAGAATAGCAACATGAAATTTGCAAAATGCAACTCTTAATGCAATGATTAATCAAAATGCAAATAATAAATGGCTGGGTTATGCAACACACTGAGAATCACTTCAAATCAAAACATCTACTTATGGTCGAGGATACCGTTTCGGTCGCTGCGCTGTATCGTTCCTATTTAACGCCATTAGAAATTGATATCACTATTGTTGGTACCGGACGCGATGCCATTGAAAGTTTAAATCAACGTAAACCGGACTTAATTTTACTTGATTTGCGCTTGCCAGATATGACTGGGATGGATGTGTTGCGAGCGGTCAAAGAGCGTTCACCGGATGTGCCTGTTATTTTTATGACCGCGCATGGTTCGATCGATACCGCAGTGGAAGCGATGCGTTATGGCGCTCAGGACTTTTTAATTAAACCCTGTGAAGCGGATCGGTTACGGATTACCGTGAATAATGCAATTCGTAAAGCTTCTAAATTAAAAAATAATCCTAGCCATGCGAATAATTCTAGTTATCAAGGGTTTATTGGCAGTAGCCAGACCATGCAATTGGTGTATCGAACGATTGATTCTGCGGCCAGCAGTAAAGCCAGTATTTTTATCACGGGAGAAAGTGGTACCGGAAAAGAGGTCTGTGCTGAAGCGATCCATGCGGCGAGTAAACGTGGCGAAAAACCGTTTATTGCCATTAACTGTGCTGCGATACCAAAAGATTTAATTGAGAGCGAATTATTTGGCCATGTCAAAGGCGCATTTACTGGCGCTGCCGTTGATCGGCAAGGTGCAGCAGAGCTAGCGGATGGTGGCACTCTGTTTTTAGATGAATTATGCGAAATGGATTTGGACTTACAAACCAAGCTATTGCGCTTTATTCAAACCGGGACTTTTCAAAAAGTCGGCTCCTCAAAAATGCATAAAGTTGATGTGCGTTTTGTGTGTGCGACCAACCGTGATCCTTGGAAAGAAGTTCAAGAGGGGCGTTTTCGCGAAGATTTGTACTATCGATTGTATGTCATTCCTCTCCATTTGCCGCCACTAAGAGAGCGAGGGGAGGATGTGATTGAAATTGCTTACTCATTGCTTGGGCATATGGCCAAAGAAGAAGGAAAGGAATTTGTTCGTCTCTCTCCTGAAGTCATTGAACGCTTTAAGCATTACGAATGGCCAGGAAATGTACGCCAATTACAAAATGTGTTACGTAACGTGGTGGTGCTTAATAATGGGCAAGAGATTACCTTGTCTATGTTACCGCCACCGTTGAATTTACCGAGTACTCAAGAACGTTTAGTGTCTCAAACGATGGAATCTGTGCTTTCTGTGCATGATATCTTTCCATTATGGGTGACAGAAAAACAAGCGATAGAACAAGCCATTAAGGCGTGTGATGGTAATATTCCCCGCGCTGCGAGCTACTTAGATGTTAGCCCATCAACAATTTATCGTAAGTTACAAGCCTGGAATGAAAAAGAGCAAGAGCGAGAGAAGGAAAGGTAATCGCCCATGGAATGGATCAACCGCAATAAGATTGAGCGCTTATCACAAGAGATTGGCGCAGAAAACTTGCCACTCTTAATCGAGATATTTTTAAGCGAGCTATCCACATATCAGAAAAATTTATCTGATGGAAAAAATGCAGGACGGCTCGCTTACTTGGCTGAAATTAGTCATGCCTTAAAGAGCAGTGCTGCTAGCTTTGGCGCTGATAGACTGCATGCAAAGGCTCAAGCGCTCGACCATCAATTCAAGCAAGGGATAGCCATAGACGAGGCTATTGAAGTGGCGAGTATGATTGATAAACTCAAGCATACGGCCCATCATTATGATCAATTAATCAATTAATCAATTAATCAATTAATTGCTCTTCAATCGCTTGACGAAGCTTGACGCGATCGTGTCGCCAGTCACGGTTGGGTGAGGCGAGGTCACGAGTGATGCAGTTCCACTTATCCAGTAATTCAGGGTGAGGTTCGGCTCCAAGAATCACATCGATTTCACGTGCTTGGCAAGCTCGTTCACACCATTCGAGTTTTTTGGCCAAACTCATTCGCCCTGCTGGCCCGTATTCTGGCGAGAGGTTTTCCACAAAGATAAGTTTAGCTTGAGTATTATTGGCAATAGCGTGGCCGATTTCTGGTAACAGCAATGGTGGCATTACACTGGTCAGAAAGCTGCCTGGGCCAAGAATAATGGCGTCAGCATGCTCAATCGCGTGGACACCTTCCCGAGTCGCCGGGACTTCTGGGTCAAGATCTAGTCTTAACAAGTCTTGCTGCATTTCATCGACGCTTGTTTCCCCTGTGACCCATTTCCCTTCCGTCGATAGTGCGGTTAAATCTGCAGGGTGTTCAGACATGGGGACGATATTCACATCGACTTTTAGCATGTTGCGGATAAGGTTGATCGCATCCAACGGCCTGACCGAGAGATGGTCAAGTGCCGTCAGCATCAAGTTTCCTAGATTATGCCCATTTAACTCACCCGCGCCTTTAAATCGGTACTCAAACATCATTGAGCTGATCGATGGCTCGGTAATTAACTGATTAATACAGTTACGAGTATCTCCCCACGCAATACCACCTTGGCAATGACGAATGCGCCCTGTCGATCCACCGTTATCGGTTGTGGTTACAATCCCAGTTGCGTTGCTGCCAAAAACGTTTAATGCCGCCAATACTCGGCCTAATCCGTGACCACCGCCAATGGCGACCACCTTTTTATGTTTATAGAGGCTCATACATTTCTTCTTATGCCCTGCGATGCCTTAAAATTTAGAGTAATTCAGCGACAGATGGTACTCATTTTCAGGTAATTTGAGTGACAAGTAAGTTTTTTTCGTGCTGGTACTGGAATCACACACCAATATTAAGTATTTTAGCGCCTAGCTGCAATTGAGAGGATACTCTGACCTCTTTAGTTGCCATAACTCCGAGCTTAGTGTTGCTAAGTCTATAATGATAAGTGACATAAGCCAGTGACTTCACGTCACAAGGGCCTAACTGGAAATGGTTATGCCTCCCGTATTTGGAAAGGTGTTCCGTGGCGCAACAATTTGAAGATCGATTTCAACGCAAGTTTTATTATTTGCGTTTGTCTATTACAGACGTCTGTAATTTTAAATGTACCTATTGTTTACCCGATGGTTATCAACCTTCGGGGAAAAAGAATTCCTCCTTTTTAACCTTGCCTGAAATCCATCGCATTGTCAGTGCCTTTGCTCACTGTGGTACCTCTAAAGTCAGAATTACTGGCGGAGAGCCAAGCTTACGTAAAGATTTTACTGAAATCATACACACGGTTGCCGGTGAGAAAGGCATTGAAAAAGTCGCAACGACGACCAATGGCTATCGTATGGCAAAGGGAATTGACGAATGGAGACAAGCTGGGCTGACGGATATTAATGTCAGTGTCGATAGCCTTGACCCTCGTATGTTTCAACAAATTACCGGTGAAAACCGCTTTTATCAAGTCATGCAAGGGATTGACCGTGCCTTCGAAGTTGGCTTTGAGCAAGTCAAAGTCAATGTGGTATTGATGAAAAATCTCAACGCACAAACGATGCCGCAGTTTCTGGCTTGGATTAAACATCGCCCGATACAACTTCGATTTATTGAACTGATGCAAACGGGGGAGATGGACTCGTTGTTTACTCAACATCATGTGTCTGGTATTGCGTTGCGCAATCAACTCATCGCTGATGGGTGGCAACTTAAGGCTCGCGGTAAAAATGATGGGCCAGCCCAAGTTTATCGACATCCTGACTATCAGGGTGAAATTGGGCTGATTATGCCGTATGAGAAAAACTTCTGCCATAGCTGTAATCGCTTACGTATCTCAGCTCTTGGCAAGTTGCATTTATGTCTATTTGGTGACCAAGGCGTTCAATTGCGCGATCTGTTGCAAGATGATGAGCAGCAATCAGCATTGATTCAACGTATCCAAAGACAACTACAGAATAAATCCGTAAGCCACTTTTTGCATGAGGGGAATACGGGAATCACACCACATCTTGCTTCTATCGGTGGATAGTGGTGTGACTTAGGGTCTGTCGACCTTTCGAACAAAATTTAATCGCGAAAGGTCAACAGACCCTAGCAACGAATAAATAGTGAAGGTGAATAAATGGGGCATGCAGAAAGTAAATTTCAACCGGCGAATATTGCCGTATTAACCGTGTCAGATACACGGACGGAAGACAATGACACCTCCGGCCGTTATTTAGCGGATCAACTTATAGAAGCGGGACATCAGCTAGTTGATAAACAAATTGTCATTGATGATATGTATCAAATTCGTGCCATTGTCTCCCAGTGGATTGCTGACGAGCACGTTCAGGTTGTTTTGATTACAGGAGGTACAGGGTTTACTTCGCGTGACAGTACGCCAGAAGCATTAAAACCCTTATTTGATAAAGAGGTTGAAGGGTTCGGCGAGCTATTTCGTATGGTGTCATATGAAGAGATCGGAACCTCTACTATCCAGTCTCGTGCTGTGGCTGGGTTTGCTAATCATACGGTGATTTTTGCCATGCCCGGTTCGACCGGAGCGTGTCGAACCGGCTGGACAAAAATTATTAAACAGCAGTTGGATGCCAGCCACCGTCCTTGTAATTTTATGCCGCACTTGAGCCTATAAAAGGGAGCATGATGAACCAGTTTAGTCATATTAATGCCAGTGGTGAAGCTAACATGGTTGATGTCTCTGCCAAGCGAGATACTGAGCGAGAGGCCAGAGCAGAAGCTTATGTGCGCATGGCACCTGAAACCTTGCAACTGATCATTTCGGGGCAGCATCATAAAGGTGATGTATTTGCAACGGCGAGAATTGCCGGGATTCAGGCAGCAAAAAAAACTTGGGATCTCATTCCGCTTTGTCACCCTTTATTGCTGTCAAAGGTCGAAGTGAATCTTGAAGCTTTAGTACATGAAAATCGAGTTCGTATCGAGTCGGTGTGTAAATTAGCAGGAAAAACCGGGGTTGAAATGGAAGCATTGACCGCAGCCTCTGTTGCCGCATTAACGATTTACGATATGTGTAAAGCGGTACAAAAAGATATGGTGATTGAACAGGTTCGTTTACTTGAAAAAGTGGGCGGTAAATCAGGACACTTTAAGGCAGAACAATGATCAAAGTACTTTTTTTTGCACAAACTCGAGAATTGCTCGGGTGCGATCAAATAGAGCTTGAGGCTCGTTTTGAAACGGTAGAAGCACTTCGTCATTATTTATCTCAACAAGAAGGCAAGTGGCCACTTGCCTTACAGGCTGATAAATTACTTGCCGCTGTTAATCAATCGATTGTCCCAATGATGCATCCTTTACAATCGGGAGATGAAGTCGCTTTCTTTCCACCGGTAACTGGAGGCTGAACAGCATGAATTCAAACGTTTCCGTTCAATATGACGATTTTTCTGTTGCTGATGAATACGCCGCTTTAGCACAAGGTAGTGGCGCTGGCGCGATTGTGACTTTTGTCGGCAAAGTGCGTGACATGAATTTAGGCGATGATGTGGTTGGGCTGCATTTAGAGCATTACCCCGGTATGACGGAAAAAACACTGGAGGCTATTTGTGAGCAGGCCCTGAGTCGTTGGCCTTTACAAAAGGTTCGAGTCATTCATCGAATTGGTGATATGGATGCCGGTGAGCAGATTGTCTTTGTTGGCGTTACCAGTGCTCATCGCCATGCTAGTTTTGAGGCTTGCGAATTTATTATGGATACATTAAAGACCCAAGCACCTTTTTGGAAAAAAGAGCGCACCACGCAAAGTTCCCGTTGGGTTGAGTCACGCGACTCCGACCATCAAGCCGCCCAACGCTGGTAGCCATTGAGTTTGCCAGCGTGTGCTGGCTTCCTCTTATCGACGATTCACCCCCTTCTCTGGCCAGTCACTACTGGTATCGTTAGTTTCTCAGATAAAAAATATTGATTTCTATTTAGTAAAATCAAGAAATTAGTCAACACTTACTGTATAGGCGTAGTTCATGACGCAAGGAGACAGTAATGGATTCATTGAAAGTAAGAGACTACATGACCGTTCAAGCGGTTACCTTCAGCCCCGATATGTCACTGAGTGCCGCTCTTGAACGAGTCATGCATTCTCGTCATTTAGGGGGGCCAGTCATTGATGAGCAGAAACGAGTTATTGGGTTTATATCTGAACAAGATTTACTCGATAAACTGATTAAAGTGAGTTATTTCTGTCAAGATACCCACATTGTCAGTGACTGTATGCATCAAGAGGTGCTTTCTGTTTCACCCGATACGTCGATCATTGAACTCGCGGATATGATGAAAGTCGGTAAACCGAAAGTGTATCCAGTCGTCGAACAAGGTAAGTTGGTTGGCATCATTACTCGGCGTGATGTGTTGCTGGCGATAGCGAAAAATTTAACCGCGTGTTTCAAGAATCCGGTTTAGTTTTACCTTAATTTTTTTTAATTTCTTATAATTTCTTAATTTATTGATAACAGTTAAATTTGGAGATGATGCCCATAGGTTTATGGGCATTTTTTGATTAATTATTTTATCTCATTAAGGTCTTGACCTTGGAGTTAACTCTAAGGTTTATGCTTTATACATACTCAGTCAAGGAGCTTTATTTATGTGTGTAAAGCATGAAGGTTGTTGTGCTACTCAGCCATCTGATTTTGATCAAGCGTCGACAGCGTGTTGTTCCACAAACCTGAATCATGCAGGGCAGCATGGTGTTACGTCCAATAGTACCTCTTGTTGTGGTGGACGTTGTTGTGAAAGCACTGCACTCGAAGAGGAAGAGCCTATTATAGCCAAGGCGTTGTATCAGCAAAGCTGGCAAGTCGTGGGGATGGATTGTCCATCTTGTGCGAGAAAAATAGAAACGGCTTTGCAGAAAGTGACTGATGTTGTTGATGCAAAAGTTCTGTTTACGACGCAAAAATTAATTGTGCAATTTAACCAAGCGGAAACCGCGAATCGTGTAGAGCAAGCGGTCACCAATGCTGGATTTGCGATTCAATCGTCAATGAAGGCAGCATCGGATCAAGGGCAACAATCAGTACCCTGGTGGTTACAACCAGACAACCTCCGTATTGGCACTATTGGTGCTGCAATGGCGATAGGAGCTATCGCTGCTCCGTGGTCAACAGAGTGGGCGATGTGGATCTTTACACTAACTTGCCTATTCGGCCTGTTCCCGATTGCAGGAAAAGCCTGGAAATTGGCCCAGTCGGGAACGCCTTTTGCCATTGAAACCTTGATGACCGTGGCGGCTTTGGGGGCTTTATATTTGGGTGAAACGGCTGAAGCGGCTATGGTGTTGTTACTCTTTTTGATTGGTGAACGGCTAGAGGGAGTGGCCGCGGCCCGTGCTCGCTCAGGCGTACAGGCTTTGATGGCGCTAGTCCCTGATATGGCAACTAAAATCGATCAGCAAGGTCAGCGAACGGTAGTTTCAGCCCAGCAATTGCAACCCGGTGAT
>NZ_NBUS01000042.1:42218-42574 GCF_002749895.1 Vibrio fujianensis | reverse complement strand
GGCCCCCCCCCCGCCGATGGTACCCTGCTGGATCCGGTGGCAAGCTTTGATGAAAGCGCACTCACGGGGGAGTCGATTCCTATTGAACGGCAGCAAGGTGAGGCTTTATTCGCTGGGGCTGTTGTCGTCGATCGAGTGATTCAGATGGGAATTACCTCTCAAGCTGGAGAGAATGCAATTGACCGAATTTTGCATTTAATTGAGGAGGCTGAGTCACGTAAAGCACCGTTGGAACGTTTTCTCGATACGTTTAGTCGCTGGTATACTCCGCTGATGATGGCCGTGGCTTTGGCTGTTGTGGTGCTTCCTCCTTTGTTGTTCGCGCAACCTTGGGAAACTTGGACATACCGAGGTCT
>NZ_NBUS01000042.1:41694-42208 GCF_002749895.1 Vibrio fujianensis | reverse complement strand
GTCCATGTGCGTTGGTTATTTCGACGCCAGCGGCCATAACCTCAGGCTTAGCGGCAGGTGCTCGACGAGGAGTATTGATTAAAGGCGGAGCAGCATTAGAACAACTTGGTCGGATTCAAGTCATGGCGTTTGATAAAACGGGAACGCTCACGCAAGGAAAGCCGCAAGTCACCGATATTATTGATCTGATCGCATCTGAACCTACTTGGTTGAGCGCGGTTGCTGCGATTGAACAAGGGTCAACGCATCCACTCGCGACATCATTAATTGAAGCGGTCAAGTGTCGCGGATATTCAATGAGCACGGCTATCGATAAACAAGCGTTGATTGGGCGAGGGATAACCGGTGTCGTTGATGGGCAACGTTATTCTTTATTATCGCCGAATAAATTGCCAAGAGCATTAGATTCGTCGCTTCAAGCCCAGATCATTGGTTTAGAGAATGAGGGAAAAACG
The DNA here is from genome assembly GCF_002749895.1 of Vibrio fujianensis. Taxonomy (GTDB): domain Bacteria; phylum Pseudomonadota; class Gammaproteobacteria; order Enterobacterales; family Vibrionaceae; genus Vibrio; species Vibrio fujianensis. The sequence goes on along the minus strand of NZ_NBUS01000042.1, from coordinate 41,753 downwards.
CTGGCGATAGCGGTTAAAGATCAGCAGCCGGTCGGCATTATCGCATGGCAAGATACATT
>NZ_NBUS01000042.1:41037-41684 GCF_002749895.1 Vibrio fujianensis | reverse complement strand
AGAGATGATGCCAAAATCGCGATTGCGCAGCTGAAACAACTGGGTATAAAGAGCATTATGCTCACGGGGGATAACTCCCGTAGTGCTGCCGCCATTGCTCAGACGTTATCCATTGAATACCAAGCTGAGTTGTTACCACAAGATAAAGTTACCTTTATTGAACAACTGGCTGAGCAACATCAGGTCGCGATGGTGGGTGATGGGATTAATGATGCCCCCGCGATGAAACAGGCGAGTATCGGTATTGCCATGGGGGGCGGTACCGATGTTGCGTTAGAAACCGCAGATGCCGCCTTAACGCATAATCGACTGTTAGGGTTAGCCGGTATGATCCAGCTTTCACGGGCAACCCTGAATAATATTCGTCAAAATGTGACGTTAGCTCTTGGCTTGAAAGGCATTTTTTTGGTCACCAGCTTACTGGGTATTACTGGTTTATGGGTTGCGGTATTAGCCGATAGTGGCGCAACGGCATTAGTGACGTTAAATGCTTTACGCCTATTACGTTTTAAGCCCGCGCGTGATACTTCTTGGTAAGAGATTACTTGTGTGATCACATGGTTATCTAGCGTTGATAGGAATCTTTATTACATAAACATAACAAAAATGTGTGATGCAAATCGGTTTCCTTTGAAATTTCTGTTTTT
>NZ_NBUS01000042.1:31995-41027 GCF_002749895.1 Vibrio fujianensis | reverse complement strand
CTCGTTTTGTTGTGATGGCTATCACTTATTGTTGCTGGTGAGTGGGCTAGAGTAGCGCTGTACCCAATACTAACGATGCGCAGAATAAGCCGCAATGAAGGAGTTACTTATGTCTCAAGCTGTATTTCACTTAGGTGTTACTCAGGCCGATTTGAATGGGGCCACGTTGGCCATTATTCCCGGGGATCCCGCACGAGTACAAAAAATTGCCGAATTAATGGATAACCCTGTCTTTTTAGCCAGTCACCGTGAATATACGCTCTATCGTGCTGAGCTTGATGGCCACGCTGTGGTGGTGTGCTCAACCGGGATTGGAGGCCCTTCAACGTCTATTGCTGTTGAAGAGTTAGCGCAATTAGGTGTTCGAACTTTCTTGCGGGTCGGAACCACTGGCGCAATTCAACCTCATGTTAATGTGGGGGATATGATTGTGAGTACCGGTTCGGTTCGCCTTGACGGTGCTAGCCTGCACTTTGCCCCAATGGAATTCCCAGCGGTAGCTGACTTTGACGTTGCGACTGCCATGAAAGCAGCGGTACTGGAAAGCGGTGCAACCGTACATATGGGAGTGACGGCATCAAGTGATACTTTTTATCCAGGCCAAGAACGTTATGATACCTTCACCGGACGTGTCGTTCGCCGTTTCCAAGGTTCGATGAAAGAATGGCAAGAAATGGGCGTGCTTAACTTTGAAATGGAATCCGCCACTTTATTAACCATGTGTGCGAGTTCTGGGTTAAAAGCTGGCTGTGTGGCGGGGGTGATCATTAACCGGACACAAAAAGAGATCCCTGATCATGCAACATTGAAAGAAACGGAAGCGCGTTCTATTAGAGTGGTGGTCGAAGCGGCTCGTAAAATGCTCAAATAAATAATCGCTTCAAATCCATAAGCACCGAATTCACGGTGCTTATGGATCGCTTTAAGAGCGTTAAGCCAGAACTAATTTAGGTAATGGTAGGTATAAGCTCTCTGTTAGATCCGTTAACATTTGATCGTACACGTCGGCGATACTCAGTGAAATTTCTGAGGTGAGTTGATAAAAAGCTTCAGGTTCCATAATGAATGCCTGCGCATCTTGTAACTCCGTTAAGCGATGCATCGCCTGACCACCGGCTGGTGATGCAATAGACAACGGGCTAATGAGTGCCAACTGGTTGAGTTTTCGATGCACAACTCCGCAATAATATTTTAGCCGAGCGCGCCCTTCCTCGGTATGCATCTCCTCAATGCACATCCGTAGTTGAGTTAATGCATCCATGCTGTCAAGTACTTGTTGCCAGTTCATATGATATTCATCACTCAAATCTTCTCGGTTCGACTCGACTAGCCAAGCCAACATGACTTCATCTAGTAAGAATAAGCAGTGACGAATCGCTTTACCATGCAGCATTTGGTTACGAGAAATGCTTCGCTTTTGCCAATCATTGGCTAGCCCTTTCAATGTCAGCTGTAAAATCCGATAGATAGGTTTATTATCAAAATGTGCAGTGGCAACTAAACGTTCTGAATTCTCTTCAATCTGTTGCTGTAAGTGTTGTAATTCTGTCGACCGGTCTTGGCCAAACATCAAGCTGTGATGTGTAGCACTACGATGCTGACGACATAAGAAGAGTAACTGTCGTAAATTGATTAATAAGGTGTATTTCCGCTGTAAAGCCGACTCTTTTTGTTGGGTAAATAAGTACATCAAATACAAAACGGCGATAGAGATAAGCATTGAAATAAAAACAAACATAAGCGACTCCTTGTTTATGTTAGTCACCATTAAAGGAGTTGCATGCTTGATGCCAATATTTTATGGCTAATAAATCAATGGTTTAATTTGCTTTATTCGTTAAACTCGCACCGTGTTGGTGCGCTATGCTCGAAAAGAGGGATTGAGAAAAGAAAAAAGCCCCTAGTACCGATAAGTCATAGGGGCTAACTCACTAGGGTCAACAGACCCTAAAGCTGACGTTCTCTGGAATGAGTTACATTACACGCATACCAGGTTGGGCACCCTCATGTGGTTCTAAAATCCACAGCTCACGACCACCAGGGCCAGCGGCTAAGATCATCCCTTCTGATAGACCAAACTTCATTTTACGTGGTTTCAAGTTAGCGACCACGACGGTATATTTTCCGACCAGATCTTCTGGGTTATATGCTGCTTTAATGCCAGAGAAAACTTGACGTGTTTCACCGCCAATATCTAACTGGAATTTCAGCAATTTATCCGCTTTCGGTACCGCTTCACAAGCAAGAATTTTCGCGATACGTAGGTCTACTTTAGCAAAATCGTCAAATTCGATTTCTGCGCTAATGGGATCTTTGCTTAACTCCGTTTGCTGTGCTTTAGGTGCAGCGACTTCTGCGGCAGATTTTTCAGCAGCAGCTTCTTGCTTTGACGCTTCGATCATGGCTTCAATGTGCTTAGGATCAATACGATTAAATAGCGCTTTGAAGGCAGTGATCGGATGATCTGTTAAAGGCTGAGCAATGCCATCCCAAGTGAGCATTTGATTTAAGAAGGCTTCAGAGCGTTCAGCGAGTGATGGCATGACTGGTTTTAAGTAAGTCATCAACACGCGGAATAGGTTGATACCTACGGTACAGATCTCTTGCAGTGTTTGATCTTGGCCTTCTTGTTTTGCTACCACCCAAGGGGCTTTTTCGTCCACGTATTGGTTGGCTTTATCCGCGAGTGCAGTAATTTCACGAATGGCACGGCTAAACTCACGATTTTCATACAGCTCGCCAATGCGATCCGCGGCGGTAATAAACTCATGGTATAACTCGGGCTCTGCGAAATGAGCCGATAATTGACCGTCAAAACGTTTAGCAATAAAACCCGCATTACGAGAGGCTAAATTGACGATTTTATTGACGACGTCGGCATTCACACGTTGTGTGAAGTCTTCCAGATTCAAATCCAGATCATCGATCCGGTTATTGAGTTTTGCCGCATAGTAGTAGCGTAAACACTCAGGTTCGATATGTTTAAGGTAAGTGCTGGCCTTGATAAATGTCCCTTTCGACTTAGACATTTTTGCGCCGTTGACGGTGACATAACCATGCACAAAAATGTTAGTCGGTTTACGGAACCCACTACCATCTAACATCGCTGGCCAAAATAGGCTGTGGAAATAGACAATGTCTTTACCAATAAAGTGGTACAGCTCCGTTTGGCTGTCTTTATGCCAATATTCGTCAAAGTCTAAATCATTGCGCTTGCTGCAAAGATTTTTGAATGACCCCATGTAACCAATCGGCGCATCGAGCCATACGTAGAAGAATTTGTTGGTTTCACCGGGGATTTCAAACCCAAAATAGGGCGCATCACGGGAAATATCCCACTGATGAAGACCCGACTCAAACCACTCTTGCATTTTATTGGCGGTTTCTGTTTGCAATGAGCCGGAGCGAGTCCATTCTTTAAGCATCGTTTCAAACTGAGGAAGATCGAAGAAGAAGTGCTCCGACTCTTTCATAATGGGAGTGGCACCAGAAACGGCAGAACGAGGGTTGATCAGATCAGTTGGGCTGTAGGTTTCCCCACAAGCATCGCAGTTATCGCCATATTGATCTTCTGACTTACATTTCGGGCAGGTTCCTTTCACGAAGCGATCCGGTAAGAACATCTCTTTTTCTGGATCGTAGAGCTGAGAAATGGTGCGACTAGTAATAAAGCCATTTTTTTTCAGTTGCAGATAAATATAAGAGGCGAGTTCTCGGTTTTCTTCACTGTGTGTGCTGTGATAGTTATCAAAACTGATATCAAATCCAGCGAAGTCTTTTTGGTGCTCTTCACTGACAGCAGCGATCATCGCTTCCGGTGTCATATCCATCTGCTGTGCTTTAAGCATAATTGGCGTGCCGTGAGCGTCGTCAGCACAGATGAAGTTTACGATATTGCCGCGTAGGCGTTGGTAACGCACCCAAATATCCGCTTGGATATGCTCAAGCATATGACCTAAGTGGATTGAACCGTTAGCGTACGGAAGGGCACAAGTTACCAGTAGTTTCCTTGGAGAAACCGTTCTTGGTTCAGTTGCCATACTTAATTATTCGCTATATTTGATAGGTATTGAAAGTAATGGTTAATACTACCTGATGACGCTACTGACGCCAAGGTAAGAGTCGAGATAAGACTTTATCTTTTTAGGGTTCAGTGTCGTGAAAGAGAGTGGTAGCATGAGCAAAAAAGGAGGGCTTATGCTCACATTTACGTCCAAATATGATTTTTGTTCTTGGCTCACTCAGTTTTCTCACCCCAACTTGATTGATGACTGGGCGCATTCTCCGAGTATTGTCTCCGTATCCGCGAGCGGGAAATTTGAAATACAGATCCCATTTGCAGCTCAAGCATTGGTTACAGAATTGCAGCAGTGGATTGTTCAGCAACAGAAAACACAACAGGTCGCCTGTTTTGATTATCAGATTTCGGTTACACCTAAAGCTTTAGTGACCCAGGTTGCCAATCGTATTAAAGGGGTTAAAAATATTATTGCGGTTACCTCTGCCAAGGGTGGGGTTGGCAAATCCACCACGGCTGCAAACCTAGCATTGGCGATTGCGGGCAGTGGGGCGAGGGTTGGCTTGCTTGATGCGGATATTTATGGCCCTTCGGTTCCGATAATGTTTGGTGTGCAAGGCGCGAAACTTGAAGTGCGTGACAACAAATGGATGCTGCCCGTGCAAGCGCATGGTATTTATACCCATTCCATCGGTTATTTAGTCGATAAAGCTGATGCCGCTATTTGGCGTGGGCCGATGGCTTCTAAAGCTTTATCTCAGTTGCTAAATGAGACCGAATGGCCCGATCTCGACTATTTGGTGATTGATATGCCACCAGGCACGGGTGATATTCAATTAACGCTCTCTCAACAAATTCCGGTAACGGGGGCGGTGATTGTGACAACTCCTCAAGATTTAGCCCTAGCCGATGCACGTAAAGGTGCAGCCATGTTTGAGAAGGTAGAGGTTCCGGTGGTTGGGCTTGTGGAAAATATGAGCTACCACATCTGCAGTCATTGTGGCGAAAAAGAAGCGATTTTTGGTGTTGGTGGTGCGCAGACATTAGCGGGAGAATATGGCTTAGCACTATTGGCTCAGATCCCTTTGCATATTCATATGCGAGAAGATATTGATGCTGGTAAACCAACAGTCGTCGCTCGTCCTGACAGTGAACATAGTCAGATCTTCTATATGCTTGCCGAGCGAATTTGCGCCAGCTTGTATTGGCAAGGCCAAGTAAAACCAGAAATGATTGACTTAACGTTCGTGGATTAAGTCTCAGTTTTTAGCGGTGAATGTTGACACCGCTAAATTTATTTTTGTGAAAATATTTTCCAAACAGCAAGGTAATCGTTTGCCTTGCTGTGAATTTATTCAAGATAAGAAATTACGGGTATTTTACTGATTTACGAACTGGTATCTGTAGGATGAACTCCCTATAATCAGGCGGTTTATCTTCATTCCTCACATACACGTATCGGGTACACTCAACCATGTCTGATAATAATCAATGCGTCATCATCGGTATTGCTGGCGCTTCTGCTTCTGGGAAAAGCCTTATCGCGAGTACCATTTATAATGAACTTCGCGCCAAAGTAGGCGACCATCAAATCGGTGTAATCACGGAAGATTGCTATTACAAAGACCAAAGCCATCTGAGTATGGAGGAACGTGTCAAAACGAATTACGACCATCCTAATGCTTTAGATCACGATCTTTTATGTGAACACCTGCAAACCTTAGTCCGAGGTGAAGCGGTAGAAGTTCCAGAGTACAGCTACAGTGAACATACTCGAACGGCCAACACCACGTTATTAACACCGAAGAAAGTAATTATTCTTGAAGGTATTTTACTGCTGACAGATCCTCGTTTACGCGACTTAATGCACGCCTCAATTTTTATGGACACCCCTTTAGATATTTGTTTATTACGCCGCGTAAAACGTGATGTAGAAGAACGGGGCCGTACGATGGAATCGGTATTAAAACAGTACCAAAAAACCGTTCGTCCGATGTTTCTGCAATTTATTGAACCGTCAAAACAGTATGCGGACATCATCGTTCCTCGTGGTGGAAAAAACCGCATCGCGATAGATGTGCTGAAAGCACATATCGCTAGATTGCTAAAATCATAAATTTAACCGATAGTTGACTTTATATTTTTCCGTATTAGTGGCACTTTAAGTGCCACTTTCTTTATCTCGTCAAGCAAGGAAAAGCAGATGAAAAAACTGTCCCTGTTTATTGCTATGCTGCTGGTGATTGTCGTCGGTGCTATTGCAGCGTTAGTTATTTTTGTTAATCCTAATCAATTTAAGCCACTGATTGTGGAGCAAACAAAAAAACATACCGGACTTGAATTGGTTATTGATGGTGATATTCACTGGACATTTTTTCCATCGATTGGGTTAGAGCTTGGTAAAACTGAACTTAAAAATCCTATCGGGTTCACACAAGCAAATTTATTTAAAGTCGATCGTGTCGGTATCGAGCTAGCGGTGATGCCATTGTTTGATAAACAGTTACAGATTGGTAATGTTCAGCTTGAAGGCGCTGAAATGTATCTGGAAACATTAAAAGATGGCCGCTCAAATATCGATCGTGTCGCCAAGCGAACCAGCACAGAGAATACGCAGCAAACTGCGACGAAAGCCGATCATACCGAAAGCGGAACTAGAAGCTCAGAATCAGAAATTACCAGGACTGAAAATGCTTGGACAATCAATTTAGCGGGTGTTTCAGTTAAAGATGCTCGCTTGGAGGTTAATGATCAGCAAACAGCGACACATATAAAGTTATACGATGTGCAATTAATGGTTTCCGAATTTGCTGCTAATCGATGGACTACAATTGATTTTTCTGCACAAGGTAGCAACAACCAGCAACAATTTGGTGTGGCTGGCCAAGCAGAAATCAAGTTATCAGAAAATTATCAACACTATGCTTTGCGTAATATTGCGTTGAATGCACATTTTAATGATGCTGCCACTCAGATAGAGGCCATAAAACTGGAAATGGCTACGTTTGAGTTTGATAAGGCCAATTCGCTGGCTTTCTCTGTGCAAGGAAAAGCGGCGGACTTGCAATTGGATGTGGCAGGAAAAACAGCTTTAGTGGTTGATACTGCGATTTCAACCATCTCTATTGATGAATTAGATTTGCTTGCCCATTTACAAGGGGAAGCGTTACCTCAATCGCCAATGCAAGTGGCAATGAATGCCTCTTTCTCTTTTGATATCGAGAAAAATTCACTCAATCTGATTGTAGAAAAACTGGCCGCTAACGCGCTAGAGTTGTCGGGAAAGGCAAGTGTACTATTGAGTGATATTCCACAAGTTCGCTTTACATTACACAGTCAACATATCGACCTTGATGAATTTTTGGGGCTAGGTCAATTACAAACTGAATCGGTTGGAAATGCTCAATCTACTCAGAATTTGCACACAACGCCATCAGCATCAGCGCAAGAGGTTGAGCCTGATTTATCGGCTTTGAAAGGAATGGATATGATTGGGCAGATCACGATAGACCAATTAAAAGCCGCCAATGCCAAACTGCAGAATGTACAGACTCGTTTCTCTATCAATCGAGGAGTGATTGATCTCAGTTCGCTAACGGCTGAACTTTATCAGGGTAAAGTTCAAGCCAGTGCTCAGGTCGATACGCGTCAGATACCCGCAACCTATCGCGTGAAAAATACGGTTACAGGGGTGAAAGTTCAACCCTTACTGGCCGACGTGCTGAAGAATGGACTGTTAGAAGGTACCGGTAATATTGATGTGGTTCTGCAAGGCAAAAGCTTGACTCCAACGGGGATCCAGAAAAATTTGCTGGGAACGGTGGCAATTCGATTTACCGATGGGGCTGTTAATGGCATTAACGTCGCGCAGTTGATTCGTACCCATTACGCTAAACTCAAAGGGCAAAAAATCGATGAATCAGATACGGTCAAGAAAACCGATTTCAGCGCGATGAGTGCGACGCTGAAACTGAACAAAGGTGAAGTTTCTACCTCCAATCTAACCATGCAATCTCCACTACTGCGTATTCATGGAGAAGGAAAGGCGAATTACTTACAAGAAACGGTTGATTTTCTTGTCCGGACATCAATTGTTGGCACATTAAAAGGGCAAGGTGGTAAAGACATTGATGAGCTGCGTGATGTAACGATACCTGTTCATATTTCAGGTCAGTGGCTTGAGCCTAAGTTTCGCTTGGTATTTGATGACGTCTTGAAACAAAAAGCTCAAAAAGAGATCGATCGAAGCATAGAAAAATTAGGTGGCAAAATTAAAGATGAAAAAACCAAACAAGCTGTAGATAGTTTACTTAAAGGGTTACTGAAACATTAATTTTATTTTCTTGTTACACGGTTAACGCTAAGGCCGTGACTTTGTGCACGGCCATGATATCGCTTACTGATAGGATCACTGTCGCGTGAGCGGCTAGCAGGATCAAGGCACCTTACCAGTCTATTCCTTGTCGTGCTTTGATTCCTGCATCAAAGGCATGTTTGATGTTTTTTACTTCTGATACTGTATCCGCAATTTCCACTAAAGATCGATGCGCGCCTCGGCCAGTAATGATCACTGACTGTGTTGTTGGTCGTCCTATCAGTGCATGCAGCACATCCTCTAGCTCAATATAACCGTAGCTGAGCATATAAGTCAGCTCATCAAATAACACCACGTCTAATGCGGGATCTTTAAGCATGCGTCGACACTCTTGCCATACTTGCTGGGCCGCTTCGGTATCGGCTTGTTTATTTTGTGTTTCCCAAGTAAAGCCTGTCGCCATGACGTGAAATTCGACTCCAAGTTTTTCGAGTAGGTTACGTTCGCCGTTTTCCCAAGTTCCTTTAATAAATTGTGCTACCGCACATTTTTTGCCATGGCCGACGGCTCGAGCAATGGTACCAAAACCAGAGGTGGACTTTCCTTTACCATTGCCAGTGATCACCAGTAATAGCCCTTTTTCTTCTTGGGCTTGTGTTATGCGAGCATCGACCTGCTGTTTGAGTTTTTGCTGACGAG
>NZ_NBUS01000042.1:19114-31985 GCF_002749895.1 Vibrio fujianensis | reverse complement strand
TTGGTGCCGCTGTTGTTTGATATCGCCGTCGGACATGGTTTTTCCTTTTTAGGTTGGTAAGGATTTATAGTAGCTTAACTTTATCCAATGAAACACGGTCTAAAATTATGGTTTTATATGATAAGGATTTTATATTATCAAGTAGCACACTGTGAAAAAGAACATCGGGATACGTTGCGTCAGCAGACCCTAGATATGACCTCAAGGTGGGGGGCTAGGATCAAATTAATGAGAGAAAAAGTTGGCGGCATAGCCGATAGCAGGCTAATGTTAAAGTAGTGAATCGTTGATACACCTTTGCTTGCACCCAAAGACTGAGGAATTCTCCTCAGTCTTTTTTTATGCTGCTGTGGCTAGGGTCAAACAACCCCTAGGACTTTAGAAGCGATAGCTGGCTTGTACGCCTAATAACCAGACATTACCACTTACTTTTCCGGAGTAGGTACCCGCAATAGATGCCGCCGTTTCGTCCGACACTTCCCTTGGCTCGTCGAGGGAGGCTTTTTTGGCAAAAATATAAGTAAAACCGGCATCTAACGTAAGTTGTTTGGTCGCTTGATAACCCGCACCCACACTTAACCAAGTTCGAGAGGTTTCTGGAATAGTCGCGGTACGATATTTTGTACTTACCGCTGATAAGTCGTAGGCAATGCCTGCGCGTAAGGTTAAATCTTGATCCCAAATGTAGCTGGTGCCTAACGCAAAGCGGTAGTTATCTTTCCAGTTTTCCGACTTGATTAAATCACTTGAACCATCATTAAACTCAGCGGTAAGTTGATCAAAGCTGCTCCAATCTGTCCAGTTAATGCTACTGTGAATCGCCCACTGTTCGGAAAGCTGATGAAAACTAGCCAGTTCTGCTGTTGCAGGTAGTGTGATGGAAAGCTGCCCAGGCTTGTAGTTACCATAAGTTATGCCTTCCGCATGGCCTTCAAAATCCATCACCACTTCCGATTTATAGCTCAAGGCCACTCGGTGCTGTGGATTAATTTGCCATGTGGTGCCAACTTGCCAGCCCCAACTGGTGTCATCGCCTTCCATATATTTTAGGGTTGAACCTTGGGGAAGGGATACTCCAGGCCCAATGAAGTTTTTCTCTGGCACCCTAGCACCAAAATGGCCTTCCCCCATCACATATCGAACACCACCGCCAATACTGACCGTTTCGGTTAATTGATAGCCTAAGTTTAGGTTGGCTTCCATCGTTTTGATCATGGCTTCGTCACCAAAATGACTGGCTGCAAAGCCTGATAAATCGGTTTCCATGCCATAGTTAGTTCCTAGCGCTAAGCCTAGAAATACCCGTTCATTCATTTGATGAGAGAGATAAAAATTAGGAATAACCGCGTCATTGGCATAGTCAGACGCATTAGCGTGAGAGACAACATTGTGAAAATTAACAGTCCCATTCACATCCACATTAGGATTGACATAAATCGCACCGGTAGAGACTTGTGTGCCAAAAAGATAAGTCAACATCGCTGGATTGCGCCATTGTGCGCCGGCATTATCCGCCATCGCAGCTTCTCCTGCATACGCTCGCCCTAATCCGGTGGCTGAATATTCAGCCAATTGAAAACCCGCGGCAAGTGAGGCGGAGGAGAGTGTCATCAAACCACAGGCGATAGCGGTGGTAAGCACGGTACGATTTATTGTCATGATAATGTTCGCTGAAATATTCTAATAGGTGGTTGAGAAGTTTAACCACCGGAACGCGATGCTAACAATGAAAAACAATAAAATGGGATTTTTTGATTTTATATTTTGCTTATGTTTATTTATTTAGTTTTTTATTCTATTGCGTGAGGTGGGGTGATTGTTTTTCAGCGTACACATGTAGGGTGTAAGTGGGTGAAACCAGTACATCTGTTCGCTTAAATGAGAGAAATTAAGATGATAAAAATAATAAAAGGGCTGATACTTCAGCCCGTTATATTTAAGTTTGATAATGATTCTTGACTAAAACGTACGGCTGTATTGTAAGCCCATTAGGATTGCATCAGCTTTGGTTGTTGCTGATATAGAGGACGCCGGAGTGCTTTCGTTGACTTTTACATCTTTTCCCATCAAATAGGTAAAGCCAAAATCTACATTAGATTTCTCATCAAGGTGATAGGTAAAGCCAGCTGAAAACCACTGACGATCAGAGTCAGGAACCGATATTGAGGTGATCTTATCTTGTGCACTGGTGTCATACATATAGCCAGTACGCAGTGTCCAATCACGACTTAGGTAGTAGGTTCCACCAATTGAATAGTGCCAGCCATCTTGCCACTCATATGCTTTTTCATTAATGTTTTGATTTTTAAATTTTAACTTATCAAAAGCACTCCATCCTATGTATTGGACGCTATAGTGGATGGCAAAGGCGCTGTCTTCTAAGCGATGATATCCAGAGAATTCAGCCATATCAGGTAATGGTAGTTTGACCTCTTTATCGCCATCTTTCGCGGTGATTTCTGGCGTGTAGCGGTAAGATAAGCCAAAGCGGTTATTTTCATTTAGCTCAAAAACTGTACCGATATTAAAACCGACTCCAAAACCATCTGCTTTATCTATATCAACTAACTGTCTACCATTTAAAGCGTTTAAAAGCCCAGTTTCTGGATTAATAACAGGGCCAGTATAGAAATCATCTCGGAAAGCTCGTTTCAATGTTCCTTGCCCATAGATCAGATCGAGACCAGCACCGATGCTCCACTGTTTATTGATACGATAAGCGCCGGATAGACCGAAATTGACACTAAGAATTTCCGTTTCACCACCGAATTCGTTTGCGGTATATCCTTTACCAAAGTCAGTACGAGTACCAAAATTTGAGTAAATATTAGCTCCCCATGAAAATTGTTCATCGATAGGTACGATAAGATGAATATTAGGAGCGACAGAGGTAGTACCTGCATCATTATAGTCAGCAGAACTCGCTCCCATGGGCCCGGTATAGGTAGCGTTTTTCACTTTTATTTTTGAGGTGATCGTTTCAAACCCTAATGATAAAGCTGTTTTATCAAAGAGGGTCATTGTCGCTGGGTTACGTGACATGACAGAGGCATTGTCCGCGATAACGGCATCGCCAGCAAAAGCACGGCCAAGACCGGTAGCTGATTGTGCGTTGAGCTGGAATCCTGCTGCGATCACTTGTTGGGTAGTAAGAGAGATAGTCACCGCTAATAGTGACTGCTTAAACAGACGCGTCTTGTTCATTGGATCTTTTCCTTTTTATATCGCCTCTAGTTGGGCGTTGTGTTGAGTTTTTACTCATTTGGTGGCTGATACTAGACGCTAGTATAGAAGATAGAAATCCGACCATTGGCTAATGTGTATTTAAAGTTTAAAATATGATGCGTAATTGGCATTAAAATGTAACAAAATGGCTTTTTATAGAGTTAAGGCTCTATAAAAAGGAAGGGAATAAAAGAGCAGATTTGATCATAAAAAGTAAAATGGCGTAAGACCAGCTTACGGCTGTTCAAATTTGTTCCAGACAAATTTGTTACTCCCTTGCTGCCTACCTGTAACTCCCAGTCGTTTGGCTATAAGTTGTTTTGGATCAATTTTTGGTCTCGTAAGGGGCGAAAAACGGGGATAAAATTGATCTAATTCAAAATATCTTATGGGTAAGCCGCTATATTAACACTTGTCATCTCGTTAGTCCTTGTGACTGACACGTTGAGCAAGATGACACTTCCTTTTGAAGGCTGACTTTACTTTCTCCTAATCAGGAAACTGATTATTTCAATTGGCGTAAGTTAATTGCTTTTATATATTCCGACCACACAGTCTTGTGTGGTTTTTTTTTGCCTTCCTTTCGTTGCCGGAATCACGTTTATTTAAACACTTGTTTGATTTGTGTAACAATTTGATTACAATGCTTGTCAGGTCTGACCTCTTATTTTAAGGAGAAATAATGGGCAAGCAGGAAGTGAAAACCCGTTCTGGTGAACGTGTCGCGATTGTTGCAGGGCTACGAACGCCATTTGCACGCCAAAGTACCGCCTTTTCTCAAACTCCCGCAGTAGATTTAGGCAAAATGGTCGTGAGTGAACTGCTTACTCGCACCGATATCGATCCCCGTTTAATAGAGCAAGTGGTGTTTGGGCAAGTCGTACAAATGCCTGAAGCCCCTAATATTGCCCGAGAAATTGTATTAGGCACAGGCATGAATATTAGCACCGATGCTTATAGCGTGACTCGGGCTTGTGCAACGAGCTTTCAATCTGCAGTCAATGTGACTGAAAGTATTATGGCCGGTACGATAGATATTGGCATTGCTGGAGGGGCTGATTCTTCCTCGGTTTTACCAATCGGTGTTTCAAAAAAACTAGCTGCAAGTTTATTGGCATTAAGTAAAGCTAAAAACTTAAGTCAAAAGTTCGCTATATTAAAATCACTTTCAATCAAAGATCTGAGGCCGGTTCCACCTGCGGTTGCTGAGTATTCGACAGGGCTTTCAATGGGACAAACCGCCGAACAAATGGCAAAGTCACATGGCATTTTGCGTTCAGATCAAGATGCCCTTGCTCACCGCTCTCATACGCTTGCAGCCAAAGCATGGCATGAAGGAAAAATTAACGGCGAAGTGATGACGGCATTTCCTGAGCCTTATAAGGCATGGATCGACAAAGATAATAATATTCGTTTTGATTCGAGCCTTGAAGGCTATGCAAAATTACGTCCGGCGTTTGATCGTCAGTATGGTACGGTCACAGCGGCAAATAGTACCCCACTAACTGACGGCGCAGCCGCTCTGATCTTAATGCGCGAAGGGCGAGCCAAAGCGCTGGGATTGCCGGTGATGGGTTATATTCGCTCTTATGCATTCTCTGCAATTGGTGTTGAAAAAGATATGTTAATGGGGCCTTCTTTTGCCACTCCTATCGCGCTAGATCGCGCTGGTATTGAACTGAGCGATTTAACATTAATTGATATGCATGAAGCTTTTGCCGCGCAAACGTTAGCGAACTTGAAAATGTTTGCGAGCGATCAATTTGCTCAACAATATTTAGGACGCAGCCAAGCTATCGGTGAGGTTGATATGGACAAGTTTAATGTGTTAGGTGGTTCAATTGCTTATGGCCACCCTTTTGCTGCGACAGGAGCCAGAATGATGATCCAAACATTGAGAGAATTGCAGCGTCGTGGTGGTGGATTAGCACTCAATACTGCTTGTGCTGCCGGTGGATTAGGCGCAGCCATGATTTTGGAGGTTGAATAATGAGTGAGGTAAAAGCATTCCACTTAAAGATCGATGATCAGCATATTGCATGGCTGTCAATTGATGTGCCCGGAGAAAAAATGAATACCTTGCAAGCGGCTTTTGCACAAGAAATGCAAGGGGTTTTTAAGCAATTAGATGCGCAAAAAAAACAGCTCAAAGGGTTGATCATTCATTCATTAAAACCTGATAACTTTATTGCCGGCGCTGATGTGCGAATGTTAGATGCGTGTCGTTCAGCTTCCGAGGCCCAAGCATTAGCCACTCAGGGACAACAGATGTTTCAACAGTTGCAAGCTTTTCCTTTTCCTGTGGTGGCAGCTATTCATGGTCCCTGTCTTGGTGGTGGGCTTGAATTAGCATTAGCTTGCGATTATCGCGTGTGTAGTGATGATGATAAAACGCGATTAGGTTTACCTGAAGTGATGTTAGGGCTGCTTCCTGGCTCTGGAGGCACTCAACGTTTGCCTCGTTTAATTGGTTTATTACCCGCGTTAGATTTAATGTTAACCGGTAAACAGATAAGAGCGAAAAAAGCGAAGAAGCTTGGGGTAGTGGATGCCTGTGTCCCTGAAAGTGTTTTGCTGGATGTCGCGCGACATTTTATCGGTGATAAAGGTAAAAAACGTAGCCAAGTAAAGTTACCACTCAAAGAAAAATTGATCGCCAATACTGGGTTAGGCCGTAAGCTGATTTTTGATCAAGCCCGTAAGAAAACGATGCAAAAAACACGGGGAAACTATCCAGCTGCCGAGGCCATTTTAGAGGTCATAGAAACCGGATTAGATCAAGGTTTAAAAGCCGGATTAGCCATAGAGGCCATACGTTTTGGTGAGTTGGTGATGACTCCGGAATCAAAAGCATTACGGTCTATTTTCTTTGCCACAACAGAGATGAAAAAAGAGCATGGAAGTGATGCCAAGCCTCGGCAGATCCAGCGCATAAGTGTGTTGGGTGGTGGACTAATGGGAGCGGGCATCAGTTATGTCAGTGTTGCTAAAGCAAAGTTGCCAGTAAGAATCAAAGATGTCTCTAATGATGGGGTACTCAATGCCCTCAACTATAACTTCAAACTGTTTGATAAACAGCGTAAGCGCAAAATTCTCACTCGAGCTCAACAACAGGCTCAGATGATGAAATTGTCTGGCGGTACCGATTTTACTGGATTTAAACATCTAGATGTGGTGATTGAAGCTGTATTTGAAGATCTAGCACTCAAACAACAGATGGTAGCAGAGGTTGAGCGATACGCTCAGCCTGAGACTATTTTTGCAACCAATACTTCGTCCTTGCCGATAGCTAAAATTGCAGCGAAAGCAGCACGACCTGAGAATATTGTTGGATTGCATTATTTTAGTCCCGTCGAAAAAATGCCTTTAGTTGAAGTTATCCCTCACACTACCACTTCATCCGATACTATTGCGACGGTGGTTGCTTTAGCAAAGAAACAAGGCAAAACACCTATTGTTGTTAAAGATTGTGCTGGATTTTACGTCAATCGTATTCTTGCACCATATATGAATGAAGCGGCAAAAGTGTTGTTAGCAGGTGAACCGATCGAGCATATTGACAACGCACTACTTAACTTTGGATTCCCAGTCGGGCCCATTACTTTATTAGATGAAGTTGGGATTGATGTCGGATCGAAAATTATGCCTGTGTTGGTAAATGAGCTTGGGCCTCGTTTTCAAGGGCCAGACGTGTTTGAAACGCTACTTAACGATAATCGAAAAGGACGAAAAACCGGCAAAGGATTTTATGCTTATCAAGGGAATAAAAATAAAAAAGTGGATAAATCGGTTTATAAACTCCTTAATCTAACCCCAGAATCGAAGTGGAGCGATCAAGAGATAGCTCTACGTTGTGTTCTGCCAATGTTGAATGAAGCGGTTCGCTGTTTGGATGAAGGGATTATTTGCTCCGCAAGAGATGGGGATATTGGTGCTATTTTTGGTATCGGCTTCCCTCCATTTTTGGGCGGGCCTTTCCGTTACATGGATCATCTCGGATTGAAAGCGCTAGTCGAAATGATGAATCAGCACGCACTGAAGTATGGTGACCATTTTGCTCCTTGTGAAGGGATAGTGACTCGAGCGGGGCAAGGCGAAACCTTTTACTGACCTGCTTTTCAATGCACAACCAACACCATGAAATGAAAAAGGGAGCGGTGTAAATACTCGCTCTCTTTTTCATCGCTTGCTCCTTACTATTAAAAGCTGCAGTGATGTAGGCAAAGACGGTTTTAATGAATATGGTAAGCAATGACAAAGTCAATGAATATGCGCACTTTTTCAGGTAAATGATCTTTGTGGTTGTACAGCATATAAATATCCCGAGGGTTAGCACTCCAATCCGGTAAAACACGAACTAAACTGCCATCAGCAAGAAACTCTTTTAGCATGACATCAGGCATTAACGTGATTCCTAGCCCATCAGAGCACGCACTACGAATTACATTGAGTGCGTTAGACTGAAAGCGTCCCGGATCATTATTAATCACGTGTTCGCCTTGGCTGTTAACCAATTGCCACTTGAGCAAAGGCTCACCTTTTAATAACGAATGATGAGAGAGATCTTCAGCATGGGCGGGTTCTGAGCGTTTTATCAGATAGTGAGGGCTTGCGACCAAAATATCTTTAACTTCACCAATTTTTCTAGCAATTAAGCTGGAATCGCGTTGAGGCCCAACTCGGAATATAACGTCCCATTCGGTAGGGTCTAATTGGTCGGCATGATTACTGGTCGTAAGCTCAAGATTAATCTCTGGATATTGATGCATGAACTCATTGAACATCGGCATCATCATGCGCTTAGTTAAGTTGGAAGGGGATGAAAGACGAATCGTTCCCGATGCACCACGGCATTCGTCGGTAATTTCTTCTGTCATCGCGGCGAGGCGTTCAAGTAATGGTGAGCAATCTCGGAAAAAACGTTCTCCTGCTTCTGTTAATGATAATTTACGTGCATGACGATTTAACAACCGAAGATTTAAAGAGTCTTCTAGTGCCTGAATACGTCGAGTAATGGTCGCTACGGGAATCATCGTTTTACGAGATGTGGCGGTGTAGCTACCATGTTCGACAACCAGTCGAAAGAGATTGAGATCATCTAATTTCATTATTCCTGCCACATTATTTTAATAATCTAGGTAATTTATACGGATATCTTCGCTTAAAGGTTGCGTCACATCAACATGTTGGACGATTCGCGATATTCCATACATATAGTATGTAACCGCGACAAAAAGAGGAATATTTGTGTAAATCGTCTTTTGTGACTATTTTGTAAGTAAGCGAGAACTTCCTTTTATCGTGCTAACGATGCTCTATAAACAGAACAAAGTGCGGCAATTAGGGGGTGATTAATACAAATAATTATCAATACAATAATATCATGGGTTATAGGCAGCCAGCGCTAATTTACGCTAAGTCGCTAATCACATCGTAAGGTCGACACCATGTACAAAGACTATATTAGAGAGAATCGGCGCACAGAAAAACCGCCAGAACAGGATACGTTGATTATGCTGGTGGATGATGACCCTATTTTTAGGCGAGTGACCAGTGGTTACCTTTCTGCGCAGGGATATAAAGTTGTTGAAGCGGAAGATGGCCTTGATGGGCTGATAAAATTACGCAGTAATGACCCTGATTTGGTCTTATGCGATCTGTCGATGCCAGTGTTGAACGGCATCGAATTTGTTGAAGAAGTTAGCCTTGAGTATCCGTCATTACCGCTAATTGTGGTTTCAGCTACCGACGAAATGTCAGAAATAGCCAAAGCGCTGCGTTACGGTATTAAAGATTTTTTACCAAAACCGATTGGTAACCATGAATATTTACGGTGTGCAATCAAAAGTACCTTGGAAGATACTACTCATCATTTGAGTGACCAACGCGACTTTGCCAGTCAATGGTTTCGAGTCGATGGTGGTGGTGATATTCCAGAAGAGCAAGAGCTTCATTGGCATCTAGAGTATTTACGAGAAAATCCCAATACCGCAAAAGAGCTATTACAAGCCTTGCTACCAGAGAATGATACGTCACAAGGCATCTGGAAATGCAGCTATCGCTTATTACAATCAACGGATGTGATGCCTTTAGTCTTTGATTATGCATGGTTGATCAATGGGCAACTGATTTTTTACATTATTGATTCATCCAGTGATAAAGAGTTAGGTGTCGCGAGCACATTACTAATTCGGGCATTATTCAATGATTATTTACGTAATTTACGCCACCATAATGCTGATTTGAAGGAGTTAGCCGCGATTTTTGAACGAGGGATTGAATGCTCTGAAGGCGGAGCGCCGATTGATGCGTTGTTTGGCTTAGCAGACTTAACCGATGGAACGGTTTCACTGTTACCTGCTGGCTTGCCTTGCCAGTGGTCAAACGGTTATATCATGCACTCGGTCAATCCTGGTATTAAATTGGGAGAAAATTGCTTAAAAAACTTCATCACCAAGGATCTTCCAATCCATCGAGGATGCCAAATCTCAGCAAGTTGTATCGGCGCGAGTAGCTTTACGTTGGATATTTACCAAGGCATTCAAAGCTAGGCTCAACAGACCCTAGGGTGGATCCAGTGTTTGAGGAATAGTAATATAGTTTCCTTATCCCTTTCTACTTGAAGCTGAAGCGGTGTTGGCTAGGTTCGTTTACCCTAATCATATCGTTTGCCTATGCTCATGGGGATTTGCTCACTTGCCACCAACCTGCAACTTCAAGCCGTTTAGGTATAGTTAAAGCGGTTGAGACGTTGGCTTAGCGTTGTTTATCACAAGCATATCGGTGTATTTATACTCATGAGGCCTATCATCAATATTCGTCATTTGATACTTAACTTTGTTGGTGGGCTGAGTCTTTTGCTTGGCATTTTGGGTATTGTGCTACCGCTTCTTCCTACCACCCCTTTTATTTTATTAGCCAGCGCTTGTTTTTTTCATGGTAGCCCTAAGTTTTATTATTGGTTAAATCATCATCGCGTATTTGGCCCAATTCTAGTTCATTGGCAACAGCATCGTGCCGTTTCAAGGCGAGTGAAGCGGCGTGGCTGTCTGTTGATTTTGGCTAGCTTCACATTGTCGATTGTCGTGGTGTCTCATTTGTGGTTGAAAATTCTGCTCTTTATCGGTCTTATGGTGCTGATCGCTTGGTTTGTCCGTTTACCGACGTATGAGCTAGTTGCTAATCAACCCAAAAATCACTAGCATTATGGCGAAGTGTGCCCGCTCTTCGAGTGGGCCTTTGTTTTTCGTATGCACATCAGTGAATGTGCATAAAATTCTAATTATCATCAATAGCCTCAGCTGTGATGAGCCAATCGAAGTTAATTGAGCTATGACAACCGAAACTCTCTCTTTTATTAAATCAAGCATCAAGAGTATCCAAGACTATCCCAAACCTGGCATTTTATTTCGTGATGTCACCAGCTTATTGGAAGATGCTAAAGCTTATCAAGCAACCATCCAGTTACTGGCTAAAAAATATCAACCCTTAGGATTTGATAAGGTCGTTGGTACCGAAGCCCGCGGTTTTTTATTTGGTGCACCACTCGCACTAGAGTTAGGGGTTGGATTTGTTCCTGTCCGTAAGCCCGGGAAGTTACCGAGAGAGACACTCGCGCAGTCTTACGAATTAGAATATGGTACAGACACATTAGAAATTCATGTCGATGCGATTAAACCCGGCGACAAAGTGTTGTTGGTTGATGATCTACTGGCGACGGGTGGAACCATCGAAGCAACAACGAAGCTTATTCGCCAGCTTGGTGGTGAAGTTGAACATGCCGCTTTTGTGATTAATTTACCAGAAATTGGTGGGGATAAACGCCTTGAACGTTTAGGGTTACATGTGTTTAGTATTTGTGAATTTGAAGGTCATTAATTAGCCCAAGGGAAGGTTTCATGAGTTATCTAGCCTTAGCACGAAAATGGCGGCCCACCAAGTTTAAAGAAGTTGTTGGTCAAGCGCATGTATTGACGGCCTTAGAAAATGCCTTAATGCAAAATCGACTTCATCATGCTTATTTATTTAGTGGTACTCGAGGGGTAGGTAAAACAACCATTGGACGCTTATTTGCTAAAGGGTTGAACTGCGAAACGGGAATCACCTCGACACCTTGCGGGCAATGTGCAACATGCAAAGAGATTGATCAAGGTCGGTTTGTTGACTTACTCGAAATTGATGCCGCTTCTCGGACGAAAGTAGAAGATACTCGTGAGCTACTAGATAACGTACAATATAAACCCGCTCGAGGTCGTTTTAAGGTTTATCTGATTGATGAAGTTCATATGCTGTCTCGGCATAGTTTCAATGCGTTATTAAAAACGCTGGAAGAGCCGCCTGAGTATGTCAAGTTCTTATTAGCAACGACTGATCCACAGAAGCTACCGGTTACGATTCTGTCACGTTGCCTACAATTTCATCTTAAACCCATCGCAGTTGAAAAAATCCAACAGCAACTTGAGCACATTTTGCAAGCTGAGCAGGTAGACACTCAGCCTAAAGCATTGTCCTTGATAGCGCATGCTGCAGATGGCAGTATGCGTGATGCATTAAGCTTAACAGATCAAGCAATTGCGTTAGGTAACGGACATATACATTATGACGCCGTAGTGCATATGCTCGGCACTTTAGATACCGATCAGGCATTGACTTTATTACAAGCGATTAGCAGTAAACAACCGCAAACGGTGATGAGTTGTATTGAATCACTGGCTGATTATGGTGTGGATTGGGATGGTTTACTACAGCAGTGTGCAGCACAATTACACCGTATTGCTATGTGCCAAGCTTTACCATCTAGTGTGGATAAATCACTGCCTGATGCAGAGAAAATTAGCAGTTTAGCCAATGCGTTAGCACCACAAGATGTTCAGTTGTACTACCAAATTGCGTTGAAAGGGCGAGAAGATCTTCCTCTCGCGCCGACAGCGCGGGTTGGTATTGAGATGATCATGCTGCGTATGATGGCTTTTCGGCCTTCACAAGTTTCGGTGGTCCACCGGTTTGATCCTCAACCCGAAACGAATGCGATGCCTTCACCTGCATTGCAGGTAACCCCTTCGGTTTCATCGGATCCTCAAATACCGGTAGAGACACAAGTCGCGCCGATGCCAATGTCTTCATCTGTGTCTTTAGAGGAACAGCAGCAAGCACAAGAAATTACGCCAGTTACCCCGAATTCGGCGCAGGATACCACTTCTCCAGTGGTTGGATTAAGACATCAACTTCGCTCACAGCGTCAAGGGCTTACGTCTAAAGGAAACGGGCCAAAAAAGCCTAGTGCGGCATCTGTAACACCACAGTCGGTATTAGAACGAGTGGCTCAACGTAGCCAAACACCAGCGGTGCCGATGTCGCCAAATTTCCAATCCACAGAGCAAACCCAGCCTGATGAACCCATGTATCAATGGCGTCCTTCAATCGAGTCGACCTTGGTCTCTGCAACGAAACGAGATCTAACGCCAACCGAAATCAAACAAGCATTAGAGCATGAAAAAACACCAGCAATGGTTGAAACGTTGATTGCTGAGTCTATCCAATCTGATGAGTGGGCAGCTTTAATTTATCGATTAGAAATCGCAAAACTCGTTGAGCAGCTTGCTTTAAACTCTACATGTATAAAACAAGGCTCATCCATCGCATTAAC
>NZ_NBUS01000042.1:6516-19104 GCF_002749895.1 Vibrio fujianensis | reverse complement strand
CGTCCTTCCCACGCACATCTAAATACGGATAAAGCGCAAAGTGAGCTGTTACAAGCCATAAACAAGCAGTTAGGAGAAGAGTGTCACCTAACCGTGGTAATCGGCGAAGAGGGAGAAACTCCGTTAGAGTTAAGGGAGCGTTTGTATCAACAAAAACTTTCTTTTGCGCTAGAAAGCTTAACACAAGATCCGAACGTACAATTTATCGAGCGTCGCTTTAATGCAGTCTTGGATAAACAAAGCGTTCGACCTATTTAGCGATAATGGGGTTGAGATTCGTCAGTTTTATCCCCACTTATTTAACACAATTGAAAAACCAGAGAGATAACTATGTTTGGTAAAGGCGGTATGGGTAACTTGATGAAGCAAGCCCAACAAATGCAAGAACGCATGCAAAAGCTGCAAGAAGAAGTGGCGAATATGGAGATCACCGGAGAATCTGGTGCAGGGCTGGTTAAAATTACCGTAACGGGTAGTCATAGTGTCCGTCGTGTCGAGATCGATGAAAGCTTAATGGAAGATGATAAAGAGATGCTAGAAGATCTCATTGCTGCCGCTTTTAATGATGCTTCTCGTCGAATTGAAGAAACTCAGAAAGAAAAAATGTCAGCAATTACCGGCGGTATGCAGCTTCCACCTGGTATGAAGATGCCATTTTAACCTTGAGTATTATCAATGCGTAGCAGTTATATGCTGGAGCATTTGATGGAGGCCTTACGTTGTTTACCTGGGGTTGGCCCCAAGTCAGCGCAACGTATGGCCTTTCATTTGTTACAGCGAGATAGAAAAGGTGGTTTACAACTCGCAGATGCGCTTAGCCAAGCGATGGTTGAAATAGGCCACTGCAAAGAATGCCGAACGTTTACCGAGGAAGAGGTCTGTCATATTTGTCGTAATGCGAAAAGGCAAGAAAATGGACAGCTTTGCGTGGTAGAAAGCCCAGCCGATATTGCTGCTTTAGAAGCAACGGGACAATATTCTGGCCGTTATTTTGTCTTAATGGGTCACCTTTCTCCACTCGATGGGATTGGCCCCAGTGATATTGGCCTTGATGTGCTTGATTTTCGTTTGCAGAAGGGGGGAATCAGCGAAGTGATTCTAGCAACGAACCCGACGGTAGAAGGAGAGGCGACAGCACACTATATTGCAGAGCTATGCCATGAACACCAGATATCGGTTAGTCGTATTGCTCATGGGGTCCCTGTCGGTGGTGAATTAGAATTAGTGGATGGAACAACATTATCTCATTCATTACTCGGGCGACAAAAAATTCAATCCCATCTTTAATTCCATCCAATCATCTCAAGCTTCACTTTTGAGTGGGAGCTTTGAGATGTTCATCTCACCATGCATCATATGGCAAGACAAAAGGTAGATTTATATTAATCAGTGACTTTTTAAGTGTTTTGCTCTAGAAACATCAAGTTTTGTAATGCTTGTTGCTGAGTTTCTCCACAGATACTTGAGCAGGGTTTGAATTGATGACAGACCGCTGGCCGTTCTGGTTTACCAAATAGTTGACACAAATTTTGCTCATTAAGCTGAATACAACGTACTCCAGCGGGCTTGCCTTTTGGCATACCCGGAATTGCTGATGAGATGCTCGGCGCAATACAGCAAGCACCACAACCAAGTCGACAATCCATTTTTTTACCTTTACAGATACGGTTTGCGTAAGGTTGCCGATCCTAACAGATCAAGTGGTAATACGCAGTAAAATCACGCTATATGGCTTGAAGTTTGTAAGATGGAGGGGTATAACACCTGACCCCAATACGTTGATAAAAGTAAGGTGCTATGAGTATTCCATTTTGGCAAAGCAAATCATTAGAACAGATGACAGAAGCAGAGTGGGAGTCACTGTGTGATGGTTGTGGTAAGTGCTGCTTGCATAAGCTAATGGATGAAGATAGCGATGACGTTTATTACACCAATGTGGCTTGTAGTTGGTTAAATAATAAAACGTGTGCTTGTAAAGATTACCCTAATCGTTTTGAATCAGGGGAAGAGTGCCTCAAGCTTACTAGAGATAAGATTGATGAATTTAACTGGTTACCCGAAACCTGTGCCTATCGGTTACTGGCTGACAGTCGGCCGCTTCCTGAATGGCATCCGTTAATTACTGGTTCTAAAGCGGCGATGCACGCTGCTGGTGAAAGTGTCCGCAATAAAGTCGTTTATGAAATTGATGTGATCGATTGGGAAGATCACATACAAAACTTACCTGATAGATTAAAACCTCACAAATAATTTTGTGTAGTGGTACAGAGAGCCCGTTTGATAAAATGCCCTAGATGAACGTTCCCTATACTTTCCTGTAAGCAAAGGGTAAGGGGGAGGCTCATGGCCTCCTTGTCAGTTTCTAGTTAACCAGTTCAATCTAGTTAACCAGTTCAATTTTGTGGAAGTCTATTTTGTTCTCTGCTGGTGATGAATCAATAGCTGCAACTTTACGATAATGCGAAACCAAAATATAACTAAAGCAGGCCAGCACAAGTGCTATAGCTAGTGCCCCTACCCACTGGATCTGCAGAAAGTCCAGCTTAAAGAGTAGAGTCAGGCCGCTTAGAAAGGTGATATTCCCAACGACATATTTCACTTTACCGAAGCGCTTGACAGTCAGGTTCAAGTTGTCGGTATACAGGCGAACCAGTGAATCAAGCGAGTTAATCACAAAAGTCACACCAACAAATACCATCGCTAAGTTATAGAAACTAGAAATAGGGATAGCGTTGGCGCTGTAGTAATAAAGAACGCTAAACCAGATAGCGATGGGTATTGACGGTAACACCATCATCGCAATTAGCACTTGATAGGTACGCATACCGCCGACAAAGCGGGAGGTAAATTGACCGATCATGATACTCCAGGCAAACCACCAATACAGATAAAATTCATGGTAGTCATTAATTGGCAATATGAAATGCTCTAAGTTGGTAAAATAGTCTCCCAACAGTGCAATCGTAGTAAAGAACTCACCTACATTAGACGTTTCAGACAGAAAAGCGGTGCTCCACATCATGACAATTAGTGATAAAAACAACCAACTACTACCCAAACTCAACACTCGCACATAGCGAATGCTGGTACTAGAAAAGACCGAAACAGCAATCACTGCGAACACAACCAGGTAGAAGGTACCGACGATACTCTCGCCATCGCCAAGCTCTGGCAGGTACCACGGTAAGTTAGCCAGTAATAGATAAGCCGTGAATGCAGAAGTGCCAATGATCACTAGGTTGTTGATGAATTTAACTAACGGGATCTCAAAAAACTTAACTCTCGGTTCAATCACGCAAAAATAAAAGCAAGTTAGAAAATAGAACGCCCAAATAAAAAACGCCCAGAAACCAAACTCAATCGCCAGAGGATTACTGAACCCGTACTCTGGATTGGTTGCAAGGTCGGCGTAACCGGCAAACTCTGTTAGCGGGAACATAATCAATCCCACATCTAGGCCAGATGTAAATAGAATAGCAATGAAAGCAAAAGTCCTGACCGGTGTGACACCGACACACTTCATGTTCCCCCATCGTAAAAGAACAAAGACGATCGTAGAAAAAGTAAATAATATCCCGATGGATAACCAAATGGTCATTACCTGGACTCCTTATTATTGAGATGAAACACAATTTATTCCTTATTATGTTTTGTTGACCACACCTCAGCCGTCAGTGACAGACCATGTATCATCAGGCCTTAAGTATCGTGCGGACGATAATTAAAACCTGAGCAACTGGGCTTGGCGAATTAAGCCGTTTGCGAAAATCGCTCAGGCTGATATGAAATAGAATAAGAAGAGAGTAGCTAGGCATAATCCCTTCTTTTGCTTGAGTGGCATTGTCTATTGATATGGTGATCCCAGATCTTTTAATGAAATTAGGACACTTTTAGTTTGGGTATAACTGTTGAGCGTTTCCGGGCCATTTTCACGGCCTACACCGGATTGCTTATATCCACCTACGGGCATTTCGGCCGGAGAGTCTCCCCAGGTATTAACCCAGCAGATACCGGCTTCAAGTTGTGCTATAACACGGTGAGCTCGCGATAGGTTCTGAGTAAACAATCCAGCAGCCAAACCATAATCTGTATTGTTGGCGCGACGGATTACTTCGTCTTCATCAGAGAAGCGCAATACAGACATCACTGGACCAAAAATCTCATTTTTGACATGTGGCATGTCATCTTCACAGTCCGCGAATATCGTGGGTTGCACGAAATTACCTTTATCTAGTGGGGCCTGAATTACGCGCTCACCGCCCGCAATTAAACGTGCACCGGCTGCTTTACCTTGCTCAATAAAATCAAGAACCTTGTGCATATGTTCAGTAGAAATGAGTGCTCCCACCTGAGTCTGCATGTCCATCGGATCGCCGATGATCAGCTTCTTAGTTCGTTGGGCTAGGCGGGTGAGAAATTCGTCATAGATATCATCGTGAACAAAGACTCGCGTGCCATTGGTACAGACTTCTCCTTGAGTATAAAAATTTGCCAGCATGGCTCCGTTGATGGCACTTTCAAGATCGGCATCAGAAAAAATGATCAGCGGGGATTTGCCACCCAACTCCATTGTTACTTGCTTCAATGTTCCTGCCGCATCTGCCATGACCTTCTTACCGGTTGAACATTCACCAGTAAAAGACACTTTTGCGATCTCAGGGTGGCGGGACAACATTTGGCCCACACGGTAATCCCCCTGAACAACGTTGAAAACGCCATCAGGAACTCCGGCCTCAGTAAAAATCTCAGCTAATTTGATAGCGGTAAGAGGAGTCTCTTCTGATGGTTTGAAAATCATAGCGTTACCAGCTGCTAACGCTGGTGCTGATTTCCACATCGCTATCTGCATGGGGTAATTCCACGCCCCTATACCGGCGCAAATCCCAAGAGGCTCCCTACGAGTATAGAAAAACTGGTCTTTTCCCAGTTCTTGCTGTTGCCCCTGAAGGCCTGCGGCTAAACCGGCGTAATATTCGATAACATCCGCGCCCGTTGCGATATCTACTTCAATCGCTTCCTGAAGTGGCTTTCCTGTGTCTTGAACTTCTAACTTAGCCAACTCATCATTCCGTTCTCTCAAAATGGCAACGGCACGCATCAAGATTCGCCCTCTTTCAGCGCCAGAAAGTGCGGACCACTGCAGGAAGCCTTTCTGTGCAGAGTCGATAGCTGCTTCTATATCCTGCTCTGAGGCTTGATCCACCTCACTCAGAAGCTTTCCTGTTGCAGGGTTATACGTCCCAAAACTCTCTCCAGAGGTGGCGCAAAATTCTTTTCCGTGAATATAAAGTGATGTCATATTGAAAAAAGTTCTCTTTGTTAGATGTTTAATTACTTTTGCATATCAGAAGCGATAGATCAAATTCAATTGGTTTGAACTCAAATAAATTAAAAAGAAATCAAAAAAATTTCAAATTATTGTTTTTTAATGGTTTAATTAATATTTTCGGTAAAGTTTACTCATTAAATCATTAGCGGACAAACCTTTCGTTTTGATGGCTTTTTGGTGGCATAATCCAATAAAGATCAATAAGTTAAACACGCCAGTTAATTAAGGTAGTACCAATAATTTAAAAAGTTTATGAAAATTAGCCAACTTGAAAGATAGCCAGCTTTATTGTTAGCCTATTGGTAGTACCAATAAGCTCACGGCAAACGATATAAATAGATATAGGTAACAAAGTGACAAAAAAATCGACAGTAGAACGTTTGTTTACGCCAGCTCAGATTGGGCGGGCAAGTGAGGATATCGCTCTTCAAATTGAGTCTAGAATCCTAAATGAAACATTACTTCCTGGAGACTGCCTTCCAAGCGAAAGGGAGTTACAAGTTCAGTTTGAAACCGGGCGGGGTGTTATCAGGGAAGCGATTAGAGCTTTGAAACAAAAGGGACTGATTGAAATACGTAAAGGCCCCAAAGGTGGGGCATTTATCAAACAAATAGACGTTTCTAATATCAGCGAATCACTGGCCTTGTTTCTTAAGCAAAAACGCATTGGTGCTAATGAAATTGCAGAGTTTAGGGAAAGTATAGACCAGAGCATTGCACTGTTAGCTATGTTACGTGCAACTCAAGAACAGAAAAAGCGTATGTTGGAGCTAATTGACCGTTTGGAGCTATCCAGCGCTCAAGAGCCTCTGAACTTTTGTGACCTTGCAGAAACAGACCGAAAACTCAACTTGTTGTTGGCTGAAATGGCGAACAACAACGTTTTTGAGTGGGTGATGCATGCGATGCAGCAGGGTTTTGGCTCTTACGATAACAATCTTTATTCCGATCGTGATTTTTTGAAGAAAACAGTAAAAAACTGGCGTTATACAGCGGAAAAAATAATCGATAAAGAACCACTTAAGCTGCAGGCGTCGATTAGCCAACACTACTTATTGTTACAAGAGTGTTTAGACCGAAGCTCTAGATAAGAATTCATTTTAAACCGGAAACAGACAAATACCGGAACAGAAAAATAAGAGGTAATTAAATGGCAAAGAAGACTTTCGATTATATAATCGTGGGTGGGGGTTCGGCTGGTTGCGTATTAGCAAACAGATTGAGTGCAAATCCTGAAAATAAAGTATTGGTATTAGAGGCGGGTCGCCCGGATTATCGGTTTGACTTCCGTATTCATATGCCAGCAGCACTAACTTACTTGCTAACAGATAGTACGTATAACTGGCTTTATGAATCAGAGCCTGAGCCACATATGCACAACCGTAAAATTGCTCAACCAAGAGGTAAGGTACTTGGTGGTAGTAGTTGTATTAATGGTATGATCTATATTCGCGGAAACGCAATGGATTATGAAAAATGGGGTCGTGAAAAAGGTCTGGAAAACTGGGACTACAAGCACTGCTTACCTTACTTCCGGAAATTTGAAACCCGCCTAAAAGGGGCCGATAAATATCACGGTGACAACGGTCCGCTTGCTATTTCAACTGCTGCTTGTAATAACCCACTGTTTGATGCATTTTTTAAAGCAGCACAGGAAGCGGGTTACCCGTTAACCGATGATGTTAATGGCTATCAGCAGGAAGGCTTCTCTGCATTTGACCAAAACATATATCGCGGCCGTCGATTAAGTGCTGCCCGTGCTTATCTGCATCCGGTAAAGCATCGTAAAAACCTGACTGTACTAACGGGTGCAACAGCTAGCCGTATCCTATTTGATGGTAAAACTGCAATCGGTGTCGAGTTCAAACGCCGTAAGAAAGCCCGCACGGTTTACGGGAAGGAGATTATCTCATGTGGGGGGGCCATTAACTCACCTAAGCTTTTACAACTTTCTGGTATAGGCAATGAGGAAGAGCTTAGCGCGTTAGGAATCAACCCTGTTCATCATTTGCCTGGCGTTGGCGAGAACCTTCAGGATCATCTTGAACTCTATGTTCAGTACACTTGTAAAGAACCTGTTAGTCTTTATCCTGCACTAAAATGGTATAACCAGCCTAAAATAGGCTTCGACTGGTTGTTCCGACGTAAGGGGGACGCCGCGACAAACCATTTTGAAGCTGGTGGGTTTATACGTAGTAATGATGAAGTCGCTTATCCGAATCTGCAATATCACTTCCTTCCACTGGCAATTCGTTATGATGGAAGCGCACCGCGGGATGGGCATGGTTTTCAACTACACGTTGGACCGATGAATACTGATGTTCGCGGGCATGTTAAAATAAAGTCAAACGATCCGGATCAGAAGCCCGCTATTCTGTTTAACTACCTGTCAACAGAGCAAGAACGCAAGGAGTGGGTTGAAGCGATTCGTTGCACCAGAAACATTATTGAACAGCCCGCTTTCGATCATCTGCGTGGTGAGGAGTTAGCTCCGGGACCTTCAGTTCAAACTGATGAGGAAATTCTGGATTTTGTTTCCCGAGATGGCGAAAGTGCGTATCATCCAAGTTGTACCTGTAAAATGGGTTATGACGATATGGCTGTAGTGGACGCTGAGCTTAATGTTCATGGTGTTAAAAACCTGCGCGTGGTTGATGCCTCTATCTTCCCGGCAATAACCAATGGCAACCTTTATGCTCCCACCATGATGGTAGCAGAAAAAGCAGCAGATATAATTCTAGGTAATTATACTGAACCAGCAATGGAGGTTGAGTTTTATCAACACACCCAGAAAAAGCATACCGCAGCATAATAAAACTTATCCTAATAGGGCCTAAGTCTTTTCCCTCTCTGTACTACTAGCTTTTTATTTAGGGAGGGGGATGATTTCACGGTTACAAGAGTGATTATTTATCCCTCTGATAAAAAAAAGAGAGCCGAAGCTCTCTTTTTTTAGGTGTATGGTCGGACTGAGAGGATTTGAACCTCCGACCCCCGACACCCCATGACGGTGCGCTACCAAGCTGCGCTACAGTCCGATGGGCGTAATGTACTTATTTTTATTGTCATCGTCAAGCCGAAAAAAGCTTAAAGTTATGATTTAATTATCTTTTGAATAAAAACGCTGCAATTCGGTTAGCCCTTGCATCAAAATAGGTAGCGTCGGATTTTGATCGGTTAATCGCTGATAGTTTTCATCATACAGCTTAAAATTACCAAATTTATCTATTACGGTTGTATGCTGGTCAGTAATAAGTGCTAACTCGCGTGAGTCACCAGCGAGTATCCAACGTCGTCGGTTTTCATTAAATAAATTTTTGCCACTGCTAAAGTCACTTGGGTTGGAAGATACCCCTAGTAAATCTTGTAATAAAGTGACCGAGAAGTCTAAATGGCTGGTTTGATGAGTAAATGTGGTAGGGACTTTGCCCGGCCAGTAGATAATCATTGGAACCTGCAATTGGTAGCGGCTGTAATTACTGTTCGCTCCCCAGCTATTGGTTTTGGTTTCATTAAATTCTGTACCGTGGTTAGAGGTGATGACCACAATGGTGTTATCGAGTAGCTGCAACTCGTTTAACTGAGCAAATAATTGGGCTAATTCGTGATCGGCTTGCGTCACCGATTCGTAATAGCTGTGACGAAGTCTCTCGGTCGTGTTTGATTTCTCATTATTGCTGGCCATACTATTAAATTGACTAACAGTAGTCAGTTCTATAAAACTCATCCAAGGTGAATTTTGTTCTTGAGCCCACTGCGCCCAGCGTAGAATCGTTTGTTGATCATGACTGATATCGGCCTCAAAAGATAACTTGGTAAGCGGTAACCCACGAAAGACGGTTTCTTGGAATAGAGGATCTGAAAAGTTATCGCTACTGAATAAGCCAAACTGATATTTCTGCTCTTGCAGGGTATTAACCAAAACGGGTAATGCACCTTGAACCTTAATACTGCTGGCGTAGCTGCTTGGTAAGCCATAGAACAAGCCAAACATGCCATACATATCATTGCTAGAACTAAAATGATTATTAAAAGTCAGTGCATGACTGGCAAACCGATAAGTATTTGGCATTAATTGCGGCGTCACAACATCAGCACGTAGGTTATCCACACTAGCAATGACGATGTTTAGATGGTTCGCTCTGCGGCCAAATTCAATTTTTTCCAACGGATAATTGACTAAATCAACGTTGTTTTTATTCTCTTCTAGCCGCTTTAAGTATTCATCTCTATCTAATAAGCCATGCTTTTCCATAAAGGATTTGGCTGTCATGGGGTAGGAGAGGGGAAAGTTGGATTTTTGACTGGTAACGGGGGCATAGAAATAAGCATCCGACCAAACATAAATGATATGGCTGGTGATAAAGCTAACAAAAAACACCGCTGCTAAAGGTCGTCCAATGCGTTTATGAGAAAGCTTGCGTTGTTTTCGCCATACCCACTCAGATAACGCCAGTTGTAGTAAAAAGATCAAAGGTAGAACGACAAACAAGTGCTGTAGATCGGTACTAATACTGCTTTCATCGCTGAACAATAGTTCCCATACAACCGGGGTGAGATGTAAATTAATGGTTTGATAGGTTTGCGTATCAATTAAAAGAGCGGTTAAACCTAATGTAGCAAAACAGACCGCAGAAAAACGGAATAATGTCCGTGATGGAATAACAAAAGTAAGCGGAAAAAGAACGAGTAAATAAAGCGCAAAGACTAAAAAACCAAAGTGTCCCACCCAAGAAAAGACGAGATAAAATTGCCCTAACAGCGTGTCTGGCCATGGTGTCTGAGTAATATAACGCGTACCGATAAGCATGGCTGCAATAATATTAAAGAAAGCAAACCAGTGCCCCCAGCTTACTAAACGTGATACTCGCTCGCCGTATGTGTTTCCGCTATCTACCATGGGTTTTTCTAGTTATCCAGTGTTGTGAATGAAATTAATCTTGTAAAGATGAAGTTAATGCCTGAGCAAACTTCTCTGCAATGGCTTTACGTTGGGAACTGGCTACATCATGATTGAGTACATTGGTAGCAATGTTACCAGCGATCATCAGCGTGAGTTCTGGAGACGCATGATGTTTATCAAGCACGGCCGCGATTTCGGTCAGGATCGTTTCAACTTGTTCGTCACTGTATTTCGATGTAATTGGCATAAAGACTCTATAGATGATAGTAAAAGCGGCTTATGATAACCTACTATGCCTTACAACTGAAACCAGTACGACGATTATTTCACTATGAGTTTGCACCTTTCTAATGTCATTTTGCATCAATTATGTAAAAACGATAACGATGAGTTAATGGTTAATTACCGGACTCAATCGCTTGATAACGATACCGCGACCGAAAAACTAGTCGCTGAGCTGCATCGCGTTTTTAACGCGAAAGCCGGGAAGGGGTTTGGGTCGTTTAAATCCGACAGTGATGTCCTAGGTTGGTTAAACGCTTTGCGCAAAGGTGAGCAAGATTTTTATACGTTTTCTCAAATGAGTGCTCAGAAACTAAAAAATGAGTTGATCAAATACCCATTCGCCGATGAAGGTATTCTTGTGTTTGCAGAATATCAATCGTTAGCGACGCACTTTTTATTTATCGGTTTATTGCCACTTAACCAAAGCTTAAAGGTGACTGAGGGGTTAGATATTAGCGCCACAGATTACTTAGACATTAGCAAAATGGACATAGCAGCAAGGATTGATCTGTCTAGTTTTGAAACGGATAAGGATTCTAATCGCTATCTTTCCTACATTAAAGGTCGGGTGGGGCGTAAAGTGTCAGATTTTTTCTTGGATTTCTTACAAGCAGAGATCGGATTGGATCCCAAGCAACAAAATTTAGTGCTTATGCAAGCCGTGGAAGATTTTTGTACCGATGCTAAATTAGAAAAAGAAGAGGCGATCAGTTATAAAAAACAAGTTTACGACTACTGTAATGATCAAATTAAATCGGGGGATGAAGTTCAGGTCAAAGAACTTTCGGGGGAATTACCATCAAGCCAAGATGGAACGAGCTTTTTTGAATTTACTCGTGAACACGGTTATGAGTTAGAAGAAAGTTTTCCTGGCGATCGCTCTGCGGTCAGAAAACTGACCAAGTATGTAGGCGCGGGGGGCGGGCTTAATATTAGTTTTGATAGTTTATTAATGGGAGAGCGAGTTTTTTACGATCCAGAAACGGATACGTTGACCATCAAAGGGACTCCTCCCAATTTACGTGAACAATTAACGAGAAAAAGTCAGTCATAATCGGTCATACCACGCAGAAAAAGGAGCGGAAACGCTCCTTTTTGATCTTGGTGAGTTTAAGATTAGATCGATTGACGTTGTAACTCGGCTGCTTCGTCCGTATTCTCGGTATTGGCTGTTACGCTTGGTTCACATTTGTCAACAAACCATCCCATATATGAAGTGAAAATGGTCACGGCAATACAAACAAAGCTAAGCCACATAAACGGTGCGTAAGAGAGCGTCGCCACCCCTAAGATGCTAGCCATATAAATACCATTGTCACTCCATGGCACCATACCGGAAGTGAGCGTGCCGCCAAATTCAGCATTGCGGGATAGATTTTTACGTTGATAGCCTAAACGGTCATAGTTTTTGGCACAGATTTTAGGGGTAAGAATCAGCGAGACATACATTGCTGACCCAAAGATGTTACCCATAAATGCAGTACCAATGGTGCTGGTTGCTAGTGAACCACTATTTGTCACGCGACGTTCAAATAGTTTGGCAATGGTTTCTAACACGCCGACTTTATCAAGCAAGCCACCAAAGCCAAGGCCAAAAATAATCACAGCCACCGATCCGAGCATGGATGACATACCCCCACGATTTAAGATTGAATCAATGAAGTCAACGCCAGAAGAAATGCTAAATGGTGCCCATGCTGTATTAAATGCAGGAAGAAATTCGACATCTTGAATCATTATCGCCCAGATAATGCCAAGCAGTGACCCAAAGCTAATGACAGGGAAAGATGGCATACGCATAGCGAGAAGGCCCAAAACAATCAACACCGGAATAAAAGAGTAAGGCGTGATATAAAATTGTGTTTCCATCGCATTGATAACGGATTGGACCTGCGACATATCGACATTACCCGCATAATGAAACCCAAATAAGGTAAACATGATTCCGGTGATAATGTAGCTAATTAACGCGATTGGCAACATGCCTTTAATGTGTTCCACCACTTCAACGTTAGACATTGATGAAGCGAGAATAACCGAATCGGACAAAGGTGACATTTTGTCGCCAAAG
>NZ_NBUS01000042.1:4572-6506 GCF_002749895.1 Vibrio fujianensis | reverse complement strand
CACCCCCAGCCGTCACGGGGGCGGGAACGCCGAGCCCTTGCCCAATTCCCATCATGGCGATCCCAGCGGTTCCAGCCGCTCCCCAAGAGGTTCCGGTTGCTAACGCGGTGAGAGAACAAATAATCATGGTGGCAAGTAAGAAAATCGATGGATGAATGGCTTTTAATCCATAATAAATGATGGTTGGAACAATCCCGCCAGCGATCCAAGTACCAACAAGAGCACCAACCGCAAGAAGAATCAATACAGCGCCTAATCCATTGGAAATGCCATTCAAGGCGGCTTTTTCTAATGCTTTGTATTGGTGACCAAGACGAATACCGAGCACCATAATAATAAACCAGCCAATATAAAGGGCGAGTTGGATGGGCAAATCAAACTTAGCCGTAAACGAAAAAGCCAATAATAAAAACAGACCCAGTGCAACAATCACTTGCAGCAAACTGGGTAAGCGTGGTGGGGCCTGTGTCATGTTTAGAACCTCGTGTTCGATGATAATACTAAGGAGATTGGGCGTCCTTATCAGTTCGAATAGACTTTACATTAAAAGGAATAATATATCGAATTCAATGATAACTGTTGTGATTTATATCGATAAAGTGGTTGTTTTGTAGGCTTAAATGTTGCTGTTTGGCAAATTTAATGAAATAAAAAAGTTTGTAGTGTGGTGTTTTCGTGTAACTGAATTTCAATAATTAAGTAAACTTTTAATTAATAAATCCTAAAAAAAGAAAAGATAAGCTTTATTAGGGGGTTGAACTTAAAACAGTGTTAAAGCACAGTAGATAGAAAATAAAGTCTCAAATTAACGTAATCAAATGTTGAGATTTTAGATTGAACCACTTATAGATGTGGGTGGCAGTTTTTTTATTTGAACACACGGAGAGTTAGTGTAATGAGAGTAGGTTTAGTGGGTTGGCGTGGCATGGTCGGTTCAGTACTGATGCAGCGTATGGTGGAAGAAAAAGACTTCGATCTCATCGAGCCGGTATTTTACAGTACATCACAAATTGGCATTGCTGCGCCTAATTTTGGTAAAGATGCAGGCGTGTTACAAGATGCGTTTGATATCGACAGTTTGAAGCAGTTAGATGCCGTAATTACTTGCCAAGGTGGTGGATATACAGAAAAAGTTTATCCGGCACTTCGACAAGCCGGATGGAAAGGTTATTGGATTGATGCTGCATCAACGTTACGCATGGATCCTGAAGCTATCATCACCTTAGATCCTGTCAACTTTAACCAAATTCAACAAAGTATCCATCAGGGAACGAACACCTTTGTTGGCGGTAATTGTACGGTTAGTTTGATGTTAATGGGGCTTGGAGGCTTATTTGAGAAAGGGTTGGTTGAATGGACCAGTGCCATGACTTATCAAGCTGCATCTGGAGCTGGCGCACAAAACATGCGTGAACTGATTTCACAAATGGGCGTGATAAATGATTCAGTTAGCTCAGAGCTTGCAAATCCTGCGAGTTCAATTTTGGATATCGACCAAAAAGTCTCGGAAACGATGCGTTCCTCATCGTTCCCAACCGACAACTTCGGCGTGCCTTTGGCTGGCTCACTCATCCCATGGATTGATGTGAAGCGTGAGAATGGACAGAGCAAAGAAGAGTGGAAAGCTGGTGTTGAAGCCAATAAAATTTTAGGCTTGCAGGATTCACCCATTCCAATTGATGGAACGTGTGTTCGTATTGGAGCCATGCGTTGTCACTCTCAAGCGTTAACTATCAAGTTAAAACAAAATGTCCCTCTCGATGAAATTGAAGAGATGATCGCTTCACATAACGACTGGGTTAAAGTGATTCCAAATGAGCGTGATATTACTGCGCGTGAACTGAGCCCAGCGAAAGTGACGGGGACGCTTTCTGTCCCTGTCGGGCGTTTACGTAAAATGTCGATGGGGGATGATTTTCTCAATGCCTTTACGG
>NZ_NBUS01000042.1:4179-4562 GCF_002749895.1 Vibrio fujianensis | reverse complement strand
AGGAGACCAGCTTTTGTGGGGAGCAGCCGAGCCATTGCGTCGAACGTTGCGAATTATCCTCGCTGAAAAATGATTTCCGCTATGTTGAATGATTATTAAGAAAGCGCATTGGGCGCTTTCTTAATTTGTAACCGTGTCTTAATTTGTAACTGTGTGATAATGAATAATCGGTATCTAAGCGAGGCCAGGGAAAAGGCTGCGCAAACCGTTGGCTATGAACTCCACGCCCAATGCTGCTAAAATTAGCCCCATAATCCGGGTGATCACGTTGATGCCGGTTTGCCCAAGGATGCGTATAATATAAGGTGCTGAGCGAAATAGTAACCAAGAGCTGAGACTGAAAACGGCAATGGTTAATGCAATGCCAGCCGTGTCTAATATGC
>NZ_NBUS01000042.1:0-4169 GCF_002749895.1 Vibrio fujianensis | reverse complement strand
TAGCGTGCGCTGTAAACAATGGTTGAGCTAATGGCACCAGGGCCCGCCATTAAAGGCATCGCAATAGGCACGATTCCGATTTGTTCCCGGCTGATATGCGCCGATTTTTCTTGTTTATTTTGTTTATCTTCCCCCAGTTTCCCGCTCATCATTGAGAATGCAATGCTGATCAATAACAAGCCTCCCGCGACTCTGAAGGAATCGAGCGAAATGCTAAACATATCCAACAGGACTTGTCCGCCGAGTAGGGCCGTAATCAAAATCACGGCTACTGCTATATTGGCGGTCGCTGCGGTTTTGTTTTTTTCTTCCGCAGTCATATGGCTGGTTAAGGAGACAAACACCGGCATAATGCCGACTGGATTAACGGCAGCAACCAAGCCTAAAAAGAATTGAAGAAAAATAGCAAGTTCAAGATACATGAAAGGTTCTCTTGGCGATCATAAGAAGATAATAAAGCGCGCGTAATGTATGCTAATCTGCGCAAAATCACGAATGAAAAAAACTATCGTATTGGTTTGCTCATGATTAAGAAAACTAATCGTTAAAGAATAATGCAAATAAATTGTTGCAATTGATAGCTAATGGGTGAGTTGGTGTGGAAAGTTTGTTAACGTTAGCACACTTTAGCGAAAAAATAGTGACAACAGTGGAGAGTTAAGCTTGCGTTTATATACTGGTAAGTAGCACATGAAATGTTGGTCACAAATGAGGGTGTTGTTTAAAAATGAAACTTTTTTACAGATTGTTGTAGTTTTTTTAGTTTTTTGATGCGTAAACTTTGTTTTTGGGATACTTATTTCTTGGTTTTGTTTTTCTTTTAATTCATTGTGTTATCTGTTGTTTTTTCACGGTATTCCCCCTAAACTCGTAATTACTTTTTGATAACTGATCTGAGTCAATTTTTTTCAAACAGTGAAATATTATACTCAGTCGTGAAAGCTATTTACTAAGTCTCTGATTCAGTAGGTTATGAAGACCATAGAAAAGCATCAGGTTATCGATTTAATAAAGAGTTTTTAACATTTTTCTATTTTTAGGAGATTCACTATGCCTGTTACTAATTTGGCTGAACTTGATGCTCTCGTTGCTCGCGTTAAAGCAGCACAAGCAGAATTTGCCACTTTCTCTCAAGAGCAAGTTGACAAAATTTTCCGCGCTGCATCACTAGCCGCAAACCAAGCTCGTATTCCACTAGCGCAACAAGCTGTCGCGGAATCTGGCATGGGGATTGTGGAAGATAAAGTTATCAAAAACCACTTTGCGTCAGAGTTTATTTACAATAAATACAAAGACGAAAAAACCTGCGGCATTCTTGAAGAAGACGACAATCTTGGAACCATGACAATTGCAGAGCCAGTTGGTATTATCTGCGGTATTGTTCCTACCACCAACCCAACGTCTACCGCTATCTTTAAATCTCTTATTTCGTTGAAGACTCGTAACGGTATCATCTTCTCACCACACCCACGTGCAAAAAATTCAACCAACGCTGCGGCGAAATTGGTGCTTGATGCCGCTGTAGCAGCTGGTGCGCCAAAAGATATTATCGGTTGGATTGATGAGCCTTCAGTTGAATTATCTAATGCATTGATGAAGCATGATGGTATCGCACTTATCCTTGCGACTGGTGGCCCTGGCATGGTTAAAGCGGCTTACTCTTCAGGTAAGCCTGCAATTGGTGTTGGGGCGGGTAACGTACCTGTTGTTATTGATGAAACTGCTGATATCAAACGTGCTGTGGCTTCTATTTTAATGTCTAAAACGTTCGATAACGGTGTGGTTTGTGCCTCTGAGCAAGCTGTTATTGTAATGGATGAAGTGTATGACGAAGTGAAAGAGCGCTTTGCCACACATAAAGCTCACGTTTTAAGTAAAGCAGATGCTGATAAAGTCCGTAAAGTATTGCTAATTAATGGCGCATTGAATGCAAAAATTGTGGGTCAGCCTGCCACTGCAATCGCCGAAATGGCGGGAGTGAAAGTACCTGCTGATACTAAGATCTTAGTCGGTGAAGGTATTGGCGAGGTTTCTTATGATGACGAATTCGCTCATGAAAAACTGTCTCCAACATTGGGTATGTTCCGTGCTTCTTCATTTGAAAATGCAGTCGACCAGGCTGTGAAAATGGTTGAAATCGGTGGTATTGGTCATACTTCTGGCCTATATACAAACCAAGACGTGAATGCAGAGCGTATCCGTTACTTCGGTGATCGTCTAAAAACAGCACGTATTCTTGTTAACATCCCAACGACTCACGGTGGTATTGGTGATCTATACAACTTTAACGTTGCACCTTCTTTGACGCTTGGCTGTGGTTCTTGGGGGGGTAACTCTATCTCTGAAAACGTCGGTCCTAAGCACTTAATCAACAAGAAAACAGTGGCTAAGCGAGCTGAAAACATGTTGTGGCATAAACTTCCAAAATCTATCTACTTCCGTCGTGGAAGCCTTCCTATTGCCCTTGGTGATCTAGAAGGTAAAAAACGCGCCTTCCTCGTTACTGACCGTTTCTTATTCAATAACGGCTATGCAGACGATGTGGTTAGCTTGCTAAAAGCACAAGGCATGGAGGTGCAAACTTTCTTTGATGTAGAAGCGGATCCAACGCTGTCTGTTGTGAAGAAAGGTGCTGATGCGATGATGAGCTTCCAACCAGACGTTATCCTTGCACTTGGTGGTGGTTCACCAATGGATGCAGCAAAAATTATGTGGGTAATGTACGAGCACCCAGAAACGCATTTTGAAGAGCTTGCTATGCGCTTTATGGATATCCGTAAACGTATTTACAAGTTCCCTAAAATGGGTCAGAAAGCAGAATTGGTCTGTATCACGACCACTTCCGGTACAGGTTCAGAAGTAACCCCATTTGCAGTTGTGACAGACGATACAACTGGGGCGAAATACCCACTGGCTGATTACGAGCTAACACCTAACATGGCTATCGTGGATGCGAACCTTGTTATGAACATGCCTAAGTCTCTTACTGCATTTGGTGGTTATGATGCGGTGACTCACGCTCTAGAAGCTTATGTCTCTGTTCTGGCTAACGAATACTCTGATGGCCAAGCACTTCAAGCTTTGAAAATGCTAAAAGAGTACTTACCTTCAAGCTATAAGAATGGCGCAGCAGACCCAATTGCTCGTGAAAAAGTACATAACGCAGCGACAATTGCAGGTGTAGCATTTGCAAACGCTTTCTTAGGTGTATGTCACTCTATGGCCCATAAAATTGGTGCAGAGTTCCATATACCACATGGTCTTGCGAACGCATTGCTTATCTCTAACGTTGTGCGCTACAACGCGAATGATAACCCAACCAAACAAACTGCGTTCTCTCAATACGACCGTCCACAAGCACGCCGTCGTTACGCTGAAGTGGCTGACCACCTAGGCTTGAGCCAAGCGGGTGATCGCACCGCTCAGAAAATTGAACGTTTATTGACTTGGTTAGAAGAGTTGAAGAAAGAGCTAGATATTCCGTTATCTATCCAAGCAGCAGGCGTAAATGAGGCTGATTTCCTTGCAAAAGTTGACGAACTTTCTGTCGAAGCGTTCGATGATCAATGTACTGGTGCAAACCCTCGTTACCCACTGATTTCTGAGCTAAAAGATGTTCTTCTTGCTGCGTACTACGGTAAACCATTTGTTGAAGGCGAAACGTTCGAAGGAACAACCGTCATCAAGAAAAAAGAAGACCAAAAACCAGCAAAGAAAAAGTAAGCTGAGTTCGTGAGACGTTTTCGCTAGCACGAGATGTCTTCATGAAATATAAAAGCCCTTCTCTAAAACAGAAGGGCTTTTTGCTTAATGAAAGATAGTCTAATTTTTTTATGATGTTTATTCGTGCATCCTACTAGTCGATTGTTTTCGTGTGCTCTTTCTTCCTCAATCCTACCTATTCCTGCTTATCAGAGGATAGCGACCATCCGTAGATTCTCAATCACTATACCCTTCCGACTTGAAGCTGCAGCGATGTAGGCTACGTTCGTTTATCTCAATCACATCGTTTGTCTATGCTCATGGGGATGATGAGAGCCATCCGTGGCTCTCACCAAAGGGCAGCCTACGGCTGTTCAAATTTGTTCCATGTCAACGATCACCGAAAACTGATCCACTTTTAGCTTAAAAACGATCAATCAAAATTGATCCACCCTTTTACTCAGGTA
>NZ_NBUS01000043.1:488042-493505 GCF_002749895.1 Vibrio fujianensis | reverse complement strand
TTCGAATCCGTCCCCCTCCACCATATTCTCTCATTAGAGAAACCCTTGATTGATGTGTTGGGAAAACCTCAGTTAAGTACGTGGTAGTATGACTGCCCGTTAAAACCCCTTGGAGGGGTTCCCGAGTGGCTAAAGGGAGCAGACTGTAAATCTGCCGGCTCCGCCTTCGATGGTTCGAATCCGTCCCCCTCCACCATATTAAAAAAAATATCCACCGGCATAGCCGGTGGTTTTTCATATGCGCCTATAAGGCTCTCCTACTGGCTGCGCCCTAGCAGGCGCATAGTGATCTGACATTTGCATATGACTATTTCCTGCGGCCCGTAAACGGGCTACCTGAATACGGGATCGACAATTGCTCTCCCATTTTAACCTGCTCTAGTTGGTGCTTTATGTAACTTTGTATTTTGCCGGTATTTTTTCCTACCGTATCGACATAATACCCTCGACACCAAAATTCACGATTCCTGTACTTAAACTTCAAATCACCAAATCGCTCATAAAGCATCAGGCTACTTTTTCCCTTCAAATACCCCATAAAGGATGAAACACTCATCTTAGGTGGTATCTCTAAAAGCATATGAATATAATCTGCGCAGCATTCCGCTTCAATAATATTCACGTTTTTCCATTCACATAGCTTTCTAAGTATCTCGCCTACTGCCCTTCGTTTCTCACCATAGAACACCTGCCTTCGATACTTAGGTGCAAAAACCACATGATATTTACAGTTCCATCGCGTATGCGCTAAGCTCTTTTCGTCCCCCATTGGGACCCCCTTTCAATTCTTAATTAACTCTTGCAGTTGCCAGACCACAAGACGTTTTTATCAAATTGAAAGGGGTTATATAACTGACTTATAGCTGTAAGCTTTACAGAACCCCCAGCCTAGCTGGGGGTTTTCTCTATACAAGAAAGCCCACTCATTGAGTGGGCTTTTTTATTACCCTCCAATCAATCAGTGAATGACTTCTCACTCACAAATAAAAAGGCTTCAAGCCGATTCCGCCTTGAAGCCAATAACGCCGTAGATCGGTCAACAGACCCTATTTAATGCTCAACCAAAATAATTCGTGTTTCATAAGGACGCAGTATTTGATGAGCGTGCACTGGTTGATCTGTTGGTAACCGGTAATTTCCCAATAAATAACGCGCATTCTCTAATTGCACCCATTCAGGTAAAACACACTCCTCCTCTCCACTATAAAAGTTATTGAGGCAAAATAGAGTCTGTTTATCATCCCGTCTTTGATAAGCAAAAATGGCTGGATGATCCGGCAACAAATCAAGATAATCTCCCTGTGTGATCACGGGAACCTTTTTACGCAATTGAATTAAACGTTGGTAAAAATAAAAGACAGAACTGTTATCCGCTAAGGCTTGCTCTGCATTGATCTGCTGATAGTTTTCAGCCACGGATAACCACGGTGTCGCCTGACTAAACCCTGCATATACAGCGCTATTCCATTGCATCGGTGTTCGTGAGTTATCGCGTGACTTATCGGCTAAAATAGCCAACATGTCCTCTTTATTGACACCTTTCTGATTAACCATAATGTCATACATATTGGTGCTTTCCACATCACGATACTGCTCAATGGAAGTATAACCAGGATTCGTCATGCCCAATTCCTCCCCTTGATAAACATAGGGAGTTCCCTGCATCATATGAATGGATGCCGCTAACATTTTTGCCGATTCAACACGATACTGCTGATCATCGCCTAAACGACTCACCACTCTAGGTTGATCGTGATTACACCAGAATAAAGCTCCCCAGCCTTGGCCATTAAGCCCAGTTTGCCAGTGGTTAAAAATCTGCTTCAATTGCAAAAAATCAAATGGCGCTTTGGCCCATTTTTCACCATTTGGGTAGTCCACTTTTAAATGGTGGAAATTAAATACCATCGAAAGCTCTTTACCATCTAATGCTGAATATTGCTGACAATGCTCTAACGTGGTCGATGACATCTCGCCGACCGTTACACTACCATAGCGTTGAAAGACATCACGGCTGATTTCTTGCAAATAGTCATGAACTTTTGGGCCATCGGTATAAAATCGTCGACCATCTCCTTGTTCATCATTAGGGAAATCTTGCTGTTTAGAAATGAGATTAATGACATCAAGCCGAAAGCCATCAACGCCTTTTTGAGCCCAGAAATGAATAATATCTTTAACTTCTTGACGTACTTGAGGGTTTTCCCAATTTAAATCCGCCTGTTCTGGAGCAAAAAGATGTAGATAATACTCATGTGTTTTTTCATCCAAAGCCCAAGCACTGCCACCAAACTTCGATTGCCAATTATTGGGAACCTGACCATTAACAGGGGGATGCCAAATATAATAATCTCGGTAAGGGCTTGCTTTATCACCAATAGCCGACTGAAACCAAGCGTGTTTGGTTGACGTATGGTTAACCACAATATCCATAATGATACGAATATCGCGCTGATGGGCTTCATTAAGCAGTTGTTCAAAATCTGCCATCGAACCAAAGTCTGGATTAATGCCATAATAGTCGGCAATATCATATCCATTATCAATCATCGGTGAAGGATAAATGGGGGTAAGCCAAATCGCATCGATCCCCAACAGCTTTAAGTAATCTAACTTGCTAATAATCCCTTGTAGATCGCCCGTTCCTTTTGCACCACTATCACAAAAACTTTTCGGATAAATTTGATAAATCGTGGCCGTTTTCCACCATTCATTATCGCTATTAACTGCTCTCATCTGCTCTCTACTCACTGACTAAAAATGGAGAAAAAAGAGTGGTAATCGACCACTCTAAAATAGAATTACTCGCTTGCTGGTGCTAAATCATCTTTTAATTGCGCACGTTTATACATCAGTAAGGTCAACGCTACAGGCACAACAATGGCAACCAACATCGCCAGCAGATAGGTAACCCAGTATTGTGGCTGGATAGAAAGAATTCCTGGAAGCCCTCCCACACCAATACCATTTGCCATGACACCAGCGCTGCCACAAATTGCCGCCGCTAATGCACTGCCGATCATCGCACTCAGCATAGGAAACTTATATTTTAGGTTAATCCCGTACATTGCTGGCTCTGTAACGCCCAGATAAGCTGAAATAGCCGCGGGGATAGAAATATCTCGCTCACCCTGTTT
This sequence comes from Vibrio fujianensis, assembly GCF_002749895.1. Taxonomy (GTDB): domain Bacteria; phylum Pseudomonadota; class Gammaproteobacteria; order Enterobacterales; family Vibrionaceae; genus Vibrio; species Vibrio fujianensis. The sequence goes on along the minus strand of NZ_NBUS01000043.1, from coordinate 490,368 downwards.
TTTACTAATGATGATGATTCCCATCACAGCAGATGCTTGCGCAATATTTGACAACGCAATTAGCGGCCAAATGGGTGTCCCGCCGAGATCTTGCATCAGTTGTAAATCTACGGCATTGGTGGTGTGGTGAATACCGGTGATCACTAATGGCGCATACAAAAAGCCAAAAACCATGGAACCAAGTACCGCAAAATCACCCGTCATCGCTGCTTTAGCCGCGTAAGCCACCCCGTCACCAATCACACGTCCAAATGGGCCAATAAAGGCATGGGCTAAAATCACAGCCAGAATAATAGAAAGGAAAGGAACCACCACAAGATAGAGATAAGAAGGAATAATGCGTTTTAAATTCGTTTCAATAAACGCGAGCACAACACCAGCTAAAATAGCCGGAATGACCTGAGCTTGATAGCCAACTTTCTCAATCGCAAACCAACCAAAGTCCCACACCTCTGGCACCTGCGTGCCGATTAAGTAAGCATTCATCAATTGGGGGGAAACCAAAGTCACCCCAAGCGTGATCCCGAGGATCGGTGTCCCACCCAGTTTTTTTACCGTTGACCAGCACACCCCAACAGGAAGGAAGAAAAAGATGGCTTCACCAATCAACCATAAAAAGGCATGCACACTCGCCCAAAACTGGCTAATCTCGGTCAAGGTTTGACCGTCAAACATTTTAATGTCACCAATCACATTACGAAAGCCCAGAATAAGCCCCCCGGTAATGATCGCTGGCAATAGTGGGACAAAAATTTCAGCTAAATGAGATATTCCTCTCTCAAGCACATTCATATTCTGCCGAGCGGCGAGTTTCGCATCATCTTTCGATGTTTCTGATTTCCCCGTTAACGATAATAAAATTTTATAAACTTGATCGACTTCAGTACCAATCACGACCTGAAACTGCCCAGCATTGGTAAAACACCCCTTCACCATACTTAGCGTTTCAATCTGTTTACTATCAGCCTTCGCGGTATCATTCAGTACAAACCGTAAACGTGTTAAGCAGTGACTGACACTCGCAATATTTTCGTTGCCACCAATCAGCTCAATCAGACGAGTGACGTCTTGTTTCGCTATCTTAGCCATATCCCATCCACCCCATTTGTTTTTCATTTATCATAGTTGATATTTTAATGGGAACAATCCCATTCGAATGGTCAGATACTGACATATTCGATATTAAGATAAAATGGGAACAGTCCCATAAATTGAAATGGATCACAAATGGTTCGGGGTTTATCTCAAGAACCGCTTCCTGACGCAACCTAGATAGCACCAATAAACACAAAAGCCATATTGAAAGAAAATGGCTACAATGCATAAAAAGTCCATCATTCGAAAACGAAACGTCAAAGAGAAGATATGGGAGCGCTACTCACAAGGTGGATGCGGGTCGTTGTGTGATATGAACGCACTCAGTGCTATCGTTTGATAACTGATGAATCAGTAAGTTAGCCGCTTTTTCACCTGCCTGATGGTAGCCAGGATCAACGCTATATACATTCGGAAAGAGAAAAGAAAGAAGCTCATTACCACCAACACCAGTCACAGCAATATCATCACGTTGCCGCTCTTGTAAGCGCTTGATAACACCTAATGCCAAGGTATCACTGGCACAGACAATCGCCTGAGTGTCTTGATATAAAACGTGGTCGACCAATTGATAGGCACTTTCATGATCTAGCTCACCGGTTTGATAATTAGGCAACTTGCCGTTCGCCTCACACCAGTCGAGATAAGCCTGTAGACGCATTAACCCCGTGGTTTTATCTCGAGGATTAACGCCAATAAAGGCGATTTGCGATAGATTTTTTTGTTGGAGATAACTCAAAGCTTGATTAATAATACCTTGGTTATCATAATTGATAGAAGAAACAAATTCACAGTCCATTGCAACAAGCACAGCGCGTTTATTCCAACTCGCTAATGTCGATAAATCGATATCAGTAAAGCCAAAAACAATTACCCCATCAACATTACGCTTTGCCAACACTTGCAGGTGAGCTAACGTTTTTTGTCTGTCAAACTGGCTTTCCATAATGACCACATCATAGCCATGCTGATAAAGCACTTGCAACATACGACTGACCGCACGGTTCTCAGACGGCGAATCAAGACGAGAAATAATAACGCCAACCACTTTTTGGCTTCCACCACGCATAGATTGGGCCGATTTTGACGGCACATAGCCAGATTCAGCGATCACTTGCTCAACCCGCGCGCGCGTCTCTGGCCTCACTTTCGGATCATTGGTGAGAACTCGCGATACGGTCGATTTTCCGACACCGGAGAGTTTTGCTATATCAAGGATCGTCAGTTTTTT
>NZ_NBUS01000043.1:485696-488032 GCF_002749895.1 Vibrio fujianensis | reverse complement strand
CTATATCAAGGATCGTCAGTTTTTTACTCATAGCGTTCAGATAGCCGAAGATAAAGAGCGAAGATAGGCGGGTACATTCGCAATGCTATCGAGAACCGCATTGGCTAAAGTTTCACCTTGTGAAGTAATCGGTTTACCGGTGCGCACTAAAATTTTCTGTCCTACCCCAGCAGCCTCTGCGGCCATCATGTCTTCGGCTTTATCACCCACCATCACCGACCTCGCCATATCAATTTTCAAAAAATCACGCGCTGAAAAAAACATGCCCGGCTTTGGTTTACGGCAGTCGCAATCTTGCTTATAGTCTCCAATCCCCTGTTCAGCATGATGTGGACAGTAGTAGACACCATCAAATTCAACCCCATTATCAACAAAGTTCCAATCCATCCACTGAGTGAGGGATAAGAAGCGATCTTCACTGAAGAGACCTCGAGCGATCCCAGACTGATTAGTCACCAGCACTAATAGATAGCCCATCTCTTTCAATTGTTGAGTCGCATCAAAAACACCATCAATAAAATGGAAATCGTGCTCATCATGCACATACCCCGTATCGAGGTTAATCACCCCATCACGGTCTAAAAACACAGCGGGTTTAGCCAAAACATTACTCTCTAGTGACGATTTTCCAAGAATTATACTCAACTAGCACCAATATGCTAGGTTGAAAGTCTACCAGTAAAATCAAGCCCCTCTTGTTCGATACTTAACAGCATAAAAAAGTTTTAGCCGTCTAGACGTAAAAATATCTATTGACTTAAAATCACAGAACTCATAGCATCAATCGACAAGAGTGAAAGAACGCGGCATGGTTTTATGATTCAAATTAATCAAGTAAATAAAGTGTTCTATCAAGGTAATCAAGAAATTCACGCCTTGGTAGACATTAATCTCCATATTGCACAAGGCACTATCTTTGGTGTTATCGGCTCATCAGGCGCAGGCAAAAGCACCTTGATACGTTGCGTCAATATGTTGGAAAAACCAACCAGTGGTAGTGTCATTGTCGATGGTGTCGATTTAACGACACTGAACAACAAACAGCTCAGCCAAGCAAGGCGCAATATTGGGATGATTTTTCAGCACTTTAACCTGCTTTCTTCCCGAACGGTGTTTGAAAATATCGCGCTACCCCTTGAGTTAGCCGGTCATCCCTCGACACATATTGCTCGTAAAGTGACAGAATTATTGACCTTAGTAGACTTAGCAGAAAAGCGAGATACTTATCCAGCCAATTTAAGTGGTGGGCAAAAGCAACGCGTTGCAATTGCGCGCACTTTAGCGTCTGATCCTAAAGTTTTACTTTGTGATGAAGCAACCAGTGCGCTTGATCCGGCAACAACGCAATCCATTCTTGAGCTTCTAAAAGAGATCAACCGACAATTAAATATTACGATTTTGCTGATTACCCATGAAATGGATGTAGTTAAAAACATTTGTCACGAGGTCGCCATCATCGGCGATGGACAATTAGTAGAAAAAGGTAGTGTCGGTGATATTTTTGCTTACCCCAAAACCACCTTAGCGCATCAGTTTATTCGTTCGACATTGGATCTTTCTATTCCAGACGATTACCAAGCGCGTTTACAACCACAACGAGTCACGGGCAGTTACCCTTTGGTTCGTCTCGAATTTACTGGCTCAACCGTCGATGCTCCCCTGATGTCACAGATTTCTCGCAAGTTTAATATCGATGTAAGCATCCTCAGCTCCGATCTTGACTACGCTGGCGGGGTAAAATTTGGCATGATGGTGGCAGAAATCTTTGGTGACGAACAAAATGATAGCGCCGCAATTCAATATCTCAGAGACAACAACGTAAAAGTCGAGGTGCTCGGTTATGTCCTTTAATAATATTGTAGACTGGCTGAATGCCATTAGTGCGTGGCTGAGCTTAAACAGCGACTTACTGTTAACGGCAACCTGGCAAACCATATATATGGTCGCCGTTGCTGGCTTAATTGGCTTTGCTATCGGCATTCCACTTGGCGTCGTTTTGCACCTCACTAAAAAAGGAGGGTTATTAGAAAATATACGACTCAACAAAATATTAGGTGCTATCGTCAACATTGGCCGCTCGGTACCATTTTTAGTCTTAATGGTTGCGATTATCCCGGTGACGAAACTATTAGTCGGAACCTTTATTGGCACGACTGCGGCGATCGTCCCTTTAACCATCGGCGCAATCCCTTTTGTTGCGCGTTTGATTGAAGGCGCTCTTATCGAAGTGCCCAGCGGTTTGGTTGAAGCAGCCCAAGCGATGGGGGCAACACCAATGCAGATTATCCGTAAAGTACTTCTACCTGAAGCGATGCCAACGATCTTAAATTCAGTGA
>NZ_NBUS01000043.1:485413-485686 GCF_002749895.1 Vibrio fujianensis | reverse complement strand
ACCTTAGTTACCCTGGTCAGCTATTCCGCTATGGCTGGTACGGTTGGCGGTGGCGGTTTAGGCGATGTGGCAATCCGTTACGGGTTCCACCGTTATGATGTCACGATTATGGCCGTGACGGTGGTTATGCTGATCGTTTTAGTACAAATCATTCAATCCATCGGTGATTTTCTCGTGCGCCGCGTTGATCACAAATAAGTAAAATATCGTTTTATAACAAGGAGAATAGATATGAAGTTGAACTTAAAAGGGCTATTGGCTGCTACAGTAGCT
>NZ_NBUS01000043.1:478400-485403 GCF_002749895.1 Vibrio fujianensis | reverse complement strand
CATCAGCGCTGGTTTTGTCTGGCTGTGGTGAAAAAAATGTCGATGTCAATAGCGTCAAAGTTGGGGTCATTGCCGGTGCCGAAGCTCAAGTTGCAGAGGTTGCCGCCAAAATTGCCAAAGAAAAATATAACCTGAATGTCGAACTGGTTACCTTCACAGACTACGTTACCCCTAATGCGGCATTAGATGATGGTTCAATTGATATCAATGCATTCCAGCACAAACCTTACCTCGACAAACAAATCGCTGACCGTGGCTATAAATTGGCCATTGTTGGTAATACTTTTGTCTATCCTATCGCTGGCTATTCAAAACAGATCAAAAACATCGATGAAATAGAACAAGGAGCTCGTATTGCGGTACCGAATGACCCAACCAATCTTGGCCGATCACTCCTGTTACTTGAACAGCAGGGGTTAATCACGCTACGTGAGAACGTTGGTCTATTGGCCACGGTCCGTGACATCATCGAAAATCCCCAAGGTGTGCGCATTATGGAACTTGATGCGGCACAACTGCCTCGCGCACTGGATGATGTAACATTGGCCATTATCAATACCACTTACGCCAGCTCTATCAACTTGACTCCCGAAAAAGATGGGATTTTTGTCGAAGACAAAGAGTCACCTTATGTCAACTTGCTAGTTGCACGGCAAGATAACGTCAACGCTGAAAATGTACAGAACTTCCTCAAGGCATACCAAACCGATGAAGTCGCAAACGCAGCGTCAACCATCTTCCATGGTGGTTCAGTAAAAGGCTGGTAAACTCAACGACGCCTCAAAAACAGTCATAAGATAAACCCGAACAACTTGGCGTTGCAGGCCGACGGTAACTAAGTGAAGCCAGACACAATGTCGTCAAGCCCGACACAATATAGTTTGGCCAACCGAACGCAACCGATATCACTGCAACGTCAAGTAGCGATTATTTCCTTTTTATCTCGCCTCATTTAATAAATGAGGCAACTAACCTGTTTTAGTTTTTCAGATAATCCCACGAAATATTCGACACGATACGACATTGATCGCACTTAAAATGGAAAATGTCATGCAAGGGTTCTTTAAGTAACCACATACCACCACATTTAGGGCAAGGACGGGCTTTTTCAGCCGCTAAACTCGTCCCTCCGACTCGATATTGGTAATAATAGGTCGGAATTTTGGTTAAATACTCAATTCTTCCTCGCAAATCCCAGCCACGACGAAATAAGTCACTCTGTATTTCACACAGCTCATCCAATGCAGCGTGTTCCGCTTTACAACCACCAGCCATTTGAATTTCATCACATGCCTGCCACTCGGTTTGCCATTTTATGACCGCTTTATGATCGCCGTTAAATGTCGCTGGATGGCGATATAAAGGAATAGGTAATAATGTTTCACCGCTACGCAATGGAGAACAAGTATGCAGATACGTGGTATAAAGCACTTGCCAACTCGGTGATACGGAATCCGCAGCTTGCTCTGAATTGATATCCCTTCCTAATAAGCGGACTTTCGGAGCAAGTAAACATGCCTCAGACAAACGTTCTAGAGAGACTTTAACAAAATCTGAATGGTATTTAGGATGCAAACTGTCTTGTTCAGGACACACCGCTCGAAGAAAAAACTCCCCTTCACCGAGTACTAATGGAAATTCACGACCAAGTACTTGGCCATTGAAACGCAATGCTTCCATTAACCCATTAACCGCTTTATCGACCGCACTGATAGTCGTATTATCAAAGCATTCAAATTCGAGCTCTACTACATAAGCCATAAAAGTTACACCGCGGGTTTAAGTTGATTTAAAAAGTCCACCACATCCATGCAAAGCACCTCTCTATGCTTACGACCTAACGTTTCTCGAATGACGTTCCCGGTTAAGTTACAAATGGAAATTACCGTCATATCATCATCGGTTGTCGCGATAAAAACGGTTGGTTTTTGTTTAAGGCGTCGTTGCATGACAAGATGACCAAGTATATTTTCTTGTAGCCTGACATAATCATCTTCATTCCAGACTTGTACTAGTGTTAATGCTTGATCTCGCCACAAAGCTGGCATATCCGCACAATATTGTGTGCCATAAAAAGGATCAATGTCAGGATGAAGGGTTAACTCCATTCCTTGTTCCACCGAAGCGAGAGACGCGATACTATTTCGTTGCTGTGCTTGCCAATAAACCTTATCGTCCTCTTGCTCTTGAATACACACGGAAGCTAACCCCACGAGGTCATGGCTACAAGGTAAAGTTTGATAGCGCTGAAAGTAGGCGTTAGAGTAACGCTGTGTAAAAGATAATAAGGCTCGGGTGACTAAATTAGTCATGCGGTTCTCCATTGCAAAGCACAGACAGCCAGTGACACCAGCGGTCATATTGCGTAAAATTCCTCATATTCTAATCGAATTGACGATAAATGATGAGCAAATATTCTGAAGCAAAAGAGCTAGCAGGACTGACGCTAGGCAAAAAAACCGATTATAGCCATCGGTATGATCCCCATTTACTGCAACCGGTGCCTCGTCGTTTAAATCGAGAACAACTCAAACTTGGTGAGTCATTACCATTCACTGGGTGTGATATCTGGACACTGTATGAGCTTTCATGGCTCAATAACAAAGGGCTGCCTCAAGTCGCTATTGGTGAGGTGATGATTCCTGCCACCAGTATCAATTTAATTGAGTCTAAATCCTTCAAGCTTTACCTCAATAGCTTAAATCAAACCCAATTTTCGTCTTGGCAAGCGGTACAGGAATGTTTAAGTCAGGATCTGTCTCAATGCGCAGGAGAGATTGTTAGCGTACAACTTTACCCTCTCGCTCACTATACACATCAACCCATTGCAACCATGCAAGGAGAATGCATTGATGAGCAAGATATAATCATTACCGATTATCAATTTAACCCGGATACATTATGCCATGCGGTCAGTTCTGAGGTTGTCGAAGAAACGCTACATAGTCATTTACTCAAATCTAACTGCTTAATTACCAATCAACCCGATTGGGGAAGTATCGAAATTACTTATCGAGGGCCACAGATACACCGGGAGGCTTTACTGCGCTATATCGTCTCATTCCGCGAACACAATGAGTTTCATGAACAATGCGTTGAACGGATTTTTACCGATATTTGTCGGTACTGTCATCCTGAACAACTCACCGTTCTAGCTCGATATACTCGCCGAGGCGGTCTGGACATTAATCCGTTCCGCTCTACCCATCATGCCACCCCAACGCATAATTTACGTATGGCTCGCCAATAAAAGGAATCGGTTTAGGATGCAATCTTTCCGCTGGATATATCGTGGTTTGGTGACGTTACTGCTTTGTCTACCTAGCTGGGCTTACGCAGCCGTTTATTCTTCTCCTATGCTAAATGAAGCCTATAGCTTAATTGACATTTCCCCGATACAAGCTAAGGCGCTCGCACAAGACTATCTTCAACAGCGAAAATTAGCCGATAAAGCAGAAAAAAATCCCGCCAGTATCAGCAGAGATGAAACCGACAGTCGCATTCGAACGCCAGGAAGCAGCATTGAGGCAATAAAAATACTGGCGAACGCTGAATTTCGTCTTGGTCATAGAGAAGCCGCTTTTGAATGGTTAGAGAATGCCAAACAGCTCGCGATTCAATATCAATTACCTTATCTCGAATTAAGTGTTGATATATTAACGGTTCGTTTACAGTGGCGTTTCGATGGCAATGCCAGTGCAGCTCGAGCCCAATTGCGAGACATTATCGCCCGATATGAATCGCTCAAGGAGAGTAGCCGCTTAACTAAAGAGATCGATTATCAAACCACCATGCTAAGGGCGGAAATTGCATCACAAGCCAACGATGTCCAATTAGCGAACCGTTTATTTCTTGAAGTAAAACCTTATATTGAGTCGTTATCTGCTCAAAAACCGATGATTGATTATCATATCGTCGTGGGGGAACATTATCTTAGGCATGAACGATATAATCTAGCACTATCCGAGTTGCTGATTGCCTATTGGAAAGCGATTGAAATTGATGCCAGCGCTCAACTGGCCAAAGCTAACACCTTACTCGCACAACTTTTTTATGAACGAAGAGTTTTTGATAAAACATTGATTCATCTTTCTCAAGCTGCAGAATTTTATGGTAATTATGAGAAATCTCCCGTTTTAGCTGCGGTACTAAAACGGATGGGTGATGTGTATTATCAACAAGGTAAATACAATTTAGCGCTCGTGCATTATTTTAATGCGATTGATCATGAAAGTAGTGACATCAATATCACCAACGTGATTGAGGTAAGGTTAAACTTAGCCGCTACTTATTTACAGTTATATAACTATCCCTTAGCAGAACAATATTTGTTCTTAGCACAAGATCTATTACAAACCCACCCGATGCCAAAACTACAAGGTCAAGCTGCTCTGCTCAATGCTGGCCTCGCCTATTCGCAACAAAATAGCCAACGCGTCATTCACTATGCTCAACAGGCACTCAATGTAGCCGAATCTTTAAGTGACTTAACCACACAGGAGCAAGCTTATCGACTGCTGTCATTAGGCTATGAACAAAAAGGACAATACGCCCAAGCATTAGACAATATCAAGCGTAGTAATTCTATTGCGCAAATTCGTCAAAATAAACTCAATCAAATTAGCGAAGATGCCTTCCGGCAACAAAAAGAATTTGCTGAACAGGCGTTGCATCTAGTTGGCCAAGAAAAGGCGTTATTGGAAACTCAGCAGGAATACAGCAAATTTCAAAAAATTGCCTTTTCACTGTTTATCATCTGTATCATTTTGTTTTTATTTTTGATGCGCCGAGGTTATGTCATCCAACGACAACAGGATGAGATTGATGAACTCAACAACAACTTATTTACTCACTCTCGTTCACGATTACCCAATTTAAGAATGCTCAATACTCAACTTCTTTCGTCATTACAACGCAGCAGTCATAATTATGAACAGTGGCATATTGGTGAATTGATCCATGAACCGCTCAATGATCGACTGCGTTTCGTCATGATCGATCTTCCCTTGCTACGTAACATGTACCTGCAATATGGCTACAGTCGTGGTGTCGAAATGGAACATGCACTAGGCGCTTTTTTGAAGACCCACTTAACCGATCCTTCTCGTCTATACCATTTTTCTGATGCCAACTTATTATATATAGAAGCCAATAGTGATCGCGCACAACCACCTGAAATGTTATTTGATAAAATTCAAACTTGGATTGAACAGTTCCAGCCCGATCAACCCCTCAACCGAACCATTCGGGTTGGCATTGCAGACTATCCATTCTTGCCACGATCATATACCGCCATTAATGATAAAGAACTATTAGACATCTTACTCATGGCGACGAGTGTCGCACGCGGATTGAGCTTAAGAGATAAAAACAGCCATTGGGTCTATTTTAAAGCTATTGATAATGCGCCAGCCGCAAGCTTTGCCTCCAATCATATCCGTAAATGTTGTCAGTTAGCGATTAATCAGGGGTTAATAAAAGTTCACTCATCTTGTAAGAATGAGGAGGACATCAAAAAACTCCTAAAAGATGAATAAATAGTGTACGGTTAATCAGCAAAGCTAGGTGACGCGAGATAATTATTTGTTATTATCGACAAATAAGTAAATAGGATCAGGGTTACAACCTCATTCATGTGTTGTTGATGGGTGTTCTAGAGATATCCAGTATCCAGTCAACTTGGGCAGTCGTTATCACGCTAGATAAATGCGTTTCGCTTTGAAAGTAGAATGAAAAGAGATGAGTTTACCTCCACTGTCTACTCTAAAAGCCATGACGTTATGCTTATCAAGCTGCGTAACGTGATAACGCTTGGCCATACAACAATAAATGCAGGTTTTCATTCTCTCTCCTTTAGCCGTACTGGAGCACATGTTGAAACCGAACTCGTTAGCAACGGAACAACAGACTGACAATCTGGATGCACAGATCAAGCATAGCCGTAATATTTTACTGCAAATTCCCGGGATACCAGTAAAAATAAAACGTGATCTTCGAGAACTCTTTAACCAATCCCATGCTCAACCAGCAGCTCAAACGACACAAGCCATTCACCTACTGAGACTTTATGAACGGGTAGTGAAAATTTTGACTCATAACTCACATACACTGAGTCAAGCATTTCCCTCGACGAGCGAGCATGCCTTACTCACTCAATTAAACAGTGAGTTACAAAATTTAATCACCGAACTGGACTTTGAGGGAGAATCAGGCGATTTACTGGCTGATATTCGAACCAAATTACTGCTTGGTGTTAATAGCGACACTTTGTTAGAACTCGCCTTACAAGTATTAAGGCTGGTTATTGACGGTACTCAATACGAACGAAAAAGCTCTGAAAAATTTTTACAGCAAGTGAATACTGCATTAATCAAAAACCTAAAAAGTGCCGGACAAAATTTACAGCAAAGTACCGAGAACTACGTTCACCGGCAAGAAATCAATCAAGAATTAAACCAGTTAGTTACTCGTGGACAGCATGAATTAAACAAACTGGAATCGCCCACGACAACAGCAGCATTGAATAGCTTATTCGGAGAAATCACATCATTATCAGAACGTCTCGATCAAGCTCAACAACGAGAGCAAGCATTAATTGAACGGATGCATTACAGCAAAAATCAAATGGAAGCCTTGTTTGAACTAACTCAAGATTATCGACGTCGCTTAGAAGATCAAGCGCAACGCTTACTGCAAGATCCACTAACTAAAGTGTACAACCGAACCGCATTTAATGATCACCTGGAACTGGAATACCGCCGCTGGATTCGTTCTCAACACCATTTACGTGTCGCTGTGCTCGATATTGATAAATTTAAAGCGATCAATGAAAGTTTTGGTTATTTAGCCGGTGATAAAGCGTTAAAAATCATCGCCAGAACGATTCATAAAGAACTAAATAAAACAGACACATTGGCACGTTTTTCAGGTGAGGAGTTTATTCTTCTGCTACCAGAGCGCAACGATAATGAATGCCATCAACTTATCCAGCAAATACAGCGCA
>NZ_NBUS01000043.1:476781-478390 GCF_002749895.1 Vibrio fujianensis | reverse complement strand
TTGCTCGTTTACCATTTAAGTTCAGAGATAAACACATTACCATGACTCTCAGTGGTGCAACCTCTGCATTTAAAGAATCGGATACCCCTGAAATTGTGCTCGACCGTCTTTATCGTTCTTTGCAAGAAGTCAAAAAATATGGGCCAAATCAATTAGCATGGAAATAACCAATTCGGCTACTTTTCATACAAAGCTGACATGAGATAACAAAAGTTAGTGACTAAACTCACATCTTGTGCGGTTGAAGATTCCCCAATGCAAAGGAAGCGAACAAGATTGATAGCAATATTTCCATCGGTTACAGCGCGGCTAATTCAGGTTTCTTTTTGATGCAACACGTCAATTTCATTCCCTGATTATGTCTGTGGTAACTTAGTTAAGGAGGTCTCGATGATCACTCAAGTTAGCCCAGCAGGCAGTATGGATTTACTGTCTCAGCTTGAAGTAGAACGACTAAAAAAAACGGCGTCCAGTGATCTCTATCAACTGTATCGTAATTGTAGTCTTGCTGTACTAAACTCCGGTAGCCATACAGATAACTCAAAAGAGTTATTGGATCAGTATAAAAACTTTGATATTACCGTCCTACGTCGTGAACGTGGGATTAAGCTTGAGCTAACCAATCCCCCTGAACAAGCGTTTGTAGATGGGCAAATCATTAAAGGCATTCAAGAACATCTGTTTGCTGTACTGCGTGATATTGTCTATGTCAACATGCACTTGTCGGATCAGCAACGATTAAATCTCACCAATGCTAGCCACATTACCAATCTTGTATTCGGAATTTTGCGTAATGCTGGTGCATTAATCCCAGGTATTGAACCCAATTTAATTGTTTGTTGGGGCGGCCATTCCATTAATGAAACTGAATATCAGTATACACGTGCTGTTGGCCATGAACTTGGGCTACGTGAACTCAATATCTGTACTGGCTGTGGCCCAGGAGCGATGGAAGGACCGATGAAGGGCGCAGCAATCGGTCATGCAAAACAACATTACCGTCAACAACGTTACTTAGGCTTAACGGAGCCTTCCATTATCGCTGCTGAACCACCGAATCCAATCGTAAATGAATTGATCATTATGCCGGATATTGAAAAACGTTTAGAAGCGTTCGCACGCATGGCACACGGTATTATTATTTTCCCAGGTGGTCCAGGCACCGCGGAAGAACTGCTATATATTTTAGGCATAATGATGCACCCAGAAAATACTGAGCAGCCGATGCCTATCGTTCTCACTGGTGCCAAAGAGAGTGAAGCTTACTTTCAATCTATTGATCAATTTATTGCGGCCACGCTCGGAGAAGAGGCAAGAAAACACTATACCATTGTGATTGATGATCCCGCTCAAGCTGCGCGTATTATGAAAGAAGCAATGCCCTTGGTGCGACAACACCGTCGAGATCATGATGATGCTTATAGTTTTAACTGGTCGCTTAAAATTGAACCTGAATTTCAACTACCTTTTGAACCAAGCCATGACAATATGGCAAGCTTAGACTTACATCTCAACCAACGCCCTGAAGTACTGGCGGCAAATTTACGCCAAGCTTTCTCCGGTATAGTAGCGGGTAACGTTAAAGCGGAAGGGATTCGTGAAATAGAGC
>NZ_NBUS01000043.1:457959-476771 GCF_002749895.1 Vibrio fujianensis | reverse complement strand
TAAAGGGCCATTTGAACTGCATGGCGATCCGATGCTAATGAAGAAAATGGATAAATTGCTTGCTGATTTTGTACAGCAACATCGAATGAAATTACCTGGGGGCACCGCTTATGAACCTTGTTATCGTATTACCACTTAAGCGCTGACACCGGCAAATAAAACAACAGGGATAGTCATCTCATTTTATTTCATTACAATAAGGGCTTATCAGCCCTTATTATTTGTGATTATGTCTCTCCATCTTGTGATAATTGATGCATTAAACCTCATTCGTCGCGTGCACTCAGCGCAACCCGATCCCACGGATATCATGCGAACAGCGACGACCACGTGCCGAACACTGCAGCGTATCATTGATGAATCAACACCGACCCATATCATCGCTGTCTTTGATCACCACTTACAAGACAGGGGATGGCGAGCCCAGTTGCTACCAACCTATAAACAAGGGCGCAAGCCGATGCCAACACCACTGCAAGAAGGTTTAGACACCATTCAACAAGCGTGGTGGGAGTTAGGGATTGACTCATTACTCTCTGATGGGGACGAAGCTGATGATTTAGTGGCGACGCTCGCCTGCAAAGTCGCTCGTCATCAAGAAAAAGTGACTATCATTTCCACCGATAAAGGCTATTGCCAACTCCTGTCACCTACATTACAAATTCGAGACTACTTTCAACAACGTTGGCTTGACGTTCCATTTATTGACAACGAATTTGGTGTGCGGCCAACTCAACTGGCAGATTTCTGGGGATTAACTGGGATAAGTTCGAGCCAAGTACCTGGCGTTACCGGGATTGGCCCTAAAGCTGCTAGGGCTATTCTACAACAATTTGCAACCATTGAAGAGGCTTATGCCAGCGACCAACTCGCAGATAAATATCGAAAAAAGCTGGATGAACAAATAGAAATGGCCAGAATATGCAAGCAAGTTGCCCAGCTCAAAACCGATATTGAGCTAGGATTTAACTTGCAAGATATTCGTTTTCAACCCTGAACACGTAAGCTCGACAACAAGAATTAGTAAGGGGTGATATTCGATAACGTTTGCACGTGTACGGTGATCTCTTCTCTATCATGATACAGATGCTTAGCCTGCAACCTAAACTTTACTTGATGCTCTTTAAGAAATAACTTTAAGTTTTCAATATCTTCTAAGACTTCATCATAGCGGCCTTTCATCGGCAATTTAAGATTAAATATTGCCTCTTTGGCCCAACCACTAATAAGCCACTCCCCCATTAATTGGGCAACGCGGGAAGGCTTTTCAATCATATCACAGACTAACCAAGTGACATTTTTTCGAGGGGGCTCAAATTTAAAGCCATCTTGCATATGATGTTTTACTTGGCCAGTTTCCATCAAGCTATCAGCCATCATACCGTTATCGACCGCATGAACAAACATAGACCGTTTCACCAATTGATAAGTCCATCCTCCTGGACACGCGCCGAGATCGACCGCCCACATCCCTGATGCTAAACGGGTATCCCACTCCTCTTTGGGAATAAAAACGTGGAACGCTTCTTCCAATTTTAAGGTTGAACGACTTGGTGCATCAGCAGGAAACTTTAAGCGCGGGATCCCCATAAAAAAAGGCGAATTATTCTGGCTGTCAGAATAGCCCATGTAACAGTGCCCAGGAGCGATAAAACAGACATGGAATACGGGTTTCTTAGCGTTATCTTTAGCCAATAAAAATCCTTTTCCACGTAAGGCTTGACGCAAAGGAACCGTAAATTTTCGGCAGAATTTCAATAACGCTTTCGCTTCATTAGTGTCTGGCGTTTCAATCCGAATATCCCCGCACCGAGGTAGCGACTCAATGGCTGACAGCTGTGAAACAATAGGAGAAATTCGGTCATCTTTTGGCAAATCGACAAACTCAGCAACCACTGCAAACATTTGTCGCGCAAAAATAAGCGCCTGAAAGTCGATCTGCTTAATCAATTTATCGGCATCTTCCGCTTGATAACATTCAAACAGAACATACCCAGTGTTATGTTTTAAACGAGGAAAGCCATAGACTGCCAGTTGGCTCGCTTTATCCTGAATTTCACCAGCACACTCTTTTTCAAAACCAGCACGGCAGTAGAGCATTACGTGTTTCACCGCTTCACCTCTTTCATATTCATAGCAGCTAGGATAAAGATTCCCCAGCCAAATAAAAACAACACCCCACCCAATGGGGTAATCGGACCAAACCACTTTGCGCCCGTCAAGGCTAACGCATAAAGGCTACCGCTAAAGCAAAGGATGCCGATAATAAAGCAAATTGCTGCTCGGCTAAAATGTTTTCGAGCTTTATCGTGCAAAGGCAATTGCAATAAAACGCCACACATCAATAAAGCAGCACCATGAATAAATTGATAATTCACTCCCGTTTGAAACACCGATAATAAATGGGTCGAAAGTTGCGCCTTCAGTGCATGAGCGGCAAAAGCACCCAAAGCGACCGCTACACCAGAAAAAAAACCACCAATGATAAGTAAAAACTGACTCCTCATCATAAACCTCGCTAATAAACTGAGCGAATCACTCAATGATAAACGCTCGGAAAAGACAATCTCACTCACGAGAAGTCGTCACTTCTTCTAAAATCACTTCTTGCTCACGGCGTGCTTTATTAAGCATCCAGTCACGAAAGGTTGCGATACGTCCCATATCCGCCTGTTTTTCATGACAAACGACATAAAAGGCATTTTTAGTCATGAGCACTTGATCAAAAGGGGCAACCAACCGCCCTGATTCTAATTCTGGCTGAGCAAGCACATTATTACCCAAGGCGACACCTTGTCCATGCACCGCGGCTTGTAATACCATCGTTGAATGACTAAAGATAGGCCCATGATTGACATTCACGGACTCCAAACCATTTTCTTTAGCAAACTGTTTCCAGTCTTTACGAGAGGTGTCATGCAGTAAAGTATGCTGTGCTAAATCGCTCAAAGTCGCTAATGGTTTACTGCCCAATAATAAAGCGGGGGAACAAAGTGGTATTAAAAATTCCTGGTAAAGTTTATCAGCACGCAGCCCAGGCCAATTACCGCGCCCGTAGTAAATAGCGACATCAACGTCATCAGTTAACGACCCTTCTTCCATGTCCACCGCTTTGATTCGAACATCAATATCTGGCTCTTGTTGATTAAAATCAGCTAAACGAGGCACCAGCCATTGAATGGCAAAGCTAGGCGGTAAACTTATGGTTAAAGCCCCTTTTTCACTGCGTTCTAATAACTTATCCGTTGCTTCCGCAAGTGAGCCAAAAATATCTTTAATATCGAGAAAATAGCTTTGCCCTTCTTCAGTTAGTAACAAAGAACGATTACGGCGTCGAAAAAGTTTTAAGCCAAGGAACTCTTCCAACGCTTTGATTTGATGGCTAACAGCAGCCTGAGTCACAAAAAGTTCTTCGGCTGCACGAGTAAAGCTCAAGTGACGCGCGGCCGCTTCAAACACTTTTAACGAGTTTAGCGGGGGTAATCTTCTGGACATGGTAACCCTCTATAGTAGATTAGTTTTTTTAATCTGAAACATTATAAATTGTCCATTGCTAACCAGCCAGAGAAAATCTATATTTCACCCCGTAGCGCAAGCCTGAACGGCTTGATTCTCTCGAGAATCAATAGGCTTTGTTGTTACGATGTTGTGTTTGCAAACTCGGAATTCGAGTTAGGTAGTTTCTACCATCCTGTTTTGTGCAGTTATCCCCTGCCACAAAACATATACTTCCTGTATTTATTTTTGACCTGTCTGTCAAATATTTAGCACCGCTTTAAAGCGGTGTTTTTTTATGTGGGAAAGAAAAGTCAGTGTAAGAAGAGATAGAGAATAACTCAGCCTAACCATTTGGCTAGGCCTTAGAGTTAAACGACGTTACGGACGATAAACTTTTACATTATGAAAACCTTGTTCTTGTAAATACAACGCTTGTAATCGACTCATCACACCTCGTTCGCAATACAATAAATAAGTCTTAGTTTGATCAAGATCACCAAACTGTGTTGCCAGTTTATAAAAAGGCAAGTGCATTACTACCACACCATCGATACGTAATGGTTTGTCTTCTTCTTCATCCGGACTCCGAATATCGAGTACAACCGCATCGTTTTGTACAGCGTCAACTTGCTCTACTTCCAACGCTTGTTGCTGACTTTCTTTCTCAATATCACGGATATCCATTTGACGAGCGTTATAAACCACTTGCTCAAGAATAGAAAAGTCGAACTTCGCTTCTTCTTGTTCTAATTTAGCTTTTACTGCCTTAACGGTTGGGCTTTTGGAAATCACACCACAATATTCTGGCATGGTTTTCGCAAAATCTTCTGTCCCGATCTCACGCGCCAGATCAATAATATCGCCTTTATCCCAGTTAATGAGCGGACGTAAAATCAGAGTATCTGTTACCCCATCAATATGACGTAGGTTGGTCAACGTTTGGCTTGATACCTGTCCTAATGCTTCCCCCGTGACCAGCGCTTGAATTCCCAGTTTTTCAGCAATCATCCCGGCGGCACGCATAAACATTCGCTTAAGGATGACTCCCATCTGGCCATCCTCGATCTTTTCTAAAATCTCCGCCACAACTGGTTCAAAATCAACCGATATAAAACGCACTTTGGCAGAGGAGCCATATTTATTCCATAAATAGTGCGCCACCTGTTTTACTCCAACTTCATGGGCAGGCCCACCTAGATTAAAGAAACAGTAATGGACTTTAGAGCCTCGTTTAATGTGAAGATAACTAGAGACACCGGAATCAAATCCACCAGAGATGAGACTCAATACATCTTCTTGAGTGCCCAGAGGAAATCCCCCCAGTCCTTTATAACGAGTAATCACTTGATTGAGTAAATCATCAGCCACTTCTATCTGAATGGTAACCTCTGGTTTTTTTAGCTTAACCTTGGCCGATTCCACAGCTTGGTTTAAACCACCACCAACATAACGTTCAAGCTCGATCGAAGAAAAATCATGCTCTCCTCGACGCTTTGCTCGCACAACAAAGGTTTTATTTTCAATCAGATGACCGCTTTGTGCTAAGACTTGTAAATAAATATCATGTATATCTTTAAAGTGTGACTGTTTGACCTCTAAAACTTGTTGGATGCCCGGCGTGGTGGTTAATACCTCCAACGTTTGTGCGTAGAAATCATCGTTATTCGCTGTGACTTCAATATGGTCGCGACGATTCAGCACGACCACCCCTTCGGTTCGCCGCTTAATAATGTTGCGAATATTAGTTTCAAGAATCTTAGTAAAACGCTTACGGACAGATTCACTTTTAACAAAAATTTCAGGATGGGGCTTAACGATAAATTTCATAGGGTGATTCGCAATCAGGATTTGGACAACATTAGCGCGCAGTGTCTGGATACACTCCATCACTGGCGTTACTAAAGGGGGCGGATTATACACGATCTAGGCTTAGAGAGAAAAGAATAGAAAACAGGCAAGCCACTCAGCTTGCCCGCAACCAATAAAAGGGGTCGCACAACACTTACGATTGAGGAAGCGAAGGAACTTCTTCACTGTACAAAGGCTTACCTTGCATAATGCTAATTTCCACTCGGCGATTACGAGAACGCTGAGCTTCAGTATCATTAGGGCCAACCGGAGCCGTATCTGCTAAGCCTTGAACTTTTAATCGCATATGATCAAACCCTTGTACGTTTTCCATTTCTTGCGCAACAGAAACAGCCCGCTGGGCAGACAAGTCCCAATTAGAGCGATAGAGTTCTGATTCTAAACGTTGATTATCTGTATGGCCGGAGACTTGCACAATGCCAGGTACATCTTTGACTAACTCCGCAATCTGCCGGACTAAAGGACGAAATTTAGGCTGTAAAAACGCAGATCCTTCAGGGAATGCCCCACGTTCACGAATGCGGATGACAATTTGCTGACCGAGATTTTCTACTTCGACCGCTCCTTGCTCAATTTCTCTTTGTAAGGCTTTTTTGATATTTTCAGAAATAATTTCTAACTCTTCAGCCATTACTTCTTGAGACTGCTGCGCTTGCTGTTGTTGCTGGTCCAAATCACTATCTTGGTTACTTTGGGTAGAAGTTTCCGGTGTTTCGCCGCCCGTTAATTGACCGTAATCCCGCTGTGTTCCGCCAGCACGATCAGAATCCCCCTCGTGAAACTCTAAGGTTTGCTGAGTAATATCAATCGTTTGTTGCATAATGATATCGATCGGTGTGGGTTCTGGCCGGCCTGGACGAAACTCTTGCGCAATAACACTGGTACCTTTCGGGATATCTTTCACTTCCAATCGGTTTTGTACCCCAAATGCAAACTTCATTGAGCCAGCAATTTGCTTAAATTTCAGTACATCCATTTCAGAAAAAGAAAGCAGTAGTACGAAAAAGCACAGTAGCAGTGACATCAAATCAGCAAAGGTTCCTAACCACGCAGGAGCGCCAGGTGGTGGACATTTACATTTTTGCTCATCCATTATTCACTCCGCTTATTCGTTATCGACATCAAGCGAGCGTTTACTTTCATTTAAGTAATTTTTCAAATAACCATCAATGACCCGCGGGTTTTGACCGTCTTGAATCGCCAGCACACCATCCATAATAAGCCGACGGTTTAATGTTTCTTGTCCACGACGTAAGGCCAACTTATCAGAGATAGGAAAGAAGATCATATTGGCCATGATCGCGCCATATAATGTCGTTAATAAAGCCACCGCCATTGCCGGACCAATTGATTTGGGATCATCCATGTTAGAAAGCATGGCAACCAAGCCAATCAAGGTCCCGATCATGCCCATTGCTGGGGCAACATCACCAAATGCGCGAAACACGCCTGTTCCCATTTCATGTCGTTCATCGGTGAGCATAATATCTTTTTGTAATGCCGCACGAACCACATCAGCATCATGCCCATCGACTAATAAATCGATCCCTTTTTGCATAAATGAATTGGAAATTTCCATTTCTTCCAACGCTAAAAATCCACCTTTACGAGCAGCATCTGCCATTTCCACAATTTTGGCGATCAGTTCTTCTGGATCTTCAATTTTAAACATAAAGGCTTTAGCGGCAATTTTAGCTGCACCAAAAAACTGCCCAGCCGTAAATTTGATTAAGACAACAAACGTTGTTCCCCCAATAACAATCAGGATCGAAGTGACATCAACGAACATGATCAGGCTGCCACCCACAAACATTGCCATAACGACGAAAGCTAAGCCACCAATCAGGCCTATCAGCGTTGCTAAATCCACGAAGCGCTCCTCATGCTTGTCATTCGCGTTTTTCTGATTATTCTCTTTATCGGCGAAGGAGTAAAATCTTTAACTAAATTATCGGTAAGTTTATACTTAAAGTCTGTTATCCCCAAGTGAGCATAACAATTCCATCATTTTTTACCTATTTTTCTTTTTTACGTGTGATCGCACAGTGGTGACAATACCCAAATGGGATCGATATACTCAATCGCTTACTGTGGACAAAAACGGTTTTAAAAAGAAAAAGTGCGCCACTTCTACCGATTTACTTGGTTAAATTTGACCATTTCCACGCCCTAGGGTAACTTTCGTGCATCTTTTCTAAGGCAAAATGATTATGGCGAGTAAAAAACCTGAAAATATGTCCTTTGAGGCGACCATTGAAGAGCTAGATAATCTCGTTGAACAGCTAGAAAGTGGTGACATTGCATTAGATGAAGCCCTAAAAAAATTTGAGCGCGGTATTGCACTTGCCCGTAGTGGCCAGACAAAGCTCGACGAAGCAGAACAGCGGGTAAGTATTTTGCTCCGTAACAGTGACGATGCACCACTGACTGATTTTACTGACTTGCCTGAATAACTAAAATTTGATGAGTGTTCTATGATTGAGGCGCTTTCTTCTCTTCAGCAGAGAAACAACCAGCAACTGGATAAATGGTTAAATCGTTTACCCTACCAACATCTTCCTTTGATCGAAGCGATGCGTTATGGCCTATTGCTCGGAGGTAAGCGGGCCAGACCTTATCTGGTGTATATCACTGGACAGATGCTAGGTCGTGAATTATCCGATTTAGATACCCCCGCTTGCGCCGTGGAATGCATCCATGCTTATTCACTCATTCATGACGACTTACCCGCCATGGATGATGATGAACTGCGTCGAGGTCAAGCCACTTGTCATATTAAATTCGATGAATCGACGGCAATTTTAACTGGTGACGCATTACAAACATTGGCTTTTACCATTTTATCTGAAGGGCCTCTTGCGACTTTAGCCGAAAGTCATCGTATTAAAATGATTCAAATTCTGGCTCAAGCATCCGGAGCACAAGGCATGTGTTTGGGTCAAGCATTAGATTTAGCGGCAGAAAATCAGCATATCAGTTTACAAAATCTAGAAGCGATTCATCATCATAAAACTGGAGCCTTAATGCGCTGTGCGGTCCAAATGGGAGCATTGGCTGCAGGTCAAGCCGGATTAGAGGTCTTACCGCAGTTAGATCGCTATGCTGCTGCAATTGGCCTCGCCTTTCAAGTACAAGATGATATTTTAGATATCATCAGTGATACACAAACGCTAGGGAAACCGCAAGGCTCCGATCAACAATTGAATAAAAGTACCTATCCTGCTTTACTGGGATTACAAGGTGCCATCAATAAAGCTCAGGCTCTGTTTGAAGAAGCGCTCGAAGCGTTACGGACAATTCCTTATAATACCGAGCACCTTGAAGCGTTCGCCCGATACGTCATCGAGCGCAAAAACTAACACTATAAGCGCGCATAACTATGACTCTTGATATCTCAAAATATCCGACACTGGCTCTCGCAAATACTCCTGATGAGTTACGAAGTCTGCCAAAAGAAGTTCTCCCAAAACTGTGTGAGGAACTACGCACCTATTTACTCAACTCCGTCAGTCGTTCAAGTGGTCATCTTGCTTCGGGCTTAGGCACCGTTGAACTCACCGTCGCATTGCATTATGTTTATCAAACACCTTTTGATCACTTAATTTGGGATGTTGGACACCAAGCTTATCCACATAAAATCCTCACCGGGCGACGCGAGCAAATGTCGACTATTCGTCAAAAGGATGGGCTCCACCCTTTCCCCTGGCGGGAGGAGAGTGAATATGACACCTTATCGGTTGGGCACTCTTCAACCTCAATCAGTGCCGCTCTTGGAATGGCGATCTGCGCAGAAAAAGAAGGCAATAATCGTAAGGTGGTGAGCGTTATTGGTGATGGTGCGATTACGGCCGGAATGGCGTTTGAAGCCATGAATCATGCCGGTGACGTCAATCCCGATATGCTCGTTATTCTCAATGATAATGAAATGTCTATCTCTGAAAATGTTGGTGCGCTCAACAACCATCTTGCCCAAGTTTTATCAGGCAGCCTTTACACTTCGATTCGTGAAGGTGGCAAAAAAGTCTTGTCGGGTATCCCGCCAATTAAAGAACTTGTTCGCCGTACTGAAGAACACTTAAAAGGAATGGTTGTGCCCGGTACTTTATTTGAAGAATTGGGCTTTAACTACATTGGCCCTATCGACGGACACGACGTTCTTGAGTTGATCAAAACCATTAAAAATATGCGTGACCTTAAAGGCCCTCAGTTTTTACACGTCATGACCAAAAAAGGCAAAGGTTATGAGCCAGCAGAGAAAGATCCTATTGGTTATCATGGAGTGCCTAAATTTGATTTACGCCACACTAGCTTGCCAAAAAGCACAAATAATCAACCTACTTTTTCAAAAATTTTTGGTGATTTTCTATGTGATATGGCGGCACAAGATCCTAAGTTGATGGCGATAACCCCAGCCATGCGAGAAGGCTCGGGCATGGTTCGTTTTTCCAAAGAATATCCACAACAATATTTTGATGTCGCGATTGCTGAGCAACATGCGGTCACACTCGCAACGGGTATGGCGATCGGGGGACACCATCCGATTGTCGCTATTTACTCCACCTTCTTACAACGCGCTTATGATCAGCTCATTCATGATGTCGCCATCATGAACTTACCTATCATGTTTGCCATTGATCGTGCAGGTTTAGTCGGTGCTGATGGTCAAACTCACCAAGGAGCGTTTGATCTCAGCTTTATGCGCTGTATTCCAAATATGTTGATCATGGTGCCTGCTGACGAAAATGAGTGTCGGCAAATGCTCTATACCGGCCATTTACACCAAGGCCCTAGCGCAGTGCGTTATCCTCGAGGTCATGGTATGGGCGTCTCGATTGATCAAACCTTTTCCGCATTAGAATTAGGTAAAGGGCGAATCATGCGTCATGGTGAAAAAGTCGCCATCCTTAGCTTTGGCACACTACTTCCTTATGCATTAGACGCCGCTGCCGAACTAAATGCCACTGTAGCCGATATGCGATTTGTTAAACCACTTGATGAATCCTTGATTATAGAGTTAGCAAACTCTCACGATGTTTTGGTTACCCTAGAAGAAAATGTCATCGCTGGTGGAGCAGGAACCGGTGTGGTTGAGTTTTTAATGAGTCAAAAACTCGTCAAACCAGTACTTCACCTCGGTTTGCCCGATCAATTTATCGCCCAAGGCACCCAAGAAGAGCTGCATACGGAATTAGGCTTGGATGGCCCCGGTATTCAAAGGGCCATTGAAGCCTATTTAGCGAAATAATACTCAGGCCTTCTTATTCGAGAAGGCCTTTTTGTATTGGATTTTGCCAAGCAAATAAACTAAACAGTCGTTGCCAATGCTCATCAAAAGAGGCTGTGAGTATTAACGGTTGCTCAGTATAAGGATGAATAAAGCTGAGTTCACTCGCATGCAACATCAAACGTTGAATTTGATATTGCTGTCGATACAAACGATTATGTTTTCCATCTCCATGCGTGGTATCCCCGACAATCGGATGGCGCAAATGTGCCATATGGCGACGTAACTGATGTTTACGCCCAGTTTGTGGTTTTAGTTCCATGAGACAGTAGCGCGTGGTTGGAAAAGCCCCCGTTGAATACGGCACTTCTACTTTAGCAATCGGCTGATAGGCAGTAATCGCTGACTGAGGCGCTTTATCCTGCTTAGCAAATTTATCAGCGATTTTATCCAGTTCTTGTTTCAACGGGTAATCTAATACTCCACCTTGTTCAATCCAGCCCCGAACAAGAGCATGGTAAGTTTTTTCCATTTTATGCTCAGCAAACATCGGCATCATCATGGCCGCGGTTTCACTCGATAAAGCAAAAACCAACACACCCGATGTTGGTCTATCTAGACGATGCAGAGGATAGACATGCTGACCGATTTGATCACGCAACATCTGCATGACAAATTGTGTTTCATGTTTATCCAACCAAGAGCGATGCACTAACATTCCAGCGGGTTTATTAACCGCCACCAAGTAATCATCTTGATAAATGATCTCTAGCATGATGCCACTGCCTTATCTATCTGATGTAATACATTTAATATGGCTTGATATTGTGGTTGTTCTTGCCACACTTCAACAAAATAGGGAGTGAGTAAAAAGCCTTGCGGTAATGGGGCGTTATCTGCCAATAACTGCTGCATACGCGGTAAAAAAATCCATTGTAACCACTCATGAGGATGTAAAATGTCCAATGAAAAGGGTTCTTTACTCTGTAAATAGTGCACCTTTGGTTTCTGATGTTGCCAGAGAGCCGCCGCTTTAAGCTCTTTTTCCAATGCGGTTAATAAAGCGGAGAAAGGAATTAGATGAGTCATGAAGTTTTACATCGCTAGCCTTGAATTAGCGGCAGATGATACCATCTATTCATGACAAAAAGTTAGGATCAAATTAATCTCTATGCAACCTATCCATCCCCTTACGACGCTGCTTAAGCAAAGTGGCTGCCAATACCTTGTGTTTGATCTTGGCCGGAGAATTCAGCCAATCGAAGCAAAACAATTTCAAAAAATTGAACAAGGCCAGCAGCCCTATCCTTACCCTTTACAACGTCAAGCTCATTTAGCCATTGTGTATTGGAATGAGCATCAGCAACCGTGGATCTGGTTCACGAAATTTCCACTCGATGAGCGAGGATTACTCATTCAAGCTGAGATAAATCAGTTTATCCAGTATGTGATCGAAGCGATGGGCTCTCGCTTACAACAAACGCTCACTGAAGAACAGCAGCAAAAATTAGCCAATAACCCCTACACGTTTCAACCAACCGAAGAAAAAATGGCCGTGTTACATAGCCAAATTCGAGCCCAACTTCATTTGCCCACTAGCCAATATTATGAACATGCGCAACACTATTTTTCCGGAGGGCTTGGCTGGGAAAATTGGCAAACCGTCGGTCTGCAAGGCATCAGTGACATCGGCGCTCGTTTAAGACAACAAAATAATAGTGTATTCATTCGCAAAGCCCTTGACCACCTCCCCAGCTCACCACTGTATGCTCTGCTTGGGGTGCTTGAACATGTCAACATTCCCGATAACATTGCCAGTAAACTGTACGAGATGGCCAACCAGCAAATGTCCAGCTCACAAACGGATCTCTTTTTGCTCTCAGCCTTAGTACGTGCCCTTTCAGGTGCAACACCAAATTATTTAGCTAAATTGACCGATGCTATCCTCGCCACACCTGATTATTGCCATCAAGAGGTATTAATTGGTCTTGCTGGACGAGCTTGGTCAACACTGAGAGAGAGTGGCCGCGCTCAACGTTTTTTACTTCGCTTAGTACAAACGGAGAATCAAACGCTGTTTAACCGGCTCTTTGCCGATTTAGTCATGTTACCGGAACTACGCATGGTGTTATTGCCTTTGCTGCATACCAGCCCATCACCTGAATTAGCCAAAGCGCTGCTCCAGTTACAACGTTCAACAAAACAATCCTCATAAACTAAGGAAAAAGCATTCATGACGAGTAACCTCATTTATATCCTTTTACTCAGCCTGATCTGCTTTGCATTTTGGCAACAACGCCGCCAAGCTGAGATAGCCAAACGGCACATTACTCGTCACTGTTCCAACCTAGAATTACAACTGCTGAGTGTCTCTTTCGGCCAACACAAATGGAAAGCCCCAGATAAAGGCTGGCGCTGGTATACGATCTATTATTTTGAATTTTCGGCACTGGGGGACGATTACTACCAAGGAGAGCTTATAATGGCTGGTTTTCGTCCGGTAAACATTCAGCTTCCACCGTATAGAATATAGCCTAGCTCATCATTCTTGTTCTGGGGTTAACCATTGATACTGATGGAAATGACCAAACATCTCTTCCTGAGTATGTTGATGCTGAAAGCCCAACTTATGTAAGATGGCAATCGCTGAAGCATGTTCAGCATTCACTATTGACATCACCTGTCTCAAGTTTAATCGTTGACAGATATTGGGGAAAAAAGCGCTCAATGCTTCACTGGCTAGCCCTTGTCCCCAATAAGACTTATCAAATAAAAAACCGAGTTCGGCATACTCATCATAGATTTCAATATACATATGCCCCATATACTCTCGGTTATAGTTATCTAACACGGCCATGGCATATAAATGCTCATCATGTAAAATACGCTGAAAGAGCTGCCGAGCCGATGCTACCGTCTTCGGGCCATTCATTTGCGCGCGATTTTTCACACAGCAGTTGAGCATTAAAAAGTCAGATTCAAACGCATCGGTATAGGGAACAATTAATGTTCTACGTGTCACTATCGTCACTGACAATCCTTTGTTTGCAGATATTTTAGAACTCACTCACCGCTTCAAGGTTAACCTGAAAAGGTGAGCGAGAAGGTAAACCAATGCTGACGGTGTTGTATTGATCTTAACAAGGTTTTCACCACATCAAGTTATTATTCTATTTATTTACTTGATGAGCGTTTCAAACAGAGCACGCTCTTAGAAAAGACTAAGAAAAGCCCCGACACGAACGTATCGGGGCTTAAGTCTTACTCGTAGCGATCCTGCCACTAAATGGTTGCTCCCTGCATCATCCTTAATAGTGGTTGAATCCAGCAACCCAATCCTCTGCTTCGCCACCTTGGCGGTGTCCTTACAATCCGTTTTGCCAATCTATCCCGATCAGCTTTCATCACTTGTTCCTTGAGCGGTGTCCTTCCATCATCCTGATGGTATCCCTACCTCATCCCGAGGATCCTAGCTATCCATGCCCATTAACCTCTTGTTAATGGTCATATCCTTATTTGTCCATCGTTCCTGACAGCAACGATCCTTGCTTGCCGTATTCATCCTGAAGTGCTCTTCCGTGAATCTTTCCCATTCCCTGTCATGTTCCTATCGACAAGACATAATCTACCTCTTTTCGCTTCTTTTACAATCCCCCAAACAAGAGATTAATACTCACCCCACATCACAACCATCAATTAAAAATAAATAAATTCAATAGGTTAATGATAAAATCCCATAAAAACTCGTCAAAAAACGCTCTTCTCTCACAGGCTTTGTGAGCGATCTCTTACATGACAATCCCTCTTTTGCTAACCACGATTTATCAGTAAGATGAGCGAGGATCAAATATAAGGAGCCATTATGCTCACCCAAGACGCCACTCATGAGTTAACCACGGTACTGACTCAGTTACAGCAGCAAGGGAAACAACCCACCGTCGCCTTAGTGAAAGCACGGTTATCTTCGAGTGTTCCAATGCCAGCGATAATTGCAGCCATCAAAAGCTGGAAAAATAGTCAGCGAGTCCCCAAAATAGAAATTGCCACCCCCAAAAATGACGCTCAACAACGAATTCAAGAACTAGAACAAACCGTTCTCGCGCTCATTACCCGTGTGGAAAAGCTGGAAATCGCCTTACTGAATAAGGAATCCGTATGAGAATTTGGGTTGATGCCGATGCTTGCCCGAAAGTGATTCGAGAAACATTAATTCGAGCGGCAGAGCGCACTGGTGTGGAATGTACTTTTGTGGCAAACCATCTTATTCCTTTACCGAAACGCGCCAATATCTTTGTGCTACAAGTACCAGCAGGATTCGATATTGCCGATAATGAAATAGTTAAGCGTGTTGCGCCCCATGATCTGGTCATTACATCAGATATTCCATTGGCCGATGAAGTGATCAGTAAAGGGGCGCTCGCGTTAAGCCCAAGGGGTGAGCTTTTCACGACAGAAACCATCAAAGCACGTTTAAATATACGTGACTTTCTCGATACCATGCGCTCAAGTGGTATTCAAACAGGCGGGCCCAGTGCACTTTCGCAAACTGAACGACGTGAGTTTGCCAACCATCTCGACCGGTGGCTAACCAAACGACGCTAAATGAACTAGGGAAGCACGACATGTCCTTCCCTTTAGTGCTCAGCGGATAATAATACGGCGATTTTATCCGCATGCCCCTCTATCGCTGCACCGCTTTAAAACGCGGATTAGTTTTACAAATCACGTACAAGCGCCCCCGTCTTTTGACAATTTGACAATCCGGATGACGTAATTTTGCACTCTTTAACGAACTTAATACTTTCACTTTTTTTCCTTATTCACTAAAACGAGAAAATCGACGATTGAAGTTGGCAACGCGTCCTTCTTTTTGAATGACTCTCTGTTTGCCGGTGTAAAATGGATGTGACTGTGATGACACTTCAATCGTAAAATAAGGATAGATTTCTCCTTCAAATTCGATTGTCTTATCCGTTTTCAAGGTCGAACCAATCACAAAATAGTGATCAACGCTTGTATCGTGGAATACTACAGGCCGATATTCGGGATGAATCCCTTGTTTCATAGTTACCCCTCCAAAAAAATGTTATGTTATAACAACACAATTAGGAATCATTATCATATATTTTGCAAGCGATTTATGCTTAAGACTGTGATATTTTGTTGGCTCTGTTTTTTGCCGAATATCACGATAATGTACAACCTTGACCCCATCGCAATAATAGAAAGTCCTTACCAAGAAAAATTTACCGTTCCGCGCCAGCCTCGTCTGGTTCCCAGTGCGACAGCTCGAGTCAAATTACTTGGCGAGCTAAATTGCTTTGAAGCCATCAGAGGGATTGAACAATTTAGCCACCTCTGGTTACTGTTCTTATTTGATAAAAATCTTTCTGCAGGCTGGAAACCCACCGTGCGCCCCCCTCGTTTAGGTGGCAATGAACGCATCGGCGTACTGGCTTCTCGCTCCACCTTTCGTCCTAATGGAATTGGCATGTCCGCCGTTACGCTACAAGGGGTAGAAAAAGAGGGCGAGCAAATATACTTACAACTCGGTAGTGTCGATCTGGTTAACGGCACACCCATTATCGATATTAAGCCCTATCTGCCCTATTCCGATTCAATCCCAGATGCAACAGGCGGTTACGCAGAAGATGAACCAAACCGTAGCGAAGTGCGATTTAGCTCATCAGCCCTGACAACGCTACAAAAGTTACCGCAAGGACAAGTTCAACAATCGGTGATTGCCGAAGTGTTAGCTCAAGATCCCCGCCCGGCTTATAAGAAAAATCGTCCTGATCCACGAGAATATGCGGTAAATTTGTACGACCTTAACGTAAAATTCACCGTTAATGAGCAGTTAGTGACAGTCACAGCCATAGAACGCTTTTGACATGAGCGTTTGACTGATATTATTAGCGACTCATGTATTTTTTATCACCCACACGGTGGTAACCCTTTAAACTTTTAATGAACGGATACCTAAATGCGTACCAGTAAATATCTTCTTTCTACTCTGAAGGAGACTCCAAACGACGCAGAAGTTGTGAGCCATCAGCTCATGCTACGTGCAGGTATGATCCGTAAGCTAGCTTCAGGTCTTTATACTTGGCTACCTACAGGTCTGCGCGTCTTGCGTAAAGTCGAAAATATTGTTCGCCAAGAGATCGACCATGCCGGTGCTATTGAAACCCTGATGCCCGTAGTTCAACCCTTTGAACTATGGGAAGAAACTGGTCGCTCTGAAAAAATGGGCCCCGAGCTACTTCGCTTTACTGACCGCCATGTTCGTCCGTTTGTACTTAGCCCGACGGCTGAGGAAGTAATCACTAACTTGGTGCGTAATGAGGTGAGCTCTTATAAACAGCTACCTCTCAACTTATATCAGATCCAGACTAAATTTCGTGATGAACGCCGCCCTCGTTTTGGTGTCATGCGTGCTCGTGAATTTTGTATGATGGATGCTTACAGCTTCGACATCGACAAAGCCGGATTAGAAAAATCTTACCAAGCCATGCACCAAGCTTACTGTAAAGCATTTGATCGCATGGGGCTTGATTACCGTCCAGTATTAGCCGATACCGGCGCTATCGGTGGTAATGGTTCACATGAATTCCACGTACTGGCAGAAAGCGGCGAAGATATTATTGCCTTTTCGACCGAGTCAGATTACGCAGCAAACATTGAAAAAGCAGAAGCCGTTGCCCCAGCAGTTGAACGTGCTGCGCCAACTCAAACGATGACACTGGTTGACACGCCGAATGCAAAAACCATAGCAGAATTGGTTGAGCAACACGGCCTGCCTATCGAAAAAACCGTTAAAACGCTGTTTGTGAAAGCGTCTGATGACATTGAAGCACCTATTATTGCCCTGATCATTCGTGGCGATCATGAACTGAACGAAATTAAAGCAGAAAATCTTCCTGAAGTGGCTTCACCGCTTGAAATGGCAAATGAAGAAGAAATCCGTGCTCTGATTGGTGCTGGCCCTGGTTCGCTTGGTCCTGTTGGCCTTGAATTACCCTTTATCGTCGATCGTAGTGTCGCGGTGATGAGTGATTTTGCTGCTGGCGCAAACATTGATGGAAAACACTACTTTGGTATCAACTGGGGCCGTGATGTTGAGCTAGATAAAGTGAAAGATTTGCGTAATGTCGTGGAAGGCGATCCGAGCCCATGTGGAAAAGGAACTTTACAGCTTAAGCGAGGTATCGAAGTCGGTCATATCTTCCAACTGGGTACCAACTATTCTGAGAAAATGAACTGTGGTGTACTCGACTCCAATGGTAAACACACGATTTTAGAGATGGGATGTTACGGTATTGGTGTCTCACGTGTGGTGGCTTCGGCTATCGAGCAAAACAACGATAAATACGGCATCATCTGGCCTGACGCCATTGCTCCTTTCCAAGTGGCCATCGTACCAATGAATATGCACAAATCTGAACGCGTTCAAGCAGCAGCAGAAAAATTATACGCTGAACTAACTGCAGCCGGTATTGATGTTCTGTTTGACGATCGTAAAGAACGCCCAGGTGTGATGTTCTCAGATATGGAGCTAATTGGTATTCCTCACACGATCATTATTGGTGATCGCAGTATGGATGAAGGTAACTTTGAATATAAACATCGTCGTAGTGGTGAAAAATCCGCCGTGCCGATGGCCAATATTGTCAGCTTTATTCAAGCACAATTGGTTTAATTTCCTTGTGGTTACTTCTAAAGGCTGCTTTGTCGCAGCCTTTTTATTTATCTTTAACCATTTACCCTATTTTCCTCTCGATAAAAGAACAGAGGCGGCTTATAGCCCGCTCATCCTGTCATTACGTTGTGCCAACGCAAGGTGAGAGTTTTGTGTTTCTGTTGCTCTCTGTGTATTATCGAGAACAGTTATCATTGATAAAAATAGGAACAAACCATGCAAGTTTATGCTTGTTGTGACTTAGTGCGCGAACTCTACGCACAGATTGGCAGTGGCGATCAAGCCTATATCCCACAAGCCATTTCCTGCGCTATTCGAGCACTCAATGAAGTTGCAGCCGATACCTCTTTACCGAAAGAGACCCGAGAAAAAGCCGCATTCGCAGCGGCAAACCTACTGATTTCTGATTTTGAGGACTAAAAATGAATCTCAATAACTTTGCCAGTATGGATCCCATTATGTTGATGAGTATTGTCAACATGAAATTGCGTGATGAATTTGAGGGAGATTTGGATAAGCTTG
>NZ_NBUS01000043.1:448292-457949 GCF_002749895.1 Vibrio fujianensis | reverse complement strand
CTTATTTTGATATTGACCGCACAAAGCTCGAAGCGCGTTTAGCCAGTGCTGGCTTTGAATTTTTACCTGACGCTGGACAATTTCGCTAACAAAAGAAAAGGCCTAGAAACCTAGGCCCTCATTCATTACCCTAAATATTTACGGGCATTTTGGAACATTCGCATCCAAGCACCATTTTCCCCCCAATTATCGGGGTGCCATGAGTTGGCAACAGTGCGGAACACTCGCTCTGGGTGTGGCATCATAATCGTGACGCGACCATCTTGAGTGGTTAAGCCAGTAATCGCATTCGGTGAACCGTTCGGATTATTCGGATACTGCTGGGTTGGCTGACCGAAATTATCGACAAAACGTATCGCAATCGTACCTGACTGTTCAATAGCGACTAAATGCGCATCATCACGAACTTCCACTCGACCTTCACCATGAGAAACCGCAATCGGCATGCGAGAGCCCGCCATATCCGCAAAGAATAATGAATTGGATTTTTGTACTTCCACTAAGCTAAAGCGAGCTTCAAACCGTTCTGATTCATTACGCACAAACCGTGGCCATAAATCGGCACCGGGAATTAACTCTTTTAAGTTAGAGAGCATCTGACACCCATTACACACCCCGAGTGAGAAAGTATCTTGACGATTAAAGAACCCTTCAAACTGATCACGCGCTTGTGTATTGAACAACACCGATTTTGCCCAGCCTTCACCGGCCCCTAGCACGTCGCCATAAGAGAAGCCACCACAAGCCACCAGACCTTGATACTCATCCAATACCGCTTGGCCTGTTAAAATATCACTCATATGTACATCTATGGCATGGAAGCCAGCGCGATCAAAGGCCGCCGCCATTTCAACATGAGAGTTAACCCCTTGCTCACGCAAAATGGCCATTTTAGGTTTTATCCCTTGCGCAATATAAGGTGCTGCAATGTCTTGCTTCACATCAAAAGAGAGCGAGACATTCAAACCGGGGTCATTATTCTCTTGTTTAGCGACAAATTCTTGCTCAGCACAAGCAGGGTTATCACGCAGCGCTTGCATCTTATGCGTCGTTTCTGCCCAGATGGTCCGTAATTCAGTTCGAGAACGCTCAATCAAGGTTTGAGTACCTTGGTTAATCACAAACTTATCAGAACATTCAACGGCACCAATCACGTGTGAGCAGTCGGCTAATCCATGCCCAGCCAGAACAGAAAGCACATCATCCAGTCCATCATTTTTGACTTGGATAACCGCGCCTAGCTCCTCATTGAATAACGCCGCAAGCGCATCATCACCCAAGGTTTCAATATTGGCGGTGATGCCGCAATGCCCTGCAAAGGCCATTTCGGCTAGCGTCACCACTAAACCACCATCCCCTTTATCATGATAAGCCAACAATTGCTGGGTACGAACGAGGGTTTGCATCGCATCAAAAAATCCTTTGAGCTGCTCAGCATTATCCACATCAGCAGGTTTATCACCCAGTTGCTTATAAACTTGCGCTAATGCAGTTGCCCCAAGGCGATTTTGACCATGACCTAAATCAACCAGCAGCAAGCAACTGTCACCTTGATCAGTTCTCAATTGCGGTGTCACGGTATTGCGCACATCGTCAACACGAGCAAAAGCGGTGATGATCAATGAAAGGGGTGAGGTCACCTCTTTTGGCTCACCATGTTCTTGCCACTTGGTCTTCATCGACATGGAGTCTTTACCAACCGGGATGGTTAACCCCAGCGCAGGACACAGCTCTTCGCCTACCGCTTTAACCGCTTGATAAAGACCAGCATCTTCACCGGGGTGACCCGCTGGCGACATCCAGTTAGCCGAGAGTTTAATGTGTTTAATATCCCCGATATCGGTCGCCGCAATATTGGTGAGTGATTCTCCGACCGCTAAACGTGCCGAAGCGGCAAAATCGAGCAACGCAACGGGAGTGCGTTCACCCATCGACATCGCTTCACCATGATAAGTATCAAAACTGGCTGCGGTTACCGCGCAGTTTGCCACAGGAATTTGCCATGGCCCGACCATTTGGTCCCGAGCAACCAAACCGGTTACCGAACGGTCACCAATGGTAATCAAGAAGGTTTTTTCCGCTACGGCAGGTAAACGCAGTACGCGATCCAGTGCTTCATTTACTTCAATACCACGGCGATCAAGTGCAGGACTGATGACCTTCTGAGTTACCGCATCACGGTACATTTTCGGTGGTTTACCCAATAAAATATCCATGGGCATATCAATCGGCGTGTTATCAAAATGGCTATCTTCCAGCGTCAAATGACGCGTTTCAGTGGCCTCACCGACCACGGCATAAGGAGCACGTTCACGTCGGCATATCGCATCAAACACCGGCATATTTTCAGGAGACACCGCCATCACATAGCGCTCTTGTGACTCATTACACCAGATTTCCAGTGGGCTCATGCCGGGTTCATCATTCGGTACATCACGCAATTGGAAGACTCCACCACGATCGCCATCATTAACTAATTCAGGCAGTGCATTTGAAATGCCACCAGCACCGACATCATGGATAAAGGCGATAGGGTTAGCCTCGCCCATTTGCCAGCAGCGGTCGATCACCTCTTGGCAACGACGCTCCATTTCTGGGTTTTCACGTTGAACTGAAGCAAAATCGAGATCTTCTGCTGATTGACCGGAAGCCATGGATGAGGCAGCACCACCACCAAGGCCGATATTCATCGCAGGGCCACCTAATACAATTAATTTAGCACCGACGGGGATCGTTTTTTTCTGTACATGCTCCGCTCGAATATTTCCCATCCCCCCTGCGATCATGATCGGCTTATGATAACCTCGCACCTCTTCCCCGGCATGCGAGGTGACTTTCTCTTCATAAGTACGAAAGTACCCTAATAAGTTCGGACGACCAAATTCGTTATTAAATGCTGCGCCCCCCAAAGGGCCTTCTAGCATAATGTCTAATGCCGAAACAATTCGGCTTGGCTTACCAAAATCACTCTCCCATGGTTGAACAAACCCAGGAATACGTAAGTTAGAAACGGTAAAACCCACCAACCCAGCTTTCGGCTTACCACCAATGCCGGTTGCGCCTTCGTCACGAATTTCACCACCAGATCCAGTAGCCGCTCCCGGCCAAGGTGAAATAGCGGTTGGATGGTTATGGGTTTCAACCTTCATTAAGATATGTGCATCTTCATGATGATAACCATACTGACGAGAATTGGGATCCGGGAAAAAGCGACCCACTTTTGAACCCGTCATCACTGCTGCGTTATCTTTATAAGCAGACAGCACATGATCTGGCGTCACTTCGAAGGTATTTTTAATCATCTTGAACAGTGATTTGGGCTGCTCAACCCCGTCGATGGTCCAATCGGCATTAAAAATTTTATGGCGGCAATGCTCTGAATTAGCCTGAGCAAACATCATTAGCTCAATATCATTAGGATTACGCCCTAACTTAATAAAGCTTTCAACCAGATAATCTATTTCATCTTCCGCTAACGCCAGCCCAAGGAAAACGTTTGCTTCTTCAAGTGCAGTGCGGCCTCCCGTCAAAATATCGACTTGAGACATGGGGGCGGGTTCAG
This sequence comes from Vibrio fujianensis, assembly GCF_002749895.1. Taxonomy (GTDB): domain Bacteria; phylum Pseudomonadota; class Gammaproteobacteria; order Enterobacterales; family Vibrionaceae; genus Vibrio; species Vibrio fujianensis. The sequence goes on along the minus strand of NZ_NBUS01000043.1, from coordinate 454,387 downwards.
CCACACGAAATAGAGCCGCTGCGGCATCCAGTTCGGTAAATACCGTTTCCATCATTCGGTCATGAATAAGCGCAGCGAGTTTTGTCCGTTGCGACTCCGACAAAGGCTCTTCACTGGTAATATAATAAGCGGTTCCTCGCTCAAGCCGTTTGACTTGAGTTAAACCACAATTGTGGGCAATATCAGTTGCTTTAGAAGACCAAGGTGAGATCGTCCCAGGACGAGGAGTAACCAGCAGAAGCAAACCTTGCGGTTGATGCTCTTGAATAGTGGGACCGTAAGTTAGGAGCTTCTCTAGTTTACTCAGATCAGAAGCCTCTAACTCTGCTTTTAGATCAGCAAAATGCATAAACTCAGCATAGATGCCAGTCACTGGTAGGGTTTGTTCACGACATGTTTCAAGCAATTTTTGAACTCGAAACTCAGAAAGCGCCGGGGAGCCACGCAAAATTCTCATGTGCTTAGGTCTCTATATACAAGTGATTAAGATGAAATTGGCATAAATTCAATTAATTACAATACGTTAGTGGTGTTTAATAAAACCTATGCCAGTGTCACCTCGTCATTGCGTGGGCATTATAAAGGATTTCTTTTTGTGACGTAACACCAAAAGCAACCGTTTGCGTCATTTTTTGTTAAATTTGCATGATGGCACATTTCAAACACTCTCATCTGTTCATCACGCAAAGAATAAAGTCTAAACTTTGCCTTGACGCTGGGGTTTGGTATAAAGGCAGTAATTGATGTAAGAGATCTCGAATTAATGACTGTATTCCCTGGCGCGTCTTTTGGTCGCAACTTATGGCTTATTTGCCTAACACTCTTGATGGCGGGTTGTCAAATTGACTCTGATCCTCAAAGTGAATTAGAGCAAATTCGCGCTCGCGGTGTTCTCCGGGTTGGCACGCTCAATAATCAATTATCTTACTATATTGGCCCTGAAGGCCCATCAGGGCTTGATTATGAACTGGCGCGTGAGTTTGCCCGAGAATTAGGAGTTCGGTTAGAAATGAAACCGGCCTACCGGCTTTCTAGCCTCTTCCCCGCCCTTAACAATGGTGAGATTGATATTATCGCAGCAGGATTAAGCCAATCGGAATCTCGTTTAAAAGAGTACCGCGCCGGGCCTGCTTACTACTATGTGTCTCAGCAAGTGGTATATAAACCGGGCCAATGGCGTCCTCGCAACATTAACCAATTATTAGCCAAACAAGATGAACTGCTGGCACAAAATAGTCAGCAACCCATTTTTAAAATTGTCAATGATACTCACTTCACCAGTACCTTAGCGGCGATTAAAGCATCACAGCCTGATTTTAAATATCAAATCGACAATAATGCCGATGTCAGTGAGCTTCTCAAACAAGTCTCTAAAGGTGAGTTACTCTTTACCATGGCTGACTCAGTGGAGATATCGCTATCACAGCGCATTTATCCAGATATTGCGACCGCTTTTGAAATGACGGAAGATCAGCCTATTTCTTGGTTTATGCGTCGCTCTGATGATGAAAGTCTCTATGCATTAGTGATTGAGTTTTTTGGTACATTAAAGCAATCTGGTGCACTCGCTTCACTAGAGGAGAAGTATATCGGTCATGTGGGTAATTTCGATTACGTTGATACTCGAGCGTTTATTCGAGCTTTAGACACTCGTCTACCTAAATGGATACCCTTATTTCAAAAATACTCAGAAGAATTTGACTGGCGATTGATTGCTGCCGTGGCCTATCAAGAATCACATTGGAACCCAAGCGCCAAATCACCAACAGGAGTGAGAGGAATGATGATGCTCACACTACCCACAGCACGCAGTGTCGGGGTAACCAATCGACTCAATCCTGAGCAATCGGTTCGCGGTGGTGTTGAATACTTACGACGAATGGTTGCGAGAATCCCAGATAGTATACCGCAGCATGAAAAGATTTGGTTTGCGCTCGCTTCCTATAATGTTGGCTATGGGCACATGATGGATGCACGCCGATTAACCAAACAACAAGGTGGTTCTCCGGATGCTTGGGCCGATGTCAAAGATCGCCTACCCCTCTTACGTCAAAAAAAATATTTCACTCAAACGCGCTACGGCTATGCGCGTGGCGATGAAGCTCGTACTTATGTAGAAAATATTCGTCGCTACTATCAAAGTATTATTGGCCATCTGGAACCGCATCCTAATACTGAATTAGAGACCGGAACGGAAGATTTACTGGTCATTACGGTTACAGAAGAGTCGATAGATAGTGAGGCTCAAGCTGATCAAACAAATAACGAGGCCCAAAGCCCTGAAACTGGTCAGGACTAAAGCCTGCGAGAAATCAACCGCGGATGTCGCTCTGAAAGTAAATTTCAGCGCCATAACGGTCAAAAATCACGCTCTACTCCCTTGATTTTTATCGTTCGAAATCATATCTATTCAAATGAGATGTTGAACCATAGTGTGACCCTTGTCGCTTGTAAAAAATAAAAAACCAGTGAAAATCAACGGTAACAAAAGGTTGATAAACTTTTATTTTTGGTTCCTTACAGACACAACGTCAAACCATTCACCTTGGTATTACATGATAAAAGACAGAGATGTCTAAGTAAGGTTGTTCTTATATCTGCAGTAGGAGGCGTTTTATGCTACGACGTAAACGTCAATCAAAGCTCTTTAATAAAGCGGTATCAGCTAACCGTCGTCGACGCATGCTGGCCAATACAAAGAAAAAAGTATTAGCTCGCCATCGAGCATTTGTTCAATTAATCGATTAACGTCAAAAGCAAACATCTATAACATAGGTGTTTGCTTACCCACTCGATTTAGTTTTTTCCCGATCTGTTTGTTGCTGTTTGTTGGCTTTAATCTCTTTTCTTCGCCGTTTGAAAAAGGCCTGCAGTTGGTCACGGCATTCATCTTCCAATAACCCTTTTTCAATAGTGGCATAATGGTACGCCGCTTGGCTGGCAAAAAGGTCGAGCACCGTACCAGCCGCACCTGCTTTTAAATCAGGCGCACCATAGACAATTCGCTTCACTCGGCTATGTAATAGCGCTCCAGCGCACATCGGGCAAGGTTCTAACGTGACATATAAGGTTGTCTCCGCTAAGCGATAATTTTGTAAAACCTTTCCGGCTTGACGAATGACTTGAATTTCGGCGTGCCCTGTCGCATCGTGATGGCTAATCGAGCGGTTCCAACCTTCGGCAATAATTTCCCCATTTTTAACTAATACAGCACCAACAGGCACCTCTCCTTCTGACTCGGCCTGCGCTGCTAACTGCAACGCTTTGCGCATAAAGATTTCATCTTGTTGAGTAAAAGGCTCTGTTATTTCTATCATACGTACCTCATGATTGGTTTAGCGAGATTATACCGCGAGCAGATTGATTGGTTAAGGTGATAAAAGTGAGGCGATACCCAAACAACTTGGCGTTACAGGTAGGCGGCAAGTAGGAAGGGTATATATCTAATAACGAGGGATGGCAGCTCAGAGGCAAAAGAGTCAGTTCGTGTGCATAGACATACTGTGATGGGTGGTGAACGAACGCCACCAAAAACTGCAGTTGATCCAAGTGGATGGATATCTCTTCGTTATCCTTGCCATAAAAAGCCCGTATCTACGGGCTCTTTATGTTTATTTACAGCGAATAGGTATACGGAGCCTGAATCCCCAGTGGTATACCTAATGCCCAGTACACAAGTAGGAAAATAGACCAACCAACTAGCATCGCTATCGAGTATGGCATCATCAATGAGGCCAATGTACCAATACCCGTCCCTTTCACATAACGCTGGCAATAAACAACCACCAGAGGGAAGAACACCATCAGAGGTGAGATAATATTCGAAACTGAATCACCCACACGGTAGGCCGCTTGAGACAGCTCAGGTGAAATACCTACCGCCATCAACATCGGAACGAGAATCGGTCCAATCAATGCCCATTTAGCTGATGCAGACCCAACTAATAGGTTCACTATCGCTGTTAATAAAATCATCCCAACGATCGTTGCTTGCCCAGGAAGGTTTAACGCTTTTAGCCCTTCAGCCCCATATAAAGCGAGCATGGTTCCGATATTCGAATGACTAAACGCAGATAAAAATTGCGCACAGAAGAAAGCCATCACAATGTACGCGCCCATCGTCGACATGGTCGAGGACATGGCTTTAATAACATCATTACTGGTACGAAAATTCCCAGTGACTCGTCCATAAACAACACCTGGAATAATAAAGAGTATAAAAATCAGCGGCACAATTGATTTCATAATGGGCGCAGAAAAAGCGGTCAACTCGCCTTCTCGTGAACGTAATGCCGATGTCTCTGGCCACAATGCGGCCACCAGTAGCGCAATTCCTAGTAACATCGCACCACCAGCATAACGAAAAGCTTTTGATTCAATAGCAGAAAACGATCCTAAATCAGGAGCCGTTTCTGCATCCTCATCGACAGGTACCTGATTCAGTCGTGGTTCAATAATTTTTTCTGTGACATACCAACCAATTGCGACAATCAGAATAGAAGATAACCCAGTAAAAAAGATATTTGCTAAAGGATTCACTTGATAGGTTTGATCAAGAATTTGTGCTGAGGTTTGAGTAAAACCAGCTAAAAGTGGATCAATCCCTGAGGGAATAAAATTAGCAGAGAAACCACCCGATACTCCGGCAAATGCAGCGGCAATACCAGCTAAAGGGTGTCGGCCTGCAGCATGGAATATGATCCCTCCCAATGGAATCACCAATACATATCCAGCATCCGCGGCAGTATGAGAGACAATGGCAACTAAGATCAACATTGGAGTCAATAATCTGGCTGGGGTAACGTTGAGCATTTTTTTCAATCCGGTGGTAATAAAACCAGATGAATCAGCCACCCCAACACCAAGCATGGCCACAAGAACAATACCTAATGGGGCAAAGCTGGTAAACGTACTAACCATATTGGCCAAAAAACTTGCCAGCGCTGTTCCTGTCAATAGATTTGTGACTTGTAGTGCTTCTCCCGTTCTAGGGTTTATCAGATCAAAATCAATATGGGAGAGTAAAGCAGAAGAGAGCCAGACGATGATCAATGCCCAAAAGAATAAAATAGCAGGATCGGGAATTTTATTCCCGACCCGCTCGATAATATTTAAAAAACCATCAATCCGGCTAGATTTACCTGATGGTGATAAATTTACGGCTTGGTTACTCATGAATAAATCCTAATAGATGTTGTGATTGTGAGCCTTATTATGGATGCTTTGTTGGCTTTGAATGATGATTGTCTCTTATTTGCCTATCATTGAGACGATTTATAGCAGATCACGCATGGATATATTCTATAAAATAACCTATAGATAAGCATAAAATTTCAATTGAACAGAAACATCCAGAGACACATTTCAAATTAACGACATAATATAGCAACAAACAAAACACAGCTCATCTCAATATCTGGTACAAACCGATAACTGGGCCACAAAAATTTACATCGGCTGCATTTAACGATGACTTTAACCGCCTTATAAACGAAAAAACTAATCAAATTCACTGTATTGAGAAAGCATGGTTTTCAATTCAATTTGTTGAACTTGGCCATGGCGATCAAACCAAGAAGCTTGTATCACGATGGTTTTCAGCGAGCCGGATAATGTCACGGAAGGAACATCCCAATGAAGCGTATAAATAGGGTGACTACTATCTTCCCCAGTGACTAGATCATCGGTATAGTTAGCCACAGGAAGTGCGGAGGAGACACTTAATGCACCACGGGTACGAAACCATTCTAGTTTTTGCTCTGCGAGATTAAGCGCCTGAATACTGTGCATGGCAAAATCCGCTCTTTGCTCAATATAGGCTTGTAGTTTAACTAGCCCCAAGGCTCCAACGCCAATCAAAACAAATGAAATCATCACTTCAATTAAGCTAAATCCAAACTGTTTATTGCGCATACCACGATCCCTGTACCCATTTAAACTGACGAATCTTACGCAGTGGCGTATCAATTGCGTCTCGGTTAAACAAAAAATCCATCGCAGAGTTAAATACGGCATAAGTGTCAGGCGCATCCATCACATATCCCCCCGTGGGATAAAAAGCGCCATTTTGAAAATAAGCCGTATTATTCAACGAA
>NZ_NBUS01000043.1:441045-448282 GCF_002749895.1 Vibrio fujianensis | reverse complement strand
GCCAATGATGCGGTCGACGCTTTTAATAGATCGGCTTGCGTTGGATTAAAGCTGTTCCATAGTGTACTGGTGGGGATAAACTCTGGCGTTCCGTCGGTGGCATTCGAAATAAAGTGGTAGATCATTCCTTTAAACGTTAAAGCGCCATGGGTCGAGAGCAGTCCATTATGCACGACTAAAATAATGCCATCTAAGCCACTCGCTGAATTGATCGCCTGACCAATAGCCGTTAAATCACTTTCTCCCAAATGACAACTGCCATAAACCCAAATGAGGTCTTGCCCGGCAATAATCTTGTTCTTAATTTTACTCCCACAGTCAGGAACCACCGCTGAAGAGGGCAAGCTTTGTTGGGTAAATAGCATTTTGCCACTGCTATCAACTAAATTGCTCGCTGAGATTTTACTAAAGTGGCTATCGGACATGATTTTGAACCAATCTTGTCGCATTTCACCAAATAAATCCTCAAAGGGGGTCTGATTGACATCTTTAATAAAATCTTTTTTTAAGTTACTGGGCATCGCGTAATTAGCACTGGTACTGGTGAGATAATCTGAATCACAATATTGACCTCGGGGAAAACCAGCATAAGGCGGATGAGCGTCACTTAATCCTTTATTTTGTACCGTACCGTGCACGACAAAATCCCGACTATACCGCAACATAGTACAAGCCCACTTATCGCCCTCTAAATGGGCTCCGGGATCCGCCAACATGGATAAGCCACCAGAAAAATACAAGTTTGAGGTGGCTCTCAATACACCAGAAGCGGCAGCCGGATAAGTCAGAGTTTTATGAACATGACTAAAACCGTATTGTGCTGTCACGCGTTGCTGCTTAAACGTTGGCTGTGTATAGCTAAATGTTATTGGGCCTAATGCATTACACTCGCTATATTGACTAGCATCAGGTAAAGATTGCGTCAGTTTGGTTAAGCTAAAAATGCACTCTAGCCCACCTTCAGCCACCCAATATTGTTGACGAGCTTTCACTTCATTCTGAGCTCGCTTAATTTGATAAAACAGCGTTTTATATGAACCTAAAGTAAGTACTAAAGCCACCGCAAGTAGTACCGAGGTAATCAGTAAGGTGGCAACCCCCTGCTGAAAGCGACTGTTCATTGCCAATTCCTCTGCATCAAACGTAAACTCATCTGTTGAGACACCGATGGTGCTTTCACCAAAGAGGCAGCTAAAACGATTGAAAGCATGCCACTTTGAGTACTTTCTCCTGCGACAAGATCATGTTGCACCGAAAATTGAGTCACTTTAATCTGCTTGGGATCAAACAAATTAAAGCACCCGGTTGCCGCTGAAGTTGCAGGCAAGGGGGCTGTACTACTTTTTTGACAATATTTCAGGTTATTTTTATCTAAACGATACACCGTATTACTGACACTAGCGCTAACCGCTGCCGGATGTTGATAGGCATACCCCACGAGTTCCGGTTCTGTAATAAAAAGGCCAACCGCACCAGAAAGTTTCAGTGAATGGGTATCCAAATGATCGTACCCTGCGCGCAGTACATCACTTTTCATCTGGTGTAGCACCACACTCATTTGTTGTAGCAGCATAATCTCTTTACTGCGTTGTAGCGAGGCTCGTTGATTGGATAAAAACAGACTTCCTATCATTCCTAAAGCGATCGCCCCCACCAGCCCTGCAATCATAAATTCAATCAAACTGCTTCCTGACTGCTTTGGTTTAACACTTAGTAAAGCCATAGTTTTCCCCAGAGAGACTACACACTTTGATACGCCCTGCTCGATTATGAATAATGACTTTAATGCCATCACTATCTTGAAAATGCTTTTTCAATGTGAGACTGCCAGCCTGAACCGGATTACCCATAACATAGTCAAATTTCACTGAATTAATCGAATCGGTGTTGTCTATAAACAGGTTTCGATAACGCTCACCCGATAATACCGCAATGATCTCCGGTGAGTTTGCTGGAGGTAAAACCGAAGAAGAAGAGAGTATCAACCGCCACTCTCCAGTGGTAGATGGCATCCCTTCAATATGAACCCATAAATCTTGTCCGCGAAACACCGCTTCCGATTTTGCTTGAATAAAAAAACCGTGTAACTCATCAGCTAGCGTAACCATCTTGGTCTGCTGATTTATATTGGTAAAATTCGGTGCGGAAAACGTAAGCATAACGGCCAGTACACTGACCGTTATCAGTAGTTCTAATAAGGTGAAGCCGCGAACCATTTCTCAAAATCCTTTGCAAACAGTGAGACATAACTGAATCAACTTGCTTTGATGCTAACAGCTACTAACAATAGGAAAAGATAGATTAATGGAACGAATGGACATGATTCGAACAAATAAATGCAACAGATCAGATAGGTTCGCTCAAGGTATGACGTTGGTCGAATTAATGATAGCCGTCGCCATCGTTGGCATTCTTGCTGGTATTGCCTACCCAGCATATACCCAATATGTCAAAGAGGCTCACCGTACTCAAGCAATAGCCGATATGGCAAAAATACAGCTCTATTTAGAAGAGCATTATGACTTGGGGTATTCCAGTCATGGTCTTTTGTCGGGAGGGAAATGTACCGTATGCGATTCTGATCCGGAACGCTACGCCTTGGCGATTGAGATCAGCCACGCAAGCTATACGATTTCAGCCACCCCTCTCGCTTCCAAAGGACAAGATACCGATGAATGTCAAGGAAAACGCTATTCAAAGCTTGAATTAAAAAGTACCGGAGAGCGACAACCAACCTCTTGCTGGTAGCGGTTTTAAACATAAAAAGCCCTAGTTGACGTAAGCAAACTAGGGCTTTTTGAGCAAATAAGGGATCAGATTAACTGGTTAGATCATCAAAAAACTTCTTCACCCCATTGAAAAAACCTTCAGACTTTGGCTTGTGCTTATTGGCGGCCTCTCCTCCACAAGAATCTTCCAATTCCCTGAGCAATTCTTTTTGACGAGCGCTGAGTTTAACGGGGGTTTCAACCACTAGTTTCACAATCAAATCACCAATTGCCCCTCCGCGCACACTTTTCACCCCTTTACCACGCATACGGAACATACGTCCGGTTTGCGTTTCTTCAGGAACTTTAAGATTCACACGGCCATCCAACGTGGGGACTTCAACTTCACCACCCAAAGCGGCCATAGCAAAACTCACCGGGACTTCACAGTACAAATTATTACCGTCCCGTTCAAAGATATGGTGTTCTTTTACATGCACTTGCACGTATAAATCACCGGCTGGTGCACCCATTTCCCCGGCTTCACCTTCATTGGCTAAACGAATGCGATCGCCAGTATCCACTCCTGCGGGGATTTTAACATTCAAAGTTTTACTTTTCTGTTTTCGACCTTGGCCATGACAAACATTGCATGGATCTTTGATGATCTTACCTTTGCCATGACAAGTTGGACAGGTTTGCTGAACGGCAAAGAAACCTTGCCGCATTTGAACTTGACCATGACCATGACAGGTCGGACAGGTTTCCGGCGTACTGCCTTTTTTCGCTCCAGAGCCATCGCAACTATCACAATGAACCAATGTTGGAACTTCAATTTCTTTGCTACAACCTCGAACTGCCTCTTCCAAAGTTAATTCCATGTTGTAGCGCAAATCAGATCCGCGTTGAGGCCGAGGCGAACCACCGCGGCGTCCACCACCAAAAATATCACCAAACACATCACCAAAGATATCGCCAAAATCAGCACCGCCACCACTGAAGCCACCGCCACCAAAACCACCAGCACCTTGTTCAAAAGCTCGGTGCCCGTATTGATCATAAGCGGCTTTTTTCTGCGGATCAGTCAGAATCTCATACGCTTCTTTTACTTCTTTAAACTTATCCGCAGCACTGGCATCACCCGGATTACGGTCTGGGTGGTATTTCATCGCTAGGCGCTTATAGGCCTTTTTAATATCGCGCTCTGAGGCATCACGGCTAACGCCTAATACTTCGTAAAAATCACGTTTTGACATGTTTTAAGTCACCAATTGTTACTGCAAACGGACTGACCGCTTGGTGGTTGTATCGATATAGATAAAGGTTTTAGGCTTGTCCTTTATCTTTATAGACACAAAGATAATGACAAACTTACGGGCGTAAGAGTTACCCCAAACGCCCGCAAGCAAGACCGTAAGACTCCCGTTAGCTACCAAAGCGAACGGAGATTAAGAAAAATTATTTCTTATCGTCTTTAACTTCTTCAAACTCAGCATCAACGACGTCGTCTTGTGCTGCTTGCTGTTCAGCATTCGCACCTTGTGCCTGTGCTTGCTGCTGAGCGATTTCCATCAATTTTTGAGCTGCGGTCATTAGGGCTTGAACTTTTGCGTCGATTTCGGCTTTATCTTCACCTTTCTTCGCAGTTTCTAGCTCACTAATGGCTGCTTCAATTTTCTCTTTTTCATCCGTAGGCAGAGCATCACCGGCTTCTTCAATTTGCTTACGCGTTGCGTGAATCATTTGATCCGCTTGGTTACGTGCAGTCGCTAACTCTTCGAACTTCTTGTCCGCTTCTTTATTGGCTTCTGCTTCTTGAACCATTTTTTCGATTTCTTCATCACTCAAACCGCCAGAAGCTTGGATGGTGATATTTTGCTCTTTACCCGTTTGTTTATCTTTCGCTGACACATGCAAAATACCATCAGCGTCCAAGTCAAACGTCACCTCAATTTGTGGCATACCACGAGGCGCTGGGTTAATACCTTCAAGGTTAAACTGACCCAGAGACTTGTTATACATAGCTTGCTTACGCTCACCTTGTAAAACATGAATGGTAACAGCACTTTGGTTATCTTCAGCAGTTGAGAATACTTGATTCGCTTTGGTTGGAATCGTGGTATTTTTCTCAATCAGTTTTGTCATCACACCACCCATAGTCTCAATACCTAGAGACAAAGGTGTCACGTCAAGTAATAGAACGTCTTTTACATCACCCGCAAGAACGCCACCTTGAACAGCCGCACCCACTGCAACCGCTTCATCAGGGTTAACATCTTTGCGCGCTTCTTTACCAAAGAACTCAGCCACTTTTTTCTGAACTAACGGCATACGAGTTTGACCACCCACCAAGATAACATCAGTGATGTCATTGACTGATAGGTCTGCATCGGCTAGTGCCACTTTCAATGGGTCTAAAGAGCGTTGAACTAAATCTTCAACCAATGACTCTAATTTAGCCCGAGTCACTTTGATGTTCATGTGTTTAGGCCCCGTTGCATCTGCCGTAATATAAGGCAGGTTGACATCGGTTTGCTGTGCTGAAGAAAGTTCGATCTTCGCTTTCTCTGCCGCTTCTTTTAGACGCTGCATTGCAAGTGGATCATGTTTCAAGTTGATCCCTTGCTCTTTGTTAAACTCATCAACGAGGTAGTTAATCATGCGGTTATCAAAGTCTTCACCACCTAGGTGTGTATCACCATTGGTCGCCAATACTTCGAATGTTTTTTCGCCTTCAACCTCATCAATTTCAATAATCGAAATATCAAACGTACCACCACCGAGGTCATAAACGGCGATTGTGCGATCACCACCTTGTTTATCAAGGCCATAAGCAAGCGCAGCTGCCGTTGGTTCGTTAATAATACGTTTAACTTCAAGACCCGCGATGCGGCCCGCATCTTTAGTGGCTTGGCGCTGAGCATCGTTAAAGTAAGCAGGAACGGTAATAACCGCACCCGTCACTTTCTCACCGAGGTAATCTTCTGCTGTTTTCTTCATTTTTTTCAGAATTTCAGCAGAAACCTGAGGCGCAGCCATTTTTTGGCCTTTCGCTTCTACCCATGCATCGCCGTTATCTGCACGAACGATTTTATACGGCATGATTTCGATATCACGCTGAACTTCTTCGTCTTCGAAACGACGACCAATCAAACGTTTAATCGCAAATAATGTATTTTCAGGGTTGGTTACAGCTTGACGTTTTGCTGGCTGACCAACGAGTGTTTCACCATCTGTATAAGCAATCACAGATGGGGTGGTGCGCTCACCCTCCGCGTTTTCAATTACGCGAGGTTTGTCACCGTCGAGTACGGCTACACATGAGTTAGTAGTACCTAAGTCAATACCAATGATTTTACCCATCAGGCTATCTCCGAAATAATTCTATATGTTCGTTTTGCTGTATATCCCTAATGTGGGGATGGAGAATTGGGTTTCAACCCCACTCACAAACAAAAACGTGGATGTTTGTTTCTCGTATGCCCTTTAAATAGGGGTTAACAACCTCTTTTCAAGGGGAACATGAAAAAAAATTTGAATTTTATAATAAAAAGCGAAGCCTTAAGACCTCGCTGATTTAAATGTGTCCGTAAAATAGACAACACGCTTATTTAGCCACCATCACCATCGCTGGACGTACAACTCGACCATTCAATTCATAGCCTTTTTGCATCACAAACATAACCGTATTTGATTGATGATCTGGACTTTCTTGAATAGACATTGCTTGATGATATTCAGGGTTAAACGCTTCACCTTCAGGATTAATCACTGTTACCCCAAATTTTGCTACTGCGTCAACAAAAGTTTTATGAGTTAATTCAACACCTTCTAAAAAGGGTTTGATCGCTTCATTTTCATTATCTACCGCTTGGATCGCGCGTTCTAAGTTATCCAACACGGGTAATAATTCTTCAACAAAACGTCCTAACGCATATTTACGCGCTTTATCGATCTCTTGTTCAGAACGACGACGCATATTTTCAACATCGGCACGAGCGCGAAGGACGCTTTCTTGCTGTTCTTTCACTCGAGCTTCACTGGCCAATAAAGCCGCCTCTAATTGAGCAATTTTACTTTCTTGCTCACTTAACTCTTCTGGTTCAACATCTTGATTCCAATCGATATCTTCATCACTACCAACAATTTCAGCCTCTACATCAACCGTTTCTTGCTGTAGCTCTTCCTCTTTGATTTTATTTTCTTCGTTGCTCATGATATCTCCAGAATTCTCATCACGATGGTGTTTAAGCATCAAATTATCTTGGTTTTTGACACAAAAATTCGCATAAAAGCATAACTTGCCTTTATTATGGGGATGAAGAATTCTGATTCAAGCCTAATTCGGTTGGAAAGCGTATGAAAAATCCATTTGACGTGATCGCTATCATTGGAAAACCAAGAGATCAAAAAGCAATTCAAACACATAAAGAGATTTATCTCTGGCTTACTGCGCTCGGGAAATCGGTCTTTATTGATGATCGCTTACGTGAAATTCTCACCGATATTCCTCAAGCACACTTTGCCAG
>NZ_NBUS01000043.1:440615-441035 GCF_002749895.1 Vibrio fujianensis | reverse complement strand
TTAATTGAATTAGGAAATAAGGCCGATTTAGCTATTGTCGTCGGGGGTGATGGCAATATGTTGGGAGCGGCTCGAGTTCTATCTCGTTTTGATATCTCCGTCATCGGTGTTAACCGAGGTAATTTAGGCTTTCTCACCGATCTCAATCCTGACAATTTTCAAAACGAGTTGGGCAGCGTACTGGATGGGCATTATTTGCAAGAAACCCGTTTTTTACTTGAAGCCGAGATTCACCGTCATGGGCAAATCAAAAGTCATAACTCAGCCTTGAATGAGGCGGTTCTACACCCCGGAAAAATTGCCCATATGATTGAATTTGAAGTCTATATTGATGATAACTTTGCTTTTTCTCAACGCTCTGATGGGTTAATTATTTCGACACCCACAGGATCGACTGCATATTCACTGTCTGGAGGAGGG
>NZ_NBUS01000043.1:417327-440605 GCF_002749895.1 Vibrio fujianensis | reverse complement strand
CGATATTATCTCCCAGCTTGAATGCCATCACACTCGTTCCGATGTTTCCTCATACCCTATCTTCCCGACCTCTCGTTGTCGACAGTGAACGTCGCATTAAATTAGTGGTGTCGCCCGATAACCGAGGCACTCAAGAAGTCAGTTGTGATGGGCAGGTATCTTTACCTGTATCTCCTGGCGATGAAGTTCATATTTATCAAAGTGCTAATGTATTGAAGCTCATCCATCCTCAAGATTATAGCTATTATCGTGTTTTACGGAATAAACTGGGTTGGTCAAGCAAATTATTTTAAACCATTTCACACAGCATCACACCACGCAAAATTTTTCACCCAGATAACTTTACTGTATAAAAAAACAGTATATACTGAATCTTTATACAGTATTGTTAAATTGTACAGGTGCTAAAATGCTGGCTCATTTAAGTGTAAATAACTTTGCTATTGTAAAATCTCTGCAACTTGAACTTTCAAAAGGGATGACAACCATCACCGGAGAAACCGGAGCAGGCAAGTCCATCGCTATTGATGCTCTTAGCTTGTGTCTTGGTGGCCGAGCCGAAGCCAGTATGGTTCGCCAAAATGAAGAAAAAACTGAAGTCAGTGCATCGTTTATGCTAGATAATAACCTACATGCGACCCGCTGGTTAGAAGACAATGACTTACTCGATGGCCAAGAATGTATTTTACGCCGAATTATTAATAAAGATGGGCGTTCTAGAGCGTTCATCAATGGTAGCCCTGTCCCACTTTCTCAGCTTAAAGCAATCGGACAATTGTTAATTAATATTCATGGACAGCATGCTCATCAACAATTAATGAAACCGGAACAACAGCTCTCGATGCTAGATCAGTATGCAGGCCACCATAATCTATTAAAACAGACTCGCCTCGCCTACCAACATTGGTGTCAAGCCAACCACCACCTGAAACAATTGCGAGAAAGCAGCCAACAAAATCAAGCTCAACTTCAATTGTTGGAATATCAAATTAAAGAACTAAACGAGTTAGCAATTGGCGCAGAAGAATTTATCCAACTAGAGCAAGAACATAAACGTTTAACCAATAGCGGAGATCTCGCACTCAATTGCCAAAAAGCAATCAATTTGCTTGATGAAAGCGAGGAAATCAATGCTCTAAGCATCCTCCAATCTGTCAGTCATACGGTCATGGAGTTAGCTGAAATGGATAACCAGTTAAACAGCCTTCCAAATATGTTAAGTGAAGCGGTCATCCAATTAGAGGAAGCCAATAATGAGCTACGAGCTTACCTCGCTAACATTGATGTAGATCCTGAACGAATGGTTTATGTGGAAGAACGCTATTCACGGGTACTTTCATTAGCCCGTAAACATCATGTACTACCAGAAGAGCTTTATGCCCATCATCAGTTATTATTACAACAAATCGCTCAACTCGATCATTCAGAAGAAAAAATACAACAACAAGAAAATGAAGTCGCCCGTCACTACCAAGCCTTTGCAAACTGCGCAGAAAAACTCCACAAATCACGCAGTCGTTACGCCAAAGAGTTAGATAAGCTGATCAGTCTTAGCATGCATGAGCTGAGTATGGAAAAGGCACAATTTAAAATTGACGTGGTTCAACATCAAGGGCAACCCTCTCCACTTGGGTTTGATCATGTCACGTTTTTAGTCTCAACCAATCCAGGTCAACCATTACAACCGATTGCTAAAGTGGCTTCCGGTGGTGAACTGTCGCGTATTTCTTTAGCGATTCAAGTCATTACGGCTCAGAAAATTGACACTCCAAGCTTAATATTTGATGAAGTCGATGTTGGTATTTCCGGGCCAACAGCTGCTGTGGTCGGAAAAATGCTGCGTAAGCTAGGCGAGTCGACCCAAGTACTCTGTGTCACTCATCTTCCACAAGTTGCTGGCTGTGGTCATCATCAACTTTTTGTAGCAAAACAAACCAAAGCCGGAAAAACAGAAACACAAATGATCAAATTGAATACCGAACAAAGAGTCGCTGAACTGGCTCGCTTGTTGGGTGGAAGTCAAATCACCGAATCAACACTGGCTAATGCAAAAGAACTGCTGGTTGCGGCTTAAAAAGCCACCATGTAGAAAAATCTTTGCAACCTAATTCAAAATTTATAGTCTTAATTAGCGCCGAGGAGAGTGAAGTTTTTTACATCTGCTCGGTGCTTGTTTATTATCGACTTAGTTTTGACTCTTACTGGCAGTAGAATTTAATATGCAATTAACCAAGTGGCTTATTGCCATCCCCCTCGCAGCCACATTGCTATCCGGCTGCTCCGTCCTTGAACGTTTAGTATACCGAATCGATATCAACCAAGGTAATTATGTTGAACAACAAGCGGTAGAACAATTAAGATTTGGCATGACCAAGGAACAAGTTCGTTTTGTGCTTGGTTCGCCAATGCTGATCGAAAATGGTTATCCAAATACTTGGTATTATATTTATCACCATACGCCAGGACATAATCCATCAATTCAAAAAAACTTAATCGTTAATTTCAACGATTCTGGGCTATTAGCCACCATCTCCGGAGACTTCCAACAAAGTGATGCCTTTTTTGAAGGCCTCAACTAGTCAATATCCGCACGAACCAACCAGCAGAGGCAAATAGGACTCAACGCTTAAACTTAAACTAATCTTAGAATTATTGCTCACAAGAAAACTTCCCGATGATACACTGCTAGTAACATCGGGAATGGCCCAGCATAGTTACTTTTTGGCCTGTTTTTGTTCAGCCCTAGCCTCTTCTACTCGTTTTCGACGAATTTCTTTAGGGTCGGCCAATAAAGGACGATAAATTTCAATTCGGTCATGATCACGCACTGTAGCATCAAGCTTGACGCTACGGCTAAATATACCCACTTTATTTTTTGTTAAGTCAATATCGGGAAATGCTTGTAAAATCCCCGATTGCTGAATAATTTCTTCCACCGTCATAGCATCGTTGACTACCAAAGTAATCACCCGCTGCTCATGAGGCAAAGCATAAACCACCTCGACGTGGATCATTTCAGATTCAATATTCATCACGCATATACCTGCTTGGCGCGTTTAGTAAAAGCATCTACCATATTACTAGTTAGCTCATTGAAAACCTTTCCAAAAGCAATCTCGATCATTTTACTAGCGAACTCAAACTCTAGCTTTAATTCCACTTTACATGCTCGCTCATCTAAAGGCGTAAAATACCACCCACCTTTTAATGCTCGAAATGGGCCGTCAACTAAACTCATAAGAATAGACTGTCCATGAGTTAGATGATTTTCTGTAGTAAAGGTTTTACTTATTCCCGCTTTTGAGACATCGAGAGAAGCCACCATTTTATTTGGGGAAAATTCCAATATCCGTGTTCCTGAACACCCAGGTAAAAAGTCTGGATAACTTTCTACATCATTAACCAAATGAAACATTTGTTCTGCACTAAACGCAACCAGAGCAGAACGACTCACTTGCTTCATTGTTATCCCCTTTATAAACACTCAATAACGCTGAAACTGATTGTACGTTTATCCCCTGTTTACCTCAAGTTAAGACCAACTAAGACCTCGCAATAAAGAATGAAGCGCTGAACAGCTTGAAGTTATCAGGCGATCCCCTTATGCTACATCAAGAAAAACATTCCCTTACGTTCGACCAATCCGTATAATGCACCCACTATGGTAAAGAAAAAATCAACGAAAAAAGCGGGTAGCAACACTATCGCGCTCAATAAAAAAGCTCGCCATGAATACTTCATTGAAGATGAGGTAGAAGCAGGGTTGGAGCTTCAAGGTTGGGAAGTAAAATCCCTTCGCCAAGGAAAAGCCAATATTGCAGAAAGCTACGTTTTCTTGCGAGACGGAGAAGCTTTTATCTCCGGTATGAGTATTACGCCATTGCAACAAGCTTGCACGCATGTTGTGGCCAATCCAACGCGTGTAAGAAAGTTACTCCTTTCTCGGCGTGAGTTAGACAATTTATTTGGCCGCATAAATCGAGAGGGAATGACACTTATCGCTCTCTCTTTGTATTGGTCGCGTTCTTGGGTCAAACTAAAAATCGGTGTAGCTAAAGGTAAAAAACTGCACGATAAGCGAGATGATCTAAAAGATAAAGATTGGCAGCGCCAAAAAGCGCGTGTCATGAAAAGTGCGTTGCGTTAATTGTAACCACTTAAACAATTGATGCTAGACAGAATCTTGGATTCTGGTACTATGCACCAACTACCTCTGGGGCTGATTCTGGATTCGACGGGAATTTTGCAGTCTGAGGTGCATGCCGAGGTGCGGTAGGCCTCGTTAACAAACCGCAAAAAAATAGTCGCAAACGACGAAAACTACGCACTAGCAGCTTAATACCCTGCTGAGAGCCTCTTTGCCCTAGCTTCCGCACGTAAGACGGGGAACAACAAAGAGTCAAAACCAAACGCGCTAGCCCGGATTTTCCCACCTGAGAGATGAACGGCGAATTATAATTCAGGTTAGTCATTCATTAGCGTGTCGGTTCGCAGGTGGATGGCGAAATTAAAGATCGACTAAGCATGTAGTACCAATGATGAATGATTTTCGGACGCGGGTTCAAATCCCGCCAGCTCCACCAATTCAACATCTAAAGACGTCTTAGGACGTCTTTTTTTGTATCTATAGTAATGTAAAATCAATAACTTAGCATCCCATAGTATCTCAAGGTGTTTCACTACATCTTTGGCTTTTAGTAACCATTGTTGGAACCTTAATATTATGTTCCTTATTTTTGGTTCCTAACATGCCTAGACAAACGAAACCGCTCACAGGAACAGAAGTCAAAAATGCGAAGCCCAAGGAAAAAGAATACAGCCTTGTTGTTGACGGCTCTAGCAAGTTGTTTTTCAAACTCTTGTATACGTTGCTGCTATGGTGTTAATGCCACTCTATTAGTGGGTGTCATGCCTAACATTTCTTCTTTATATTGGCACTTCCAGCGCACTACAGCTGATGAACAAGCACCACTGATATCTTGTATCTGTTGATTGGTGTAACCATCTTCAACCATCATCTTGGCATATTCAAGCTTCTGTTGAGGGGTGATTTGCACTCGTAGTCTTGGTGGTATATCAGATTCCTTATAAGCAGTGATAATTATAAGGCTTAAATACCATCCAAGCTAACCGTACCATTGCACTTAACCAGTGGATTACTTACTAATAAAGCTTATTACCTATAAGAGCTAGCCAGCAATAAACTTCGGCATCTGAAAGCCCGCTAGGGCCTTCTCACTGTGATCATTGCCCTTGTGAAGCAACCAAACAGAAATGATGCATAGATCCATCACCTCCCTCACAGCCCCAACACTATCATTCGCATAGAAATCACTCAAAACACTTTTACGCGCATAAAAGTGTTAAAAACCTCTTTTTTAAGCACAAAAAAATGTTAAATATTGCATTTAATTGCGCATTTTTGTGTAATATACACTCAACCAGATAAGCACTTTAACTGAGGTGGCTAGATGAAACGAACACTACTTGAAAACCTACTCACCTGGAAAGACAAGCCGACAAGGAAGCCTTTACTGATTGACGGTGCTAGACAAACTGGTAAAACATTCTTATTACAGGAACTATTAGGAAGTACATTCGAAAATGTCATAAGAATCGATTTCCTAGAAAGCCCTGAGTTAATTGAAGCTTTTTCAGGCTCTCTAAACCCTGATGACATCATCACCAACATTGAACTCTTAACAGGACAAATCTTCGAACCATCGACAGATCTTCTGATTTTAGATGAAATTGGCGAATGTCCAAGAGCAGTCACCTCTCTTAAGTACTTTGCAGAAAAGGCTCCCAAAGCTTATGTTGCTGCTAGTGGTTCAAATATCGGATTGCTCACGTCCTTTCCCGTTGGAAAAGTTGAGCAGCATAACTTAAGGCCACTGACCTTCAGAGAATTCTTGTGGGCATCTGGAGAAAAAGCACTGCAAAAAGCGTTTGACCAAAAGCTGAATTCTTCAGCAGCTCATACAAAATTAATCGAACTACTGACCGACTATTATTTTGTTGGCGGCATGCCTGAAGCCGTAAACTCATGGTTCGAAAACTCAGCACTCAGCATTATTGAACGCATTGCAGCCGTATCTGAAATCCATAGGAACTTAATTGAGGGCTACATGCGTGATTTCGGAAAGTACTCTGGGAAAGTGGATGCACAGCTCATCGAATCTGTATTTCGAAGCATTCCCGCTCAACTATCTTCGGTATTCGACGACTCCGTTAAACGGTTTAAATTCAAGGGAGTTCACGAACGCAAGTCTCGCTATGCTGAATATGAAAGTGCGATCACATGGCTTCACAAGTGTCGGCTTGCTTTAAAAAATCATCCTATTGAAGGACAGCCTCGTTCTCCTTTAGCTGCTTATCAGAAGGAAAATACGGTTAAACTATTTCTCTTTGATGTAGGGCTATTGAACCATATGCTCGGCACTGGTTACCGTGAAATCAAACAGCAAGGCTATGAATACAAAGGATATGTCGCCGAAAACTATGTTCAACAGGAAATCGCTGCGCTAGGTATTGAACCAAGTTTCTCTTGGGGAGACGCAAGAGCAGAGATAGAATTCATTATCGCTGATGACCTAGGTCGAATTGTGCCTGTAGAAGTAAAGAGTAGGAAGCGAACCCGTGCGAAATCATTGCAATCCTACATCGAGAAGTGCAAGCCCCATAAGACAATCAAACTTACAGGTACTCAAGGCTCTCCAGTAACAGAGAAAGAACACATCGTGATGCCGCTTTACTACACAGAATACTTACTTGATCACCTCAGAGATCTAGATAAAAGCTAAGTGAGTAAGAAAATACTCATTAACATCTAAGAATCAATGTTATGAGTAATTTTTTACTCATAACATTAATGACTAATTCATAAGCTTTAGACTACTCCCTTCTTCTCCCGATGTGTTAAAATCGCTATTAATAGATAGTGAGGATGGGTAAAATGCTCAGTATCAGCGTTATTGCTTTAGATTGAATTGCTATAACAAGCCAGCATTTTTAAATGATTTAGTAATACATGGACGCGGGTTCAGTTCCTTTTGCAGTAGGAAATTGATGTAACATTTGATGCAACACCAAATTGGTAACATCGATATAAGCTGCTGAATTTACGAAGATTGAGAAACCATTTCAACTCCCCCCAGGCACTCATTCATCATTTAAAGACGTCTCAAGACGTCTTTTTTCTCTATACAACAAATGCGCCATCCTAACTTAGGATGGCGCAGTTTACCGTCTTATAAAAAGGCCTTGTATGGCAGTTCTGGCTCATCAACGAAAATATCTCTAAAGCCCCTGAAATGTTGATAATGCATACGCCCTTTATCGGTTGGGTAAGTGTATTTGCCACCGACTTGCCAGAAGAAAGGAGCAAAACCGTATTGCAGGCGATCTTTTTTCATTTGCCACAACACTTCAATTTCACGTGGGTCATTTTGGAAGTTAGCCCAAATATCGTGATGGAATGGGATCACCACTTCACAATTTAATGACTCTCCGGCACGTAAAATATCAGAAGAGGTCATTTTATCGGTCACACCACGTGGGTTTTCACCGTATGAGAGTAGCGCCACATCAATCTTGTAGTCGTTACCATGTTTTGCATAATAGTTCGAATAATGCGAATCACCCGAGTGATAGATTGAACCACCTGAGGTTTCAATCAGATAATTGACCGCGCGATCATCCATACCATCAAGAATCGCCTTATCATAAGATGAAACACCTTTAGGCAGCGTGATCAACGCAGTGCGATCAAACGAGTCCAGTACTCGAACATTAATATCACCGACTTCAATGCAATCACCCACTTTCGCCACAATGCAGCGCTCACTCGGTACTCCCCAGCCTTGCCACAGATCAACGCAAGCTTGTGGCCCAATAAATTTCACATGCTCACCACAGTTTTGCAGCACTGCCGCTGCGACATTAATATCGATATGGTCAGCGTGATCATGCGTCGCCAACACCGCATCAATCTCTTTGATGCCAAACGGGTCCAACACAAAAGGCGAAGTTCTTAAGTTGGGTTGCAGTTCACGCACGCCCCCCATTCGCATCATTTGGTGTTGTGGATTCATAAGCGGATTTTTTTGAGTTTTCTTACCCGTTCCACACCAAAAATCGATCGAAATATTGGTATTCCCAGCACTTTTTAGCCAAATACCGGTACACCCGAGCCACCACATAGCAAAGGTGTTAGCTTCCACTTCGGTCTTTTCTATCTCTTCATTCAGCCAAGTTCCCCACTCAGGAAAGGTACTTAGAACCCATGAATCGCGTGTGATTTCATCAATTTTACTCATAACAACACCTTTTATTTCACGATCAGTTAGACAAATTTTGGATGTAGGGAGCCAAGCGTCTTCATCGAAAGTGAAGACACTGAGCCTGTGTTTATTATTAGAATCTGTAGAGCGAAGTGCTTTCTATACCAGAATCACTTCTGTCCCTTGCTGTTGTAGTGCTTGGATAACTTGCGGATCGGCCGCCTTACCAGTGATAACAATGTCAATTTTATTAGCCGGACAAAATAACATGCCGGTACGCTGCCCCACTTTAGAGCTGTCCACCACCACCACTAACTTGCCAATTTGTTCCAGCATCTGTTGCTCAGCAACGGCGGTGAGCATATCGGTTTTGTAGAGGCCATTTTCCGTCAGCCCTTTGCCACTGGTGAACATCCAGTGTCCAGCGTAGCCGCCTAACGAGTCAGGGGCGGGGTTTAGGAAAATGTTTTGTGCTTTGTTGTACTGCCCACCAATGATGATCACATCGTCGTGATCTTCATTAATCAAATAACTGGCCAGTGGAAAATAGTTAGTCACAATTTGAACATCTTGGCCACACAGCTCTTTACCGAGCAAGAAGGCGGTCGAACCGCAGTTAATCACCACACTGTCACCGGGTTTGCAGAGCTTAGCCGCAGCCATGGCAATGTGTGATTTTTCATGGAAATGCTCTGTAGTGTCGATATTTAATGGTGTCCAAGCACGCTTGCGATTTTCTAAACGTTCAGCGCCGTTGCGGACTTTCTTCAGCTTACCTAGCTCATCTAACTTAGAAATATCGCGCCGAGCCGTGGCCGGAGAGACGTTAAATTTTTCAATGATGTGCGCCACATTGATGGTACGCATATTGTCTAGCAAAGACAGTATCTCGTTATGTCTTTGTACTTCATTCATGGTTATCACCTTATTTTTTCATCAAGTGATTACTTGGTGATTATTTATGATTTGTTTTGATTCTATTTCGCAGTCGTCACAATGTCAAATATTCGAAGAACAAAACTTCCTTTTCGATCACAATAAAACACAATTAGTTGATTTTATTAGATTTATAATAAAAACCGTGACTTAAGTATCAAATAACAGCTCCACTTGGTGTAGAAATTGATAAAAATCAAAATAATCACAAATGAGCATTGAATGATTACTTTTGATTGGTAAAGTCTATTTCGTGAGCAAAACAAGATGGGAATCAGCATCACCTTGCTGATCCACTCTGACCTACACCCAGCTTCGAGTAAG
This sequence comes from Vibrio fujianensis, assembly GCF_002749895.1. Taxonomy (GTDB): domain Bacteria; phylum Pseudomonadota; class Gammaproteobacteria; order Enterobacterales; family Vibrionaceae; genus Vibrio; species Vibrio fujianensis. The sequence continues at coordinate 431,063 of NZ_NBUS01000043.1, read as the reverse complement.
ACGGGAATACACATAACGATAAATAAAGAATCAAGGGGTAAAGATATGCAGTTCATCTACGATATCTTCTACATTTTTTATAGCCAAGTTATGACTAAAGCACCTTTGCTGCTGGGCTTAGTCACCCTTATCGGGTATTGGTTATTAAGAAGAGACGCCACCACCATCATCAAAGGGTCGATCAAAACTATCGTCGGCTTTATGTTGGTACAAGTGGGTGCAGGAACCTTAGTGGCAGGCTTTAAGCCTGTGATTGAGAAATTATCGGAATATCATGGTTTAACCGGTTCGGTGATCGACCCGTATACTTCGATGATGGCGACCATGGAAATCATGGGGGACGATTATTCTTGGGTCGGCTATACCGTACTACTGGCACTGGCGATTAATATTTTGCTGGTTTTACTGCGTCGCTACACGGGCATTCGTACTATCATGCTAACGGGACACATTATGTTCCAGCAAGCGGGATTGATTGCCGTGTTCTACCTTGTACTCGGTGCGAGCATGTGGGAAACCATCCTTTATTCGGCTGTTTTGATGGCGCTTTACTGGTCGATCTCCTCCAACATTATGTTCAAACCCACTGAAGAAGTTACAGGCGGTGCCGGTTTCTCCATCGGCCACCAACAGCAAGTGGCATCTTGGATTGCGGTTAAGGTTGCCCCCAAGTTGGGCGACAAAAAAGACAGTGTCGACCACCTTGAACTGCCTAAATGGTTGCACATTTTCCACGACAGCATTGCCGCTACCGCGATTGTGATGACGTTATTTTTCGGCATAATTTTGCTCTCCTTTGGTTTAGACAACCTGCAAGCGATGGCGGGCAAAACCCATTGGTCTATCTACATTCTGGAAACTGGTCTTAAATTTGCGGTAGCGATCCAAGTCATTGTTGCAGGGGTGCGCATGTTCGTTGCCGAACTGTCTGAAGCCTTTAAAGGCATCTCAGAGCGCGTGATCCCTAACGCGGTGTTAGCCATTGACTGCGCCGCTATCTACGCATTTTCACCTAATGCCATGGTGTTTGGTTTTATGTGGGGTGCGATTGGTCAATTTACCGCAGTGCTGGCCATGCTCGCATTTGATGCACCGATCATGATCATTCCCGGCTTTATTCCGATGTTCTTCTCCAACGCGACCATTGGTGTGTTTGCCAACCACTTTGGCGGCTGGCGCGCGGTCATGAAGATCTGTTTTGTGATGGGTATCATCGAAGTCGTTGGCTCAGCATGGGCCATTCACATCTTCAACCAATACGGCACCGAATTCAGTGGCTGGATGGGCATGGCCGACTGGGCGTTAGTCTTCCCGCCAATCATGCAAGGCTTATCCGCCTCAAAACTGTTCTTCTTTGTGCTGATTGCATTGGCTGGGGTGTACATGTTCTTCGCCTCTAAAAAGCTGCGTGAAGAGGAAGATGCACAAGGTTTGGTAAACATCAGTGACGAGCCAGACGTCATCGCCGCCGTCGAACAAGCACTGAAAGTCAGTGATGGCGTGCGCCCGGTCAGCATTTTAGCCGTGTGTGGTAATGGGCAAGGCTCCTCAATGATGATGAAGATGAAAATCGGTAAGTATCTAGAGAAGAAAGGCATTCCACACGTGATGGATTCCTGCGCAGTGTCTGATTATAAATCTAAGCTCGCCACCACCGATATTATCGTCTCATCAAAACATCTCTCTGGTGAGATGGAGGCCGGAGAAGGCAAGTTTGTGCTCGGGGTACAAAACATGCTGAATCCGAACTCTTTTGGTGATGAGTTGCTCGACATCATCGATAAAAACTTTGTCACTTTGAAATAGCTATTGACGACCAAACGATAAGCACAAAGACGATAAATACAAAAACAATAGGTGCCAGAAGTACTGGCACCCACTCTGGAGATAGAACCATGGGACTAAAACAATCACTGATCGACAATGACTCCATTCAATTAAATGCCCAAGCGAGTACTTGGCAAGAGGCGATCAAAATCGGTACGGATAGGCTGATCAAATCAGGAGCCATCCACCCCTGTTATCACGATGCCATCATCAGCAGCGTTGAACAATTAGGCCCATACATCGTCATCGCGCCGAATCTTGCCCTACCTCATGCTCGCCCAGAAAATGGCGTGATCAGAACCGCCTTTGCTTTAGTGACGCTGCAAACGCCTGTCTATTTTGACGGCGAAGATCAACCAGTCGATGTGCTGATCACCTTAGCGGGCAGCTCATCTGATCAGCATATGGAAGGATTAATGGAAGTAACCCAAGTGCTGGATGATGAAGAGAGCGAGACTGGGGTTGATCTCGATAAACTGCGCCGTTGTCGTACCGCGCAGGATGTTTACCAAGTGATTGATCAAGCGTTAGCGGCGCAGTTGGTCGAGTGAGGATGTCATGTATAGCGAACTAAAACAGCGAGTATTTGCGGCGAACCTTAAGCTTCCCCAATACGGTTTAGTCACTTTTACTTGGGGTAATGTGTCAGAAATAGACCGCGAGAAAGGGGTCATCGCCATCAAACCTTCTGGCGTGGAATACGATGTAATGAAAGTCGATGACATAGTGATCGTTGACCTTAATGGCGCGATTGTGGAAGGCAAGCTCAATCCATCCAGTGATACCGCCACTCACCTCGAACTCTATAAAGCTTATCCAGAGATTGGCGGCGTGGTACACACCCATTCGCGCAGTGCCACCATTTGGGCGCAAGCGGGCATTGACATTCCTGCTTTAGGAACCACTCACGCCGATTATTTTTACGGTGACATCCCCTGCACACGCAAACTTTCTTGCGATGAAATCGCTGGCCAGTATGAGAAAAATACCGGCCTTGTGATCATCGAAGAGTTCACACATCGGCGCATTGACCCAATGGCGGTGCCAAGCGTGATTGTCGCCGGGCACGCTCCTTTCTCTTGGGGCAAAGATGCTAACGATGCGGTTCATAACGCTGTCGTCTTGGAAGAGATTTCCGCCATGGCGCTGGCGACTCGTTCACTCAACAGTGGCATCAAAATTCAACCGGAATTATCCGATAAACACTATCAACGTAAGCATGGTGATAACGCTTACTACGGCCAAAGGTAGCGGCTATGTATAAAGTTCTCGCGCTCGATCTTGATGGCACGGTGTTGACTGATGAACACACCATTCATCCACAATTAAAACGGGCGATTCAACAGGCGCAGCAACACTGCCACGTGGTGATTGTGACTGGCCGTCACCACACGGCAGCGAAACCCTATTATCAAGAATTGGGGCTCACAACCCCCATCATCTGCTGTAACGGCACCTATGTGTATGACTACCAAAATGAAAAAGTGCTCAAGCACAATGCCATCCCCAAACACGATGCGTTGAGCTTTCTCGCTTTGGCTAAAGAGTTTCAAATGAAATTGGTGATGTATGTGACCGACGCGATGACCTATTCCAAGCGTAGCCCAATCGCCTACATGCAAGCGTTAGAAAAGTGGGCCAGCCAGTACCCACCTGCAGCACAACCTAAAATCGAACAAATTGACTCGTTTCGTCACCGCGTCGAGCAAGAAACGTTTATTTGGAAATTTGTGGTTGAAGGGCTACCGAGTTCCGTTGAACGACTTGCCCAACAAGCTTGGGTACAAGAGACATTCAACGGTGAGCGTTCATGGTCGAATCGCATCGACTTTGCTGCCAAAGGTAACAGTAAAGGTCAGCGCTTGGCTGAATATGTGCAATCGCTTGGCTACCATGCCAATCACGTACTGGCCGTCGGTGATAACCATAATGATATTTCAATGCTCGACTACGCCGGGCTCGGCGTGGCAATGCTCAATGCCGACGATACGGTGAAGTCCCACGCCAATCTGATTTGTACAACCGATAACAATCAAGACGGGCTCGCCCGTTTGATCCGTGACAAAATTGAAGGATAACTCTCATGACTAAACCAATGATCCAAATCGCGCTCGACCAAACTGACCTTATTTCTGCCATCGAAGTAGCAAAAAACGTAGCAAGCTTTGTGGATGTCATCGAAGTCGGCACCATCCTCGCCTTTGCTGAAGGTATGAAGGCCGTCACAACGTTACGCCATAATCACCCTGACCATATTCTAGTGTGCGATATGAAAACCACCGATGGCGGCGCTATTTTAGCGCGGATGGCATTTGAAGCTGGCGCAGATTGGATCACCGTTTCTGCCGCAGCGCATATCGCCACCATCAGCGCGTGTAAGAAAGTCGCTGATGAACTGGATGGCGAAATCCAAATCGAAATTTACGGCAACTGGACCTTTGCTGATGCACAAGCGTGGATTGACCTTGGTATCACTCAAGCCATTTATCACCGTTCAAGAGATGCCGAACTGGCCGGTATTGGTTGGACAAGCGAAGATGTTGAGAAGATGCGAACGCTATCCGATATGGGGCTTGAGCTTTCCATCACAGGCGGCATCGTGCCAGAAGATCTCTATTTATTTGAAGGTATTAAGGCCAAAACCTTCATTGCAGGGCGTGCATTGGTCGGTGAAAAAGGTCGCGTCACGGCCGAAGCACTGCGCAGTCAAATCGATCGTTTTTGGTGCTAGGAGGCCGTATGTATCAGCATTTGCCACGCCAACGTATCGGGTTGTATGAAAAAGCGCTCCCCAATCATTTCTGTTGGGAAGAAAAGCTCGCCACAACAAAAGAACTGGGGTTTGATTTTTTAGAGATATCCGTCGATGAGTCAGATGAACGTCGTCAACGCTTAGACTGGGATGATGCAACCATCTATCAGCTACGAAGATGGTGTGAGCAATACCAAATCCCGCTGCAATCAATGTGTCTAAGTGCGCACCGTAAGTTTCCTTTTGGCTCGTCAGACCCCGCGATTAGAGAGCAAGCTATTCTGCACATGGAAAAAGCGATTACCTTAGCTTACAAACTGGGCATTCGCACCATTCAACTCGCAGGCTATGATGTCTATTACGAACCCGCTAATGAAGAAACTCATCAACGCTTCATTGAAGGCATGCAGCTTGCCGCCAAACTGGCCGAGCGTGCTGGCGTGATGCTGGCGGTGGAGATCATGGATACCCGCTATCTTAACTCACTGAGCAAATTCGAAATTCTAAAGCGGCAAGTACCCTCACCCTATTTTATGGCGTATCCAGATGTAGGCAACATTTCAGGTTGGAACTACGATGTATGCACAGAATTGGCGCTTGGTATGCCACACATCACGCAGATCCATCTTAAAGATACCTATTGTGTCACCCCAAACTACGCTGGGCAGTTTCGAGATTTAGTGATTGGGCAAGGAGAGGTTAATTTCGACGCCATTTTCCAAACCTTGAAAAAGACACACTGCGTTGTGCCGATGGTGATTGAGATGTGGGCACAAAATGAAGATTGGCAGCGCGACATTCGTACCGCTCAACAACGGTTAAACCAAGCGTGTGACGCCGCAGATTTACCTCGTTTATTTAACCTATAGCTCCTTTATTCAATCAATAAATCGTGCTTTTATGCATTCTTCATCCTGAACTTGGATAAGGCCGCGCTAGCCTCCCCCGTGAGCGCGGTCTCTTTTCTTGGCAAATGTTGACATCGCCAACACAATCGCGCAGAGTTGCCTCTTGATAACGCCCCGATGCATAACACTCTGAGAACCAATGAAATTACTTCACTTACAACTCTTCTGGTATGAAAAGCATCACACCCTGTTAGAAATGGAAGCGCTCCCCACACTGACGTCAACCCAAGAACAAGCGCTGATAGAGTGGGTCAAATGTCGACGCAAAATATTAAGCTTTGAGGCCCACCAGCATACTTGGGTAAAAGTGAATGTGGACGGTTTTTCTTCTGCCTTGCATTTAAAGTCCAATGGCACGTTGGTCGAGCAAGATCTGTTTGGTGAAAAAACACTGCAAGGATTGTGGAAAGTCATCGACGGTTTGTTATTTATTAAAGTGATCAGCGGTGAATTTATTGTCGAATACCAGATTGTTGGCCATAACGAACACAGCATTCACTGCGGTATTGAGTACATCAACGGTCGAGTCAGTACCTACAGCAAATTTATTCAAACGCGATGAGTCACATTCTGTTTTAAAGCGTTATGCATACTCTTGCTACTTGAATCTGCAGCGATATTGGCCACGGCTGTTCAAATTTGTTCCAGACAAATTTGTCACTCACTTATCGCCTACTTGCAACTCCAAGTTGTTTGGGTATATACCCTGTATTTTCAGTAACATCGCGATAGCTGCCATAAACGCCCAACACTTTCAGCGGTGTTGATGAGGTTAACTTCAGCTTCCGCTAATGCTTCTGGTAGGCTCATGGCTCGAGGCGTACAAGGAAAAACCGCATCGATGCCGTGCTGATAAACCGCTTGATAATTCTCTCCCGTACAACCGGCCACCGCAATAACCGGAATATTGAATGCTTTGGCGAGCTTAGCCACTCCTACCGGCGCTTTGCCATAAATGGTTTGCTGATCAATGCATCCTTCACCGGTAAATACGATATCAGTATCAACTAGTTTTTCAGCTAATCCTACCGTATCAAGCACCATATCAATGCCTGATTTCACTATTGCTGGAGTATAGGCCATCCATGCTGCCCCCATCCCTCCGGCAGCACCGGAACCCTTTACAGAAAGTACATGATGACCCGTCACTTGTTCAGTGAATAAGCCAAAGTTGTATAACGCTTGATCAAGCGTTATCACGTCTTCAGCACTAGCACCTTTTTGGGGGCCAAACACCGCCGAGGCTCCTCTGTCACCGCAAAGTGGATTATCGACATCACAAGCGACAATTATTTCACACAGCGCTAGCCGAGCATCTAAATCTGAAATATCAATTCGGGATAACTCGGTTAGCGCTAGCCCTGAAGGAGCAAACTCATCGCCATTTTGATTATAAAATTTCACACCTAAAGCAGCGAGCATACCGCTGCCAGCATCATTGGTGGCACTACCGCCTAAACCAATCATGAAACGTCTTATTCCAGCATCTAATGCATGTTTCACTAATTGACCCGTGCCATAACTACTGGTCAATTTGGGATCCCGCCGTTGGTTCGGTACTAGATTAAGCCCACTGGCTTGAGCCATCTCGATAACGGCAGTTTTACCGTCTCCCAGCACACCATAAACGGCCTCGACCCGATTGCCTAAAGGAGCATTCACTTCAGTGAGCACCAACTTACCGCCCGTTGCATCCACCAAGGCTTGAACCGTCCCTTCGCCACCATCAGCAACGGGAATACAGACAAATTCTGCCTCTGGCCATACTCGTTTTAACCCCGTTTTAATGGCTTGGCTCACTTGTTTCGCGGTTAAGCTTTCTTTAAATGAATCGGGGGCGATCACTATCTTCATCTTTTATCCTAGAACTATCGATAGAGTTTCATCGTTACCGCCTGAACTGAAAAAGCTTGTTGTAAATACTCTAACCACTGCTGGGCAATCTCAGCCAAACATTGATACGTTTGTGTTGTTGCTGACTGTCTCAGCAACGTGAGGTAACGGTAACCCCAAGGTAACAGATGATGAGAAAGTAATACTTTACCACTCTTTTGGCTTGCATCATCGCGAAGCAGTTGGCTCAGCAGCATTAACATTAGCCCAAAATGATCCTCTGGTTCACGTAATCCAGTATCAATTTCAAGTTGATGTTGGCGCAAGAAAGAGCGAAGCGCTAACGTTGTTTCACCAAAAATAACCTGTTCTTTATCTAAATAAACCGATCCCCAAGGGGGCGCTAACATGGTTTCTCTGCCTTCAAAAAGCTGTTGATAATCTTCTACGATCGCTTCGGGCGTTTCTTTTTTTAGAGCAAAAAGTAGATCAATAAAAGGATGATCGTCGTCAGGCCAATGGGTCAACTGTTGTAATATTTCTTGGTTATTAGGATGCGATAGCGGGTAATACAATAAACTGCCTAAAACAGAACTCAACGTAATAATTTCATTCATATAAATAAACACTCTTTATCTACAAAGAAGGAGGCTTCAGCCTCCTTCTTACGTATTGATTGACGTGAGGTTATAAACCAACGGTCATATGTAAGCTGTAGAAAATACCACGACCTAAAAACTCAGCGAATAACACACACACAGTCCCCATTAAAATCGGTACCAATGCGCGTTGAGATCGTTGCCAAGTCGGCCACCACCATAACACTAGCGCCACGACTAATAATAAGTATTGAATCGCTTTGAGCATACCGATATTAGGTAGCAACTCTGAAGCCGAAATAATCGAAGTATGGATATGTGCTAACTCATGCAACTGTGTAAAACTGACTAGTATACTCGCAATGACACCCAGTCCACCCAAAATAGGTAACTGTTTTTCAACCATATTGGTGCGATATCCAGATCCGGTTAATAATGCGCAAGCAAGAATACTTCCCGCAATCACAGCCGTTAAAACAAAGCTTAATGGTGTGTAAACGGTATTCCAAGTTGGAACCGTTTCAATCATATACAAACGGGCCATGGCATACATAAAGAAGATTCCCATCACCATGGCAGCCAGCATCAAGCCTTTGCGTAATGCTGCTGAAGCCAAGTTCAAAACACTAAGCAACCAGAACAATCCGCCTAACCCAAAGAAAACACTTCCGGTTAATATTTCATTCGACAACCAAGCATGGCCAACTCGGTTAAAAGCATTGAAGGCACGCAGTGGACTCCCCAAATGAAAAGTCGATGCAGCGAAGCCAATCCCCATCAAGACCCAAACAAAAAATAAGCTTTTAATCATTGCTGTTTTTTGCTGTTCACTCGGACGACCAAATAAAAGCATTAAACAAATCAATAAAAAGGCCCCTACTGCGGTTTGAGCAAAGACGGTAAAGATCATCAGTGGAAATTCATGCCAAGCCATCTTATACCTCCTTCGGATTTGCTAAGAAACCCGTTTGATCACCCGTGGGTCGGGCATTTTTATTCGGTTTAATCACAATATTTGGCTTCGTAATAAGAGAAGAAGGCAATGGTGCCACATCCGCATTAATGCCATATTTTGCTCTTAATTCATCAATGGGCCCAAACTCTAACGCTCTTAGTGGACAAGAGCCAACACAAATCGGTTCTAAACCTTGTGCAACTCGCTCATAACAACCATCACACTTGGTCATATGACCTTTTTCTTCGTTGTACTGCGGTGCACCGTAAGGACAAGACATCGCACATAACTTACAGCCAATACAAACACTTTCATCCACAATCACAAAACCATCTTCACGTTTATGCATTGCGCCGGATGGACAAACCTTGGTACACGCAGGCTCATCACAGTGGTTACAAGCGATAGAAAGGTAGTAAGAAAAAACGTCTTGACGGAAAGTTTCCCCTTCAACGACCCAATTTCCTCCTTCATAGTCGTATACGCGGCGGAAATTCACACCAACGCCTAAGTCTTTATTGTCTTTACAAGAGAGCTGACACGTTTTACAGCCCGTACATTTGCTGGAATCAATATAAAAACCATACTGTTTCATAAGTTAATCCTTGGGTTATACGCGCTGAACTTGAACAAGATTAGTATGCTGAGGGTTACCTTTAGCCAACGGACTCGGCCGTTGAGTCGTCAACACATTAATCGAGCCCGCTTGATCGACTTTTCGTCCATCGGGCGTGTACCAAGCGCCTTCGCCTAATGCAACAACACCAGGAATAATCCGTGGGGTGACCTTAGCATGAATATGCGTTTCTCCACGATCATTAAAAATACGCACCCGATCACCGTTTTTAATCCCACGAATTTGGGCATCAATTGGGTTAATCCACATTTCTTGACGAGCCGCTTCTTTTAAAATATCAACATTGCCGTATGTCGAATGGACACGAGCTTTAAAATGAAAACCTGTTAATTGCAATGGATACTGTGAACGTTTTGGATCATCCCATCCTTCAAAGGTTGAGGTATAAACCGGCAGTGGATGAATCACATCCCCTTCAGGAAGTTCCCACGTTGCAGCGATTTCTGCCAACCGTTCTGAATAAATTTCAATTTTTCCAGAAGGCGTTGATAATGGATTGTTCTGCGGATCGTCACGGAAAGCTTTATACGCCACATAATGGCCATTCGGATCAGTGCGCTTCACAATGCCTTGCTGACGAACCGTTTCAAAATCAGGCAAGCTAGGATCAAGTTTGCGTGTTTCCGCATATAAATGACGCAACCAACCTTCTTGATCTCGTCCCTCGGTAAAGGCCTTTTCCACACCAAGGCGTTTAGCCAGCTCGGAACAAATTTCATAAATCCCCCGCGCTTCAAATTGCGGCTTAATCGCTTGGTCGGCATAAATGAAATACGGCATATTGGCCGCTTTACCATCCATACAGAAATCGGCTTGTTCAGAGGTCGTCAAATCTGGCAATACGATATCAGCATATTTGGCAGAAGCCGTCATATGGTTATCAATCACTACTATCATTTCACAAGCCGTGTCATCTTGCAGAATGTCATGAGTACGGTTGATATCCGCATGTTGGTTAATTAAACAGTTGCCAGCATAGTTCCAGATAAACTTAATCGGCACATCCAACTTATCTTTACCACGAACCCCATCTTTTAAGGCCGTCATTTCTGGGCCTCGCACAATCGCATCCGTCCAGAGGAACATAGAGATAGCGGTTTTCACTGGGTTTTCTAAGGTAGGGAAACGCACAAATGGGATGCTGTAATCCGACTCACGAGCACCAGTTCCACCACCATTAATGCCGACATTTCCGGTTAAAATTGCCAACATCGCTACGGCACGAGAAGCAATTTCACCGGCAGCGGTACGTTGTAACCCCCAACCTTGGTGAATGGCACAAGGTTTGGTTGAACCGATCTCGCGTGCGGTTTTAATGATCACATCGACCGGAATTCCGGTAATCGACGCTGCCCATTCTGGTGTTTTTGGGGTTTTATCTGCACCTAAACCTAAAATATACGATTTGTAGTCACTGTTGGCCGGAGCTGAAGCTGGCAACGTTTTTTCATCGTAACCCACGCAGTATTTATCTAAGAAAGGTTGATCGACCAAATCTTCTTTGATCATCACATACGCCATGGCAGAAATAAATGCCGCATCGGTACCTGGGCGGATAGGAATCCATTCATCTTCTCGGCCACCTGCTGTATCGGTATAACGTGGATCAATAATAATCGTCCGCGCCTGAGATTTCGCTTTACTCTCTACATAATGATGAATTAACCCACCACCAGACATACGCGTCTCTGCAGGGTTATTACCAAATTGCACAATCAGTTTGGCGTTTTCCAAATCAGAAAAAGAGTTACCGTATGCCCAGCCACCATAGGTATAATTTAATCCCTCAGCAATTTGCGCTGTTGAGTAGTCACCATAATGATTTAAATAACCACCTTTTAAATTCATCAACCGAGCAATCAAGGTTTTACCTGGTGGCCAAGAGCGAGTTACCGTTCCACCTAATGTCCCGGTACCATAGTTAAGGTATACCGCTTCATTACCGTAATCATCGATAATACGTTGTAAATTATTCGCAATCTCGTTGTAGGCTTCTTCCCAACTGATGCGCTTAAATTTACCTTCACCTCGTTTCCCTACCCGTTTTAATGGGTATTTGAGACGATCTGGATTATAAACTCGACGACGCATAGAACGGCCACGTAAACAAGCACGAACCTGTACATCTTTTGCCGCATAGTTATCTGTACCAGTATTGTCCGTCTCAACCCATTTAATCTCACCATCGACAACATGCATACGAAGCGGGCAACGGCTACCACAGTTAACCGTACACGCACTCCATACCACTTTTTCATCGGCTTTGATGGGCGTTTCTTTGGCTTGAACAAGGGAAGATTTAAAAGGAAGGGCACTGGTGACGGCCGCGAGCCCACCGAGCATCGAACTGGATTTAATAAATCCGCGTCGCGTAACATCCGGCGACAATAAAGCTTTAAATCGGTTTTTAATCATAATTGACATTACCCACGCAATATAACTGTATACATACAGCGATAGAGAGGTTGCCAAACAAGCTATTGATTTCCTCTGATGACGCCGAAAGGAATTGCCCCTCCTTTCGATCTTGTCCTTAAGTTAAACCGAAATACGGCTTATTTCCTATCATAGAGGTGGCTCGGGGAAGCTTCTTTCACATCCTCGTTTATTTATGAGTAATCATAGTTATTTTGTGGTTATTGTGAATAATAAATCTTAAGGTCGAAATTGATCCACATCTATAAAAGGCTAAATAAATTTAGATAATAAAAATCACTCTCAAGCAAAAATTAAATAAAGAATTAAAGCAATAAATAAACATATAATAAAAATAAATGAATCAACCTTAGATATTGAATTAATTGCACTTGCTTTTTTCAGAGCCGTTTATTATATTAGATAAATCTTATTTAGGTGATACTAAAAAAAGGAACACTCAATGAAGTCTTATACTGAACTGCTCAAAGAACAAAATACCCTGGGTCGAAGCTATAAGCAGCAAAGCCCTGATACCCTTGCTGCATTTATGCAACTTCATAAAGCTGCCATGGCACCTGGAGAACTGGAACTTAAAACCAAAGAGATGATTGCGTTAGCCATTGGCATTGCTGCACGTTGTGAGGGCTGTATTGCTGCTCATGTATTTGCCGCACTAAAAGCAGGAGCCACTAAAGCTGAGTTAGTCGAAGTGATCAATGTCGCGGTGCTGATGGGAGGAGGCCCATCATTTACCTATGGCACACAAGCCCTCGGAGCCATCGAAGAGTTTGCAGCCAAATAAGCCCATCCACGCCCTGCAACCTCTCTCTGCTTGGTGCTATATTTCTAAATAAATCGAAGTGTTAGTTGGGTGAGAGCCGCGGATGGCTCTCATCATCCCCATGCGCATAGACAAGTGATGTGATTGGGGGGAAAGAACGTAACCAACACCGCTACAGATTCAAGTAGCAAGAAGATAACCGATGGCATACTTTCCTATTTATTTTCCACTCAGCTCTTTTTCTTACCCTCAATTACTTTAATCATGGATACTAAATGCATTATTGGATTAGCAATACGGATGCATTATCAACCTAATTTATGTTATTATGCTCAGTTTTATGATTTACCTCACAATATACAGTTGAGCGTTTTACACACAACCTGATTTTTCAGAGCTAACAGCGAGTTTTTATGTCTAAAGTTTATTTGAATACCGAAGCACCTTGTATGAGCGCATCGGATTACTCAGCCACTCATCCCCCTCAGACCTCCTCTCATTCATTACAAAAAAAACTCGAGCTTAATAACCCTGTCTTATGGCTCAGTGGTAGTTTTCTTTCCTTGTTCGTATTATTAGCCCTCACGAACCCTTCATTACTTACCTCCCTGATTGACTCTGGTTTTCACTATGCAACCCAAGGATTTGGCGCTTTTTGGCAATTGCTATTATTGGCAAACTTTGTGATTGGGTTAGCACTGGCGGTAACACAAACTGGCTCGGTTCGATTGGGTGGCCTTAGCATACCAGAGCTGGATAACTTCAAATGGCTATCCATCATTCTCTGTACCTTGCTGGCAGGCGGAGGTGTTTTTTGGGCTGCCGCCGAACCAATAGCCCATTTTGTCAATGCTCCGCCGATCTTTGGTGCCGCATCGCCTCAAAAAATGGCGATTAATGCCCTCTCGCAATCTTTTATGCATTGGGGGTTTTTAGCTTGGGCTATTTTAGGCTGCCTTTCATCGATCGTATTAATGCATCTACACTACGACAAAGGACTACCGCTAAAACCACGCACACTACTCT
>NZ_NBUS01000043.1:416377-417317 GCF_002749895.1 Vibrio fujianensis | reverse complement strand
TTGGTCAGGGAGCCGTTAACGGTTGGATAGCCAATACCATTGATGCGCTCAGTATTATTGCTGTTGCTGCAGGAACCATTGGTCCCATCGGATTTCTCGGATTACAGATTAGCTACGCTCTTAATGCGTTGTTTGGTATTCCTGATAGCTTTACCACACAAATTATCGTTATTTTATTCGCTATGGCACTGTATACCTTTTCAGCCTTAAGTGGCTTAAGTAAAGGCATTCAAATAATTAGCCGTTACAACATCATTCTCGCGGTTGGGTTAGTGTTATTTATTCTGATTGCAGGGCCAACCCATTTTATTATTGATGGTTACATGCAAGGCGTTGCTTCAATGATCGATAATTTTGTTCCGATGGCAATGTTTCGGGCTGATACCGACTGGCTAAGTTGGTGGACTGTATTTTTCTGGGGTTGGTTTATTGGATATGGGCCAATGATGGCCATTTTTATTGCTCGAATATCTCGCGGACGAACGTTACGTCAATTAATTCTGGCGATTAGTATTGCCGCTCCACTCATTACCTGCTTCTGGTTTAGTATTGTTGGCGGTAGTGGCTTGGCCTTTGAGTTAGCAACCCCTGGCGTGATCGCGCAAGGTTTTGAAGGATTTAATCTTCCTGGTGCCTTATTAGCAATCACCGCTCAGTTACCATTTCCTTTGTTGGTTTCTTTGTTATTTCTAGTATTAACAACAACCTTCATTGTCACCACTGGTGATTCCATGACCTATACCATTAGTGTCGTAATCAGTGGTGATACGAATCCTAATGCGGCCATTCGTGCTTTTTGGGGAATCGTCATGGGCGCGATGGCGATTGTGCTTATTTCTATGGGAGAGGGCGGTATTTCGGCATTACAGTCTTTTATTGTGATCACAGCGGTTCCCGCTTCACTTATTTTACTTCCTTGCTTATGGCAAGCCCCCAAAAT
>NZ_NBUS01000043.1:416015-416367 GCF_002749895.1 Vibrio fujianensis | reverse complement strand
CCAACCAAATGGCGAAAGATCAAGGCATTATTCACTAAGCATATAAAAGGGGCTTCTCGCCCCTTTTAATAGACTCTATCCGTTAAATTTTGAATTGTGAGACTTGCTCATGTAGTTGACTCGCCTGCGCACTTAATGACTGCGTAGCATCCATTAAGTTATGCGATGCTTGTTCTGTTTGAGAAGAGAGATCATTTATATTAACAACATTTTGGTTAATCAACTCAGCAACGGAAGACTGCTCTTCAGCCGCCGTCGCAATTTGTAAATTCATATCTGCAATCAGGGTCACAGCTTGGTTAATTTGCTCTAACCGCGCAGCCATGTCTTCAGCCTTTGTAACCGTTGTTTG
>NZ_NBUS01000043.1:408752-416005 GCF_002749895.1 Vibrio fujianensis | reverse complement strand
GCAGCTGAGCGACTTTGTGACATGACGCTAACCACATTCTCTGTTTGCTTAAAGAGCCGGTCGACCACCTCTTGGATTTGCTGAGTGCTTTCTTGTGTTCGGCCAGCCAGACCTCGAACCTCATCAGCAACCACCGCAAAACCTCGTCCATGCTCACCCGCTCGAGCTGCTTCAATTGCCGCATTCAAAGCCAACAAATTGGTTTGCTCAGAAACTGAGCTAATGACATCTAGCATCCCAACAATATCTTGTGTACCGCTTTGTAACTCAGCAATGGTAGTACTGCTACCTTGCAAGGTATCATCTAGATTTTTCAGTTGTTGCAGTGTTTCACGTAATAAGGTTTGGCCTTGTTTGGTTTGTGTATCCGCCTCTGATGCCTGACTTGCCGCTTCACTGGCATGGCTGGCCACTTCTTGTACGGTTGCTGTCATTTCATTCATCGCGGTGGCCACTTGCTCGGTCTCGGAACTTTGTTGAGCAACCACTCCGGCACTTTGTTGAGTAATATCGGCTAACGTCGTTGATGCCGCAGAAACGGATTGAGCCGTATTATTGACTTCCTTAACTAATCGATGAATTTTTTCAACAAATGCATTAAATGCCTTAGCTATGGTGGCAATTTCGTCATCACCTTGTGCGGTGATTCTCTGAGTTAAATCACCGTCACCTTGACCGATATCCGTCATCGCTAAGCTAACTTCTTGCAATCGTTTAAAGCCTGATGCGCTAAAAAACCACATAATCGCAGCAGCTACCACGCCAATAATGATGACAGCAATGATTGTCCATCGAATCATGCTATAGAGCCCCGATAAAGCATCTTGTTTATCTAACGCGATATTGAGCGACCAGTTAGTTCCCGGGATCGATTGACTGGTGAGATAAATCGCTTGTCCTTGCAGATCCAGTTCACGATCTCCTTTGTTTTGAATATCAGTCAACATCGTTTGAGTTAAGCTAGGATTAAGATCGCGCAAACTTTTTAACGTCATGTCTGGATTAGGATGCGCAATAATCTTGCCTGCATTATTGGTTAAAAAGGCAAAACTATGACGTGTTGGGGCAATATCACGTACGGTATCGATAATAAAAGTCAGTGGCACATCACCAGCAATGACACCTCGATTTGCATTGGGGCCTAGACCATGGCTAAACGTCACCACTAAACGATTTTCACCACTCGCATCAAGATAAGGCACGGTAGCCAACACACCACTTTGCTGAGCTGCTAATCGATACCATTCACGAGAAAGCGGATTATAATCACTCGGTGGCTGCCATTCATCAGAGAAAATCGCCGAGCCATTTGGTCTAGCAAGATAAGTGGCTAAAAAGCCGCCGCCGTCACTCAATTGTTTCAACGCCGAAAGAGAATCCGTTTGCTCAATCACCTTGCCTGTCGCCGTGATCATTGCTTTACGTTCCTTCATCCAATTAGCGATAGCATTGGATTGCGATTGTAATTGCTGTTGTAAATTACGTGTTATTTGAGCTCGAAGAGTATCCGAACTGACTCGAATGCTCAAAACAGCAGTGACTATTAGTGAAATCACAATTAAAGCGACACTGATCGCTGTGATTTTTGCGCGAAACGATTTAAACATCCTTGGCTCCCTAGCCTAACTATTTCATCAAACTCTTGAATACTTTTGTATCGGCTATCTTGCGTTAACCTTGAGAGACAAAAAGTAAACAGAATCATTTTCTTGTTCTGATTATAGAACATAAGTTGGCTAATAGACCAGTATTTGCACACTGAAACAATCAATCATCCGGGTTATTAGAGAAAAATAATGTAACCTTCTATTGATGGTTAATATTAATACTGGTATTAGTGATTAAACCGTTAAGAGAGCCGATTACGGTTTGATCGCAGTAAACTCAACTTGCCAGCGAGGCAATCCATTCACCGTAGTTAATCGCTGCTGACTTTTTATCTGCCCTTGAAAATAATAGGGCGAAAGTTGATACGACTGAGGATCATCGATAGCAAAATACAGCCTCGCAGGGCGTTGGTTAAGCTGTTGCGCGGTTAAATAGCCTACAAGAGCGTGTTCAAACTGATGGTATCCATTGCCCCAGTGAAACGCCTTGGTTGATTTCGGATTTAATCCAACCCCACCATATTGATCATCAACCCAAACCTGCATAAAGGCTTTAGCTGTTGACTGTAATACCGGCTTAACTTGATCTTCAAGTAATGAAAGGGTCATTGCCGCTTGATCAAGTTCAGCCCATTCCCAAGAAGAGATACCATAACTGAATGGTCGATTACGCCATGCTTTGATCGAACTGGCTTGCCACTGCTCTTGCGTCATTTCTGGAACAAACCCTTTAATATCCGCGTAATTGGGAACATATTGTGCTTGTTCAATGATATGTTGCATACTTTGCTTGGCGAGTTTTTGCCAATCTTGTCGCTGTAATAGTTCGCCGGTCAGGTAAGTCATCCAATACGCTTTAATCGTGTGTCCAAAATCATTATGTTTCGCTTGCTGATCCATCACCGCTGGATGATGAATCGCCCCATAAAAGCGTTGTTCTTGTGGGGCATAGTATTGCTTTAACATCGTATCGGTTAACCAAGATAAATCAGCCAGCCAACGGCTTTTATGTGGCTCAGGGAGCAAAGGAGCAACCAACAATAAATAGCCATTAATTTGATCGAGTTGCGCAACTAATTCACGCTGTTTAGTACTTTCACCATCGCCATCCTTAAGTACCCAAGCTAACCCTTTGCCATCATCAAGCCGATAGTTATCAAAAATAAAACGCTGTTGGTTAATGAGTACTTTTTCAACCACTGGATCACGCGTTAAATAATAATACATGGCAAGCCCTACCAGAGCATATGCTTGATCTTGCGAGGTTCGTTGTTGCCATTCTAAGCCCGCCTGACCATGCTCAGTAAAGCTGATAAAGCCGCCATGCTCTTTATCTTGCAATTGATTCATTAAATATTCAGTACCTGCCTTAGCTAATTGTAAAGCATGGGGATCACCAGTTAAGTGATAAAGCACACCATAAGCATACGTCTGCCGAGATTTCATCCGTGTATACTCACGACCAAAATAGGGCGTAATCCAATTTTTATTTAGCTCTTGGCATATTTTAGTGACATCTAAAATTTGCCCATTATCACATCGAAAGGTGGGAAAGTTTCCCATTGGGATGCCTTGAGCGCTTTGCATCATCCAATAGGGAGCGAGCCCTTGTTGAGCATGTACCAGCCAGGTTTTTCCGTCAGGAAAATCATGCGGTGAAAGTGATTGAGCATTGAGCCCCGCACACAATAACGCACCACTTAGAGCCACAACCCCAATTGGACAATATTTCTTCATCATAACCGTCCTTTACATAAATGAGTGAAAGACTATACAAAAGAGGCGTTGCACATTTCGTTGAGGAAATCACAGTTGTTTGACGAGCAAAATAAAAAGCCCAATATGAATTAACACATTGGGCTTTTTATTTACCTAATGACTCAATTTATTAGTCATCAACGGCGTAAATGGCGTTCTCGTGCCGCTCGTTCTTTATGCGATGATGCTGCTTTGGCTTGTGATTTTAAAATTGAATCAACCGTCAACGCCATGGGTTGTTTCGGTTGAAGCCCATGAGGAAATGTTCGAGCCCGAGGAGATAGATCATACTCTTCAGCAGAAGCCCTTGGCATACGTTTAAATCGATATAGATAAAAGTTCTCTAGCTTCTCTCTTGCCCAATCGGTTTTCTTTAGATATTTAACGCTACTCGCTATCGATGGATTGGTATGAAAACAATTAAACCGCATAGCGGCGTCTAAGATATCCCAACCATAATAATCGACCAACTCTTGCAATAATATGTCTAACTTAAGACCGTGGAGCGGATTATTTTGTTGTAACTCAATTCGTTCTTGATCTGTCATTATTATGATGGCCTTATATGAAGGTAACAAGGCGCGGAATTCTAGCAGAGTTGAGCGACTTTCCCTATTGCTATTCTCTCTCAAATGATTCCGCGGCCTTACTCATGTTTAAGCATTAACTGGAAAATCGAGAATACTGGTCGCGACCGTGAAATAGATGATAACCCCGACCGCATCGGCAATGGTGGTGACCAATGGCGCACTGGCAGACGCTGGATCAAACTTAAGTTTACTGAGAATAAACGGCAGTGACATCCCCACCAATGAACCAACCACCACCACGATTTGCATGGTTAACGCCACCACAAGAGCAATTTGAGGGCCGCCGCGCCATAAGCCAAGTAGCGAGACCGCAATCGCCATCGTGATACCGAGTAAACCGGCGATAAATAGCTCTTTCGCCAGCATTTTAGCCCAGTCTTTACCAATCACTTCACCGGTGGCAATCGCTCGAACCATCAAGGTTGCCGATTGTGCCCCCGCATTACCACTACTACCAATCAACAGGGGTAAGAAGAAAACCAGCGCGACATAAGCTTGAATGGTATCTTCAAAGTAGGCGATGCCTGCACCAGAGAACAAGTTACCAAAGACCAGTAACACCAACCAAAAAACCCGCTTACGGTACATTAATCCAACCGAGGCTTCTTTTAAATTACCAGCAAAATCAACAGCTGCTGACTTATGGATATGTCGATCCGCTTCTTCTTCCGCCACGTCCATCGCATCATCATAGGTCACAATACCGACCATACGATTTTGATGATCTAACACAGGTAACGCGAGTAAGTCATACTTACTGATCGCCTGGGCAGCCACATTCTGCGCTTCATCGACTCGGACAAAAATCAACACTTGCGTCATGATCTCTGCGACGGTTAAACTCGGCTCTGAGATAACCAAATCTCGCAATGATACCGTACCTTGCAAACGCATTTGTTCATCAACCACATACGCTTGATAAATGGTTTCCCGCTCACTGGCAATTTTCCGCAGTTGATTAATGGCTTCTTCTACGGTTTGCTGAGCAGTGAGCGTGGCAAAGTCAGAGGTCATGACAGCCCCGACACAATCTTCAGGGTACGAAACTAACCGTTCAATATCTCGCCGATCTTCATCATCCATTTGTTGCAGCACTTGGTGCTGAAATTCTGGCTCTAATTGGGTCAGTAAATCCGCTCGCTCATCGTGAGGCATTAATTCAGTGAGTTGCGCTAGCTCTTGCGCCTCGAATTGTTCCGCTAACTTTTCTTGCCATCCCAAAGAAAAATAGCCGAATAAGGCTGCTTGTTTTTCTAAAGGTAGCAATAGTAATAATTGACCAACCTGTTTGCTGGTGAGTTTTTGCTCAGTTAATAATTGAGTAAAAGCCTCTGCGCAATCCGCTAAAGGATGCTGCTGAATAAACTGCTGTATATCTTGTTGATTTTGACTGAAATGAAGTGCCATCAAGGCTTGAGTCATGATTGTGGTTTGCATCGAAAAATCCTCATACGATTAGTTCCAGAAACGAACCAATCGCTTCCAGCCTGATGGTTGTAACACCGTCGGTGTATTAAATTCTGCTTGACGGTGAATAATCGTACGTGCAGCCGATATATCTAACATGCCCACCACACGGTGTCGGCTATCCAACACAGGCAACACTGGCCAACGACTTTGACGTAGCTTTAATGCAGCAGGATAATCTTCATCTAAGGCAAAAGTGTAATGATGTACGCCTTGGCATAAAGATGAAACAGGTTCCGTTGGTTCGGCAAACAATAGGCTTTTCA
Organism: Vibrio fujianensis; assembly: GCF_002749895.1. Taxonomy (GTDB): domain Bacteria; phylum Pseudomonadota; class Gammaproteobacteria; order Enterobacterales; family Vibrionaceae; genus Vibrio; species Vibrio fujianensis. Next base: position 410,317 of record NZ_NBUS01000043.1, on the reverse strand, counting down.
TTGAAACAAGGCCTTGATATTCGCTATTACTGTTTATTAGCACCACCACATGTAACGTTGATAAAAACGATGTACAGCCTTTCAACATGGCGATAACTTCGCCAACCGTTAAATCAATACTCACCCCAAAAAACTCCCTTTTTATATGGCTTTGTACTGCATGTTGCACTGGTGTACGTGCTTTTTTAACCTGAGAAATACGGTTAAGACGAAATGTTGTCATTTTTGTTTCTCCTGAGTTGAGCTCAGGACAAAGAAACCCAATAACCAAATAAGCGAAGTTTGAATCGCTTATATTCTTGTTTTGGTAACGACGTGTCGGCTCAAAATATGAGCATCAGTCATAGGTTACGTTAGGCATATATGCTTTAACGCAAAGTATTAACGTATGGAATTAACGATGGAAGAAAAAGAAGAGTTCGCTTTGCCAAGATTTTTATTACCTGACATAAGCTAAAAATTTAGCGGCAGGTTAATAAGAAACCGTTGGTGTTTTCGAACCATCGAAAAGACCATACTGTGATATTCGACTACTCGACGAGTCCATAGGTTTCTGTTGTACCTCGAAAAATTAACTGGAATAGGTAGATTAACGGAAAAGTGTGATACTAAATAATGTCATCTACCGTGTTTAAGCGTGCAAAATGGTATTGCTCAACTGGTTGAAAGTCAACCTAAAATCAATCGATCCTACCAATTTTTTATCCCCTCGCGGTTCAATCAATAGCATCCTTATGCTGATAACACCTTTAAACGAATTAACCAAGTTTATCTAAGTTAACACCGAGTATAGTTCCTAACCATCGAACTTGTGTTGCACTATGATCGTAAGCATCATCCCCTGAGACTGGATGGATCAACACACTTAGATCGCCGCGAGCCTTATCCAGCCAATCAATCAAGGATTTTTGCTGTTCCGTGAAATGAATTTCAAACATCGGCTTACGGTGCGGCCCGACTAAACGAGGAACCAATGGAAACATTGCGCGAATCTTATCACTACATTCGGTCATGATTCTGTGCTGTAAAGCATCCGCTAATGGCTGCTGAGGTAAATCAAAATAAACATGGGCGTGATACATCATCATTTTTCATCTTCTCCTTTATATCTTGCCACAATTGTACCGGACATTTTTCATTACCCATCCTCTGTTTCATGTTCAACTCAATCAATTTTTTTGAATGACTCACAGCGTAATATCTCAAACTGATTCGTCACCCTCCCCTTAGGTTAAATTGGTACTCATACATTTTCATTTATCTCATCAAGGTTGTTACCAACCTTACTTTATAAAAGCAAGGCAAATCACGCAGAATACAAGTGGAATATTTTATATTTGATAGCAATCACAAAACTTAAAACTAATAATAAGCCAAATCGCCATTCATTCATTCCATTGACACGGATCATCCTTATAAGCACCAAGACAAGAGAAGATGAATACTGTCTTTACTGATATAGGGCTTTACTATGACAAATCCTATTGCACCTGAAAGAAAAGTAACTTGGGCCAGTTATCTCGCCTTAGCATTTGCGGTGATGTTTTTTTCCGGATTGCTGCAAT
>NZ_NBUS01000043.1:403790-408742 GCF_002749895.1 Vibrio fujianensis | reverse complement strand
CAATCAATGGTATGGTGTATTTGACTTCACCACACTGAACGGTTCATTCGGCAAAGTCGCCTATAGCGTGAGTGAAACTGCCGATGGAGTGCAAACCGCTACCACCTCTTTTCGTGGTCATGGTGGGAGTGGTGCTCGAGATGGTTTTATTTTTGCGCTATCCCTCATCCCAACCGTGATGTTTGCTTTAGGGATGATCAATGTTCTTGAACAATACGGCGCTCTTGATGCCGCTCGAAAATTATTAACGCCTCTTCTACGCCCACTCATGAATATTCCAGGCAATACTGGTTTAGCGCTCATTGCGTCTTTGCAAAGTACCGATGCGGGGGCAGCAATGACACGTAAACTAAAAGATGAAGGACATATTAGTCAAAGAGAAACCGATATATTTACTATGTTTCAATTTACGGCAGGAGCTACTATCGTTAATTTCTTTTCATCTGGAGCCGTTCTTTTTACCCTAACGCTCGCTGATGGCTCCTTAGCCGTGACCTCGTCTATTGGTTTAGCCATTGCCGTCATGTTTATTTTTAAAATTATTGGTGCCAATATTTTCCGTATTTATTTAAATCTAACAGAAGGAAAAGATACACCTCCCACAGCCACTCATCCCCCTAAAGGGAGGGTTTAACCATGAGCAACCCAGCAAAAATTTCATCCCCTTCGACAAAAAAACCTATGGTAACCGATGTATTTGTTGAGGGAGCCAAAAAAGGTTGGGTCATTGCAACGACCTCAACCGTCCCCAATGTGCTGATGGCTTTTGTCATTATCAAGGCATTACAGATAACGGGGGCTCTTGACCTTATTGGCGTTTTATTCTCACCTATCATGGCACTATTTGGTTTACCCGGTGAAGCAGCGGCTGTCTTGATTGGCGCTTGGATGTCCATGGGGGGTGCTGTCGGCGTGGTAATAACGCTTTTTGACCAAGGTATTTTAACCGGTGAACATATCGTGATACTCGCGCCTGCTATTTATTTAATGGGCTCACAAGTTCAATACATTGGCCGAATTATGGGGGCTATTGGTACAGAAGGTCGCTACATTCCAATTATGATCATTATCTCTATTTTGAATGCCTTCGGTGCAATGTTAGTTATGAATTTATTGGTTTAGGAGTCAATTATGTCATTCTCATTAGCAGAATATTTAGATGAATTACGTCCACTCATCAATGTAGACTGTGGTACTTATACGCTTGATGGTATCAAATATATCGCCGAACAATTTGAAGCTAAGTTTCTAGCACTGCCCGGCTGGCAAGTCACCCAGGTTGACTGTGATAAAGCTGGTATCGGTTTAGAGATTCGTAATCAACCGCAGAACGATAATATTGATGTGATGTTGATTGGTCACATGGATACTGTTTTTGCACCGGGAACCGCTAGTCAACGCCCGATGACCATCGATGAGCATAAAGCTTACGGTCCAGGCGTATCTGATATGAAATCGGGCCTACTTAATATTGTTTTTGCAATGCGTCATCTTAATCCTGCCGTTTTAGACAAATTATCGATTTGTATCTGTATGAATCCAGATGAGGAGATCGGATCGTTATATTCCAGTCAATGGTTACAACAAGTGGCTAAAAAATCACGCCATGTTTTAGTTGCTGAAGCCGCTCGTGCCGATGGTAGCTTAGTTAAAGCTCGTAAAGGGATGGCTCGTTATAAACTTGAATTTACCGGCCTCGCAGCACACGCAGGTAATGAACCAGAAAAAGGGCGCAGTGCCATTACAGAAATGGCACACTGGATTTTAGCGGCCAATCGTTTAACCAACTTTGAATCAGGTACGACCCTGAATGTCGGTATGGTTTCCGGAGGGGCTGGAGCCAATATCGTTCCAGAAAAAGCTCAGGCAATCATCGATGTCCGTTTTTGGGACAATGACGAATATAGCGCATTGGATCAACAACTCCATCAATGGTTAACGACGCCTTTTATTGATGGCGTGACCATTAACTTGCAACGTGAAGCCTATAAGCCATCGATGGTTCCAAGCCCTCAAACCGAGTCACTAATGCAAATAGTCGAGCAGGCAGGCCAAGAAATCGGCATCGAGGTAAACTGGCAAGCAGTTGGAGGCGGCTCCGATGCCAATGCAACCGCTATTTTAGGTATTCCAACATTAGACGGTTTTGGCCCCGTCGGTGCAGGGTTCCACAGTGAGAAAGAATATTTGCAATTAGACTCTATTGAGCCACGTATTCAATTGCTTATCCGAGTACTAGAAAAACTAGCTGATGTAAAATAAAAATCACCTCAACCATCTACTCATCCATCGTCAAAAGGGAAACCTCGTCGTTTCCCTTTTCGTTGACCATTATTAAGCGGCGACCTTTTGCGTCACCGGCGCTACCTCTTTTTTCTTAGCACCAATCGGTAAAATAGTGCGTCCATACTCATGGTTAATCACTTGTGCCATAGCAAAATAAATCGCACTTGCACCACAGAAAATCCCTTCAAAACCGGCAATCATACCAATGAATTCACTGCCCGTGAAATCACGAATCGCGAGTAAGGCAAATAAAATCGTTAAAGAACCAAACACCACTTGTTTCGCAACAGGGTAACAGAGTGAACCAATAAACATAAAACCAGTGAAGATCCCCCATAAAAGTAAATACCAGCCCATAGAGTAGGCCGAGCTGGCAGGTAATCCCATATAGGGCATAACAATCAGACCCACCAGCGTGAGCCAGAACAGACCATAAGAAGTAAAGGCCGTCGTGCCGAAGGTATCACCTCGTTTAAAACACATGATGCCAACAATGACTTGGCTAAGACCACCGTAGAAAATACCCATGGCTAAAATCATCGAATCAATCGGAAAGAACCCTGCATTATGGATATTGAGCAGAATGGTTGTCATACCGAACCCCATCAAACCTAGCGGTGCTGGGTTAGCTAATTGAGTAGACATGCAAATTACCTTACAAAAATGTTAATAAAAAAGCGCGCGGATTCTATTGAACAAGTCATGAAAAAGAAAAACTCATTATTGAAAAATTAGATTCCCAAAAGCAGGCCGAATTATATAGAAGAATAACGTAGAAGATAGAAGAAATTTCAGCCCGATTTCTTAGCTTTCGAGCTGATGTTTGCAGCAGTTTGTGGTGTTTTTATACAAGGTAGAATCTTTATACAAAGTAGAGTCTTTAAAATGTCGAGACTCTACCTGAGCGCAGTAGAAAGGGGCCACAAACACAGCCCGAAGGGTTTGGCTAAAAGTATTAATCGCTTAAGATTGAACTAAAAACCATGGGTCTCCTTGAGAGGGGAGATTCCCTTGTGACCACCATTTCACCTGATAAATCGCGCCTTCATAGGTAACTTGATCCCCCGCATAGTAAACCTTATTCGCTTGCCATACCTCAACACCATCAATCGGTGGTTCACTCGGCTGTTCTGGCTCTGTTGGTGTTAATTCATCAACCACACGTACCTTAGGCCAGCTGGCGTGTGACTGATACAAATTAGTTACGCACTTTTCATAATCCCCTTCAACTAATGCTGAGTATGCCGTCTGAAATCCAACTAAGTTACATTCAAATGAATAACCACCGGGACGGTCTGGATAATAGCGCCAGTTACCATCCCAATTGGTATAAAGTACATCCGTTGCGCCATTTAAGTTTAAGCTGCCATAAGGCGTTTGTTGCCAGCAAGTATTCTGCTCATCCGCTTCAATTGGGATCTGATAGTGTTCAGCCAAACCTTCCCAATAACGGATCCGATTAACGGGCTGGCCTTTGTTTTTATTTTGTTCACCACACTCGATACCGCCATTAATCACATTGATGGTGGTGCCAAATCCATAACCAATACCTGCGTCTAATTCACGCTGAGAAGGGACCCACGTCCTATCAATAACATGTAGCATTGCCGGTTTAGGCGCTTGCGGCGTTAAGAAAAACCAAATTGCTGAAGCAAGATTAAGCCAAGAGTCGGCGACTAATCCGGGATTATTTAATAGTACAGAAGCATCCCCATCAAACATCACTTCAGAAAATGCACCGTAGTTAAAATGGTAAGAAAGTTGCTTGGCTCCACGACCAAAATAACCTTGTCCATCACCACAAGGCCATTTGCGATTTTGCCAATCATTTTGCCCACACCCAGTGGTATAACCGAGTTGCCCTTCCGACCAGCCCATTTCCCGAACATGGACAAGCGCTTGCTGCCACTCTTCCAATCCAAGTGGATTATCGGAAATATTGTCTTTCGCAATATGGCCCCCCGTTTCTTGGGCAAAATGCGCAAAAGCCGTGATCAACGACTTTTTACAGATCGCATCGGCATCACGTCCATCACTGTAATCACCACAAAAGGCGGGAAACTTGCCAATAGCCCTTAAAAATCGGGTATAGGTGTATTCAGGAGCGGCCATATGAGTAAGAAAATTCCACTCATGTTCAGGAAAAACCCGTTCCACACGTTGCACGTTGTCGGGGTTTGTCGCTTGGCCCGGTTCAATCGCCTCGACGACTGAGTTGGGCCGAGTTGCTAAAGCATTTGCCCATATGGCATACATCGGATTCGCTGTTTTTTCTTTTTCGACCGCTTGCAAATCAGAACGAGCGATAAGATAACCATCTGGCGTTTCAGGATCAGGTTGGATATTCATTGCAGCACAAACGGGGAACGCGCCGACCCCGAACAACCATGCAACCGTTTTTCTTTTAAACATCTTCACATCCTTCATCACATTACAACAAAATCATCCTCACTGAGCATAGTATTGAACTAATGATGATTGATGAATCAATGTAAATTATTTATCCAAATGCGAGACACCTCTTAATCACTGACACGGCTTAAGGTTTCAAACTCTGCGCCTCAGTAGTCGAGATTAATGATCGGTTAAGCTTTTGAAACAACCAACCGAGCGCAATTAACGATGCACCCAAACCTAAAAAGCTCACCGCACGCCAAAAGCCATTA
>NZ_NBUS01000043.1:401660-403780 GCF_002749895.1 Vibrio fujianensis | reverse complement strand
GCGAGCTGACATCCCATAAAAAGACTTTTAGCGCGACGCCAGCCAATATCGCGACACCAACCCGTTGCAAAATGGGGACATGACGAGTCGCCGCATACCAAGTCAATACACCACCGACCAATAAACCGGCCATTGAATAGCTGAATAATTCGGCCATCCCGGTCGGTTGCCATAATGTCATTGATGTAGACTGCCAGAATTGGCGTATCGACATCCCCAACCAAAGTGCAGCCAATATTGCGCTCGTAATAGCAAGCCACTGACGTTGAATCGCTAAAGTTGGCCAGCGTTTAGCTACCACGACGGCGAGAATCGAGGCTGGTAATAGCCAACCTAAAGTCAACATGTTGACAATTGGCAGCGCTTGAGCCGATACATGGTTGACCCAAAGTGGAGATTCAAAGGTATTGAGTAACAGCATCAAGCCAGCGAAAACGCCCCATAGTAAGTAACTATACCCTTGATAAATTGGCGTCAGTTTTTGCGCAAACTGGCTCCGATAACTGTATATCAAGCCCATCACTAACGCCTGATTGGCGAAAATAATTGCTGAGGTAAAATCAATCGCCCCCCAATAACCATATTGTCCAGTAAGCGTATAATGGGTTTGGGTAAACAGTGCCATTAGTAGCAGATGCAAACAGGCACCTTCAAACCAGTTAGACAGTTCTGTGTTAATTATTTTTAATCGAGTGCGGGCATATATCAGGATAAATAATGCCGGGAAATAACTAACGACACCCCAAAGCCAATTAGCGTTTGCCGCTGGTTGCCACGCGGGAACAAAAGGTAACAACGTCAAGCGGAGCACTAATACACTCATTGCAACCTTCACTATCCAGCTAGCAGGTGAGAAAATTCGATGCTGGATCTGCATCGTCATCACTAGGATCTGAACCGCAATGGCCATGGTCAACTCAATGTCATTCAGCCACACCCATAAACAACCAACAACCATTCCATGCACGATACCAGAGCAATGCTCGCTTAATGAATGAAAACGTCGAGCTAGCAGATAATATCCTCCAGCAATGCACAGCGAAAAAACAGTCCAAGACCAAGCATAATCAGGAATAAATACATCTAAATAAACCAGACTAATCAGGCTGATAAGTGGTACTAATATTAGTAATGTTCGAGTTGTAAACGCTGAACTATCATGCCGAGCCTGACTAAATAAACGTAGACCAATCAACACTATACAAAGGGCGAGAACCGACCAAATCACCGATTGCCACTGTAATGGATAAAGCGCATCACATACCAGCGTAAGAGCAAAAACAGCCACAGCACCGGCAATTATTGTTGGGAGAAACACTCGTAATGACCACGTTTTACGTAGGGCTGGTAGACAAATGACCGCCATCAAGAGTCCGTAAAAATAAAGAATGTGTAATAGCGTCAATTGATCGATTTTGGTGACCGATTGCAGCACCATAAAGGTCATCGCAACGGAAATAAAAACAGGCGAGTGAGACCAACGCCTTTGGCAATGACGATAGCGAGGGTGAAGCAACCACCCCATTCTCGGGACAAGAAAAATAAGATAGAGCGTCAAAGAAAGGTAAAGGATAAGCCAAGAGAAAAGCAGTTGTTGTGGTATCCACGCAATCATCATTACCATCCATACCATATGAGGTAACGCAATACTTGGTGCTAACCACGCTTTACGCATAAATTGCATTAATAATGTGGCAGCGATAGAAATGAATGCAATGTAACCGGCTAAAAGAAAATAATTAGGCTCACTACTGTTGATCCACAATGGTGCTGAATACCCGCCGATCAACCCCAGCACTGCCATTAAAGGCCCTTGGCGCATAGACAATGCCAAGCTAGTTAGCGCAGCAACGGCAAGAATCAGCAGAGAAAGGCCGGGGCTCAGCATTTGGTAAAGAATAAAAGCAAAAATAACGGTACAGTACACGCCCATTAATCCCGTCGCAGTAACGGCGGCGGGAACGTAGGTAAACTCTTTCCAGCGCATCGCACGCGTTTGCACTGTTTGCTCTCGACGATGAAACCATTCGCCAGCAAAAATAACCGTCAGAGAAAGAGCCGCAGCCAACAGAACTCTCATCAATGGAGAAAACTCAATCTGACTGCCAATCACCTGCACC
>NZ_NBUS01000043.1:376720-401650 GCF_002749895.1 Vibrio fujianensis | reverse complement strand
GATAACCACTGCCAACCAACATAGCAAGTGCACCAATCCAAACGAGCCAATGCTCTCTAAAATTCGCAACAAAACGACCGGCTTGTTTTTCAAGCCAGCTTTTCTCATGGGTAACTAAACTCGAGACAGATACACGTTCTGTTGATCTTGTCTCAGATAATGCTGGCTGTTTTTCAATGACCGTCTCTTGTTCATAGTTTGAACACTCGCTTGGCGAAGGAGCGTTATCAACACGAGCGGATGGCATACTAGGTTGAGCATCAGCAACAGACTCTGCAGGATCGGGCGAGGCTTGAGTACGCTCAGTTGGATTAAACAATTGGCTATGCAGCAACCGTAATTGACGTTCAAGCAAAGAAAGCCGAAGTTCTAATTTGGATAATCGCCTCGTGGCATAAAATCCATACAGCAATGCAGCAAGTGCAATTAATGTAATAACCAAGCGTTTTCTCCCTATGTGATTGTCGATCCCTTAGCTTGCATTTAGGAACAGGCATTGTTGAGGTATGGATATTATATCAACAGACAAACAATGCAACCGTATGTATAAATTCCCGCTAGGGCCATTTCCATTGATGATAAACGACACCGCGAAGAGATGATGGCATCATTCACTGTTACTTGACTATGGTGTTTTTCTCTTCAAACGCGAATTGATGATATCTTCTATCAGTTTTTGCTCTTTCTTCGCTTTTTCATAACGCTGCTTCGCTCGCCAGCGATCAAGGACTTTTTCTAGCCCTTGAACTCGAGCATGCTTATGGGCTAGCTGTTTTTGCATTGACGAGCACTGTGCTTCAATCACGGCTTGTTCATGTTCATGGTGCAAGAGCAATTTTTGGAGCATTTGATCAACTCGATTTAAATTCATCAATGTCGTGCTATTTAATCTTGGCGTCATCAATGCTGATTGACTGGAATCATGCTTCAGCGCAGACAATTTTTCGAGTTGGGTCTGTAAATGAGCGTGCCGTTGCCGAGTCTCATCAAGTTCTACCCCGATCCGATCACGCTGTTTTTCTTCCATCAATTGCAATTTACCGACAGCTTTTAGCTTAGCTTCCATCATTTATCACCGACTGTGATTGAAATAACTGAGCAAGCTGAGTCAAGCTAGTCGAATAGTCGACCGATTCATTCGCGGCTTGTTGTAAGTAGTTTCTTAACTGAGGGTAAATCGCTACCGAGCGATCCAGTTCAGGATCTTGCCCTGGTTGATACCCCCCTAATGGCAGTAATTCTTTTACTTGCAGGTAATTTGAATAAAGCAACCTGAATTGATTAGCAATGGTATTGTGGGTATCTTGCGTGCACGCAGTCATACAGCGACTGATTGAAGCATTGATGTCAATTGCAGGATAGTGTCCTTGTTCGGCGAGCTGACGTGACAAGACAATGTGCCCATCAAGGATAGCGCGAGCAGAATCCACCACCGGATCTTGCTGATCATCCCCTTCGGCTAACACCGTGTAAATTGCCGTCATGCTGCCATGTAGATTATCGCTATTGCCCGCTCTCTCAAGTAATTGTGGAAGCATGCCAAAAACTGACGGTGGATATCCTCTTGATGCCGGTGGTTCACCTAGCGATAAGGCAATTTCACGCTGAGCCATGGCGTAACGAGTTAATGAATCCATCAACAGTAGTACATCCTTGCCTTGATCGCGGAAATATTCCGCCACACGATGGCATAATAAAGTGGCACGTAATCGCATTAACGGTGATTCATCAGCAGGGGCGGCAATAACAATCGCTTTTCGACGCGTTTCTGGGGTAAAGTTACGTTCAACAAACTCCCTGACTTCTCTGCCCCGCTCACCAATTAAGCCGACAACGATAACATCCGCCTCGGTATTTTGCGTGATCATTCCCATTAAAACGCTTTTTCCCACGCCACTACCAGCCATCAGGCCAATTCGTTGACCTTTTCCTACTGTCAGCAACCCATTGATCGCCCTGACCCCAACATTAAGAGGGGTATCGACTGAGCGGCGTTTTAATGGGTTAATTGGCTTGGGTTCAAGAGAGACTCGCTCACCGCCTTTTAATGCAGGCTCGTCATCCAATGCTTCACCAAGACCATTGACGACACGGCCGAGCCATTGGCTACTTAATTGCACGGTACTATCGCCATCAAGCGGAATCACTTTCGCTCCCGCAAATAAGCCGCCTAAACGGCGAATCGGCATCAAATAAGCAACGGTATGGTCAAACCCTACCACCTGAGCTTCGATCATGTCGCCTTCATCAGTCTCAACCAAACAACGCTGTTCCAACTTAAAACGGCAACCAACAGCTTGCAGCATTAAACCGCTCACTTTGACTAGTCGACCGGTAACTCGAGCAATAGGCACTGAATCCAGCGAGGCAATGGCCTCACTCATTCGCTCATTTAACAAATCTCGAAATGCAGGATTACTCATTAACAACGTCTGCCTGCGGAAGCACCACTTCGTCTAAAAGGTGTTGCTTGATATTATCCATACAATCTTCTAGGCGAGAATGGCAACTGGCATCGGCTTCTGCATCCTCAGTCACTAGATGACACCCTCCCACTGGCAACTCGGGTTTAGCAACCAGCTTCCAGTTTGCTGCTAGCTCGGTATTAATCTGAGTAATACGTTCTAAATCTTGCGGGTTAAGATAAACCGTCACGGTCTCATGTTTACCCGGCATCGCTTCTAACGTCTCATCGACTAAGGCTAGAATTTGCTGCGGCATCAAAGTTAACTCAGCACGAATCACTTGCTGGGCTACCTTTTGTACCAACTGACAAATAACATGGCGCTGTTGTTGTTCTTTTTCGACTTGCCAACGCGATAATGCTTTATATAACTCATGAACCGGTTGAACAGCCTCTGTGAACATTTTTTTTCCTGCTTGTTCACCGGAAACAAATCCTTTTTGGAAACCTTCTTTCTGTCCTTCAAGCACTCCTTGCTGAACGCCTTGGTCTAATCCCTGACGAAATCCCTCTTCATGGCCTTGCTCCATTCCTTGCTGAAAGCCCGCTTCTAAACGTTGCTGTAAGTCAATTGGCGACGTTGGCTGTTCACTCTCTAGACTCAATCGCTCATCAATCGTATTCGCTTGCGCTAAAGGTGGAAACCGATGACGACGATAAGCCGCTGGGGATAAGCGCATTTTTTTTGACATGAACATATTGCTAGAATCAGCCATGTTACTACTCCACCGTTGGCTCTTGGTATAACAGTAATTCTATTTCGCCCGCTTCACTGAGTTCACGGATCAATTCCATGATCTCTTGACGAGCCCGCTCGACACGGCTTAAGCCAACCGCACCTCGCATTTGCATGTCATCTTCTAGAGCTTTAACCATGCGCTGAGGCATCGAACGCTTAATGGCTTGCTGTAAGGTAATGTCTGCTCCTTTCAAGGCGACAGCCCACAGCTCCATCGGAACCTGTTGAACTAACACGTCCATGGTTTCTTCTTTTTGACGAGCTAATATCATGAAATCAAACATATTCTGTTCAATTTCACGCACCACGTCTTCATCATGTAGTTTGAGCATCTCCATCAATGAAGCGCGATCACCTTCAAAGCGATTGATGATATCGGCAACCTGTTTAACCCCCGTTAACGGGGCGCTCTGACTGGTTGAAACCTGCTCAATACAACGCTCAATCAAATCATTCAAATCGGCAGTAACCTGATGATCAATATCTTGCAACCGTGCGATACGGAACAGCAATTCATCGTGGTAATCGGCTGGCAAAAACTTCAATACTGCCGATGAACTGTCTGCGGGTAAATAAGCCAGAAAAATCGCCTGCATTTGCGGATGTTCATTGGCAATAAAACGGGCTAATACTTCCGCATCTACCCATTGCAGTCGCTGCATATTATTGCGAATCTCATCCCCGTAAAGATTATTCAATAACCCTTTGGCTAAATCGTTACCAAGCGCTTTACGCAAGGTATTTGATAAATACTCTTTAGAAGCGCCACGGATGCCACTGTGTTCACGAAAATCTTCAAAAAAATGTTGGATGATTACTCTTGCCATATCGCTCTTGATACTGCTCAATCGAGCCATGGCTCGGGTCACTCGCTGAGTTTCATCCCGATTAAAATGCTGCAGGACTTTCGCTGCAGCGTCTTCGCCCATTCCTAATAAGACAAGAGCGGTCTGCTCTACATGACTAAGCGTCTGCTTTTGCGTCGACTGCACTGTGTTCATTCACATTTACCCATTGTTTTAATACTTCAGCTACCCGCTCAGGCTCTTCATTTGCGATAAGCTGCAAATGCTTCAATTGAATTTCAAGCGGTGAACCAGAGGGCGGTAACATGTCACTGTTGACATCTAGACCGGATGAAACTGCGATACCTTTTTCAGCCAAACGTCGATTCAATGTGGCTTCGTGTTCACGCTCTTCTCGGGTTTGAACATTGTCATAAGTGACTTCTTCTTGTGGTTCAGACAACTCAAGTTCTTGCTTACGCTGATCGGCACCGGTGAGATGCATAATCAATGGTCGTAGCACAAAGAGAATCATCGCCATACACAACACACCACCAATGACATAACGAATCGGTTGCTGCACGGTTGGATCTTGCCACCAAGGCAAGGCAGGGGTGGCTTCGATATCCATTGGTGTAAAGTTAAAGCTCATCAGACTCAAGCGGTCACCTCGATCTTCAGTGATGCCAACCGCATCCATCAACATATTCAAGATCTGTGTTTTTTCACTCTCAGTCCAACCGTTCCCATCAGGGGAGGCTTGTGAGTTAATCAGTACAGAAACGTTCAATTTTTCAACTTGTCCCTGTTGATATTGAGTACGACGAATACTGCTACCAAGCGCGAATTGTCGATTAATCTCTGAGCGAGCATTGGTATTTTGGCTTTCCTTGGCCTGCGTTTTCGCTTTAGCACCGGTTACGGGGGGTTTATTACTGAGTGAGCCGGGGATACCCAACGCAATCTGGTCAATAACATTGCTTTGGATACTGTGTTCACTGCGTACTACCGGCGAGTCATCGACAATCTCTTGTGTTTCTTCGATCTGGCTAAAATTCATATGCGCCGTTACTTGTACTCGAAAATTACTTGGCCCCACAATCGGTGTCAGCATGTCAGATGCACGTTGAATGACTTGTTTTTCAACATTTTTTTGGTATTCCAAGAATTTAACGTTCACTTTGCCTGTTTCTAGCGAGGCAACATCGGCACTCAACAGTCGTCCATATTGGTCGATGACCGAAACAAACTCCGGTTTCATTCCTGTTACGCTACCAACGATCAAGTTAATAATCGCTTCGACTTGATCCGGTTTTAAGTCTTCACCGGGTTTCAACTCCAACATCACAGAAGCCGATGGGTTCTCTGTATTCTGGCGAACAAAAAGCGTTTGACGAGGAATAGCCAAGTGAACTCGAGCATTAGATACCGCATTGAGTGAAATGATCGTACGGACCAACTCCCCCTCTAAACCATGCTTATAGCGGGCAGTTTCCATAAATTGGCTGGTTCCCAAAGAGCTATCTTCTTTCAGCGAATCTAACCCTGTTGGCAATTTTGCTTTGACCCCTTTAGTTGCAAGCAGCATTCGAATCCGAGCAACATCACCTTCGGGCACAAGTACTTGCCCATTTTGCTCTTGCATGCGGTAACTGATACCTTCATTTTCAAGTACGGAGATGATCTCTCCAATATCAAAGCGCTCTTGCTGGCTGTATAAAGGCCTAAAACTTTGCGAAGAACTCCAAAGCGCAACAACAATGATCGCCGCCACAATCGCCGCTAGCACAGCAGAAAGCACTAAGTTTCGCTGGCTACTAGACCATAATTTTTTGATTTTAAAAGAAAGGTCACCCATGCCTTTTAGCGAGCTTGCTTGCGCTGTTGGAGTCACAGCGGGTTGAATGGTGGCCGCTCCTGCCACCTGAGTCGATAATTCAGCCATTATTACACCGGCATCTTCATAATATCTTCAAAGGAAGTGACCACCTTATTGCGAACTTGCATTAAGGCACTAAAGGACAAACTGGCTTTTTGACTTGCGATCATTGCCCCGGTTAAATCATCACTTAGCCCGCTATCAACCTCAGCCATCTTTTGACTCGCGACAGACTGATGTTGGTTGACCGTATCTAATACATTGGTTATCGCTTGTGAAAAAGAGAGCGGAGGGTTTAGGTCTTTGACATCCAATGGATTGGCCTTAACAATAAATTCAGGTTGTTGGACATGCGTACGCATGATGTCCATTTTAGAAAGCATGAGCTGCTCTGCAGATACTGCATTATTTAATGGTTGACTAGCCATCATATTTCTCCTTTAGGCTGCCGAGCCAAGTACTGATTGTAAATCGATGCCATACTCACGCATCGCCGCAAGCTTGTATCTTAAAGCACGAGTCGTGACCCCGAGCGCATCAGCGGTTTTTGTACGATTACCACCAAACTGACGTAACTTATCCAAAATAAACTGAAACTCGGCTTGTTTTTTCGCTTCGATATGTCCAAAACTGGCGACACGATCTACTGAGGATGCTTGAACCGCCAATTCCACCGGCAACATCAAATCTGGAGCAGTAATATAATCACCATGACGCATGATCAGTGCTCGCTGAATAACGTTTTCTAATTCTCGAATATTTCCAGGCCAGTGGTATTGACTCAACGCGACGACCGCATCTTGAGACAGATAGCATTGACTGCGTCCTTGATATTTTTCGATAAAGAAATGACTAATTGGTAAAATATCTTCCTTACGCTCTCTTAATGGTGGCCAATGCAGCGGAAGTACGTCTAAACGGTAATAGAGATCTTCACGAAAAGTTCCTTTTTGCACTTCCTCACATAGATTTTTATTGGTCGCTGCAATGATTCGGATATCCAGATCAATCACTTTGTGGCTGCCAACTCTTTCCACCTGACGCTCTTGAAGTACACGTAATAACTTAGCTTGAACCGCCGGCGACATATCACCGATTTCATCAAGTAAAATGGTTCCACCATGGGCTTCTTCAAATTTACCACTTTGTGAAGTGGTAGCTCCGGTAAAAGCCCCTTTAACATGACCAAATAAGACCGCTTCTAACATCGATTCTGGAATGGCCGCACAGTTAACAGCAATAAAAGGCCCTGTTGCACAGGCACTGTGTTCATGTATATAACGAGCTAACACTTCCTTACCGGTACCAGACTCACCAGTAATCAGCACACTGGCAGAAGTACAAGCAGCACGATGGGCTAGTTGCAAAACCTGCTTACTTCGCCAAGATTCAGCAACAATATTGGCGAGAGGCTTTTCCAGTGCTTCAACTCGAGTCAGTAAACTCACAAGCTGATTCGTTTCAAATGGGCGCAACAAATAGTCGGTTGCTCCCGCTTTCATTGTCTCTGCCGCCAAAATGCCTTGCTCTTGCTCAACAATAGCAATCACCACACCTGAGTGAGAGTGCTTTTGATGACACGCGACAAACTCCCGAATACACATATCGGGTAGGTTAGAGCTTACCAAGGTAATTTTGGCTCGCGTTTCTAATAAAGCACTGCGTCCGGTACGAGCGTGGCGAGGAGCATAGCCAGCCTTGTGTAAAACATTTAAAACAGGCTGAGCAAAAGCATCATTTGGCTCAACCAATAAAACTTCCATCTTCGCCATCATTCAACCATTACCTTTTATCATTTGTGTGTCATGTTGATCGTAAGGAACGACGTCTTCATTACCTTTCACCAGCCTCAGTGTAATGCGCCGATTTTTCGCTCTTCCACCAACCGTCTGATTGTTTGCAATAGGATAACGTGAGCCATGCGCTCTTA
Organism: Vibrio fujianensis; assembly: GCF_002749895.1. Classification (GTDB taxonomy): domain Bacteria; phylum Pseudomonadota; class Gammaproteobacteria; order Enterobacterales; family Vibrionaceae; genus Vibrio; species Vibrio fujianensis. The sequence goes on along the minus strand of NZ_NBUS01000043.1, from coordinate 393,853 downwards.
TCTCAATCAGGGTGTTATCCACGCCCAATTGAATAAGCGCTTGTGCTACTGTCTCTGCTCGTTTCCTAGCGACAACAAGATTCGACGCTGATGAACCGAGATTATCGGTATATCCATCAATCAAAATTCGGCTGATGCGAGAATCCTTGTTGATATAGCTGCTTAAGGCGTCCAGTTGCTGCACTTGATCAGGCGACAATGCGATTTGCCCAGAAGCAAACCACAAGACAACGTCTCGCGCTTGAGCAAAGGTCATTTTCGGCAGTTCTGAACGACAGTGATTAAACAACTCAAGTGATGATTGGCTATGAATTGTCGGCACAATTAATGTCATGGAACCTTGATTTCCAGTGAAGGATAATTGGATCCAACGGCCATGTTGTATATCACCTAAAAGCTCAACAATACGCTGATTAAATCTAAATGTTGTTTGGTGTTTTTTGGGCTCAAGTGTGTCGATCACTAAAATTTTAGAATCTCTTTGCCATGGTGCTTGAATACTCTGGAGTTCAGCTTGACTCCATTTATCATTACCACTTACTTTTGCCACAAAAGAAATATCACTATTAGAAACCGAGCGGAAATAAAACTTCCCCTGCGGAACTTCCGAGTGAATTAAATTACATTCCAATTGACTTCCTTGAAATGACCAATCAGACAAATCCATCGGTATATTAATTTTATTTTCAGAAGCATATAAGATCATCGAAAAAAATAATAAATAAGCAGCAAAAAACAATGTAAAAAAATTTTTCATCTTTTGATACTTCTGATTATTCGATGATTTTGAGAAGATGTTTAGATATGCCTTATTACTGTTTTTTAGGCCATAAAATGTCATATAAAAACCTTAACCTGAGCCAACATCCTTGCTTTCCACTGTCTATTTTTAAAGCAAGATCCGTTGCTCAATAAGATTCAAACCATCATGACGATTTTATACAAAACGGCTTTTAACAGACAAATACCACCAAGTATAAAAAAACGTCAAAACGCTCAAAAAAAAATTATTTTTGTTATCTAATTAATGGTGAGTAAATTACCTTTTTTTGGAGTTTAATTGAACAACACTTTGTCAAGCCAATGTCAAAACGTGAAGCAATGTCACATTATCAAAATATCGAGCTAATAAAAAATAAATAACCCTGTGTAAACTGTCGTCCAAACCGGAAATAAATACCATTTGTTAAAATAAAGCAAAATATAGGTAAAGCAGAGTTTAAATGGCTAATTCAGACGAGCAGATTTTAAATGTAGAATTATTAGGCAAACCAATTCACATTATACGTGAAAAATTGTTTGACTTAATTTCAGAGTCTTGTAATGGCTTAACTCATGAGCTACAGAAATGGCTAAAAACCAACCAAATTGAATCGCAGTTGCAGGCTGTCGAGTTACACTCTTTTTCACCAGCAGAAATGGAAGCGGCTCACACCTCGACATTGCGGCATCAAGCCGGTGGTTTGATCTATATTCATACTGATACAGCACTATTAATAACACTGGCTGATCGCTTTTATGGTGCACCGGTAGCGCGCACAACGTTGTCTTTAACAAGCAGTGACATCCGGATCCAAGAAAAAATCAGTAAGTTAATGGGCGATTGGTTAGCGCCAAGTCATATGTGGCAACATGATCATTTCCAGCCCACAAGTGGTATTGGTCTTGATGTGCAAATCACCGTGACGCTGAATGAATGTGTCGGTTTGATCCACCTGAAATTGGATGGACAATTAATACAAACACTTATCGACCAATTTGAACTTCAATCGCAGTCAGATCTCACCTTGCCGTTCAAAACAGCGTTAATGTCTACTCCTGTACGTCTTAACGCGATACTAGCCAAAAAAACCATGCCGTTGAGTGAGGTTATACAACTTCAGGCGGAAGATATTTTGCCCATCGAGCTTCTAAATAACGTTCCTTTAAGCATTGGTAACCAAACGCTTTTTTCCGGTCGCGTTGCTGAAAACGACGGCCAACTCGTATTGATTTTTAACCAAAATAGGGAATCGCACTCATGAGCGAATCTTTTGATAACACCACGTTCGACACCGACGATATTAACTTTGATAACTTTCAACTTGAAGATCTTGATGCCGAGGTCTCTACCGCTGCACCGACGGTGACTGAACGCGATCTCAGCTTTTTTAAACATATTCCGGTCACCGTTACTTTAGAGGTTGCAAGTAAAGAAATTACTCTAGGCGACTTGATGAAAGCCGGTGAAGGTACTGTGCTTGAGTTAGACAAACTCAATGGTGAACCACTGGATGTTAAAGTTAACGGTGCTCTCATGGGACATGCCGAAGTGGTGGTGATTAATGACAAGTATGGCTTAAGACTTATCGATGTTCTTGATTCAGCCTTAGCTGGTGTCGGTCAATAAACCGTGATAAACCAAAGCATATCAATCGACTCAAACCGCGCACTATGGATGGCAATCTTGTTATTGAGCATGATGTCATTTCCAACATTTGCCACCGAAGGTGGGGTGACTTTTCTATCGGTGAGTGATGGCCAAACACAGCAAGAATACAGTGTCAAATTACAGATCCTGTTATTAATGACGGCATTAAGCTTCTTGCCTGCTTTTGTTTTAATGGCTACAAGCTTTACCCGGATTATCGTTGTATTAGCCATTCTCAGGCAGGCTTTAGGTTTGCAGCAAAGTCCGCCGAACCGAGTGCTTGTCGGTATCGCACTCTCACTGAGTATTTTGATCATGAGACCGGTTTGGTCTGACATCTACGAGAATGCTTTTCAACCTTATGATGATGGCGAAATAACGCTCGTTCAAGCATTTGCGATAGCTGAGCAGCCGGTTAGAAATTTCATGCTTGCTCAAACGCATCAAAGCGCTCTAGAACAAATGCTGCGCATTGCTAATGAACCCATAAACCAAAAGGTGGAAGATATTTCCTTTGCTGTTGTACTTCCTGCCTTTGTGATTAGCGAATTAAAAACCGCTTTTCAGATAGGTTTTATGCTGTTTATTCCTTTCCTTGTGATTGATTTGGTCGTTGCTAGTGTACTCATGGCGATGGGGATGATGATGCTATCGCCGCTGATCGTCTCGCTGCCTTTCAAATTGATGGTTTTCGTTTTAGTTGATGGGTGGGCGATGACGGTTGGCACCTTATCTGCCAGTTTTGGCTAACAAGGAGAAATCGCTCATGACACCTGAAATGACCGTGACCTTATTTACAGATGCAGTCTGGATGATCATATTGATCGTGGCGGTTTTAGTGGTTCCCGGCCTTGTTTTGGGGTTAGGCATCGCGGTATTTCAAGCCGCCACGCAAATTAACGAACAAACATTAAGCTTTCTTCCCAAACTCTTAGTCACGCTGCTTATGGTTATTTTTGCTGGGCACTGGATGCTGCGCAACATCATGGAACTGTTTGATTACTTATTCCATAACATTCCGGGGATGATCGGTTAATGGCCTTCACCTTTACTGAACTTTCTGCGCTGCTTGGTCAATTATGGTGGCCTTTTTTTCGTATTGGTGCTGTCTTTATCTCAATGCCTTTTTTAGGCGATGCGCTGATCCCCGTTTGGGTACGGAGCTTATTGGCATTATCGATTGTCGTGATTTCAGCCCCTCTCATGCCAGCGATGCCTGAAGTGGAGTTATTCTCTCTCACCTCTTTATTTTTAGCTTTTGAACAAGCCATCTGGGGCATGATGTTTGGTTTAATTCTCCACCTGCTTTTCACTATTTTCACCATGCTAGGCCAAATTGTTTCATTGCAAATGGGGCTAGGCATGGCAATGATGAATGACCCTGTCAATGGGCTCTCTGTCGCTATTTTAGGTCGCGTTTTCTTACTATTTTCTACCTTGCTATTTTTAGCCTTAGAGGGGCATTTGCTCGTTATTGATATTTTAATTCAAAGCTTTGTGATCTGGCCGGTCGGCTCTGGTCTCTCTCTCCTGTCTATACAAGGAGTGATCAATATTTTTGGGTGGATGTTTACTTCAGTGCTCGCCCTTGCATTACCGGCGATCGTATCGATGTTACTTGCCAACCTCAGCTTTGGTGTGATGAACCGTGCCGCGCCAGCCTTAAATATATACGCACTGGGGTTTCCAATGACGATGCTGCTGGGCTTATTTAGTGTACTGATTTCCATCTCGGGTGTACCAAGCCGTTATACCATCTTAGTTCACGATGCGTTGCAGTATTTGCATCGCTTTATGATGGGGGGAGTATGAGCGATCAATCGTCACAGGATAAAACCGAAAAAGCCTCCCCGCAAAAAATAAAAAAGGCAAGACAGGAGGGGCAAATTCCACGCGCAAAAGAATTGACAACCGCGGTCATTTTCTTAGCCGTTACCCTCTACTTTTATGCGCAATTTCCGCAAATTTGCCAACGTATCATCGGCATATTTCGTTACAACATGACATTGACCAAAGACGATCTGGCCTCGCCAAATCAAATGATCGAACAATTGGGCCAAACTCTCGCCATACTGATTGAACTGCTACTCCCCATGTTTGTGGTCATTATTGTGGTCAGCATCGCTAGTACATTGTTACTGGGAGGCTGGCTATTTCGTCCTGCCAATGTGCTCCCCAAGTTAAGCAAACTCAACCCACTTTCCGGGCTAAAACGCATGTTTTCAACTCGCTCTTTGGTTGAGCTGATAAAATCCACCCTCAAGGTCAGTGTGATTTTTGCCATGTTGTATGGTTATTTAGATAATCATCTCCAACCCTTGTTAGGTATGCAAAATTTACCACTCAACCAAGGCGTGACAATAATCATGTCTATTTTATTTGATGGCCTGCTCTTGATGGGATTTGCTTTGTTGATCTTTGGTGTGATTGATGTCCCGTACCAACGATGGGAACACTTAAAACAGTTAAAAATGACAAAGCAAGAGCTAAAAGAAGAGTTTAAGAATAACGAAGGTCGCCCCGAGATCAAACAGCGCATTCGTCAGATACAACAGCAATTTGCACGCCGTAAAATCGAAAAAATGGTTCCCACTGCCGATGTCATCATCACCAACCCAACTCACTACGCGGTGGCATTAAAGTACGACACTAACCTAGCTGAAGCGCCATTTGTGGTGGCAAAGGGAGTAGATGAAACCGCCCTTCACATTCAAAGAATTGCCCGAGAAAATCATGTGGAAATTATTCATGCTCCACCGTTGACTCGATCCATTTATCATACAACCGCCATCGAACAAGCGATTCCAAGTCAACTTTATATTGCTGTCGCTCATATTCTGACCTACGTATTGCAATTAAAGGCTTTTCGCAAAGGCGCGGGTAAAAAACCCCATCCATTACCCATTTTCTCGATACCTAAACACCTGCAACACTGATTAACCTGTGTTTACCCAAGGATACCTGAGCATGCTTAACCGGTTACAACAGATCCAAACTTCCACAAAAGGCTACATCGGCATACCCATTGTATTGTTGATGGTATTAGCGATGGTCATCTTGCCACTGCCACCATTATTGCTGGATGCTCTCTTTACCTTCAATATTGTTCTCGCCATTTTGGTTTTGCTCGTCAGTACAACCGCAAAGAGACCTCTTGATTTCTCTATCTTTCCAACCCTATTGCTGGTTGCAACACTCTTACGACTGACATTGAACGTTGCATCAACTCGGATTGTATTGCTTGAAGGGCACAACGGTGGCGACGCCGCCGGTAAAGTCATTCAAGCTTTCGGTGAGGTGGTTATTGGTGGTAACTATGTCGTGGGTATGGTGGTTTTTGTTATTTTGATGATCATTAACTTCGTTGTGATCACAAAAGGCGGCGAACGTATCTCCGAGGTATCTGCCCGCTTTACTCTCGATGCTCTGCCCGGAAAACAGATGGCGATTGATGCCGATTTAAACGCTGGGTTAATTGATCAAGAAACCGCGAAATCAAGGCGCAAAGAAGTAGCAAACGAGGCCGACTTTCATGGTTCAATGGACGGTGCTTCTAAGTTTATTCGGGGAGATGCCGTTGCTGGCCTACTGATCTTATTTATCAATATTATCGGAGGTATTAGCATTGGTGTGTTTGAACATGGCCTTTCTGCCTCTGAAGCATTTAAAACCTATGCCCTACTCACCATTGGTGATGGTCTGGTTGCACAAATTCCGTCACTACTGCTAGCAACCGCTGCTGCCATCATCGTTACCCGAATTAATGACACTGACAACGGTATGTCAGAAACCATGCACAAACAATTATTGGCAACCCCAGCCACGTTGTTTACTGTTGCTGGCATTATGGTCATCATCGGTAGTGTGCCCGGTATGCCGCATGTCGCATTTTTTACCTTTTCAGCCGTGCTTGGATTTGCTGGCTGGCGGCAAATGAAAAAACCAGTCCAAGACCATCAAATGGGGCAAATAGAAGCCATATCCCAAGCGATGCACGAGGAAGAAAGCCAACTGACTTGGGACGACATTCCTCATATACACACCCTCGCGCTATCACTTGGTTATCGTCTCGTACACCTAGTCAATAAAGAACAAGGGGCTCCACTGACTCAACGCATTCGGGGTGTAAGACGCAATCTATCAGAACAAGTTGGTTTTTTACTTCCTGAAGTACGAATCCGAGACAACTTGGCATTAAAACCCAATCAATACACCATTGCCTTAAATGGCGAAGTCATTGAGGAGGGTTTTATCGAACCAGATAGGCTCATGGCGATTGCCGTCGGTGAAACCTATGGTGAAATTGACGGTATATTGGGCAGTGATCCCGCCTATCAGTTACCTGCTATTTGGATTGTGCATAATGATAAAGCAAAAGCGCTAAATATGGGTTACCAAGTTGTTGACGACTCAACCGTTATTGCAACTCACATTAGTAAAGTGATGAAAACTAACCTTGCCGATCTTTTCACTCACGATGATGTTGAAGCAATGAACCACCGTTTAATGGCTCAAGCCCCTAAACTAGCGGAAGCGCTCAGCGCAGCCTTAACCCCTGCTCAGCAATTAAAAGTATACCGCCAGCTGTTGCTCGACCAAGTACCACTGAAAGACATCCGTAGTATTGCCAATACCATGTTAGAGTCCTCAGAAAATACCAAAGATCCTATCTTGCTCGCTTCCGACGTTCGCTGCACGTTACGTCGAACGTTAGTCAACTTAATCGCCGGAAAAAAAGACCAAATCAGTGTTTATGCACTTTCCGATGAGTTAGAACAAATCCTGCTCACTTCACTACAGCAAGCACAACAAAATGGGCCGACAATGCTCGATAGTTTCCCGATTGAACCGAATATCTTAAGGCAATTTCAACAGAACTTACCTTTGATCAAGCAACAGTTAAAACAACAAGGACTGACGCCAATTTTATTAGTTATGCCGCAATTACGTCCCTTATTGGCTCGATACGCACGTACTTTCACCCAAGGTCTAGCCGTTTTATCCTATAATGAAATTCCTGAAAATAAACAAATCAATGTGGTAGGAAATCTTGGCTAATCTCACTTCAGCACAAGCAATCTATTTGCATTTATGCAAATTAATGAAGCAAAACATCACCACTGATGATGATAAAATTGTGTATGACGCTTTTATTAATCAGGATATTCGCCACGCTTGCCAAGCAATCCGGCAAGCGCATTCGGGGGAGGTTGAATTTCAACACCTCACACTACGTTTTGGCTACTCTGGTGAGCAAAGTGTTTACCACTTTGATTTATCAGAAACCATGGTGTTATGTTTAGATCTCTACAGCCTTTATTTAGCCATTCGTCAGGCACAGTTTCAAATGGAAACCTTTCATCCCGATCTGATCAGTAACGTAGTGGTTCCTATTCGGATAAGTGCACTATTATGGGAAAGTGGCACACGCTATCTCAATCAGGCTATCGAACATCACGCCAAAGCCTTCAAGCATATAATCCCGTCAATACAATTAGATAGCACTGCGTATCATAGCGATCATTGCGCTGAACTTATCGAAAAACTACGCGAAAATGCTTTTTTACTCTGGATAGAAGTCTCCACCAATCAACCTGACTTAGACCGCATTCATACCTTTAAACCAGACATGATCAAATTAGTCGTCAATTTAGAAGACAAAACACACAGAGAAGCGTTTTTACCGATTGCGCGATTCTTAAGAAAATATCGTTACACATGGGTAGCAAGCCGAGTCGCCAATCAAAATGAACTCAACCACTATCGACTCTTAGGAGCCAGTTATTACTTTGGCTATTTCAGTGATATACCATCATCCGTCTCATTTAAAGCTCCAACATTGGAATAAACCTCACTAAAACCAAGCAAAATTGGATAAATAAAAAAATTTCTTCATTTTTAATTAATCTTCTTGGCCAATCATCCGCCTCTAGTCATTAGCTAGGGAATTTCCCGAAGCCTGAAAAAATAATTAAGAACCCAAGGAGACTTAAGATGGCTTTATCGATGCACACTAACTACGCTTCACTTGTTACTCAGAACACACTAAACAACACAAGTGGTCTTTTAAATACCGCCATGGAGCGTTTGAGCACCGGTTTTCGTGTCAATTCAGCTGCTGATGACGCCGCTGGTCTACAAATCGCCAACCGCCTTGAAGCTCAGTCTCGTGGCATGAATGTTGCGATGCGTAATGCACAAGATGGCATCTCTATGATGCAAACGGCAGAAGGTGCGATGGATGAAATGACCAACATCGTTTTTCGCATGAACGATTTGGCGACCCAATCACTCAACGGCTCAAACAGTGCAGCTGACCGCACTGCGATGGACACTGAATTTAAACAGCTAACCGCTGAGCTTACCAACATCATGAGCAACACTGCTTTTGGTGGTCAAAAGCTATTAGCAGGCGGTGGTTTTGCAGCAGGCGCGGTGAACTTCCAAATCGGAGCCTCTTCTGCAGAAACACTTGCGGTTAACGCTAAAGATAGTATTGGAAAAGTTGCAGAAACACTTGCAGATGCCGCTATTACTGATGGTATCGGTGATGCAGACAAAGCTAAAGCCGCACTGGATAAAATCAGTGGTGCAGCAGGTCTAATTTCAGAGCTAGGTGAAACCCGCGCTCAATTTGGTGCCAACATTAACCGCCTAGAGCACACAATGACTAACCTTGGCAACATGGTTGAGAACACCACAGCAGCTAAAGGCCGTATCATGGATGCAGACTTCGCGGTTGAATCATCGAACATGACGAAGAACCAAATGTTGATGCAAGCGGGCACCACCGTATTGTCTCAAACCAACCAACTACCAGGTATGGCGATGTCTCTACTTCGTTAATGCGAAGCTGTCATTCTGTATCCCAAAACCTCCCATCGGGAGGTTTTTTAATCACATCACCCCAAAAGAAAAAATAACCCGACTATAGCGCAAGTTATCGGAAGTGCGGAACATCACAAGAGGAATTCATACTTCCGCAAACAGACACAAATAACAATAACGCTTTGATTTTATATGAATAAATATTAGGCACACATTTTGCGTTAACAATTAATCTCAGTAATAAGTCTCGACATTATTGTTCGATTTGCATGACCAAAATATAGATGAGATAAGGAATGACCTCATGAGTTCAATCGATCCAATTTCAATGGCCACGCAATTGGCCACTTACGATGTACAAGCGTTTCAGCAACGTTATAAAACTCAGTCAGACCGCTATCAAACGCAACTGACAGCACTCGGAAAAGTAGAAAGTGCATTGCGAGAATTTCGCACCGCGGTTAATGAAATGAATAACCGTACCAGTGGCATCGTAAAAAATTCAGCGACCCTGTCTCAAGAAGGCTTCTTTAGTAGTAACGCTAATGCCAATGCTCTTCCTGGCCACTACCAAGTTTTTATTGAACAAGTAGCCAGCTCTCATCAACTCGCAACAGACATGCCTGATGATTTACAGGCGACAAGCTTAATTCCAGCCACAGGAACATTGGATTTTACAATTGATGGCAAAACCATGAGTGTCGAACTAGCTAGCGTCGATCGTGATGGTGATGGCCAAGCAACGATGGCTGAACTGGTCACAACCATTAATAACCACGATGATAACCCAGGAGTGAACGCTACCTTAGTCCGCTCTAACGGACAAACTCATTTCATGTTATCGAGTACTAAAACCGGGGTAACCAATAGCATTAATGTCAGTGCCAGTGGCACAGGACAAGCTTGGTTTGAAGACGCTTTCCTCAATACAACGGAAATCAGCGCACCTCAGGATGCGGTGATTTGGTTAGGCGCACAAAATACAGGGCTAAAGCTCACAAACGCAAGTAATCAATTCGAAGGCGTCATTGATGGCGTCGACATTACCGTCACTAAGGCGCAAAGCGCTGGTGAGTCGCCTATTAGCTTAGAGGTTGGCCCAGACAATGACGGGACAAAAGAACAAGTCGATAAATTTATTGAAACCTACAATAACTTAGTCTCTACACTCGATGAGTATGGCCGAATCGGTGGAGAGAATAAACAACGTGGTGCCTTAGCAAATGACCCAACGCTACGTTCAATTCAAAGCCAATTAACCGCCATTACTCGAAATGAATTCAATGGCATGCGTCTCAGTGATGTGGGCATCACCTCAAGTCGAGATGGCAAACTTTCCGTCAACAATGAGCGTTTCAAAGAAGCACAAAAAAACAACAGTGCAGGAATTGAAGCCATGTTTAATGGCAAGGATGCGCTGTTAGATCGCCTCGATAACATGGCCGAACCATTTTTAAAATTTTCATCAGGACTATTTAGCTCCCGCAAAGAAGCGCTACGTTCAAGTATGGATCGAATTGCCGACAAACAAACCACCCTAGAACGGAAATACGATACTTCTTATAAACGCTATCTGAAACAATTTACCCAAATGAACACTTTAATGACTCAAATGAACCAGACCATGTCGATGTTTGGTCAAACCCATTAGGAGACCTATTTATGCTACTGGATTCAGGCTACGATTCATACCAACAAGTCGACCTTGATGCACAAGCTGCTGCCGCGACCCCGCATCAATTAGTCGTTATGCTGATTGATGGCTTATTGGATGAATTAGAACGTGTACGTGGCCACCTCACCGCTGGTCGTTTGGCCGAAAAAGGGATTGGTATCAACAAATGCATGAATATTCTTATTGGATTAACCAGCGCATTAGATGAAGAAAATGGCGGAGAAATCGCACAAAACCTTCACCAACTTTATGATTTTTGTCAGGTTGAGCTTTATACCGCCAGTGTACAAAATGAGGCTGCGCGACTCAGCAATGTAGAACATGTCATGCGTAATATTCGAGAAGGCTGGGTCAACTTTGGCAAACAAGCATAACCTTCTATCAAGCTACCTGCTTCAGTTAGCCCAACGAATCGACGCCGCACAAAAAGCCTCAGATTGGGAGGCTTTACATCATTATGATGCCAAAGTCAGGACGCTACTTTCAACCCAACGATCAGCGCTTAGTGATCCTGAACTCGGTGCAGAATGGCAACGATTAAAAGCCGCACATATGGCTGCATTTACTGCGCTAAACGTCGCCACTAAACAGTTAAAACAAGACATGCTTATGCTTGATGCGCAACAAGAACGAGCCATGGCTTATCAACTCTCAATGCCAATGGAGATAATCGAATGATCGCTATTTCATCGCCTAGTTCTGCCGTTTCTTCGCAAGATTTGGACGCTCCTAAAATTGGCAAAAATACCAGTGAACCGTCGCTATCGGGCTCTATGCCCGCCTTTGGACAATATCTACGCCAATCCAATCCAGCGTCAAACACGGATGAGCTAAAGTTTGAGGATAGCCAATATCAAATCGCTATCGATGATCTCCACCTCACCGATGCTACACAGCTCCCAGAAGCTCCATTTGCACAACCGCTCCCTCTTCCAACATTGAGTACTGGTGATACCTTACCAACACAAGAAATTCCTGAGCAAGGTTATTCCTCATTTTGCCAAAGGATCGCCCATGATCCGCTCAATACGCATGAAAACGCATCAACACGCTTACCCCCCATGATGGCTTCGCTAAGCACGGAAACTAAATTTACGCCCTTGGTACCGATGGAAGCGACACAACCGCTATCAGCAGAATTATGGTCAGCCCAAACCAGCCACATCATAAAATCAGTTCAAACGGAAAATCAGAGCTCTTTGAGTACGATGGGAAATTTACCTTCCCCACTTATCGCGCCCATGGTCAATCATGCAGGCCCAGCCATAGATACACCAGCGACACCATTACCAGCCTCTGGCTCACAATGGGCATCCATACAGATCGATACCCAAGCTGGAAAGTGGGGAGAGCAAATGCTGCAAGTACTCCATGACCGAGTCACATTGCAAGCTCAACAACATATGCAAGAAGCAAAAATCCGCCTTGATCCACCCGAGCTAGGAAAACTGGAACTATTGGTGCGTGTTGACGGCGATAAACTCAATGTTCAGATCAACGCCAATAGCACAGCAACACGCGAGGCATTAACTCAAATATCTGAACGTTTACGTGCTGAGCTGCAACAACAAAACTTCGTCCATGTCGAGGTTAATATAGGGACAGGACAAGGCGGTGGTCAACCAAACCACTATCCATCGCAAAAAGAGGAAAATACCCCTATTTTTGTCGCGAGAGTGTCCGCTAACGAAGCACATTCCGCAATGGATACAAATTCAGAACACTGGCTCAATACTCAAGCCTAATTCGTTATCGAGGATAAGATGATGACCAAACCACAAATGTTCGCCATGATTTTCGCTATGCTCATCACCAGTGCTCTCGTTTCTGTCGGCACCGTTGTTGGTGGTGTTTGGTACTTAAAACACACTGGAGAAGAAAACATTATCCAGAGCCTAATTGGAAACGCTCCACTACCGTTCGCTGGCGGAAAGGAACAAGAGGCTAAAGAGCGAACCTTCCACTCTCTCGACCGAGTCGTGCTCACCGTTAAAGGTAAAAAACAACAAACACATTTTGTGATGTTAGAGCTGGCTATTGAAACGCGTAGACCTGAGCAGATTAAAGAAATTGATAACTATATGCCTATCATTCAGAACTCATTGCTCAAGCTGTTTAGTCATAAAACATTTGACGAACTGCAACAAGCAGGAACGATCGAAACCCTACAAAAAGAAGTTAAAGAAACGTTGCTGAAAGCATTTTCAGGAACCCCCATCATCTCAGCAATTGATGATGTTTTATTAACCAAATATGTCGTGCAATAACGGAGTTCATTTATGCTAGATCTGAACTTTCAAGACGAATATGTAACGACAGAACAGATCCCAACATCGAATCACAAAATCGATGAACACGAGTTACTTCAAAAGCATCAGATCATTGTTAAGCGAATCGTAAACCAACTTCGTGTCCATGCGACGACGCATTGTGGTATCGAAGACATGCAGCAAATCGGTCTAATGGCTTTAATTGAGGCGGGACGACGTTATGGCGATATTCAAGACCCTAATTTTCCAGCCTTTGCCGTATGCCGAATTCGAGGGGCGATTTTAGATGAGCTACGACGACTAGATTGGCGCTCACGAAAAACACGTCAGGAAGCACACGAACTCAATGATGTTACTCGAGATCTGACCCGAACATTGGGCCGACCGCCAACTGATGCAGAAATAATTAAAGCGCTCGGCACTGACGAGCAAGATTATTATGCTCGTCAAAATGCAGCCTTAGCGGGTGAAATGCAAAGCCTTGATCAATTACTCGAAATGAACAGTCATGCCCAATTTGGTGGTGATTATGATGGCATGGAGCATGAACACACTCGTCGTAGTCTTGAGTCCGCCATTCAACAATTGACCAAACGCGACCAACTGATACTGACATTATTCTATCAGCATGAACTTAACTTACATGAAATTGCTTTGGTGCTAAATCTCACCCCACCAAGGATATGTCAACTGCACAAGCAAGCACTCAAACAACTTAATCATTACCTGACTTCTTAGGAGTTACTCATGCAAAAAATTTTTGGTGCACTCATCATCCTCATGAGTGTTTTCGGCGGTTATATGTGGGCAGGCGGTAGTATGCTAGCTATTTGGCAACCCGCTGAAATTTTAATTATCGGTGGCGCTGCTATCGGAGCAACCATTGTCGGTAACCCCCCGCAAGTGTTAAAAGAAATGCGGCGACAACTGCGCATGATCTTGTCAGCCCCCAAAGATGAACGTGAGTATTACATGGAGTTGATGGCACTGTTACAAGTTCTACTTGAAACCATTCGCAGCTCTGGCTTTAAGTCTCTCGACACTCATATTGAAACCCCAGAACAAAGCCCAATTTTTGCGCAATATTCGCGTGTTTCACGTGACTTTAGACTCGTTTCTTTCATTACCGACAATTTACGTTTAATGGCAATGGGACAAATGTCGCCTCATGAATTAGAAGGATTACTAGAACAAGAAATCGAAGCAATTCAAACGGATCTTCTGCTTCCTTCCCGTTCATTGCAAAGAACAGCAGAAGCACTACCGGGCTTTGGTATATTGGCCGCTGTTGGTGGCATTATCATTACAATGCAAGCGATTGATGGCTCAATTGCACTGATTGGCTATCACGTTGCTGCCGCCCTTGTCGGCACATTCATTGGTATTTTTGGCTGTTACTGTTTTTTAGACCCAACCAGTAATGCGATGGCGCAACGAGTAAAACGCGATATGTCTGCATTTGAGTGTGTGCGAGCAACCTTAGTCGCTTACATTGCCAAAAAGCCGACACTACTTGCCATCGACGCAGGGCGTAAACATATTCAGCTAGACATAAAACCGACCTTCAATCAGATGGAAAAATGGTTAGCTGAACAGGAGGGTTAATGCAAAAACAAGAACATGTGGTCTTTAAACGCGCTAAAAAGCACGGCCATGATGAACATCATGGCGGCGCATGGAAAGTCGCCTTTGCTGATTTTATGATCGCATTAATGGCCTTATTTCTCGTTTTATGGGTATTACAAGTTGTTGATCAAGATGAGCGCAAAGCCATTGTCGCTCACCTTAACAGTTCAAGTTTTTTTGATCAGAGCTATGGTAATCCGTTCGATACCGCACAAAGCATTTCACCGATTGATTTGGCTCAAGATTCGTCGGTATTAAGTCGACACAATTCAAACCATGTCGTGAGTTCATTTTTTCAGGGCAATGGTGACGGGCCTGAGAGCGACTCACTGATACCGGGCTCGTTTGATACTCAAGAGCAATTAGCCTTACTTGCGAAGGTGATTAATGAAATGATGGCTCAAATAAGCGCTCAGGGTAATGTTAATGTCACCATTACACCACAAGGCTTGAGAGTGGTTCTGCAAGATGATTATAAACAGCATATGTTTAGTCGAGGAGGGGCAAAACTAACGCCTTTTTTTGAAGATTTACTCTTGGAATTGGCTCCGGTGTTTCAACGCATCAGCAACCCATTAATCATCAGTGGTCATACCGATGCTACCCCCTTTAGGCATCAGGTGGGTAAGCAGTCTAATTGGGCTCTGTCAGCCAATCGAGCCGACATGGCAAGAAAAACCTTAGTCGCTGGCGGCATGCCTGAGGAACGGGTGATGCAAGTCACGGGTATGTCTGATCGTGCCTTACTCAACCGAGCGGAACCCGACTCAAGTGAAAACCGAAGGGTTGAGCTGTTTGTGCTGACCACGCCCGCCGCCGCGGTGTTAGATACATTTTTTGGCCATCAAGATGACTCTGCGCTACAAAAAGCCAAAGAGAAAGCTGAATTTAACCAACCGGTTCTACGCAAAGAAGTGTTTTCTGATGCGAGCGATAACACTAAAGCTAACCCGTTGAAAGAAATATAAAACATAGGTCACTGTCAACAGTGGCCTATTCTCTTAATATATCTACTCTCTCTTTTTGAGTGCCGCTATGTATTCAGAACCCAATCAACTTGCTAAAAAAGATGGCTTAAAAAAAGTCTTTCTGTGGCTGATCATTTTAGACTATCTTTTGCTTGGGTTCTTTTTAACTCAATTATGGAATTTATCACTCAATAGTGGCACATTGATTAGCCTACTGCTGCTCATTTACAATGTATTACTCACATTTATCTGTTTTCAAAGAACCAAAAGACAAGATTCCTACATCATTTATCCTATCTTATCGGCGACCTTATTGGCATTTGTCTGTTTTCTGTATTTTTTCTTTTTAGTATAAAAGCACGGTTTAATTTTAAGCAGTGGATCGGACTCCCGATCACCGTCAGTCGCCAATCGATTGACCATATCATCCACCCAAGTATAAACCCATGATGAGCTATTTAAGTAATGCGACTACGCTATGACGCCGTACATTTGCTTGAGCATTCATGGCTTGGAATGTGCCAGTAAAATGTTCTGATGCGTGAATAAACCCCGCTAACATCTCGTTTACCTGAGCCGTTGAGGCAAGGTTTGTTTGCGTTTGCAAGGACTGCATTTGGGTGTGAAGCTGACTATGAAATAACTTAGCTTGATGCAAACTGGCATGGACACGATTCAAATGCTGATTAATTTTAGATATCGATTGCTTGATTCCCTCACGCGACCCTAAATCAAACATTAATTCTGAGACACCTTCTGGCTCCGCTTTCAAATGAATCGCGTTAGCTTGCCCCGCGGGAAAACGATGCCCTTGGCCCGTTACCAGTACCCGCTGCTGCATTTGATGATAAAGCCCTTCTTGTGCCTCAAATACGATGCTGCCATCGTCATTCAACGATGCTCTCATTCCCATCGGAATCACACTACGGTCAAGCATGTTAACCATCCGCTTACCGTCCGATTGGCCATCAAATTGGATCATCACCGATTGACCTTGTGGAAAGTCTAACCGAACATGCTCTGCCTTTTCATTTAGTCGATGAATATTTAATCCTGGGATTGAAAAACGACGGATATCAGCGTTATCCAAGTTTAAGTTCAGCTGATTATCGACCACCCTTTTGCCATCAAATTGAGCCTGTTGTAAAGCCTGATGCAGCGTATTCTTGGACTTGATTAACTCATCTTGCTTAGCTGGCCCACTTTGTGGGCCGCCATTTAAAGCTTGGGTTAACAGTCGCTTCATCCCTGTCAGCTCTTTCCCCATCGTTTGCAAGGACTTTGAGGCAATTTGCACAGAAGTTGCTTGCTGTTGACCTTGTGTCAACAAAAAACCAGAAACAGAATAGGCTGAGA
>NZ_NBUS01000043.1:353330-376710 GCF_002749895.1 Vibrio fujianensis | reverse complement strand
GGAGCAGCCTGAACAGTGGATAAAGGCGGGGTAATCTTACTGTTTAAATTCGCTGAACGAATCGGTGTTATTGGCGGCTGCTCTTGCCCCGCCAATCGAATACCATGCGGCTTAACCTTCACCGTGCTCATTACCATAAAACTTGTTAACCTTATAACCGATCAAACAAACTAAGTTCATTGATTTTGACATAACTGGCCTGAGTGGCTTGCAACGCAGCAAGATACTTACTCAAACGAACAGAAGCCTCACCATAATCAAGCGCGGATAAATCACTGCTTACTTTATCAACAAACAACTTGTTCTCACCATGAGCACTATTGAGCAAGTCTAGGTTGTTATAACGCCCACCAATATTGGTCATTGCTCCTAAAACATTTGCCGAGGTTTGATCAATCACGCTCAGCGTCGCGTCTACCGTTGCCTGAAAATTTGCACTCGGAGCCGCAAATTCGCTAATCAGCGTATCAATTTGGTTAAGAACATTATTCCCGCCACCCAGCTCAAGGATCTCCTTCGCGGTGACATTTGATTCCATTGTTACGCCTTTAGCCACAGTAACCACGCGCTTATCGCTGTTTCCATCGACAATATATGCCCCGCCACTATGTTGTATCGCTGGTTTATTGGTTTTGGTTCCCGAAAATAGATAATGCCCTTCTTCATCTTGAGCATTAAAGGACGATTCAACCGCATCCCTTAAACTTTTAAGTTCCGTCACCATTCCATCGCGATCAACATCGGTAAGTGAACCATTTGCTCCCCACAACACAAGGTCGCGAATACTTTTTAAACTTTCATTGACCGAATCTAAATGCGTTTCTTGACGAGAAAGTGTCGTTTTAACATTCGCAATATTAGATTGATATTGATCGATTGCACTCCCTTCCCGTTCAAGATTTAGCAGCTTAATCGATGCCATCGGATCATCCGAAATCTTCGTTAAACGGTCACTGGTTGACATTTGTTGTAAGACTTGCCCCAAACCCGCATTATTACCTTGCAAACTTTGCAACATAATTTGGCTAAATTGGCTATCACTGATTCGCATCAAAACTTCCTTTTTAGACTAGTTGAAGAACGGAATCGAAAAGCTCGTTGGCTTTGCTGATCACTTTCATATTCGCGTTATGAGCATTAATAAATACCATTAAATTTGCCGCTTCTTCATCGCTATTGACGGCACTGACATTGTCTCTAGCCGCAATCGCTTGTTTATTCATTATTGTTTTGGCATCAAAGTCTGCAGTTGCTTGTCTGGCCTTGATCGCGGTTTGCCCGACCATGGCAGTGAATGCATCATTCAAGCTTAAAGAACCGTAACCTGTTACGCTCACCGCTTTATTACTTAATTCGATTAAGTGGCTCAACACACCGGAGTTACCAGGTGTTCCATCTTCAGAAAAAGCCAATTCTTCAGGTTGAATATCGGTAATGCTTAAGCTTGCGGCAGGGTTGGTGGGGTCGTACTGAAATAACGACTTACCTGTGTTTGCGTTCAGATCTTTCCCCGTCGCAAGAATATGATTAAATTCATCAGCCAACGATTGAGCCATATCATCGAGCGCCCGTTGATTTGGCTTTAACACGTCATGTTGATAATCAACTAACGCCCCTAACTTGCCACCAACCGCATGAGAGATAGCAAAATTTTGCTTACCAAATTCCACCTGCAAATCCGCCATATAGGGATCGGCAGGATCGGGGATCGCTTTGAGTTTCGCCGCTTCTGTACCTATCACTAACGGTTGTCCTGATGCTAACGTCACTTGTAACGTGCCGTCTGGTTGATCGGTTGTTCTGACTTCGAGCACTTGAGCAAGTTCGCCAATTAACGCATCTCGGGCATCCAATAATTGGGCAGGATTACCTCCGGTGCCTTGCATTTCAGCGATCTGCTTGTTGGTATCCGCAATATTGCTCATCAAACTATTGGCGTGCAATATCGCAGCATTTTGCTGGTCGCTGATATCCTTATGCTGATGATGCAATGATTGGCTGAGGGTATGGAAACGATGCGATAACGCTTCTGACTCATTGATAATTTGTTGACGGTACGGAATCGATTCAGGTTTAACCGTTGCATCATTGAGCGAGGTAAATAAGGTATCTAAGCCAGCTGAAATACTAAAACCATCAGCAGACAAGGTGTTCTCAAGTTGGCTCATGCTATTGGTATAGCTTGAAGCATAACCTGCAAGGCTGTTCGTTAACCACGTTTGTTTCACTAAAAATTGTTCAGTTACCCGACGAATACTGGTAACTTCGACGCCTGAACCAGGGCTGAGTCGATCATAAGTGCCAGAGCCAATCGCGGCATGTACCGCCTGTTGGCGACTATAGCCAGCAGTATTGACGTTGGCGACATTCTGCGCGGTTATCTCTAGCGCGACACGGTTGGCATTCAAACCCGACAAGGCAATATTAACGAGACTCATCTACAGCTCCATTTTTCGAACAAGTGGTTGAGAAAACGCCGTCGTCATGCCAACCTCATTTAGTACTTGCTTAACAGAGGCGACCGCTTCCGCGTTAACGTTAATCGCCGAGTTGACGCTTTGCTCTGCGTGATTATCGTGTGGCGACCTTCCTACCGGCGCTAACCCGATAGGGGAGAATTTAATTTCATTGGCAGGCTCTATCGCCATGCTGCCGGTTAGCTCAACTTCACGCATTGATGGACTCAGTTGTTGTACTAACAGGTTAGCAATCCCTGAACTTTGTTTTTTGGCTAACTCTATCGCTAACTGTCCATCATACATATCTAAGAACATGCCTTGTTGCTTACTGACAAAAGGGTTGTCTTTATCGGCTAACACATCACTGCTGCTACGCATCTGGCGTAATACCATTTGTAAGAACATGGCTTCAAATTGCCCGGCAACCGCTTCAATAGCGGCTTTATCATCACGACTACTTTTGATTTGATTCAAGGCATTATTGTCGTGGTACAAGATGTTACCCAATTGAGACGATTCTGGGTTGGTGTCTAATTTCATCTTGGCTCCCTTTTAAATTACGACTAATTCAGCATTCAGTGCGCCCGCTTCGTTCAAAGCTTGTAAAATTGACATTAAATCACTGGGCGTTGCTCCTAAGCTATTGACTGCATTAACAATAGTATTAATGTCTGTACCTGGGGGCCAGATCACCATCTGAGCTTGCTCTTCATTGATATCAATATCGCTCTGATTTACGACCTTGGTTTCACCATCAGCAAAGGCATTCGGTTGACTCACCTGTTGCGATTCCGAAATACGCACCGTGAGATTGCCATGACTAACGGCGGCTTCTGCCACCTTCACATTTTGCCCAATCACGACCGTGCCAGTGCGAGAATTGAAGACAATGCGCGCAGGTTTTCTTCCCTCTGTCACACTCATTTCTTCTAGCATCGACATCATGACCACGCGTTGCTGTGTATCCATCGGCGCTCGCATCTCTACCCGTGCCTTATTAATGGCTTTAGCGACATTAGGGCCAAAAGTGTTGTTAATTTCACGAGCGATATTCTTGGCTGTGGTAAAACTAGGTTTGCGTAGATTGAGGGTGATTTCTTCACGTTCATTGAAGTCGGTGGCAATCTCTCGCTCTAAAGTTGCACCACTAGGAATGCGCCCTACGGTAGCAATGTTCTGCTGAACTTTAGAACCGCTCCTTCCTTCAACCGATACCCCTCCAACGACAACATTGCCTTGCGCAACGGCATACACTTCGCCATCAATTCCTCGTAACGGCGTTAAGAGTAATGTTCCTCCTCGCAAGCTTTTTGCATCGCCAATAGAAGAGATGACGACATCAAGCGTTTGTCCTAGCCCAGCCATGGGATCAACGGAAGCGGTCACGCTCACTGAGGCAACGTTTTTTAGTTTAGGATCCATGCTTTCGTCGATTTGCACACCAAATTGACGAAGCATGTTGGTGATGGATTGTGAGGTGAATTTAACTTGATTGCGGTCACCCTGCCCATCAAGACCAACCACCAACCCATAACCGACTAATTGGTTTTGCCGAATACCTTGCACATCAACCAAATCCATTAACGCTATTTTGTTTTCCGCTTGAGTTACCGGTGCCATACCCAACACCAACCCGATGAGAAATACTGAAAGAAAGATTTTGATTTGTTTCATTAGAAAGGCACCCAAGGGCTATTAAAGAATCGCGTTAACCAACCTGAAGCATTACTATCCGCCAAGGCACCGCGGCCAGAATAGGTAATTCTTGCATCACCAATTCTTTTCGATGAAACCTGATTACTCCGACTGATATCATCCACTCGAATGATGCCCGTTAAGCGAATAAATTCATCGCCTTGATTGAGTCTTAGCCACTTCTCACCACTGATGCGCAAAACACCATTGGGTAAGACTTCATGTACGGTCACGGTGATGGCACCTTGTAATTTATTTCCTTGCGAACTGGAAGCACTACCATCAAAGCTACGATTGCCATCAATGCTAACGCCCAACTCATCAATGACTTTGCCGCCAATGGTCGGCACGCCCAAGTTCACCCCGGATTTCTTGCCAAATTGGGTTCCGGCTTTTTTACTCGATTCCGTTTCTTCAGAAAGTAAAACCGTCAGAATATCACCAACTCGATAAGCCCGACGATCTTGAAACAGAGTCATCGTATACTGGTGACGATAAAGACTGCCTGACTTCGCTTCAGGTAGGGTGTAATCGAGTTTTGGCGGCGCATATTCTTCACTGTTTGGCGAAGGAGGAACCAGCTCTGGTAGGCCAGAGCAGCCAACCAAAAGTAATGCACCAACAACCCAAGCGCGGGAAAATATTTTCATCACGTTCTCTTTCACCATCACCCTATTGTTTACATCGATTGCGCGACAAACTTGAGCATATCATCCGCAGCAGAAACCACTTTTGCATTCATTTCGTAGGCTCGTTGAGTAGTAATCATATCGACCATTTCTTCAACTACCTGAACATTCGAACCTTCTAATGAGCCCTGTTTAATCTGACCCACTCCATCTTCTCCAGCAATCAATTCATTGGCTGGCCCACTGGCCTCAGTTTCTTTAAACAGGTTTCCGCCTACCGCTTCCAAGCCCGCCGGATTAATAAACTTAGCTAGCGTAATTTGTCCAAGCTGCTGTGGTGTCGGATCATCATTGCTGACCGAGGTTACCGTACCATCAACGCCAACAGAGACTGCAACAGCGTTATCTGGAACTTGAATTTGCGGCTCCAACGGTAGACCTTGGCTATTCACCATCAAACCTTCTGAATTGATATGAAATTGCCCATTACGGGTATACATTATTTGGCCATCGGTGTTTTCGATCTGAAAAAAACCTTGCCCCATAACCGCGAGGTCAAACTGTTGGCTGGTATTTTGGGTATTCCCTTGAGTAAAGACTTTTTGTGTGCCCACCACACGAACACCGCTACCGAGCTGAACGCCGGTTGGTAACTCATTAATCTGATCAACTTGCGCACCCGGTTGGCGTTGAATACTGTAAAATAAGTCTTCAAATACAACGCGATCGCGTTTAAAGCCAACCGTGTTTACGTTAGCTAAGTTATTCGAAATGGCTGTCATTTTAGTATCTTGGGCTGCCATACCCGTTTTACTTACCCATAATGCTGAATGCATTGTGTCTCTCCTACAGAGGTTAGCGTTATCTCGCTGCCATTAATTTATTACCGGCTTGAGCCAATGTCTCAGCGGTTTTCATCATCCGCACCTGCATCTCAAAATTGCGAGTCAAAGACATCACACTCAATAGTTCATTGATGGCAGAGACGTTACTTCCTTCCAAATGCTCGGGGGCCAATTGAACGGTTTCATCGACCGGGAAAGGAACACCATCAATGCTGTGTAACAGACTGTCACTCTCTTTTTGCAAGCGTCCTTCCGGTGGGTTGACCCGTTTTAATGTACCCACCTCTATTTTTGCACCACCTCCCGGAGGTGTAACAGACACAAGGCCCCGTTCACTAATTTCTACATTCTGATAATCAGGCAGTACAAGTGCACCATTTTCACCCAAGACAGGAAAACCATTGATGCTCATCACACCAAAACTATCAACATTGATGTTCCCCGCACGGGTATAAGCTTCATTTCCCGCTGGCGTTTCAACCGCAAAGAACCCTTTTCCGCGCATGGCCACATCAAGCGGTCGACCTGTTTTTATCAAATCACCCGCATCAAAGCGGGTAGAGGCGGAGTTGGTTACGACCATAGTGCGGCCATCAAACCCAACCCCTTCAACGGGCAAACTTTGCACCCTTTCCATATCGGCACGAAAACCTGCCGTATCCGCATTTGACAAGTTATTGGAGTGAACATGCTGAGCTTTCAAGGCTCGAGTTGCACCGGAAGTGGCGGTAAATAACAAACTATCCATATCAAATTCCGTTAAACTGCATTAAATAAGGCTTGTGTTAACTTATCGCTGGTTGAAATGGTTTTCGCATTAGCTTGATAGTTACGCTGAGCGGTCATTAAACTTACTAGCTCATTGGTTAAATCCACATTAGACCCTTCTAACGCCCCAGGGGTTAAATTGCCAAGTACGCCAGTTCTTGGAGTGCCAACGGCTGGCGAACCAGAACTAAAACTTTGTGTCCACGCCGTCCCACTCACTTTGGTTAAACCCTGAGGATTGGCAAAATCAGCTAAGACCACTTGCCCTTGTAATAGTGACTGACCATTAGTATAAGTTGCATAAACTTCACCATTATCTTCAACGCGAATGCCCTTCAATTCACCAGCGCCATAACCATTTGGATTATTTTTGCTCACACTAAATGCTGCGCCAAATTGCGTTGTGCCTGTCAGATCGACGGATAGATTTACAGGATTTGCGCCTGAGGCATTAAATGCGATGTTAAATGGTGAGGAAGGGCTAGCCATTTTACCTTCAGCATCAAAGGTTACTGTTTGAGCTTTAGTGGGAGCGGTCAACGCCGTACTTCCGCCATCGACTTCCATATTGATTTGCCACGTATTATCAGCGGTCTTAGTAAAATACTGAGTCACCGTGTGGCCGTTACCCAAAGAGTCGTACACCTTGGTGGTATAAGAGGAGTTAAATGTCTTCGGATCGCTTGCATTGAATGGTGCGGTAATGACAGGAGAGGTCACATCAAAATTAGCCACAAAGTCGATTTTGTCGGTCGCTTTTGCACCCAGTGAAGCATTAGAAATTTTAATATCACCCACCATACCTGACAAAAGCTGGTTATTGCTATCAACACTGTAACCTTGCAGCTTTGCACCGTTGTTAGCGACAACATAATTGTCCTTATCGGGAGCAAAAATCCCCGCGCGAGTATACAGAGTTTGCCCTGAATGATCTTTGGTGACAAAAAAACCATTACCATTAATTGCAATATCCATTGCCCGCCCCGTGTTGATCACCGAGCCGTTTTTATCGAAATTTTGCGAAATTGAAGCGACTTCAACGCCACTCGCTTGCATACCGCTATAAACTGATGAAAATTCAGTTCGAGCACCTTTAAAACCAAATGTCGACGCATTCGCAATATTGTTACTGATTGTATTCAATTCAGAGTTCGTGGCATTTAAACCACTAAGTGCAATGTTAAAGCTCATAATTGACTTTTTTCCTTATCGGGTTAGGCACCAAACTGGGAGATTTGATAAAAAGGGATTGAACCAACACCTTGGACGTTAACAAGCGCTGCACCACCGTTACTTGGGATACGAACTTGTTCAACTTTGCCTGCTAGCAGCATATTAGGACGAGTTTGTCCCTCTTGTACCTCAACAGAGATGGTGTATTTGCCCGGTTTTAAACCCAGTTTCTTTGGATCAATAGAGAAATCGAGATCACCGGCGGCATGAGCGCCAAGCGAAACTTTCGTTTGTTGCCCGAACTCATCTTTGATCATCAGGTTGACTTGATTCGACGCATGCTCAAGCTCAATTCGCCCATGCTGCGCCTCATCATCCAGTTGAAATTCGTTGGCGGCCACATAGACTGTTTGCCCAACTAAACTAGCGGTTGAAAGCACTTGCATGTTATCTAGTAAAACCATGCTGTTTTTCATCAAGCTGGACATATTTTCCATACTGCGAACTTGAGAAAACTGCGCTAACTGACTGACGTATTCCGTCCCATCTAAAGGGTTTAGAGGATCCTGATTTTGAATTTGAGCGACCATAAGATTGATAAACTCATTTTGCAAAGCAGTGCCTCCGTTGGGATCCTGAGGGTTAGCTGCAACTTTTGGCGTCTCATAATTGGTCGATGCTACTGGAATATCTGCCGAAAAAGCCGTGTATTGGGCAAGACTCATTAACTACCCTGCCCTAACTTAAGTAAACCTTGTTGCATACTTTTTACATTCGCAAGCACTTCAACGTTGGTTTCAAAACTACGAGTGGCCGACATCATATCCGCCATCTCGGCGACGACATCAATATCTGGATAGAAAACGTAGCCTTCATCATTCGCTAAAGGATGATGTGGCTCAAAGCGTTTTTCCGCTTGCCCAGCACTTTTTACGACATCAACAATGCGCACTTCCGCGCTCGGATAGCTGTTACTTTCTGGGGCCAGTTGTGTCTTGTTATACACCGTGGCAAAAACCGGCTTTAACGCCTTATAGGCATCATTTGGATTTGCAGATACCGCATCGGCATTTGCTAGGTTACTGGCAATGGTATTTAATCGCACTGTCTGTGCATTCATCGCCGAACCGGTAACAGAATAAATATCATTAAATGACATGGTTAACGTCCTTCAATTGCTTTCGCCAGCCCATTGAATTTCATATTCAAAAAAGTCAGACTGGTTTGAAAATCCATATTATTTTTCGTGAACTTAGCTTGCTCAACGCTCAGCTCTACGGTATTCCCATCTTTACTGTTTTGATAAGGGACGGCGTACTGAGTTTGCACCTCAAACCTAGCTCTAGGTTGACTTATACGGCCAGATGAGTGCTGATCCATAACAGTTGTAAAACTTAAATCTTTGGCCAAATATCCTGGGGTATCAACATTTGCTAGGTTACTGGCCAGGACTTTGGTACGCTGAACACGAAAGTTGAGAGCATCGGTATGAACACCCAGAGCACTATCAAATGAGATCGCCATTCAAGTTTCCTTTAAGTCGTTTACGGTCTGACTTAATAAGAATCAAAATACATGCCAATCAAATAAGTTATTTTTTTCAATGAGTTATAAAAAAGAAAGGAAACCAAACTTCCGCAACGCGGAAACAAAAAAAGTCAGTAGGAAGCAAGGTAAACGCCACCCCATCCATACCATGCTACTTGCTGTCTGGTTGTTTTTTACTCTGCCAAGCTTAGCGATGGAAGCCCAGACTGAAAACCAAATCAAACAATATGTCTCAAGCCAGTTTGAACAAGAAGTGCACGATTATGCCCGCAATGAACATTGGCAGCACTACCGGCTAAATTACGAATTATGGCTACCTAAGTCAGTCCAGCATTTGCCTAAGTGTACAAAACGCCTTTTTATTTCAACCCGAGATTATCATTCACTGCCTATCGGAAACCTAAAACGTGCCATCAGTTGTAATGACCTTAATAATACTTGGCGTATTAATGTCACCATAAAAGCCAGCATCTCTTTACCTGTCGTCGTAACAGATAAAACCATCAACCGAAATACCACACTCTCTGCCGCCGATCTAAAAGTAGAACGTCGAACATTAACCAAGCAAGACAGCTTCTACACCGACCCTAACCAAGCTATCGGTCTCGAAACCATCAGACGCATACGAGGTGGCAGCGTGTTGAGCCAAAGTGATGTACAAGTCTCCGCAGTGATCGAAAAAGGTAATGAAATTATTTTAATTGCTAACAAAGATGGATTTATCGCAACCACAAAAGGAATTGCTTTAGAAGATGGATACTTAGGTAAACAAATTGAGGTACAAAATATCAGTTCAGGAAACGTTATTCGTGCCGTCGTAACCGGAAAAAATCAAGCAAAAACGCTATTTTGATTTCCGATTCTAGTGATCCATATTCACGGCCGTGAATAACAAAGCAATTTTATATCCCCTTCCTACTTGAAGCCGCAGCGGTGTTGGCTACGTTCGTTCACCCCAATCACATCGCCTGTCTATGCTCATGGGGATGATGAGAGCCATCCGTGGCTCTCATCAAAGGCCAGCCTACGGCTGTTCACATTTGTTACTCACTTGCCGCCAACCTGCAACGCCAAGTTGTTTGGGTATACCTTTCAACATAAAAATAAGCTGAAGCTTAAAATCATAATTTCGATTTAACTATCGTCATCTGTTGGCCGCCTAAGTACAATAGGAGAGGATGATTGAGGATAATGACATGAAAATTGATAAAATAGCCGGTGGGAACGTATCTCACACAAGCTTGCAGCAAACAACAACAAAAACGGTCGACATGCCAACTAGAGCCAAAACACCAGAGCATCAGGTGAAAGTGGACACAACAGCAATCGAGCACGCTCAGAAAGAGATGGCCGCTCTTCCAGACATCGACATGGCAAAAGTAGAGCAAGTTAGAAATGCGCTGACAAACGGTCAATTAAGCCTAGACTCAAAAGCATTATCAAAAGCGCTAATGCAATTTTATACGGGACACGAGTAAGACTATCATTGAGGATATCACGATGGCATCACCCAAAGCTCAACGAATTCAAGCCGTTATTAACAGTATTAGCATCGATATAAAACTATACCAACAGCTGCTAGAACTACTTAGAGAACAAAAATCTATTTACCTCACATTTGATAGCGTGGCATTAAACGACAACGTAGCTCAGCAAATCCCGATACTCAATCAGCTAAGTCATCATGCCACTGAGCGAAGTTTGCATCTACGCAAACTTGGGCTTCCTATTCATGAACACAGTGTCCAACGCATTTGTAATGCGCTTCCCTCAGAGCTTAATATCAAGGCCAGAAATCAATGGACATATCTCAAGAGTTTGATTCATGAGTGCCACCAGCTCAATCAAAGCAATGGACAAAGCTCAGCGGCTTTCCATGAAATAATGCATCATATCAAACATCCAGCTCAGCATACTTATGAAGAACAACGGTTTTAATACCAGATTTTAATACCCACTGTCACCACCCAAAATCACCCGTAGCTTTCTAGCTACTGGCATTTTTTATTTTATAAAGACTTGGCTAGTTTTTACCACAAAACCTACGCCATTCGAATATCAACAAGCAGGAAATAAACCTATATAACAGCTAGTTAGAAAGGTGGTCTTTCTCAATACCATCATCGATACCATGCGTGAATTTTTTTGATTTTTTGCGTCTCGTCGACGTTTTAGTTCGGCTTTAGCCCAGCTGAGGATTCTTGCATACCACAACGAGGCTCTTGTTTCTCTTCAACACTCAGCCATCACGAACCCGAGGTAATTCTATCCATCTTGTGCCTCCAACTTATCGCAGTACATTTTTAAAACGCATCAAAACGTGAGTTACCAGCAAGAGACCTTGGGGATATTTTGAGATTGTTTTTCATACACATCTTGAAAGCCATCAATACTGCCCAAAGATTATACAACGCGGAATAACCTCGTTAAGTAAAAGGATCAAATCATGGGTTTAAAACCAGGACCAAAACCAATAGCTAAGTCGACCGGTAAGCCAGATCAGCGTCGGCGTGACAATAAAAAAACACCAGGAAATACTCCTGGCTTAAAGCCGAGCAAATCTTCAACCAAATAACGCAACCTCAATATCGAGTCAGAGTAAGCGGTACTGACTCTTGTAGCTCAACTCAAAATTCACTTTTGCCCCATTATCAGCTAGAAGCAACGTACATCTCATTTTTTAGCCCTGTGATTTGACTTACTTTTTTCTAATGAAGCAATGCGTGTATTGTTTTATATGGCGAGTTGATGAATACCGTATTGTGACAAATAGGCATCTTCTAGTTAAAGGGCATCACTAACCAAGATTACTATGCTATTTATGGGTTTAAATATGGTTAAATTTATTAGGAGAATGACATGAGAATTGAGCATGAATATGTAAAAACTGGATATTTTTGGCTTCCTGAGCGAGATGAGAAAAAGATTCCTGGGATATTAACTATCAAAGATGGAGGGGATATTCAACTGGAAGTAGTCGGACATTTCGGCTCATTTAACGATGATGAATTTGATAGAATAATCGGGCATATTGAGAATGATGGTTTAGTAACTCTAGAGAACTGCTTCTATACCAACAAAAATCTAGCTTTCGGTGGAATATCAAAATCAAGACTTTGTGTAAATACAGTTTTAAGTGGTGTCGCCTACGATAAAAATGAAGTTGTAACCTTTAATACATTATCATTTTCAGTTGATTGCCTAGATGAGTGGATTGGCATTAGTGGTATTAATGTCAGCAGTGGTAGAGAATACAAAACTGTCACTATCAGTTATGTCCCTCCAGAGAATATTTCCTATGAACTAGATAATGGCATGAAACTCGAAATTTGTTTTGCATATACTCTCCCAGGTACACCTAACACTACTGAAGCCAAAATTTCACAACGAGTTTATTTTCAGTTGAAATCTGAAGAATTAAGGCCATTAGATGACTTTACAGAAATAGCTTATAAGTTAACCAACTTCTTGTGCTTTGCTATCGATACTACAGTCGCATTGAAAAGTTTGTCAGCTACATCAACAGAAATACAAAAAGATGGAGGATATCCAGTTTCAGTGAAAATTTTCTACCCTAGCATACCTTTCACAGAAAAAGTGCCAAGCAAAAACGGGCATAGAATGTTATTCACTTATGGAACGATAGAAAGTAATGCTCAGGATGTTTTTAACAACTGGTTAGGTGCATATGAAACTATGTCTCCAGCATTAAGTCTCTACTTCTCTACAAAAAATGGAGCGCAAAAATACCTTGAAGGTAAATTTTTAGCTTTAGCGCAAGGGTTAGAGACATATCATAGGAGGACAAGTGATGAACAACTTATGGATTCTTTGGCGTTTCAAGATCTCGTTTCAATCATCCGTGAAGCTTGCCCAGAGCAGCATGTTGCTTGGCTCAATGGCCGATTAATGCATGGAAATGAAATTAATTTAGGTAAAAGGTTGAAACGAATTGTTGAGCCGTTCAAAGATAAACTTGGAACTAGCAAAAAAAGAGGGAAACTTTTAAGAAAAATTGTAGATACAAGGAATTACCTTACTCATTACAGTGATAACTTAAAAGACAACTCAGCTAGCAGAGATGAACTCTTGGGGTTGTGTCAAAAAATGGAAGTGATATTCCAGCTCCACTTTTTAAAAACTATTGGATTCAGTGAGAAAGAAATTGATAGTGTTGTTGATAATTGCTACCCGCTCAAGCAAAAGATTAGCGTAACCTAAGCGTTTAAGGCTGCAATATACTTATTCTAATCTATAACGAACGCGTTAGACCTTAAACTCTAACGCGTTTCTGTCCAGAAACAAGTTACAGCTTCACAATAATCAGTGTGATCGCCATAACCGGCCCGTGTGCTTTCTAATTACTTGCGTAGCCCAAACGGCCAGCGCTCATTTTGTCTATTTGATCGACCGATCTCATCATGTCCTTATAAGCACGCCCAGCCAACCTGTTTGGGAATACCTCCATTTTAACGGCAATCGCTTTTATCTTCTGGTCGTATCCGGTGTTGTGCAGCCCCTATCTCCCAAAATAGAACGCCTTCATCGCTGTGAACTGATACAACCATAAAAAATGCCAGTCAGTAATACTGACTGGCATTTTTATTTTATAAGGACTTGGTTAGTTTTTACAACTAAGCCTACTCCCACTCAATCGTCGCTGGTGGCTTACCGGAGATGTCATACACCACGCGAGAAATGCCATCGACTTCATTGATGATTCGATTCGACACCTTACCTAAGAAATCATAAGGTAAATGCGCCCAATGAGCTGTCATAAAGTCGATCGTTTCAACTGCACGCAGTGACACAACCCAGTCGTATTTACGGCCATCACCCATGACACCAACCGAGCGCACGGGTAAGAAAACAGTAAACGCTTGCGACACTTTATTGTACAAATCGGCATTGTGCAGCTCTTCAATAAAGATAGCGTCAGCACGACGTAGCAAATCGCAATACTCTTTCTTAATTTCACCCAGTACACGCACACCAAGGCCTGGCCCTGGGAATGGATGACGATAAAGCATGTTGTATGGCAAACCAAGCTCTAGGCCAATCTTACGCACTTCATCTTTAAACAGTTCGCGTAATGGCTCAACTAGACCCATTTCCATGTCGTCAGGTAAACCACCTACGTTGTGATGTGATTTGATGACATGCGCTTTACCCGTTTTTGATGCTGCTGACTCAATTACATCTGGATAAATCGTACCTTGTGCTAACCATTTGGCATTTTTAAGTTTTTTAGCTTGTTCATCAAAGACTTCAACAAAAACATGACCAATGGTTTTACGTTTCTCTTCAGGATCAGCTTTGCCTTCTAAAGCTGATAGGAAGCGTTCTTCCGCATCCACTTTGATGATGTTTAGGCCAAATTTATTGCCAAACATGTCCATCACTTGTTGGCCTTCATTGAGACGTAGTAGCCCGTTGTCGACGAAGACACAAGTCAGTTTATCGCCAATCGCACGGTGGACTAGCATCGCAACGACAGAAGAATCGACCCCACCAGAAAGGCCGAGGATCACTTCATCATCACCCACTTGCGCTTTAATACGAGCAATCGCATCTTCAATGATGGATTCAGAAGTCCATAGTCGCTCACAACCACAAATATCGAGTACAAAATTCTCGAGCATTTTTAGGCCATTTTTAGTATGCGTTACTTCTGGGTGGAACTGAACCCCATAGTATTTCTTCTCTTCATTGGCCATTGCTGCGTATGGGCAAGTTTCGGTTTCACCAATTTTCACGAAATCGGCTGGAATTTCCACCACTTTATCACCGTGACTCATCCAAACATCTTGAATTGCTTCAAGATCTTTAAATAGTGCCGACTGGCCTGAAACATTAACTTGTGCGTAGCCGAACTCACGCTCGTTTGAGCTAGCCACGCGCCCCCCCAACTGCTCAGCCATGGTTTGCATGCCATAGCACACACCAAAGACTGGCAGGCCTGAATCAAATACATATTGAGGTGCGCGAGGTGAGTTAAGCTCAGTTACGCTTTCAGGGCCACCAGACAAAATAATGCCGTCAGGGTTAAACTCTCGAATATCGGCAGCTGCGACATCCCAGCTCCATAATTCGCAGTACACCCCGATTTCACGGACACGACGAGCTACCAGTTGAGTATATTGAGAACCGAAGTCTAGAATAAGGATTCGTTGATCATGAATATTCTTGGTCATTATTAAGCAATCTTATCAGCTAAATTAAGAAACGGAGGCGAGTCTACCCGCCTCTCGATAGGTCATCAAGGAAAAAAGCAAACGTTTACGTTTAACCCATACGATAATTAGGGGCTTCTTTTGAAATCTGTACGTCATGGACGTGAGACTCTTTCATGCCCGCTCCTGAAATACGGACAAATTGTGCTTGCGTACGCAGTGCTTCAATACTTGCCGATCCGGTTAGCCCCATGCATGAACGAAGCCCCCCCATCTGTTGATGGACGATCTCTTTAAGGAGGCCTTTATAAGCAATACGGCCTTCAATACCTTCAGGAACTAATTTGTCTGCCGCATTATCGGTTTGGAAGTAACGATCAGAAGATCCTTTAGACATCGCACCAAGCGATCCCATGCCACGGTAAGCTTTATAAGAACGACCTTGATATAGGATCACTTCACCGGGTGCTTCTTCGGTGCCAGCAAACATGGAGCCAACCATCACACAAGATGCGCCGGCAGCAATCGCTTTTGAAATATCACCCGAGAAACGAATGCCACCATCAGCAATAACAGGGATACCATACTCATTGGCAACACCCGCCGCATCGGCAATGGCTGTCACTTGAGGAACACCAACCCCAGTCACAATACGCGTGGTACAGATAGACCCAGGACCAATACCCACTTTAACCGCACTAACACCAGCTTCAATCAATGCGCGAGCACCTTCCGCTGTTGCAACATTACCGCCGATAATATCGAGATCAGGATAAGCCGCTCGAGTTTCACGAATACGTTGCAGTACACCTTCAGAATGGCCATGAGAAGAATCGATCAGTAAGACATCCACGCCAGCTTCCACTAACGCTTTCACGCGCTCTTCATTGCCAGGAGCGGCTCCAACAGCTGCGCCAACCCGTAAGCGACCTTGCTCATCTTTACAAGCATTGGGTTTACTTTCTGCTTTATAGAAATCTTTTGCCGTGATCATACCGGTTAATTGGAAATCGTCATTGACGACAAGAACTTTTTCAACACGCGCTTTATGCATCCGTTCTTGAACGTCTTCACGAGAAGCGCCTTCTTTAACCGTTGCTAGGCGATCTTTCGGTGTCATCACATCTGAAACCGATTTAGAAAGGTCTGTCACAAAACGAACGTCTCGCCCGGTAATGATGCCAACCAATTCGTGATTTTCAGACACCACAGGGAAGCCAGCAAAACCATGTTTTTTGGTTAAGCTCATGACATCGGCAATCGTTGCATCTGGACGAACTGTAACTGGGTTGGTGACGATACCCGCTTCAAAGATCTTAACTTGGCGGACTTCTTCAGCTTGCTGTTCAATGGACATGTTTTTATGGATAAAGCCCAAACCACCTTCTTGTGCAAGAGCAATTGCTAGGCGCGCTTCTGTTACTGTATCCATAGACGCTGAAATCATAGGAATATTTAGCGTGATGTTTTTGGTAAGTCGAGTGCGAAGATCGGCTGTGTTCGGCAGAACAGTAGAGTGTGCAGGAACGAGTAAAACGTCATCGAAGGTTAGTGCTTCTTTAGCAATTCGTAGCATTTGCAATATCTCACAACATAGATGTTAAAGAGTATTAAATCCACTTTATCGTTTCGCATAATAAAGGGATTTAGATTTGATATTGCGGATGGATTATACGCCCAGAGCAATCGATTGACCACTCATTTTTTTAATTTTAATTTGCAATCCACCCCTTGCTATGTATTATATTGCCGCTAATTTCCATACTCACGTCTGGTTCAATTAGCGGTGCCCTCCTTGACTAATCAAAATATTTATACTGTTTCCCGCTTAAATGCAGAAGTCCGGTTGTTGCTCGAAAATGAGATGGGCGTTATATGGTTAATCGGCGAAATCTCTAATTTTTCTGCACCTGTTTCTGGTCACTGGTATTTAAGCCTGAAAGATAGTCGCGCCCAAGTGAAATGTGCCATGTTCAAAGGGAATAACCGTCTTGTTCGTTTTAAGCCTCAGAACGGCCAACAAGTGTTAGTCAAAGCTAGGCTCTCTTTATATGAACCTCGTGGTGATTATCAAATCATCATTGAAAGTATGCAGCCTGAAGGCGATGGACGGCTACAACAAGAATTTGAACAACTCAAAATGCAACTGGCCGCAGAAGGGTTATTTGCGCAATCACTCAAAAAACCACTGCCAGAACACCCGCGCTGTGTGGGCGTGATCACCTCAAAAACCGGAGCTGCTCTGCACGATATTTTGCAGGTGCTGAAACGCCGCGATCCAAGCCTGCCGATCATTATTTATCCGACCATAGTGCAAGGTAGTGAAGCTGCAATCAGTATTGCTCAGGCCATTGGCTGTGCTAATTCTCGCGCAGAATGTGATGTATTGATCGTGGGACGCGGTGGTGGCTCACTAGAAGATTTATGGTGCTTTAATCATGAAATCGTGGCTCGAACTATTGCGGCGAGTGAAATTCCGGTTATTAGTGCCATTGGGCATGAAATTGATGTCACGATTGCAGATTTCGTTGCAGACATGCGAGCCCCAACTCCGTCAGCGGCCGCTGAAATGGTTAGTCGAGATAATAGCCATAAAAAACAAACATTTGCTAATTATCAACATAAATTAGCAAGTGGCATGCGCTACTATTTAACTCAGCAATACACCGGCCTTAAACAGCGACAACATCAGTTGGATAAGCACCACCCGATTCATCGGTTACAACGTCAACAACAACAATTAGACGAGCTAAACTTTCGTTTAGAAAGAGCCATCCAACGCCGTTTGTCGACCGCGCATCAACAGGTTGTAAACTCATACCATCATCTGCAACGACTGTCTCCAGAAAAGCAGCTACAAGCTCAAAAATACCGCTTGAATTTATGCGAACGCCAATTAACAGCCGCAATGGAACGAGCCCTCGTTACCTCTCGCCATCGTTATACGCTACTGATTGACAAATTGCATACCGTCAGCCCATTAGCCACTTTATCGCGTGGTTATTCAATCACTCAAAATGAGCAAGGAAAAGTGATCCGCCGTGCAGATGAAGTCAAAACGGGCGATAAACTTGTGACACGACTTGCACAAGAAGCGATACATTCCACAGTAAATTAGTCGATTTTCTGAAATTCAGCACGAACCCGCGATTTAGATTTCAACTCATTGCACCGATTACAAAAGTAGTTAGCAGCGCCACATGCTTGGAGTTTTGCTAACTCTTGATCACAATCAGGACAATGGGCTATTTTTTTATAGTGAACCTGACAACTCACGCAGTGATACTGGCCATCCCACTCTAATGTATCCGCACACTGCGGACATAATTCATTCATGGTTTATTTCCGATGCTATTTTTTCTTGAATCATAATAGCTATAGCTTAAGAGTACAAATCGAACGGATTTAGATCGTACATTGACGCTGAAAATGATCTCCCCGCCCAAATAGAAGCGATCATAGGCTGATCTTTTGCTTTCTTCAGCATGAGCAGCGATCACCAGCAAAAAGAACATTTATATCACCACACACCGAAAGCATAAGTTACATATTCTGCATTTGGATTTTAAACAGATAAAAAAACTAATTAAAACAAAAAAAACTCCAATTATCAGAATTTAATAAAATGATCATTAAGTGATCTCACTAGGAGAAATATGACAAATAGGTGAATCGTAGGCAGATGCCCAAAGTCACGCTGCCACCTGAATAAGGAAAATAAAAGCAGCGATCAAAACAGTACAAAACAGAGAGGTGTAAGGCGCGGAACTAAGAAAAGATAAAGAAAAACCCAAGCACAATGCTTGGGTTTTTAAGGTTTATTTACGACGATCTTTGACCATATTCATTAAGCGTTTACGTTTACGCTCTTGGGATAAAGTCAATTTATTTGATTTGGTCTCAAATGGGTTTTCACTATTTTGGAACTGAATTCGAATCGGAGTTCCCATAATATCTAATGATTTACGGTAGTAGTTCATTAAATAACGTTTGTACGAATCTGGTAAGTCATTCACTTGGTTACCGTGAATAACAATAATCGGTGGATTATATCCACCAGCATGAGCATATTTGAGCTTCACGCGTCGACCACGGATTAAAGGCGGTTGGTGATCATCGGTTGCCATCTTCATAATGCGCGTCAGTACTGATGTACCCACACGAGTGGTCGCTGATCGATAAGCTTCTTGTACGGACTCAAACAAGTGTCCAACACCCGTTCCATGTAAAGCAGAAATAAAGTGAATACGAGCAAAATCGACAAAGCCTAAACGACGATCCAGCTCTTTCTTCACTTGCTCTTTAATATCAGTGGTCAACCCATCCCATTTATTGACAGCAATGACGATAGAGCGCCCAGCATTAAGCGCAAACCCTAGCAAGCTTAGATCTTGATCAGAGATATTTTCTCGAGCATCGACAACAAGTAGAACAACGTTAGCATCTTCTATTGCTTTTAAGGTTTTGACGACAGAAAATTTTTCTACCGTTTCATTAATACGTTTGCGGCGGCGAACTCCCGCGGTATCGATCAGTACATATTCACGCT
Organism: Vibrio fujianensis; assembly: GCF_002749895.1. Lineage (GTDB taxonomy): Bacteria > Pseudomonadota > Gammaproteobacteria > Enterobacterales > Vibrionaceae > Vibrio > Vibrio fujianensis. The sequence continues at coordinate 356,871 of NZ_NBUS01000043.1, read as the reverse complement.
CATCACGCTGCATGGGAATATAAATCGAGTCTCTCGTGGTACCTGGCATGTCATAAACCACCACTCGCTCCTCCCCCAAAATACGATTGGTTAAGGTCGATTTCCCCACATTAGGTCGTCCAATGATCGCTAACTTAATGGGTTGATCTTGCAAACGCTGATAGACCGCTTCCGCTTCTTCTTCGGTATAATCAACTTGCTCTGGCTCATGGTCTTCAAATTGAGTTAAATCTTCTAGTTCACCACCTTGCTCAAGCATCTGCTCAGCTAAAGGACTCAAAACTCGATCAATCAATGCTCCCACACCACGGCCATGTGCTGCCGCAATATGGTACATTTGCTGGCCCATGCCTAACTGCCAAAATTCCGCGCTAGCGGAATCCGCATCAATACCGTCAACTTTATTGACCACTAAAATGGCATGCTTTTCAATTCGACGTAAATGCTGGGCAATGGCTTCATCAGCAACCGTCAGTCCAGCACGGCCATCAACCATAAATAGGACGACATCCGCTTCATCAATCGCCGCTAACGATTGCTGCGCCATCTTGGTTTCTACACCTTCTTCACTGCCATCAATACCACCAGTATCAATCACAATAAATTCATGTTCACCTAACTTAGCTTGACCGTATTTTCGATCACGCGTTAAACCAGGAAAGTCCGCTACCAGTGCATCTCGTGTACGGGTGAGTCGGTTAAATAGCGTCGATTTACCTACATTAGGACGCCCAACAAGAGCAACAACAGGTATCATAACAACCTCAATAATGATTCTTTTCTTATGTAATTATACTGAAATAACTTCGCGACTTTGTAATTAAGCTTAGTATTCACAAGTCATTTGGGTATATAAACTCAAGGTTTATTTCAACAAAACGGCTCCCAACTGTTTCCAGCTAGGAGCCAACTGTGAATTGTATCACGATTTATTGACGGATCGTCAGTTTCTTTATTTTACCATCCCGTGTGATCACTAGGTATCCGTCATCTAAAGCCAACGGTCCGACTGCAAAACCACTTTTATGAATGAGTTGCTGTGCGACAAATTCACCACTGCCACGATCAAACCAATGTAAATAGCCTTCGCTGTCCCCAACAACCACATAACCATCAATAATTTTAGGTGCCGTTAATAAACGATGTTCTAGCTGCTTATTGCTCCACAATTCGGTACCGCTTCGCGCATCGACAGCAACAACATGATCTTTATCAGTAATCAAAAATAAGCGACTACCATCACTGGCCATGTTGGTTGTTGATGAATAATTACGTTTCCATAGCGGATTTCCTGAACGTAAATCAATAGCCATCAATTGACCATTAAAGCCGATCGTGTATAAGTTAGCACCAATAATCAGTGGTGCTGCATCTACATCCACAAGTCGATCGATTTCTGTTGCGCCTTTAGGCTGCCCGACCGGTAACTGCCAAATCAGTTGGCCTCGTTCAACAATTGCAGCCGCGAGACGGCCACTCGGTGTGCCCCAAAAAACTCCGCCTGATGTTGTGACAGGTTGGCTATCACCACGTAACGTGAGGCTTGGTACATCGGTACTTATGGTCCACTTTTGTTCGCCCGTGCTAGCATCTAAAGCCACTAAGATTCCTCGGCTGCTATTGGCGATAATAAAATTATTATCCGCGGCTACCGGAGCCAGCACTTCACCTTCGATATTTGCCCGCCAATTAACATTGCCACTCTCAGCATCCAACGCAATGACTTCGCCATTCTCACTGCCAATAAATAGTTGTCCATAAGCGGCAGTGATACCGCCAGAAAGACGAGCAGGAACGTCACCTTGAAGGCGAACGCGCCAGAATGGCTGCCCATTTTCAGGATTCAGCGCTTTCACTTCCCCTTCGCGGCTGGCGACAAAAATCTTATCGTAAGCATATTCTGGAGCAAGGTTTGAAAAATAATGCCCCACCCCATCTCCGATCGAACTGCGCCACACGGATTGTGGGGTAAATTCACTCTTAACCAGCGGAAGAGGGGCCATGATGATATTTTCTTCTTCGCCTGAGCACCCGACCAATGCTCCTAACATGGCCGCTGACAAAAGCACTTTGTTGAACATTTTCTTCATCAAGTCATGCCCTTATCTGGCTAGATCATCCAGTTTTATTTGCAAAGTTTGGCTCGCGTCACTCGCTTGCTGAGCTTCAGTATAAGCAGTATAAGCTGTGTCTTTGTCACCCATACGCAAAGCGATATCACCACGTAGCTCAGCCACTCGCCCAGCCCAACTTTGCTCTTTTATTGTGGCAAGCTCAGCCAGAGCATCATCACTTTGCCCTTGCTCTGCCTGTAAGCGAGCAACACGATAGCTCAACAGTGGTTTTAACGCGGCATCTTGGGTCGTATTTTTAGCCCATTCAAGTTGCGCTAATGCTTCATCCAAATGACCGGCTTCAACCTGTATTTTAGCTAACTGCATGGCAGCCAACACGGCATATTCCGATTGATTGTGGCTTGCAATAAAACGCTGTATGTCTGATTCAGCCTCAACGCCTTTTTGCGCTAAGTTCTGCATAACCTGAGTGTAGTTTTCTGAAGCTGCTTCTTGCCCAGCAATCACAGACTGCTGGTAATAACGCCAACCAAACAGCCCACCTAAACCAATAACGGCACCTAAAATGACCGCTTTACCGTTTTCTTTCCACCAATCTTTGATTGCTTCAACTTGTTGTTCTTCGGTATCGTAGAGTTCCACTTCCTGTCCTCTTAAAATCAGAAATCTCAAAAATTAGTGTTGTTCGATAAGATGCGCCAATTGGCTTGCAATCTCATTTTGAGAGAAGGTGGTTTGTTCCCCACCAAGTAAATCTTTTAGCACAACGGTTTGCTCTAGGACTTCATTTTCACCTAAAACCAACGCAACCGCTGCACCGACTTTATCAGCACGCTTAAATTGTTTTTTAAAGCTACCACCACCACAGTGATTCATGACTCGTAGTCCTGGCAACTGTTCACGCAAATGCTCAGCCAGTTTCATACCCGCCATCATGGTGCCTTCACCCGCAGTGACAACATAAACATCGACCTGACGACGAACGTCTGTATTGCCCAACGTTTCCATCATCAATACCAAGCGCTCAAGCCCCATCGCGAAACCCACCGCCGGGGTTGGTTTCCCACCAAGTTGCTCAACCAGTCCATCATAGCGGCCACCACCACACACCGTGCCCTGCGCCCCTAAACTTTCTGTGATCCATTCAAATACGGTTCGATTATAATAATCCAACCCACGGACCAAACGTTCATTGACGGTATATTCGATACCAGCTGCGTCAAGAAGTTCACATAACCCTGCAAAATGTTGTTTAGAATCGATATCCAGATAGTCAGAAAGCTTAGGCGCATCACCTAATACCGCTTGTACCTCTGGGTTCTTTGTATCTAAAACACGCAAGGGGTTGGTGTACATACGGCGTTTACAATCATCATCTAAGATGGCTTGGTATTGCTCTAAATAATCAATTAATGCACTACGATAATTCGCTCGGGCCTCTAATGAGCCGATCGAGTTCAGTTCCA
>NZ_NBUS01000043.1:337188-353320 GCF_002749895.1 Vibrio fujianensis | reverse complement strand
CGAACATGATTAGCAATACCGAGTTCACGCCATAAACGTGCAGTCATCATGATCAGTTCCGCATCGACATCTGGCCCATCAATACCAAAGACTTCCACACCGCATTGATGAAATTGACGATAACGACCCTTTTGTGGCCGCTCGTGACGGAACATTGGCCCCATGTACCATAAGCGTTGTTCTTGGTTATACAGTAGGCCATTTTCAATCCCAGAACGAACACAACCAGCCGTTCCCTCTGGACGCAGCGTTAAGCTATCCCCATTGCGATCTTCAAAAGTGTACATCTCTTTTTCAACCACATCGGTCACTTCGCCAATCGCACGGCTAAATAGATGAGTCATCTCAACGATCGGCATACGCACTTCACTGTAGCCGTATGCGCTGATCACGTTTTTTACTACGCCTTCCACTTTTTGCCAAAGCGGAGACTGAGTTGGGAGGCAGTCGTTCATACCTCGAATTGCTTGAATAGTCTTTGCCACTGTACTTACCGTAATATCGTTGAGATTAATCTTGTTCGAGTTGCTGAATATCGATGCGATTGTTTGCATCTAATTGAGCGGCTTTGGCGCGAATTTTGGCTTCAAGTTGAGCAACGAGATCATCATTATCAAAACGCTCTTTTTGACGCACGCCATCTTCATAAAAGGCACTTTTTTTATTACTACCCGCAAGCCCTAAATGAGAAACTTCTGCTTCTCCGGGGCCATTGACTACACAGCCAATAATGGAAACATCCATCGGAGTTAAAACATCTTCTAATCGCTGTTCAAGTGCATTGACGGTGCCAATCACATCAAACTCTTGACGAGAACAGCTAGGACAAGCGATGAAGTTAATCCCTCGAGAGCGGATACGTAAAGATTTAAGAATATCAAACCCCACTTTGATCTCTTCAACTGGATTAGCCGCTAAAGAAATACGTAGCGTGTCACCAATCCCCTCCGCGAGTAACATACCTAAGCCAACCGCCGACTTGACTGAACCGGCACGAGCACCACCGGCTTCCGTAATGCCTAAATGCAGCGGCTGGTCAATTTTGGTCGCGAGTAATCGATAGGAATCAACAGCGAGAAAAACATCCGAGGCCTTTACACTAACTTTGAATTGATCGAAGTTTAGCCGATCAAGAATATCCACATGGCGCATTGCCGACTCGACGAGAGCTTCAGGAGTTGGCTCGCCATATTTCATCTGGATCTCTTTTTCTAGCGATCCACCATTTACGCCAATGCGAATTGGGATGCCTTTATCACGGGCACAATCAACCACCGAACGAATCCGATCCTCGTTGCCAATGTTACCAGGATTAATTCGCAAGCAGTCGACACCGTACTCTGCGACTTTTAGCGCAATACGGTAATCGAAATGAATGTCAGCCACTAAAGGAACCGAAACTTGCTGTTTAATCAGCCTAAATGCTTCTGCGGCATCCATTGTCGGAACCGATACCCGTACGATATCAGCGCCTACTTTTTCCAACGCTTTGATCTGAGCAACCGTGGCTGCTACATCGGTTGTTCTGGTGTTAGTCATGGATTGTACGGCGATGGGGGCACCATCGCCAATAGGTACATCACCCACATAAATACGTGTCGATGGGCGACGTTTGATAGGAGACTCGTATTGCATAATATTGTCTAAGGTAAGGTGAATCTAGCTACTTTACCTGAAGTATACCCAGAAAGGTCGATAGGTTCACTCGCAAATGTAACGGAAACGCCCTCAGGCGCACCAAGAATAACTTGTAGGGGTGTTTCTCCCTGTAAATTGACGGTTTGACCGGCTTTTTTTATTCCGGTCGATAACGTTTTCCCCGTAGCATCTTTAACTTGAATCCAACAATCTGCAGAAAAATGCATTGTAAGCAGATTATTGGGCACCGTTTCTACAGCGGTTATCGTTTGATCAGCAATAACTTGAGCTTCAGCGTCATCCTCAATGGAAGCAATGGGTTCAACAGGCTCAATTGCTTCAATATCACTCGTTGATGCCTCTTGCTCTTGCGCTTGAGTTAATTCGCTTACCGTAGCAAATTCAGAACTCGCCTCAACCACTGGTGGTGCAGTATCGATTTCATTTGAGTTGATAGGGAGATTATTGGCTGGTAACAAGCTGTCTTGCTGATTATTTTGCCACCACCAGAGTGAAGACATACCAATAATCACCAAAACAATAATCCAAGTAATGGTCATAATGCGATTATCGTGTTTAGCGCGCTTGGTCTTGCGAGAAAAACTCTGCATTTTTTGTTCTTGAGGCTCGGTTGCACAATTGGCTTCATAAGCATCCATAATATCGTGTTCATTAACACCCACGGCTCTCGCATAAGAACGCAGATAACCACGAATAAAGGTCGAGACTAAATCAGAATCAAACTGATTCTCTTCGATATTGCGAATAATAGCGACCCGCAAACGCAAACGATCAGCGATCTGCTTTTGGCTAAGCCCTAATGACTCACGCTTTTGTTTCAGTAAAGTTCCCGGTTGTATTAATGGCTTATTGTCGATGCTGTTGTCTTGTTCTGTGTTCATCCGCAGTACTAATCTCTTATGTTCTTGTTCACGTCACGTGCTTTGGCTTGTTTTTATATTGATTGTTCGTTGCGTAAAGCAAGCGTAACTTGAACAGGGAAAATTTAATGATCCTTTTTCACTTGCAAGCAATGACTTTGCTAAATAGCTCGCCATATTTTAATCAATAGGGCGAATAAGCGTTGTCCTAATCCCCAAGCGATTGGGATATCACGTATATTCTATTCGATATTAAACTCGAACGCAGTGTTAGAAATCATTCTAATGGATATTAAGCGCTAAACAACATTGATTTGGGAAAGAAATTACAGCTAGGTCAATATTTTTCGTTAAATTGACATGAAAACGTAACAAAAACACGCCCCAAACAGGGTCAATGTTAAAATAAGAGGATGATCATTGGACTTATTGGGACATCGGTATTCCCGATAAGGCAGAACTGAATCTGCCTTATCTCATAGATTAAATTGCTTTGACTGGAATCATTTGCTCTGCCTGTGCCTTCAATTTTGTCCGCTTAGTTCGGTCGATAACCTCTCCCACTAATTGTCCACATGCAGCATCAATATCATCGCCTCGCGTTTTACGGACTGTTACCGTATGTTCATATTGCATCAGCGTTTTTTGGAAACGATCAATCCTTGAATTGCTTGGTTTTTTATAAGGCGAACCAGGATAAGGGTTAAACGGGATTAAGTTGATCTTACAAGGCGTATCTTTCATTAATTGAGCCAGCTCATGCGCGTGCTCGGTGCCGTCATTAACATGATCAAGCAAGACATACTCTACCGTTACTTTGCCACGGTTAGCATTGGATGAAGCAATATAACGACGAACTGATGCCAAGAAATCTTGGATATTCCACCGATCATTGATCGGCATAATGTCGCTACGCAATTGATCATTGGGAGCATGTAAAGAAATCGCTAAGGCGACGTCAATTTGTCCCGTCATTTGATCGAGTCCAGACACCACACCAGAGGTCGAGACGGTGACACGGCGTTTTGATAACCCAAAGCCTAGATCGTCTAACATAATTTCTAACGCTGGAATCAGGTTTTTCATGTTCAACAGCGGTTCCCCCATCCCCATCATCACCACATTGGTAATAGGACGTCGGCCTGTTTCTTTTTCTAAACCGATTTCACGCGCAGCCCGCCAAACTTGGCCAATAATTTCAGATACACGTAGATTTCGGTTAAAACCTTGCTGAGCCGTTGAACAGAATTTACATTCTAATGCACAGCCAACTTGAGAAGAGACACACAAGGTGGCACGGTCTTCCTCTGGGATATAGACGGTTTCAACATCTTGATCTCCAACACGCATCGCCCATTTTATCGTTCCATCATTAGAGTGCTGAGCCTGAGAGACATAAGGGGCTTTAATTTCGCAATTTGCTTGTAATTTCTCGCGTAATGTCTTGTTGATATTGGTCATTTTTTCAAAGTCATCACAACCAAAGTGATAGATCCACTTCATGACTTGATCGGCACGAAAAGCTTTTTCACCTAACTCTTCAGCAAAATAGGTACGTAAGCCTTTACGATCAAAATCGAGTAGATTGACTTTTTGCATGGTCATGTGGCCTCTCAGAGATGGAACAAGAATTAAGGGCGCGAATTGTACAGCCTTTATGCAGTCGCGACAAGAGCCGAAAAACCTTGCCATAAGTAGGTGTTTGACACGTTATCCCTAGGGCCTGTTGACTAAACCTGATACACACAAAAGGCCCGATTACACCGAGGGCCTTTAAATAAAACGATTAAAAAATCAAGAATCTAATCGTAAGCAAATTTCACTTTCAGGAAAGAAAAACTCGATTTCACGCGCCGCTGACTCTGGGCTATCACTGCCATGCACCGAGTTATAACGCATACTCAAGGCATAATCAGCTCGTAACGTACCACAAGCAGCCTCTTCTGGGTTGGTAGTTCCCATTAAATCTCGATAGCGAGAAATCGCATTTTCTCCCTCAAGTACCTGAACCATGATCGGGCCAGATGTCATGAATTTTTTCAATTCATCAAAAAAGGGTTTGCCCTCATGCTCAGCATAAAAACCACTCGCTTGCTGTTCGGTTAAGTGCACCATTTTAGCAGCAATGATCCGTAGCCCTGCTTGCTCAATACGGTGATAAATTTCACCAATTAAGTTACGCTTTACTGCATCCGGTTTAATAATAGAAAATGTTTTTTCAAGAGCCATTGAATATCCTTCTAGTTCTTATCGTTATAAGAAGCCTAACTTAATAGGCTTCTATTTCCTTTGTGATAGGAAGATGAAAAATTATTTCGCCTGTTCTACTAGTAGCCGTGCAAGCGTTTTAACTCCCATCGCGGTTGCTCCAGCGGGCCATTTGTCACTCGCCGATTTACGATAAGTTCCAGCACAGTCAAAATGCAACCATCCTTGTTGATAATTATCAACAAAATAAGATAAGAATGCCGCTGCGGTACTCGCTCCTGGTGAGTAATCGCCCGATGAGATGTTAGATAAATCGGCGAAATTAGACGGTAGCATATCACGGTGAAATTCAGCTAAAGGCAAAGGCCATAAGCCTTCGTGCTCTTCTTTAGCGGCATTAAGAGCTTGATGCGCTAATGACTCATCAAAGCTAAGCATGGCATGGTAATCATTACCTAACGCATTTTTCGCCGCTCCGGTCAGCGTCGCACAATCAATAATGAGCGTAGGTTTTTGTTCTGAGGCATAAATAAGCCCATCAGCCAAAACCAAGCGTCCTTCGGCATCGGTATTCATGATTTCTACCGTTTTACCATTTTTATAAGTAATCACATCACCTAATTTCAGCGCTCGTCCAGAAACCATATTTTCAGCACAGCATAAAATCAGCTTAATTCTTTTATTTACGCCTCGCATCATCGCCAGCCCAAGAGCCCCTGTGATGGTCGCCGCTCCCCCCATATCTGATTTCATGGCAGACATAAAATTCGATGGTTTTAAACTGTAACCACCTGAATCAAATGTAATTCCCTTCCCGACGAGACAAGCGAAAACTGGCGCATTCTCATCACCTGTCGGGTTAAAATCTAATTGTAACATTGCAGAGGTGCGTTCTGAGCCTCGGCCTACTGCAAAAATACCTTCCCAGCCTTCCGTTAATAGATCTTTATCTTTAACGATACGATAAGAAACCTGCTCTGGCGCTAATGATTTGATAAATTCTGCGGCCATGGTCGCCAGTTGACGCGGGGCGACCTCTTCTGCGCTTTTATTGATGATGTCTCGTGTCCAATCGGCAACTTTAATACGAGCTTGCAACTCTGTTTGTGCGGTTTTTTCTAGCTCGCTCCATTCCAGTACATTCTTCTTCTTCGCATCACGATAGCCTTGATAGAATGCCCAAATGGTTTCAAGCGTCCACTCATTGCCTTGTAAAGATAGATGGCGTAATCCTTGATTATCAAATTTACGCGCCGCACGTTGAATGCTGTCAATATCATTGGCTGTCGTAAGATGGATGACAGCAGCTTGTTCGGAAAATGAAATCAGTGCTTTTTCTCCCCACTGAGGCAGGGCTGGTTCTAAACTAATTCGTACCGACATTGGTGTAGACATGGTTTCTCCTTGTCTTTTTATATGATGTTATTCCAAATACTCTTTATACCATTTTGACTTGCAGATGCAGTGATGTGGGCTGGGTTTGTTTATCCAATCATATAGTCGGTCTATGCTGATAGGGATAAACTCACTGGCCGAGAACCTGCCGCTCCAAGTCGTTTGGCGATATGATCGCTTTAGCCAATCACTGGACGATATTCTCGACCATACCAAATGATTCACTTTTAAAGGTACTTTTTCTGTAAAAAGTGGTTACTTGATAAAAAAACGGACCATCAGGCCCGCTTTTTAGCATACTCACTCGACTCAAATTTGAGCGTGGATTTTAATCTCGCTCATCCATCCAACACAGGATAATAGCTTCAAGAATTTTTTCATTTGAACGATCAGGATCATCATTAAAATCATCCAAATCTAAAATCCATTGGTGTAGATCAGTAAAGCGTACATTTTGAGGTTCGACATCAGGATATTGTTCACAAAGTTCAATGGCAATGTCCCGTGAGTCTGTCCATTTCATAACAAGCTCCCTAGTGTAATTCATCCCCTTTAGATAAAAAATGAGGGAATGAGCATAAATTAATGATCTTCTTTCGCGTGATTCAGTGAATATTTGGGAATTTCGATCACTAAATCTTCATCAGCCACTTTTGCTTGGCAACTCAAACGAGATTCGGGCTCTAACCCCCAAGCTTTATCTAACATATCATCTTCAAGCTCGTCACTCTCATCTAAAGAATCAAACCCTTCACGGATAACGACATGACAGGTAGTACAAGCACAAGATTTCTCACAAGCATGTTCAATATGAATACCATTTTTTAAGGCTACATCAAGCACACTTTCACCACGATTGGCATCCAAAACCGCACCATCGGGGCATAAAGTATCATGAGGCAATACGATAATTTTCGGCATATTTTTTCTCTCAAATTTCGTCAACAGAGTGGCCAGCTAATGCCGCTCGAATGGATTTATCCATACGACGGGAAGCAAACGCTTGGCTCACTTTATCCGTCTCTTTAATCCCTTGCTCAATGGCATCAGCGTCGTCGCCATTGCGAAGTTCAATGAGCGATTCTATGGCGACAAGTAATGTTTCACGCTCTTGAGCTGTCAATAGCTCGTCACCATCGGCTTGCATCGCGGCAATTAAGCCCTCAATCACCCGATCCGCTTCAACTTTTTGTTCAACCAGAGCCCGGGTTTGCATGTCTTCTTTAGCATAAGCCATCGACTCTTTTAGCATTTCAGCCACTTCGGTATCGCTTAAGCCGTAGGAAGGCTTAACTTGTATTTCAGCTTGAACCCCTGTGCTTTTTTCCATAGCGGTGACAGAGAGTAAGCCGTCCGCATCCACTTGGTAGGTCACTCGAATGTGAGCCGCACCAGCAGTCATTGGGGGAATGCCTTTTAATGAAAATCGAGCGAGTGACCGACAGTCATCCACCAACTCACGCTCTCCTTGCACGATATGGACGCTCATGGCCGTTTGTCCATCCTTAAATGTGGTAAATTCTTGGGCGCGAGCAACCGGAATGGTGGTATTCCGTGGAATGATTTTTTCCACCAATCCCCCCATGGTTTCAATGCCTAATGAGAGGGGAATAACATCCAATAGCAACATTTCTGCATCGGGTTTATTACCGACTAATATGTCAGCTTGAATCGCAGCGCCAATCGAGACCACTTCATCCGGGTTAATCTCGGTAAGAGGGGGGCGACCAAAAAATTCCCCCACTAATTCTCGAACTAATGGTGTACGGGTTGATCCACCAACCATGACCACTTGCAAGACCTCTTTCGCACTGACCTGAGCATCTTTCAATGCCCGACGACACGACAGTAGCGTTTTTTTGATCAGTGGTTGGATCAACTCATTTAACGTGCTGCGCGTTAGCTCTCCTTGCCAACCGAAAACTTCGATATTGGTTTTATCTTGCTCAGTTAAGGCGATTTTTGCTTGCGTTGCGGTATCGAGCAACACTCGGCGTCTATCCGCACTCAGTGGTGCGGATAAGCCAATTTCGGTTTGCAAATATTCGGCAATAAGGTGGTCGAAATCATCACCACCTAAAGCGGAATCGCCCCCCGTTGCTAAGACTTCGAACACACCTTTTGATAAGCGTAAAATCGAAATATCAAAGGTTCCACCACCTAAATCATAAACGGCAATAACGCCTTCTTGGCCAGAGTCTAGCCCATAAGCGATTGCCGCAGCGGTCGGCTCATTGAGTAGGCGTAAAACGTGTAATCCAGCGAGATTGGCCGCGTCTTTGGTGCCTGCCCGCTGAGCATCATCAAAGTATGCTGGAACCGTAATCACTACCCCTGCCAGTTCACCACCTAAGTGATTCTGTGCTCGCTCAGCGAGCTTTTTCAAAATGTCGGCAGAGACTTGAATCGGATTTTTATCCCCTTGTGGGGTTTGAATCATAGGTAAACCTTGTTCACTCGATTTAAAGTGATAAGGCAATTGGGTATAACGGGTTTCGATATCTTTTAGCGAACGACCAATCAGACGTTTCACCGAGATGATGGTATGCGCAGGATCATGCTCTGCATGCTCACGCGCAACATCACCAACCAACGTCTGTTCATGAGCGTAATGCACAACCGAAGGTAGAATCTTCCGGCCTTGTTCATCGGCTAAAGGCGTCGCAATGCCGCTTCGAACAGAGGCGACTAGAGAGTTAGTTGTCCCCAAGTCGATCCCCGCGGCCAATTTATGTTGGTGAGGGGCCGAACTTTGACCGGGTTCTGCAATTTGAAGTAATGCCATGGATCGGTCCTTTTATTTGAATTAGCCGAGCAGTTTTTCTTCGACTCGTTCTATTTCAGTTTTTAATTTGGCAATAAATTTTAATTTACGGACAGTATCAGCGGCCTGCTGCCACTGTTCGCTATTTAGTTCAAGCTCGACCTGTTGTAAATGCGCTTGATAAGACTGTGTAACTTGGGTTTCAAAAGCCCATAGTGCATCTTCATTGGGAGCTTGTGCTAATAATTCCAGCTCTTCCCTTAGTTCCATTTGTTCCATCAAAAAGTGGGCGTCTTGCAAGGTTTGCTGTTCTCCGGCTAAGGTTATGTCATATTGCGTTAGCAAATATTCAGCACGAGCAATTGGATTTTTCAATACTTGATAAGCATCGTTAATTTCGGTCGCTTTTTGTACCGCCATCAGACGATCACGCTCAGATGCGGTTGCAAAATTATCTGGGTGAAATCGTTTTTGCAACTCACGGAACTGAGAAGAAAGAAGGCTACCATCCAGTTGATACTGAGTTGGTAGCCCAAATAGTTCAAAATAATTCATTAGTTTTTGGTCCTTCTACCGTCGCTAACGCTGGATCAATGGATGGCGTTTCTCTTATGCCCTAAAAAAGTATCTGATGACTTATTGATGATCAAACTAACGGTGTCTGCCATTAAACATTGAAGCTTTCCCCACAACCACATTCACTTTTTGCATTCGGATTATTGAATTCAAAGCCTTCATTCAAGCCTTCTTTTTTATAATCAAGTTCAGTGCCATCTAGATAGACTAAACTTTTCGCATCAATAATCACTTTGACTCCGTGATCTTCGAAAACTTGATCATCTTCGTTTAGCTCATCAACAAATTCGAGCACATACGCCATACCTGAGCATCCTGTCGTTTTCACTCCTAAGCGTAAACCGAGCCCTTTTCCTCGGCTATCTAGAAATGATTGAACTCGATTTGCTGCGGTTTCTGTTAACGTTATGGCCATACTACAACCTTGCTGGTCAATGAATAAAAGAGTAGGAGCAGAAACTCTGCTCCTAAATAAATGACTATTGGTGTTTTTTCTTATAATCGGCAACGGCCGCTTTAATCGCATCTTCAGCTAAAATAGAACAATGCACTTTTACCGGTGGTAGTTCTAACTCTTCTGCGATTTCGGCATTTTTAATCGATGCCGCTTCATCGATTGATTTCCCTTTGACCCATTCAGTGACTAAGGAACTCGATGCGATAGCACTACCGCATCCATAAGTTTTAAATTTTGCATCTTCAATAATGCCTTCAGGAGACACTTTGATTTGCAGTCGCATCACATCACCACAGGCGGGGGCACCAACCATACCGCTCCCGATGGATGGATCTTCTTTATCAAAAGAACCAACGTTACGTGGATTCTCGTAGTGATCAATAACTTTTTCGCTGTATGCCATGATAGTTACCTCGCATCCTCTATACTGGTGGAATAATTAGTGATGAGCCCACTCAACACTGTTTAAATCCACTCCTTCTTTATACATATCCCATAGAGGAGACATGTCGCGTAGTTTATTTACCGCGACACGAATTAATTCGATCGCGTAGTCTATCTCTTCTTCTGTCGTAAAACGACCGAATGAGAAACGAATAGAGCTGTGTGCTAATTCATCATCTAAACCTAAGGCACGTAAGACGTAGGAAGGTTCTAAGCTGGCAGAAGTACACGCACTACCAGAAGATACCGCTAGATCTTTTAATGCCATTAACAAGGATTCACCTTCGACAAAGGCAAAACTGATATTGAGGTTATGAGGAACTCGCTGGTCGAGATCACCATTAATGGTTACCGCTTCCATCTCTTTCACACCATTCAATAACCGTTCACGAAGCGTCTTTGCATGATCATAGTCTTGCTTCATCTCTAGCTTGGCAATACGGAACGCTTCGCCCATACCAACGATTTGATGGGTTGGTAAGGTTCCCGAACGAAAACCACGTTCATGACCGCCACCGTGCATTTGCGCTTCAAGTCGAATGCGTGGTTTGCGACGAATATATAATGCGCCAATCCCTTTGGGGCCATAAATTTTATGTGCTGATAATGAAATTAAATCAACTTTCATCGCCTGAACATCAATGGCAATTTTACCTGCTGATTGAGCAGCGTCGACATGAAAAATGATTTTCCGTGAGCGACATAACTCACCAATGGCAGCAATATCTTGAATCACGCCAATTTCATTATTAACATGCATAATCGACACAAGAATTGTGTCATCACGCATGGCTTCAGCTAATTTATTTATATCGATTAAGCCGTTACTTTCCGGCTCAAGGTAAGTAACTTCAAACCCTTCACGTTCCAATTGGCGAGTGGTATCAAGAACTGCCTTATGCTCGGTTTTACATGTAATAATATGCTTACCTTGCTTTGCATAAAAATGCGCAGCACCTTTAATCGCTAAATTATCAGATTCGGTTGCACCGGACGTAAAAACAATTTCACGCGGATCCGCATTCAATAGATCAGCGATTTGCTCACGAGCCGTATCGACAGCCTCTTCTGCCTGCCAGCCATAACGATGCGATCGCGACGCTGGGTTACCAAACGTTCCATCCATCGTCATGTACTGAACCATCTTTTCAGCAACCCGAGGATCTACAGGGCATGTTGCTGAATAGTCTAAATAAATAGGCAGTTTCATTTTCTACTCCAGTGTAAAACATTGCCGCTATGAGCGAACGTTAAGGCCAAGGGGGGCGGCACCAATCGTGACAGATTTAGAATTTTTATGGCCGAACCCTTGGTTAACCGAAAGGTCCATACCTTGTCGGTCGGAAATTTGTAAGACTTCATTATCCATCATTAACTCACCAAGAGTGATGTTATTTAAGAAGTCACTAATACGTGAGCTTAAATCACGCCATAATGTGTGGGTAAGACAGCGCATGCCACCTTGGCAATCACCTCTACCGCTACATTTTGTCGCATCAACCGACTCATCAACCGCAGCAATTACAATACCAATTGAAATGGTGTCGGCATCAGCACCTAATCGATAACCGCCGCCAGGGCCTCGGACACTAGCAACCAAGCCTGCTTTACGCAATTTAGAAAATAGCTGCTCTAAATACGACAGCGAAATGCCTTGCCGTTCAGAAATATCCGCTAATGGTACTGGGGTTTGCTGCGAATGTAGAGCCACATCTAACATGGCTGTCACCGCGTATCTTCCTTTAGATGTAAGTCTCATATCACACTGTATCCACATTGACTATGTAGAATACATTCTTTCATACCTGACTAAATTGGTCAAGTATTTAGTTGACCAATTTAGTCAGGTATTTAACCCCTTCAATTTAGTGGTCATAATCATTGCGACTTATCGATTAACGACTTTTCTACTGCGGTCAGAATTCCTCTTAAAATATTAATTTCTTGAGATTCAGGACGCGCTCGACTAAATAAACGTCGCAACTTATTCATCACCTGACCCGGTTGTTGAAGAGAGATAAAATCGGTTGTTAACAGCACAGTTTCTAAATGCTGATAAAACATTTCCAGCTCTTTATGTCGAGGGTAATCCACCTCACTCGGCGGAGAAAACTGTGTTTGCTGTTGAGTTAAATAAGCGACGCGAATCTCATAGCATATCGTTTGAACGGCCATTGCTAAATTCAATGAGCTGTATTCAGGGTTGGCAGGGATACACACATGATAATGGCAACGTTGCAGCTCTTCATTGGTTAACCCTGTCCGTTCACGCCCAAAAACGACGGCAACCGAGTGGTTTTTTCCTTCAATTGCAAATTTTTTACCACACTGACGAGGTGTGAGCATCGGCCATTCTAAGGTTCGAGAACGTGCACTACTTCCCACGACTAACGGACAATCCTCGACGGCTTCACTCAAGGTTTTGGTCACCTTTGCGTTGAGTGCTATATCACTCGCTCCGGCCGCTAAAGCCATTGCTTGGGCATCAATTTCACATTGCGGATCAACCAAAACCAGTTGACTCAATCCCATCACTTTCATAGCTCTAGCAGCTGAACCAATATTTCCAGAATGAGAAGTTCCAACTAAAACGACTTTTACATTATCTAACATAAGATGAACAGAGCCTATTGAATATACCTAAACAACTTTTTAATCCACGAATTGATTTAGTGATGCATCTCACTTCAAGTTACTGTTCGATGATGAATAACGCGATTTTTATCAGCATCGATAAACGCGATAATTGAAGAACAGCCACATCTGCAACACATACCAGCAGAAAAGGCATCAAGTCGCTTAGATTTAATCGCCATAGCCTAACATAAACTTGACTAAAATGGTCAGACCCTTTCTCTCTTTATGCATTGGTCGAGCAAAAAATAACCACTTCCTTTTTGTCGTAGTTTTGCTATACTCCGCTCCGCTTTTTCGTTCTTTAACATCCGTTGGGAAACTCGTATGCATCCTATGCTAAATATTGCTATTCGCGCAGCGCGAAAAGCAGGCAATCATATTGCTAAATCTCTAGAAAATGCTGACAAAATTGAATCCATTCAAAAAGGCACCAATGACTTTGTTACTAATGTAGACAAAGAAGCCGAAGCAATGATCATTGCCACCATTCAAAGCTCTTATCCTGAACACTGTATCGTGGCAGAAGAAAGCGGTCTTATCGAAGGTAAAGATAAAGACGTACAATGGATCATCGACCCACTGGATGGCACCACTAACTTTGTGAAAGGTTTACCACATTTCGCTGTTTCAATTGCGGTACGCATGAAAGGCAGAACTGAAGTGGCATGTGTTTATGACCCGATGTTAAATGAGTTATTTACTGCTCAACGTGGCTCTGGTGCTCAATTAAATAATGCTCGTATTCGCGTTAAACCGCTAAAAGATCTCCAAGGTGCTGTACTCGCCACCGGTTTCCCATTTAAGCAAAAACAACATTCAGAATCTTATATCAACATCGTTTCTTCACTCTTTGTCGAGTGTGCTGATTTTCGTCGTACAGGCTCTGCAGCATTGGATCTTTGCTACCTAGCCTCAAACCGTGTTGATGGCTATTTTGAGCTTGGATTAAAACCATGGGACATGGCCGCTGGCGAATTGATTGCTCGTGAAGCGGGGGCAATTTTGACTGATTTCGCAGGCGGTACTAACTACATGCAATCAGGTAATATCGTTGGCTCAAGTCCACGAGGCGTGAAGGCTCTGCTTCAGCATATCCGAGACAATGGTAATAGTGCGATTTTAAAATAACGACACCGAAGGCTATAACAAAAAACCGCTGCACAAGTCAGCGGTTTTTTTATCGTTATCTGTTATGCTCGATTACGGTAACTCATCGAGTTGTGCACCTTCTTTTTCTACCTGCTGAGGTAGAAGATGTTCACGCGTAATCCCTAGCTTCAAGGATAAGGCAGAAGCAACATAGATGGAGGAATAAGTCCCCACGGTAATACCGAGCAACAACGCCGTCGCAAAACCATGAATATTCGCCCCACCTTGGACAAACAGAGCAATAACAACAAATAAGGTCGTCCCAGAGGTAATTAAGGTTCGACTTAACGTCTGAGTAATCGAGTTATTAATAACCTCTACGGGTTCACCTTTACGGAGTTTGCGAAAGTTTTCTCGAATCCGGTCAAATACAACGATGGTATCATTCAATGAATAACCAACGACCGTTAGCAACGCCGCCACAATGGTCAGATCAATTTCGATTTGAAGGAACGAGAAAATACCGAGCGTAATCATCACATCGTGAGCAAGTGAAAGTACCGCACCAGACGCAAGACGCCACTCAAAACGCATCGAGACATAAAGCAAAATACAGATCAATGAAGCGAGGATTGCCAATCCTCCCGCCTCTGCGAGTTCATCGCCAACATTCGGCCCAACGAATTCAATACGTCGCATGTCGACATGCTCACCAGTACCTTCTTCAATCGCACTGAGGATTTGATTACCCAGCGTTTCGCCAGCAATACCTTCCCGTGGGCGTAAACGAACCATGACATCGCGTGCTGAACCAAAGTTTTGCACCGTGGCATCGCCAAACCCCTTCGCCTCTAGTGCATCACGAATTTGATCTAAATGTGCGGGCTGCTCAAAACCCACCTCAATCAGAGTCCCCCCCGTGAAATCTAACCCCCAATTTAATCCCTTCGTCGCTAAGGTAAAAATCGAGGCTCCAATCATTAGTAATGATAAGAGAAACGTAAGTTTCGACCAACGCATAAAGTCGATCGTTTTCTCTGCTTTAAGAATTTGAAACATAATGATTCCTAGCCTTAGATCGACAATTTGTTGATACGTTTACCGCCATACAATAAATTGACAATACAACGAGTGCCAATAATTGCAGTAAACATGGAGGTTAAAATACCGATAGACAGCGTCACCGCAAAACCTTTAATCGCGCCAGTACCCACAGCAAACAAGATAATCGCTGTGATTAGCGTGGTAATGTTAGCATCCGCAATGGTACTAAAGGCATTCGCATACCCTTGGTGAATCGCTTGCTGAGGATTACGACCTTCCCGTAGCTCTTCTCGAATACGCTCGAAGATAAGTACGTTTGCATCCACCGCCATACCGACCGTTAAAACGATACCCGCAATACCCGGTAAGGTCATGGTTGCGCCCGGAATCATCGACATCACACCGATAATTAACACAAGGTTTGAAACCAAAGCCACGTTAGCAATTAAGCCAAATTTACGATAGTAAAGCGCGGTAAAGATCATCACCGCCAACAAACCCCAAACACAGGCTTGAATGCCCATATCAATGTTTTGCTGCCCCATTGAAGGGCCAATCGTTCGTTCTTCGACAATCGAAATCGGTGCGATCAAGGCACCAGCACGCAGTAGCAACGCTAAGTTATGCGCTTCTGAAACAGAATCAATTCCGGTAATTCGGAACTTGCGACCTAATGCCGACTGAATCGTCGCTTGGTTAATCACCTCTTCGTGTTTTTCAAGAATGACTTTACCATCGGCATGACGTTCGCCACTGTCTTTATATTCAGCAAAGACGGTCGCCATTAGCTTGCCAATATTATTTCTTGAAAATGCGGCCATTTTACTACCGCCTTCACTATCAAGAGAAATATTCACCTGAGGACGACCATATTCATCGTTACTAGAACTCGCATCGGTAATACTTGAACCACCTAAAATTACCCGTCTTTTTAATACGACTGGGCGACCATCTCGGTCAAATTTCACCTCGCTCCCAGCTGGCACACGCCCTGCTGCT
>NZ_NBUS01000043.1:322362-337178 GCF_002749895.1 Vibrio fujianensis | reverse complement strand
CGCGGCAAGATCAGCACTAGAATCGACTTCGCGGAATTCAAGCGTCGCCGTCGCACCTAAGATTTCTTTGGCTCGAGCTGTATCTTGTACACCGGGCAGCTCTACCACAATACGTGTTGCACCTTGGCGCTGAACCAAAGGTTCTGCAACCCCCAGCTCATTCACTCGGTTACGTAAAATAGTGATATTTTGCTCAACCGCGTAATTACGAATCTCTTGTAAACGCGCTTCAGTAAACTTAGCTTGTAGCACAAAACGGCCATCATTTTCTGAAGTCACAAACGTCATATCGCGATGGTTCGGCTCGAGAAGTTGCTTCGCTTGAGTCAGTTGATCGGCATCGCGCAAAATCAACTCAACCGAGTCGGCTTGTGCGCGGATAGCTCGATAACGAATTTTTTCATCACGAAGCTCACTACGAAATGCCTCTTCTTGTTGGTTGACCAGTTTGTCCATCGCAGCGTCCATATCTACTTCCATCAGGAAGTGAACACCACCACGAAGGTCAAGCCCCAACTTCATCGGAGCAGCACCAATTGACTCCAGCCAACTCGGTGTCGAAGGGGCAAGGTTTAAAGCAACAATAGTATCGCTACCAAGCGCCTCATTAATCATATCGCGCGCGCTGATCTGCGTATCGGTATCATTAAAGCGGACAAGAATGGAACCATTTTCAAGAGCAATGGATTTATGAGAAAGATGCGCTTTATCGAGCGCCTGAGTGACAGCATCCAGCGTTGACATATCTACAGAGGCGCCTCGCGCCCCTGTAACTTGAATAGCCGGATCTTCACCGTACAGATTTGGAAGTGCATATAAAGCGGAAATGGCAATGGCAAACACGACCATTAAATACTTCCATAACGGATAACGGTTTAACACAGCGAGGATCCTCTAGCTGTTTTACAGAGATTTAAGCGTACCTTTAGGTAACACTGCAGTGACGAAGTCTTTTTTGATCACAACTTCATTAGCGTGATTCAATTCAATTGAAATAAAGTCATTATCATCAGCAATTTTAGTAATTTTGCCAACCAACCCACCACTGGTGAGCACTTCATCTCCTTTCGCCATAGAGGCCATCAAGTTTTTATGCTCTTTAACACGTTTAGACTGTGGGCGGAAAATCATAAAATAGAAAATCACCGCAAACATACCAAGCATGATCAGCATTTCGAAACCACCACCTTGTGATGTACCTTCACCTGCTGCATGAGCGACAGAAATTAGACTCATTGAGAAACGTCCTCTAAGTTATTGTTTGTAATATTATTGGTATTGGGATACACCAAGATAAATTCAAGCCATGATAAGGATAAATTGATCTCGGTGTACACAATTATACTTGTTCAGTTTGTAACGGGGGAACGTCACGTTCACGACGTGCGTAAAACTCCACCACAAACTGCTCAAAGCGATCTTCATCAATCGCACTGCGAATACTCGCCATTAGGCGCTGGTAGTAGCGCAAGTTATGGATGGTATTCAAACGCGCACCGAGAATCTCATTACAGCGATCCAAATGGTGTAAGTACGATTTAGAATAATTTTTGCAAGTGTAACAGTCACAATGCGGATCGAGAGGGGTTGTATCGGTTTTATGTGCCGCATTACGGATCTTGATCACACCACCAGTCACAAATAAGTGACCATTACGGGCATTTCGGGTCGGCATAACGCAGTCAAACATGTCAATCCCACGGCGAACGCCTTCTACTAAATCTTCCGGTTTACCGACACCCATCAAGTAACGGGGCTTATCTTCAGGAAGCTGCGGACACGTGTGCTCAAGGATTCGATGCATATCTTGTTTAGGTTCTCCAACTGCTAAACCGCCCACGGCATAACCATCAAAACCGATTTCCGTTAACCCTTTCACAGAAACATCGCGTAAATCCTCATAGACGCCACCTTGAACAATCCCAAATAGTGAATTCGGATTTTCTAGTTTATCAAAGTGATCTCGAGAACGCTGCGCCCAACGCAAAGACATTTCCATCGACTTTTTCGCTTCGTCATGAGTAGCCGGATAAGGGGTACATTCGTCAAAAATCATGACAATATCAGACCCTAAATCCTTTTGAATTTCCATGGATTTTTCTGCATCCATAAAAATTTTCGAACCATTGACTGGGTTACGGAAATGAACCCCTTCCTCGGTTATCTTACGAATATCTCCCAAACTAAACACTTGGAAACCACCCGAGTCAGTCAAAATCGGGCCTTTCCAGTTCATAAAATCATGCAAGTCCCCATGCATTTTCATCACTTCTTGTCCGGGACGAAGCCATAAATGGAATGTGTTACCCAATAGAATTTCAGCCCCTGTATCTGCGACTTCTTCTGGAGTCATTCCCTTCACCGTACCATAAGTACCGACTGGCATAAACGCAGGGGTTTGCACGGTGCCACGTTCAAAAGTCAATTGACCTCGGCGCGCATTGCCATTCTTCTTTTTTAGCTCAAACGTTAATTTCACAAAGCCTCCAATGTCAGAGAAACAGTCTGACGGTCTAAAAGTTCAGGACAAAATTAGTCCAATTTTTTATCAATAAACATGGCATCACCATAACTAAAGAAGCGATATTGTTGCGCTACAGCATGTCGATAGGCAGCCATGGTATGTTCATAGCCAGCAAAAGCGCTGACTAACATAATTAAAGTTGATTCTGGTAAATGAAAATTGGTGATCAAACCGTCGACGAGCTGATATTGGTATCCAGGGAAGATAAATATATCCGTATCACCAAAAAAAGGAACCAGTGCCGTTCCCTTCTTCAATGCATCTTGCGCTGCACTTTCCAATGAACGTACTGATGTGGTGCCAACCGCGATGATCCGACCTCCTCGGGCCTTTGTCGCCGCAATCGCTTCAACCACCTCTTGTGGTACTTCGACATACTCGGCATGCATATGGTGATCCTGGATGT
The DNA here is from genome assembly GCF_002749895.1 of Vibrio fujianensis. Taxonomy (GTDB): domain Bacteria; phylum Pseudomonadota; class Gammaproteobacteria; order Enterobacterales; family Vibrionaceae; genus Vibrio; species Vibrio fujianensis. The sequence continues at coordinate 334,248 of NZ_NBUS01000043.1, read as the reverse complement.
TTTCTACCCGCACCGGTTGGAATGTCCCAGCCCCCACATGCAAAGTCACATAGGCAAATTCAACCCCTTTGGCTTTAATTTGCTCAAGCAAAGCTTGGTCAAAATGTAAACCAGCAGTTGGTGCCGCGACGGCTCCCGGTTTTTGGTTATAAACCGTTTGATAGCGCTCTTTATCCGCCTCTTCATCCGGACGATCAATATAAGGAGGAAGCGGCATATGACCAATATGGTTAAGGATTTCTAATACCGGCGTTTGCGCACTAAAATGAATCTCAAACAACGCATCATGGCGAGCGATCATGGTTGCATGGTATTCATCTTGCTCTCCCAAATAAAGTTCAGCTCCGGGTTTGGGGGGCTTAGAGCTACGTACATGGGCTAAAATAGAATGTTCATCCAACATTCGCTCAACCAACACTTCTATTTTGCCACCGGTGACTTTACGGCCAAACATTCGAGCAGGAATGACTCGCGTATTGTTAAATACCAGCAAATCCCCCGGCTCTACGTAGTGTAAAACATCGGTAAATGTGCCATCTACCAGAGATCCCGTATTACCATCTAAGCGTAAAAGACGGCTTGAGGTTCTTTGCTCCTTCGGATAACGAGCGATCAACTCATCCGGGAGATCAAAATAAAAATCTGAAACTTGCATGACTCTTTCTTAGTTCGTTAAATTAGCGATGGTTTATTTCGCGGCGCGACAGTATATACCTTAGCGGTATTAAGATACAGGCTTGTACAACCTGTTGATCAATAAACCAAGCAATAGAGTGTAATCAAAAGTGACCAGCGACTCTCTGTTGCTTGCTGATAAAAACAGACTGAACTCTCAGATATTTTGCAATAAAAACACTATAGTTTAGCTAGAGGATAAATGTTCAACAGACAAAGCATCGTTATACTACCGTGCTTACAGATACGTGCTTACAGATAAAAACAGGCTTAACGATAAAAAATAGAAAAAGGAGTTGGTTATGATCAAGGTTGAAGACATGATGACACGCAACCCACACACCTTGTTGCGTACACACACTCTGGGTGATGCTCGGCATATGATGGAGGCTTTGGATATTCGTCATATTCCCATTGTTGATGCCAACCGTAAACTACTCGGCGTGGTCACACATCGAGACGTCCTCTCGGCCCAAGAATCGAGTTTATATAACCAACAAACTGAGGCTTCATACACGGAAGAAACCCCTATCTATCAAGTGATGCATACTGGAGTGATGTCGGTTGCGCCTCAAGCGGGTTTAAAAGAGAGCGCCAAATATATGCAAAGGCATAAAGTTGGCTGCTTACCTGTGGTATCAAAAGGTGAATTAGTGGGAATCATCACCGATAGCGACTTTGTAACCATTGCAATTAATCTCCTTGAATTACAAGAGGATGCAGAGCCTGATGAAATCGAGTTGGATGAAAGTATGGAAGATAATCTCCTTTAAGGTCTGTTGACCTTTCGCGATGACATTTAATGCCAGTTAAACGCTCATTCAACGGTTAGACAATATACCGCTTCTCTGAGCAAGAAAAGAGCGGCTCTCGCCGCTCAAATTGTGTCGCAACAGCAGTGAGTATCGTCATCTTTTCAGATGATTAAAGCGTACTCTCTTTGAATACCATTAAAATTGATCTTCTTCAGTCGACCCAGTTAGCGCTGTGACAGAAGATGCTCCTCCTTGAATCGTATTGGTCATCTTATCAAAGTATCCAGTACCTACCTCTTGCTGATGAGCAACAAACGTATAGCCTTTTTCTGCCGCTGCAAACTCTTTGCGTTGTACCATTTCCACATAGTGGCGCATTCCTTCGCCTTGTGCATAAGCATGAGCCAGTTCAAACATGTTAAACCACATGTTATGAATCCCAGCCAAAGTAATAAACTGATATTTATAGCCCATATCCGCCAACTCTTGCTGGAATTTCGCAATCGTCTCAGCGTCTAAGTTCTTTTCCCAGTTAAAGGAAGGAGAACAGTTATAAGCCAATAGTTGTTCAGGATATTGTGCAAGAATCGCCTCTGCAAATTTACGAGCTTCTTCGAGATCCGGTTTCGCTGTTTCACACCACACTAAATCGGCATAAGGCGCGTACGCAAGCCCGCGAGAAATCGCTTGATCAATCCCAGCTCTGACCCGATAGAAACCTTCAGCGGTACGCTCTCCGACAATAAAATCCGCATCATAAGGGTCGCAATCCGAAGTCAGAAGATCTGCTGCATTGGCATCCGTTCGTGCAATCACGAGTGTCGTGGTGCCGGATACATCTGCCGCTAAACGTGCAGCGATCAATTTTTGAACTGCCTCTTGAGTCGGAACCAGTACTTTTCCGCCCATATGGCCACACTTCTTCACCGATGCTAATTGATCTTCAAAATGGACACCTGCCGCTCCCGCCTCGATCATCGATTTCATCAATTCGTAAGCATTGAGTACCCCACCAAACCCCGCTTCAGCATCAGCAACGATAGGAAGAAAATAATCGATTCCACCTTCATCCTGAGGCGATTTACCATTTGACCACTGTATTTGGTCTGCACGACGAAAAGCATTATTGATCCGTTTAACCACACTCGGTACCGAATCAACCGGATATAACGATTGATCAGGATACATGGTGCCCGCGGTATTATTATCTGCCGCCACTTGCCATCCTGAAAGATAAATCGCTTCAATTCCCGCTTTGGCTTGCTGAACCGCTTGTCCACCAGTCAATGCACCTAGACAATTCACATAACCTTTTTTAGCGTCACCATTTACCAGTGACCAAAGTTTATCCGCTCCACGCTGCGCAATGGTATTAGCTGGAGTCACCGATCCCCGTAAATTCACTACGTCTTCCGCACTGTAGGTTCGTTTAACGTTTTTCCAACGCGGGTTGGTTGCCCACTCTTTTTCTAGTGCTTCAATTTGTTGGCGGCGAGTCAATGTCATAATCTATCCCTCTTGTAATAGGTGGCTACAATATCCACGTCTGTTGCTTCCTTTTCGCCATCAGATCCATGCTGGCTGATTTTGAAGATTGTGTTTCACGTTAAGTGTTCATGTGATGGCTAAGCTAAGATGGCTAAGCTAAGATGGCTAAGCTAAGTAGTCATAACCCGGTATGGTTAAAAAGTTGCTTAACTCATCGCTGGTGGTTAAACGCTCCATCAAGTCAGCCGCTTCCGTAAAGCGTCCATGATTAAAACGTTCCTCGCCTATTTCGGCTTTCACGACTTCAATTTCTTGCGCGAGATAGGTACGGAACAAGTCTTTCGTTACCACCTGTCCGTTATCTAAAGTTTTCCCGTGTTGAATCCATTGCCAAATAGAGGCTCGGGAAATTTCAGCGGTTGCCGCATCTTCCATTAAGCCATAGATTGGGACACAACCATTGCCTGAAATCCAAGCTTCGATGTATTGCAGCGCAACCCGAATGTTATGCCGCATTCCGTCTTCACTTCGGGGGCCATCACAAGGCTGAAGCAGATCCTCGGCATGGATTGGGGCATCAGACATTCGAGTGACATCCAACTGATTATCTCGCTCACCCAAAACATGGTTAAAAACCTCCATTGCCGTATCAGCAAGGCCAGGGTGAGCGACCCAAGTACCATCATGACCATTTTCCGCTTCCAGCATTTTGTCATGCCGTATTTTTTCCAACACTTGCGCATTGACTGCCGGATCTTTTGCTGGAATGAAGGCTGCCATCCCTCCCATTGCCAACGCACCTCGTCGATGGCAGGTATAGATCAAGAGTCGCGAATAAGCATTTAAAAATGGCTTATCCATCGTCACCACTTGACGATCGGGCAATATACGATCAGGGTGTTTTTTCAACGTTTTGATATAGCTAAAGATATAATCCCAACGCCCACAATTAAGCCCAACAATATGTTCTTTGAGAGCAAAGAGAATTTCATCCATCTGAAAAACAGCAGGTAAGGTTTCAATTAACACGGTGGCTTTAATCGTCCCGGTATCTAAACCAAAATAATCTTCTGTAAAATGGAATACCTCACTCCACCACTGTGCTTCTTGATAGGCTTGTAACTTAGGCAGATAAAAATAAGGGCCACTGCCTTTTTTGAGTAAGGCTTGATAGTTATTGAAGAAGTACAACGCAAAATCAAATAAAGAACCTGGAATCGCTTGCCCTGCAAAAGAGACATGTTTTTCTTTCAGATGCAATCCTCGCACCCGACAAATTAACACCGCTGGATGCTCTGTTAATTGGTACACCTTGCCATTATCTGGATTGCTATAACTGATCGTACCATTGACGGCATCACGTAAATTCACCTGGCCATCCAATACCTTATCCCAAGCGGGTGCCATAGAATCTTCAAAGTCGGCCATAAATACTTTCACGTTGGCATTTAACGCGTTAATCACCATCTTGCGTTCAGTCGGTCCGGTAATTTCCACTCGGCGATCTCGGAGATCTTGGGGTATACCAAGAATTTTCCAGCTCCCTTCGCGAATCTCTTGTGTTTGAGCTAAAAAATCTGGCAGATTACCTTGATCAATCCACGATTGCTGACGCTCTCGCTCGCTCAGTAAAGTGTCCACTCGTGAAGCAAATTGCCCACACAACGCCGTTAAGAAGGTTTGAGCTGCTGATGGGAAAATGGCCTGATGCTCAGGAGACAAAGTCCCCACCACCTCAAGCCGAGCTTCGGAATTGGGATGTTGATCGTGTAATTGTGACGTCTCTGAAGTTTGAGCAAGCATAACCATTTTCCTTATTGAGTTGGCAAAATACATTTGTAACTTTAAAACTACAAATTATTGCTTTTGATATTTCTTATCCTAGGCTGTTTTAGTCTTTATACCGTCTCTCAAAATTGACCTAAACACAAGCCATCCCAAGCTAGACATTAGTATTAAAACTTGATTTAAACCTTACCCTATAAGGCTTTACTATAAAAGAGCAAAAGTTATCAATTGGTTAAATTCGAAGTTTTATTCCGTTTCAACCCTGATCACACCCAACCGATTGAAAATGTAACTTATTACGTAATTTAATTACCAAAAGAAAGCAGAATAAAAAGACTTAAAACAGACAAGCAGAAGGTGGCTGAGTTGAGTAATCTCAATGACAGCAGGAGTGAGAGAGAGAAAATATCAGCAGGTTTAAACAGCGATGTCTGTTATTTATGTAAAATTAACGGTGTGAATTTTTACTATTTTATGAAAGCTTCAAAAATTTATTACTGTAAAATTTGACAATCAAACGGTCACCAATAGTATAAAATACTAAAAAAGCGCACTACAACAGCGCGCTTATACTGGTTAATGGCAAAATTTTGCCTACGACTAAACGCTATAATAGCTCTGCCACCACATCCGCTAATTGCTCAAAAGTAAGGTAACGAGATGAACTCGGCCGCCATACCAGACCAATTTCGCGATAAGCTTGTTGACCCGGCGGATCAATAACAACCAAATTTTGATTCTCTAACAAACCATGATCAATCGCCATTTGTGGAATAAAAGTTGTACCAAGTCCGTTAGCCACCATTTGTACTAATGTGTGTAAACTGGTAGCGGTAAATGGATTGATCTTCTCTTTATCTGTTAATTGACAAGCAGATACCGCATGCTCAGTTAAACAATGCTCATGCTCTAGCAAAAAAACCGATTCATCCGGCAAATCATCATACTTAATGGGAACTCGAATACCGTCTGCTTGTTGACGACTAATCACCATTCGAAAAGGATCTCGTCCAACAATACGGCTCTCCATTTGGCCAATATCAATCGGTAACGCGAGAATCAATACATCTAGCTCACCTAAACGTAATGCATGGAGAAGGTGAGCTGTAGTGTCTTCGCGCAGCAATAGATGAAGCTTTGGATAACGAATATTAAGCTCTTGAACCAGATCACACAGTAAAAAAGGAGCAATGGTAGGAATACAGCCTAACTTTAATTGTCCTTCCATCGGGCCGTTTTGGCACTGTTGCCCTAGTTCTAAAAGATCTTTCCCTTTTGCGAGTAACTCTCGCCCCCGTTTCACCACCAACTCACCGGCATGAGTAAAAACCAAAGGGCTTTTTTTATCCTGCTTTTCATACAAGGGACAACCAATTAATGCTTCTAAATTTTGAATGCCCTTGCTTAAAGTCGATTGGCTAACAAAACAACGTGCTGCCGCTTCGCTAAAATGTCGCGTTTCGTGTAAGGTGATTAGGTAATGTAACTGCTTTAAACTTGGCCACTTATTCATAATTTCCACGTTCTTATTCAATCGTTTTTTTCGATTAACTTAATCTATTTAATTCGCTTTTTTTCATACTACACTCTGTACTATAGTTTGTCCCGAATACACAAGGACTGGATAACACAATCTGGTGTTGTCTAGCATTGATCATCATTCTTAGGAGCAAAAAATGGTACTCGTAGGTCGTCAAGCCCCTGATTTTACTGCTGCAGCTGTTCTTGGTAACGGTGAAATCGTTGATACATTCAACTTCGCAGAGTTTACTAAAGGTAAGAAAGCCGTTGTTTTCTTCTATCCACTTGATTTCACTTTTGTTTGTCCTTCAGAGCTGATCGCGTTTGATAAGCGTTTTGAAGACTTCCAAGCCAAAGGCGTTGAAGTAATCGGTGTCTCTATCGATTCTCAATTCTCACATAACGCATGGCGTAACACTGCTATCGAAAATGGCGGCATTGGCCAAGTGAAATACCCACTGGTTGCTGACGTTAAACACGAAATCGTTAAAGCATACGATGTTGAACATCCTGAAGCCGGTGTTGCTTTCCGCGGTTCATTCCTTATCGACGAAGACGGTGTGGTTCGTCACCAAGTCGTCAACGATCTTCCTCTAGGTCGTAACATCGACGAAATGCTACGCATGGTTGACGCGTTAAATTTCCACCAAAAACACGGTGAAGTATGCCCAGCCCAGTGGGAAGAAGGTAAAGCAGGCATGAAAGACAGCCCTGCAGGCGTCGCAGCTTACCTTTCTGAACACACTGACGACTTGGGTAAAAAATAATCCCACAAACAGATAACCCGTGCTCAACTCGGGTTAATGGTTGGACATATAATAAAGCGATAACGCAACGCCAATCAGTTATTAAGTAAAGTCCTCAAAGCCCAAAGCCATTTGCTTTGGGCTTTTTATGCTGGTGAAGAACATAATGAGGAAAAACAAAACCGATAACTTTACCTCGATTCGGCTCTTTAAGAGACAGACTTGTGAGAACATGGCTGTTAAAATTCTGCCTCCTAAAAACGGATGAGACAGGCCATGAACTATCAACTCGAAGTTTGTATTGATAATGTAGAATCATTGCACTATGCCATTCAAGGCGGCGCAACGCGTATTGAGCTTTGCTCTTCCTTAGCCTTGGGCGGATTAACCCCGAGTTATGGATTGATGATACAGAGTGCCAGAATATCTGAGATTCCTATCTATGCCATGATTCGTCCCCGCCAAGGTGATTTTCTTTATAATCAAGAAGAGATCGCTGTGATGTTGGATGATATCGATGCCGCAGCCAATGCAGGGCTACAAGGGGTGGTGTTTGGTGTATTAACCGCGCAAGGTGAAATCCATCATGAGCACAATGCTCGGCTAGTTCAACATGCCAAGCAACGTGGGTTAGGTATCACTTTTCATCGAGCAATCGATCAATGTGTTAATGTTCAGCAAGCATTGAGCACGATCATTGAACTCGGTTTTGAACGGGTCTTAACCTCTGGTCTCGCAGCTCAAGTTGAAGATGGCATTGACACCCTAGCCGATATGGTAACGCTAGCTCAAGGTCGTATAAAAATTATGGCCGGAGCGGGACTCCATGCAAAAAACGTGGCTCGGATTATCCAACACACTGGCGTACAAGAAGTGCATTTATCCGGTAAAACGACTCGCGCCAGTTGCATGCAACTTCAGACGACCCACGCAAAGATGGGACAAGCTGATATTGATGATTTTGTTATCCCAGTCACCAATTCACAAGCGATCGCTGAAGTGGCTAAGCAACTTCAGGCGCTTTAACGCAGAGCATCATCTATCGATTGTTCGCCCAAATGGCGAACATCTTTGCCTTTTACAAAATAGATGATGTATTCACAAATATTCTGGCAGCGATCCCCAACCCGCTCAATCGCGCGAGCAGACCACATGACCTGTAAAATATGAGGAATATTTTTTGGATCCTCCATCATATAAGTCATTAATTGACGAATGACCGCTTCATATTCTTTATCCAATTTATCGTCTTGTTTATATACCTCTGCCGCGGCCTCTACATCCATTCGCGCAAAAGCATCAAGCACTTGGTGCAACATTGCTATCGCTTGACGACAAAGCGGTTCTAAAGAAACTTGGAATTGACGCTGTTTAATATTTGGACTTTCAATGACCACATAAGCCATCTTGGTCGCGACATCACCAATCCGCTCTAGGTCAGTGATCGTTTTAATAATGGCCATAATCAACCGGAGATCTTTCGCTGTCGGCTGGCGCTTAGCAATAATTCGAGTGCAGGCTTCATCAATCGACACTTCCATTTCATTGACTTTATGATCTTCACTGACCACTTTACGGGCTAGATCAACATCATCCTTATGCAGCGCTTGCATAGCAAAAGACAACTGTTGCTCGACCAGCCCTCCCATGGTTAGCACATGGGTACGAATCGACTCCAGTTCGATATTAAATTGCCCAGAGATGTGTCGTCCTAGCTGCATATTTACTTCCTATCTGATGCTCAATTACCCGTATCGGCCCGTAATGTAGTCTTCGGTTTGTTTTTTCAATGGCGAAGTAAAGATCGAGTCCGTATCGGAATATTCGATAAGTTTGCCCATGTGAATAAATGCCGTATGATCGCTGACTCTAGCAGCTTGTTGCATATTATGCGTCACAATCACTACGGTATATTTGTTTTTTAATTCGTGGATCAATTCTTCAATTGTTAAAGTTGAGATCGGGTCTAACGCAGAAGTCGGCTCATCCAGTAACAACACCTCAGGCTCAATAGCAATCGCTCGTGCAATGACTAATCGCTGCTGTTGCCCCCCCGATAACCCAAAGGCATTCTCGTCCAAACGATGCTTCACCTCATCCCATAACGCCGCGGATCGTAACGCATGCTCCGCAGCATCATCAAGAATACGACTATTTTTGATCCCTTGTAAGCGTAACCCATAAATCACATTTTCATAAATAGACTTCGGGAAAGGATTAGGCCGCTGAAACACCATACCAACCCGACGACGCAAAGCCGGGACATCGACATTCGGGGCATAAACATTTTTGCCATGCAATCTCACCGCTCCTTCGATACGACAACCTTCAACCAAATCATTCATTCGATTGATGCAGCGCAGTAAAGTCGATTTTCCACAACCGGATGGGCCGATAAAAGCCGTGACTTGCCCTTTGGGAATACGCATCGAAATATCGTTTAACGCCTGCGCTTGCTGGTAATACAAACTCAACCCTTCAATAGCAATGGCGGTTTGCTGATCGGTTAAGTTATTCACATCCAAAGGAGGCTGATAACCTAATGTTTGAGTGGCAGAAAACATGCTTAATCTTGTCCTAACGTTCGGTATTTCTCTCGTAAATTATTGCGAATGTGTATCGCGGTTAAGTTTAAACTCACCACCACGGTCACCAATAGAAAGGCGGTGGCATACACTAAAGGGCGAGCCGCTTCAATGTTGGTCGTTTGAAACCCTACATCATAAATATGAAAACCTAAATGCATAAACTTTCGCTCTAAATGCACAAAGGGAAATTCACCATCCACTGGTAAATTCGAAGCCAATTTTACCGCGCCGACTAACATCAATGGGGCAACCTCTCCTGCGGCACGGGCAATCGCTAGAATCAATCCGGTGATGATCGCAGGGCTTGCCATCGGTAACACGATACGCCAAATCGTCTCAAACTGGGTTGCGCCTAACGCTAACGATCCGTGACGAACAGATGCTGGAATACGGGTTAAACCTTCTTCGGTTGTCACAATCACCACAGGTAGAGTCAATACCGCTAAGGTGAGCGAGGCCCATAATAGCCCCGGCGTACCAAAAGTGGGAGCAGGAAGGCGATCAGAATAAAATAGATTATCGATGCTCGAGCCAATGGTATAAACAAAAAAACCTAAACCAAATACCCCATACACAATTGAAGGAACTCCCGCTAGGTTAATTACGGCAACACGAATCAAGCGGGTAAACGGATTATCTTGCGCATATTCGTGTAAATAAACGGCTGCAATCACTCCCAATGGCATGACAATAATAGACATTAGCAACACCAATAATACGGTTCCAAAAATGGCTGGGAAAACTCCACCTTCCGAATTAGACTCTCGCGGATTATCCGATAAAAAGCGCCATAATTGTTTTCCCCACTGACGCAGTTTTTGCCCATGATTCATATCGTTTGGATACCAGTAATCCAAAATATGACTGAGTGGAATACGAACGATTTTCCCCCCCATCTCTTCTACCAATAAGGCTTGGCTATCCAACTGCTGACGCCGTTGATCTAACGTCTGTTCAGCATCGAACAAGTCACGTTCAACTTGCTGAATTTGCTGTGAAAGAGTAGCTACCTCTTGTCCATTTTTAGGTTGCTTAAGTGCTTGTTGCTTTTTGATACGCAACCCTTCCAATTGATGACCAAGCGGACGAATCGATTGATGAACGAGATGATCAATTTGTGCTCTGATTTGTTGAGCCTCTGCAAATGCTTGAGCTAACCAATCAACAACCTCAATCGGATGCTGAGTATCTTCTGGCTCAAAACCGACCGGCTTACCAAAAAACTGTCCATCACGTGTACGCTCCATCACTAACCAACCCGAAGGCTGGATCGGTGCAGAAAGCTTACTGTCTAAAATTGAAATAAAATCCGCATCATAACGTTCACGATTAGCCACCTTAATGTTCAGCCGTTGTACCGGTCGCTCCTCATCACCTGCGGCGATACCCAGTTGATGCAAATGGTTAATAGAAACGGCTTCACTCGCATACAATTGCCCAATCAAACGTTGCCTTTGTTCAGTTTGCCATTGATAGAGAGGAGCAGGCCAAAAATAATTTAACCCTTTCCAGCCAATCAACAATAAAAGCATCAAAACAGAAATTAGGCTAATACTCACCGCACCGCCGGTTAACCATATCCAGGGCGTGCCAGTTTTAAATGCCTGTAACACTTTCATCACGCCTCCTGATCATAAAGAGCGATAGCGGGTGCGTAAGCGCTGACGCACCCACTCAGCTAATGAGTTAACTACAAAAGTAAACAGAAATAACAATAAAGCGGATAAGAATAAAATTCGGTAATGGGAACTCGCAACTTCAGACTCCGGCAATTCAACCGCAATATTAGCCGATAAGGTGCGCATTCCTTGCAAAATATTCCAGTCTAAAATAGGAGTATTCCCGGTCGCCATCAACACGATCATCGTTTCACCAACCGCTCTGCCCAATCCCATCATGACCGCAGAAAAAATCCCGGGGCTTGCCGTTAAAAGCACCACCCGAAGTAAGGTTTGCCAAGCAGTCGCTCCTAATGCTAACGATCCATCCGATAAATGCTTAGGAACAGAGAAAATCGCATCTTCAGCAATGGTAAAAATCGTCGGGATCACCGCAAACCCCATCGCCATCCCCACCACAAGCGCATTACGCTGGTCAAACCCCATCCCACGTTCTTGCAAATAAAGTAAAATATCACCGGCAAACAAGAGCTGCTCTAACTCTTGGCTATAGGCTAAAGTCAAACTCATGATCGCCAACAAGCACGGCATCAAAACTAAAGCATGCCATGCCGCTAGCCCTCGGCCGACCAAACGCTTAGGTATCCAAGCGCCAATCAGCCCTATCAACACGGTCGATAAAGGTAATATGATCAGCAGCAATACG
>NZ_NBUS01000043.1:310319-322352 GCF_002749895.1 Vibrio fujianensis | reverse complement strand
CCGCTGTCAGATGGTTTTCAATAATAGGTGCAAGCCATAACCCCGCTAAAAAACCGATGATCACGGTGGGTAATGCTTCCATCAGTTCAATCGTCGGCTTGACCACACGGCGCATAGACGGTGCCATAAAATATGCGGTATAAATAGCAGCCAATACCGCAATCGGCACCGCAAAAAGCATCGCATAAAAAGCGGCTTTTAGTGTGCCAAAAGCAATTGGCACCAAGCTTAATTTGGCTTCAAAATCATTATCGGCTGAAGTGGATTGCCAAATAAACTCAGGCTCAGGATAACTTTCATACCAAACTTTACGCCATAACGAATGAAACGAAATTTCCGGATGAGGATTATCAACTTTGGCAACTTGTACACTTCCTGAACTAAACATGATCAAATAACGCTCGTTATTTGACATCGCGGCAAGGCGAGGAGCCTGTGGTAATACACGCTCAAATAACACCAATTTTTCACTGGTTGTATAATGGCTCTGCAGTGTGCCATTAGGATAAAAGGTATAAAACCCTTTGCGGTTGGTGTCCGGTAGCAGCAACTGGATATGAGGAGCTAAATCAAAATGACGAATCGATGTTAACGCCCTTTTTCCATTCTCTAATACATCAAACCATTGACTCACCAAGCCATTATCATAAGTAACCAATAACGAATAAGCACCGGATAACAAGGTCATCGTTGACACGGTAAGCTCCGTTTGAGCTTGACTCAGATCCACCTGTTCACGTAATCGATAATGTGGCCCTTCTTGTTGAATAACCGATAATAAAGCGCCCTGGCGTAGATACAGTGTTTTTCCGTCCGGAGTCATCATTAACTGATCAAGATGTGAGTAACGCTGCGCTAATACGGCTTCTTGAACTAACGTTGAGCCTGCTGACACCGAACGAACCATCACTCGGCCATCACTGAGATAACTTGCAAAATAGGTATTCGCTTGTGTTACCGCAAAACTCAATAAACGAATCTTCTGCTCGGTGGGTGCAACAGTCATCCCTTCAGGAATCGCTCGAAACTCAAGTTGAGGAGTAAATCTTCGCCCTTGTTTTTCGACCGAATAATGGAAAAGAGGACGAGCAATTTGAGGTTGATACTGACTGTCTACGGTTAAAAACCAACCTTCTTGAGGGTTTCCCGGCACAATCCATTGCGGAGTAAACGGTAAGGTTTGCGCCCAAACCGGCTCGTTTGATGGCTGCAGTGACCAAAATTGGCTTTGCCCTTGTTGACCAACGACAAAAAAATGCTCACCGTAATCATCAATCGCTAAGATTTGAGGTTCAATATTAGCCAGCGCCTGTCGAGCAACATTCGGCTGAAGCTTTGCGTCACCAAACAAAGGTAGCGCCACCAAGGCTAGATAGACAAAAATTAAGATCAACGCCCCTAATACACTGACACCGCCACACGTTACAGCGAAGCGAATCATACGGTCTTTAATCAACCGTTTACGATCGCGTTCTTGTAATGAGAATTCGACGTAAGCCATGAATATCATCAATCCTTTTTTATTTCACTGGCTAAACACCAGAGTGACACACGTTTAGGGGCAATCATGGATGACACCTTTTGGACTTGCAGCTAAAGCGGTTAGCGACGTTCATGTTCTTCCATTGCTTCATTATCTCGCTTATGGCAATTGGCTCACTTGTCACCAACCTGCAACGCCAAGTTGCTGGGATATCATTGCGGTTTAACAACAAAATTCTATTTCAAATACGTGACAATTATATTACAGATCACAATAACCGACTGAAAATAAAACAACTCTACATACTAACGTGTTTTGCAATAAATGTGTCATATAACTTACTTAGTTTGCATAAAATAAAAGTAACGAACCGTCGTGAAGGACAAGATGAATGAGCACGGAAAAGCTGTATATCGATAAAGAGTTAAGTTGGCTCTCGTTTAATGAACGCGTCTTACAAGAAGCCGCAGATAAAAGCGTTCCTTTAGTCGAAAGAATTCGGTTTTTAGGCATATTCTCCAATAACTTAGATGAATTTTACAAGGTACGTTTCTCAGATGTTAAAAGGCGCATTTTAATCCACCGAGAACAAGGGGTGAAAGACACCTCAAAGCATTTGTTAACACGGATGCAAAATAAAGCCTTTAAACTCAATCAAGACTTTGACAACCTCTATAATGACATCATTCTCGAAATGGCTCGGCGACGAATTTTTTTAGTCAATGAAACCCAGCTCGATAGTGTTCAACAACGGTGGATCAGTAAATATTTTTATAAACAGGTACTACCTCATATTACGCCTTTGCTGATGCGCGACGATATTGATGTTTTACAATTTCTAAAAGATGAATACGCCTATATTGCTGTGGACCTTAAAAAAGGTGAACACTCAAGCTATGCGCTTATTGAAATCCCGACCGATCATCTGCCTCGTTTTGTTATGGTACCCGAGCAAAAAGGCAAAGGGCGCAAAACGATTATTTTATTAGATAATATCATCCGCTACTGTTTAGACGACATTTTCCGTGGTTTTTTCGACTACGATACCCTCGCGGGCTATGCGATGAAAATGACTCGTGATGCGGAGTACGATTTAAGTCGAGAAGTCGAATACAGTTTATTAGAGCAGCTTTCCGAAGGGTTAAGCCAACGCTTAACCGCCATGCCTGTGCGCTTTGTCTATGAGCGAGAAATGCCACAGGCGATGCTCAACTTCCTATGTGAAAAACTGAAAATATCCCATTATGATAGTCTATTACCCGGTGGTCGCTACCATAACTTTAAAGACTTCATTGCCTTCCCGAATGTCGGACGTGACTACCTAGAAAACCGCCCTTTACCGCCGCTAAAATGTGCCGATTTCGATGGGTATCTCAATGCCTTTGATGCAATTCGAGCGCAAGATATTTTACTGCACTACCCTTATCATACCTTTGAACACATCACTGAACTCGTGCGGCAAGCCTCCTTTGACCCGAAGGTCATCAGCATAAAAATTAATATTTATCGCGTCGCAAAAGATTCACGATTAATGAACTCATTAATTGATGCCGTACATAATGGAAAACGCGTCGTGGTGGTGGTCGAACTACAAGCTCGGTTTGATGAAGAAGCCAATATTGAGTGGTCTCGCGTACTCACAGAAGCAGGAGTTAACGTCATCTTTGGTGTCCCAGGGATGAAAATTCACGCTAAATTACTGTTGATTACTCGTCGGGAAGAGAAAGAACTCATCCGCTACGCCCATATTGGCACCGGAAATTTTCATGAAAAAACCGCACGTATTTATACTGACTTCTCGCTACTTACCGCAGATAAAGAACTCACCACTGAAGTCCGTAACGTCTTTGGTTATATTGAAAATCCATTTCGCCCAGTTAAATTTAACCATTTGTTAGTTTCTCCACGCAATAGCCGAACGCAGTTGTATCGATTAATTGATGCCGAAATCGCCAATGCTAAACAAGGCAAAAAAGCCGAAATTATCATTAAAGTGAATAACTTAGTCGATAAGGGATTGATCAATAAACTGTATGGTGCAAGTAGCTCTGGTGTTCACATTAAAATGATTATTCGAGGAATGTGTTCACTCGTTCCCGGTGTCACGGGTGTCAGTGATAACATCTCTATCATCAGTATTGTTGATCGCTTCTTAGAACACCCGCGAGTGCTCATTACTCACAACGAGGGGAATCCATTAGTCTATATTTCATCCGCTGACTGGATGACGCGTAACCTCGATCATAGAATCGAGGTGACCGCTCCAGTGCGAGATGCTCGCTTAAAACAGCGAATTATCGATATCCTCAATATCCAGTTTACCGATACGGTAAAAGCTCGCGTTATCGACAAAGAAATGAGCAATCGCTATGTCAAACGGGGCAATCGTAAGAAAATTCGCTCACAATTAGCAATTTATGACTATCTTAAACAGATAGAAAGAGAGACGCGCAAAAGCAAAGGACACCTAGAGCAGCATGAATACAGCACCACTAGATAACGTCTTAGAACCACCAACAAGCCGTGAAATCGCTGCGATTGATCTAGGCTCAAATAGTTTTCATATGGTGGTCGCAAAAGTCGTCGAGCAAGATTTGCAACTGATCAGTCGCCATAAACAACGTGTTCGTTTAGCCGCTGGCCTCGATGAACAAAAAAACTTAGATCATGCTGCCATGGAGCGAGGGCTTGAGTGTTTAGCCATGTTTGCTGAACGCCTGCAAGGCTTTACTTCTGATAATGTACGCATTGCTGCAACCCATACGCTTCGCCAAGCCAATAACGCACACCTTTTTTTACAGCGTGCCCGTGATGTGATCCCATTCCCGATCGAAATCATCCCTGGTAGTGAAGAAGCTCGCCTGATTTATCTCGGTGTCGCCCATACTCAACCCCAAGCTGACTCAATGTTAGTCATAGATATTGGTGGAGGAAGCACAGAGCTGGTGATAGGAAAGGGCTTTGAAGCAGAGTTAGTCAATAGTAAACAAATGGGGTGTGTCAGCTATACCGAGCGTTTTTTTACCAATGGTAAGCTTTCCAAGAAAAAATTTGCTCAAGCGATTCTAGCCGCAGAGCAAAAACTCGAATCTATCGCCAGTAAATACCGCAAAAAAGGCTGGCAAGTCGCGTTTGGCTCATCAGGAACCATCAAAGCCATCAATGAAGTGTTGGCCGGGTTAGGTGCCGAAGATGGCGTCATCACCCAGCAACGATTAAATAAACTGACCGATAAACTATGTGAGTGGCACCATATTGATGAAATTCAATTGGAAGGCCTCACCGAGGATAGAAAACCGGTATTTGCCGCAGGGGTTGCTATCTTAACCGCCATTTTTAGCGCCTTGAACATGAAAGCAATGAATTTTTCCGATGGCGCATTGCGCGAAGGCCTACTGTATGAAATGGAAGAGCGCTTTAAATACACCGATATCCGGCTTCGTACCACCGAACATCTTGCCAGCAAACACCTAGTCGACTTAGAGCATGCCGCTAAAGTCAAAGGCTATGCCAAAGAGTTTCTCGCTCAAGTGAGCGAGAGTTTAGGCTTAAAACATAACAGTGAGCTATTTTCTCTTTTGGAATGGGCAGCCTTGTTGCATGAAGTCGGGTTAAGCATCAATTTACAAGCGTTTCACCGCCACTCAGCTTATATCTTACAGCACACCAATATGCCTGGGTTTAATAGTGAGCAACAACGTGTACTCGCTACGCTAGCCCGTTTTCAACGTAAAGCGCTCAAATTGGGAGAAATGAGTGAGTTTAGCTTATTTAAGAAAAATCATATTATTGGCTTAATTCAGGTTTTACGTTTAGCCATTGTGGTTAATGGTCAGCGAAATGATGATCCACTCCCGGATCTGCATTTAATTGTTGACGATGGTGAATGGCAGTTATCCAGCACTGAAAACCACTGGTTAGAAAACAATAAACTTCTGCACGCCGATCTAATTTGTGAGCAGGCATATTGGCGTCACGTTGGCTGGACTCTAACCTTTTAAAGGAGCAACAGCACACCGACTACTTAATACCGACTTTCGCCAACTCTTGTTCAGCCAACTGAGCAGAAATCGGTAAGTAACCATCTTTACTGACTAATGCTTGCCCTTGTTTGGAAAAAATAAAACGAATAAATTCACGTTCAACTGGGGTTAAAGGGCGTGCTGGATGCTTATTAATATACACATACAAGTAACGTGAGAGCGGATAACGACCGGATAAAATATTATCGAGCGTCGGATCAACATAGTCACGCCCCTGCCGAGCAACAGGAATTAACCTCACGCCAGAAACGCGATATCCAACGCCTGAATAACCAAGTGTATTGATCGATGAAGCCACCGCCTGCACAACCGATGCCGAACCGGGTTGCTCATTCACATTTGCTTTAAAATCCCCACCACACAAAGCTTGTTGTTTAAAGTAGCCGTAGGTTCCAGACACTGAATTACGTCCAAATAGTTGCATACGACGCTTAGCCCAAGGAAAAGAAAGCCCTAACTGTGACCAATTTTCTACCGATTGACTCGCACCACAGCGTAAGGTACTGGAAAAAATACGGTCAAGCTGAGCAAAGTTAAGCCCTTCGATTGGATTATCACGATGAACAAATAGACCCACCGCGTCAATGGCCACCCGTAACTCGGTCGGTTGGTATCCGTAGGCTCGCTCAAACGCCTCAATTTCTCGATTTCGCATTGGGCGGCTCATGGGGCCAAATTGTGCCGTTCCTTCGGTTAATGCAGGGGGCGCGGTAGAGGATCCGGAGGCTTGTACTTGCGCATTAACATTCGGATATAACCGATTAAACTCTTCTACCCATAAGGTCATCACCCCCGCTAAAGTATCAGATCCGACCGACAGTAAACTCCCAGCAACCCCGCTTGTTTTCTGATAGCTAGTCAGCTCCTGACCATACCCCAGACTAGTTTGCAGGCTCAAAAAAACCAATATCAGTAATCGACCCAATCTCATCGCACCACCAAGCGCTTCGGTAAAACAAAAGAAAAACGGCTTCCGACCCCCACTTCACTGTGAATATCTAAATGCGAATCATGGTGAGATAATGCATGCTTCACAATTGCCAACCCTAAGCCACTGCCTCCGGTATCACGAGAACGTGCTTTATCGACCCGATAAAAACGCTCAGTTAAGCGGTGCAAATGTTGTGGCTCAATACCTTCACCCGTGTCTTGCACTTCAAGACAAGCCCCCTGTGAACTTTCAAACCAGCGCACATTGATTTCAGCACCCGGTGGGGTATATTTCACCGCGTTATACACTAAGTTAGATATCGCACTGCGTAGCTGATCGTCATCTGCCAATACTTTTAATTGCTTGTCGACCACAAAATGAATCTTGTGAGCATGCTCTCCACTTAAACTTACCGCTTCTTTTTCCAGCACTTCGAGCATCGTAGGCACATCGACCACTTGATCTAATTCATGAATGGGCGAAGCTTCTATTTTCGATAAAGTCAGCAATTGATTCACCAAACTCGACATTCGATTCAACTGTTCAGTCATCACACCATGCGCTTTAGTCCACATCGGCCCAACCAGTAAATCGGGATCTTCGGTCATCTCCAAATACCCTTGCAAAACCGTCATCGGCGTGCGTAATTCATGAGAAACGTTAGCAAAAAAGTTGCGCCGCATGCCCTCTAATTGCTTTAACTGAGTCACATCACGCACCACCATCAAATGTTCTCCTTCGGTATAAGGGACAATACGCAATTCAAGTGATCGCTCGACATTAAGGGGAGAACGCATAGTCAGCGGTTCAGAAAAGTCATCTTTTGTTAAATATTTAATGAAATCGGGCGTACGAATCAAGTTGGTGATTGGCTGCCCTGCATCATCTGGCCAACGAAAGCCAAGCAGATACTGCGCTAAGCGGTTACACCACACAATATTGCCTTCCGAACGAAAAACCACCACGGCATCAGGTAATGATTCAGCCCCATTGCGAAAACGACGAATTAAATTGGTGAGTTCTTTGCGTTTTTTGCGCTGACGTTGCTGCAAACGGTAAATGCCATTAAACAGCGATTCCCAGTTACCAGACCCCGAGGGAGGGGTTAAGCGCTTCTCATCCCATAACCAAGCAGAAAAACGCACTTGGTTGTGCAAATGCCAAACCAGTTGCAACACTGTTGCCGCCAGCAGCAACCAAGGCATATGGCCAAAAAACCACCCGACCACCACCCAAGGCAGATAAAAAAAAGCCAGCTCCCAAGCCAGCTTCTTCCAAGTCAAACGCTCAACCATAATACTCCATCGTTGATCTTATTAAGCTTTTATTGAAAAACGATAACCTGCGCCACGTACCGTTTGAATCAGTTTATCGTGCCCCGCCTCTTCCAACGCTTTACGTAAACGCCGAATATGCACATCGACCGTTCTATCTTCCACATAGACATTCGTGCCCCAGATGTTATTCAGCAATTGCTCACGGCTATACACCCGCTCTTGGTGGGTCATAAAAAAGTGTAGCATCTTAAATTCTGTTGGCCCCATCTCCAACGGCTGATCATTGGCGGTCACCCGATGCGAAACCGGATCTAACTTCAGCCCTTGCACATCAATCACCTCTTCCAACGCCGTTGGCGTAACTCGGCGAATGACCGCTTTTAACCGAGCCACAAGCTCTTTAGGTGAAAAAGGTTTGGTGATGTAATCATCTGCGCCCACTTCCAAACCACGAACTTTATCTTCTTCTTCACCACGCGCCGTTAACATCACAACCGGAATATTTCGGGTAAGCTCTTCTCGCTTCATGTGTTTAATAAAGTTTATACCGCTGCCCCCCGGTAACATCCAGTCAAGCAGCACAAGGTCTGGAAACGGTTCGGCTAATTTACTGACCGCGGTATCGTAATCTTCTGCTTCCACCGCCTGATAGCCTTTTTGTTCAAGAACAAAGCACAGCATTTCACGAATCGGCGCTTCGTCTTCAACCACCAGAATCCTTCTCGACATAATTAAATAACCTTTGTTATTAATCAACATTATGCATTATGGGAAATATTTATGACACTTTTGTGACCATTGCAAACAAATTTTAATATAAACGTCACCAATTCAGTTCCATGTGACACAAAACCAATCCTCTGTGGTTTTTTCACAATTCGGTAAGACTTTAAGTTGAAAATCCCCTATGATGACAAAATTTTCAACAAGAGAAAGAAGGGTAATATGTGGTTTAAAAACTGTATGGTTTATCGTGTGAATCGTGATATCCAGTTCAATGCCGATCAACTGGAACAGCAACTGGCCGAGTTTCGTTTTACCCCCTGCTCCAGCCAAGATAAACAAAAATTTGGCTGGGTCCATGCACTGGGTAAACATGGCGACATGATGACCCATGTTAGTGAAGATCGCATTTTGATCTGTGCGAAAAAAGAAGAAAAAATGTTACCCGCATCGGTGATCAAAGAGTCGTTAAGTGCCAAAGTTGAAAGTCTGGAGGTCGAAGAAGGCCGCCCACTGAAGAAAAAAGAAAAAGACAACTTAAAAGAAGAGATCGTCATCGATCTGCTGCCGCGAGCGTTTAGCCGTAGCCACTATACGTACGTTTTAATTATGCCTAAAGCGGGCCTAGTTCTCGTTGATGCGAGTAGTTATAAAAAAGCCGAAGACGTGCTAGCACTACTGCGTAAAACCATGGGCAGTTTACCGGTGGTGCCTGCGATCCCTGAAGTTGCGGTGGAAACCACCATGACTCAATGGGTTAAAGAAGGCAACTTGCCACAGGGCTTTAACTTACTTGATGAAGCTGAGCTAAAATCCATTCTTGATGATGGTGCGACCATTCGTTGTAAGAAACAAGAGCTATCGAGTGATGAGATCCTCAGCCATATTCAGGCCAACAAAGTAGTCACTAAACTTGCGCTCAACTGGCAAGATAGAATTAGCTTTATTCTAGCAGACGACTGTAGCTTAAAACGCTTAGCCTTCAGTGATGAGCTGAAAGATCAAAATGAAGATATCCCCAGAGACGATCAAGCCGCTCGCTTTGATGCCGATTTCTCATTAATGTGTGGTGAATTTTCGGTATTTCTTCCTAATTTATTTGACGTACTCGGCGGGCTTCCTCACGCTGACGCTTAATGTCAATTCAGGCTCTTGCAACCAAGAGCCTCTCCTTTGTGATGATTTTTCTTTATTCGCTCGCTTTCTCTCGCGAACTATAGTCAGGCTATGCTTTTTAGCGTAAAATTTGCGCCTTTTCCAATACCATCAGGTGGTATTGGCCTGACTTGAGATCAGATTGAGAAACAAATGATGAGTATAAAAACCCCCTTCGTTCCAGAGCTACTGTCACCAGCGGGTAGCCTTAAAAATATGCGTTATGCCTTTGCCTATGGTGCTGATGCCGTCTATGCGGGCCAGCCTCGCTATAGCTTACGGGTGCGTAATAACGAATTTAACCACGAAAACCTACAAATCGGCATTAACGAAGCGCATGCTCAAGGTAAGAAGTTCTATGTGGTATGTAATATTCAGCCCCATAACTCCAAATTAAAAACCTTTATTCGTGACTTAAAGCCGGTCATTGATATGGGCCCAGATGCATTAATTATGTCTGATCCCGGCCTGATTATGATGGTTAGAGAAGCCTTCCCAGAAATGGCGATTCACCTCTCGGTACAAGCCAATGCCGTCAACTGGGCAACCGTGAAATTTTGGTCAACTCAAGGGGTTGAACGGGTGATTTTATCGCGTGAACTCTCTTTAGAAGAAATTGAAGAGATTCGTGAAAAATGCCCAGAGATGGAGATCGAAATTTTTGTTCATGGCGCACTGTGCATGGCCTATTCTGGTCGCTGCCTTCTTTCGGGTTACATCAATAAACGCGATCCAAACCAAGGCACTTGCACCAATGCTTGCCGTTGGGAATACAAAGTTGAGCAAGGCAAAGAAGATGAGACTGGACAAATTGTTGAACAATTCGATCCCAACGCGGCTCAACCGATTGAAGTGCAGAGCGAACGCCCAGACAATACCATTGGGTTAGGTAAGCCAAGTGATGAAGTGGTTCTGCTTTCAGAAAGCCATCGTCCAGATGAAAAAATGGCCGCCTATGAAGATGAACATGGTACTTACATCATGAACTCGAAAGACTTACGCGCAGTACAACACGTTGAGCGCTTAACTCAAATGGGCGTGCATTCTTTAAAAATTGAAGGCCGTACCAAGTCGTTCTACTACTGCGCTCGGACGGCGCAAGTGTATCGCAAAGCGATTGATGATGCGGTAGCCGGCAAACCATTTGATGAAAGTTTAATGGGAACCCTTGAGAGCTTAGCGCATCGCGGTTATACCGAAGGTTTCTTGCGCCGCCATACCCATGATGCTTATCAAAATTACGACTATGGTTACTCGGTCTCTGACAGCCAACAGTTTGTCGGTGAGTTTACCGGAAAACGTCGTGGCCACCTGGCTGAAGTTGAAGTGAAGAACAAATTCTGCGTCGGTGATAGCCTAGAATTGATGACACCGAAAGGCAATGTCGTCTTTACCCTTGAAAGTATGGAAAACCGTAAAGCCGAATCTATTGATGATGCAAAAGGTAACGGTCACTTTGTGTTTATTCCGGTACCAGACGATTTGAACCTTGACTATGCTCTACTGATGCGCAACTTAAACGTCGGTCAAGATACGCGTAATCCAACAGGTAAATAATTATGGCGCTTTTGATCACAGCCAAATGCACTAATTGTGACATGTGTGAACCGGAATGCCCAAACCATGCGATTTCGATGGGGGATGATCTTTATCAGATCAACCCCGATTTATGTACTGAATGCAAAGGGCATTACGACAAGCCAACGTGTCAATCGGTTTGTCCTATCACCAATTGCATTATCACTGACCCCGAGCATATTGAAACCGAAGAACAGCTATTAGAAAAATTCGTCGTGATTCAAGGCCTTGCTTAATAAAAGCCCCAGACATAACGTTCTGGGGTTTATTTTATCCAGCTAACTATAATCATCCAATTGAATGTGCGGTGCACGCAGCGCATTCAGCACACATAAAAATGCCAAACCTGCCGCCAATAAATACCCCGTTTGAAAAGCGTGAATAATCACCGATTGTGGGGTATCTAATAATGTTTGCAACGAACTTTGTGCATTAAAACCGGGGATTTGTGAGTAAATCAAACTGCCAAATACCGCCGTTCCTACTGATGCCCCCAGTGAACGTGACAGGGCTGCCATTGAAGTGATTCGTCCTAAACTCTCTCTGCCAGCGAGGGTTTGAATCAGCACTTGCGTTGAAGGCATCACCGAACCTAGCCCCAGCCCACAACAACATGCCAGTCCACTAACCCAATAAGGTGTAGGATCTATCATGGCGAGCAGAAAAAAGCCCAAACCAGTGATCGACATCCCCACCACAGGTAACCACTTCGGTACTCCCGTGTAGGCAATGGTTTTGCCTGTGATATAAGAACCACTGATTATTCCTGCAGAAAGTGGCATTAACAGTAGCCCCGCTCTCGCGGCATTCACCCCTAGCCCAACTTGTAAAAAAATAGGTAGG
>NZ_NBUS01000043.1:308229-310309 GCF_002749895.1 Vibrio fujianensis | reverse complement strand
AGCAAAAAAAAAAGCCGCAAATAAAAAAGTCGAAATAAGAGGAATATAAATTTCTTTGCGCACTAAAAGTGCTAAAGGTAAAAACGAATGTTTCACCGAGTGTTGTTGCCAGATGAACACCAGTAGTAACCCGAGAAACACCCCGAGTAAGGTCAGGCTAAGTAAAGAGCCCCACGCAAAATAGTGCCCTCCCGCAGACAACCAATAAATAATCACCGTCATTAAACTCGGAAATAGGATTAGTCCGAAAAAATCAATTTCGGTTTTCTGCGCCTTATTCACGGTTGAAGTCAATTTCGATAAACGATAAATCGCAACGCCAATCAAAGGTAGGTTAATCCAAAATAACCAATGCCAGGTTAAATAAGTGACGATCACGCCTCCCATCACCGGCCCACCAATACTGGCTAAAGCAAATAAGGAAGAAAAATAACCTTGGAAGCGTGCACGTTGGCGCGGAGCCACTAACTCCCCAATTAAGGCTTGTGATAGGCTCATTAACCCCCCACTGCCCAACCCTTGAATAATTCGCCCTGCTACCAGCCATTGCATGTGACCAGCCAGCGCACTCACCACCGAGCCCCCACCAAAAATGATTAACGCAATCGTCAGCATTTTCTTACGACCGTATTGATCGCCCAGCCAGCCGTAAATAGGAACCGAGGCCGCCCCCGCCAACATATAGCCCACTGCAATCCATGAAGAAAGCTGCATATCTCCCAGATCACTGACGATTGCAGGGGTTGCCGTTGCTAATAATGTTTGATCCACCGCCGCTAAAAACATCGGCAAAAAAACAATCGTAAAAATACTTAAAAAGGTTTTTTTATCAACAAGCTGAGACATGAATGCTTACAATTGTGCGAACCATGGACTCATCATATAGCGGAAAAAGACAAAACCAAAGCTCCTCAGCCTCTATGCCGCATAAATAGAAAAAGCCGCTCTATCCAAGAGCGGCTTATAAATAACAAGATTACTCAGTTAGTGTGTACGGCGAGAGCGACGTAACCAGCCAAATGTCAGTAAAGACAAGAGGCCAAAGCCACCCAGTGAGCCACCTGAACCTGAGCCATCATAGCTTGGCACAGCAACTTTACCCGTACTGATACCATCGGTTTTAGCAACTTCAATCGTCATTTCTTTACTAGAACCAGCCACTTCAGACCAAGTTACTTCAGCGTCATTGGCTTTCGTAACGGCTTGATCATCTTCAACATCTTGACGCATTAGATACATGCGAACGGTGTATTCACCACGTGGTAAATTCGCCACGTTAAAACTTACCGTTTGAAGGCCATCTTTTTTCAAGCCAACCACAGGGATCTGAGGTTTATCATTTGATTTCAAACCGCTCGTGATGACTAAATAAGCTTTATCGTCTTTTTTAGCATCGGCATTGACAACAAATGGAATATCGACGCGGCTACTATCAATGGTAAAGCGCACTGGCTGTGAACCTGGTTCAGCATATTTATACGATAACGCCATAATCACAGGATCATGATCCGATGAACGGAAGGCGGTGACTTTGGGCGCACTGTAATCTTTATCAGTACCGTGGAAAATACCAGGATTGTCACCAGCATTTCGTTTTTGATAATCAAACAGCGGAGTTTCTGAACTGTTAATGTTCCAGTCAATTGCATCCACCACGCGTGATTTCAAACCAGGGCTAACCAACATATGGTCTAACGAGCCAATTTCATCGTTGTAAGAGTAACTCCAGCTTGGCTGGCGACCTTTCTTCTCATCCATCATGTGTACCGCATTGGTATACCCAAAAGAACGAGTAATCACAGCACCATTAGAACCAAATTGAGGTTGATTACCAATCCAAGTATCACGAGCCGCCGTCAATACTTTATTTGTCGGATTGCTGGTCAAAACGAGCATAGGATCTTCTTTAGCATACGAGTTTAAGTCCCCCATAATGATACGATCATTATCTGGATAACGTTTAGCTAATTGTTCACCTAATTGAACGGCCCCTGCAACACGGAAGTTCTCGCAGTTACCTTGCTTATCGACATCAATAGGATTGTTGTTATTATCCTTAACTTGGAAATCTTCCCAACAC
>NZ_NBUS01000043.1:301813-308219 GCF_002749895.1 Vibrio fujianensis | reverse complement strand
CGAACCTTTTGATTTTAAATGGTTGACTGAAACCGTTAGTTTTTTACCGGTATTATGTACTAAGAAGGTTCCCGTTAACGAATCACGTTGGTAAGCTCGACCACTGCCGATCAATTCGCCTTTACTATTGGTGATCACATTACCATTATCGTCTGTCAATGCGGGGGCTTCTTGACGTGGCATAGGAATAATATCCACCTCTTCCAAGGTCACCTTACTCGGACGATAAATCAAACCGGTAGTAATCGCATCAGAACCTACGGTATCTTCTGCCGTGATCATTCGATCACCATTGGTATCAAAAGCAACAAAGGTATAGCGATTGCCTACGTAGTTGTCATAATGTCTTTTGGAATAACGATCTTCAGTATACTTATCGTTCAGCGCATCAACCAACTCTTTAATCGCACCATAGTGACCAAAACCGTTATTTTCTACTTCCATCAAGCCGACAACATCAGCATTCATGCCATATAGCGCTTCAACTAATTTGGCTTTTTGCAGCTCAAATTCCACTTGGCTTTCTGCGCCACGATTTAATCCATGAGAGTTATAGTCCCCTTTAAATGGCGAGTTGAAAAAGTTTAATACGTTTTTCGAGCCCACGCGTAATACAAACTCATCGGCAGCCACCTTAGTTTGTAAACTCGGTTTGTTTTGTCGCGCACTATTATTTGATTTAAAGTTTGCTTTTGTGACAATAAAATCACTGCTTTCTGGCAAAATCAATCGGTATTCATTATAGCTATAATCTAAGACACCGCGCATATCCACAACACTGTCATTGACACGGATTGCGTTGGCGTTTGGATTGGCATTCCAAGCTGGGAAGTAAGGAATCTCACTATCCGCTTTTGCATCACTTTCAACAAACACTCGGCGGTCTTGGTTTTCACGTATTGCGGCTTTTGACGCTTCAGAGCCAGCGGCGGCTAACTGGTTCGGATGCATATTGGGCCGTTCATAGGCAATCACCATGTTGCTTCTTCGCGGAGCATAATCAAAACTAAAGGTGCGGCTGACCCGCATATCTTGTTTACCCTCTAGCTCAGAATTCATATCTTCCGGCAAAGTAACTAACATCCCTTCATAACGCTCTAGTGTTGCACGGAAGGACAATTTTCCATCTTCAGTGTCCAATTCAGGAATCACAGTAATAGGGGTTGGAGCGATTTTATTGACCGTTGCGTCCATCACTTGGAATTTATTGACGGTGGTTTTCAGCTGAGTACGGCCATAAAACTCTTCAACTCGACCTTGGAAACATAAGGTTTGCCCTACATGCTCGTCTTTTGCCCCTGAAAAGGTCACCAGTAGCCCATCAGAGGTTTTAGCGTTGCCATCACCATCTTTATCTTGGATGTAATAACCTTTGGTCAAGCCAGTGGTTGCTGCCACCACCACACCTTGAACAAAATACTCGCCATCGCTGATGTATTTTTTATTCTCGACATCCACCATAGGTGAATGCCAGCCATCACCCTGAATCGCATACGTTGGTGTCAGAGTCTGTCCTTCACAAACACCGACTTCCGGTTCTGGAGGAATAATTGCGCCGGATAATCCAGAGCCTAAACCTTCTGGTGAATCTTTGGCCGATGAATTCCACTCATCCGCTTTAAAGACCGCACTTGGTTTAGACTCATTGCCGGTATTGCGTACGAAGGTCTGATCTTTGCCCCATTCTTCACCAGAGATGCCGACAATATCATGCGTTTTGCTGCGATATTCAGTTTTCTTTGCCTCATCATCAATTTTGCAATCAGATTCATCACCACAAGATGGGGTAATCGGATAAGCAATAAATAAGGCATCATCACCATTAAAGCTCACATCAGCCACTTTAAGTTTGGCACCAGCAGGAATAGTCGATGCAATATCCGCATTCAGATCTTTATGGTGGATAACAATTGAAGCTCCGGCAGCCAATGTAACACCATTGAGGCGGTTAATTTCTTGAAAGTAGGAACCACCATTGCCATCCATATATAAGGCGGTATTTTCAAAAGTATGCGCATCACTACCCACATTGGTAATTTCAATCGCTTTATTAAAGCCCGATCCTTCAAGATAACGTGCAATGACAATATCATTAATATCGGCAAACGCGGGGGCGGCCAATGAGCTACCAACCGCTAATGCCAGGAGAGACATTTTATGTTTCATAAGTATATCCTTGATTCTTCACAGAGCCGGTTAGAAAAAGACTTTCGCTTTGGCATAAACATCTTGGTAGGCTTCACCGATATTGCCTTCCACTTCAATCACAGAAGCGCGACTCGGTTTATAACGTACCCCAATAGTTTGGAAGCTACGACTGCGTCCCATCGCTTCCCATAGCTCGACATCGCCGCCCCACTGCTGGCTTCCTCTATCCCAATCTTTATAGGCTTCATAGTTAACTGAACCAACCACATCCCAACGCTCATTCAAGCTATATTGGAAAGAAGCTAAACCGCCTTGGTTCTTAAATTCTTGATAGCGATTACAGACTTTAATCGCCGGATCGACCCAAGGATCGGAAGTGGTCGTACACTCACCGATTTCTTCATATTCAATAAAGCCATTTAGGCCAAGTAACAATTGTTCAGTCACCGCATAGCGTAATCCAACACCGTACAGTTTAAACAAACCATATTTCGACTCACCAGAAGAGCCATTACGACGCTCTGCACCAAGCACCATTGAAAATTCATCACCAAAGTAACCCACATAGCCATTGGTAATATTGCCTTGAGCTTGGCCTGATGAAGATTCACCTTTATAGCTGTAAGAAACCCCTACGGCAAACTTCTGATAGTTACCTTCATATTTTATGGTTTTAGCTTGGTCGCCGGCTTCTCCCGTCTCCGCACCGGTATCAAATGTTAAATCACCGTAAGCATCATAATCATCAAATGCAGTATCCGTTAAACCAAATTCCACATAGTGGTAAGGGCTATATCGATAACCCAGCCAAGCTTTATCGATATGCAGCACCATATCACCTGTACCACCGCGCCAATTTTCACGCTCGTAATCTAATTCGATACGGTAATCAAAAATGCTCACACGGCCTTTCGAGCCGAATGTAGCGAATGTGTCATCAATAAAAGAATCATCTGAGTGGTATTGTTTATATTTGGTTTTATTGCCGAAATAGCCACCAACACCAACTTCACCAAATACATCCATATAATCGCCATTTTCGGCGTTATAAACTCGAGCTGCTTGGCTCATCATAGGTAAAGCTAAAAATACAGCGGACAGTGCCAAAGGTAGCACTGATTTTCGGGAGTTTATTACTCGCATGCCATTTTCCTTGCTATAAAGAGAGGTTCTTACAAAATGAGTGTCTCATCACAATGAAATGCAATTTTAACCTTATTAATATTTATTTTTTGTGATCAAAATTCATATAAAAAGCTCAAAAAAAATACAACCCTGAAGCAAGAAACAACAAAACCCTTTAAATACAATGTGTTAACTAAAGAAAATAAAGTTCAAAATTGATAAAGTTTTCTTAATATCGTGATAAAGCTCTCATCAATAAAAAATTAGCAGTAAAAAGCAAACGTTTCCCTTTGATTTTATTGAAATTTAGTAACAAAAATAAGCGCAACAATACTCATATTAAATTTTCAAATGGCAATAAAAAGTAGACAGTTCATTTGGTCGCGTATCGTTTATTTCATGAACAAAATAATGACCAATACTCAACTATTGATTGATAACAGCATCAAGAAAAATGATTTAATAAATAGCAGATTATTTTTTGCTCGTTATAAAAAAGCGCCTCTCTGATACAGAAAAGGCGCTTTTTATTTAATCAGTCACTTTTATTTAATGAGTAAATTACGTGATTATTTTATTCGATTGAGTGTCACGACCGGATAATCTAATGCTTGTAAAATAGGCTGCTGTTCAGCAATATATTTCACGACGGCACGCGCATCGGTATTACACAACACATGCTCAGCCTTACAGTTAAGCGGTTGAGATTGGTAACGAACTTGATAGCGTCCGTCAACTTCTTCGATATGGCTAACTGGGAAGGCGGTTAATTTTCCATTCACGTAGGCTAAATCCACTCGACCGGTTTCTGTTTTTTGCGCGTCAAACAGTGGTGTCCAACCATCATTCCCCGTGGCATTATAGCTATTCATCGCCACATTATAGGTTTGGTCGTCCTGCAATGGGGTCCAGACTGGCTGCTCTAACGAACCGGTATTGACTTCGATCTGCGATAATTGACCTTTTTGATGTGCAACCGTTTCATCAAACACATAACGCAAGTTTCCGCCGTAAGGGAACTTTCCGGCATGCGCACTTGGTGGTAATGTGTCAGTGACCGTTTTGCTAATCAACGCCTTAATCACCGAGCCTTTCACTGGCACAACCGACATAAAGTTAGCGAAAGGCAGCATTTCAAGCGTTACATCCCCTTCTCGATATTCACCTTCACTAATATTGGTGCGAATTCCACCCGCTCCCGTTAAAGCAAAATCGACTTTCATGCCAGTGACTTGAGCCACTTCATCACTGGCAGCCCAATAATATTGCCCTAAGGCAACAATCGGAGCAACCCGAGAACCGTGCTGATCTGAATTATTATCGCCAGGTCGACGAGCATGACGAATTTCCTGTGGCACATTGGCAATCACCTCACCATAAGCTTGCTCGACGGCCGGTTTATAGTGCGAATCAATATGCTTTCTCAACTGCGCCTGTTCGGCGGCAATGGCAATGTTACGTTGACGCTCGATAAAACGAATGGCTTTGCTTTTTTCGCTGTCACTGAACGCGCTTTCGGTTTGGCGATTCGCTTGATGATAAAATTCATCATTACTGAGTAAGGTATTCTGTCCTGCACACGAAACTAATTCACCTTGAGCATCAAAACTTACCTTCGTTTTCCCAATCGCTTGAGCGAATTCTCCGGCTTGTACGACACAGGTTTTACTGGCACCGTTAGGGTTGGTCACTAACTGGGCATAAATGCCATTATTACTTAATCCTAAATTGGTAAAATCTCCCAACAAAGTGTGTGAGTGCCCACCAACAATCAGATCAATACCATCCACTTTACTAGCAATATCTAGATCAACGGCATTCCCGACATGGGTGACCGCAATAATATTATTCACCCCTAACGATTGCAGCTCATTGACCGTAGCTTGAGCTGAAGTGACCATATCAAAAAATTGCAGATCACCGGTATTCGGGGCAATATTCGGCATGTCATCCAACGCGATACCAAATACCGCCACAAGAGGTTTGTCTTTAGGTAGCTGCTTTACGTCATCAATGCGTTGCTTGTTAAATCCATCAAAAGCATAAATAACATAAGGTTTTAAATTGGTTTGATCTTTGAGATCGTTATCCATACTCGCATCAATGTTAGCGGCCAGTACGGGGAAATTGATCTGATTTAAAAACTCATTGAGTTTTTTGTTGTTTAAATCAAATTCATGATTGCCTAATGCCATCGCATCGATCCCCATACGACTGAGAATGTCTGCATTCATTGCACCTTCATTGATTTTGAAGTAAGCGCTTCCTTGCCAAGCATCGCCACCATGCAGAAATAACATGCTGTTGTTTTGTTTTTCCGCTTCTGCTCGATACTCATTCGCTTTAGTTAGAATACGAGGGTGCCCGCCAAATTCGTTATACACGCGCTGGTTATTAATGTAAAAACTAGAACGGACAGGATCAAAACTAGAATGTGTGTCGTTAATATGGGCAATAGTGAGATCAAAAACGCTGTCTTTAGAGGGCTGGATATCACTTTGGCTGCATCCCAGTAGTGCTAGCGCAATACTACTGGCAAGTAGAAGACGGTTACATCGCATAACTTTATTTCCTTATTTAGCTTAAAGTCACATAGTTGATGTAATTTAAAGGAAAATTCAATTAACTTCTGTGATATGAAATAGATAATGAAGGTAAAATAGCATTTTCATTCGCTATGAATAGAACATATGTTTATGAAGAGATGATGAATATAATAATCCTCGGCCCTGGAGCCATTGGCAGTTTATGGGCTTACCAATTACAACGTTCTGGCCATCGTGTCGCGCTATGGGGAACGCAACCTTGTCAGCAGTGGTCAATCGCTCAAGATGATGACCCAGCGATCTCTTATGCTTATAACCAACCTGCCACCCTGTCTGATGCTGATGCGGTATTGATCACCGTTAAAGCATGGCAAGTTGCTCAAGCCTTGACGCCGTTACTTCCTCACTTAGCGCCAGAGACCATGCTCATTTTTATGCATAATGGCATGGGAGCGCTGGATACC
The DNA here is from genome assembly GCF_002749895.1 of Vibrio fujianensis. Taxonomy (GTDB): domain Bacteria; phylum Pseudomonadota; class Gammaproteobacteria; order Enterobacterales; family Vibrionaceae; genus Vibrio; species Vibrio fujianensis. The sequence continues at coordinate 301,936 of NZ_NBUS01000043.1, read as the reverse complement.
TTGGACAAATACATCAGCCCACATCCTGTTATTCTCGCCACCACAACACACGGCGCTCAGAAAAAAACACCTCACCATGTAATGCATACCGGACAAGGCATAACCCAACTTGGAGCCTATAAT
>NZ_NBUS01000043.1:299955-301803 GCF_002749895.1 Vibrio fujianensis | reverse complement strand
GGCGAACCGTGTTCTTTTTTAGCACAAGTGTTGGATAACGCACTACCCACTGTCACTTGGAATCACACCATTACTCACGCGCTGTGGCACAAACTGGCGATCAATTGTGTGATCAACCCACTCACCGCGATTCATCAATGCCGCAATGGAGAGCTTGCACAACCTCATTATCGCTCAATCATTGAACAACTTATCGATGAACTCATCCCTGTCATGCAAGCCGAACAGATACCCTGCCATAAAATGGAATTAACCCACACGATTGATCAAGTCATCACAGCAACGGCAAAAAATTACTCCTCCATGCAGCAAGATGTTGTTTATCGTCGCCAAACCGAGATAGACTTTATCACTGGCTATGTGGTGCAAAAAGCTCAGCAGCATGGGCTGATGATGCCAACGCATCTGAAGTTGTATCAGCACATTCGCTCAATAGAAACAAGTTGGATACCGTCATGAAAAAACGCATATTGGTCCCGATTGCTCCTGGAACAGAAGAACTAGAAGCGGTCACCATCATTGATATTTTACGTCGTGCCGATTATGAAGTGATTATCGCCAGCGCCGATTTTTCAGGCCAATTAAACGTGCTTGGATCTCGGGGGATTATACTGACAGCCGAGTGCCAACTGGTTGATGTGGCCGATGAAGAATTTTCCGCTGTTGTTCTCCCAGGTGGGCTCAAGGGAGCGGAAGTATTACGCGATAGTACCTTGTTAGTCGAAATTCTTAGACAGCAAAAATACGATGGTCGTCTGGTGGCCGCCATTTGTGCCTCACCTGCCGTGGTTTTAGAGCATCATCAGTTATACCCTAAGGCGATCATGACCGCTTACCCCAGTTTTCAAAATCAGATTTCTCAAGATCGCTGGCGTAACCGGCGAGTGACCTTTGATGTTAACCATAACTTACTGACGAGCCAAGGGCCGGGTAGCGCACTCGAATTTGCGATAGAAATTATTGCTCAACTATCAGGAAAAGCGGTGGCAAAACAAGTTGCACTTCCTTTAGTTCCCCTTCCTCAACTGCACTACGAAAAATTAAGCGAAGAATAATTTCCTATGTTAGATATCACCGCCATCCGTGGGCAATTTCCCGCATTAACACAGCAGATCAATCAAGCACCGCTGGTTTATTTAGACAGCGCGGCCACCACTCAAAAACCACAATGCGTGATTGATACCTTGAGCCATTATTATGCAACACATAATGCCAATGTTCATCGGGGAAGCCACGCCTTAACGGCTCAAGCCACTTCACAGTTCGAAGCCGCACGACACTGTGTCGCAGAGTTTATCGGCGCAAAGCAGAGCTGCAATATCATTTGGACACGAGGCGCGACTGAAGCGCTCAATCTGATAGCCCAAAGCTATGCTCGTAATACGTTACTTCCGAGAGACGAAATACTGCTTTGTGAAACAGAGCATCACGCCAATATCGTGCCTTGGCAAATGGTTGCCCAGCAAACGGGAGCTAAAGTGGTCAAAATCCCAATGACTGAGCAAGGAGAATTTGATTTAAACGCTTTTTATCAAAAACTTACGCCGCAATGTAAAATCGTCTCACTGGCTCATGTGACCAATGTGACAGGAGCACGTAATCCAATCGAGTCAGTGATTAAAGCGGCCCATGATATTGGTGCCATTGTGGTAGTCGATGGGGCGCAAGGCATTGTCCATGAGAAGGTGGATGTTACTGAACTTAATGCCGATTTCTATGTGTTCTCCGGCCATAAACTGTACGCCCCAACCGGAATTGGAGTGCTGTATGGCAAAACCGACTTATTAAACTCGATGCCGCCTTGGCATGGCGGCGGAAAGATGGTGGATAAAGTCTCTTTTTCCGGCA
>NZ_NBUS01000043.1:298496-299945 GCF_002749895.1 Vibrio fujianensis | reverse complement strand
ATGCCGACCTACCGGGAAAATTTGAAGCGGGAACGCCCAATGTGGCTGGCGCATTAGCGCTCGCCTGTGCGATTGAGTGGTATCAAGCTTTTCCTAAGCCTGCGGTGTTACAACATCTGCATGAGTTACAGAGCAAAACCTATGCGGCGCTCTGTGAAATAGAGGATGTCAAGGTGATTGGCTACCAACCCCAATCCAGCATTATCAGTTTTATTTTACAGGGCGTGCATCATCAAGATGTTGCTACCTTATTGGATCAACAAGGGATTGCGGTACGAGCGGGCCATCACTGTGCACACCCGCTCATGGAAGCATTTGGCTTACAAGGTACGGTACGCATTTCATTTGGAATATACAACAACGAACAAGATGTAGAGCAATTTATCCATGCACTCCATAAAGCCGTTGAAATATTGTAGGATAATTGGGCAAGATTTAGGGCGGGGTTATCCTAGATCTTGCAAGATTTTATCCGCCATGGCTTTTAAACCATTTCCCCGAGATGGGCTTAAATGAGCCAATAAGCCAAGTTGGGAGAAATAACCATCAATATCAAAACTGAGGATCTGCTCTTTGGTTTTGCCCTCAAAAGCAGCCAGCAATAAAGCAATCAGCCCCCGCACAATACGAGCATCTGAATCAGCACAAAAATGCCATACCCCCTCTTGCTGTTGACTGACTAACCAAACCTGGCTCTCGCACCCTGCGACACTCACTTGCTCACTCTTTAATGCTTCTGGCATAGCAGGTAACAGCTTCCCCCACAGGATCAACTGTCGATAACGCGCTTCCCAGCCTTGTAGGGTCTGCATCACAACCAGGACATCATCACTGGTAATCTCTGAACCAAAGGGGTGAGAAGGAAAAAGCATGCTCTATCTCCAATGATAAAAATCAGCGGGTTAATAATAAAAAATAAAAATAATTCAATCGATTAAGCGCGATGCTTTTGAATCAATTTCTCAATGATACGAGCAACTGCGACAAAACCAAAACTGGCCGTTACCACCGTAGCAGCGCCAAAACCACTGGCGCAGTCCATACGCTTGGGGCCTTCCGCGGTTGATTTTACCGCACAAACCGAACCATCCGCTTGAGGATATTTAAGCTGTTCGGTCGAAAAAACGCACTCAATACCAAATTTACGGGCCGGATTGGTTGGAAAATGATGATGGCGACGCAAACGGTCTTTGAGTTTTTTCGCTAAAGGATCTTGAATCGTCTTGGTTAAATCTGCCACTTTAATTTGCGTGGGATCCGTCTGCCCACCCGCACCACCGACGGTGATCACTTTTATTTTATGGCTGCGGCAATAAGCCAGCAACGATGCTTTAGCCGGTAAGCTATCAATCGCATCGAGTACGTAATCAAAATCTTTACTCAAATAAAGATGCTGATTGTCAGGGCTGATAAAATCATCAATCAAATGGATTTGACATTCAGGGTTAA
>NZ_NBUS01000043.1:297907-298486 GCF_002749895.1 Vibrio fujianensis | reverse complement strand
CCGTTGAACACGATCCGCCATCACTTCAATTTTGCTCTGCCCGACCGTACCGTTCATGGCATGAATTTGTCGATTAATATTCGTGACACACACATCGTCCATATCAATCAAAGTTAATGCACCGATACCAGAACGTGCCAGCGCTTCCACAGCCCATGAACCGACCCCACCAATACCAATCACACACACATGTGCAGCACGTAAAATTTCCACTTCACTGTGACCATATAATCGACGGGTTCCACCAAAACGTTGGTTATAACTGTCTGAGGCAGGCGTTTCGAGTTCACGCATAACAAGCTTCCACCACTATAAAAGCCAAAAAGAAAGAGTGCGATTTATACGTACTCTTTACTCAAAAGTCTAGTTTCGCAAGCTACTCCCGCTTTTCAGGAGGCAGCGACCAAGGCGCTTGAGTGGGCGAGTTATCTAAACCTAATTTCCACACGCGGCCAAAATGCTTGTAATGACCCGCTTCTATTCCAGCTCTTGGGCCCATGCCATGGTATAAATCGAGATGGTTTTGTTTTACCGCACCGCCGGTATCAAGCACGATCAATAGCCTCAGTTGGTGTGTTC
>NZ_NBUS01000043.1:293582-297897 GCF_002749895.1 Vibrio fujianensis | reverse complement strand
CGACCAAGTGCCATCAGCATTTAATAGTGGAACTTCAGCTAAAATTGGCGTGCCCATGGGGAATAGGGTTCTGTCACCCGCCACCGATGCCAGCGGTAATAATGGAATCCCAGCACTGCCGGTTACTGGCGCGGCTGCATTCGGCCGGAAAAAAACATAGGACGGGTTCTGCTCTAACAGCTCTTTCACCGTCGCTTCATCATTGGCAAGTACCCATTCTTTAATCGCTTTTAAAGACATATCGGCCCGTTTCACCAAACCACGCTCAATCAAAACGCGTCCAATACTGACATACGCTCGGTTATTTTTCCCAGCATAAGCAAAATATTCTAGCGTATCGTCATCCTCAAAATGAACAAAACCACTTCCTTGCACTTCCATAATAAACGGATCAATTAAGTTAGCAGCATACCCAAGCTCTAGCCCTTGCCCTTCTAAAGCACCTGCGTATATGTCAGCGCGGGTTGGACACTCATCACCGCACTCTGGTAATGCGTAAACGGGGTAACGAAACACCTCATCCGGACGATGACGAAGCTCCATGACTGGAGAAAAATACCCGGTAAATAACACGTTACCTTGCTTATCACCGCCTCCCAGCTGTGCCATTTGGACGCCAAACTGGGCCAGCTCAGCCGGATCACCACTTTGCAAAACCCATTCATTCAGCTTTTCATACAATGATTGATAAATGGCCGCCATAGCGGCAGAACGAGTGACGACTTGTTCACTTTGTTCGGCAAACGCACTGAAATCACGAGGAGAATTAGAAGTAACAGCATCCACTTTATTTAAAATTTGTGGCAATTGATCATCCAAATACTGCTGCGCTCGATCTGTGGGTTGTGCACAACCAAATAAGAGTGCCAACATAGCGTAAGAAAAAAAACGTTTTATCACTGGGATCTATCCATCTTGGGTATGAACGAAAAGCATGACAAACTCCTCTGCGAAGAGCAATGACAGAATCGTTAGCGAAGTGGTTTTTTATGTTTTCCTGACAATTGAAAAATAGGCTTATAGTGATGAGATGACATCAGCTTCATTTCGGTACTGGCTGCATTCAACATTTGATACTCGACCTTTTGATCGCCAACATAAAACGTTAATAGACGGCCATTATATGAGTAATGAGTCGCAACCAGATGCCCATTCATCATAATTGCCTCATCGCGTATTTCGATATGCTGGGCTGCATAGGGGGCAACATTTTGCTCAATCCAGACGCCATGAATCTCGCTCTTTGCTGGTTGAAATTGCTCCGAAATACGCCCCCATAGATTGCTGTAGAGTAAGATAGCGCCAAGTGTTCCTAGCAACGCCACCAGCATCAGCAATCGTTCAAGACTTTTGTGTTTTTTCAATAACTTTATTTGTTTTTTCAATACATAGCCCTCTTTGGGTACAACCACCGCGAGCATGCCGGCATCAACCAATTGATAATTGAAATAAGAAAAACAAAAACCATGCTTAATTAGTATACATAAAAGCCACAAATCATGCCCATAAAAGCACAGCCATAATGTTAGCGGATAAATCATTTGCAGCGAAATGATTTGAAAAATAAATGAACTTAGCTGCCGCTCACAAGGTCCCTCACATTGGGAGGAAAAACACTTGCTTACGAGTGAATAAAAAGTCATTATTTAAGCATAATTAATAAACCAAGTGCTCACTATGAAAATTCGCAGTACCGCCCTCGTGAAAGGGTTTAGACAGTCAGCGCCTTACGTGAATGCGCATCGTGGAAAAATCATGGTCATCATGTTAGGTGGTGAAGCGATTGCCGATAAAAACTTTTCCAATATAATTAGTGATATTGCGCTACTGCATAGCCTTGGGATCAAAATAGTCCTCGTGCATGGCGCGCGACCACAAATCAATCAAATCTTAGCCACTCACCAACGCACAACACCTTACCATAAAGGCATTCGGATCACGGATGAAGAAGCGCTCAGTTTGGTCATGCAGGCGGCAGGGCAGTTGCAACTGGCGATTACTGCTCGGCTTTCAATGAGCTTAAACAATACCCCAATGGCCGGTACACAACTCAATGTCGTGAGCGGTAATTTTGTTATCTCTCAGCCTTTGGGGATCGATGATGGCATCGATTATTGTCACAGTGGCCGCATCCGTCGTATTGATATTGACGGAATTAACCGAACACTCAATCAAGGTTCAATCGTATTATTGGGCCCCATCGCTAGCTCAGTGACTGGCGAATGCTTTAATCTCCTTTCTGAAGAAGTGGCCACACAAGTTGCTATTCGATTAAAAGCCGATAAGTTAATTGGCTTTTGTGCAGAACAAGGGATTATTGACCCGCAGGGAAATTCTATCGCCGAGCTATTTCCCAGCGAAGTCGAAACCTTAATGACACAATTAGAAACCACCCACGCTCCTCATGAAGATTCAACCGGTACCCTACGTTTTTTACGTGCAGCCATTACCGCTTGCCGAGCAGGAGTTCCGCGTAGCCATTTAATTAGCTACAAAGAAGACGGCGCTTTAATCCAAGAGCTATTTTCTTTTGATGGGATCGGCACACAAATTGTCATGGCCAGTGCAGAACAAGTTCGTCAAGCACAGATTGATGATATTGGCGGTATTTTTGATTTAATTCGCCCACTTGAAGAACAAGGTATTTTAGTCCGTCGCTCTCGCGAGCAACTTGAGCAAGAGATTCATCAATTTACTATTATTGAAAAAGATAGCTTATTGATTGGCTGTGCTGCACTTTACCCTTACTCTAACGAAGGAATGGCTGAAATGGCCTGTGTCGCGATTCACCCTGAATATCGAGATGGCGACCGGGGTTTATTACTACTCAACCATATGAAAAATCAAGCAAAAAAAATGGGTATTCATCATTTATTCGTATTAACGACGCATAGCCTACACTGGTTTAGAGAGCAAGGATTCATTGAGGTGGGAGTTGAACGCTTACCGATGGCCAAACAAAGCCTGTATAACTATCAACGACGCTCTAAGATCTTAATTTTGTCGCTCTAGATACTCTGTACATAAAATGATCACTTGCAATGCTTATGCAACTGTGTACAATTCGCTTCGATGTGATTTAGATCTACTTTTTCACACCAATAGGACACATTATCCACTCATACAAAACAGCAAAAAAAAGAGATGGATAGGCTAGTCTAAATAGATGATTTAGACGTCGCATGGATGGCTTTTACTACTCGTACCAGTAATTAAGAGCATAATATCTATGAAAACCGTAATTTGTAACTCGCTGCAAAGCTTTTGGGATATGGCAGATAACCATTTTTTAGAAGGTTTAGATGTTCATTGTGTCTTTCCTGTCTGTGAAAATCTACAACGCTTTTTATTAGAATCAAAAGAACGCTATAAAATCCGCAACATTACCTTCACAAAAGCTCTACAAGCTTAATCAATCCCTATTACTTCTCAAGCAAGGCTATCAACGGTTAATCTTCCGCTTGCATTAACCGTTCGACCAAACCACTGGCGCGCTCTGTTTTTACTGTAATACATCGTTTGAGTACGGCCATATCGGCATAAAGTGCTAGGCGTTGTTTTGCTCGCGTTACTGCGGTGTAAATAAGCTCACGCGTCATGATAGGGCTAACATTTGGAGGTAAAATTAATAGCGTGAAATCAAATTCACTGCCTTGCGATTTATGAATCGTCATCGCATAGGCGGTTTCATGGGCAGGAACTCGGCTCGGTAATACGGCTTTTATCTGGCCATTTGGTAACTCAAAATAAACCTTGAGTCGCCGATTAGGATCATTGTCATCGGGCAAGCAGACACCAATATCACCGTTATACAACCCGAGAGCATGATCATTTTGGCTAATCATAATTGGTCGCCCGGCATACCATTGTTCATCTTGGTATTGAATCTGTTTTTGCGCCGCTAGTGCGCGTTCAATACGTAAGTTCAGGCCTTGGACACCAAACTGTCCCTCTCGTACGGCACATAATAATCGACAACGGCTAAAGGCTGTTAAAACGGCTTGTGCTTTGTGCTGCATTGATTCTGGCTGGCCTAATGGATCGCTGTACGACTGATTCATCCGCTGTAAATAGCCCGAGTAAGCCTCCACCAAGGTCTGCAATAGATGTCGGTAATTGTCACTGGTGATCGGAAAATGCTCAATATCACAAAAGCCTTGCTGCCAAACCTGATGAAGTTTTTCAACATCACCACAGTTGATCGCTTTGGCCAGTTGCCCGATCCCTGATCGGGCATCAAAACGATAACTTTTTTGCAGCATACATAAACTATCGGCCAACGGATGAGTCAACGCTCGGGTCGAGTAAGAAGTTA
>NZ_NBUS01000043.1:291731-293572 GCF_002749895.1 Vibrio fujianensis | reverse complement strand
CAGGAAAATCCGGTCAGCTCAGCCAATCGCTGGCGCTGAGACATTGAATATCCTTGTGATACAAAACTGCAAATATCGCCCAATACTGCTCCGGCCTCTACTGAAGCAAGTTGATCTTTATCCCCCAGTAGAATGAGCTGTGCATGTATAGGTAAGGCTTCGACTAATTTACTCATCATGGGTAAATCGACCATGGAGGCTTCATCTACCACCAATATATCCACATGTAATGGATTTTTACGGTGATGACGAAATTCAGCACTTTGTGGAATAGCACCAAGCAATCGATGTAACGTACTCGATTCGGTCGGTATTCGAGCTTTCAGAGCAGGATCAATGGCTAATTTTGCCACCGCTTGTCCAATCGATTCGGTTAAACGAGCGGCCGCTTTGCCCGTTGGTGCCACTAATTTAATCAGTGGTGTTTTACCTTGTTGATGAGCTTGACGAACTAAAGCGGCCAGTAGTTTAGTTACGGTGGTCGTTTTCCCGGTTCCCGGCCCGCCTGAAATAACGGCAAACCGACGAGTCAGGGCAATGGCCGCCGCCACCTTCTGCCAATTTATGCAGCAACGCTCTGGGACTAATTCATCCAATAAGACCAGATCACTAGCTCTTTGAGCGCGAACCAATACCGCGTCAATTGCTTGCCAATCAAGCGCCTCTTCTTCCACCACATCTAACCAATCACAAACCAAACGTTGGCGAATTACCGAAGAATCATGTTGATCCTGTAACGCCATAAAGAGCGCTTGGTAGTTTCGGGCAAATAACTCATCTAAACACGACTTAAGGTTTTGAACCATGGGAAGCTTTAAGCTCATTGGTGTACCAAAGCTTTGTAAATATTCAGCCAACGTCGCTTCATACTGCCAGTACCGATGTAGATATAAACGCCGTCCATCAAAAATTAACGGCACAACATCCTGTTGGGCACCGATGATTGAACATTGCGTGACCAGCGCTTGCCAGTCAATCGAATACCACAGTTCGTTAACGGCCTCGCCCAAGTTGCCATGCAAGCCAAGCTTACTGGCTAAGGCTGTTTTTTGACCACACTGGTCAAATAAAGGCAAGCAGATATGTCCTCGGCCTAATTCGGCACTGATGGCAGCACTAATGAACAATAACATCTGTTGCTGCTGGCTAGATAAAGCCTGCTTTTTCACGCACCCAAGCATAAATCGTGCAAATTGATAATCAAGCTGACGCAACGTACCCTGTTTAACCCATTGCATTAATTGAATTAATGGCTGCTCAATCATAAATCAAACTCCATCTGTCCTAAGTCATTAACCGGCGGTAATGCAGTCTGACCATCAATCGCTCGCTCTAGAGACTGAATAAATTCAAAACTCGGTTTGGCATAAAACACGCCACAGGGCGATTGCCCATCCATGCCGCGTAAAAAGAGATAATACACGCCCCCAAAATGAACCTGATAATCATAATCGGCTAAACGGCTACGCAAAAAACGATGCAGCGCTAATGTGTATAACTGATATTGCAGATCATAGCGATGCTCAACCATCGCCCGCTCAAGCGACTCGCCTTGATAGGCCTGCCGCTCATCTCCCAAATGGTTTGATTTCCAGTCTAATAGATAGTATTTACCTTTATATTCAAAAACTAAGTCGATAAACCCTTTCAACATACCTTGCACTGGATAAAATCCCAACTCCCCCGCTTGAGCAGATAATGGATCATAACGATGCGCCATTCGATTGAGTTCTGGGGCGGTTAATAGTTCAATCGGTAAGAGAAACTCCATCTCCGTTAAGCGCTGTGTTGGGGCCATTTGGTTAAGAGATAACGCTTGACCATCCAACGGGGTACTTAAC
>NZ_NBUS01000043.1:291178-291721 GCF_002749895.1 Vibrio fujianensis | reverse complement strand
ACCCCGTTTCAACCAGGTTTTGCAAGACCTCAAGCCACTCAGGCTCAATTTGATAACGCGCCATTAAGCTTTCAATCGTCATTCGATTGTTCTCACTATATGCTGACTCAGTAAACTCAACATCTTCGAAGATCGCGTGTAAAAAGGTACCGGGAGTGGCACCACGAGGAAAAGTAAAAATGCTGCGTTCACTGCCGTCAGTCAGCAAACGCTCATCTTGCTCTCCGGCCGAATCAATATCAAACCCTATCGGTTCAAGTACACCTTCTTGTCGAGGTGTCCCTTGCTTTAGTAATCCAGAATAGCTGGTTACACGCCATGAACGGTCAATCGAAACTTGTAACGTTTCAGCACTAAGCTCTGGTTGTGACACATTGAATGGACTAAAAGGTTCAAGTTGCGGCTCTGGAGGGTCGGTGACCACCACAGAATTAAGCGTCACCTGCTGAGATAGGACGCGAGTCAAGGTAGCAATGTCTCCCAGTTGCCCGTTTTGCAATAAATATCCTAGAGCACTTAAATGTACCCCGGTCGGCTCTTTGG
>NZ_NBUS01000043.1:281154-291168 GCF_002749895.1 Vibrio fujianensis | reverse complement strand
TGAACGTCCATTACGCAGCGGTGCAACGCCAACAAAGCAGCCATAAACGGCGCGAGTTAGCGCGACATAGATAAGGCGCAAATCTTCCGCTAATCGTTCTTTATCAGCTTGCTGTAAGGCGGCATCACTTTTCATCATATCAAGTACGGTTTTACCGCTGGTCAGGTCATAATATTTTCCTTCTTGCGCAACCCGATAGCTCAAGGCAAAAGGTAAAAAAACCAAGTCATATTCAAGCCCTTTCGATTTATGAATGGTGACGATTTGCACCAGGTTTCGCTCTGATCCAAGGCGCAACATCGCATCATCATGGCTACTGCCCGCTTGAGCATCCTCGATCGATTGAGCGAACCAGCGCAATAAACCATGATCACTTTCAAGCATTTGAGTCGCTTGTTGCAGTAACTCACTCAAGTGCATAAAATCGGTCAGTTGCCGCTCACCATGGGTCTCAGCAAGCCAGCGTTCTGCTATATGTCGCTGGCTCAATACTGAGCGTAACATGGGTAGCACACCACGCTCTTGCCAAAGCTTTCGATAATACTTGAATTCATGTTGTACCGTTTCCCACTCATTTTCATCATTATTGAGTAAATCTAACTGAGCGGCATTCAGGGCGAACAGGGGGGAAGCGAGTGCACTACGTAACGCTTTTTCATCTTCTGGATGTAAAACAGCCAGCAACAAGCGCTGAATATCTGCGGCAACCACACTGCTAAAAACGCTGTCTCGATTTGAAAGATAAACACTGGCAATGCCTTGCTGTGCCAACGCTTGTTGAATTAAACGCCCTTCACTGCCAGTACGCACGAGTACCGCAATGTTTGCCGGTTCGATAGCTCGATGTAGCTCAAAATAAGCCTCTCCCTGCTGAGCGGCTGTTAATAGTTTCTGAATCTGACTGGCAGTCGCGTCCGCCATGATTTTTTGGTAGTCCCCTTTACTCACCGGTGCATCAGCCTGCTGATACCAATATGTTAATGCTGGCTGAACTTGCCCTGCTAAAAACCACTGCTTTTGCGACGCTTTCGGGCTAGCCTGTACCGGGTAAAAGGGAATGTCTTTATCATAAATAAAAGGGCTATCTGGCTGAGTAAATAACTGGTTCACCGCTGCCACCATTTGCGCGCTAGAACGCCAGTTAGTACCTAATGTGTAATGAGCTGTAACCTGATTTCTTGCGGTAATATAGGTAAAAATATCAGCACCACGAAAGGCATAAATAGCCTGTTTAGGATCACCGATCATAAACCAACCGCAGGTCGGATGCGCCAAATAGACGTGGCTAAAAATATGGTACTGCAATGGATCAGTGTCTTGGAACTCATCAATCATCGCCACCGGATACAACTGACGAATTCGCTCTGCTAATATCCCTTGTTCATCTTGCGCAAGGGAAGCTGATAATTGGCTCAATAAATCATCAAAAGAGAGCCATTGCTGGCTCGATTTTGCGTTAGATAATAACTGTCGACAAACCGTTATGGCATGAGCCATCAAAGGCCCCTGTAAACCGACCGGTTGAGCAAGAAAAGAGTCAATAGTGACAAATAATGGATGATGAGGTGCATTTCCTTTCGGCGTTTTTTCAATAAGAACCGATTGAGAAAAACGACTCAATACATCGGGAATATCATAAGTGATTGTCGCACTAGCCGCCCAAGAGGAAACGCGCTTAATCCATTCCGGTAACGATTTTTTTGTATAGCTCCGTTTATTCACATCTGAATGGCTAATGATCGTCTCAATGTCTTGTTCAACGGCTCGCCATTGCTGTTTCACCGCTTCTATTTTTGCCAACTGACTCTGATGTAATGCGGCAAGATCGTCACTCATCATGGGGGGAATAAAACAAAGGGCTTCACCACTTAAATATCGGCCAATGCTATCTAGTAAGGCTTGAGGTGAAGGCCATAAACGGCGAATTTCTCCAGCAAGGTTAATCGGAAGTGGGTAAAATTGTCGCCGCCAGTAGTCGGCCACGACTTGCGCTTTTAATTGGCTTTCATCGGTAATAAATTCATGATCAAAACGCATTCCTGATTCAAACGCATTCTGGGTCAACATACGCTGACAAAAACCATGGATGGTATAGATCGCCGCTTGATCCATCTGTCGCTCAGCATTCAATAGAAGCTGAGCAGCAAAAGCATGATCGGTGATCTGTTCAAGTAACGGTTTAACGACCGGATCATGACTACTACCACGGCTAAAAGCGATACGAGCCTCATGAATACGACGACGAATTCGATCTCTTAACTCAGCGGTCGCCGCTTCGGTAAAGGTCACCACTAAAATCTGGTCTACGGTCAACGCTTGGTTGTGCCGAGTCTGCAGAGTGCCGTGTCCTAAAAGTAGTCGCAAATATAACCCGGCAATGGTAAAGGTTTTTCCTGTACCCGCCGAAGCTTCAATTAACCTTGCTCCATGCAAAGGAAACGTTAAAGTATCTAACGGGAGCGGGACAATAGTGTCGATATTACTCATCATTTACTCTGCTACTCTGCTTTGAGATATCTATGAATACGAATGTGATCTGGATTGAATTCTTCTATCTGCTCAAGCTGAAACGCCTGAGTACCGAAAGATATGAGAGCTGACTCACGGTGCAGTGCATAGCAACCGATTACACTGCGCCGCATTAATGGAGTACAGCTAACAACTTCTCAACCATTCTGGTCCCTCTGACCTGTGGCCGTACAGCAAACGCCCTACACTAATAATGATTTACTGGCGGCCACCTTACTCTTTTTGATCCGCGCTATCTTGCCGCGATAACCTTGCTGGTTGAATCACCAAGCTGGCCAATAAGCGCACCTGTTTGGCCAGTTCATCATTCCATTCAGGCCAAATTCGAGCAATGTAATCATTACTTCCTTCACCTGGTGAGGAGTAACTCTCGTTAAAAGTATCTGCCATTTTTTTCAGCGCTTTTTGTTCATCCTCAACCCATTTCCCACGGCTAAATCCGGCTTCCACCGCCGCTAAAGCCGTTTTAGGAAAGTAAGGTAAAGGTGCGGTCATCCCTTGATAATATAAGGATACTAATTCTGTTAATCGCGTTTGGGCCTCGGTAGTCTCTGCCAAAATTGGAAAACAATAGTGAGTGACTCCCTCTTTACGATCATAACCAATCAGGTGCGTGACAGCTTGATAGCCCATGGCAGCAAAAACTAAGTGATCAAGCCAAGCGGCGAGGAGATCTTGTGCGCGAATCGCTCCGCTACGATAGCGCACCAAACCCGATTGATACACTTGCGTCAGCCACCCCGTTAACCATATCGGTTTATCCGCGCCGAATGGATGCAATGTCATGGATATTTCAACATCAGGCTGTGGCTGTTGACATAACGTATGAATGCAATCGAATAAAGCTTCCGCTTGAACACGATTCGTCTCTAACTCTAAAGCACCAAAAGCGCCGATTGGCAAACGTCCTTGCGCACGTTGCTGAGCGGCAAACACGTTTAATACTTCTTCCCTTGCCAACGACTGTGGCTGATTAAGTAACGTCGCCAATAACTCATCGCGTAACTGATAACTCGCCAAACCATTTAACGCGAAAGGCTCCTCATCTTTAAGTACATTGAGCGGAGCCTCAAAAGTGACTTTTAATCGGCGTTGAAAAAAATAGCGCACGGGTAAGCGCCAAAAACGTTGCAGTTCAACCCAATCTAACTCAAGAGGATAACTCACTCCCAGCAGATAATCGTCAACTGGCTGGTTAAAAGCTAAACTCGTAGAGCCTTGTCGCAATGCGGCGGGTAACCACTCTTTGGCATAGCTTTTCATTTGCCCCTCAAAAGCCTGCGGACTAAATGGAACCATGGCATGTTGTAGCGTCAATTGAGTTAATAACTTTTCACCCGATTCATCGCTAGGTAAGGTTTCGTCCCCCTGCAAACAGTAGTTTTGCTGGCAATATTCCAATAGTTCACTCACCAGAACTGAAGGTGCTTTGATGCTGTTGTCCTGTATTGAGCGACCAACGTAGCTGATATAAAGCCGCTGTTGTGCCGATAAAATTGCCTCTAAAAACAGATAACGATCATCATCACGTCGAGAACGATCACCCGGCCGGATCCGTCGGCGCATCAAATCAAACCCTTCTGCTGGCATGGTACGGGGATAAACACCGTCATTCATACCAAGTAAACAGACTACATTAAAAGGGATAGAACGCATCGGCATTAGGGTACAAAAATTAACTTGACCGGCTAAAAACCGAGGGCTAACACGTATACTTGATAATTGATTGTGCAGATATTGACGAAGGATGGCCGGTGCAATGGCTTGTTGATAACCCGCCTCCTGTAGTGTGTCTTGTAGCACTGCTAAGGTTTCATGGATCGACTGTAAAGCGATTTCAGCGGAAATGTCGACCCAAAAACCATCCGCTAATAATTGTGAAAGGGTCTCGCGCCACTCCGTAATCGATTGAGTTTGGGCTAAACGCCAACGATACTCACTGACCGTTTGGATAAAATGGGCTAACTTACCCGCTAATTCAGCACTCATACCTTGCACTTCATTGTAAGGGGCAAGCGGCATCTCACCCACATCAACAATGCTCGCACGGCTTGACATCGCATAACCGAGTAACATACGTTGAATACCAAACTGCCACGTATTTTGTTCCGTGGCGGGTAAGTCAAACTCTTGCGCCGTTTCACCATTCAACCCCCAGCGAATGCCGCTTTCTTCCACCCAATGCTTAGCAATAGCAAACTCTTCTTCACTGATATCAAAGCGCGCCAATACCGCAGGCGTTTCTAATAACTCTAACAACTCAGAAGCTAAACAACGGGACAGGGGCAAAGATACCCACTGCATGAAAGCATGCAGTATCGGGCTTTCTTGAGTACTAGCACGATCAGAAATCGAATAAGGAATAAACCGCTCTCCCGGCGCATTGCCAAACACCGCTTGTATGTATGGGCTATAAGCATCAATATCCGCAACCATTACAATCACATCTCGCGGCTTAAGTGATGGATCACGATCAAACATTGCCAATAGTTGATCGTGCAACACTTCAACCTCTCGCATCGGGCTATGACACAGGTGCAGAGTCAGTGAATCATCACCGTGTTCAAGCGCGGGTTTATGTTCACTACTGGCTAACCACTGATCATTATGATGCTCTTGTAGGTGTAAAATATCCGCCTGAATATGATGCAACAAGCTATCGCGCGGAATATCAATAAAAAGTTCCAACTCTTCATTCTGGCTCTGCTCTAGTAAAAACAGATTATCTCTTCCCAATTTTCCTAAAGATGCCAGCAAACTGTGCCCTATGGCTTGCTGTGTATGGAGATCGTCACTTAAATAGTCACTGATATTTCCTTTCAATGGGGATGCCTCACCACTCACCATCAATTGTTGCTCAGCCAGCGCTATTTTTTTTCGTCGTTGCGTTTCAAGTCGAGAAAGATAGTGGTGATCTCGGATCTCTCCCCAATAATGCTGACAAGGGTTAGTAAACATCAAGTGCACATCAATATGTTCACCGATAGCTTTTAGAGCATCTAAATAACGAGGAGGTAAAGAAGAGATACCAAAAATAAATAACCGCTTCGGCAATTGTTCGAGCGGAATGTGACCACTTTGCAGTTGATCAATAAAAGTTTGGTAAAGATTGGCTCGATGATAATGAGATTGACCTTGAGCAAGGGTGTCATCGTACAAGGCTTTCCATAAGATAGGCTGCCAAGGATGCTCGTCTTCGATTTCTGCAACAGTTTGATCCGCCTCCCAAGCGGCGATCCAATCTGGACGGTAAACCAGATAACCGTCAAAAATATCGGCAATTTTTTCAGCCAATTGATAACGTTTAGCTTGATCTGAATCCTCAGTTAAATAACGACGTAGTGGTGCAAAATCTGGCAAATCAAGTAAGTCTGGCAATAAGCGCATTAACTTCCAACTCATGGTTTGCTTGTTAAAAACACTGCGCGTTGGAACATGGGGAATAATTGTCGTAAACATCTGCCAAATAAAACTGGCGGGAAGCGGAAATTCAATGTTAGCCGCGACCCCCATCTCTTTGGCTAACGCCATTTTGAGCCATTGAGACATCCCTGTGCTTTGCACCAAAATATGTTCTTTACGAAAAGGATGATTGAGCGGATCATTTTTGATCAGATGCACTAAAAGAATTTTTAGTGTTTCGATATGATTAGAGTGGTAAACCGTAAACACAATGCACTCACACTACGTAGCCCTTGGTAAAGAGCAGAGTAGCATAAGTGCATTTAACTGAATAATGTTCCTGACCTAAACCATTAAAATTAGGCCTGACTGACCACAGTTCGAGCGGGAAGATAAAACATCAGATAGCGCAATGCGACATAACCCACAACCAAAGTAGCGATCATTAACTCACCAACAGCCAACAGATGTACCTGTTCAATATAATGTGGCGCGACAGAAACCTTTTCCATCCAATGGGTCATTTTAAATAGTGCCGTTGCACCGATAACCATTGGGAAAGTAAACGCAGCATAACCTGGACTAAAGGGCAAACGCAGCAACTGAGTAAAAGCCAAGTAAATGATGGCTGTCATTAAAACCGCTATTCCAAACAGCAGCGCAATAATGACTGGCGATGGTTCAGCGGTTACGGTTAAGTAGCCCGCTAACGATAAGCTTGCAGGTGCAGCTAAAATTGCTAAAGTTGGTTTGGCCGCATCAGGTACTTCATGCGTGAACATAAAGCGATAAATCATCATCGGTAACATGACAGCATAAACCACCATACCAAACAGCAGAGCACCTTGGGCAATCGGTGCTAGTGCT
This sequence comes from Vibrio fujianensis, assembly GCF_002749895.1. Taxonomy (GTDB): domain Bacteria; phylum Pseudomonadota; class Gammaproteobacteria; order Enterobacterales; family Vibrionaceae; genus Vibrio; species Vibrio fujianensis. Next base: position 284,370 of record NZ_NBUS01000043.1, on the reverse strand, counting down.
GGGTTTCCTGAAAAAGAAACATCTGCCACAATAATCCCCACAGGAGGCACAAACCAACTGGGCACCATATGGTGTAGTTCAAATGCTTTGGCGCGATGGTAAGTAAAACTGACCAAAAAAATCACATGTAACACTACTGCCAATAACCAAAGGCTATCCCCCGCCATAGGAAAAAACTGCCCGACGGAATGTGACACCACCATAGACGCCATAGCAAATGTCGGTACCACACTACCGACCACTGGATGCGCTAAATCTTCTCGTAATGCATGGTTATGCCATAAAAACTTCATCGCCAAAATCAACAATAAAACACTGGCAATTGCCGCACCAGACCACTGGCCGACCCCATGTAAATCCGCCGCATTTTCCCAGCTCCAACCTAAGCTGGCAATACCGAGAGCCAAACCTGCCATGGGGGTTGGCGCTCCCATCACTTTTGTTTTTGCTGCTTGAATCATATCGACCTCAATACACAACACCATTGCTAATTAACGGCATAATACGCTTGCTTAATGTTTGAATATATCTAATTATTTATAACAAACGTTCAATAAAAGTAAACGCCTATGAGTTTCCCTATTTCACTAAAGCAACTCAACGTCTTTATGATGATTACCCAGCATAAAACTTTGACCGCAGCCGCTGAGTCATTATTTCTTTCCAAAGCGGCCGTGAGCATGGCGTTAGCTGAATTGGAAAAGCAATTAGGGCATGCATTGTTCGATAGAGTTAATAATCGACTAATTCTCAACCAAGAAGGCCACAAGCTACTTCCTTTCGCTGATGAGCTGCTGGGCCGAGCAAAAGATCTTCATCATCTCTTTGATGAAGACAGCACCCTCTCTGGTCAGTTACGAATTGGAGCCAGTGATACAATTGGAAATCAAGTTGCTCCCTACTTATTAAGTGCTTTTCGACAGCAATTTGATCATTATGCGCAAAGTTTGTTTATCTCCAATACGGCACTGATTTGCCAAAAATTAGTCGATTACGAACTTGATGTCGCCTTAATCGAAGGAAAAACATTACACCCTGAATTGCTGGCCAAAGAGTTTGCCCATGATCAAATGTGCATTATTTGCTCTCCTTCGCATCCACTGGTTAAGAAAGCCGATATTCGTGTCGCTGATTTTGAACAAAGCCAGTGGGTATTACGCGAATCTGGCTCTGGCTCTCGAGAGTTTTTTATGCGGGTGATTGCGCCTCGCATTGAGCAATGGCAAGAAAGTTTCGAACTCAATACTACCGAGGCATTGATCAATAGTGTGTCTGCGGGTCTGGGGCTAGGGTGCCTGTCACAATTAGCCGCACAATGTGCACTCAACGATGGGCGAGTTCGTCTATTGAACGTACCACTGGATATGAAACGTCGATTTTGGGTACTGGTTCATAAAGAAAAATACCAAAATCCACTACTAAAAAACTTTATCGCGTTTTGTCACCAGTGGCCCGGCTGACCTCTCAATTTTAGTGGCTTATCTGGACTTTACTCCACAAAAACTGTATAAAAAGCCAGTAATTTTTTTAGCACAATGTAGAGGATGAACCATGGCCGTCATCGTTAAGTACGTGGTGGAGCGCAACGGAGAAGAGAAAATGACATTTACCTCGAAAGCCGAAGCTGACGCTTATGACAAAATGCTGGATATGGCAGATGAGTTATTTGAGCTGTTAGGTAAAAGCGCTCTGATCGACGAAGAAAGCAAGCAAGAAGAACTCGCTCTTTTCTTGGCACAAAATAAAGAAGAGGTGTTAATCGCTCTGGGTGCAAAACGTAAACCCACTCCACCGAAAAAACCGAAAGCAGTCAAGAGTGATGAACCCGTCGATGATGCCGCTTAAGCCTGTTAAACCGTTGCCTCGCAGCGGTTTTTCTATCTAACAAGACATATCTATCGTTAAAAAGACAAAAGGTATCGGTCTACAGACGGATCAATCATCCCCCCTTTCTTCCCGTTCAGACTCTCTTTAAGATATCTTTTAACATCGCAATAACGCCGCTCACCAACAAAGTTAGTCAACATTAACCAATGTATGAGTGGCCACATTAAGTCATCAACAATATGATGGAATTAAGCCCTTATTTATGGAGAACTCACATGGCGAATTTTGCCCTTGGCTTTGGTACGGCCACAAAAAATCGTAACGGAAAAATTATTGAGGCATTTTTCCCTCATCCTGTTCTTAACCCAAGTGATGCGCTCGTTAGTGCTTTGGCGAACATTTCAGGCTATCAACAAGGCAACCAAGCTTTAGAAATATCAGCAGAACAAAGCGCCCAATTAGCTAATGCTTTTGCGGCCAATGGTCAAGCGGCTAATGCTGCCTTGGCCGATAAAGCGGCAAAATCTACTCAGCCGTTAGTATTGGTGATTCTCGCCACGGATGATAAACCACAAACCGTGGCTGAAGGCTTCTTAAAACTTCAACTCATTTCACACCGCCTAGTCCAGCCTCATGGCACAGTGCTCGAAGGTATTTTTGGTTTACTACATAATATTGCGTGGACCAACGAAGGGCCTATTGACCTTCCTGAACTGGCAGAACGCCAAATTGATGCTCGTTTAGCGGGGCGTTCATTGAGTGTCGATTGTGTAGATAAATTCCCGAAAATGGTTGATTATATTGTCCCTGCCGGGGTTCGTATTGCTGATACCGCTCGCGTTCGCCTAGGCGCTCACGTTGGCGAGGGAACCACGGTTATGCACGAAGGTTTTATCAACTTTAATGCCGGAACTACCGGAGTAAGCATGGTTGAAGGGCGTATCTCGGCTGGTGTGATGGTCGGCAATGGCTCCGATATCGGTGGTGGTGCTTCGATTATGGGCACGCTCTCTGGTGGAGGAAAAGTCGTGGTGTCTATTGGTGAAAACTCTCTGCTCGGTGCCAATGCTGGCCTTGGCTTCCCATTAGGTGATCGCTGCACCATTGAGTCCGGCCTTTATGTCACCGCTGGAACCAAAGTTCGTATGCTAGATAAAGAAGGCAATGAAGTCGAAACCATCAAAGCCCGTGAACTGGCTGGGGTTTCTGATCTACTTTTCCGTCGTAACTCACAAACCGGTCAAGTGGAATGCTTAGCGAACAAATCTGCCGTGCAACTCAATAGCGAACTACATAGTAATAACTAATTGATTTTGTTATATAATTAATAACATTAACTCACTCATGACTAGGGCCGGTTTTTTCTGGCCCTATATATTGCCAGTCGTT
>NZ_NBUS01000043.1:280599-281144 GCF_002749895.1 Vibrio fujianensis | reverse complement strand
GCTGATCGCTCTTAGCTCGACTGATCACAACACAAGCAATCTGTTTTTGTTTGCCAAAGCCTATAATTTGCGATAAGGCTTTTTTCCCCACAGGCACATAAGCCGACCCTATCGCATGCTGCTCAGACTCAGCATGGGGATCGTGGAAAAAGAAAAACTTCTCACTCATGCCGCTCAGTACTATCCAATGGGGTTCCTTTTTCCCATCAAAACGATAGGTACTAATAAGCAATAAAACACAAGCACCCTGATTGATCCACACTTCGAATTGCGACTGACTCGGTGGTGCATCAATAATATCAACCGCTTGCTCATGGAGTTGCTGACAAAAGTCTTGGTGAACTAACTCTATTACGGTTTTTTTATTCGCATCTCGAACGCTGTCGATAAAAGGAATGCCTTGTGACTGACTCCACAACTCAACATGAAACCCGCGTTTTGCCGCTGCTAATGCTAAACCTTGCCCACTACAACCACCGTGACCTGCCGCCATAAAAATCGTGGTAGCTTCACGCCACAATTGCAGCTCTTGTGTTCGACTGGGT
>NZ_NBUS01000043.1:265706-280589 GCF_002749895.1 Vibrio fujianensis | reverse complement strand
GAAAACAAGCATCCAAACCAGAGAAGCTCATCAATAAACAAGCCGCTCCACAGGTAAATGGCGTCGTTTGTACATAAAGCGGCATCGGGAGCAAAACTTTCGGCCCGTGTGGAATTAAGCGCTTTTGCATCCGGCGTCCATCACATAAATCATCATAATAATGGATCAAACATTTCAAGGTTTGATAACCCATTCTTTCATACAATTTTATCGCGGGTATATTGTCTTCACGCACTTCTAGCCGTAATGTAGTAAAGCCTTGATCAAGAGCGGCACGCTCGCATTGCTCAACCAGCATTTGAGCAATCCTCCGGCCTCTGAAATCGGGTTTAACGGCAATCGAATACAACCTTGAGAGCTGTGTACCTTGATGAAATAGTAGCAAAGCATAACCAGCTAACTGGTCACCAGAATCGGCGACAAAGAGTACCGAGTGGCTGGAGTGTAAAAAACGCTTCATTTGACGCGGAGAAATTTTGTCTCCCTCAAACAGCTGTTGTTCTAACGCATTAAGCGCAGCGAGATCAGCACTTTTCGCAAGACGAAAGTCCATACGACGTCCTCATTGGATGAAAAAGTGGTTGGTAAGATTGTGTTTCAATCATAGACCTATTGATTTAGGAAGAATATAGCCATGGCAAACCTTTTAATCGTGACCGATCAAGCCAGTGATTGGCAACAATATTTCCCTTCAGAACAAGTAGTTAGCGTTGACCAATACCTAGAAGCAGAATGGAAATCGACCCAGCGTAGCGTACAAGTGGTCAATTTATGTCGCGATTACGATTATATGAGTACTGGGTATTACTGCTCTTTATTAGCCGAAGCCCGAGGTCATCGAGTGATTCCGAGGGTGATGGCGATTAATGACATTAACCAACCTTTCTTACTTTCATCTGGATTGGTTAAACTCAATAAGCTATGTAAAAATATTGAGGCAATTCATTGTAAAATCTATTTTGGCCGTACACCAGAAAAAGGGCTAGAGAAACTGGCTCAACGTTTGTTTGAACAATTTATGGTGCCCGTTATAGAACTGGATATGAATAAAATTCACGGTCAATGGCAAATCCATAAGATTGCCCCCTTCCCTTTCCAAGACTTACAAGATAGCGAACAGGATTTTTTTATTGAATCGCTAGAACTTTTCTCGAGCAAAATTTGGCGAAAACCGAAACAAGAAAAAAAATACCGATACGATATCGCTATGTTGGTGGATGAAGAGGAAAAAATGCCCCCCTCCGATGCCTCAGCGTTAAAACATTTCCGCCGAGCCGCCAATCGGTTAGGAATGAACTTAGAACGACTCTCTCCAGACGATCTCTCCCGACTTGGCGAATTTGATGGGTTATTTATTCGAGCCACCACCAATATTAGTAACTACACCTATCGTTTTGCCAAAACAGCAGAAAAAATGGGATTAATTGTGATGGATGACTCTGAGTCGATCATGAAATGTACTAATAAGGTTTTTTTAACCGAGTTATTACAGCGTAATCACGTTCCTGCACCCAAAAGTGTCATCGTGCAAGGCTTTGATACGCAATGGAAAAGCTACCTGATGGGGCAGCTTGATTTTCCAATGGTGTTAAAAATTCCAGACGGTGCCTTCTCACGAGGCGTAGTCAAAGTACGCGATGAGCAAGAGCTAGAAAAAGAAGCAAATACGTTGTTTAAAAAAAGTGCCTTGATTTTAGCTCAAGCCTTTATGCCGACTGATTTTGATTGGCGAATCGGGGTTATAAATCGCCAGGCGATTTATGCTTGTAAATATATGATGAGCCGTGGCCATTGGCAGATTTATCAACACCATAGTAGTGGCAGAGTCTCTTCTGGTGGCTTCGAAACACTGGACTTAAAACAAGTACCAAAACCAGTTGTCGACATTGCGGTCAAGGCGGCAAACCTGATCGGTAGCGGATTCTATGGTGTCGACCTTAAAGAGATTGATGGCCAAGTGTATGTGATTGAGGTGAACGACAACCCCAGTATTGATCATCACGTTGAAGATGCTTTTCTTGGTGAGTTACTGTACGACCGAATCATGACTGAGTTTTTACGTCGTATTCAGATGCGTGGCTTTTAAACGTCTTATCTCACCGCTGAAGGCTTGGAGTTGCAACCACTCGGGTAACTTCAAGTTAAACTGAGATAATCATGTTTAACATAACCATGTTTGATATAACCATGTTTGATATAACCATGTTTGACTCTGACCCAAGGACTCCTTTATAAAAGTACTTGGGTTTATTTTTACAAAAGGAAAGAGAGATGGATGATCTTATCGCTCACTGGGAATTCAGTCCTCATCCGATATCGTGTTCCCGACAGATGCCTCAAGCAATTAAAGCAAATCACTGGTATCACTGCCAACGCGATAAAGAAGGGCTGCGCAGCTGGTTACTCGATAATACCATTCCACCTTCTATCGTCGACAGTTTACTGGCCGAAGACACCCGCCCATTATTTGAACAGTATGATGAGCAAAACTTTTTACTGATTTTACGCGGAATCAATCTCAATAAACACGCCGATCCTTCCGATATGATAAGTATTCGTATGCTCTATTATCAAGGCGCTTTGATCACCAGCAGGAAAATTCCATCAAAAACCCTTACTGAAATACATGACTTATTAACCAAGGGAAATGGCCCTAAAAACCTCGCCGACCTAATCCTATCCATTATTGATGGGCTGAACAAAAATATTGATGATTACCTCGATTCAGTAGAAGAGAAGATCACCTTATTTGATGACGAAACAGAACTAAGCCTCCCACTGATCGAAACCCATAAAGCTTTACTGAAAATAAAACGCTTTATTAAACCTCAACAATACGCTATCGATGATTATCAATCCTCAAGCAGTTTACTCGCAACCACAAAACAGCTACGTTTGCGTCATAGTGTCAATACCATCATTCGTATCAATGAAACATTAGACTTTTTTCTGAGTGAACTCGAAATTATCAAGGGTGAACTTCGTCAATATCACGCAGAAAGAATGAATCAAAATACTTACCTTTTTTCAGTTATTGCCGCTATTTTTTTACCCACTAGCTTTTTAACTGGCTTGCTAGGCGTCAATGTGGGGGGAATACCTGGAACAGAATCACCGTTCGCATTTGCATTATTTTGTGGCAGTTTAGTCGCCATTTTCATTCTAGAATTTTGGATTTTACGTCGTTTACGGTTTCTAACAAATCAGTGAGTTACCACAGAATAGGTTTGCTGATTTCGGGAGAACCATGCCTGCCATGCAAGGATCGTTGTTCATTGATTGAATAAGTAGACCCATTGGTATCGTCTCACGTGAATAAAGGAATGCCTTATGTGGGAAATATTTAAAACTTTTTTTATTTTAGGCTGGATCTGTTTTGGTGGCCCCGCCGCTCATATTGGCTATTTTCGCCAAACCTTTGTGGCTCAACGTCAGTGGCTAAGCGATCAACAGTACGCTCAACTGGTTGCTTTAAGTCAGTTTTTACCTGGGCCAGGGTCAAGCCAAGTTGGTTTTGCTATTGGTTATCAGCGTGGGGGATTAATCGGTGCCAGTCTTGCTTTTCTTGGCTTTACGCTTCCTTCCATATTTTTAATGCTATTATTAGGCGTCGTTAGTCAACAATGGCTTAACCATCCACTGTTTGATCACCTGATCCACGGTTTAAAATTACTCGCCGTACTGGTGGTCGCCGATGCTACTTGGGGAATGTATCAAAGCTTTTGTCGCCGTAATTTAACTCATAGCCTATGCTTAATCAGTGCGGTCACTTTACTACTCTTTCCTGGAATTTTCTCCCAAATTGGCATATTGATATTTGCCGCTATGGTCGGCATGGGCTGGCTACAAAAACCACACTCATCTTTTAATTCAACTAAATTTAGCCTTAACTGGTGGCCGATGCTACTTTTCGCTGCTCTCTTCATTGGGCTTCCTTGGCTAACTCAGGATCAACCTATCCTAGCCTTATTTGAAACGTTTTTTTATGCTGGCAGCTTAGTGTTTGGTGGTGGGCATGTGGTGATGCCTCTATTGCAAGGTTTACTCGCAGACCAAATCTCTACCGATACGTTTTTAACTGGCTATGCTGCGGCTCAAGCGGTACCTGGGCCAATGTTTACACTCGCAACGTATTTAGGCGGTCATCTATTTCCCGACGCTCCTATTTGGGGATCGCTTATCGCAACCGCTGCCATTTTTCTGCCGGGTTTTTTACTCTTACTGAGTGTATTAAAAAATTGGCAAACATTATCTAACCAGCCCTTAGTTTCTGGTGCACTAAGCGGAGTGAACGCTGCTGTAGTCGGGCTATTACTTGCCGCACTCTATCAACCGGTTTTCATCAGTTCGGTTTTAGTGCCGATAGACGCGGCTTTACTGATTATCGGCTATGGATTATGGAAGATCGCCCGCTGGCCAATTCTTGGCCTCGTTGGTTTTTATCTTCTCTGTGGATTAGGGTTGGCATTAATTGGGTAAAAAGAAGGGAATTTTTGCTGAGTAGATCGGTTAGTTCTCATTTTATCGCCTAAACTAAAATAAGCGACTATACCCAAACAACTTGGCGTTGCAGGTAGGCAGCAAGTGAGTGACAAATTTATCTGGGAAAATTTGAACAGCCGTAGGCTGGCCTTTAGTGAGAGCCACGGATGGTTCTCATAATCTCCATGAAGATAGGCAAGCTATGTAATTGGGGTGAACGAACGTAGCCCCCCTGCAGCTTCAAGTAGGAAGGGTATACCCCTAGTTGAACGGCATAAAATAGAAAATAATCGCACCAACAAGAAGGATGGCACCGATATGGAGAATAACGATTTACATGACTTCTTTGCTATTGCTGGAACGTTAAATCATCAATTGTCTCATATTCATCAGCGGATCATCACCCACGATCCAATGATTGCACGCCTTTCTTTTGCGCTATACGATGCCGAGCATGATGAATTAAAAACATACGCGGGTAGCACATTAAACGGCCTTGAACTCGCCCATTACTCTTGCGTTTTGAATGACTTACCTTCACTAAGGCAGTGTATCGAATCCGGAGAAGTTCGTTATATTAATGACCTACCGCACGAACTCAATTCGACCCATCCGCATAACCGTTGGTTAATCGCACAAGGTTTTCAGTCCTCTTTGGCCTTACCTGTTTATCACGCGCAAACCTTTATTGGGTTTATCTTTCTTAATTCTTGTGAAAAAAATGCTTTTAATCCGGAAAAATATACCACTCTCAAACCTTTTATTGACATCATTCGTTTTGTCGTTAGCTCTGAATATGATTTAGTCCATTCACTGATCACTGCTGCCACTGAGATAAATGAAAAATCAGTTGAACATTGGCAAGAGTCTAGAGCACACAAAGAGCGGATCAGCCGTTTTGCTCGGGTAATAGCTTTAGAAGTGGCGAGTATTTATCAATTAGATGATGAACTGATCGAACATATTAGCCAATTTTCTAAATGCCATGACATCGGAAAACTGTCAGTTCCAAGCCAACTTTTAAATAAACCGAGCGCTCTAGGTCATGATGAACGAGTGTTATTAAATCAGCATGTAGAGAAGGGCATTGAGATCATTAACCAAATCATTGATAAGATCGGCTCGCCAGAACATCCTAGCGTGTCTATTCTTAAAGAAATTGTGGCTTATCACCATGAGTTTCTTGATGGCAGTGGCTACCCTTATGGATTAACTGAAGAATCCATTCCTATCTCGGCTCGGATTATTGCTGTTGCCAATATTTTTGATGCCTTAACCAATCATCGGCCTTATAAACAAGCGTGGTCGATCCCTTTTGCCTTATTAGAATTAGAGAAAATGGTGAACGCTGGTAAATTAGATAAACATTGCGTTAATGCACTGCGTTATCATCAGGATTATATTAAACGGGTCATTGAAGCTTATCCAGAAGTCGATCCGCAAGATCGATAACTAGGGTCTGTTGTTAAAAAAATAATACTTTTATTTAAATTATAAAAATCGGCCATAGGCAATAAATGTGAGTTAATTCCACTAACATCCTCTGACTCCTGTGCTACATTTATAGTTAATTAACATAAATATAACAAATCAAACATGGAGTTAGAGAATGAACCATCCTAACAAGTTAAGCCAAACAACTTGTGCTCTCCCGCCACCCAATGAAATGATTTTAACTTGGGCACAAACTCGTCCTCACGATGTGTATCTCCGACAAATTATCAATCGCGAATTTGTTGAGTTCACATTTTCTCAAGTCGCTGATAGCGCATTAAGGCTTGTTTCAGCATTGCGAGCTTTAGGCGCGGAACCTGGAGATAAAATAGCATTAATCTCTAAAAACTGTGCTGAATGGTTTATCTGCGATCTAGCGATGATGCTCGGCGATTATGTCAGTGTTCCAATTTTTCCTACAGCAGGCTCTGATACCATTGAATATTGTATCCGTCACAGTGAAAGTAAGATATTAATTGCCGGTAAACTTGATGATGCGAAAGCCACAACCCAAGTATTAGAGGAGATGCCTGATTTACTCAGTATTGCGTTACCCTATCCTTCTGCTCCTCAATGCCAATATCAATATCATGACTTAATAAAGCAACATTTACCCAGTGAAGAACGACCACAACATTACGATGATAAACTGATGTCTTTGGTATACACATCCGGCACATCAGGCTTGCCAAAAGGAGCTATGCTCACCTATGGTGCTTTTTCTTGGTCAGTACAACAATTGATCAACCAGATTGGCATTGAAAAAGAAGATAGGCTGTTTTCCTACCTCCCACTCGCTCATATTACCGAACGAGTTTATGTCTTTGGTACCTCAATTCAAGGCGGTGTCTTAACCGCATTTCCTGAATCCTTAGATACGTTTATTGAAGATGTAAAAATGCAGCGTCCAACGCTATTTATCTCCGTACCTAGGCTATGGACCCTGTTTCAGCAACGTATTCAAGATAAATTGCCACAGAGAAAACTCGATATTTTACTCAAAATTCCGTTAGTAAATAGCTTAATCAAACGAAAATTAGCCGATGGGCTTGGTTTAAACAAAGCTCGGGTACTCGGTTGTGGTTCAGCCCCCGTCTCGCCTGCATTACTTAAGTGGTATCACAGTGTTGGACTCAGTATCACTGAAGCTTGGGGGATGACAGAGTCTTTTGCTTATAGCACACTTAATTATCCTTTTAGAGCCGATAAAATAGGCACGGTTGGTCACTCCGGCCCAGGTATTCGTCTAAAAATTACCGATGAAGGAGAAATACTGGTGCATAGCAAAGGAGTGTTCTCTGGATACTACAAAAATGATACCGCGACGAAGGAAGCATTTGATAGTGACGGTTGGCTACACACGGGTGATAAAGGAAATATTGATGCTGATGGCTACTTAACTATCCAAGGCCGAATTAAAGATACCTTTAAAACAGCAAAAGGAAAATTTGTCTCTCCAGTACCGATTGAAAATAAACTCTTTGAATACAGCCGGGTAGAAATGCTCTGTTTGATCGGTCTTGGTTTACCAGCCCCCATTTTACTCGTTGTGCCTCACAACTTTCCTCATTTTGATAAAGCTCGCTATGAAAGAAGCACAAAAAAAGTGATCGATAAAATCAATGCGCAACTTGAGTCTCATGAACAGATAAAAGGGGTGTTGATGATTAAAGATCCTTGGAGTATTGATAATGGTATTCTGACGCCAACTTTAAAAATAAAACGGCACGTATTAGAACAAAAATATCATGAAGTCGGACAAAACTGGCCAAAAGATCAATTGATCGTCTGGGAAAAATAACGTGCAAACGAGAAACTAATAATCTTATTGTTGGCTCGATAATAAAGCAGAAATTTAGGTTTAGCATCGAATAACAAAATCAGCTCCATAAAAAATCCCCATCAGCTTTACTGATGGGGCTTTTTAAGCATCTAAATTAAAGAATTACTTCTTCTCTTTTTTCGCTTTAACGTCAGCAATCACGGCTTCAGCAACGTTAGCTGGACATGGTGCGTAGTGTGAGAACTCCATAGAGAACTGACCACGACCAGATGTCATTGTACGTAGCGTACCGATATAACCAAACATTTCAGATAGTGGAACGTCAGCTTTAACACGAACGCCAGTTACACCCGCTTCTTGGTCTTTGATCATACCGCGACGACGGTTTAAGTCACCGATAACGTCACCGACGTGATCGTCTGGAGTAAACACGTCAACTTTCATGATAGGCTCAAGAAGTTGTGGGCCCGCTTTAGGCATAGATTGACGGAATGCACCTTTCGCCGCGATTTCAAATGCGATTGCAGATGAGTCCACTGCGTGGAAGCCACCATCAAATAGTTCAACTTCAACGTCCAGAGTTGGGAAGCCAGCAAGAACACCCTCTTGCATCATGCCTGCAAAACCTTTTTCGATTGCTGGCCAGAATTCCTTAGGAACGTTACCACCAACAACCGTTGATTTGAAAGTGAAACCAGAATTTAGTTCACCAGGCTTGATACGGTAATCAATCTTACCGAACTGACCAGAACCACCAGACTGTTTCTTGTGTGTGTAGCTATCTTCAACCGCTTTGGTGATTGTCTCACGATAAGCAACTTGCGGTGCACCGACTTCTAGCTCAACACCATAAGTACGTTTCAGGATATCAACTTTGATATCTAGGTGAAGTTCACCCATACCTTTAAGGATGGTTTCGCCTGAATCTTCGTCAGTTTCAACTTGGAATGATGGATCTTCTGCAACCATTTTACCGATCGCAATACCCATTTTCTCTGAACCATTTTTATCTTTAGGCTTAACCGCGATAGAGATAACTGGATCTGGGAAGATCATTGGTTCTAGCGTACATTCGTGCTTTGGATCACAAAGAGTGTGACCAGTTTGAACGTTCTTCATGCCAACAACAGCGATGATGTCACCCGCTTGCGCAGAATCAATTTCGTTACGTTGGTCAGCGTGCATTTCAACCATACGGCCGATACGTTCAGTTTTACCTGTAGCACTGTTAAGAATGGTGTCGCCTTTTTTCATCTTACCTGAGTAGATACGGATAAAGGTCAAGGCACCAAAACGGTCATCCATGATCTTAAACGCAAGCGCGCGTAGTGGCTCATCAGCAGAGACTGTCGCAACTTTACCTGTTGCTTCACCCGTTTCAGGATCAGTCAGAGGCTGAGGATCAACTTCAGTTGGCGATGGTAGGTAATCAACAACTGCATCTAGGATAAGCTGCATACCTTTGTTTTTGTAAGCAGAACCACAGTAAGTTGGGAAGAATGCTAGATCACGAGTACCTTTACGAATACAACGTTTGATGTCTTCTAGAGAAGGTTCTTCACCTTCCATGTAAGCCATCATGAGTTCATCATCCATCTCAACAGCAGTTTCAATCAACAGCTCACGGTATTCAGCCGCTTTCTCAACCATATCAGCTGGAATATCAGTAACTTCGTAGTTTTCTGGTAAGCCTGAATCATCCCAAATGTATGCTTTTTGGCTCAGTACATCGACTACGCCTTTGAAATCGTCTTCGATACCGATAGGTAGAGTCATCACAAGTGGTGTAGCGCCAAGAACATTCTTCACTTGATCAACGACACGGTAGAAATCTGCACCCATACGGTCCAGTTTATTGACGAAAATAATCCGTGATACGTGTGAGTCATCAGCATAACGCCAGTTGGTTTCTGATTGAGGTTCAACACCACCAGAACCACAGAATACACCGATACCACCGTCAAGAACTTTCAAAGAACGATAAACTTCAATAGTGAAGTCTACGTGTCCAGGAGTATCGATGATGTTTAGGCGGTGATCTTTCCAGAAACAAGTAGTCGCAGCCGACTGGATAGTAATACCACGTTCAGCTTCCTGTTCCATAAAGTCAGTGGTGGTCGTACCGTCGTGACTGTCACCCATTTTATGGATTTTACCAGTTAGCTTTAGGATACGCTCGGTAGAGGTAGTTTTCCCCGCATCTACGTGAGCAAAAATACCAATGTTTCTGTATTTTGATAAGTCGGTCATTGTCTTACTCTGTTAATAAGGTATAAAGTGCGCGCAGAGTATATCACAATCTGTCAAGACTGATAGCCCTGCTTACGCTTGCTGAAAAAAAATAGTTAATGATTGTCTATTGCTGATGAAATATAGGTGATAGCGGCGAAAGACGCGAGTAAAGATCGGTGAAATTTACTTCGCCATCACACACCACCATTAAGAAAATCCTGCTGATTGGTCGTGTAGCCCAGATTTAAAGTTCATCAAAAGCACTAATCGCTTCCGATAACTTTCTCACGCCATGTATCTGCATACCAGTAATTCCATTTTTGGGCATGTTAGCAATAGGCACAATTGCTTTCGTAAAACCATGTTTAAAAGCCTCATTAAGCCGCTCTTGTCCGCTTGGAACAGGACGTATTTCACCAGCCAAGCCAACTTCACCGAACACGACCACATCTTTAGGTAAAGGCTTATCCCGAAAACTCGATAGCAAGGCCATCAGTAAGGCAAGGTCAGCACTGGTTTCTGTCACCTTCACCCCACCAACAACATTTACAAACACGTCCTGATCGGCCATTTGTAAGCCACCATGTTTATGTAATACCGCTAACAAGAGTGACAGCCGGTTTTGCTCTAAGCCAACCGCGACTCGTCTAGGATTTGCTAACTGGGAATAATCCACCAATGCTTGAATTTCAACCAATAGTGGGCGAGTTCCTTCCCAAACCACCATGACAGAACTCCCTGAGGTTGCTTCTTCTCCGCGAGATAAAAAGATTGCTGAAGGATTGCTCACTTCTCGCAAGCCTTGCCCTGTCATAGCAAACACGCCCAGCTCATTAACCGCCCCAAAGCGGTTTTTATGACTTCGCAAAGTTCGAAAACGGCTATCAGCACCACCATCAAGAAGCACAGAGCAATCGATAATGTGCTCCAGTACTTTTGGACCTGCCAGAGTACCATCTTTGGTAACATGGCCAACAATAAACACCGCGACATTATTTTGTTTCGCGTAACGTGTCAAGGCTGTTGCCGACTCTCGAACTTGAGCAACACTGCCAGGAGAAGACTGAACATCAGCGACATGCATCACTTGGATTGAATCAATCACCATGATGCGAGGTTGCTCTTTTTCGGCGATCTGACAAACGCGATCAACATTGGTTTCAGAGAGCATTTTTAAATGCTCCTTCGGTAATCCAAGCCGAGCTGCGCGCATCGCGACTTGTTGTAATGACTCCTCTCCTGTCACGTATAACGTGGGCATCTGAGCAGAAAGCAAACACATGGTTTGTAGTAGCAATGTTGACTTACCGGCTCCAGGATTTCCGCCGATTAAAATGGCCGCTCCGGGTACAACGCCACCACCTAAAACTCGATCAAACTCTTTAAAACCACTACTAAAGCGGGGAACTTCCTGAAGATCAATCTCCGATAGAGTTTGTACTTGTGTTTCCGCCGCACCGCCTGCATACCCCATCAAGCGCTCATGACGAGCCACCTGAGGAGAAGCCGCTAAGCGTACTTCAGAAATGGTATTCCAGGCCCCACATGCATTACACTGCCCCTGCCAGCGTGGAAAATCTGCCCCACATTCGTTACACACATAAGCGCGTTTCGCTTTTGCCATGAATCCTCAAAACTTATCTGAACTGTGAACTAAAAGGTTTATGAAAAAGTTAAATCACTGCACTATAGACTAACATCATAGTTATGTTACTCACATAAACCTCTAAAGATTAAAGCAGTAACGCCGATAAATCAGTAGCGGCTCACTCTAACAGAGATTCACTTTACTAGAAACGTATGCAGCAATCCGAAATCCTCTCTTTCGCTGAACAACTCATTCCGGTGTACCACTCACCCGATTTTGAGTACCTACTATCTCAGATAACAGATGGTCAACCTCCTTCTGTCAAACTTTTAGTTAAGATGGAGCTCAACAGAGTAATGGCTCCTTGTTCAAAAATCATCGACTTACGAGGAAAAGTGCAGGGAGAGTGCCGAGAATATGATTTAGATGGCCGTAAACATTGGCTTGATGATGTTGCGTTTAATGCTTACCACAAAGGCATTAAAAAGTTTGGTGGCTATACGGAAGGCGTTTGGGAAAACCTCTACAATACGCATAATAATTTCCGAGTGATGAAACAACGGAATGACGGATCAAAATCCTCATCCGCCACTAGTGCCTCTTTTCAGGTCGAAGCAATAACACTTGGTTACGACCTACAACGGCAAGAAAATCGTTTAAAGCTAGCTACACAGGTTCAAATAACCCTCAATGATCAGTTTCTGCATGGTATCAGCGTTGACTTATCGGCCTCTGGGGGGAAATTTAAAGTTCCAGCGGCATTTAACTACAAACTAGGCCAAGTGATTCAAGTTCGTTTTAGCGAACTTGAAAAAACGTTAACCATACCCGGCATAACCGAAACGGTAGAGTATCGAATTCTGGCTATTGATGACTCTTATGATAATGACGCCGTCAAGTTTCTACGAACGTTAAAGCTGACCGAAACAACTCTTGTTGAAAATATCATTAATGAGGTTTTAGCCAGCAATCATCAAAAAGCTCGTCACGACAATCAAGATAAAATTATTCGAGCCCGAACAAGGGGATACGAACATACTTATCTTAAGCACACCTGTAACCTCCCCCTCTTTTTTAGTGGTAATGATTTAAAACTGGTACTTCTAACAGAGCATAATCAACCGACATGGCAATATTGGCATGACGAACGTAACCAACAAATGCTAGGCAGTGTTTTTAATCGCTCTCGGATGTCCTTACTCACCCAACCTGGGGTTGCCGATAGCGGAAACGTACTGTATGCGTTTAAACATCAACACCAAGATAAAACCTTATTTTTTTCGATGATGATGCCCGAGGCGCACCCCGCTCATCGAAAACTATTTTGGCATGTTGGGGCCAAAAAGGAGAGTTGGAAGGCGTTTCAGCTCACCATGTTTGAACTCTCCAATCAAGAACGCCAAGAGCTAGCACTACATGCCAAAGAACTGGCTGAACATTCAAATCAACTGACGCACTGCGGAATACTACAAGAGATTGCTGATGCCAGTGCAGCAACCGATTATTTACTGGTTGAAAAGCCTAAACTCGCTGCCAATGAATTAAATGCATTTCGCCACACACGTCAAGTGGTTGGTAAACCGATGGGAATCTACTTTGATGCTCGCTCACGACGTAAAGAACCGAGGTACCGTTTTCGTACCCCATTGCAATTAAAAATGCAAAAACAGGTGATTGCCGAAGGCGTTACGGTTGATCTCTCTAAACGAGGCTTAAGCATTATTCTTGATAAACCGGTCGCGCTTAAAGCGGGCGACAAAGTTCAGATTAACTACCATGAACTTAAGCTGTATGACTCCAACTTACCGCTCGATGCTCTTCCCTATCAGGTCATTCGTATTGGTCCAGAAGGACGACGCTTACAACTCATGATTGAGGAAAATTCGGCAACAATGAAAAGCATCGCCTTTTTTAATAGTATTATCGAACATAATCAAGATAAGTTGCTGCCGCAAAAAGAACAATTACCAAGCCCCGCTCTCCTTGAAGGGCTACATAATATCTTGCTCGATAAAATGGTCAGTTCTCCGATATTTGTCGATAAAGTCGGCGTTAACCTAAGACCTAAAGTCATTGGTGTTAACTACCCACTCCCCCCTCACCTGACCTTGCTCGCCAAACTTGGAGAGAGTGATCATTTGTCTCTTGAACCTATTTTTAAAGGCCATACCAACACATTACTTGCCTCACCAATGCGCCGAATCGAGAAAGCAGAAGCTCATTATCATGAAGTGTATATCGCAGCGGTTAAATTTGCCGACCGTATTCAATCCGTTGAGTCTCGTCTGTTGCATGAGTTTGATTCACTAAAAGAACGAGTTGAATTTATCCGCAAAGGTAAAGAAATGGGAGAACTTTACGTTCTTCGAATTTGTGCAGCTCCTGTTTTTGATCCGTTCACGACTTTATTACAAAGTGATCTCAATGAGCTGGCTTTAATTAATTTAAGCCAAGCAAAAAATTTGGAAAAAGAGATCGGTTCGATCGTGGGTTATGGAGAGCTTGCTGATATAACAGAAGAGGTTTTGACTCGTTTAGAAATCAAGCCATAACACCTCTTCTGTTTTTATCATAACGAGCTTCTCTCTGTGCTCGTTATGATTTTTTAATCAGTATCGATGGATGGCTGCGCTTTCCAACTGACTTTTTGCTGTTTTACTAAGCCCGCAGACAAAATACACAGCACTCCTCCCAAATTACTATGGCGTATCGCTGTTTGAGCTTGTGCCTCCACTTTCGGTTTGGCATGGTAGGCAATTCCAAGCCCAGCCGTTTTCATCATCAACAAATCATTCGCACCATCACCAACAGCAACCGTGTTATGCTGCTCAAGAGCAAATGTCTCGGTAAGCTCAAGTAAAATATCGGCTTTGGTTTGAGCGCCAACCACCTGACCAATGACTTGACCTGTCAGTTTTCCATCGACGATTTCCAACTGATTTGATTGTGCATAATCAAAGCCAAGTTGCTGCTGGAGGTGATCGGAAAAATAGGTAAAACCACCGGAAGCAATTGCCGTTTTCCAGCCTAATTGTTGTAGTGTGTGAATCAATTCGGGCAGTTCTGGCATTAAAGGGAGATGATCACGCACGGAGGCTAAAATAGCCGCGTCAGCCCCACGTAACTTGCCAACCCGTTGCCGTAAACTTTGTTCAAAATCCAGCTCTCCCTGCATTGCTCGTTCCGTCACTTGCGCCACTTCATCACCGACGCCGGCCAGTTTAGCAATTTCATCAATGCACTCTATTTGAATCGCGGTTGAATCCATATCAAAAACGATCAAGCCGGGTTTAGAAAGATCGGG
>NZ_NBUS01000043.1:262606-265696 GCF_002749895.1 Vibrio fujianensis | reverse complement strand
CATAATCGAGCTTTAAATTTTGCAAGATGGTTTGATGCTCAGTCGAAAGTTCTCCCGCCATGAGTGCAACCTCATAAGATCCCACTTTCCATGTTTCAACAATGGCAGTGTATTGCCCTGTGAAAAAATCGATATCTTCAAATTGCTGTGGCGTTAACTGTTCAGCAAAGACGATCCAATTGGCCTTTTTTTTATCCAATTGTGTTGCAAAGCGTGTTTCAGGAAGACGATTCAGCAAGGTGGTATGTTTTCTAATGCGTAACGTTTTTACAGCGTCCATGTCCACTTTCCTTTGTTATGATTGCAAGACGTTACCCTATTGCAATTTGAAAACGCAAGTCTCAATATGGGTTAAGTGTGATTTTTTCAGGTTAACTGTCTATGGATGGCTCACTTTTTTCATTTCGTGTCGTATTACGCGGTTTCGTCATGCTGTTATTGATCGTGATGTTTTTGGTCACCATTCAAAATAGCGTGGTCATTAGTAAAGGTAATGAACGTATTCAGGCTAAACAACTGGAGACATTAACCAAGGTATTGATCAACCAAGCCTCTCTTTCTGCAAGTGCGATGTTGGCCGAACAAGATCAAGAGCGTTTGTTAGCCCTCACCAACCAACTCGCGCAGGAACGTTTAGTTTTTGATGCAACCATTTATGATGCGGAAGGTGTGAAACTGGCAGCCAGTGATGCCGCACTCAGTGCTCGCGAAGTATTAGGGTTAGATACGCCTTTACAAACAGCAAGTATTGGCCGACAACAATTGGTAGAACCAGTCCTGCATGATGGGAATATCATTGGTTTTGTTCGGCTTACCTTTGAAACAGGTAAAGTGACTGCTATTTCCGATCATCATTATCGTAAAAGTGATCGTTATATGTATTTGATGTTACTGATGAGTTTTATTAGTGGTGTATTGATCACCTTACTATTACGTCACCAATTAAAGTCAAAATCAGTGAGTGAAAACTGGTTACTGAAACAGACCCACTAAAAAGCCCCAGCGCTTCGCTGAGGCTTAACTTTTCCATCTCAAACTTAATCACTTAATTAAAAGTTCGCTTGGTCACCAATAAGAATCGAATCTAATGCGATTTCAATCATTTCATTAAAGGTGGTTTGACGCTCTTCAGAGGTAGTTTGTTCACCGGTTTTAATGTGATCAGACACGGTACAAATCGCGAGTGCTTTAGCGCCATATTCCGCTGCAACGCCATAGATCCCAGCCGCTTCCATCTCAACTCCGACAATGCCATATTTATCCATCACCTCAAACATGTCAGGATCTGGGGTATAAAACAGTTCAGCAGAGAATAAATTACCGACCTTCACATCAATACCGCGAGCTTTCGCCGCTTCTTCGGCCGCTTTGACCATTTTGTAATCTGCAATAGCAGCAAAGTCATGATCTTTGAAACGAATACGATTCACTTTCGAATCCGTACACGCGCCCATACCGATAACGACATCACGCACTTTAATTCCTTCGTTAACGGCACCACAACTACCGACACGAATAATTTTTTTGACCCCAAAGTCTTTAATCAGCTCAGTCACATAAATAGAGCAAGAAGGGATCCCCATGCCGTGGCCCATCACTGAGACTTTGCGACCTTTGTAGGTTCCGGTATAACCAAACATATTACGGACGTCACATACTTGTACGACCTCTTCAAGAAAAGTTTCTGCAATGAACTTGGCCCGTAGTGGATCCCCTGGCATAAGTACAACGTCTGCAAAATCACCCAACTGAGCATTAATATGTGGAGTTGCCATATTTTTATTTTCCTATGTTGCGTTTTTCTAACCCACCCTAGGGTCTGTTGACCTTAGCATAAATTAGGCAAAATCTCGCTAGTAACGTTTTTTGCTCAACTCAACCAACCGATTGAGCTGAGCCTTCGTTCACTTTTTATCTGTTATTAATAATTATAAAAAGTTTTTTCCGTAATCCATCGCAGATAGGCCAAAATAATACGCAATGCTTTGTCCGATATCAGCAAAGGTTTCTCGCAAACCTAATGTCCCTGGAGCCACTTTTTGGCCAAAGACCAGTACCGGAATGTGCTCTCGCGTATGATCTGTTCCCATCCAAGTAGGATCACAACCATGATCCGCAGTGAGTATTAGCAGATCATCAGCTTGCATCTGGGCAAGAATTTCAGGTAAACGTCGATCAAAGTATTCCAGTGCCGCCGCATAACCGGCCACATCACGACGATGCCCATAAGCTGAATCAAAATCAACAAAATTGGTAAAGACGATGGTGTTATCACCCGCTTGCTGAATTTGCTCCACCGTGGCATCAAACAGTGCAGGAATGCCTGTCGCTTTCACTTTCTTAGTAATTCCACAGTTAGCGTAAATATCAGCAATTTTACCAATCGAAACCACTTGTCCTTGTTTTTCTTCAACTAATTTCTGTAATACGGTTGCTGAAGGTGGCTCGACGGAAAGATCGCGGCGGTTACCAGTCCGTTCAAATTGTCCTTTACCTGCACCAACAAACGGACGAGCGATCACCCGACCAATGTTGTAATCGGCTAACTCTTCACGAGCAATTTGGCACAATTCAAGCAGACGATCTAAACCAAATGTCTCTTCATGACAAGCAATTTGAAATACTGAATCGGCTGAGGTATAGAAAATTGGCTTACCCGTCGCCATATGCTCTTCCCCAAGATCATCAAGCACTTGCGTCCCTGATGCGTGGCAATTACCAAGAAATCCCGCCAAACCAGCACGCTTTAAAATGCGATCGGTTAGCTCGGTAGGGAAGCTGTTTTCTTTATCACTAAAATAGCCCCATTCGAACAACACGGGTACACCCGCAATTTCCCAATGCCCTGATGGGGTATCTTTTCCAGAAGAGAGTTCAGCGGCGTGTCCATAAGCACCGATAATGTCCGCGCGTTGATCCAACCCTGGGGCAAATTGTCCTGTAGCTTCTTTGTGTGCCATCGCTAACCCTAACTTGGAGAGATTAGGTAAACATAAAGGCCCTTGGCGATCGGCATTATCGGCTTTGCCTTGTTGGCACTGCTCGGCAATATGACCTAAAGTATCAGCGCCAACATCACCAAATTTTTCA
>NZ_NBUS01000043.1:261879-262596 GCF_002749895.1 Vibrio fujianensis | reverse complement strand
CATCAGGTGCCGCACCAATACCAAAGGAGTCTAAAACTAATATAAATGTTCTTTTCATTATTTTTCCTCACCGGAGTTACACATCTTCAGGTCGAATTTGACGATAGATTTCCGGAGTTTCTTGATAATTGCCGCCAATCTTAACGGCTTGTTGAAGTACTTTCGCAGCAGAATGCCATTGTGCTTCACTGCGGGCATGAATCACCGCCAGTGGTGTGGTGTGGTCTGCTCTTTCACCTAAACGGACAAATTGATCAAAACCTACGGCATAATCGATGGCATCAGTTGCCACTCGTCGTCCACCGCCCATACTGACGACCGCCATACCAATCGCGCGGGTATCCATAGCAGAGACGACACCGCTTTGCTCAGCATAAACCGGTTTGATCACCTGCGCTTTGTCTAAATAACGTTGATAATTTTCAATCAAGTCATGAGGGCCACCCAGTCCTGCCACCATTTTTCCAAACCGTTCTGCCGCTTGTCCGTTATCGAGCACGGCTTGTAACTTGGTACGTGCGTCTTGAGGATCGTTGGCTAATTTAGCCAACAGTAACATCTCAATACACGAGGCCATGGTTACCTCAAATAAGCGAGGGTTACGATATTCACCAGTTAAAAAGCGTATGGCTTCACGCACCTCTAACGCATTACCTGCCGATGAAGCCAATACTTGGTTCATATCGGTTAAAATAGCCGTAGTCTTGGTACCTGCAC
>NZ_NBUS01000043.1:237908-261869 GCF_002749895.1 Vibrio fujianensis | reverse complement strand
ATTCGCCACTGCCACGATCGATTTAGCCAATTCTTCAGAGGCTTGATAGGTTGGCATAAACGCGCCAGAACCGACTTTGACGTCCATCACTAAGGCATCGAGACCGGCTGCGAGTTTTTTCGATAAAATCGATGCTGTAATTAATGAGATATTATCCACCGTGGCGGTGATATCACGCGTCGCATAGACCCGCTTATCCGCAGGGGCTAGATTGCCCGTTTGGCCAATGATCGCCACGCCGGCCTGTTTAGTCACTTCACCAAACCGCTCATTGGTTGGCATAATGTTGTAACCGGGAATCGCCTCTAATTTATCGAGCGTACCCCCGGTATGACCTAAACCTCGCCCTGAAATCATTGGCACATAACCACCACAAGCGGCCACCATAGGGCCGAGCATTAATGAGGTCACATCCCCAACCCCACCGGTCGAGTGTTTATCAACGATTGGGCCATCAAAGTTCATGTGCGTCCAATCGATAACCATCCCCGAATCACGCATAGCACAAGTCAGTGCAATACGCTCAGGCATGGTCATTTCTTGGAAATAAATGGCCATCGCAAAGGCAGCAATTTGCCCTTCTGAAACGCTATTATCAGCCACACCTTGGATGAAAAAGTAGATTTCTTCACGGGTTAAAACTTCGCCGTCACGCTTGCGACGGATGATCTCTTGCGGTAAAAATGCATGAGATATAGACATAAGCGCCTCCCAAGCTCTCGATAAGAGCCATGGTCTAAATCGTGTATAGAAGATTTAGGTGGCGAGATTCGCCACCGATAGATAAACCAGAAACTTAGTAAGCGGTAGGATCAGCCTGTTGCTCTGAAACGCCTAATGTATTGAGGAGATTGGTCAATAAACTAGAAGCACCAAAGCGATAATGGCGGCTATCAACCCAATGATCCCCTAAGATTTCATCTGCCATGGCTAAGTAGAGAGCAGCATCTTCAGCGCTACGAACACCACCTGCAGGTTTAAAACCGACCTGCTTCGCCACGCCCATATCACGAATAACTTCTAACATCATTCGAGCATACTCAGGGGTCGCATTGACAGGCACTTTACCGGTTGAAGTTTTGATAAAATCAGCCCCAGCCTCAATTGCAATTTGCGAGGCTTGTTTAATCAATGCTTCTTCTTTTAGTTCACCGGTTTCAATAATGACTTTTAGCAGAACATGATTGCCACAAGCGTTTTTACACGCTTTGACCAAATCAAAACCCACCTGCTGATTGCCCGCCATCAAAGCGCGGTAAGGAAACACAACATCAACCTCATCGGCACCATAAGCTATTGCAGCCTTAGTTTCAGCAACTGCGATATCAATATCATCATTACCGTGGGGAAAGTTCGTTACCGTCGCAATTCGAATTTCTGGGGTTCCCTGCTCGCGAAGAGTCTTCTTAGCAATAGGAATAAAGCGAGGGTAAATACAAATAGCTGCCGTATTACCCACGGGACTTTTAGCATCATGACAAAGTTGGATAACTTTAGCATCAGTGTCATCGTCATTTAATGTTGTTAAGTCCATTAATTTGAGTGCACGTCGTGCTGCAGCTTTTAAATCGCTCATTTCTATCTCCGATCAATATATTCAATTAGTTCACTACTTAATGTGACGTTCACTCAACTAAGTAGCCACAAAATGAACGGACTTGGTTCCCTGAAGACTCGGTGCATCGCACCAATTGCTGTCCTTGTCACCGCACAGTACCAATAGGTATGGCACAACAATCTATGATTGCGGTGTCTATCTCGGGTAAATCGTTTTACCCATGCTTGAATTTTACCGCTTGTCTCATCAAACATCGACATGACTGTCACTTCACTGACTACATGCTATAGCGGTTGCTCATAAAACGATAGCAAGATAGAAAGCGCAAACGGTTTGTATCTCAAAATAACCTAAGCCTAAACTCTTTGATGGACTAAAAACACAAATTCCCCCGTAACAACTGCTTGCTACGGAGGAATAAGAGCTGGCGTCTATAAATTCAATTCCTAACCGGTTAGAAAGAAAGGAATAAGCCTGCGATGGTCGCTGCCATCAAGTTAGAGAGTGTACCCGCAACCACCGCCTTGATACCCATGCGAGCAATATCGCCACGGCGTGAAGGTGCTAAGCTACCTAAGCCACCCAATAGAATTGCGATAGAAGATAAGTTCGCAAAACCACACAATGCAAAGGAAATAATCGCTTTGGTTTTTTCACTCAATACCGCAGGCGCGGCATCGGTTAAATAAGGCGCAAACTGAGAATAAGCAACAAACTCATTGGCAACCGTTTTTAGACCAATAAACTCACCAGCAACGGTGGCTTCTTCCCATGGCACCCCAAGCATGAACGCTAAAGGAGAGAATAGCTGACCTAAAATCATTTCTAAGGTCAGGTCAGGCTTATCAAACCAACCACCGATACCACCAAGCATACCATTAATCAGAGCTATCAAACCGATAAAGGCAATCAACATCGCCCCCACATTAAGCGCTAATTGTAGGCCGGCAGAAGCACCACCTGCTGCTGCATCAATCACGTTAGCTGGCTTTTCATCTTCAGCCGCTTCAATGCCATGAATTTGGTCAACCGGCTTGTCGGTTTCAGGCATGATAATTTTTGCAAACAGTAACCCGCCGGGGGCAGCCATAAACGATGCAGCAACCAAGTATTCAATTTTAACACCCATTGAGGCATAACCGGCCAACACACCACCCGCAATCGAGGCTAAACCACCACACATCACAGCAAATAGCTCTGATTGAGTCATTTTCGGCACAAATGGGCGAACCACTAACGGAGCTTCAGTTTGCCCTACGAAAATGTTTGCCGCAGCAGACATCGATTCTGCACGAGAAGTTCCCAGCGCTTTTTGTAACCCGCCGCCTAGAATTCTAATGACCCACTGCATAACACCAAGATAATAAAGCACAGAGATCAAAGCAGAGAAGAAAATAAGTGTTGGAAGAACGCGGAATGCAAAGATGAATCCGCCCCCACCAAACAGCTCAAACATCTTCCCTGAAACTAATCCTCCGAACAAGAAGGATGTACCATCGTTACCATAGTTGATAACGCTCGATACTGCGTCAGAGAAGCCACGTAATAGTTCTTGTCCCCAAGGAACATAAAGAATAAATGCCCCTAAGGAAAATTGGATAGCAAAAGCGCCACCCACGGTTCTGAGATTGATAGCTTTACGGTTTGATGATAATAATACTGCGATAGCAAGTAAAAATATCATACCGATTAGGCTCATAAACAGGCTCATGGTTTATGACTTCCTTATAAGTTAAATATTGGCGTGTTACAAAAATGAAGCTCAAAAGCAGAGCAATTATACGCACCGCAATCAAGATAAAGTACCGCACCGTTCACACTTTATTATAAGATTCACTATACATTCACATATTTATGTGATTAAAGTCACCATTAATAACCCTATTGGCCAAGCGTGGAAAAATAAACTAGCTTGGTAGCTTGAATACTTGATGGCTATTTTGCCAAAGCTGATCGACTAATTGATAAGGTTCTTGTTGCTTGAGTAAAGCGAGTTCATTGAGGATTAATGGTAACTGGCTCGGAGTATTCGTGCGCCCTTGAAATCCAAATAATGGCATATCTGGAGAGTCGGTTTCTAGCACGAGATGTTCAAGCGGGATCGCCGCCACTGTTCGGCGAGTTTTTTTCGCTCTTGGATAAGTGATAACACCACCAATACCAAGTTTAAACCCTAATGCAATAAACTGTTTTGCTTCTTGTTCACTGCCGCTGAAAGCATGGATAACTCCACCTTGGGTAAAACGCGACTGTTTGAGGAGCTGTAATAAACGCTGATGGGTTTTCCGACTATGCAATATCACGGGTAACTGAGCGTTTTGTGCCATCGCTAGCTGCCTTGTTAAGATCATTTCTTGGTGCTGGGCTGTATCACTGATCATTGCATCTAAGCCGCACTCTCCGACAGCCACACAGGCATCACTCGCCTGCGCAAGATACAGCTCTAACCGATCAAAGCAATGACAAACGGGGAGAGAAGGCAAAAAGTGGGGGTGAATCCCTAACGCATAATAGAATATATCACCATGATATTTAGCGAGTCGTGCAACTGTGGCCCAATTCTGAGGGCCGACACTGGGAAGCAAAAACCGTATCACACCTTGCAGTTTAGCTCGCTCAAGTTCACACGCTAATCTCTGCTCAAAGATAGGCAGATCAAGGTGGCAGTGCGTATCAAACAGCCGATATTCCGACTCATTTAGCTTGGGATGATGTGACATCATCACTATGCTTCTCTGTTAAATCATTATATTTCTCTGTCAAATCACTATGCTTCTCTGTCGAATCATCGTATTTCTCTTGTCGATAAGGCACACAACTGCGTTTTTGCTCTGGAGTTAACCCCCATTGTTTACACCATGCATCGTAACGAGCGATAACATCTGATATCCACGGCCACATAAAATCTCCCTCACTGCTCGTCACGTTTGAATACAAGCTCAGTTGGGGTTGATTCTTGCTCATCAAAATAGTAACCAGCCACATTAAACTGAGTCAGTGCTTGTACCGAAGAAATTTGTTCATCAATAATATAACGCGCCATCATACCGCGTGCTTTTTTGGCATAAAAGCTGATCACTTTATATTGACCATTTTTATGATCTTTAAAGATAGGGGTAATAACCTGCGCATCCAATTGATTCACTTTAACCGCTTTAAAATATTCATTAGAGGCAAGATTGACTAAGACATGATCATCTTGAGCTTGAATAGCTTCATTGAGTTTATCCGTGATAATCTCTCCCCAGAATTGGTACAAATTACTACCGCGCGGGTTATCAAGTTTTGTCCCCATTTCTAATCGGTAAGGTTGCATCAGATCGAGCGGTTTTAGTACTCCATATAATCCAGAAAGTATTCGCAAATGCTGTTGAGCGAATGCTAAACCTTCATCGCTCAATGAATCAGCGGCTAAGCCTGTATAGACATCACCTTTGAAGGCAAAAATCGCTTGGCGTGCATTCTCAAAGCTAAAGTGTTCACTCCACTGGGCAAAACGAGCAACATTTAACCCAGCAATTTTATCGCTGACTTTCATTAACCGAGCGATATCCTCAGGCGTTAGCTGTCGACAAACATCGATTAAGGCTTGTGAATATTCAATCAATTCGGGTTGCGTGTAACTTTGGCTAGGCAGCGGGGACTCATAATCGAGCGTCTTTGCCGGTGAAACCACTATCAACATCGCTATATCCTATATTTGAGTTATTGAGCAACTTACTAGCCTACAAAAAAAGCCATGCATTGTCTGCATGGCTTTGACTATCTTTTTCATAGCGCATATCTATTGCGATTTATGATTATCCCAAATTCCATCTTCTAACTGAGATTTCAGCTCAGGGTAATCATTGGCATCAAACGTGGGAAGTTTTCCAGCTTTAAGCTGACGGTTATAATCTTTTGCCAATTTAACAACAATTCCTGATAACAATAAAATTGCCACTAAGTTAACAATCGCCATCAGTCCCATAGAGACATCCGCCATGGACCAGACAACCGGCAATGTGGCTAACGAACCAAACATCACCATACCCAAAACGATGATCCGGAACACCACTAATCCTTTCTTATTATTGTGCTCTAAGAAAATTAGATTCGTCTCAGCATAAGAGTAGTTTGCAATAATAGAAGTAAAAGCAAAAAAGAAGATAGCGAAAGCAATGAAGATACTTCCCCAATCACCAACTTGGGAACTTAATGCACGCTGCGTCAATTCAATCCCTGTCAGTTCGCCATGAGGAACGTATTCACCAGACATTAAAATAATCGCCACAGTTGCTGAACAGATAACGATCGTGTCAACAAATACACCAAGCATTTGAACATAACCTTGAGAGGCTGGATGTGGTGGATAAGGTGTAGCTGATGCAGCAGCATTCGGCGCTGACCCCATACCCGCTTCGTTTGAGAATAAACCACGTTTAACTCCGTTAATCATCGCTTGAGCAATGGCATAACCGACCCCACCCGCGGCAGCTTGTTCTAATCCAAATGCACTTCTAAAGACTAAACTAATAACATCAGGCAACTTATCGATATTAATAATCATGACCGCCAAGGCAATCACAATATAGGCTAACGCCATAAAAGGAACAATCAGCTCCGCTGTGCGGGCAATTTTACGAATCCCACCAAAAATGACAAATGCAGACAGCAGAACAATAGCAATACCGACATACAAAGGTTGAAAACCAAAAGCCGTATGCATAGCACTAGAAATTGAATTGGCTTGTACTGCGTTAAATACCAGACCGAAGGCAATAATCAGAAAGATAGAAAACAGAACGCCCATCCAACGCATTCCGAGTCCCTTTTCCATATAATAAGCTGGGCCACCACGGTAGTTGCCATCCTTATCGCGTGTTTTGTAGAGCTGGGCTAAGGTACTCTCAGCAAATGACGTCGCCATTCCGACCATTGCGGTCATCCACATCCAGAAAATGGCACCTGGCCCACCTAATGTTAAGGCTACCGCAACACCGGCCATGTTCCCGGTTCCAACACGAGCCGCTAGGCTGGTACATAATGCCTGAAAAGAAGAGATGCCAGATTTGTCTGATTTACGACTATTTCTTAGCACGCTAAACATATGGCCAAAATGGCGAAATTGGATAAAGCCCAACCGAAAGGTGAAGTAAATCCCGACTCCTACCAAAAGATAAACTAAAATAGACCCCCAAAGCAGGTCATTCATTAAGTTAATTACGTCTGTCACAAGAACCTCTCATAGAGTGATGCGCTGATGTTAGTCACAGCGAACACCGTAAATAGACATATTTGAATCCCGAAAAGTTATTAGTGTTATGGGATACATTTACAGTGGTGTACACGCTGATCCAATGAGTTGATTAATACAGCGATTTTTTTGACTGCCGGATAATGCAGCCTGAACCGGCAAAAATCAATATGCAATAAATAGCATTTTGTTGTTATTTTTTACTATAAAGTCACCATTCATTAACACACAAACGACCATTTAAATTGCAAATAAAAAACAAAAAATACACAAATAAACCACAAGAAAGATTAAAAAAAAACCAAACCTACCTCATTGCATAAGCAAAATCTCATATACTGAGAAGTCAGCTAACACAATGCGATCAACGGTAAATTGTCAGAAAAAAGTCATAACTAAGGTTTAAACGTTCAAAAAAACAGCAAACCTTTATTAGCACAACCTAAGATAACAGTCTATTAACATAAAAAAAGGCACAATAAAAACGTTTGCTCGAACTTTATGGTGATTTTTTATACGTATTCTTAGTTAAAAATGTGAAATAAAGCAGAAAAAAAACGTAACTATCATTAAAAGATCATAAATGAGAAATAAATCATGGTTAAATTTAAGCAAGTTATGCTATCTAGATAACTCTCACGGAATGATGAAAACAATGAGGCTTGCTTATGGATAACTTGCACTTTGATCAACTGTTGGACATGGAAATAACCAAGTCCAGAGCACAGAGGACTAAACCGGTAAAACGGATGTGGCGAGAAATAGAAGCGATCCGCGATAAAAAGCGCCTAGAGAAAGAATTAATGGATATGGATATCTGTTTAGAATTAGAAAACATCAAACTATAAAAACATCAAACTATAATTGACATAAAAGCACCGAATGAACGGTGCTTTTTTATTTTCAAACCTAAATAACGTGACATTACCAGTATCCCCTTCCTACTTGAAGCTGCAGGGATGTTAGCTACAACTCCAAGCTGTTTGGGTATAAACGGCACAAATCGCCACTACATGTCAGAGCCTCTGCCTTGTATAAAGAAGCCACAAACTGCTGCAAAAATCAGCTCGAAAGATAAACAGACCCTAGATACACTCAGCGCTGCTTTTCCTAACGCGACGAGCCAATTGAGAAAAGCGATCGGCTATTGTTTCTCCGAAAACAGGGTCATCTTCATTGGTCACCCATTGCGCTTCGACGTTTTGCCAATCTGAGGTAGTAAAAGTTTGGCTAATAATCGGAAGCACGGATCGTTCTTCTAATTGCAGGTGACCACGCTGAGTTTCAATAAAACCTTCCAATTGTTCAATGAACAGTGCTTGAGGGACGACAGCATCTTGTAAGATCATCTCAACTAAGTTAAGGAAGCTTTGTGTCTGTTGTGCTAACTGGATATGCTCTTTCTCTAAATTAGAGATAGTCGGTTCGGCTTGATAATGCTCGATATAATAGCGATAAATAATATCTTCTTTCGGATGATGAACGGCTTCCGAGTGACTCCCTAAGTAGTCAACGATCTCTTTTAGTAGGTTATAATTTACCGATTTCTCGGCTTTCAGTGACTCTAGCTTGTCACCTAATATAGCCAGCAGACGAACCATATACCCATGCTCACGCTGGATCCTTTCTATCATCATTGTGTTTCTCCCTACACCACTTTCCCCAATTCGCTTTAGGGAATATTCACCTCAGTGTATACAAGGATCCGAATATACGCTTTGATACTGGTCGAAAAAACATCAATCCATCACAGTGTCTATCTTAGGTTGCCAGTCGATTATTTTTTTTCCTTGCTGAGTAAGGATATGATTCGTCATAGAAAAATGTTTACAACCTAAGAAGCCGCGATGAGCAGATAAAGGCGAGGGATGAGGTGCTATCAATACATGATGCCGCTGCCGATCGATCATTTGGCCTTTTTTTTGCGCATGCGCGCCCCAAAGTAAAAAAACAATCCCCTCTCTTTGTTGATTCAATACATCAATGACACGATCGGTAAATGTCTCCCAACCACAATTTGCGTGGGAATGCGCTTTCCCTTGCTCAACGGTTAATACGGTATTGAGTAGTAACACCCCTTGTTCCGCCCAACTCTTTAAGTAACCGTGATCCGGTATCTGAAAACCCGGTATATCTTGGGCAAGTTCTTTATAGATATTAACTAAAGAAGGTGGTGTTCTCACTCTAGGAAGAACAGAAAAACACAGACCATGTGCTTGATTTGGCCCGTGGTAAGGATCTTGCCCAAGAATGACAACATTAACGTGATTAAACTCCGTTAAACGAAAAGCGTTAAAGACATCGTTTGCCGGTGGATAGATAATTTTCCCCGACTGCCTTTCTGCCTCAACAAATTGTAAGGTTTGCTGAAAATAACTTTGCTGCTTCTCGGCACCAATAACATCGTGCCAAACGAGTGGCTGAGTCATAAATACTCCTGATTATTTGAAACAGACAAGTATACCTTGGTTCGCCTCAAGCGTCAGGAGACTAATGATTGCTTTTGCACCTTACGCTATCGCCCTCACAACGTCACGTCCGATGGCTATTTATTCGGCTTGCTAGGCTGTGGCACACGATGGTGGCCTTGTCCCTGTACATGTCGATTGGGTATTGGCAGGTGAGCAACGGTTTGACTGGCTAAACAGATAGAGACATACATAACGGCATCCTTCTAACAACGCTTGAGCGAATCCTAATGAAAAAAGGATGCCAAGTTTGTGAAACTAATCTAAAAATCTATCACCACGATGAAATCTTTTTAATGTTTCTATCTCTTTAGGCCATAACTCAGGATCAATGGTTTCAAGAATCAATGGAATACCATTAAAACGAGGATCTTGTGCGATATATTCAAAACACGCCCAACCAATTTCACCTTGTCCTAATGAATGGTGTCGATCCACCCGGCTGCCTAACTTAGATTTTGAGTCATTAATGTGCATTGCCCTTAAATAGTGCATACCAACGACTTGCTCAAACTGCGCAAACGTCTCCTCACAAGCGGCCTGACTACGTAAATCATAGCCTGCAGCAAAGGTATGGCAGGTATCTAGACAAACACCCACGCGAGACTGATCGTCGATTTGCGCAATAATTTCAGCCAAATGCTCAAAGCGCCACCCCAAATTACTCCCTTGACCAGCGGTATTTTCAATCACAGCAATCACATTTGGCACCGCTTGATGAGCTAAATTGATCGATTCAGCAATCGTCGAAAGACACTGAGCCTCCGAGATTTGTTTAAGGTGACTCCCTGGATGAAAATTCAGTAGAGTTAACCCAAGCTGTTGACAACGCTCCATTTCCTCAATAAATGCTTGACGAGATTTGGCCAATTTATCTTGCTCAGGAGCACCTAAATTAATCAGGTAAGAATCGTGTGGCAAAATGTGCTGAGTCGAAAAACCTAATTGCTGACAATTTAATTTAAATGCACGGATCGTTTCAGCATCAAGAGGTTTTCCGCCCCATTGTCGTTGGTTCTTGGTAAAGAGCGCAAACGCATTCGCCCCGATCTGTTTGGCACGAATAGGCGCTTGATCAACCCCACCCGCGGCAGAAACATGCGCACCAAAAAACTTTTCTTGAGACCCATTTTTATCATTTGTCATTTTATCACTTTCTACTTTCACATGGTTTTTCTAACTAACTGATCTACCGATTGATGCTAAATAAAAAGCATTAATATGTAGTAAAATTACAACAAAGTTAGATTAAAAAACTATTGAATAATTCAAATATTTTATATGTTAGTTATTTTTAAAGGGTTTATTGATTAAAATCAAATTTATCACCTTAAAGTAATAATGGTTTTTTGTTGTTTTTTGACCTAAATCAATACTAGAATTAAGGATATTAGATATATAATACCTAACTCAACAAGTTTTGAAAATTAACACCAATAACACCACATTCAGTGGGCAAGGAGACAGTAATGATCCAAGGTATCCAAATCACGAAAGCAGCTAATGATGACTTACTTAACTCAATTTGGCTAATCGACAGTGAAAAAAATGAAGCGCGTTGTGTCGCTGCACTCACTGGCTACGAAGCCGATCAAGTTGTTGCTATCAGCGAGTTTGGTGATTATGAAAGCCGTGAAGTCGCCATTGAAGCTGCGCCTCGTATTGAAGGCGGGCAACACCTCAACGTAAATGTGCTAAAACGTGAAACACTAGAAGATGCGGTTGCGCATCCAGAAAAATACCCACAACTTACCATTCGTGTTTCAGGGTATGCCGTACGTTTTAACTCGCTAACTCCAGAACAACAGCGCGACGTTATTGCACGTACTTTTACTGAATCACTCTAATTTTCAGAAAATTCCACACCAATTGTAAATTCGGTGCTGGATCAAATAGCTAAAAAAAGCGGTGCTGAGCAGCACCGCTTTTTATATCGACCACAATAATAACTTTAAATTATGGTAATTTTACCAATAAAGCTCTCAAAGCAGCAAAATCATTATCTAACTCAACAGAGAGAAGTTCCATGGCGGCGTGTTTTGCTAATGGGGCGGGGAGTTCAATATCGGTATCGAGGATCTCATCCACCACTTCTTTAAATTTAGCCGGATGCGCTGTACACAAAAATAGCCCCGTTTCTCCCGCTTTTAACTGTTCGTTTAATACGCGATAGGCTATCGCACCATGTGGTTCACACAGATAGCCCAGTTGATTCAGTTCTTTCACTGATTCTGCACTCTGCTTATCCAATACAGCGCCTTTACCTAAGGTTTCTAATCCCCAGCCTTTCAAACGACAAAGTTCTTCAATACGTGGCCAGTTATTGGGTTGGCTAACATCCATTGCATTTGAGGTCGTCGCAATGGTCGGTTTCGGCTCCCAACGCCCTGTCTCTAAATAACGAGGCACGGTATCATTTGCATTCGTGGCAGCAATAAAGCGTTTAATTGGTAACCCAAGTGCTTTAGCCAACAAACCTGCGGTTAAGTTACCGAAGTTACCACTCGGTACACTCACCACCAAGTTTTCGCGCTCTTGTTGGCTCATTTGCGCTGCCGCTTCAAAGTAGTAACAAATTTGCGCCATTAAACGACTGATATTGATCGAGTTGGCCGAGTTCAACCCGATTTGCTCACGCAGTTCTGCATCATCAAAAGCTTGTTTAACAAGTGCCTGGCAAGCATCAAAATCACCATTAACCGCAACCGTATGAATATTTTGACCTAAGGTACAAAATAGCTTTTCTTGCAGTGGGCTAATTTTCCCTTTTGGGTATAAAATCACCACATCAATATCAGGCATACCATAAAAAGCATGCGCAACCGCAGCTCCAGTATCGCCTGATGTTGCGGTTAAAATTGTGATTTTTCCACCGTCAGATACCGACGCCAATGACTGAGCCATAAAACGACCACCAAAATCTTTAAACGCGAGTGTCGGGCCATGAAAAAGTTCCAACGCGTAAACGCCATCTTTAACAGCTTTAATGGGGGCGGGGAATTGAAATGCATTGCTAACTAATTGCTTTACTTGCTCTGCCGTAAGTTCATCACCAATCAGAGCCGACAAAATTTTACTGCTACGAGAAATAAAATCCTCAGCGAGTAGAGCGTCAATGTCCTCAAATTTTGGTAATTCTGCTGGAAAGAATAAACCTTGATTTCGCCCTAATCCTTGGCGTACTGCTTGACCAAACGAGACCTGTTGATCATTTTCTTTTATATTGTACAGCTTCATAATTCACTTCCTGTCACTTTCGACCCCTGCTTGTCGAGACGACAAATGTGCACGAATCCATCTTCATTTTGTACGTAATTTTGTTCAAGCCAGCCAGCAACGCGCTCTGCCACTTCTTTTTCTTTGCAGACACTAAACAACGTAGGCCCACTTCCTGAAATCCCGGTCGCAAGAGCACCCGCAGACGCAGCATATTGGCGAGCTTGAGCAAAACCGGGCAATAGTTTCTCACGATAGGGTTCAGCGATCACGTCTTTGATCATTTTTGCTGCTAATTCAGGTTGTTGAGTATGGCAAGCATGGATAAACCCAGCTAAATATCGGCCATGCGCGATCATATCTTGCCGACGATATTGAGAAGGTAAAATCGCTCGTGCTTCGGCTGTTGAGACTTTTATCCCTGGATAAGCCATCACCCAATACCACTGATCAAATCCGGGGACTGGTTGGCTAATAATGCCTAATTCTTCCAACATTAACTGCAAGCCACCTAAATAACAGGGAGCCACATTGTCGTAGTGAATTCCCCCTGAGATCTTACCTTCCATTTCGCCCATTAAAGCCAGTAATTCGGTTTCATTTAATGGCTGTCCATGAAACCGATTTAATGCATCTAGGGCGGCCACGATAGAACAAGCACTAGAGCCGAGCCCTGAACCTATCGGCATATTTTTCTCTAGCGTCATCGTAAGCGGCTTGAGTACCACTTGCTTTTTATCTAGCTCACGTGCAAATACACACCAACAGTCGTATACAATATTCTCTTTAGGATCGGACGGTAATTTACTGACAAAACGCCCCGAGGTTTCCAGTGAAAAAGGGCAATTCCCTTTTTCCACTAACACTCGATCCCCGAGTAAGGTTCCATCAATCGGTGAGACCGCTGCCCCTAAAACATCAAATCCAACACTAACATTACCAATAGATGCTGGCGCATAAACGACCACACTCATATCACTTGAATTCATGCATTAAACCCCTAATTTCCAACCTAAAGTTCGCATTACGTCCGCAAAAACGCCTGCTGCAGTTACTTCAGTGCCCGCGCCATAGCCACGCAATACGAGTGGAATAGGCTGATAATAACGGCTATAAAAAGCCAATGCATTTTCCCCATCTTTGACTTTAAACATTGGATCATTTTCATCAACCATGGTGATACGAACTCGGCATTCACCGTCAGCGATTTCTCCCACGTAGCGTAAGACTTTACCTTGCTGCGCTGCTTGTTCAACCAAAGTAGAAAAATACTCATCCGCTTGAGGCAAGCGCGCCATAAACTCTTCAACAGTCCCTGATGCATCAAAGCCCGGTGGTAATGCCTGCTCAACTTTCACATCCGATAACTCAAGCTTCATACCCGCTTCACGAGCAAGAATAAGAAGCTTACGCGCCACATCCATTCCAGAAAGATCATCACGAGGATCGGGCTCAGTAAAGCCTTTTTCTTTAGCAAGCGCGGTCGCTTGACTTAAAGTTAACCCTTCATCTAATTGGCCAAAAATAAAAGACAATGACCCCGATAAAATACCATTAAACTTCTCTAATTCATCACCCGCGGCAATCAAGTTTTGCAAGTTTTCAATGACAGGTAACCCTGCTCCGACTGTGGTCTCATACATTAATTTACGACGAGAGTGTCTGGCCACATCTCGTAATTGTTGATAATACGCCATGCTTGCGGTGTTGGCTTTTTTATTCGGCGTCACAACATGAAAACCTGCAGCGAGGAAATTAGCATACTGGCTAGCAATCTCTTCACTTGACGTACAATCAACCAAAACCGGATTAATGATGTGGTTACGTTGCACCAATGCCGTTAAACTCGCTAATGAGAACCCTTCCGTTGCCGCATTCATTCTATCGCGCCAATGCTCTAAAGGAAGGCCGTTACCATCAAGTAATAAACCTTGACTATTGGCTAAGCCACACACGCGAATCACAATACCTTTTTCAGCCAACTTCATTTGTTGACGATGAATTTGATCGACCAACTCACCGCCGACGCCACCTAAGCCAACAACAAACAGATCCAAGAAATGCTTTGAATTAAATAAATTCTCATGACAGGCTTTAATCGCAGGAGCCACTTTATCTTCAGGAATCACAGCCGAAATAGCACGTTCAGAAGAGCCTTGAGCAATCGCGACAATATTGACATGAGCTTCCGTTAATGAAGAGAAAAACTGCGAGGCGACACCACGTGAAGTACGCATACCATCTCCCACTAAAGTGATAATGGAGAGATCGTTCATAAATTCAACAGGCTCTAATAATCCATCTTTAAGTTCCAACTCAAAAGCTTCGCTTAACGCTTGCTTAGCGAGCGCTTTATCGTCAGCTTCAATACAAAAACTGATGCTATATTCAGACGAAGATTGTGTAATTAAGACGATGGAAACACCGGCTGACGACATGGCACCAAAGATACGGCTTGCCATCCCAACCATTCCTTTCATCCCCGGGCCTGAGACGTTAACCATCGTTAGGTTATTTAGCGTTGTGATCCCTTTGATTGCAAGCTTATCTTCGCCTGTATCTTGACCAATCAAGGTGCCTGCACCCTGGGGGTTAAAACTGTTTTTAATTAGGCAAGGGATTTGGAATTGAGCGATCGGAGCGATAGTTTTGGGATGAAGAACTGAAGCACCAAAATAAGAAAGTTCCATCGCTTCTTGGTAGCTAAGAGATTTAAGTAGACGAGCATCGTTCACCAAACGTGGGTCACAGTTATAAACCCCATCAACGTCTGTCCAGATCTCACAGCAATCAGCTCGCAAACATGCCGCTAGTACAGCTGCAGAATAATCTGAACCATTGCGGCCTAAACAAACCAGCTCACCATTGCGATTACCCGCGGTAAAACCAGGCATAATATGGACATGCTTTTCCGGGAGCGGAGCTTGCTTGAAGTTTTGCGTGGAAACTTCAACATCTACCATCGCTTCAAGGTAATCGCCTTTAGCAAATAAATACTGTACCGGATCAATTAAATTCACCGATAATCCTTTGGCTTGTATCACGGCTTTCATTAATTGGATAGAAATACGTTCGCCTTTGCTAATAATACGCGCATTGACATGATCAGGGCACATGCCTAATAAACGAATACCGTGCACAAACTGACGTAATTGCGCCATTGAACGAGCCACTTGCTCAATGTAGTCAGTAGCATCAATGTTAACTAATTGAACTTGAATATCATTGAGCAATATTTTAAAAGACTCTTCTAATTCAATAAGTTGTCTTTCCGCATCTCCATCACGTAGCGCAGTATCGATCACAGCAATCAATTTATTGGTCGTTTTACCCGGCGCTGATAGCACGACGGAAACCTCTTCTTGCTGGGCATTATTCACAATAATGTCGGCAACTCTTAATACGCGGTCAGCATCCGCTAACGATGAACCACCAAACTTTAATACTCGCATCCCTTCCTCCAAATTGATCAAAAATAGGTATAAAAAAAGGCCTGTATCGGTTGGGATACAGGCCTTTTTTTGAATGTTTACGCTCAGCAGCCTGCCCCAACATGCGTAATGTCGGTAATAATGGTGGTGGTCACTACTACTAAGCTGCGGTTATTCATAAAATAATTAAAAACTCGTTTATTGTCTGCTTCTACGTTTACCCCATTTAGGATGAATGAGTCAACGAAAAAATACTTTTTTTTATTTTCATCCGATAAAAACAGAGGGATTTTTCTTGGTGATAAATCGTCAACCATCAAAATCCCCTTTTTCATCGCCAAAATGATAACTCTATGGCTATTTCACATTTTTTAGCGGTAACCTGTTTCATTTTGTGCTTAAATTATACTTTGTGACCCTAATCATCAAACCACTAGGATTTAGGAAATAGGCCAAGGAGGAGAGAAGAATGAATCAGCGGCTCGCGCTATTTTGTTTATGCCTCACCACCAGTGTATCAGCAGCCTCTTTACCTTCTTTGCCGTCAGAACAGATCGATTCTGCACACTCTTTATTTATCAGCAGTGAGCCAAATAGCCAGGCATTTGACAGTTGGGTTATCGACAGTGGTTATGCTTATAACATTTTTCGTAACGTCGACTTATATGTCGGTGCTAGAATTAACTCTTCCATAAATGGAGGAAAGAACGGCTTTCTTAGTGGCGTAAGTTACAAAGTCAATGAGCGAGTTTTATTCAAAAGTACCTTCTATTCATCCACAACCGTAGATGAAGAAAATCGGCGCAATGAAAGCATTTCTGCAGAATTATCTAGCCGCTTACGCTTATCTGACAACATGGATCTGCATGCCACTCTTGATTATCAAGAATGGCAACAAGGTATTGAAGTTGGCATCGGCTTTCGATTTTAATTAATCGCGAATGCCTCTTTAGAACATAAAATGCCATTCCAGTCTGCGTAGAGGTAATCACCAGGTAAAATCATTTGGTTTTGAATGGTTAACGTCACATTGACTTCCCCTACCCCCTTTTTTTCTGGTCGAAAAGGTGATGTGCCTAACGCTTTTACTCCTAAATCCATTTGAGACATTTGAACCACATCTCGCACTGCACCATAAATCACCACGCCTTCCCAACCGTTGTCTATCGCCATAATCGAGACTTGATCTCCCATCAATGCTTTTTGACAGGAGCCATGACCGTCAACCACTAAAACTTTACCTTGCCCTGGTTGGCTTAATACTTCTTTAATTTTAGAGTTATCGTGATAGCAACGAACGGTAACAATTTGCCCCCAAAAAGCACTGCGCATACCAAAATTCTGTAATGGTAGTTCAAGTAAAGTCATTTGTGACGCATATTTATCACATAGATCCGGTGTTATATCTTTCATTATTCCTCCATGATTCTCATCGGGCTTCGTCCAAGCTCCCTTATTACAACCAAATTGTCGGGCTCAAGGTATCCATGCCAATTTATTATGTTCGCTTTTCTGATAATGACCCTAGACATAATATTTGACGACTCACACAAGAGTGCAGGGTTAGCTCATCGTTAACAACATAGTAAATGGCATTTTGAGCATATTTCACGGCGAGTTTTTTAGCTTCCGCTAATGGCAAACATACCGCAAAACTCTCTTCATACCAGCTAAATCCATTATCTCCAACCAGCACGTCTACCCAATCATAACCGATCAGATCGTGCTGTAAACGCTGATTATTTTTCCGATTCTCATTATCTGACAAGCGCAAACTCTGCGGGTTCCATGCCGTAATCACGGCAAATTCTTGTTTTACAGGACGTGATAAAAAACGGAATGCCACTTGTGTATAGGCTTGCCATAGCTTGTTATCAATCATCAAACTTTACAACTCGTTATTAATATTCATATCTGTTACATTGCAACTCTTGATATAAATCAACAAAGTGCTTGGAATTAACATTTGGCCGTTGTTAGCATGCTGTTAACATTATAGAATCCGCCCAAAGCCTAGTAGAATCCCTTGAAGTAACGGAACTAACGGATCAGAGATATCCAAGGATGGCGGGCACTCAAAGCGATTATTTTTTACAAGCTTGGGTTTATTATCAACATAAAATTACTCATATGTGATGTTTTTGCCTAGAATACATTCTATTAGCACATTTTTTTCACAAGTTTAGGTACCGCCAATGCAAACCCCGCAGATTCTTATCGTTGAAGACGAGCAAGTGACTCGTAACACTCTAAAGAGCATTTTTGAAGCAGAGGGATACGCTGTTTTTGAAGCCAGTAACGGTGAAGAGATGCACCATGTACTGTCCGATAATCCAATTAACTTGGTGATTATGGATATCAATTTACCAGGTAAGAATGGTTTACTTCTCGCTCGTGAACTTCGTGAGCAAGCAGATGTAGCACTGATGTTCTTAACTGGCCGAGACAACGAAGTCGACAAGATTTTAGGACTAGAAATTGGCGCTGATGATTATATCACTAAGCCTTTTAATCCACGTGAACTGACGATTCGGGCACGAAATTTACTCAGTCGTTCCATGAATACAAACTCAACCCACGAAGAGAAACGGTCTGTTGAGTCTTATCAATTCAATGGTTGGGTATTAGATATTAATAGCCGCTCTCTCGTTAGCCCAACTGGTGATAGCTACAAGCTCCCTCGTTCAGAATTTAGAGCATTGCTCCATTTCTGTGAAAATCCAGGCAAGATCCAAACACGCGCTGATCTATTGAAGAAAATGACCGGCCGCGAACTAAAACCGCATGATCGTACAGTCGATGTCACCATCCGCCGTATCCGAAAACACTTTGAATCAGTGTCTGGTACACCAGAAATTATTGCGACGATTCATGGTGAAGGTTACCGGTTCTGTGGTGATATTACAGAATAAATAAAAGCCTCTTATCTTAGATGCCAAAAGCCTCGATCATAAATCGAGGCTTTTTAGTTTTACCCAGCATTAAAGCGTGACCTATTAGTAGACTTTATCGATAACCACTTGATGCTCAACGAGCCAAGTGTCACCGCTGTTATCACGTACTCCCAGTGCCACACTCACCGAACGATCAGCATCTAACCCAAGTGAACTTTGAAAAACGATCTCCCAAACATTGTCACTCGGTGTACGCAATTCTAGCTCTGAAGCTGGGATTGACCACATCAGCTCATCTTGTCTAATAACCAGCATCAGTATGGTTAAATCTGCAGGTAATTGACCCGATGTTTGCAACACGAGCGTACCGTTTAAACTATCCGTTGTACTCTGGTTGGTCGTATTTTGGTCATCTGCCACTTTAGGCATTTGATCAATCCAAAGATTACTCTTGAGTTGAATCGCTGTTTGAGAAAAAATGCCAGCATTACTGTGCTGCCAATTCACATCGGGCGAGGATGAGCAGGCTGACAGTAAACAAGCAAAAAGAAGTAAGGCTATTTTTTTCATATTATTTCCTTTGCGCTAACCACTGTTTAAGAAGTTTAATATCGTTGAGATACTCATTTTTTATTTCATCCACCCAATCGGTAATATTTTCCCACCAAGCGGGCGCTTCTGGAGACTGCGCTTTCTGCGCAACACTCTGAATTCTTTTTAGGCCTATTGAACCTGCAGCACCTTTAATTTTATGCGCTTCAGAGACAATTCCTGCTTGATCTTTCGCCACCATGTTAGAATCTAACACCTCTAAATAACTGGGCATCATCTCTTCTAACATTTGAATACTTTCTAACATCGGCTCAGTTCCAACAATGCCGATGTAAGAGTCTAACATACTTAGATCCAACAGACGGCTATACAGATCTTGGTTCACTTGTGATAACTCTAGCGCTACCGTTGCTTGTTTATCTTCAGCAATCGGCTGCCGCATCACAACTTTAGCGATGATCTCTTGAACCGCTTGAACTGAAAGTGGCTTACTCAGTGCCCCATCCATCCCTTTTCGTAAATATTCTTGTTTGTCTTTTAGTACATTGGCTGTGAGTGCCACAATTGGAGGAAGCGATGAATATGTTTGCCGATAATACTCAACAATATCAAACCCTGTCATATCTGGTAATTGAATGTCCAGAAAAACTAAATCAAACCGCTCTGGCTTAAACATGACTTTCGCGTCTGCACCTGTCATAGCAACCGTTACACGATGACCAAGGCTTTCTAATAGGGAGCGCGCAACTGTCACATTCAGTTCTATATCTTCGACCATAAAGATATTGAGTGAACGCTGTTGCTCTGGTTGTAGAAGATGACACACTGGCGGAGCAATGATCGGCACTCGGATCGTGGCGGTAAAAGTACTGCCAAATCCCTCTTCGCTACTCACACTAATATCTCCCCCCATCAGATTAATAAGCTGACGAGAAACGGCTAAACCAATCCCGGTACCAACCGCATGAAGATTGTCCTTGCCCGATTTAACTTGATAATACATGGCAAAAATTTTATCTAATTCTGGATCTGGAATACCAATCCCGGTATCTTCAATTTCCATCGTAATGTTAGCGTGCTGTTCTTCAATCTCAGCACTAACACTTAAGATTACCCCCCCTTCCTTAGTAAATTTCACTGCATTACTCATCAGGTTCCAAAGTACCTGACGTAAACGGGTGCTATCAACTTCAACCCACGCAGGGAGTTCCGTCATACGTTCTAAATCAAAGCGCAAACCTTTTTGTTCTGCCATTAATGCCGATAGGCTTTCCATTTCAGCCACAAATTCTTCAAAATTAAGTGGTTCAGGAAACAGCTCTAGTTTGCGGCGATCAAATTTATCCATATCAATAATATCATTGAAGATATTACCCAAGGTAATGGCGCTGACATGAATAGTCTGCATATGTTTACGCTGCTCTTCTCGCAGTGGCGTATCCAGCAACATACGACTTAAACCCACAATACCATTGAGTGGCGTTCTTAACTCATGGCTGATGGTCGAAATAAAAGTCGTTTTATCTCTACTGGCTTTTTCTAATGACTCTTCATGCCGTTTGCGTTCCGTGATGTCACGGCCAAATCCTACTAGCCCTAAATGACGACCATCTTTACTATAAAAAGGCACTTTACGTAATTCGAAATAACTCTTACGTCCATCAGGATACTCAAGCCATTGCTCATAAGTGATGGCTCGATTATGGTTAAACACTTGTTGATCAGTTTCTACAATCGATTGTGCGATCTCCTTACGATAGACATCCCAAGGCGTTAAGCCTACTAGCTCGTGTTCACGTTTACCTGTCAACTCTTCCATCGCTCGGTTACAGCCAGAAAACTGACATTGAGCATTACGGTAGTAGATCAAATCAGGAGAGGCATCAATGAAAGATCTCAGTAAAGCCGTTCGTTCAGCCAATTCTAATTGTGTTTTCTCTCTTTGATAGACTTCATTTTCCAAATCCAGCATGGCTTCTTCACGAGCTTCTTCCGCTTTGATCCGCTCTTCGATTTCTTGATTAAGTTTGACAATATTTTTTTGAAGTTGCTGATTAAGTTCTTGATCGCGAGCACGCATATCTTTCAATTTAGACACGAGCTTCGAGAGCCGTTGACGAGACTCTTCTAATTGGTCAACCACCACTGACAAAAAATAAACGGCCCATGGGGTGATCACTAACCCAAAGAAAATAGAGCGAATGATATCAATATCATCAACAAAACCTTTTAGCACCAGAGTGATCCCAACTTGAACCACAACAGCCAATGCGACTAATGCTAAAGCTAATAGAATGGAGAAACGTAAAATTCCCAATTTAACCAGTAGATCGACATAGTATTGAGCTAAATTTTTAATCTGTTTCATTACAAGTTCCACGGCAAAGATTGGCGTTAGTCTAACGGGTTTCTTAAGGCGAT
This sequence comes from Vibrio fujianensis, assembly GCF_002749895.1. GTDB lineage: Bacteria > Pseudomonadota > Gammaproteobacteria > Enterobacterales > Vibrionaceae > Vibrio > Vibrio fujianensis. Next base: position 240,093 of record NZ_NBUS01000043.1, on the reverse strand, counting down.
ATCTTGCAAACAAAGGATAGGATAAGAGGCTTTCGTTCATTCTATGAAAACGTCAGCCTATTCGTGCAAGAAGCAGTGAAAAGATAACAGTTTATTGCGTGATAATCCGCAACTATTCTTACCGTTGGAAGTGGAAAGGCCGCCCAATCAATGAACCTTGAGCACCGTCACGATCCAATGCTCGGCCAATCTCTGTCATCGCTAACCAGCGGTTTTCACACCACAATGGCGAAAGTAACGTCGGACGACGTGCGGCAGAAGAAATGCGGTGGTACACCACTTCAGGCGGTGTTAAGCGGATCAGTTCACTGGCGATCGCGACATAGCTTTCCAAGGAGGGCGCTTCCAGTTTCCCAGCACGCCAAGCTTTCGCCATGGTACTGCCTTCAACAATGTGTAAACTATGCAGTTTTATCCCATCGGTTCCTACATCCACGACCTGCTTTAACGTTGCAACATTATCCGTTCGTCCTTCTTTTGGTAAGCCAACAATTAAATGGGTACAGACTTTAATTCCCAAAGCCCTTGCCCGCTGGGTGATCTCTGCATAGCAGGCAAAATCATGCCCACGGTTAATCCGTTTGAGAGTTTGATCGTGCGCCGTCTGTAACCCTAACTCTAACCAAATTTCAAACCCCTGCTGTACATATTCATGCAATAAATCAAGTACCGCATCAGGTACGCAATCAGGACGAGTTCCAACACATAAGCCAACTATATCCGCAGCTTCAAGTGCCTGTTGATACATCGTTTTCAAAACCTGAACTTCAGCGTAGGTACTGGTATAGGCTTGAAAATACGCCAAATATTTCTTCGCGCGTCGAATCTCTACCGCACGATCTTTTAACTGTGCTTCAATGCTTTGTATTTGAGCCTGTTCATCTACAAACGAGGCCACATTACAAAAAGTACAGCCTCCTCGCCCAATCGTGCCATCCCGATTGGGACAACTAAATCCCCCATGAAGAGTCAGCTTATGTACTTTCTCTCCATAGCGCCGCTGGAGATCTTGCCCCAGTGTATTGACCAATTCATGCAATTGCATATAAATACCTGATTAAAATACGCTATACCCAAACAACTTCGAGTTGCTGGTAAGCGGCAAGTGAGTGACAAATTTGTCTGGAACAAATTTGAATAGCCGTAGGCTGGCCTTTGGTAAGAACCACGGATGGCTCTCATCATCCCCATCAGCATAGACAGGCTATGTGATTGGGGTGAACGAACGTAGCCAATACCCCTGCAGCTTCAAGTTGGAAGGGTATAAGACACTTGCTTGCTACTCAGCGTAATTTAATTACGCAAATAAATGACCATAATAAAGGCAGGTTACAAATAGTGTGCTAATCAAAATCAATAAATCCTCATTAATCGAAGCGTTAGCTGAAAGTGTAATTAAAATGTTAAATTCAATATTATTGACCGCATAAAAAGAGCGAAAAAGACCGAATTTTTCATTGCATTTACGTGCAACAAAATTGTAGGATACTTACAGTTTCTTAATGATTTTTGTTTGTTTTATTACAAACCACATTAACAAACATCGGTGATACCCCACCCCTACCTATATAATCCACTATAAATGTGGCCAGATAACAGGGATATCACTAAGGATTGTTTTTCTCACAAAATAATTCCTGTGAGAGACGGAAAGGAAGCGAATTAACCTGCACGGGTTAATTTAATGGATAATAATAAGGATTGGATACAATGCTGGGGCTAGCCTTGGCTTGTTTGTGTCCGTTTGAACTGGAAGGATGTATCTATGGTAGATAGAGAGCAAAGTTCGCAAGGTCTATACACGCCAGAACTAGAGCATGACGCTTGCGGTATTGGTTTTGTTGCTCACCTAAAGAACCGTAAATCACACCACGTTGTCACTCAAGCTCTGGATATGCTAGCGCGGATGGAACATCGCGGCGGTCAAGGTTGTGACCCATGTAGTGGTGATGGTGCAGGTATTTTGCTGCAAAAACCCCATGAATTTTTATTAGAGGAAGCCGTTAAACTTGGCATCAAACTACCTTCGTTTGAAAAGTATGGCGTCGGTGTGGTTCTGTTTCCTAAAGATGAGCACAAACGTGCGCAATGTCGAGATATTCTTGAACGCAATGCTAAACGCCTCGATCTCGATGTACTCGGTTATCGCGTTCTACCCACCGACAATTCAATGCTAGGGGCTGAC
>NZ_NBUS01000043.1:236300-237898 GCF_002749895.1 Vibrio fujianensis | reverse complement strand
CATTAACTACCGAGCCACAATTTGAACATGTCTTTATCTCAGCAGGCCCTGGCGCTACACCAGAAGAGCTAGAGCGTAAACTTTATGTCCTGCGTAATTATACTGTTCGGGTTTGTTTAGAAAGCGTCTCAAATATTGGTGATGATTTTTACATCAACTCACTTTCTTATAAAACCTTGGTCTACAAAGGCCAGCTCACCACCGAACAAGTTCCACAATACTTTCTCGATTTACAAAATCCAACCATGGTGACAGCGCTCGCTTTGGTCCACTCGCGCTTTTCTACCAACACGTTCCCTAGATGGCGTCTCGCACAACCTTTCCGCTATATTGCACACAACGGTGAAATTAATACCGTACGCGGAAACTTAAACTGGATGAAAGCACGAGAAGCGATTCTTCAATCGAACCTCTTTACCCAAAACGAGATCGATATGTTGCTGCCAATTTGTCAAGAAGGCGCATCCGACTCGGCTAACTTTGATATGGTCTTAGAGCTACTGGTACTTTCAGGTCGCAGTTTACCTCATGCGCTGATGATGATGATCCCAGAAGCATGGCAGGAAAATAAAGCCATGGACCCGAAACGCCGTGCGTTTTATCAATACCACGCCAATATCATGGAACCTTGGGATGGCCCAGCATCGGTTTGCTTTACCGATGGGGTGCAAGTCGGCGCAACACTCGATAGAAATGGTCTACGTCCTTCTCGTTATACCGTAACTAAAGACGATTTTTTGATCATGGCTTCAGAATCAGGTGTAGTCGAAATTGACCCGGCCAATGTCGAATATCGTGGTCGTTTACAGCCGGGACGTATTTTTGTCGCTGATCTTGAACAAGGCCGTATTATCTCTGACGAGGAAGTGAAAGAGGGTATTGCCCACGCGCAACCTTATGAACAATGGGTCGAAGAAAACTTACTCAGTCTAAAAAAACTGCCCGATGCGGATAACGTCCATAGCCAACCATCACCAGAGCGCCTACTGCACCGTCAACAAGCCTTTGGGGTTAGCAGTGAAGAAGCAAACGATATTATCTGTACACTGGCTGAAACAGGTTACGAGCCTTTAGGCTCTATGGGTGCTGACTGGCCCGTTGCGGTGCTTTCTCATCAATCACAACATCTTGCTAATTACTTTAAGCAGTTATTTGCTCAGGTGACTAACCCACCGATTGATCCAATTCGTGAACGAATGGTGATGTCACTCAACACCTACATCGGCCGTGATCAAAACTTATTAGCGGAATCACCCGTTCACTGTCGTAAGGTGGAATTGGAATCCCCCGTGATCTCCAATGCAGAATTAGAAAAACTGCGAGCAATCGATAATGAACACCTACAAGCCAAAACGCTAGATATTGTGTTCCAAGCCAGCGAAGAACCCGGCAAACTAGAACGTGCACTAAAACGTATCTGTCAATATGCAGAAGATGCCGTGATTGATGGTTACTCGATCATTTTGCTAACGGATCGTGCCGTTAACTCAAACCACGCGGCTATCCCAGCCATGCTAGCAGTTGGTGCTGTTCATCATCACTTGATTCGAAAGGGATTACGCTCTAAATGTGGCATCGTGGTAGAGACTGGAGACGCA
>NZ_NBUS01000043.1:225802-236290 GCF_002749895.1 Vibrio fujianensis | reverse complement strand
GCGAAACGCACCATTTTGCGACCTTAGTTGGTTATGGTGCAAATGCGGTCAACCCGTACTTAGTAGTAGAAACCATCGTTGATCTGCAGCGTCGTAATAAACTCAATGCCGATCTCCCACTCGAGAAATACTTCGAAAACTATCGTAAGGGAATCAACGCTGGCCTACTGAAGATTTTCTCTAAAATGGGCATTTCAACCCTACAGTCCTACCACGGCGCACAAATTTTTGAAGCCTTAGGGATCAGTAAAGCCGTTGTCGATAAATACTTCACCGGCACCATTACTCGTATTCAAGGCCTAACACTAGATGACATTGCCAAAGAAGTTGTTGTTCGTCATCGCATTGGTTATCCAACTCGTGACATCCCGCTACAAATGCTCGATGTCGGTGGTATTTACCAATGGAAACAACGAGGAGAAAAGCACCTATTTAATCCTGAAACCATTCATCTGCTTCAGCAGGCAACCCGCAATAAAGACTATCAGCAATTTAAACAGTATGCGGCAGCCGTAGATAGCCAAGGCGACAAAGCTGTCACGCTGCGTAGCCAACTGGATTTTATTAAAAATCCGGCCGGTTCTATTCCCATTGATGAAGTCGAACCGATTGAAAACATTGTAAAACGTTTTGCAACTGGCGCGATGTCATTTGGTTCTATCTCTCACGAAGCTCACTCAACCCTCGCTGTTGCGATGAACCGGTTAGGTGCAAAATCGAACTCTGGTGAAGGGGGAGAAGATCCCGCTCGTTTTATTCGTAAAGAAAATGGTGACTGGGAACGCTCTGCCATCAAGCAGGTCGCTTCTGGTCGTTTCGGTGTCACCTCTTACTACCTAACCAACGCTGATGAAATTCAGATAAAAATGGCGCAAGGAGCGAAACCCGGTGAAGGGGGACAGCTGCCAGGTGATAAAGTCGATGATTGGATCGGAGCGACTCGTCACTCGACGCCTGGAGTCGGCCTTATATCACCACCACCACACCACGACATTTATTCTATTGAAGATTTGGCTCAATTGATCTTTGACTTAAAGAACGCTAACCGTAAAGGCCGCGTTAATGTCAAATTGGTATCAGAAGCGGGAGTTGGTACTATTGCTTCTGGGGTTGCTAAAGCCAAAGCGGATGTGGTGCTGATTGCCGGTCATGACGGTGGAACTGGCGCATCGCCGATTTCATCGATTCGCCATACAGGGCTACCTTGGGAACTGGGTTTAGCAGAAACCCACCAAACACTACTGAAAAATGGCTTACGTAACCGTATCGTGGTACAAGCCGATGGGCAGATGAAAACGCCGCGCGATATCGCTATCGCCACGCTACTTGGTGCAGAGGAATGGGGTGTTGCAACCGCTGCGCTTGTCGTTGAAGGGTGTATCATGATGCGTAAGTGCCATAAAAACACCTGCCCTGTTGGGATAGCTACGCAAAACAAAACACTCCGTGAACGTTTTGATGGTCGTGTTGAAGATGTTGTTACCTTCTTCCAATATATGGTGCAAGGTTTACGCGAAATTATGGCTGAACTTGGCTTCCGCACCATTGATGAAATGGTCGGTCAAGTACAAAAATTGAAAGTCCGTGATGATATTGGCCATTGGAAATACAAAAACCTCGATCTATCGACCTTATTACACTTTGAACCACCACGAGAAACCGATGGTATCTATTGTCAAACGGCACAAAATCATCAGCTAGCGCATGTTCTGGATCGTCAATTAATCGAAATCGCCAAGCCCGCACTTGAACAAGGTCTGCCAGTCAACGCGCAATTCCCGATCATTAATACCGATCGCAGTACTGGCACAATGCTGTCAAATGAAATTTCAAAAGTGTACCAAGACCAAGGGCTACCTCAACCGATGCACGTGAAGTTTAATGGCAGTGCCGGACAATCTTTTGGTGCATTCCTAGCGAAAGGGGTCCATTTTGAGGTGGAAGGTGATGCGAACGACTATTGGGGTAAAGGGCTATCTGGCGGTACTTTAGTTCTCTATCCAAACCGTGCAGCAACCATCACAGCTGAAGATAATATTGTAGTCGGCAACGTCTGCTTTTATGGAGCAACCTCTGGTGAATCATTCATCCGAGGCTTAGCCGGTGAACGCTTCTGTGTCCGAAATTCTGGTGCGAGAGTTGTTGTCGAAGGCGTTGGTGATCACGGTTGTGAATACATGACGGGAGGGATTGCGATTATCTTAGGCTCAACCGGTCGGAACTTTGCCGCGGGAATGAGTGGTGGTATCGCCTACGTCTGGGATAAAACGGGGGATTTCCATCAAAAACTCAACTCAGAGTTGGTGGATCTCGATCCGATTGAACCAGAAGACAAAGCGTTATTAAAAGATATGCTCACTAAACATGTCCAATTCACAGGAAGTGAAGTGGCAAAAACGTTCCTAAACGATTTTGAACACCACTTAGCCTCAATAGCTAAAGTAATGCCAAGAGACTATAAGGCCGTCCTTCAAAAACGTCAGGAAGCCGCAGCGACAACGGAAGAAGCGGAGGCTATGTAAATGGGAAAAGCAACTGGATTTTTAGAGTTTGGTCGTGAACTGCCAAAAAAAATCGACCCGGCAGAGCGGATCAAGAACAACCATGAATTCGTTCTGAATCAAGAGTTTGGAAATAAAATCAATCAGCAAGCAGCACGCTGCATGGATTGTGGGGTACCATTTTGCCATAGCGGATGCCCGATTGGTAACATCATTCCTGAATTCAATGATGCGGTTTATCGAGATAGTTGGGAAGAGGCTTGGCAAATCTTAAGTTCAACCAATAACTTTCCCGAATTTACCGGGCGAGTTTGCCCCGCCCCTTGTGAAACTTCGTGCGTACTCGGTATTAACCAAGATCCGATCACCATTTGTAATATCGAAAAAACCATCGTTGAACGAGCGTATCAAGCAGGTTATGCCAAACCGAAAACACCACGTTCACGAACGGGGAAAAAAGTCGCCATTATTGGTTCTGGTCCTGCTGGACTGGCTGCTGCAGAGCAACTCAATAGTGCGGGCCACCAAGTTACGGTTTATGAACGAGATGAAAAAGTCGGTGGGTTACTGCGTTTTGGTATTCCTGACTTTAAGCTAAGTATGGCGGTCATCGATCGAAAAATTGATCTCATGGCGGAGGCTGGCGTTCAATTTGTCGTCAATACTCACGTCGGTATCGACATCAATGCTCAGCAATTACGTCAAGAGTTTGATGCTATCTTACTGACTGGAGGTTCAACCGTTCCTCGTGATCTTCCAATCCCTGGCCGTGAACTAAAGGGCGTTTATTTTGCAATGCAATTTCTCGCGCAAAATAACCGTCGAGCAAACAACATGGATCTAAAAGGTGAAGAGATTCATGCTAAAGGGAAACATGTGGTGGTGATTGGTGGCGGTGATACTGGCTCTGACTGTGTTGGTACCTCTAATCGTCATGGGGCTGCAAGCATTACCCAAGTAGAAATCATGCCGATGCCACCAGAAAAGCGTCCTGCTAATATGCCTTGGCCGCAATATCCGATGATTCTTCGCACCTCCACTTCGCATGAAGAAGGGTGTGAGCGTCATTGGAATATTCTCACTAAAGAGTTTATCGGTAACGATAAAGGTGAAGTGACTGCCTTACGCATTGCAGATATTGTTTGGCAAGACGCCGCTCCCGGTCAACGCCCAGAGTTTAGTGAGGTGGCGGGAAGTGAACGGGTCATTCCTTGTGATATGGCTTTCCTTGCCATGGGCTTTCTTCACCCAGAACCGCAAGGTGTGCTTGCTCAACTTGATATCAAGCTTGATGAGCGCGGAAACGTCGCCACTCAAGATTTTGCAACGAACCAAAAAGGCGTATTTGCCGCCGGAGATATGCGTACCGGGCAATCGTTAGTGGTTCGTTGTATTAATGAGGGGCGAGAGTCTGCTAGAGCAGTGGACGCCTTTCTGATGGGAAATACTCACCTTGAAGCAAAAGCCGATTCATTAATGCTCTCTGCTTAATCAAGCCTTCCCACTGCACTTAATATCGCAGTGGGTTCGTCGCTTTCCTGTTCATCCTTTCTAGCTTGGCTAACGTTAACGTTAGCCTTTTTTATTTGCTTACGTCTCATCACCTAGGGTCTGTTGACATACGTTTAACAAGTGTGAGCTAAGTTGAGGATATGCATCACCGGTTACCCGCTACGATAAATATCCGCTATGATTACTCTTTGTTCTGGATAGGAAAAGATCGTGAAACCATGGATCATGATCGGTTTGCCGATACTACTGACCGCCTGTAGCCAAGGAATTTCAGCCAATATGATTGACCGAACCTCAACCCCTTGTGGCAATAAACCCAATTGCGTATCAACTGAAGAACAACGAAGCAAATTTGCTATCGCTCCTTTTATTTTACGTCCGGGTGTGACACTTGATCAGATCGAACGTATTGCTTTAGCTCTCCCCGGTTCAGAAACCGCAGTAAAAACAGACTATTATTTACGTATCGAGTGCACAACTCGTATTCTACGTTTTGTGGATGATTTAGAACTGAAATTAAACGGCGATCAACTGATCGTCCGTTCTGAATCTCGAGTAGGATACAGTGATTTTGGCGTGAATCGTAGAAGAGTGGAAGCATTGAGAGAAAAGCTAAACGCTGCCGGTATGTTACTGTAAACCTTTAATTGAGTAATATATCTAACCATTCTCGCTCAAACCACAGACAACATGGTAAACTTTGGCCGTTTTATTTACTGATTAAGAGATATTGTATGAAAATTGGCATCATCGGTGCGATGCAACAAGAAGTCGCGATTTTAAAAGACACTCTCGAACATAGCCAAGAGGTCAATAAAGCGGGTTGTACCTATTACGTAGGCGAACTACATGGAGCCGATGTCATTGTTCTACAATCAGGCATTGGTAAAGTTTCCGCTGCCATTGGTACGGCGCTGTTGCTGAATGACTACCAGCCCGATGTGATCATCAATACAGGATCAGCCGGTGGATTTGACTCCAGCCTGACGATGGGTGATGTCGTGATTTCCAGCGAAGTTCGTCACCATGATGCCGATGTTACCGCTTTTGGCTATGAAATGGGCCAAATGGCAGGCCAACCCGCAGCTTTCATAGCCGATGAAAAATTAATCACCGTGGCCGAACAAGCATTAGCATCCATACCGGGCAAACACGCGGTTCGCGGATTGATCTGTACAGGTGATGCTTTTGTATGCACTGAAGAGCGTCAAAACTATATTCGTCAGCACTTTCCTTCTGTAGTTGCGGTGGAAATGGAAGCATCGGCAATTGCCCAAACCTGCCATCAATTTCAGGTTCCTTTTGTTGTGGTGCGCGCTATTTCTGATGTTGCGGATAAAGCCTCGCCCCTGTCATTCGATGAATTTTTACCCCTTGCTGCACAAAGCTCATCTGAAATGGTGGTAAAAATGGTTGAAATGCTGAACAAGTAACCCAGCTCTCATGGACGAACTTTCCACTTTTTTCAATGCCAATAGCGCGCTACTGATCATGTGGGGCGCATTGTTATTTCACTGGGTATTACCCATACCTCATACGGCTCATCCAGTGACGCTATGGCATAAATTTGCCGAGCTACTTGCCCAAAAGGTCAATACGCCCAGCAGCTATCAACAGAATTTAATTTCTGGCACCTTAGCTTGGCTGTTGATGGTTATTCCAACTATTCTACTGTGTATCGCCTTAAAACCATTGGTTTGGCACCCTCATTTATTTGAACTCGCATTACTACTGTTAGCCTTAGATTGGCGAAGTTGTGAAAAATTCACCCAACAGATGAGCGAGGCTCTATCAAATGAAGATAAAAAACTCGCCCGCCGTTTACTCATTCCTTTTGTTAATCGAGAAACTGACACCCTATCGTTATTGGGTCTTGGTAAAGCCAGTGTCGAAACCTTGATCATGAGGTTAGGGCGTCATCTGATCGGCGTGCTTTTTTGGTATGCCATTTTGGGAGGTACGGGAGCCTTTATCTATCGATTAATGGTAGAGTTAGCTCGCTGTTGGTCCCCTTCACGATCACAATTTCATCCCTTTGGATTACCTATTATTCGGATGGTTGCTGTCCTCGATTTTATTCCGCTACGAGGCTTCGCGCTGTTAATTCTCATGGGTAAACAGGCAAAACCAATACTTCAAGTGACGTTAATGCAAAGCCGCTCTTGGCCATTACCTGGCCCGGGTTGGCTGCTGTGCGCCGTAGGAAATAAATTACAATTATCGCTTGGTGGCCCCGCCATTTATGGTCAACAAAAAGCCATTCGGGCTAAAATCGGCGGACGTATTGCTCCAGCCAGCCTTCATCTGCAACAGGTTTACCGTCTACTTAGCCACAGAGTTTGGATCTGGATTGCACTACAAAGCCTCCTCTTATTGATCATTCATCAAGGCTTCTAAATGAAACGCCTCTTACTATTTTGTTCACTATTACTGACTTATCCTTGCATAGCATCCGCCGCTGAGCGCATTATCAGCTTAGCCCCTCATGCAACCGAATTAGCATTTGCTGCAGGTCTTGGTGACAAACTGATTGCGGTTAGTGAATTCAGCGACTATCCCGAGCAGGCCAAAATGCTTCCAACCGTTGCCAATTTTCAAGCAATCAACATTGAACGCATTGTCCGTTTACAACCGGATCTCGTTATTGCTTGGCCTGAAGGTAATGCCCTCCGCGAGCTAGAAAAACTGACAAGGTTAGGTATTCCGATCTTTTACTCGCACCCCAAGCAATTACTTGATATTGCGGATGAAATCGAGCAGTTAAGTCATTATGCAAAAAATCCTGCCGTGGGTCTGCAAGCCGCGAAAGACTTTCGCCAACAGCTTGACCAGTTACATCAACGGTATGCTCATCTCGCTCCAACTCGCTATTTTTATCAACTCAGCGAAAAACCCATCATCACCTTGGCACAGAACAACTGGCCCAGCGAGATTTTTCGTATTTGTGGCGGAGAAAATGTCTTTCAAAACAGTCCCTCGCCTTATCCACAGGTCAGTATCGAGCAAGTATTACTTGCACAACCTGAGGTTATTTTCACCTCTCAACATGCTATGCGTGATGGCACCATGTGGAACAAGTGGCGTGAACAACTGATGGTGGGCAAACCGTCGTACATTTGGCCACTCAACCCCGACTGGCTTAACCGTCCTACCCCAAGGACGCTCATGGCTATCGAACAGGTTTGTGGATACTTTGAACAAAAACAGGCCCCTTGATATCGCCAAAGTATTTGCTAAACTCGGCGACCAACTCATCTCTCCTGAACAATAAACCAGGAATGTAAAGCGAGCGATTATAAATTGGATACTTCACTGCTCTACCTTATTGATATGTTTGGCACCGCAGTGTTTGCCATTTCTGGCGTACTACTGGCAGGACGACTCAAGATGGATCCATTTGGTGTGGTGGTTCTGGCCAGTGTAACTGCAATTGGCGGTGGTACCATACGCGATATGGCTTTAGGGGCTACCCCTGTCTTTTGGATTACCGATACCACGTACTTGTGGGTAGTATTCATCACCTGTTTATTGACTATGTTGGTCGTTCGTCGCCCTAAACGATTATCTTGGTGGATACTTCCTGTGTGTGATGCAATAGGATTAGCCGTATTTGTCGGTATAGGTGTCGAAAAAGCATTGATCTACCAAGATTCAGCATTGATCGCCATCATTATGGGCGTAATTACTGGTTGTGGTGGTGGCATTATCCGTGATGTACTTGCTCGTGAAATTCCCATGATTCTTAGAAGTGAAGTTTACGCCACCGCCTGTATCATCGGCGGTTTGGTACATACTTGTGCCTTAAACTTAAACTATGACAGCTCCACCGCCTTTCTCTGCGGAGTAACGTCAACTCTAGCCATCCGCTTAGGGGCTATTCGTTGGCACCTTTCGTTGCCAACCTTTGCTATTGGTAAATAATTTCGGATAGAAAAAGTGATTAACGACGACGGATAAGCGGGTTTCCGTTCATTATATAATCGAGTATTATGGGCAACCCATTCCTACTTTTCATGAAATGATGCTACTCGAAGGAATCGAAACATTACTGGTTCTCAGTAAAGAGAAAACCATGAGCCGCACAGGAAGCCAGCTCTACATCAGCCAATCTGCGGTCAGTAAACGTATTGCTAACCTAGAAAATAAGCTAGGTAAAAAGCTGATTATGCCTGCCGGACGCTATATCAAACTTACCGCTGATGCAGAGCAGTTGATTGCCAATATCGGCCCAACTTTTAATGCATTGCATGGCTTAATTTTCGATCAGCAAGCTCTAGAAGATAGCACGCCGCTTCGCATGGATTGCTCAGAAACCTTAGTCGCGGGCTATCTCGCTGAAATAATGGGACGCTATCAGAAACAAGATCCACACCTTGTCATTACCACTAACCATACTCCAAGGATTGTCGAACATGTTCAATCGGGTAAAGCGACCTTAGGCTTCTGCGCAGGTTATCTGCCTGCTCATCACGGTTTACTAACCTTTCATTTAGGCGAAGAACCTTTTACCATCGTCAGCAAAGAAGCATTGCATTCACTGCCTAGCAAACTTATCACCAATGATTTAAATAATCCGGCTAACACTTACCAAGCCGCTATCTTACATAAGCAAGGCATTCGCTCAGCGATGGAGATGGACTCTTACACCGCCGCTGCACAACTGGCACTCGGTGGTATGTTACCCGCCTTAGTGCCACACTCCATGGTAAGAATACTGAAGATTGCCCCTCAATACTGCTTTCATTTTCAAGAATTAACCGAGCTAACTCGCCCCATCCATATTTGTTTACGTGCCAACCGGTATCGAAACACTAGAGTCCAAACATTGATAAAAGCGCTATATGATGCTGTTCCCAAAGCAGTTTTAGCGCCATCATCATCGACATAGTAATGACCAAAGGCCGGATCCAACGCTGGCCTTTAGTGATCACCACTTTTGCTCCCATACGAGCACCGATAAATCCGCCAACAGCCATGGTTAAGCCAATCTGCCAAATCGGCAGACCGGCGATTAAGAAAAAGATCAGCGCCGCAATATTCGAGGTAAAATTGAGCACCTTAGTACGTGCAGTCGCTTCAACTAATCCTAATTGCCCCAAAACGACAAAACAAACCGTAAAAATCGATCCGGTACCTGGCCCAAAGAAACCATCATAAAAACCGACACCCCCACCAATCATCAAGGCAAATACGGCTTCAGAAAGAGCTTTACGCCGATGAGGTTGTGTTTGTGGGGCCAACAAAAAATACAGTGATATAGCAATCAACAATAAGGGAATAAGGCTGGTCAACAACGATGCATCAATATATTGCACAGCTTCTGCACCAAGCGCCGCGCCGACAAAAGTACAGGCAATGGCCAAACGCATCGCTTTTAGACTCACGAGGCCTTGGCGCACAAAATAGAAAGTCGCCGAAAAGCTACCAAATGAGCTTTGCAATTTATTGGTGGCCAAGGCTTGGGTTGGTGGCACCCCAGCAGCAAGTAAAGCTGGCAATGTCAATAAACCACCACCACCGGCCATTGCATCAATAAATCCCGCAATGCCCGCTACTAAAAACAGCAGGCTCAATATCTCTAGTGAAAATTCCATTTCTTATCAACGCATTAAATAATAAAGACCAACCATAGCACTGCTGCAAGGATCAAAACAGCGAAACACAAGACGAGAACCTATTCTTATTTTTCATCAATCGAAAAATAAACCTAAATCACTGAGCATGATAGGTAGACAGCAAATGGCTGAGATTAAATAGATGTAGGTACACGATATGCGCGAAAGATAAACAGACCCTAGGCAAACAAAAAGCCCGCTTAATTCAGCGGGCAATTAGGTCAGTAATAAAGCCTGAACACGTTGTTTTAACTACGGGTTAGGCTAAGCTGGCTTTTACTTTTTCATGCAACTCCTGTACGGAAGTCACCGATGCTTTGGCATCTGCAGTATGAGACATACAGGTTGCAAACGCTGCATTCAAGGTGGTGGTATAGTTTACTTTTTCGGCTAATGCACCACGACGTAACACTTTTGAGTCTTCAATTGCTTGACGACCTGCTGCCGTATTCACAATGTAGGTGTACTCATTGTTTTTGATCCGATCAAGAATATGTGGACGCCCTTCATGAACTTTATTTACCAAACGAGGGTTAATCCCAGCTTCACCCAAAATGACCGCAGTACCATGTGTCGCATCCAGTTTATAACCTAACTTAATCAACTTAGAGGCTAAATCGACCACTCGCTCTTTATCTTCTTCACGAACGGATAATAATGCTCGGCCACTCTCAGGATACACATTGCCACAACCAAGCTCAGCTTTAGCAAACGCTTCCGCAAAAGTAGCACCAACCCCCATCACTTCACCAGTTGAACGCATTTCAGGGCCAAGCAATGGGTCAACACCTGGGAATTTATTAAAGGGAAGTACCACTTCTTTGACCGAGTAGTATGGCGGAATAATTTCTTTGGTAAAC
>NZ_NBUS01000043.1:223890-225792 GCF_002749895.1 Vibrio fujianensis | reverse complement strand
TGTTGCTCTAGAGATTGCCCTGCCATAACCCGAGCTGCAATCTTGGCCAATGGTGCTCCGGTCGCTTTGGAAACAAACGGCACAGTACGCGCAGCTCGTGGGTTGACTTCAATCAGATAGACTTCGTTATCTTTTACCGCAAATTGAGTATTCATTAAGCCACGCACACCAAGTTCAAATGCGAGTTTTTCCACTTGCTCACGCATTTTATCTTGGATAGCTTGGCTTAATGTGTAAGCTGGCAGTGAACAAGCTGAGTCCCCCGAGTGAACACCCGCTTGCTCGATATGCTCCATAATCCCACCGATGACGACGCGTTCACCATCACAAATCGCATCGATATCGACTTCCGTTGCATCGTCGAGGAAACGGTCAAGCAGAACCGGAGACTCATTAGAAACACTGACGGCTTCATTAAAGTAGCGACGCAGATCTTGTTCGTCATAAACAATTTCCATAGCCCGGCCACCTAAGACATAAGAAGGGCGAACCACCAGAGGAAAACCGATTTCTTTGGCTTTATCCACCGCTTGATCAAGTGCGGTCACAGTGGCGTTTTCTGGCTGTTTAAGCCCTAAACGCTCAACTGCTTGCTGGAAACGCTCACGATCTTCCGCACGGTCAATCGCATCTGGGCTGGTACCAATAATCGGTACGCCAGCGGCTTCTAAAGCGCGCGCAAGTTTCAATGGTGTTTGTCCACCATACTGAACAATCACGCCTTTCGGTTTTTCAACGCGAGCAATCGCCAATACATCTTCTAAAGTCACAGGTTCGAAATATAAACGATCTGAGGTGTCGTAATCGGTTGAAACCGTTTCTGGATTACAGTTGACCATGATGGTTTCATAACCATCTTCACGCAGTGCAAGTGAAGCATGAACACAGCAGTAGTCGAATTCAATCCCTTGTCCTATACGGTTTGGCCCCCCACCGAGAACCATGATTTTTTCACGATCGGTTGGATTCGCTTCACACTCTTCATCATACGTTGAATACATGTAAGCCGTATCTGAAGAAAACTCTGCCGCACAGGTATCGACACGTTTGTAAACCGGGTGAATGCCAAACTGATCACGCAGACGACGAATTTCAGTTTCAGCAACACCTAACAAGGTCGATAGACGCGCATCAGAAAAACCTTTACGTTTCATTTTGCGCAAGACATCAGCATTTAAGCCAGCGAAACCACCCGCTTTGATCTCTTGCTCCATTTTGACCAGTTCTTCAATTTGCACTAAGAACCAACGATCAATATTGGTCAAGTTAAAGATGCCATCAACAGAAAGACCAGCACGGAAAGCATCTCCGATATACCAAATTCGCTCCGCACCCGCTTCTTTTAACTCTTGACGAATTTTCGTCAATGCATCGGGGGCATCAAGATCCACCATTTCATCAAAACCATTAACGCCCACTTCAAGGCCACGCAATGCTTTTTGCAGTGACTCTTGTTGGTTACGGCCGATGGCCATCACTTCTCCAACCGATTTCATCTGAGTGGTTAAGCGGCTATTAGCCCCTGCAAATTTTTCGAAATTAAAACGGGGAATTTTAGTCACAACGTAGTCAATGGTAGGCTCAAATGACGCCGGTGTTGCACCACCCGTAATGTCATTCATCAACTCATCTAAGGTAAAGCCAACCGCCAGCTTCGCTGCCACTTTAGCAATAGGGAAGCCCGTCGCTTTTGAGGCTAAAGCTGAAGAACGAGAGACCCGAGGGTTCATCTCGATGATCACCATACGGCCATCTTTCGGATTAATACCAAACTGCACGTTCGAGCCACCCGTTTCAACTCCAATTTCACGTAACACGGCTAGCGATGCGTTACGCATGAGCTGATATTCTTTATCGGTGAGGGTTTGTGCTGGTGCAACTGTGATTGAGTCCCCCGTGTGA
>NZ_NBUS01000043.1:217743-223880 GCF_002749895.1 Vibrio fujianensis | reverse complement strand
TTCCCATTGGATCGAAGTTTTCAATCGCACAGACAATAATGCAGTTGTCGTTTTTATCTCGCACCACTTCCATTTCATATTCTTTCCAGCCGATCAGTGATTCATCAATCAACAGTTCGTTGGTCGGGGAAAGATCCAGCCCTCGGCGACAAATTTCATCAAACTCTTCTTTATTGTAAGCAATACCGCCGCCCGTACCGCCCATCGTAAAGGAAGGACGAATAATGCAAGGAAAACCCACCATCTCCAAAACTTGGTAAGCTTCTTCCATCGTTTTTGCCGTATCCGCACGAGGGCATTCAAGCCCAATGGATTTCATGGCCTTATCAAAACGTGAGCGATCTTCTGCTTTATCAATCGCATCAGCGGTTGCCCCGATCATTTCGACTCCGAACTCAGCCAATACACCGTGCTTTTCTAGTGCCAGCGCACAGTTCAGCGCTGTCTGACCGCCCATGGTTGGCAAAATAGCATCTGGACGTTCCTTTTCGATGATCTTACGTACCACTTCCCAGTGGATCGGTTCAATATAGGTTGCATCCGCCATTTCTGGGTCTGTCATGATGGTTGCTGGGTTAGAGTTAACTAAAATAACTCGATACCCTTCCTCGCGCAGCGCTTTACAAGCTTGTGCACCTGAGTAGTCAAACTCACAAGCCTGACCAATAACAATCGGACCTGCACCTAAAATAAGAATGCTCTGAATGTCTGTACGTTTTGGCATTATTTACTACTCCAAATTAAGCGCGGTATTGTTTAATGAGTTCGATGAAGTGATCAAAAAGCGGAGCTGCATCATGCGGACCTGGACTTGCTTCAGGGTGACCTTGGAAGCTAAAGGCCGGTTTATCCGTACGACAAATCCCTTGCAAGGTGCCATCAAATAAAGATTTATGAGTTGCTCGAACATTGTCCGGTAAGGTAGCTTCATCAGCCGCAAAACCGTGGTTTTGTGAAGTAATCATAACGACATTAGTCGCTAAATCTTTGACTGGATGGTTAGCTCCATGGTGACCAAATTTCATTTTTACCGTTTTAGCACCGGATGCAAGCGCTAGAATTTGGTGACCTAAACAAATACCAAATATAGGTAAGCCCTTATCTAAAAAAGTTTTGGTCGCTTCAATGGCATAAGTACAGGGTTCTGGATCACCCGGGCCATTAGAAAGAAAAATACCGTCAGGGTTAAGTGCTAACACGTCTTGTGCAGAGGTTTCAGCTGGAACGACCGTTAACCGGCAGCCACGATCCACCAGCATACGTAAGATATTGCGCTTGGCACCAAAGTCATAAGCCACAACATGGTATGGCAATTCGTTGTCATCTTTGGCTTCAGGTAGACCGCCTTCTAGCGTCCATGATCCTTGCTTCCAAGAGTAGGCTTCTTTAGTTGAAACTACCTTTGCCAGATCCATCCCTTTTAATCCAGGAAACTCTTGAGCTTTGCCGAGCGCAAGCGCTTGGTCAAGATGATCACCGGCCATTAAACAGCCGTTTTGCGTTCCATGTTCACGTAAATGACGTGTCAGTTTACGTGTATCGATCTCAGCAATACCAACAATATTTTGTGACTTGAGATAATCAGAGAGAGAACGTTCGCTGCGGAAATTGGAAGCAATCAGAGGGAGATCGCGGATAACTAAACCTTGAGCATGGATGGAAGAGGATTCTTCGTCTTCGGAATTGGTTCCGGTATTGCCAATGTGGGGATAAGTGAGAGTAACAATTTGCTGAGAATAGGAAGGGTCAGTGAGGATTTCTTGGTACCCCGTCATCGAGGTATTAAAAACAACTTCACCAACGGAAATACCCTCAGCGCCAATGGACACTCCGTGGAACACTGTCCCATCTTCCAGGACTAACAGTGCGGATTTACTCAAGATAACCTCCAGAATAAAGATGCATAAAATATAAATTAATTTGCAAACTTGCCATCCTTTTCGCTTAGATACTTTGCTCGAGGGAGTTTTAGACAAATTGGCGGTATTCTAAAGTTCACCCTGATTCCTGTCAATATTCACAGATAAATAAAATTTCAATTCAGCGCACTACAAAGTAAAAACACATTAAAACCAGCAAAAAAATACGTTTTAAGCTCGTTTTTTATCCATAACTCTTAAAGTGAATAAAAAACATCGCATAAAAGAGCAAAAAAAAATAAAAAAAAACAACAACACAAAAAGCAAACGATAAACCAATGGAGAGATATGGAAAAATACAACCCTGATGTAAAAACAATAAGAATAACCAAAAAAATCACACAAAACGTGACAAAAAAAGGCCAATAAAGAAAAGATAAATTAATGAAAAAAAAGAGAGAAAAAAAGAAGCGCCAAATTTTGTTGGCGCATAATTATGTAATTACAGTTCATTTAAATCAAGCACATCGGTCATTGAATAAAAACCTGGCTGTTTATCTGCTAGCCAAACGGCTGCTTTCACTGCACCGTTGGCAAATGTCATTCGATCAGTCGCTTTATGGGTAATTTCAACTCGCTCACCAATATCAGCAAACATCGCTGTATGTTCGCCAACAATATCTCCTGCACGAATGGTGGCAAAGCCAATTTCATTCCGTTGTCGCTCACCAGTAATGCCTTCACGTGCATAAACGGCCACATCACTCAACTGATTACCCATCGCTTCAGCAATTGCCTCTCCCATACCAATCGCAGTGCCGGATGGTGCATCTAGTTTATATCGGTGGTGAGCCTCGATAATCTCGATATCGCAATAGTCTCCCATCACTTTTGCTGCTTTTTCAAGCAACTTAAACACTAAGTTTACACCTACACTGTAATTCGGGGCCATGACGATTGGAATCATAGTGGCTGCTTCATCAATTATTGCTCGCTCTGATTCGTTAAATCCAGTCGTACCGATGACCAGTTTTTTACCATATTGCTGGCATAGTTCGATATTGGCTAAGGTACTTGCTGGGGCGGTAAAATCAATCATCACATCAAAGTCATCAATCGCAAGCTCTAGGTTATCCACCAAGGCGACATCAAAGCGCCCCTCACCACATAGCTCACCAATATCAACACCAATAAGTGAAGACTCAGGACGCTCCGATCCGGCCCCTACCGTTGTTTCTGGATGATAATGACTGGCTTTAACTAAATTACGGCCCATTCGGCCTGCTGCACCTGCAATCGCAATTCTTACCATTGCATTCTCTCCATTTTTATGTCATGTGTACGATACACATGCTCTATCCAAACGTTAGCTCTAAACTACCAACTATCGTTGATGGTGGCTAGCTTAACAAAACTCTTTGATCACTCTTTCAACAATCGGGATATTGGCTTCAGGAAAGGAATAGTCAGCAAGCTCGCCGATTGACACCCATTGACCTTGCTGACCTTCTTTACCAAACGGCTGTTGATTAAAAGCATCGATCAGCATGAAATCAAACTTGAGCGATTTATCAGGATAATCGAACTCAAGATGCTGAAACAAAGACTGCGCTATCACTTCGATTCCCACTTCCTCTTCCAGCTCCCGAGACATGGCCTGCTCAATCGTTTCTCCAGCTTCAACTTTACCACCAGGAAATTCCCACAACCCACCTTGGTGTTTCTCATCTGGCCGCTTAGTAATAAATACCTGTGAGCGTTCAGCGTTAAGGATAATTCCAGCCACAATATGAATACGCTTCATTATTGGTTCCTTTATACAATAATAGATAACGAGATCAATACATCACACTCGCTGACCATTAAAGAGAGGATGCATTAATCCATAGAAAAAAGAGCCGCCAATGCGACTCTTTTATGTGAAAATTAAGCAGGGCGACACACTACGCTATCTTACCGTGACATTGCTTATATTTTTTACCACTACCGCATGGGCAAGGTTCATTACGGCCGACCTTTCGTTCATCTCGAACGATAGGCTGATGAGCTTTTTCATCGGATTCATTATCCAGTTGAGCATGCTGAGCTTGTACCCGTTTAGCGACTTCTTCAGCTTGAGCTTGACGCTGTGCTTCCATTCGCTCAACTTCTTCTTGCTGTTGTACTCTAACTTTAGACAAGATAGCGATAACATCTGATTTTAATGACTCAAGCAGATCTTGGAACAGTTCAAACGATTCTCGCTTATACTCTTGTTTCGGATTTTTTTGCGCATAGCCACGTAAATGGATACCTTGACGAAGATGATCCATTGCTGCCAAATGTTCTTTCCATAAGGTATCAAGGGTTTGCAACATAACCGATTTTTCGAAGTTGCGCATGACAGAGGCACCGACGGCTTGCTCTTTTTGTTGGTAAACGCTCACAGCTTGCTCAAGAATGCGTTCACGTAACGCTTCTTCATACAATTTATCGTCTTCATCTAACCACGCTTGAATGGGAAGAGAAAGATCAAAATCATTTTTTAAACGCTCTTCTAACCCACTAATATTCCACATATCTTCCAAAGATTGGGGGGGAATATATTCATCAATCACAGCCGTTAGCACATCCACTCGATTTTGCTCAATCATGTCACTGATATCATCGACGCGCATCAACTCATCACGTAGTTCATAGACCACTTTACGTTGATCGTTTGCTACATCGTCATACTCAAGCAATTGTTTACGGATATCAAAGTTACGCCCTTCGACTTTCCGCTGGGCCTTTTCAATCGAGCGAGAAAGCATTTTACTTTCAATTGCTTCGCCTTCTTCCATACCACTTTGAATTAGGCTCGCCATCCGATCTGAGGTAAAGATCCGAAGGAGGCTATCTTCCATCGACAAGTAAAAGCGCGAAGAACCGGCATCGCCTTGGCGACCAGAACGACCACGTAGCTGGTTATCAATCCGGCGTGATTCATGGCGCTCAGTACCAATGATATGTAAGCCTCCGGCTTCTAATACCTGATCGTGAACTTTTTTCCATTCCGTTTTGATTTGCTCAATCTGTTCAGGAGTCGGATTACTTAAGCTTTCCACTTTGGCTTGCCAACTTCCGCCCAAAACAATATCTGTACCACGTCCGGCCATGTTTGTCGCAATCGTTACCGCACCAGGAGTACCGGCTTGAGCGACAATTTCAGCCTCTTTTTCATGGAACTTAGCATTAAGGACGTTATGCTTAATCTTTGCTTTCTTAAGGGCATCCGCTAACAGCTCTGATTTTTCAATCGAGATTGTCCCCACTAGGACTGGCTGACCTTTCGCAACACGCTCTTTTATATCTTCAATAATCGCGGCAAATTTCTCAGCTTCAGTACGGTATACCACGTCGGGCATATCATCACGAACCATTGGTTTATTCGTTGGAATTACTACCGTTTCTAAACCATAAATAGATTGGAATTCAAATGCTTCCGTATCAGCTGTACCGGTCATACCCGATAGTTTTTCATAAAGGCGGAAATAATTTTGGAAGGTGATCGAAGCCAATGTTTGGTTTTCATTCTGAATTTTCACACCTTCTTTAGCTTCTACTGCTTGGTGTAAGCCATCAGACCAACGACGGCCAGGCATGGTTCGTCCTGTGTGTTCATCAACGATAACCACTTCGCCTTCGTCCGTCACAATATAATCTACGTTTTTCTCAAATAAGACGTGAGCACGCAATGCTGCATTAACATGATGCAGTAAGCTGATATTCGTTGGAGAGTAGAGGGTATCCCCTTCTTGCATCATGCCGTTATTGACAAGAAGTTCTTCCACATATTCTTGACCCGTTTCGGTGAGATAAACCTGTTTTGATTTTTCATCAACCGTATAATGCCCATCACCACGGTATTCCTCTGAATCTTCTTTATCTTGCCGCTTAAGATTGGGAATCAGGGTGTTGATACGAGTATAAAGCTCTGAGCTATCTTCCGCGGGGCCTGAAATAATCAACGGCGTACGCGCTTCATCAATTAAGATCGAGTCCACCTCATCGACAACTGCAAAAAAACGTTCACGCTGGACACGATCTTCCATTCGGAAAGCCATGTTGTCGCGTAAATAATCAAACCCAAACTCATTGTTTGTACCATAAAGAACATCGGCTTGATAAGCTTGCTTTTTCTCGTGAGGAGGCATATTAGGTACGTTAACACCAACCGTCATGCCTAAAAATTCAAATAAAGGACGGTTTGTTTCGGCATCACGCTTAGCTAGATAATCGTTGACGGTAACAATGTGT
>NZ_NBUS01000043.1:210745-217733 GCF_002749895.1 Vibrio fujianensis | reverse complement strand
CCTTTCCCCGCCAATGCATTGAGGTAAGCGGGTAATGTGGCTGTTAAGGTTTTCCCTTCCCCGGTACGCATTTCTGCAATTTGTCCCGCATTAAGTACCATACCACCAATCAGCTGGACATCGAAATGACGCATGCCAAATACGCGTTTAGAGGCTTCACGCACAGTAGCAAATGCTTCAGGAAGTAATTGATCTAATGTTTCACCTTGCTCGATACGTTGACGAAACTCGATCGTTTTTGCTTGAAGTTCATCGTCCGAAAGTGCTGCAAATGCAGGCTCAAAGTTATTGATCTCTTTTACAATTTTTCTTAGACGGCGCAGGGTTCGGTCATTACGACTCCCAACCACCTTTGTCAGTAACTTAGTTATCATCTGTTGTGGATCTCTCTTTAACTTAGATCTGCTTGATCTATTTTTAATATCTCTACTCTCTACCTATCTGCAACTAAGGGTACTGAGATAAATCATATATCTTGGATATTGTGATGGTTTTCTTTATTTTCAAGACACTAAATAAATTATGTGGCCCTTAGTGTAAGAAATTTTATTGTTAAGAACCAACGGTAATCAGGCCCGTTTGCACTCAACTTAACATTTTGTGTGATTAATCGGGTGCAAAACCATCACCTTGCCAGTCAAGGCGGCAAATTATTACCGCTTTGTCCCGAACATTACCACCAATTAAGACGGTAGCTTTACAATAAACATAAAAAAGCCAGACTAAATAGTCTGGCTTTTTTTAATCCGTTAGCAGCTAAGCAATCACGACATTCGGTTCAGCAAAAGTCACTGGTGAACCGACTTCTTCTTCAAAAGTCGCCCATTCCCACGCTTCTTGATCAGCCAATACAGCTCGTAACAATTGATTGTTTAAGCCATGACCTGATTTATACGCTCTGAACTCACCAACGATAGCGTGACCAGACATGTACAAGTCACCGATCGCGTCCAGCACTTTGTGTGTTACAAATTCATTAGCAAAGCGCAAACCTTCCTCATTCAGAATGCGGTAATCATCCAGTACGATTGCGCAATCAAAACTACCACCTAAGCATAAGTTTTGTGATTGTAAGAACTCAATATCGCGCATAAAACCAAAAGTCCGTGCACGAGAGATTTCTTTCACAAACCCTTGAGAAGAAAAGTCAAACACTAAATGCTGTTCGTCACCATCAATGGCTGGGTGGTTAAATTCGATTTCAAAGTCCATTTTAAAGCCGTTATGTGGACGAAGTTCAGCCCACTTATCGCCGTCTTCAAAACGCACAGTTTTTTTGATGCGAATGAAACGCTTAGGTGCGTTTAGGTTTTCAATACCAGCTTGTTGCAATAGATAAACGAATGGGCTTGCGCTGCCATCCATAATCGGGATTTCAGGCGCATCCACTTCAACAATCACATTGTCAATTCCCATACCAGCGAGCGCTGCATTTAAGTGCTCGACGGTTGAGATACGAATACCTTCATCATTGACCAATGCTGTACAAAGCATGGTATCTCGTACTGATTGAGGATCTGCCGGAAAATCGACCGGAGGATTCACATCGGTACGACGATAAATAATACCTGTATTTGCAGCAGCTGGGCGAAGTGTGAGCGTGACTTTACGACCAGAGTGAAGCCCCACCCCAGTTGTTTTCACTATTTCTTTCAGAGTACGTTGTCTGATCATCTACTTGCCTCTATTTCGATGCCACAAAGCTCGACCGATAAAAATCGACCGGAATTCTACCAGAATGTTGAACCGTGTCAAATTGTGGCGCTATATTAATCAGCCTGACGACGTAAAAAAGCTGGAATATCTAAATACCCACTTTCCTTTTCTGGCTTAGGCGCAGTACTTTGGCTTGCCGAAGAAGTACGGTTAGCGACCGATGATGGCTGAGCTTGCACTTCTTTTTCCTGCAAAGGTTGTGCCACTCTTTCATCCATTTTAGCTGCCGAAGCGACTGTTT
This sequence comes from Vibrio fujianensis, assembly GCF_002749895.1. Taxonomy (GTDB): domain Bacteria; phylum Pseudomonadota; class Gammaproteobacteria; order Enterobacterales; family Vibrionaceae; genus Vibrio; species Vibrio fujianensis. The sequence goes on along the minus strand of NZ_NBUS01000043.1, from coordinate 215,776 downwards.
GAGGTTGTGCTACCGCTGCAGTTTTGCTTTTTCCACCAGCAACCAAAGTGATATCAGGCTTTTTCTCATTACCGATCCCGGTTGCAACCACAGTGACACGAATTTCATCTGCCATATCAGGGTCAAGAGATGTGCCGATAACGACTGTCGCATTGTCGGAAGCAAACGCTTTTACCGTATTACCTACCGTTTCAAACTCATCCAGACGCATATCTAACCCTGCGGTGATATTAACGAGTACGCCGCGAGCTCCTGCGAGGTCGATATCTTCTAATAACGGACTAGAAATAGCCATTTCTGCTGCTTCTTCCGCTCGATCTTCACCTTTAGCTACACCACTCCCCATCATGGCATGACCCATTTCAGACATCACCGTTCTTACGTCTGCGAAGTCAACGTTAATCATACCTGGGCGGGTAATTAGCTCAGCAATACCTTGCACTGCATTCTTTAGTACGTCGTTCGCGCTAGCAAAGGCTTCAAGTAACGTAATGCCTCGTCCCAATACTTTGAGTAGTTTTTCGTTCGGAATGGTGATCAACGAATCAACGTGCTTAGATAGCTCTTCAATTCCTTGTTCAGCAAAAGCCAAACGCTTTTTACCTTCAAAGCTAAATGGTTTAGTTACAACAGCAACCGTTAAAATCCCTAACTCTTTAGCGACTTCAGCAATCACTGGTGCGGCACCTGTTCCTGTACCACCGCCCATTCCAGCAGCGACAAATACCATATCGGCACCTGACAAAACTTCTTTAATTCTATCTCGATCTTCGAGAGCTGCGTCACGCCCAACTTGTGGATTAGCACCGGCACCTAACCCTTTGGTAATATCACCACCAATTTGAATAACGCTACTCACGGTTGCTTTACGAAGTGCTTGTGCATCTGTATTGATACTGATGAATTCCACGCCTTCGATGGACTCACGCACCATGTGTTCTACGGCGTTTCCGCCGCCACCACCAACCCCAACGACTTTAATTACCGCATCGTCAGACATTTCCATCATCGGTTCAAACATGTGTTATCTCCGTTTTTCCTGCTGTCAGGTTAAAACTCTTTTTGTATCCAGTTACGCAAACGACTCAATAAGCTCGACATTGATTGGCGCTTAGGCTCTTGATATTCAGTATCGTCGTTAATTTGACTATCTCTTGCGTAATGAAGTAAACCCACTGCCGTAGAATGATACGGCTCTTTTACATAATCAGTAAGCCCACTGACTTCAAGTGGCTTACCAACCCTAACTTGGTTGCGAAACACTCGTTCCGCACAATCAACAACGCCTTCAATCTGCGCAGCACCACCGGTTAAAACAATACCTGCAGCGAGATGATGTTTAATACCTTCTTTGCGCAGTTTTTCCTGAACCGTGTCAATTGTCTGGTTAACTAACCCCATGAGTTCAGTGTAGCGGGGCTCAATCACTTCCGACAAGGTTTGTCGTTGTAAACTGCGTGATGGCCGTCCGCCTACACTCGGCACATTAACCGTGTCGTCCTTGCTCACTAACTCACTTAGCGCACAACCGTATTTCACTTTGATTTCTTCTGCATCGCTAACCGGCGTACCAAATGCGAATGCTATATCACTGGTTACCGCATTGCCCGCATAAGAGAGAACTTCTGTATGTCGAAGTGCGCCACCAGTCCAAATGGCTATATCCATAGTTCCGGCACCGATATCGATCACGCAGACGCCAAGCTCTCGCTCATCTTCAGTAATGACGGCATGGCTTGCCGCTAAACCTGAATACACCAGTTGTTCAACTTTAAGTCCGCAACGTTCAACCGCTTTAATAATGTTCCGGGCCATATCATTATGGCAAGTAATCAGGTGCACACTGACTTCCATTCGCACCCCTGATAATCCTAATGGATTTTTGATACCTTCTTGGTAATCAATGGTAAATTCTTGCGGGATAACATGCAAAATCCGCTGTTCGTCACCAATTTTAATCGACTTGGCAGTATGGATTGCACGATCCATATCATCTTGAGAAACTTCCTCATCGGATATGGTTCCCATTCCCTTCTCAATTCGGCTTGCAATATGCCTGCCAGAAATAGATAAATAAACATTATTAATTTGACATTCGGCCATCAGCTCAGCTTGGTCAATGGCGCGTTGAACCGATTTAACGACCGACTCGAGATCATTGACGCCACCTTTATCCATGCCGCGAGAAGGGCTACTGCCTGCACCGATAATATTGATTTGACCATCGGGAAGAATTTCTCCCACTAACGCAGATACGGTAGCGGTTCCTATATCTAACCCGACAACAAGACTGTCATTGGTCATTTTCGTCATGTGTACTCTCTTTGCCATTCTTACTCTGAGAACCAACCAACCGCCGCACCAGTGTCATACCTAAGATCGATATAACTCACTCGTTCAGTATCATGCCCCAATTGCCTATAGAGCAGAAAAAAGCGCGCAATGCGCTCATTTAAGGATTCTTTTCCTATCTCTAACCGGATACCGTTATCTAATATAATTTGCCAAGCCCGTCGCTCGTTAAGTACTAATGAGGAGATATTTAGCCCTACATTCTGGAACTCAGGGTTATATTTTCTCCATGTCGCCAACACTTCTTTTTCGCTATCATCAGGCCCATAGAGCTTGACATACTCTTGCTTAACTAGGCCAATATCTCCATTGAAAATAATGCCTTTATCATCCAATAGCGTATTGCCATTCCAAATCGCCGCCACTTGATGCTCGGTTAAAAAGACTTTTATTGTATCGGGCCATTGCTTTCTGATAGAGGCATGAGCCACCCACGGAATCGCTTGTACTCGATTTTGTAAAGCATCAATGTCTTGAGACATAAATGTCCCAATATGCTCTAATTGCCCAAATGCTCGCTGTACATCAAGGGCTGATACATATTGACGATCGCCTTGTAACACAAGTTTAGACAGCGGAAGACGATGTTCATCCCACATCCAACTGATCGTGGAGTACAACAAAGCGCCAAGCAACAGCAGCACCATTAAGAAAAAACAACCACCAGCGAGATGTTGTTTTATTCTATATGAAACGGACAAACGACGACCTGCAGTTAACATATCGTTAATCAAAGTCCGATGATCCTGATGTCGATTGGCAATATCATTCCCTATTTATTTTTACAATAGAGGCAAAAGCACAGGCTTTAACCCCTGAATTATACTGAGGTGATGCAAAGTATCAAATAGTCAAATACAGAAATTAACCATAAATCGTGCCTAAATTGCTATATTGCTTCAGTTATGCAACTTATTTATGCGCTTGCATCTGTTCAATATCCAATTTAAATTCAGCTAACTGACGAGCAACCTTACCAATATCCCCAGCGCCTTGCGTCAACACTAAGTCACCATCTTGCAGAATATTGGCTAACACGGATGGCAAAGCTTTCGTTTCTGGAACGAAAATGGGGTCAATTTTACCCCGGCTACGAATGGCACGGCACAGAGAACGCCCATCGGCTCCAGCGATAGGTTTCTCTCCTGCCGAATAAACCTCCAACATCACTAAAACATCCACTTGTTCCAAAACATGAGCGAAATCATCATATAGATCCCGAGTTCGAGTATAGCGATGGGGTTGGAAAATCATCACCAATCGTTTTTCAGACCAGCCACTGCGCGCAGCTTTGATAGTGACGTCCACTTCCGTTGGATGATGACCATAGTCATCGACCAGCATGACCTTGCCTTTCCCAGATTCAAATTCTCCCAAGTGGTCAAACCGGCGACCGGTTCCTTGGGTGTTAATCATGGCACGTAAAATGGCTTCATCGGTAATGTCATCTTCCGTAGCAACAGCAATCGCCGCCGCAGCATTGAGTGCATTATGACGGCCCGGTATATTGAGGGTAATGTTTAACTTTTCTTTCCCTTTACGCACGATGGTAAACCGACCTTGCTGACCTTGTTGATGATAATTTTCAACCCGGACATCTGCTTGTTCAGAAAAACCATAGGTGATGACTTGTCGACTAATTCGAGGAATAATTTCATGAACCACAGGATCATCAACACACAATACTGCTTGACCATAAAAAGGGAGGTTATGTAAAAAATCAATGAATGTCTGCTTTAGCGTTTCAAAATCACCGCCATAAGTATCCATATGATCCGCTTCAATATTGGTCACTATGGTTACCATCGGTTGTAAATAAAGAAACGAGGCATCACTTTCATCCGCTTCAGCGATTAAGATTCGGCTTGAACCCAAGCGAGCATTGGTTCCTGCACTTTTTACTAAACCGCCATTTACAAAAGTAGGATCCAACCCGGCTTCTGAATAAATTTGAGTAACTAATGCCGTCGTGGTTGTTTTACCGTGCGTTCCAGCAACCGCGATACCATGACGAAAACGCATCAGTTCTGCCAGCATTTCTGCTCGACGTACGATAGGAATTCGTTTTTCACGGGCGGCGATAATTTCAGGGTTGTGTTCATTGATGGCCGTGGATACCACCACCACACTGGCATGCTGAACATTATCAGCCTGATGTCCAATGTAGATCTGCGCCCCTTTAAGGGTCAACCGCTCAGTCACCGCATTGACGGTTAAATCAGACCCAGTAATACGATAACCCTCATTGAGTAACACTTCTGCGATGCCACTCATACCAGCACCACCAATACCGATAAAGTGAATACTTTTTACTCGGCGCATTTCCGGAATCAAAGCGCGGATTTGGGCTAAGTTTTGGGTATGTTTAACTGTCATTTATCGTTTCTCATTGTTTGTTAGCGGTTATGCTTATAATGGCGTCGGCCACAGCTTGATCGGCATTTAATTTGGCCGCCTCTCTTGCTCTTTGTGCCATCAATTGTAGTTGTGGGCGATCGATCGACTTAATCATATTGACCATGCTTTCAACCGTCAGTTGTGGCTGTTCAATCATCAATGCGGCGTGACAAGCAACCAAGTGATCGGCATTAAGTGCTTGTTGGCGATCTTTATGCATAAAAGGGACAAAAATCGCCGCAACGCCAGCTGCCGATATTTCTGAAACGGTTAAAGCACCGG
>NZ_NBUS01000043.1:204161-210735 GCF_002749895.1 Vibrio fujianensis | reverse complement strand
TCGACAAACAACTAAATCGGCCCATGCATAGGCTTCGGCGACATCATCGATAAATTCAACAATATCGGCTTGAGCCAGCCCATGCTGAGCATAAGCAGATGCCACATCTTGCAGATTATGCTTGCCGGCCTGATGACGAATTTGATAGCCCTCACCTAAACGAGCCATCACTTGGGGCATAGTTTGGTTTAAAATTCTCGCGCCTTGGCTACCGCCCATCACTAAAATACGGATAGGGCCTTGTCGCATCGATAAGCGTTGCACGGGTTCGACCAGTTGTGCAACATCTGAACGTACTGGATTACCGACAACCGGTACACCAGTAAAAGCACCATCAAAGGCTTGAAAGACTTGGGTCGCAATTTTAGCTAACCAGCGGTTGGTCAATCCTGCCACCGCATTTTGTTCGTGTAAAATAACGGGGATACCTTGCAACCAGGCAGCGATACCACCAGGGCCGCTGACATAACCGCCCATACCAAGCACTGCATCTGGTTGCCAAGCTTTCAAATGGCGACGCGCTTGCAACACCGCGTTAACTATTTGCCAAGGGGCTTTAAGTAAACGTAACAGACCTTGTCCGCGTAAACCTTTCACTTGGATAAAATCAATCTCGATACCATGTTTGGGTACCAGATCGGCCTCCATACGATCTGCGGTCCCTAACCAGCGGATTTCCCAGCCTTGCTGCTGTAAGCGTTTCGCTACCGCAAGTCCGGGAAAAACATGTCCACCAGTTCCGCCCGCCATCACCATTAATCGTTTACTGTTTTTCATCATTCTTTTTTTCTTTTCTTATCTGGATGAGACGACATTCGAAATCAATCCGTAGCAAAATGGCAACCGCAACGGACATGACAATAAGACTAGATCCACCATAACTGATCAACGGTAAGGTTAACCCTTTCGTCGGTACGATTCCGGCTGCCGCACCAACATTAACTAACGTTTGAAACGCAAACCAAATCCCGATTCCAAACGCGAGATAGCCGCCAAACTGCATATGATGTTCAAATGCTTTTTTACCAATAAATAGCGCTTTAAGCACCAAACTAAAAATCAAAATAAGTACCAGTACCACACCAACAAAGCCTAACTCTTCAGCCATCACGGCAAAAACAAAGTCGGTATGTGCTTCAGGTAAATACTCAAGTTTTTGAATCGAGTTCCCTAATCCTTGCCCAAACCATTCACCTCGCCCAAAGGCCATTAAAGACTGCGTTAATTGATAACCGCTGCCAAAAGGATCTTCCCATGGATCAAGAAAAGAGGTTACACGCCGAATCCGGTATGGTTCTGCTGCAATCAAAGCCAACACCGCTAAAATACCCGCAACCATCAAGGCTAAAAACTGGGATAATTTAGCGCCAGCAATAAACAACATGCCAAATAAGGTGACTAACATGACAATCACGGTACCTAAATCAGGTTGTCCTAACAGTAAGCCAGCCAACGCACCAAACACCATGATAGGCTTCATGAACCCACCAAAGAAGGTTTCTCGTACCTCATCTTGTTTGCGAACCAAATAGCTCGACATAAAAATAAACAGCGAGAGCTTGGCCACCTCTGCTGGCTGCAAGTTAAAAAGCCCTAAAGGGATCCAACGAGAAGCGCCATTGACTGATTTACCAGCAAACAATACAACAATTAGTAATAAGAAGGATATGGCTAACAACACCGAGCTATGGCGCATCCAACGTTCGACTGGGACTTGCAGAACAATGGAAGCCGTTAATAAAGCCAACAGTAAAAAAATGCCATGGCGAAACATAAAGTGAAATGGCTGATCCGTCAGCCTAGAGCTAATTGGAAAAGATGCCGAAGTGACCATCACTAAACCAATTAACATCAACCCCAAAGCTAACCAGACCAATTGGCGATCAAATAATGCTTGAGGTGAAGGTGTTTTTAACCAACGCACCACCGCATGATATGAGGTTGAGAAAGCCAAAACCATTACCTTTTCACAAATGCATACTGCTTAGCTAGTGCAGCAAACGCATCGCCTCGAGCCATAAAATGTTTAAATTGGTCGAAACTTGCACACGCAGGAGAAAGTAGCACCATATCGCCAGGTTTCAGCTCAAGATGGATGCGTTCGATCGCTTGATCCATGGTAGTAAAAAGCTGGGCAGAAGGATGCAACGACATAAATTGCTCACCATCTCGCCCAAAACAACATAACTTTACCGGCAACTTGGCTAATGCAGGTTTCAGGGCGCTAAAATCTGCCCCCTTTCCAACACCGCCAACAAGTAAAAATAGGCGGCCAGAAATTGCTAAGCCAGACAATGCAGCAAGCGTGCTAGCCACATTGGTTGCTTTCGAATCATTGACCCAACGAATGCCGTCATTATCGGCAATCAGTTGGCAGCGATGTGTCAAGCCTGTATAAGACTTCAACGTTGGCAATGCGCTCAAATAATCCACTTGCGCGGCTTCCAATAAAGCCAACACTGTTAGTACATTAGCAACGTTATGTCGCCCAACCAAACTCAACTCTGCCACCGGTAATACGGGTGTGCCCTTCGCCAATAACCACTCTTGCCCTTGATAAACGGCGACTCGATAATCAGCCAAATGACTGGCTAACCCGAAGGTCATTTGCGTCCCTAGAAAGGATTCAGGAACCGTTTGCGGGTCATCGGCATTGACGATTGCCGTTTCTGCGTGTTGAAAAATGCGTAACTTAGCTCGACGATAGGCAGCCATGTCTGGGTAACGGTCCATATGATCTTCAGACAAGTTCAAAAAAGCCCCTGCTACTAGCGCCAAATGCTCTGTGGTTTCTAATTGAAAACTCGACAATTCCAACACATACAAGTCGGCCTCCTGAGCAAGTAAATCCAGTGCAGGTACTCCAATATTGCCACCGACAGCCGTCACAATACCAGCCGCTTTTGCCAACTCACCAGTTAGATCAGTCACAGTACTTTTACCGTTTGAGCCGGTAATCGCAATCACTGGTTTATCCACATGCCAAGCAAACAACTCAATGTCTCCAACAACAGGAATACCTTGTTGGATCGCTTGCTGTATCTCTGGCGTTGCCAATGCAATACCAGGATTTGTGACAATCAGATCGGCTGTAAGCAACCATGGTAAGTGCCAACTGCCACAATGAAAAGGGATCGACTCTTCGAGCTGATCTTGCCCCGGCGGTAGCTCCCGGGTATCAATGACTTTCACCACGATCGAGGGGTGATAATGACGCAGATACTTGACGACAGAGAGCCCGGTAATACCAAGACCGACAACCACAACATGCTGAATACCTTGCCAACGATCCATTTTCATTTTATATCCCAATTGACTTAACGCACTTTAAGCGTTGCTAGACCGATCAAAACCAATACAATCGAAATAATCCAAAAACGCACGATCACTCGTGGTTCTGGCCATCCTTTCAATTCATAGTGATGATGAATCGGGGCCATACGGAAAATACGTTGACCACGTAATTTATAAGAGCCTACCTGTAAAATCACAGATACGGTTTCCATAACGAAAACGCCCCCCATGATCACCAACACAAACTCTTGCCGCACCAGCACGGCAATCGTGCCTAATGCTCCACCTAAGGCAAGAGACCCAACATCGCCCATAAATACTTGCGCTGGATAGGTATTAAACCACAAAAAGCCCAAGCCAGCCCCGACCATCGCGGTACAAACCACGACTAGCTCCGAGGTATAAGGGATATAAGGAATATGCAAATAATTGGCAAATTGGACATTCCCTGTAGCCCAAGCAATCGCACCAAACGCAGCAGAGACTAAGACAGTCGGCATAATAGCAAGCCCATCCAGCCCATCGGTTAAGTTCACCGCGTTGCTGGTACCAACAATGACAAAATAGGTCAATACAATATACAGTACCCCCAGTTGAGGCATCACATCTTTAAAAAAGGGGACAACTAATTGTGTTGCGGCAGTATCTTGCCCATGTGTATACAAAACAAATGCGACGACTAACGCAATCGCGGACTGCCAAAAATATTTCCAACGCGCAATGAGCCCATCGGTATTTTTACGGACCACTTTACGATAATCATCGACAAAACCGATCACGCCATAACCAGTCAATACTGCTAATACCGCCCAAACATAGGGGTTAGTGAGATCAGTCCACAAGAGTACCGTAATGATGATCGAGGCTAAAATCATCACCCCTCCCATCGTTGGCGTACCTCGTTTACTGAAATGAGATTCAGGCCCATCGTTACGGACAACCTGACCAATTTGTAGCAATTGCAAGCGCTTAATCAACCGAGGCCCCATCCACAATGACAAGCCTAATGCCGTCAGGATGCTGACTATCGCGCGAAACGATAAATATTCGAACAATCGAAAAAACGAAAAATATGGCTGGAGTAACTCGGCAAGCCAAATAATCATGAGTATTTCTCCTTGAGAGCAGTAACAATTTGGCTCATTCCTGAACTGTTCGCCCCTTTGACGAGCAGAACATGAGCACATTCTGATTGCTTTTTGAGTTGCTGCTCAATAAACACAAACATATCTTGATGCGTCTCGAAGTGCTGGCCGTGACAACATTCGCTGATCACTCGCGCATCTTCTCCATACGTCAAAATATAATCAAATTGGAATGGGGCAGCATGTTTACCGACTTGCTGATGAAGTGCAAGACTTTCCTCACCTAACTCAGCCATATTGCCTAAAATTAACCAACGCACTCCAGAAAAAGAGCCTAATAAATCGATGGCGGCTTTCATCGCCGGTACACTGGCATTGTAACTGTCGTCAATCAGGCGAATATTCGAAGTCAATGGGGTAACATCAACTCGACCTTTAATGGCTAAAAGATGTTCAAGCCCATATTTTACGTCAGCAAGATTTGCCCCCAGCTCCATCGCCAAGGCGCTTGCTGCTAACGCATTAGCTACGTTATGCTGACCAACGATGGTTAAAGAAACGCTGGTTTCCCCCTGCGGAGTCACTAAAATAAAATGCGCTTTTCCCTCGTCATTTAATACGATATCCCGAGCAGAAAAGTCAGCGGAAGGTTGGTTAACCGAAAAAGTTTTAACCCTTTTGTCGGCTAACACTGGCGTCCAGAGTTCCCCGCCATGACTCTCTAAATTAACAAGTGCCGTTTTCCCTGACGCTAACCCTTGGTAAATTTCGCCTTTCGCCTGTTTAACCCCATCAAGCGAACCGAAACCTTCTAAGTGTGCGGCTGCCACATTATTCACTAAGGCAACATCGGGGTTGACCAATCCCACTGTATAGGCGATTTCGCCTCGATGATTCGCGCCCAACTCTATCACGGCAAAATCATCTTGCGGTGTAGAACGCAGTAAGGTTAATGGCACACCGACGTCGTTATTAAAGTTACCAGAGGTAAAAAGAACCTGTCCTTTTATCGATAAAATACTGGCGGTCATCTCTTTGACTGTCGTTTTACCACAACTTCCGGTAATGGCGATGGTTGCTGTCTGACACTGTTGATGTACCCAAGCAGCCAGCTGCCCAAGTGCTTGTTTGCTATTATTCACCACGAGTTGAGGAATATTGACGGATAACTGACGCTCCACAAGCAGCGCACAAGCCCCCGCATCTACCGCTTGTTGAGCAAACTGATGGGCATCAAATCGCTCGCCAACTAATGCGACGAATAACGCTTGCTGACCCATCTGACGGGTATCCGTAGAAACTGAAGTGATGACGCAGTTTTCGCCAATGAGTTGAGCTTTTAATACCTCACGAAGCGTCTCAAGGTTGGTGGTTATCATGCTAAGAGCCCTAATAAAATTTGCGCCGATTCTCGATCGGAGTAGTGAACCGTTTGGTCGGCGAGGATTTGGTACTCTTCATGCCCTTTCCCCGCGAGTAAAATAATGTCATTCTCTTTGGCATGATGCAGAGCAAAAGCCAATGCGTTAAAGCGGTTGTGCTCTACATGAGCCTGTTGATGGCTTAGCCCGACCAGCATATCTTGTATGATCGCATCGGGAGACTCACTACGGGGGTTGTCATCAGTCAAAATCATTCGATCTGCAAACTGCTCAGCAATCGCTACCATCATCGGACGCTTGCCTTTATCTCGGTCGCCACCACAGCCGAAAATCACCCACAGTGTTCCTTGGCAATGAATTCGTAATGCCCGTAACGCTTTTTCTAGTGCATCCGGCGTATGTGCATAATCAACCACAACTTGAGCTTTCCCCGCAGCATGAAACAACTCCATTCGTCCAACAACGGGGCGAAGTTGAGCGGCGGTCTCAATCAATTTCTGTTTTTCGATCCCTAAGCTTAGTAAGGTGGTAAATGCCAGTAACACATTTTCTGCATTAAATTCGCCGATTAACGGTACCTTCAAATGCCCTTCTCCCCAGCTGCCTGAAAAGTCGAGCGAAATACCATTTGAGGTATAATGAACCGCGGTTGCCCACACCCCTTGTTGCGTAGTTGGTTCTGTGTGTAGTGACACACCAATCGCATGAGGTAGCATCTCTACCCAACTTGCTCCTACCGGATCATCAACATTAATAATCGCTTGTTGGCAATGATGTTCAGTAAATAGCGAGCGCTTGGCTTCGGCATAAGCC
>NZ_NBUS01000043.1:186582-204151 GCF_002749895.1 Vibrio fujianensis | reverse complement strand
TACCGTGGTAATCAAGGTGATCACGGCTTAGGTTAGAAAAGACACCAGCCACAAAAGGAACAGCCCTTACCCGTCCCTGGATTAAACCATGAGATGATACCTCCATCGCAGTATAAGTTGCGCCGGCATCAGCGAATTCACGTAATGTCGCTTGTACGTCTATAGCATTGCCCGTGGTATTTTGGCTCGCTTGTAATGATGATAAAAAACCATTGCCAGTCGTACCCATCACGGCCGATTTTTGTCCAATCGCCTCAAGCCATTGAGCGATTAACTGGCTAATAGTCGTTTTACCATTGGTGCCTGTCACTGCAATGACTTGATTGTGATGGCCGCCATACACTCGCCCAGCCAGTTCAGATAACATATCAGGTAATGCCTCAAGAAAAAGAACGGGCACCGAATCTCTCAATTGTAATAAGCCATGCGCAGCCTCTTCACTCGCTTGGGCTAAAACTAACTGTGCGCCTTGCGCAATCGCTTTATCGATAAATTGCCGCCCATCAACAGAGTGTCCTTGAATCGCAATAAAAGTATCACCTAACCTGATATGACGGCTGTCCAACTTTAAGTGCTGGATACGCAAAGCATCTAAACGTGAATCATTGACGCAAAGCCAAGGAGCAAGTAATTGAGCTAAAGAGAGGGAAGTATTCATCCGTTATTCCATATCGTGCGCATAATTGACTGGCTAATTTGATGATTGAAAGCGGTTTTCATCAGGGGCGATATTTAAAATTTGTAACGCTCCTTGCATGATTTCAGAAAATACAGGGCCAGCCACTGCACCACCATAATAAGAATCCCCTTGCGGTTCATTCACCATCACCACTAACGAAATGCGAGGGTCACTCACCGGAGCAACCCCTGCGGTATAAGCAAAATATTCGTCACTATAACCACCAGCAACGGCTTTCCGTGATGTGCCAGACTTAGCGGCAATACGATAACCAGGAACAGCAGCTTGAGTGGCTGTCCCTCCCTGTTGAGTGACGGTTTCTAACATGGTGAGCACCTGCTTGGCATATTGCTCTTCAACCACTCGCTGCGCCAAATTTTGTTGATTACTATCAATAATATGCACCGGCTGATAAACACCTAAATTACCTAATGTGGCATAAGCATGAGCAAGTTGAATGGGGGTAATGGAAATGCCATAACCAAATGCTAACGTGGCAATTTCAAAGGGAGACCAACGCCGACGATTAGGAAAAATACCGCTGCTTTCACCGACGAGATTTAACCCTGACACTTCACCAAGCCCAACCGCACTGTACATTGCGAGTAAGTCCTCAAGTGGCATACCTAACGCTAATTTCGCAACGCCTACATTGCTCGATTTTTTCAAGATCAGCTGTAAGTTTGCTTTGCCAACCTTAGATGTGTCTCTGACTCGACTCCCACCGACCTGCATAACCCCATCACCAGTATCAATAATCGTGGTCTCATCAGCCGTACCGTTGGCTAATGCCGTCAAAACCACAAACGGTTTGACGGTTGATCCAGGTTCAAATGCATCGGTAATCACTCGGTTACGCATTTTAAAACTTTGCCAATCACTACGATTATTCGGGTTATAGGAAGGCGCATTGACCATAGCTAACACCGCGCCCGTTTTGACATCAAGCATCACCGCAGAGGCAGAGGTCGCCCGATAATCGGCCATGGCTTGCTTTACCGCACGAAAAGCAATCGCCTGTAAGCGTTGATCAATGGTTAATGGTAATGGTTTACCTTCTTCTCGTTCTTCTAAGGCAATATTTTCAACCACACGACCATAACGATCTTTGCGAATAATGCTCTTGCCAGCTTCTCCAGTAAGCCATTTGTCATAACTGCGCTCTACCCCTTCTAAACCATGACCATCAATACCAGTCACACCGATCAAGTGAGCACTAACTTCTCCAGCAGGATAATAGCGACGAGATTCTGATTTTAGCCCAACGCCCGTGAGCTTAAGCTCACGAATGTATTTCGCCATCGCGGGACTGACTTGACGCTGTAAATAAACAAAGCGACGAGTTTGGTTGGTTTCGATTTTTTTTAGCATTTCTTGTCGATCCAGCCCAAGTACATCCGCTAAGGCATGCCACCTATCTTTCTCAACCAAACCGCCTTGTTTAAAGATTGTTACCGGATCAGCCCACACGGCTTCAACAGGAACACTAACGGCTAAGGCTTCACCATTCCGATCAGAAATAATGCCGCGAGCTGAATGTAAAGTTTCCGCTCGAACAGAACGTAGATCACCTTCACGAATCAAGTTATCCGGCTCAATGATTTGAATAAACGCAAGTCGACTTACCAGAGCACCAAAGGCCAACAACACAAAAAAAATAATGAGAAAAAATCGCCAGCGGATAAATACCGGAGACGATTTTTCTGTTGTCTTCGCCTTCAAATTTGATTGGGCTTTTTTCTTTGATGGCGTTTTACTCATTTCAACTCAATCACAACCTCTTTATCAGCATCCGGTCGCTTCATCGTTAGTTCCTTGCTTGCTAAGTCCTGTACTCGGCTGTGCTCAGATAAAGCGGTTTCTTCTAAAATTAAATTTCGCCATTCATTGTCTAGATGATCTCGCTGTTGCAACGCAATGTTTTTCTCGGTGATCGATTGACGAGTATGATGTGTGGTAAAGACAATGACCATGGCGCTCACGAAGATAGTCATCATGAGCAGAAGCGGTAGTCGACCTACCGTCAATAGGTCGAGGGCGATTAATTTAGTGAGATTCGGTTGAGATGACGACATAGTAACGTTAAAGTTTTTCGGCTACACGTAACACTGAACTTCGTGAACGTGGATTCAGTGATACTTCATGCTCAGAAGGTTTAATCGCTTTGCCGATCGTTTTCAATTTCGCTCGCCCAAGTGCGCTAATTTGAGCTTCAGTCAGTGGAATACCATGTGGAACTTCAGGGCCTTTACTCTCTTTACGGATAAAGCGTTTGACCATTCTATCTTCCAATGAGTGAAAGCTAATAACAGAAAGCCGGCCTTCGGGAGCCAGAATATTGGCTGCACCTTGTAAAGCGGTATCAATCTCTTCCAATTCACTATTGATATAAATTCGGAATGCTTGAAATGCGCGAGTCGCGGGATGTTTTTTCTCTTTAAAACTCTTAGGCGCAGCTTCTGAAATCAACTTCGCTAACTGACTGGTTCGGGTCAGTGGTTCATTCTCTGGATTTTCTTGATAGGCGATGATGGCTTTGGCAATGCGCCTAGCATGTTTATCTTCACCAAATTCCCGAATAACCCAAGTGATATCGTCAAGATCAGCTTCCAATAACCATTGCGAAACAGGAATACCTGAACTGGGATCCATGCGCATATCCAGTGGACCATCCTTCATAAAGCTAAATCCACGCTCAGCATCATCAAGCTGTGGTGAGGAAACCCCCAAATCAAACAGCACACCATCCACTTTGCCTTGTAACCCATATTGGATCGCATATTGAGCAATGCCAGAAAAAGGACCATGAATAATGGTAAAACGCGGATCGTCTATTTTTTTTGCTTCTGCAATCGCCTGTGGATCGCGGTCAATACTATATAAGCGCCCATTTTCACCAAGTTGAGATAAAATAGTCCGGCTATGCCCTCCCCGGCCAAAAGTTCCATCGATGTAAATTCCATCCGGTTTAATAGCAAGCCCTTCGATAGATTCATGAAGCAGCACCGAAATATGTTGGAAAGATTCAGTCATAAGATTCTCGTTTCGCTCAGTTAAGCGGCCTTGGTGATTAAGTTAGTGTACCGATTTTCCACTTCATCGCTACCCATAAACATAGATAGGACGTGACATTGCGCTAAGTTTAATGGTTTTACCATCGACTAAGTCAATAAAAAGCAAAAAACCCATTATAACCGAGGGCTATAATGGGTCTGAATAGGTGGAGTCGACGTATAAGCCGGGTTCTGTTCCGCTTGCGCGGTAGTAGCCATTCCTCTAGGCCAGCAATCACTCACTGGCTCAAGCAACCTACCCGCCTCCTAACGCGAGCAACGCTATGTGGAAGCCTATTTGGTCTTGCTCCGGGTGGAGTTTACCTTGCTACGAACTGTTGCCAGACGCACGGTGCGCTCTTACCGCACCCTTTCACCCTTACCTGATCCCCGAAGGGCCATCGGCGGTCTTCTCTCTGCTGCACTTGTCGTAGGCTTGCGCCCCCCAGGCGTTACCTGGCACCCTGCTCTATGGAGCCCGGACTTTCCTCCCCCTCATCAGTCTCCCTAACACACGGTTAAGGGACGTCAATAAGGCAGCGACTACCCAGTCAACTCCGAGCACGGATTCTATAGATAACCACAGAGGCTGTCTAGCAACAATCCAAACATCAGACAGAAATCAGATTAACCGTTCAAAAAAACATCACGATGATAAATGATCCAACCCCCATTTATATAAGGCGTTTTTTTTCAAATTATAAATTTCTGCCGCTAAGGCTGCTGCTTTTTTCAGTGGTAACTCTTTCGTTAAGATGGCTAATGCTCTTAAGGCTTGATCCGGCAATGCGTTATTTTTTTCTTCTCGATGACCATGAATAAGCAATACCATCTCGCCACGTTTACGATTTTCATCTTCTTCTATCCAGGTGATCAATTCACCAAGTGGTAAGCCTTGAATCGTTTCAAAGGTTTTAGTCAGTTCACGAGCGAGCACCACCTGACGATCTGGCCCAAGGATTTCTAACATATCTCGCAAAGATTCACTAATACGATGTGGCGACTCATAAAAAATACAGGTTCGCTCTGCTTTAGCGATCTCTAACAATTTATCTTTACGACCTTTGCTTTTAGCCGGAAGAAAACCTTCAAAGCTAAACCTATCAGAAGGTAAACCAGAGGCACTTAATGCGGTAATCACGGCACAAGCGCCAGGAAGAGGGACAACTTTTACACCCGCTTGACGACATTGCGTGACTAAATGATAACCTGGATCACTAATCAGAGGCGTCCCTGCATCGGAAACGAGCGCAATAGAAAAACCTGACAATAATTTATCAACTAACACTTGAGCTTTTTGCTGTTCGTTGTGATCATGCAAGGCAAACGTCTTCGTTTGAATATTGAAGTGAGCCAATAATTTACCAGTATGACGCGTATCTTCCGCTGCGATAACATCAACACGGGAAAGTACATCGAGTGCTCGCTGAGTTATATCGCCTAAATTGCCAATCGGCGTGGGAACGATATAGAGCGTTGGGACCTCAGCAAGCAAGGTTTTGTTATCTGTCATTTGTTTACCATCACTTCAACAATTAATATAGAGACCATCTTACACGGAATAATGAAAGAACTCATGGCTATGAAGAACCATCAGAGACGCAGTGTAACACGCTTACTTACTCCTGTTGCATTGGCGATCATGCTTGCAGCTTGTTCAACGACCTCTTCGATTCCTGAATCGGTCGATATTACCAGCCAACCTGAACTGGCAACACAAACGTATCTCATGCGGGCGGATAGCAGCCAAGGTCAATTGCAAAATGACTGGTTAATCATGGCATTAAAATCTGCGGTTGCTGAAGGAGAAAGCACACAAGCAGAATTACTGATTCGTCGGCTTTCTAAACAGCACTTAACCACATCACAGCAAGCCGAGTGGCAATTGGCCAGAGCCCAGTTATTGGTTAACCATGAGCAGTATCAGCAAGCCTTAGCTCAGCTGAATTTCAAAGCAAACTGGTCAGTGGCCCCTCAACAGTGGCAAACTTACCATCAATTAAGAGCCGATATTTTTACTACGCTTAATCGAGCGTTTGACTCTAGCCGAGAACTGGTGGCCCTTTATGATCTTACTCCCGTCGAGCAGCAAGAAGCGATTGCGGATCAAATTTGGCTAAACCTCAATCATTATTCTAGTTACGCCATTACTAAATTTTCAGCACAACCTGATGAAGAGATCTTAGACGGCTGGTTACAACTCACTATTTATGTCAAAACATTGGCTAACGATTTACCTCAACTAAAAAATACCTTAGAAAAGTGGTTAAACGAAAACCCTCAGCATCCCGCAGCACAATATACGCCTCAGGCCATCCAAGATATTTTAGCGCTTGATCTGGTTCAACCAACTCATACCGCTCTTTTATTACCGTTAACAGGCCGCTTTGCTAAGCAAGCTCAATTAATTCGTGACGGGTTTATTATGGCAATGATGAATGACTCACAACGTCAGCCTGATGCCACATTGACCATTTTAGATACCAATGCAGAAACATTAGAATCGATTGATACTATCCTGACACAAAAGAAAATAGACTTTATTGTCGGGCCATTGGTCAAAGATAATATAGAAAAATTGCAATCATTCCAGAAACAACGCGGGCAAAGCATTCCGACCTTAGCCTTAAATATTCCAGAACAAATGGATGAACAAGCCAACACTTGTTATTTAACGCTATCTCCCGAGCAAGAAGTTGCGCAAGCTGCGAAATACTTATTTAGTCAAGGCTACCAATATCCATTAGTTCTCGCGCCACAAGGCAGCTATGGCGAACGTGTGGTTGATGCATTTACACAAGAGTGGCGTAAGTTCAGCAAAAATGCCGTAACCAGTAACCTATTCGGAGACAAACGGCAGTTACAACGCAATATTAACCGTGTTTTTGGTCTACAGGACAGCCAGCAAAATATAGCACAAATGAATGCATTATTAGGCATGAGTTTTGAGAGCCAACCGCGTAGTCGTAGAGACATTGATGCCGTATATATTGCCGCCAGTAGTTCAGATCTTATTCTAATTAAACCTTTTATTGAGGTCGCTATAAACCCAGATACTCGGCCACCGAAACTATTTTCTAATTCAACCAGTCATGCTAGCGGTCGTCAGTTTGAAGACCTTTCTGGCATCACTTACAGTGATATTCCATTACTGATCCAGCCCACACAAAGCATCGCCAAGCAGGTTGACCAGTTATGGCCCAAATCGTCGAATGCGGATCGCCGCTTACAAGCCCTGGGTATGGATGCCTATCGATTAATGGTGGAACTCCCACAGATGAAAGTAGTCCAAGGTTACACGATTCAAGGCCAAACCGGCCTACTTGGTATCGATGAGCAGTGTGTTGTACAACGAGAAATTAGTTGGGCTGAACATGGGGCTCTTTAGCCACCGAGAAACCGGACAACATTACGAGCAATTGGCGGCAGAATATTTAAGCCGCCAAGGGCTAAAGATTTTAGAACAAAATTTCCACGCACGAAGCGGTGAATTGGATTTGATCATGCAAGATGGAGCCTGTTTGGTCTTTATTGAAGTCAAATATCGTAAAAATCAACATCATGGCCATGCTGCAGAAACCGTCACTCCCCGCAAACAAGCTCGCTTGATTAAAACCGCAAATTGGTGGATGCTCAAGCGTGGTTGCCACATCGAAAACACTGACTTTCGCTTTGATGTGGTTGCCATCCATCAACATGGCCAACACATTGAGTGGATAAAAAACGCAATTACCCAAGGATAATCCATGCTCGACAGCATAAAAGATAGTTTTACCGAAAGTATTCAAATTCAAATCGCCGCAGCAGAAGCTCTCCCGGATGCCATTATGCATGCCGCCCAAATTATGGTTGCTAGCTTGCTTAATGGCCAAAAAATTCTGTGCTGTGGCAATGGCGGCTCAGCAGCAAATGCCCAACAATTTGCCTCTTGCCTGCTTAATCGTTTTGAAACAGAGCGTCCTAGCCTTCCAGCAATGGCACTCACCGCAGACAACACCACCTTAACTGCAGTAGCCAATGACTATCACTATCAAGAAATATTTTCTAAACAAGTGAGAGCATTTGGACAAACTGGTGACATTCTACTCGCGATATCGACTAGCGGTAACAGCAAGAATATCATCAAAGCGATGGAAGCAGCCGTTACGCGTGACATGACGATTATCGCGTTAACCGGTAAAGATGGAGGCGAAATGGCAGGGTTGTTAGGCGAAAATGACGTCGAAATTCGGATTCCGTCCCATCGAACAGCGCGTATCCATGAAGTACATATGGTCACATTACACTGTTTATGTGATCTCATTGACCAAGTTTTATTTCCAGCTCATGAAGAGTAAATCATGAAAAATTTACGGTTTTTCCACTTATATCTATTGCCAATACTATTAATCCTTCCGATCCTGTCTGGCTGTGCCGGACTCTTTGTCGCAGGAGCAGCGACCACCGTTAATATCGCAACCGATCCTCGTACAACAACTGAAATCTGGCAGGATCAGAATCTCGCGCTCGAGATCACCGGGCTAAGTAACAAACCACCATATCGAGGAGAAATGCGTATTACGGCTTATGCATTTCGAGGATCAGTCGTGCTAATCGGCCAATCGCTCAATACTGAATTACTCAATCAATTTATCCAGCAAGCCAAGCAAATAAAAGGGGTGAATAAATTACACGATCAAGTCAGAATAACAGAGCCTCTTTCTTTTGCTAAAATTAGTAACGACAGCTGGGTAACAACCAAAGTCAAATCCGCTTTATTAGCAAAATCCGAACTCAATGGGGTAAAAGTTTCCGTTATCACGGAAGATCGCGAAGTATTCTTATTTGGTTATATCACTCGAGAGCATGCAGAGATTGCTACCGATGTTGCGCGCCACGTATCTGGAGTTAAACAGGTCATTAAAGCGTTTGAATATGCTGATTAAATGGGTGCTCGTTTCGATCAGGTTATAATTAGCTCAACCAAATAAAAAAGCAGCGTCATTGCTGCTTTTTTATTTCAATCACTTAATCACCCGAAGACTCGGCCTACCTTGAGGCTTAGGAGATTCATCAATCGATGAGTGTTCAGAACGGTCAACGTCTTCAGCGGAATTATCATGATTGATCTCATCAAGCACCTGTTGGTAAGCAGGTTCAGGATCAAACATTGTTCCAGCGCCGTTTTCACGTGCATAGATCGCTTGTACCGCATACAAGGGCACAATCACCAACTGAGGTCGACCACCAAATCGAGCACTGAAGGTGACCTCATCATTACCCAACTCCAAATTGCCTACAGCACGAGGAGCCACATTCAAAATGATTTGCCCATCTTGCACGTATTCCATCGGCACTCGAACACCATTTAAGGTCGCATCGACAACCAAATGAGGGGTTAATTCATTTTCGAGTAACCAATCGTAAAAGGCACGAAGTATAAATGGTCGACGAGGTGTCATTTGTTCAATATTCATCACACACCTATTAACGAGACAGGCGCATCTCACGCTCTGCTTCGGTTAGCGAAGCAAGGAATGAGTCACGTTCGAATACGCGATTCATATAAACTTTCAGCTCTTTTGAGCCCGGACCAATTAATTCAATCCCTAAGACAGGTAAACGCCATAGCAGCGGCGCTAAATAACAGTCAATAAGGCTAAATTCTTCACTCATAAAATACTCATACTCGGCGAATACGGGAGCTAGAGTAAGAAGATCATTGCGTAATTTGTTACGTGCTGCTTCCGCTTCACTCGCATTACCATTAACAATTTTTTCCGCCAGTGAATACCAGTTTCTTTCTACACGATAGATCATAAGACGGCTATTACCACGAGCCACGGGATAAACTGGCATCAGGGGTGGATGAGGAAAACGCTCATCCAAATATTCCATAATGATTTTTGAGTCATAAAGCGCAAGCTCACGGTCAACTAGAGTAGGGACCGACTTGTATGGATTCAGTTCAATCAGTTCACCTGGTAGGTTATCTTCATCAACCAGTTCAACTTCAACACTGACACCTTTTTCGGCCAGCACAATACGTACCTGATGGCTATACATATCAGACGCACTTGAAAATAGAGTCATCACAGAACGTTTATTGGCAGCTACAGCCATGGAGCCCTCCAGCACACACTTACAAATATAAAAAACAATGGAGGCTTAGCCTCCATTGATGATTCGATGAATCAAAAATTAGCATGGCATAATAGCACAATTAGTGCACATCACGCCAATACTCTTTCTTCAAGGCAATCACAACTATCGCGAATAACACCAGAAACCCCATTACCCACCAACCTAATGTTTGTCTTTCTAATTTGACCGGCTCACCGGAGTACTCCAAAAAATTCACCAAATCACGAACCGCATTATCATACTCTTCCGCATTCAACTCACCATTACCTTTCGACTTAATCCCAACGACAGTTTTCACTACTTCGCCATCTACGCTATGAGTAGCAAAAATGGGTTCTGGCGTTCCTTGCAGCTCTTCAAGCACATGAGGCATTCCGACACTAGGAAAGACAATATTATTCACGCCAAAAGGTCGACTTGGATCGACATAAAAAGAACGTAGGTAAGTGTACAGCCAATCTACCCCTCGAACTCGAGCAACCAAGGTTAAATCTGGTGGTGGTGCTCCAAACCATTGTGCGGCCGACTTTTCAGGGATCGCATTAATCATCAACTCACCAATTTTTGTTTGTGGATCAAAAATCAAGTTTTCTTTCATTAGATCATGCGGGATACCAAGATCGTCCGCCACGCGTTCATAACGCTGATATTGTGTTGCATGGCAACCAAAGCAGTAATTCATAAACAACTTGGCACCATTTTGCAATGAAGCTTTATCGCGTAAATCATTGTTCGCTTTATCCAACACGACATTAACTCCAGCAGCTATGGCTAATGAAGGTAACAGTGCAAACAACATTACAATCCATTTTTTCATTTGAATGTCACCCTCGTTGGTAGCGGCTTCGTTGCCTCATTTTTGCTGTAGAAGAACAACAAAACAAAGAACATAAAGTAGCCTAAGCTAAACAGCTGAGCTAGCAATGTATAGGTTGGTGTTGCAGGTAAAGCGCCTAATATCCCTAAGGCAATAAAACTGATGGTGAATTGAATAATATTAATTAAATGAAATTTACTACGGTAGCGGTACGAACGGACTTTGCAGCGATCCAGCCATGGTAATAAAAACAGCATAACGATGGATGCCCCCATTGCAATGACACCAAGCAACTTATCAGGAACAGCACGCAAAATGGCATAAAAGGGCGTGAAATACCAAACAGGAGCAATATGTTCCGGTGTTTTTAATGGATTAGCAGCTTCGAAGTTAGGCGGCTCAAGAAAATATCCCCCCATCTCCGGATTAAAAAACAGAACGTAACAAAATAGAAATAGGAAACCCGCGACACCAATAAGATCTTTCACCGTACCATAAGGGTGAAAAGGAATTGAATCAATGATGTCGTATTTCTTGGTATAATATTCGTGGAATTTAAACTGTGACTGATAATGCTCGCCCATTGCCCCTTTAGGCAATTTGGTCTCAATGCCATCAGGGTTATTTGAACCAACCTCATGCAACGCCAAGATGTGCAACACAATAAGCAATAATAGTACAATCGGCAACGCTATTACATGTAAGGCAAAAAAGCGGTTAAGTGTTGCTCCAGAGATCACATAATCTCCGCGAATCCATAAGGTAAGGTCATCGCCAATCACAGGTATTGCGCCGAATAGTGAAATAATCACCTGAGCGCCCCAATACGACATTTGCCCCCAAGGTAATAAATAGCCCATAAAAGCTTCTGCCATCAACACAAGGAAGATCAGCATGCCAAAAATCCACAATAATTCTCGTGGTTTTTGGTACGAACCATAAATCAGACCGCGATACATATGCAGATAAATCACGACAAAAAAAGCCGAAGCTCCTGTTGAGTGCATATAGCGCAACAACCAACCATACTCAACATCTCGCATAATATATTCAACCGATGCAAAGGCACCATCACCGGAAGGAACATAATTCATAGTGAGCCAGATGCCGGTTAAAAGCTGGTTAACCAACACCAACATCGCTAAAGAGCCAAATAAATACCAAAAGTTAAAGTTCTTTGGCATTGGGTATTCAGAAAGGTGTTTTTTATACGCATTCATAGCCGGTATGCGTTTTTCCACCCAATCAAGTAGCGCTTGCATTATGCCTCCCCACTTTCATCTAGGCCGATAATTATTTGAGTCTCACTAAGATACATGTGTTTAGGGACAACCAAATTGAGTGGTGCAGGTACACTTTGGAATACACGGCCTGCCATATCAAACTTAGAGCCATGGCAAGGGCAGAAAAAACCAGCTCTTACCCCTTTAACTTGCTCATTAAATGAATCAGGTAAATAAGTGGGTGAGCAACCTAAATGAGTACAAATTCCTACTGCAACAAAATATTCTGGTTTAATCGAACGGTAAGTATTTTGTGCGTAATCTGGCTGCTGCTGCTCTTGAGAGTTTGGATCTCGCAACTGTGTATCATGATTTTTAAGGCTATCGACAACCGTTTGCGAACGCCGAACGACCCATACTGGATTGCCTCGCCACTCGACACGAACCATTTGCCCTTCTTCGAGTTTACTCACATCGACTTCAACAGGAGCCCCTGCTGCTTTGGCTTTTGCACTTGGATTCCAAGATTTAATAAAGGGTACAGCCACTGCGACTGCTCCTAAACCACCGACAACGGCTGTTGTTGCAGTTAAGAACCGTCTGCGACCATGATTTAAAGGCGCATTGCTCATCCAGACATTCTCCCACTTGCTCCTTATGGATTGCTGCTATTCCGTTTAAGAGCATGGCTAACAAAAATACTAATTAGTTGTATTTATTTGATAGCAAATGATAAATAAAACCCCACTTTTTGACAAGATAAAGCTACCTTTTATTAACATTCATCGAATAATTCGTATGTGAAGTCACATAAAGGGGCCCGACTCAAAAGAATACGGCGAGTTTAATAACCAAATGGAATGGATAACAAAGGAACGAGGAGCAATATCCACGAAGGCTAGCATACTGGAAAGGAATATAGAGGAAATTAAAAAACAAAAAGCTCGGTATAAAACCGAGCTTTGCAACCACAATTCAACCGAAGTTGAAAAACAATAATCTTGAAAAGATTAACGTTTAGAGAATTGTGGACGACGACGTGCTTTACGTAGACCAACTTTCTTACGTTCAACGCGACGAGCATCGCGAGTCACATAGCCAGCTGCACGTAGAGCAGGACGTAGAGATTCATCGTATTCCATCAGAGCGCGAGTGATACCGTGACGGATAGCACCTGCTTGACCAGAAATACCACCACCTTTAACAGTGATGTATAGATCAAGTTTCTCTGTCATTTCAACTAACTCTAGAGGTTGTTTCACAACCATACGAGAAGTTGGACGACCGAAGTATTCATCAAGGCTACGCTTGTTGATTACGATGTTGCCGCTGCCTGGTTTAATGAAAACACGCGCAGCTGAGCTTTTGCGACGGCCAGTGCCGTAGTATTGATTCTCTGCCATTTCCGAAATCCCCAATTAGATGTCTAGTACTTTTGGTTGTTGAGCAGCATGGTTGTGCTCAGCGCCAGCGTAAACTTTTAGCTTACGGTACATAGCTCGGCCTAGAGGACCACGTGGAAGCATACCTTTAACCGCTAGCTCAAGTACCATTTCAGGCTTACGTTCGATCAGCTTTTCAAAGCTGAAAGATTTTAGGCCACCTGGGAACTCAGAGTGACGGTAGTACATTTTGTCTTTAGCCTTGTTACCAGTTACAGTAACTTTTTCCGCATTAACCACGATGATGTAATCACCAGTGTCAACGTGTGGAGTGTACTCAGCTTTGTGTTTGCCACGTAGACGAGATGCAATTTCACTTGCTAGACGACCAAGAGTTTTACCTTCAGCGTCTACAATATACCAGTCGCGTTTTACAGTTTCTGGTTTAGCAACGAAAGTTTTCATGCTAATAATAACCCGTTAATTAAAATTTACACTTAAAGGAGCACATTTGCTCCCACTGTCTAAGAGCCCAGACATCACCCCTTCGAGTGGATGGCACTCTCGGCCTAAAAAGACCTGCAGTAACGGTGGGTCGCAGGATTATAGAGAAGAGCGCAGAAAAAATCACCTTTTTTTGTGTAAAAACACAAAAAATTCTTCCTCAGCTGCTTTTTATTTCTTTGTTATGGTAGATGTGGTTTTGCTAAATAATCATAGCTTTGCATTTCAATTAATCGGGATTGACAACGTTTAAATTCAAAATTGAGTCGCCCTTCTGTGTACAATTTATCTAATGACACTTGCGCAGAAATAATCAATTTAACGTGGCGTTCGTAAAACTCATCTACCAAAGCGATAAAACGTCGAGCAGCATCGTCAGATAATGCTCCCATTTGCTTCACCTCAGCCAATAATACCGTATGATAAAGGCGTGATAGCTCAATATAATCATTTGCACTACGAGCCGTTTGGCATAGTTGCGCAAAAGTGGCAAAAAGAACCCCATCACTAGCTTGGAGAACCGATATCTGGCGGTGGTTAACCTCAATTTCATTGCCTGTGTTTTTATCTCTACCGGTTAATTGCTTGTAGTAATTATTCAGGTTGTCTTGTGCTTTTTGATCAAGAGGATAGTGATAAATTTCAGCTTGAGTTAATGTTCTTAATCGGTAATCGATACCATTATCAATATTAAACACCAAGCAATACTCTTCAATTAAATCTATCGCGGGGAGAAAACGAGCTCGCTGTAGGCCATTACGATACAATTCATGAGGAGGAATATTAGACGTTGCCACTAACACAACCCCTCGTTTAAATAAGGCTTGTAATAACGTTGCCAAGATCATTGCATCAGTAATATCTGACACAAAAAATTCATCGAAGCAGATCACTGTGGCTTCCTGACTAAATTTATCAGCAACCCGCTCCAGCGGATCACTGACCTCTTGCAGTTGTTTCAGTTCATCATGTACTCGATACATAAAACGATGAAAATGAACTCGCATTTTGTGTTCACTGGGTAACGCATCAAAAAAGGTGTCCATCAAATAGGTTTTGCCACGCCCTACGCCCCCCCAAAAATAAAGCCCTTTTGGAGCGGGTAGCGTTGCTGTTTTTTTTCCAAACCATTGCTGCCAAAAGGATGGTTTTATCACTGACTGGGAGAAAAATTCCATCAATTGATGATAGAGAGAATCCAGTGCATCAATCGCACGAGCTTGCGAATCATCTTGTTGAAAACCGGAGCGTTTTAGATCTTGTTCATATCGTTGTTTCGGTGTCATGACTGTCTACTACATCTATAAAGGGCAGAAACTGCCATCTAGCGCACATGCATTTTGCTTTATCCAACAGAGCTCTCATAGTAACATGTCTCACAAGCATGTGTAACCAGCTAGTAAAAAACATGTTAAATAACAACAATAAGGAGTCGTTATGCCTTGGATCTATGCCGTTGTCGGGCTATTAGTGGGGATGGTGGTTGGGATTGTCATTGCTCGTCTTACCACACCACACTATAAAAATCAGAAATCTCTACAAAAAGAATTAGATAACACAAAGTTTGCCATGGAACAGCAACGTCAAGAGCTAGCGGATCATTTTGCTCATACGGCAGAAATGCTCGATATACTGGGAAAAGATTACACCAAACTCTATCAGCATATGACAAAATCCTCTTCAGAGCTGCTTTCTAATCTCCCAGAGCAAGATAATCCATTTTTAAAAAAAATTGCGCAGCAAAATAAAGACACAGCAATATCAGAAGATAACGAGGAAAATCTAGAACAGCCCCCTAAGGATTATGCATTAGGTGCAACAGGCTTATTAAAAAATGAAGAAAAAGCCATCCTTCACTCTTCAGAGGTGATCAACAGTAAAACGAACTAGCCTTGCTTTAATTAAAGTACGGCCAAAGCGCAGTAAAAAGTAATGAACTTTGCAAAGGTTTTTAAGTCATAACTCTCATTCTGTCTGTTGAAGTTTTTATAAAAAGACACATATAAACGACATCAGGCTTTAATTCATTGAGGAGTGTTACGATGAAAAAACCTTTGCTTGTTTTCACAGCATTAACCTTAAGTTTAAGTTCCCTCATCACCCCGTTACAAGTCAGTGCTGCGTTGCCTCTCTCTGTACAAGGTGAGCAATTACCAAGCCTAGCCCCGATGCTAGAAAAAATCACCCCCGCAGTGGTTAGTATCGCAGTTGAAGGAACTCAGGTTTCTCGCCAGCGTATTCCCGATCAATTTCGCTTTTTCTTTGGCCCAGATTTCCCTACCGAACAGTTCCGTGAGCGCCCTTTCCGAGGGTTGGGCTCCGGCGTTATTATTGATGCTAAACAAGGTCATGTCGTGACCAATTATCATGTGATTAATGGTGCGGAAAAAATTCGAGTCCAACTGCATGATGGCCGAGAGTTTGATGCGGAACTGGTTGGTGGCGATCAAATGGCAGATATCGCGCTGCTAAAACTCAATAAGGCTAAATCACTCACTCAAATGCCGATTGCAGACTCAGACGCACTACGGGTCGGTGATTTTGCCGTTGCAATCGGTAACCCTTTTGGTCTAGGGCAAACGGTCACTTCCGGCATTATATCTGCTCTGGGTCGCAGCGGATTAAACATTGAAAACTTTGAAAACTTCATTCAAACCGATGCGGCGATCAACAGCGGCAACTCTGGCGGAGCATTAGTCAACCTAAACGGTGAATTAATTGGTATTAACACCGCCATTCTTGGTCCGAATGGCGGGAATGTTGGAATTGGTTTTGCAATTCCAGCCAATATGATGAAGAACCTCACCGACCAAATTTTAGAATTTGGTGAAGTAAAACGTGGCATGCTAGGGGTTCAAGGTGGAGAGGTATCTTCGGAATTAGCCGATGCTTTAGGTTACGAATCCAGTAAAGGCGCTTTTGTCAGCCAAGTGGTACCAGACAGCGCCGCAGACAAAGCTGGTTTAAAAGCCGGTGATATTATCGTTTCAATTAACGGTCGAAAAGTGGATACTTTTTCAGAACTGAGAGCCACGATTGCAACATTAGGCGCAGGTAAGCAGGTTAAACTCGGTGTCATTCGTGACGGTAAAGAAAAGACCTACCATGTCACGCTTGGTGAGCAAGCTAATAGTAAAACCAAAGCTGATAACCTACACCAAGGGCTGTCCGGTGCAGAACTCACTAATACGACAGAAAATGATGTCATCCAAGGGGTGAAAGTTACTCAAGTCGAAAAAGGATCTCCGGCGGAAGCTTATCAAATTCAAAAAGACGACATTATTATAGGAGTCAACCGTCAACGAGTCAGAAACATTGCAGAGTTGCGTGCAATTTTAGATAAATCTCCCTCAATATTAGCGCTTAATATTCAGCGAGGTGATCGGACTATCTATCTTGTTGTTCGGTAAAAAAGTGGATAAATAACATACAGCAAAGGGCAGGGTTATACTGCCCTTTTGTGATTTTTCTAAGCAATGTTATTCTTCATGTTTAATACCGGCCCATCAACTCTGTCAAACTGTATTGGTGGGAAAATAGCTATTGATGCGCAACCAAAGCGTATTACTACCAACAGACTTTTTGACTAATATAACCTATCTATATGGGTTAAACTCGTCTTATAACACTTTATTGATTTGGGGAAAACATGCTGAAATTTCTGGTTCGTTCTGTTGGATTTGGCTTGCTTGCTGCCATTGTGGTGATTCTCGCCGTTCCCTCTTTACGTGCCCCTATTTTTCCTCAAGCAAGTGAAGTTCCAACACACATAGGTTCATTGCAACTTT
>NZ_NBUS01000043.1:182320-186572 GCF_002749895.1 Vibrio fujianensis | reverse complement strand
CGGGGAGCCGCTCCTGCCGTCGTCAATATCTATAGCCGAAAATATTCAGAAAGTGACCGAAGTAAGCTATCCACCCAAGGGTTAGGCTCCGGAGTTATTGTGAATGAAAAAGGCTACCTTATTACCAATTATCATGTCATCGCTCAAGCGGATCAAATTATCGTCGCCTTGCAAGATGGTCGTATCGCAGCGGCTCAGTTAGTCGGGCAAGATCGCCGCACAGATATTGCAATTTTACAAATAGAAGGCAATAACTTACCCGTTATTCCACAAAACCCTCACTACCAAGCTAAAGTCGGCGATGTCGTTTTAGCCATTGGAAATCCTTATAACTTAGGGCAAACGACTACCTTTGGTATTATTTCTGCAACGGGACGTTCATCGATTAGCGCAGATGGCAGACAAGCCTTTATTCAAACCGATGCGGCTATTAATGAGGGCAATTCAGGCGGAGCTTTGGTTAATACCCAAGGTGAGTTAGTTGGAATTAATACCGCTTCTTTTCAACAAGCAACAGATCTTGAAACCTACGGTATTTCATTTGCCATCCCTTTCGATCTTGCACATAAAATTATGGAAAAAATCATTGCCGATGGACGGGTTATCCGTGGTTATATCGGTGTGGATGGGCAAGATATTAATTCCGTCACCTCGCGATTACTGGGTAGCGAACATATTGGTGGCATCGTGATTTTGGGTGTCGATCCAACTGGCCCTGCGGCAAAAGCAGGGTTTATGGTTCGTGATATCATTTTGAAAATCGATGGACAAAAAATTAATGGTCGGCAAAGTGTGATGGATACAGTTACGGATTTACGTCCAGGCACCGTAGTTGAATTTACTCTGCTTCGTAAAGGTCAAGAAATCATTGTCCCCGTCACTATCGCGGAAGATACTAGAGAATAACCATTACGTCCGATAATTAATAAGCCGATAATTAGTATAAAAAAACGGAGCCTAATGGCTCCGTTTTTTATGAGAACGCGAGTTCTAGCATTACTTCTTAGCAAGCTTCTCTTTAATACGAGCAGCTTTACCAGAGCGATCGCGTAGGTAGTACAATTTGGCACGACGTACTGCACCACGGCGTTTCACTTCAATGCTATCAACAACTGGAGAGTGAGTTTGGAACGTACGCTCAACACCTTCACCGTTAGAGATTTTACGAACGGTAAACGCTGAGTGTAGACCACGGTTACGGATTGCGATTACAACACCTTCATAGGCCTGTAGACGCTCACGGTCACCTTCTTTTACCTTAACTTGAACCACAACAGTATCACCTGGTGCGAACTTAGGTAGGTCTTGCTTCATTTGCTCTTGTTCTAGAGCCTTGATGATATTACTCATTTTTTAAATTCCTAGAATAAACTGATACTAAATTTAATAGGTTACTGGTGATGAGTTTCTTTAATAAACTCGGCCAATAATTGTTCCTGTTCGTCAGTCAGAGCTAGGTTTTCCAGGAGCTCTGGTCTTCTTAGCCAAGTTCGACCTAACGACTGTTTAAGTCGCCAATGACGAATATCCTGATGATTGCCAGACATCAGTACCGCTGGTACTGCTCTGCCATCCAATACTTCAGGGCGCGTATAGTGTGGGCAATCCAATAAGCCATTCGCAAAAGAATCTTCTTCTGCTGACGCAAAATCGCCTAAGACTCCCGGTATAAACCGAGAAACCGAGTCGATCAACGTCATCGCTGGGATTTCTCCCCCGGTCATTACAAAATCACCGATTGACCATTCTTCATCAACTTCTGATTCTATAATGCGCTCATCTATCCCTTCATAGCGGCCACAAATGAGTAATAAATTATCATTGTTAGCCAACTCTTCGACTCCTTGCTGATCGAGTTTACGACCTTGGGGAGAGAGATAAATCACTTTCGTCTTACCCGGTGCAGCGGCTTTAGCGGCATGAATGGCATCACGCAAAGGTTGCACCATCATTAACATGCCTGGACCACCACCATATGGTTTATCGTCTACAGTGCGACGTTTATCGCTTGTAAAATCACGAGGATTCCAACTTTCAATAGATAATAAGCCTTTTTTTACCGCTTGGCCTGTTACTCCAAAATCCGTCACGCTACGGAACATTTCAGGAAATAGGCTGATAACCCCAACCCACATGTGTTCTTCGCCTTATCGATTCAGAGTTAAAACGCAGGATCCCAGTCAACTTCGATCCGTTGAGCGGTGCGATCAATGTGTTTGATCACTTGCTCTTCAAGAAACGGAATTAATCGTTCCTTTTGTCCAAAAGCATCTTTTAGATTTGCTTTCACTACCAAAACATCGTTGGAGCCAGTTTCTAACATATCGATAACTTCACCAAGATCATAACCTTGTGTTGTTACCACTCGCATGCCAAACAATTCCCGCCAGTAGAACTCATCTTCTGACAATTCAGGTAATGCAGCTGGATTAATTGAAATTTCAAAGTTAGTCAGTAGGTTTGCATCTTCACGAACATCAAGCCCTTGAAGTTTTACCACCAAACCTTTGTTATGGCGTTTCCAACTTTCTACTTTGTATTCTACCCATTCGCCCTTTTGGTTTACTAACCAAGGGCTATAATCAAAAATGCTTTCAGCGTTGTCTGTGTAGGACAAAACTTTAAGCCAGCCACGAATGCCATAAGAAGCACCAAACTTGCCTACAACAATTTTTTCGCTTTGCTTGCTCATTATTTTTTTGCCTTCCATCGACATAAACTAGTCATGATTGAATTAAGCCGCTTTTTGAGCGTCTTTTACTAGTTTAGCTACGCGATCTGATAAAGATGCACCTTGTGATACCCAGTGGTTCACGCGATCTAGATCAACACGTAGGCCTTCTTCTTGACCTGTTGCGGTAGGGTTAAAGAAACCTACTTTTTCGATAAAACGGCCAGTAGAAGCGTTGCGGCTGTCTGCTACAACGATTTGATAAAATGGACGCTTTTTAGCGCCGTGACGTGCCAAACGAATGGTTACCATGTCGTCCTCTTTGCTTTCTCAAAAATAAAATTAACCCCAGCAACTATTCGATTAAAAACAGTTTGGGGTCTCGTGCCAAAATAAAGCCTCGGAATTTTACTCTTATTCCGAGGCTTTGCAAGGGCTTTAGCCAATTTTTCACCACCAAAACCCAACAACAATTACTGTGAGCATGTTAGCAGTTTAATAAAAGATTCTTAATCTACTGTTCAAGCTCATTTTATTCACCAAGCTTAACGGCCAAAGAAACCACCACCACCAAAACCGCCTCCCATCATGCCTTGCATATTACGCATCATGCCTTTCATGCCGCCTTTTTGCATTTTTTTCATCATTTTCTGCATTTGGGTAAACTGTTTAAGCAACCGGTTTATATCTTGCACTTGGGTTCCAGAACCTGCGGCGATGCGTTTTTTGCGAGAGCCTTTGATTAAATCAGGATTTTGTCTCTCTTTCATGGTCATCGAATTGATGATAGCTTCCATCTGTTTAAACATCCGGTCATCAACTTTATCTTTAACACCAGCAGGAAGCTGAGACATACCCGGCAGCTTGTCTAACATGCCCATCATGCCACCCATATTCTGCATTTGCCCAAGTTGCTCACGAAAATCTTCTAAATCAAAGCCCTTTTTCTCTTTGAATTTTTTCGCTAGTTTTTCTGCTTTTTCATGGTCAACATTACGCTGTAAATCTTCGATCAGCGACAACACATCGCCCATACCTAAGATCCGAGAGGCGACGCGATCAGGATGGAAAGGTTCTAAGGCATCCGTTTTTTCACCAACCCCTAAGAATTTAATGGGTTTACCTGTGATATAACGGACAGATAACGCCGCCCCACCCCGTGCATCACCGTCAACTTTAGTAAGAATGACGCCAGTCAATGGTAGTGCATCACCAAAGGCTTTAGCGGTGTTCGCTGCATCTTGCCCTGTCATGGCATCAACCACAAATAAGGTTTCAACAGGGTTTATGGCTTGATGTAATGCTTGAATTTCACCCATCATTTGTTCGTCAACCGCTAAACGACCTGCGGTATCAACAATCAAAACGTCATAAAACTTTTTCTTGGCGTGCTCAACCGCTGCCGTGGCGATATCAATCGGCTTTTGATCGGCTGAAGAGGGGAAGAAATCCACCGCTAGATCACTGGCTAGTGTCTCAAGTTGTTTAATTGCTGCCGGACGATATACGTCAGCAGAAACCACCAAGACTTTCTTCTTATCGCGCTCTTTCAGTAATTTAGAAAGTTTACCGACACTGGTG
>NZ_NBUS01000043.1:180242-182310 GCF_002749895.1 Vibrio fujianensis | reverse complement strand
TTTTACCTGCCCCTTGCAGGCCAGCCATTAAAATCACCGCTGGTGGTTGAGCTGCTAGGTTTAAAGCCTCATTAGCCGCCCCCATTACCGCTTCGAGTTCTTGACGGACGATCTTAATAAATTCTTGACCAGGGGTAAGGGATTTAGAAACCTCAACGCCAACCGCGCTTTCTTTCACTCGACTGACAAATTCTCGCACCACAGGCAATGCAACATCGGCCTCAAGTAAGGCCATACGAACTTCACGTAAGGTGTCTTTGATGTTGTCTTCAGTAAGACGCCCTTTACCACTGATATTTTTCAGCGTGTTAGATAATCGATCTGTTAAATTCTCAAACATTTTTTTCTCTTCGCGATTAGGCGATCAATACTCTTGAGTATACCTTAGCCTATTGGCTAGGCATACCCATTGCGGAGTAACAAACGGGTTTCTTTATAAGATTGGGTTATACGGCAATATCTCAACACTTAAAAACGATAACGATCCAACGTAGCCCATTGAGGCTTAGCAAGGTATAATTCTTTAATTGAGCAACCAATTTTGTGACAAATATGGATAACCTAATCGCTATCGTTGCCGCTGTTTTATATTTTTTGTCGATTGCAGCCATTGTCCCAGGACTGGTCAATCAAACAGGCGTCAAAGCAAAAACTGTTTTTATTAGTGCCGCATTGGGGCTCTTTTTTCATGCCTGGTTACTCGTCGGGCTAATTTTACACAGCTCCGGTCAGAACCTGAGTATTCTTAATGTCGCCTCATTGATCAGCTTTATTATTTCTTTGGTAATGAGTTTAGCGATGTTTAAAGCTCGTCTGTGGTTTTTACTGCCGGTGGTATATAGTTTCTCGGCGATCAACTTATCCTTAGCGGCATTTCTTCCTAGTACCTTTATTACCCATTTAGAACATGATCCCAAATTAATGGTGCATATCTCTTTTGCGTTATTTTCCTACTCAACGTTGTCGATTGGGGCTCTTTATGCGCTACAACTGGCGTGGCTTGACTATAAATTAAAGAAGAAAAAAGGGTTATCCATTAATCCAAATCTTCCTCCATTGATGATGGTTGAACGGCACTTATTTAAAATCATTCTAATTGGTAACCTACTGTTAACGGGAACATTATTAA
Organism: Vibrio fujianensis; assembly: GCF_002749895.1. Classification (GTDB taxonomy): domain Bacteria; phylum Pseudomonadota; class Gammaproteobacteria; order Enterobacterales; family Vibrionaceae; genus Vibrio; species Vibrio fujianensis. The sequence continues at coordinate 181,181 of NZ_NBUS01000043.1, read as the reverse complement.
CCGGATTGTTTTTTGTTCAAGATATGTTTGCTCAAGGGAAAGCCCATAAAGGCATTTTGTCTTTTATTGCTTGGATTGTGTATTCCGTTTTACTGTGGGGACATTATCAAAAAGGTTGGCGTGGACGTAAAGTTACTTGGTTTGCGATTGCGGGAGCCACACTATTAACCTTGGCCTATTTCGGCAGCCGTTTTGTCAGAGAAATTATTCTCAGATAAGATCACACGGATCATTGTTCATTTTAATTTTATATAAGGAAACAGTGCGTTTTGGACGACATCTCAACGGGTATCTTATTTGCGCTACTCGCGTGTCTTATCGTTATTTCAGCCTACTTCTCAGGCTCAGAAACAGGGATGATGGCTCTTAACCGTTACCGCTTAAAGCATCTAGCAAGTACCGGACATAAAGGAGCACAACGCGTTGAAAGATTACTCAGCCGCCCAGACCGCTTAATTGGTCTTATTTTAATCGGCAATAATCTAGTTAATATTCTCGCTTCCGCCATCGCTACCATTATCGGGATGCGTTTGTATGGCAATATTGGCGTGGCCATTGCCACCGGAGCACTCACCTTAGTGGTATTAGTGTTTGCTGAAGTGACCCCAAAAACATTGGCGGCGCTTTATCCTGAGCGTGTTTCTTACGCCAGCAGCATTGTTCTAACTCTACTTATGAAGCTGATGGCACCGTTAGTGATTTTTGTCAACTTGATCACTAACGGTTTTTTACGCTTACTTGGCGTTCGAGCGAAGCATGGTGGTGATGATCCACTCAGCTCCGATGAACTGCGTACAATAGTCAATGAAGCTGGCCGACTCATCCCTCGCCGCCACCAAGATATGTTGCTATCCATTCTCGATCTCGAACATGTCACGGTGAATGATATTATGATCCCTCGAAATGAAATCACCGGCATCAATATTAACGATGATTGGA
>NZ_NBUS01000043.1:175085-180232 GCF_002749895.1 Vibrio fujianensis | reverse complement strand
CCATCATCCGGCAGTTAACCCACTCCCCACATGGGCGAGTCGTACTATACCGCGATAATATTGATGAAGCAGTTGGTATGCTGCGCCTGCGAGAAGCTGCCCGCTTGATGCTCGAAAAAAATGAATTCAATAAAGAACGATTGTTTCGGGCCGCTGATGAAGTTTATTTCATTCCTGAAGGTACGCCGTTAAATGTGCAGTTACTGAAATTCCAACGCAATAAAGAGCGCATTGGGCTTATTGTTGATGAATACGGCGACATTATCGGCTTAGTAACATTAGAAGATATTTTAGAAGAGATCGTTGGTGAATTTACCACCTCAATGTCTCCTAGTCTGGCGGAAGAGATCACACCACAGGGGGATGGCAGTTTCTTAATTGAAGGCAGTGCGAATATTCGAGATATTAATAAGAGTTTGAAATGGAACCTTCCAACGGATGGCCCAAGAACATTGAATGGTTTGATTTTAGAACATCTTGAAGAGATCCCAGAAAACCATTTAAGTGTCAAAGTTGCCAACCACCCCATGGAAATTATAGAGCTAGAAGAAAATCGCATTAAACTGGTGCGCGTTTTTCCTCGTAAAGTCAAAAAAGCGCAATAGATTTCGTGCACGATTTCAAACAAAAAGGCTTGGTCACATAAGACCAAGCCTTTTTATCTCAGAGACAATTCAATCAGTCAATTTTTAAGGCGTTAAGCATCGCTGCGGGTAAAGCCAACTCATCATTTTTATTGACTTGGATTCCGGCATCAATAACTTGCTTAGCAATCGCTTTAGCTTCAGATAAAGAATGCATAGCAGCCGTACCACATTGATATTCGTTCAGCTCAGGAATGTTATCTTGGCTTTCAACCTTAAGAACGTCGTGCATTGCGGCCAGCCAGGCGTGGGCAACCTGCTCTTCACTAGGTCGACCAATTAAGCTCATATAAAAGCCGGTTCGACATCCCATCGGTGAAATATCGATAATTTCCACGGCATCACTATTTAAGTGATCCCGCATAAATCCAGCATACAAATGCTCTAGCGTGTGAATTCCTTTTTCAGATAAAATCGCTTTATTGGGCAACGTAAAACGCAAATCAAACACCGTAATTGTATCGCCTTTCGGTGTTTGCATCGTCTTAGCCACGCGTACCGCGGGCGCTTGCATTCGTGTGTGGTCAACCGTAAAACTATCTAGCAATGGCATATACTTCTCTCCTTGAATCTATCCCTAAACGAGACTATTTTGTTTTCGTAGATCATAAGGGTAGCAACCTGGCTAACAACCGGTTTTAGCTTGCAAGTTTATTCTGTTAAATAACTAAAATAGGCGCATAAAAACTGGTCAAAAGTCTGAGTTTCTTGTTGTTCTATCGTGTACTGAGCATCTAATGAACGTCTAGCTTCTTGCTCCATGATTGCTGCTGAATAAATCTGATAAGTATGATTTAGATTTATCTGTTGATAGGCCTCACCCAAGCTACGACCAACCTTACCCAATCCCCCCATTTGGAGAGTTTGCTGAAGAATTTGAGCTGATAACGTTTTTTCTGGATGATCAATCCAATCAACTAATTGTTGGCAAACCTCTTGATAAGCAGTATCACCATTAGCTTTATCCATCTGCTCAGCAATTATGGTTAGATCAGCGAATACACGCTTTGCCCACGACGCTAACGTTAACTTTTCGCCATGACAACCTATTTTCAACTCAAGACCAGGCCTGCGTCCTTCTAATACCACTTTGCGCCAGTTATCACGCCAGCATTCTAGTTCACAATTATCCATAGGATCAGAATCGGACAATGCAGTCCATGTAAGGAAGAGATCCAGGAAGCGAATCTGCTGCTCGGTAATCCCTATCGGACTAAATGGATTCACATCCAGCGAACGAACTTCGATATATTCCACCCCACCACGCGCTAAAGCATCGGACGGTTTTTCACCTGCTTTTGCCACTCGTTTAGGACGAATAGGTGCATACAGCTCATTTTCAATTTGTAGGATATTGCTATTCAATTGTCGATATTCCCCATCGACTTTAATCCCGATTTTGGCAAATTGCTCGGAAGGCGTTCTGATTGCTTGGTTTAACCCTGCCAAATATTGCTCAATGTGGTTGAAACCAATTTTCAAAACACTTTGCGCATGATTGGTATACCCTAAGTCACTCAAACGCAATGAGGTTGCATAAGGTAAATAAAGGGTTTTACCAATAGATTCGAACGGTAGATCGGTTTTACGATCTTGAATAAAAGAAGAACATAAGGCTGGTGACGCCCCAAAGAAATAAGGAATCAACCATCCAAAACGATAATAGTTACGAATCATTGCAAAATATGCCGCTGATTGACTATCTTGGCGATCTTCTTCTGTCTGTTCGCCATACAGGGCATCCCAAAAGGTATCTGGAAATGAAAAGTTAAAATGAACCCCAGAAATAATTTGCATGAGGCTGCCATAACGCTGCTTTAACCCCATGCGGTAGAGCGTTTTCATTCGACCTGAATTTGAACGGCCATACTGAGCCAGTTGGATATCATCTTCACAACCAACGTAGCAAGGCATTGATAACGGCCACAACTTTTCATTTCCCATTTGACTCTGAGCAAAATGGTGAACGTCAGCAAGCTGAGCCATTAAAGTTGAAACATCATGAGAAACGGGCGTAATAAATTCAAGCAGTGATTCAGCAAAATCGGTTGTTATCCAGCGATGTGTTAATGGGGAACCGAGACTTTGTGGATGAGGGGTTTGGGCAATAGTACCGTCGGCTGTGTAGCGTAAGGTTTCACGTTCAACCCCACGGCTGAACTGTTGAAAGATTTCAGGTTGGTTAGCAACTCGTTTAAGTCGCGCAGCAAAATTAGTCAAAATGAGATTCGCTTATATTGGTTATGTTTGAAATGCAGCTGAGCGTAACTTGTCTCTTGCAAATAAGTAACTTGTCTCTTGCAAATAAAATGCTAAACCACCGGATTCCTTGATGGCCTAGCGTTGAGCAACTGACTTTTCCTCGGCAACTCACTGAGTTCAACAATGCCTCGAAATGAGTAGCAAGCAGCCAAATAAATACCATTCCCTGTGCCATTACTTGGATATATGCGTACTCTAACGGATGATTTCAAGCTCTTCTATAGGAATTGCTAACTTTTCTAATGGCGACTTCAGTTTTTTCATATCCCCAACCACAATAATTTGATAATCCTGTGGCTGAAACCATTTCTTCGCTAATTGATTTAACGTGCTTTTATCGACCTGATGAACCAAGTGATTGCGTTGCTGTAAATAATCTCGATCGAGGTTATAAGTCAAAATCTGACTGATGAGCTGAGCTTTTTGAGAGGGCGTCTCATAACTCAAAGCATCTTGCTGTCCAACCGCAAGACGTAGAAATTCCATTTCTTTATCTGTTAAGCCTTGTTGACTAAAATGCGCTAACTCTTGCTGGATCTCTTTGATTGAGTCAACGGTCACATTCGCTCGCACTTGTGCGTTGAAGACCACTGCACCGATTTCTCGGTTAGCAGTAAAATAGCCGCTAGCACCATAGGTATAGCCTTTATCCTCACGTAGGTTTTGGTTGAGTCGGCTATTAAAGTTACCCGCTAAATTAAAATTTGCTAATTGGCTAAGGTAGAGTTCCCCTGTCGCATCAAAAGGCAATCCTTTACGAACAAAACGAACGACACTTTGTGGTGCTCCTGGTTTATCTACCACATAAATTTTTTGTTCGCTCAAAGGTGCAATGACTTGAGGATTGATCATCGGAGCTGGCTCCCCGTGCCATCGGGCAAAAAATGTTAGTTGTTTTACCACCTCTTGGCGATCAATATCACCGACAACAACGATTTTCGCTCCATTAGGGGTATAATGCTGACGATAGAAATCCTTAACATCATCAAGTGTAAGCGCCGCGATAGAGGCCGTCGTGCCCTCACTTGAACGCGCAAATACCGAGTGGCCAAACAGCACTTGACGCGTAGCTTGAGCGGCTAACCAACTGGGTTGCTGATGTTGATAGACGATGCCTTGCATCATCTGTTGTTGAATACGTGAAAAATCTTGCTTATTAAACCCTGGACTTAATAACCGCTCTTCAACCACGGCTAAGGTTTCTGGTAGGTGCATTTTCAAGCTAGAGATAGTGATATTGGTTGCATACGAACCAGCATTAATTCGAATCACCGACCCAAGTTTATCGAGTTCAGCTTGAATTTTTTCTACACTTCGTTGCGCAGAGTCTTGCTCTAACAGAGCGGCCGTTAAATGGGCAAGTCCTTCTTTCCCAACCTCAACATGACGTTCTCCGGCGGGAAGCCGTATGTCGATTAGCACGGTTGGTGTCTCGGTCATCTTTGTTCCTAATAACTCTGAGCCATTATCAAAATACCAGTCATAAAGTACAGGCATCTCTATTTGAACGGCTTGAGCGGCATCGGGAATGATAGAGCGATCAAACGAATCATTAACATGACGATACGCTAACTGCTCCTCTGTTATTTTTTTATATTCAGGGAGCTGTCGTTTAGGGGTAACAAATGTAGCGCGTTGGACGGCCCATTCTGTTTTCCCTTTGGGAACCACGCTTAATGTCACTTTGGGATGCTGGTCAATATATTGCTGAAACACCTTCGTGATAGAATCAGAAGAAACGGCCCGCAACTGATTTAACTGCTGCTCAATGCGATCCGGTTGACCATAAAATGTTTGATTACTGGCTAACTGACTCACCTTCCCTTGTACACTTTGCAAAGCAAAAATCGCATTAGCTTCTGCTTGACCCTTGATCTGCGCTAACCGCGAGTTGCTGACGCCTTGCCGAGAAAACTGCTGCAAAGTATCCATCAATGCTTGATATAGTGGTGCTAATTGCGACGGTTCACCTGATGGAGCCATTGCGTAAACATAAAACGTACAAGCCAACTCTGCACAGTCTTGAAATGCCCCAGCGTCAACCGCTTGCTGGGTTTTCACTAAATTTTGATAGAGCAAGCTATTACTACCACTGCCTAATACTTGCGCTAACGTATCGAGTGAAGCTTGCTGCTCTGCGCCTTGATAAGCGGTTGGCCAACCGATCACAACCATCGGCTGCTGAATTCGATCTTCAAGAGTAATATAGCGATCTTGCTCTAAATGAACGGGCTGTTTAGG
>NZ_NBUS01000043.1:170513-175075 GCF_002749895.1 Vibrio fujianensis | reverse complement strand
GGGCCTTTAGGTATAGATCCAAAATAACGGTTTACCCAGGCTAAGGTTTGTGCAATATCAATATCCCCCCCGATCGTCAATACCGCGTTATTTGGCCCATACCAACGTAAGAAGAAAGCCTTAAGATCATTCACATCAACTCGATCTAAATCTTCCACATAGCCTATCGTTTGCCAAGAATAAGGATGGCCTTCTGGATAAAGCGCTTCTGACATTTTTTCCCAAATCAAACCATATGGACGATTATCGTAATTTTGCGCTCGCTCATTTTTAACCGTGTCTCGCTGAATTTCAAATTTACGCTGTGAAATCGCTTCAAGCAAAAAGCCCATGCGATCTGACTCTAACCACAGTACTTTTTCCAATTGATTCGCAGGAACGGTTTGAAAATAATTGGTTCGATCTCGATTTGTGGTGCCATTTAAGGATCCGCCCGCCTCTGTGATCAAACGAAAGTGCTCTTGATCGGCAACATGCTTTGAGCCTTGAAACATCATATGTTCAAAAAAGTGAGCAAAGCCAGATTTACCCACCTCTTCTCTTGCTGATCCCACATGATAAGTCATATCCACATGCACAAGAGGATCGGAATGATCGGGGGATAAAATGACCGTTAACCCATTCGAAAGTTGGTATTTACGATAAGGAATGCCCACCGTATCGGACTGGGTATCCACTTGCTCGATTAAAGTGACGCCATCGGGTAAAGATGAGAAAAAGGGAAGTGATGTTGAAGATGTACAACCGTACAACGCAATACACGTAATCAAACCTAGCCAAAGTTTTTTCATCATAACTCCTTAGAAAAAACCATAAAAAAATGCCCCCAGCATGATATAACGGAAAGCCTTACCAAGCATAATCATGCTCAATACGGGGAAGCTTTTCATTCTTAACCATCCAGCGGCTAAACAAAGCGGATCACCAATAATGGGTAACCAACTCAACAATAGAGCCCAATAACCATGTTTATTTAACCATCGTAGTGCTTTATGACCCTGTTTTTCTTGTTGAGTTCGATTAGGCAACAGCCAACCTAGCCAATAATTAGTCATCCCCCCTAACGTATTCCCGAAGGTGGCAATCATAATAATGGTTATAGGAGAAAATGTCTGAATCGAAAAAGTGGCCAATAGTATAGCTTCAGAACCACCCGGTAACAGAGTGGCACTAAGAAAACTAACAAAAAACAGCACCCAGAGTGCCGATTCTGAAAAGAACTGAGCAATCTGAGTAAGGTCAATCGCCAAGGTATGCTAACTCTGCATATTAAGCAAAATTTTACCGCGCGTATGCCCAGTTTCCATCTGCTCATGTGCTTGACGAACTTGATCCATTGGGTAAACGTGTTGAATTTCCACTTTTAATAAACCAACACTGACCATGTATAACAAGGTATCTAACTGCTCAGGGTTTGGATCAACTAACATACCGGTTGCCTGAAAGCCTAACATCTTCGCCTTTTCACAGATTAATTCCGCACTTAATGTTGGCACACTCACCACACGAGCATGATCATTAAGGCATTTAAGCGCATCCAATGCCGCATCTCCGCCCACAAGGTCGATCAGAACATCCACCGCTTCCAAACGTTGTGAAACTGGAGCAAATTGATAGTTAATAGCATGAGCCCCTAACGTCGCGAGGTAATCAAGGTTACTTTCACTACACGTGGTATACACTTCAGCTTTAGCGGCTATCGCAACTTGTAATGCAATATGTCCGACTCCACCGGCTCCCGCTAAAATTAACACGCGTTCACCTTCTTGAATTTGAGCTTTACTCAATGCCTGCGCCGCAGTTTGTCCTGCAAGGGGTAATGCCGCAGCCGCTTCTAGCGTAACGGAATCGGGCACGATACTCAGCTCTCTTTCAGGAACACAAAGATATTGGCTATAACCACCCCCACGGAGAGGAAAACCAACAAACCCCGCGACATTCATCCCTTTTTCAAGCGCTGAAACACCCTGTCCAACTTTCACCACCTGCCCTGCGATGTCATATCCAGCAACCCAAGGTAATTTATCTTGATTTTGCGCAGCAGCCCAACCCAGTCCAGCTCGAGTTTTAGTATCAATAGGATTAATACTGGTAAAAGCGACTTTGACCAACACTTCTCCTTCCTGAGGCTCTGGAATTGGTGATGACTGAATAGCGAGCACTTCTGGCCCACCAAATTGGGTAATGACAATCTGCTTATTATCCATATTCTAAGTCCCTGTGGCTGGTGATGAAAAAAGGGATGCTAAAGCATCCCTTTGAATATATATCATTTTATTACTATACCCAAACAACTTGGAATTGCAGGCAGGCGACAAGCGAGTCAAGCATCGCTACCGCGCGACGACGACATCACTTAATAGACTATCCGTCAATCGTTATTAACGCTCAGCCCTAAAATGCCCTTATTTAGCCGACTAAAGCTAATAAAATCCCAGCCGCAACCGCCGAGCCTAACACGCCAGCAACATTTGGCCCCATAGCATGCATCAATAAAAAGTTTTGTGGGTTAGCTTCTAACCCGACTTTATTAACAACACGCGCCGCCATTGGTACAGCAGAAACTCCGGCAGCACCTATCAATGGGTTAATATCTTCTTTAGAGAATTTATTGAGCACTTTTGCCATCAAAACTCCCCCTGCAGTACCAATGCTAAATGCGACAGCACCAAGCACTAAAATACCTAAGGTCGAAATATTAAGGAATTGATCGGATTGAAGTTTTGAACCCACTCCAAGACCTAAGAAGATAGTAACAATATTAATCAGTTCATTTTGTGCCGTTTTCGATAAGCGCTCAACCACACCGGCTTCACGCATTAAATTCCCCAAGCAGAACATTCCAACCAATGGCGTAGCCGAAGGTAGGAACAAAATGGCCATCAGTAACACGAGCAGCGGAAAAATAATTTTTTCCGTTTTCCCTACATGACGCAACTGAGCCATTTTAATCTGACGCTCTTGTGGTGTAGTTAATGCCTTCATGATCGGTGGCTGAATGATAGGAACCAATGCCATATAACTGTACGCAGCAACTGCGATTGCTCCTAATAACTTCGGTGACAGTTGACTGGCTAAAAAGATAGCTGTCGGACCATCAGCGCCACCGATAATGGCTATTGACGAAGCATCAGCTAACGAAAACTCCATTCCTGGCACATAGTTAAGCATGATCGCACCAAATAATGTTGCAAAAATACCGAACTGCGCAGCGGCACCTAACCACAAGGTTTTAGGGTTGGCAATCAAAGCACCAAAGTCGGTCATTGCGCCCACGCCCATAAAAATCAACAACGGGAAAATACCCGATTCGATCCCAATATAGTACACGTAGTACAACAACCCACCCGGCTCAGTAAAACCGGCATTAGGAATATTTGCCAAGATAGCTCCAAACCCAATCGGTAACAGCAATAAAGGTTCAAAACCTTTACGTATGGCTAAAAAAAGCAATACGCAGCCGATAAGAATCATCATGATTTGGCCAAGCGTAAAGTTAGCAATCCCTGTTTCGTGCCACAGGGTTAATAATCCGTCCATGTTACACCCTTATGCCAAACTTAAGATCGGCGCACCGACTGTCACTGCATCCCCTTCCTTCACATGCAGCTCTTGAACAACACCACTACGCGCAGCCCGAACTTCGGTTTCCATCTTCATCGCTTCTAAAATAACCAGCACATCGCCTTCAACCACTTCGCTTCCAGGTTGAACTTGAACCTTAAAAATATTTCCGGCAAGAGGAGCGGGCACAGCTTCAGCTGCTGAGGCCGGAACAGGAGCAGAGGTTGTCGCTGTAGACTGACTAGCGGTCACCGAGCTAATTTGACCTTGGGGACCCACTTCTACTTGATACACTTGCCCGTCAACTTTGACACTATAGGTTTCGATACTCGGTACAGAATCTTTTACTACAGGAGCTGCGGCAGATTCGACCGTTTCAGATCCCGGTGCGGGTTCAAATGCATTGGGGTTATGACGGTTTTTCAGAAATTTAAGTCCGACTTGAGGGAATAAAGCATAAGTCAGTACATCATCCACGGTCTCTTGCGCTAATGAAATACCATCCTCTTTAGCTTTAGCTAATAATTCCGTGGTTAAATGTGTCATTTCATCTTGAAGCAAGTCAGCAGGGCGGCAAGTAATGGCTTTACTTCCTTTTAACACTTGCGCCTGTAGATCTTGATTCACTTCAGCAGGTGTTGCCCCATATTCTCCTTTCAGTACCCCGGCAGTTTCTTTGGTTATACTGTTATAGCGCTCACCCGTTAAAACATTAATCACCGCTTGAGTACCAACAATTTGAGATGTTGGTGTAACTAAAGGGATGTAACCAAGATCTTGCCGAACACGAGGAATTTCTTCCAACACCTCATCGAGCCGCTCTGCAGCGCCTTGTTCTTTTAGTTGGCTTTCCATATTAGTCAACATACCACCCGGGACTTGAGCAATCAAAATTCGCGAGTCAACCCCTTTTAGTTGTCCTTCAAATTGGGCGTATTTTTTACGAACGTCACGGAAATACGCTGCAATAGGCGCAAGATGTTCGAGATTAAGCTGGG
>NZ_NBUS01000043.1:168840-170503 GCF_002749895.1 Vibrio fujianensis | reverse complement strand
ATCTCGTGCTGTCCCTTGCAACATAGCAACCACCGTTTCCGTTGGCGTGTGTCCATAGGTTTGGCTCATTGACGAAATGGCAGTATCAAGAATATCCACCCCAGCTTCTACCGCTTTTATTGCGGTTGCCGTTGATAATCCAGTTGTCGCATGGCAATGTAAAGCAAGAGGAACATCACACGATGCTTTAATCCGCGATATTAACTCTTCCGCTTCATAAGGTTTTAAAAGTCCTGACATGTCTTTAATACATAATGAGTGACAGCCAAGATCTTCTAATCGCTTCGCCAGATCAACCCAAGTTTCTGTATTATGGACTGGACTAATGGTATAAGAGAGCGTTCCTTGAGCATGTGCACCAACGTTGACCGTTGCTTTGATCGCTTGCTGAAAGTTGCGTACATCGTTCATTGCATCAAAAATACGGAATACATCCATCCCATTAACGTGAGCACGCTCGACAAACTTCTCAACCACATCATCCGCGTAATGGCGATAACCAAGCAGGTTCTGCCCTCGTAATAACATCTGCATTGGGGTATTGGGCATCGCTTTTTTTAGCGCACGCAGACGCTCCCAAGGATCTTCTCCCAAGTATCGAATACACGCATCAAAGGTAGCGCCACCCCAAGTTTCTAACGACCAATAGCCGATTTTGTCCAACTCTGCTGCAATAGGCAACATATCTTCAAGACGCATGCGCGTCGCAAATAATGATTGATGGGCGTCTCTTAACACCACATCGGTAATAGCAAGTGCTTTAGACATGCTCATTAACTCCTTTTAATTGGTACTACTTAGCAGCTGAGTGTCGGTACTGATGTACAGCGGCAGAGATAGCCGCTACCACCTGAGGGGGAACTGCAGCAGAGGTTGGTTGAATCGATTTTTTGGGGCTGACTATCGTCTGAGGTACTTCTTGCGGTACCCATTTAGACATGAACCGAACGAGATAGACCAAAATGGTTAAAAATAGAAATACGACGACCATCCCTGTAACCATCAGGGTAGCCGCATCAACTAGCAGGCTTCCAATATTTGTCATGTTGCTTCCTTTCTGTGTCATCCTGACAGCAATTGTCTGCGATAAACCATTATTATTCCGACAAAAGCCAACAGGATTATCTCGACTTGTGAAAAATTGTCAATTTTGTTTAGGATTTTTAAACAAATCAGAGTAACCAAGTGAAAGAACCGTCATACAAATCACAAAACGTGATGTAATTGAGCTAAGAAACTCGCACGTTTTTAGTGAATATGAGTAGATTAATAGGAATTTGAAATAAAATTTGAGATGCAGCTAGTAAAAGGAGAACAGACCAATAAAAACAGTATGTTGTGAAAATGAAATAAAAAAATGCTACAGGATTGTAAAAAAACAAAACCCCGCTTAATTGCGAGGTTTAAAAGGTGGCGCGCTCAGGAGGATTCGAACCTCCGACCGCCTGGTTCGTAGCCAGGTACTCTATCCAGCTGAGCTATGAGCGCGCAGGGCTTCGGTGAAATTAAACTTTACACAACATTCAAATCACCAAGGTTGTTTATGACCTTAAATAATGGCGCGTCCTGGAGGATTCGAACCTCCGACCGCCTGGTTCGTAGCCAGGTACTCTATCCAGCTGAGCTAAGGACGCACGGTGCTAGTGATGATATCACTAACTTG
>NZ_NBUS01000043.1:166363-168343 GCF_002749895.1 Vibrio fujianensis | reverse complement strand
TGGCGCGCTCAGGAGGATTCGAACCTCCGACCGCCTGGTTCGTAGCCAGGTACTCTATCCAGCTGAGCTATGAGCGCGCAGAATGTGATAAATCACACTAAAATCTCTTCGAAACAAAATTGTTAGCAATAAACCAACAAATGGCGGTGAGGGAGGGATTCGAACCCTCGATACGGCTACAAACCGTATACTCCCTTAGCAGGGGAGCGCCTTCAGCCTCTCGGCCACCTCACCACAAGCATGTTTCTCTATTATATGGCGCGTCCTGGAGGATTCGAACCTCCGACCGCCTGGTTCGTAGCCAGGTACTCTATCCAGCTGAGCTAAGGACGCGCGGTTGCTTAATTATTATAAGCCTTGCAAGAATGGCGGTGAGGGAGGGATTCGAACCCTCGATACGGCTACAAACCGTATACTCCCTTAGCAGGGGAGCGCCTTCAGCCTCTCGGCCACCTCACCGTCTTGCGGAGGCACATATTACGATTTACCAAAAATATGTCAAACACTTTCTTGGTAAAAGTTTTAAAAAAAACGTTAACCGTTGGCTATTTAACCAAAGCGTTGACTTTTTACACTTAAGTACCAAAGCCTAGGATTTATCACGCTATTTCAAATGCACAATACCGTGATTCTTAACGAACAAAAAATAAATAAGGCCGGTTAATACCAGCCTTATCTCGATAATTAGTAGTTGCTAGGAGCAACGTTACCATTACCTTTTTCTGCTTGAATGCGCATGTAAATTTCTTCACGGTGCACAGATACTTCTTTGGGAGCGTTAACACCTATCCGTACTTGATTACCTTTTACACCCAAAACTGTTACCGTTACTTCATCACCGATCATCAGTGTTTCGCCAACGCGGCGAGTCAAAATTAGCATTCTTTGCTCCTTGAGTAATCTCTGTATTATCTTGCAACTACGCTATTATCTACTAAAAGTTATCTCCCAGTAAACTTTATTGCATCTAAATCAGCCTAAAAGCATCTGCTTTGCCTCAAACGCCAGCGAAGTGTCCGAATAAATATAAGCCTTGTGCAAAATATTAGCCGCATTATCCACCTTATGCGGCGCAAGCGTTAACATCAATGATTGCGAGCTTGTGGAGACATAATGCACATCTATCCCTTGTTCGGTCAATAAAGCACAAGAATGCTCCACCAACGTAGCAGCTTGCAATCCAACGGTGGTTAACAAACTCACAGGTTCACTATTGCGGATTTTACCGTTAAACACCAGTTCTAACTTCGCATAAGCGTCCTGTTTTATCACTATCGCCGTCCATTCTGCTTCCTCGATCACATTCCATAGTTCGATCCCCAGCATATGGCACTGCTTTTCCAGAATGGTGGCATCGTCAGATTCAATCTTGACGAGTAGCATCTCCCTCTGAATCGCAATGCCACATATGTTCTGTGTTCCCCGCTCACCTTTAATTAAGCTCCCTTGATTGGTATCAAAGGTCGATAACACTCTGAGTGGGACTTGATGTTTCCACGCATATTGAACGCAAGGTAAGTGCAACACTTTCGCCCCTTTACGGGCCATTTCTTCCATCGAAGGGAAGTCGATCACCGCCAATTTACGCGCAGATGGCACCACGCGAGGATCACAGGTATATATGCCATCCACATCCGTAAAAATTTGACATTCATCAGCGTTGAGTACGCCAGCTAACGCCACGGCACTCGTGTCCGATCCCCCTCGACCTAATGTGGTGATATCCCCTTTCTCATTCACCCCTTGGAAGCCTGCGATGACCACAATAAGCCCTTGAGTCAATAATTCGCGAATGGTTCGGGTATCGATCGACTTGATCGTTGCATTGTTGTGTTGGTTATCGGTGACAATGTTGGCTTGCGTTCCAGTAAGGGAACAAGCGGGATACCCCAATTTATTTAAAACCATGGCAAGTAATGCCATCGACATTTGCTCACCCGCAGAGAGTAAAACATCAAGCTCTCTTGCATTCGGTACACG
>NZ_NBUS01000043.1:157308-166353 GCF_002749895.1 Vibrio fujianensis | reverse complement strand
TTGTTGGGCAAGGCCCAACAGACGGTTCGTTTCACCAGCCATGGCAGATACAACCACAACAACTTGATTCCCATCATTTTTTGCTTTAATGATGTGTTCAGCAACGGTATATATTCTCTCAATAGAGCCGACCGACGTTCCACCGAACTTTTGTACGATAAGGGGATTTTTCACCAGTATTCACCTTCCCAAGACAAAGTCTCATGGCCCCAACAATGAATCAATTGCTTGATGAGTCATTGAGGGATATAAACAACAAAACCAAGTGGATAACTGGTTTTGTTTAAAACAACGCCAATTACACCACTTGGTTAACCAGATAAAATTACGCTCAATCAAAAGATAATTGATTGAGCGTAACTTATCACTATGTTATAGACGCTCTGCAATCCAAGCGTCAACAGACTCTAAAGCAGAAGGAAGCGCTTTGGCGTCACTCCCTCCCGCTTGTGCCATATCAGGGCGGCCGCCCCCTTTACCACCAACTTGTAGTGCAACCATATTAACCAAATCTCCGGCTTTCACTTTGCTGGTCAAATCTTTGGTCACTCCTGCAATCAAGCCGACTTTATCATCCACGACATTACCTAACATGATAATACCGCTACCTAGCTGATTTTTTAATTCATCAACCATCCCACGTAGTGCTTTATTATCAGCACCATTGAGTTGTGCAACAAGCACTTTAACCCCAGCGATCTCTTTCACTTGATCGGTTAAGGATGCGCTTGCTTGGGTCGCCAATTTATCTTTCAACTGCTGGATTTCTTTCTCAAGTTGCTTCACTTTATGGGCAGTTTCAGAGAGTTTTTCTTCGTATTTACGTTGCTGATTCTCTAAAGCATCGAGAGCGACTTCACCGGTAACCGCTTCAATGCGACGAATGCCAGCCGCGATACCGCCTTCGGACAGAATCTTAAATAAGCCAATATCTCCTGTATGTGAGGCATGAATACCACCACATAATTCGGTTGAAAAGTCACCCATGGAAAGAACGCGCACTTGCTCATCATACTTTTCACCAAAGAGTGCCATCGCCCCTTTCTGTTTCGCCGCTTCAATGTCCATGATCGCCGTTTCAATCACATGATTACGACGAATTTGGCTATTAACTAAGCGCTCAACGTCTTTAAGCTCATCAGTGGTCATCGCTTCAAGGTGTGAGAAGTCAAAGCGCAAGCCTTCTGCTTTAACGAGTGAACCTTTTTGGGCAACATGTTCACCCAACACTTGACGCAATGCCGCATGCAATAAGTGAGTGGCTGAATGGTTTAGTGAAATTGCAGCACGGCGCTTGGCATCAACGATCGCTTCAACCTGATCTTCTTTGGCCATAACCCCCTCTTGTAACAAGCCGTAATGGGCTATGGCATGACCTAATTTCTGAGTATCTTCGACTTGAAATAGCCCCGACGCTGTTTTTAACACGCCGGTATCACCACATTGGCCACCCGATTCAGCGTAAAACGGCGTTTTCTCCAGTACCACAATGGCCTTATCACCCGCCGATAACGCATTGACCTCTTGACCATCAACAAACATCGCTAATACTGAGCTTGCCTGTTGCACTGCGTTATAACCACAGAATTCAGACTGGCCCTCAACCTTAATCAAACGATTATAGTCTGTACCAAAGTGCCCTGCTTCACGAGCGCGTTGACGCTGCTCTTCCATTGCGGTTTCAAAACCCGCTTCATCAATGGTAAAGCCTCGTTCACGTGCTACATCATTAGTTAAATCGGCTGGAAAGCCATAAGTATCATACAGTTTGAAAACCGTTTCACCATCCAGCTCTTGACCCGTTAAGGCATCTAACGCGTCATTAAGAATCGCCAGTCCTCGTTCAAGAGTACGACCAAAGTTTTCTTCTTCAATACGAAGGATTTTTTCAACCAACGCTTGCTGTTTATGCAACTCTTTGCCTGCACTACCCATAACGTCAATGAGTGGTGTCACCAGCTTGTAGAAAAATGCGCCTTGAGCACCCAGTTTATTACCATGACGAACGGCACGGCGAATAATCCGGCGTAATACATAGCCACGCCCTTCGTTCGACGGCATTACACCATCGACAATTAAGAAAGCACATGAACGGATATGGTCGGCTAACACACGCAATGATTGATTGGTCAGGTCTTGATACCCAATCACTTCGGCGGCCGCTTTGATCAAGGTTTGGAAAACATCAATCTCATAGTTAGAGTGGACGCCTTGAACAATCGCAGAAATCCGTTCAATCCCCATTCCAGTATCGACCGACGGTTTCGGTAACGGCTCCATTTTTCCATCGGCATGGCGATTAAACTGCATAAACACCACGTTCCAGATTTCAATAAAACGATCACCATCTTCTTCTGCTGATCCTGGAGGCCCACCCAAAATGTGTTCACCATGATCATAAAATATTTCGGTACAAGGACCGCAAGGGCCGGTATCACCCATTTGCCAGAAGTTGTCCGACTCGTAAGCTTTCCCTCCAGGTTTGTCACCAATGCGGATAATGCGATCTTGTGGAATACCGACTTTTTGATGCCAAATATCAAAGGCTTCATCGTCCGTTTGATACACGGTAACCAATAAGCGTTCTTTAGGTAACTGAAGAACTTCGGTGAGAAATTCCCATGCATACTGAATCGCATCTTCTTTGAAATAGTCACCAAAACTGAAGTTACCCAACATTTCAAAAAAAGTATGGTGACGAGCAGTAAAGCCAACGTTTTCTAGATCATTATGCTTACCACCAGCACGTACACAACGTTGAGCGGTTGTCGCTCGCGTATAAGCGCGTTTTTCTAGGCCAAGAAAACAATCTTTAAATTGGTTCATTCCTGCGTTAGTAAATAGCAGGGTCGGATCATTAGTAGGCACCAATGATGAACTATCAACGATCTGGTGCCCTTTACTTTCAAAGAATGAGAGGTACGCGCGGCGAACCTCATCGGTGCTCATATACATGCAGCTCTTCCTGAATGACTCAAGTTAGAATTTTGAGCTATTGTAAAGCATGGATAAGGCTTCGACTAGTTTTCTTAATTAAAAGAGGAAAATTGCAAAACATAGCCTCTCAAAAACAAGGCTGGGGTGGGATCATCAGCGTCAAGCAGACTCATTTTCAATCTCACTCAAATCAGATAATGCGTACTGAATTTGCTCAAAACTAAACCCACGATACTGTAAAAAGCGAATACGCTTTGCTTGCGTTTTTCTGTCGATAGAAGCGCAAGAGTTAAATTTTTTATCTGCCGCCTGCTTGGCGAGTTCAAACCAGTCGATCTCTACTTGCGAAAAGGCGATGACGATCAGATCATCACTGACTCGATTTTGTTGTAAAGATTGACGAATCCGTCTCTCACCATGTCCTTTACTGATATGCTGACGAATAACACTAAGTGCGTAGCGTAAATCATCGATATAACCATAGTGCTGGCAGTATAAAATGGCTTGCTCAACATCTGAGTGCGAAAATCCTTTCATCAAAAGCTTTTGCATCAGTTCATATTGGCTATGATCTCGCCGACTTAACAATCCCAGCGCACTCTCTTGGCAACGTCTTTGGGGCTTAAGTTCTCCTTTGCTGTGAGGAAGAAAAGACATATCGAATGCTCCAATTGTAAAAAAACCCTGCAAAGCAGGGCTAAATAAACCAGATAAAACCGCACTTACAATTCGTCTTGCTCAGGTACAATCCCAAACTCAGGCTCTTCAACTGCAATTTGTTCTGGACTTAGTAACATTTCACGTAACTTGCTATCAATCGTTTTAGCAGCTTCAGGATTTTCTCGTAAGAATTTACAAGCATTGGCTTTACCTTGACCAATTTTATCGCCGTTGTAACTATACCAAGCGCCCGCTTTTTCAATCAGCTTATGTTTGACCCCCAGATCGACAAGTTCACCTTCTCGGTTAAAGCCTTGGCCATACATGATTTGGGTATTCGCTTCTTTAAATGGTGCCGCTATTTTATTTTTAACCACTTTAATACGAGTTTCGTTACCAACAACCTCGTCACCCTCTTTTATGGCACCGGTACGGCGAATATCAAGACGAACCGAAGCATAGAATTTTAGTGCGTTACCACCGGTTGTGGTTTCTGGGTTACCAAACATCACACCAATTTTCATCCGAATTTGGTTGATGAAGATACACATACAATTAGACTGTTTGAGGTTACCTGTTAATTTACGCATTGCTTGAGAAAGCATACGCGCCTGAAGCCCCATGTGGCTATCCCCCATTTCACCTTCAATTTCAGCTTTTGGGGTTAATGCCGCCACAGAGTCGACAACGATAACATCCACGGCTCCTGAACGCGCTAGCGCATCACAGATTTCCAGCGCTTGTTCACCCGTATCAGGCTGGGATACCAAAAGTTCATCAATATTCACGCCCAATTTGCGTGCATAGACAGGATCAAGTGCGTGTTCTGCATCAATAAAAGCACAGGTTTTACCTTCTCGCTGTGCAGAAGCAATCAATTCAAGGGTTAGTGTGGTTTTACCTGAAGATTCAGGGCCAAACACTTCCACAATTCGCCCCATTGGCAAACCACCCGCACCTAATGCGATATCGAGAGAAAGAGAACCGGTTGAAATGGTTTCAACATCCATGGCTCGGTTATCACCGAGGCGCATGATCGAGCCTTTACCGAATTGCTTTTCAATTTGACCAAGCGCGGCGGCCAATGCTTTTTGTTTATTCTCGTCCATTACTTTCTCCAGACTGTCACCTAAATGGTGAGCGGTGAATGCTTAGATAGTGTGTCGACAGATTCGTCAATTTGCTACTCATTATACTGTTGATTCATACAGTGTCCAGAGCTGTGTAGAAAAATTTGTGTTTGACCTCAAGTTAACTGAGCGCAGGTAAATAATCCGCTATGGTTTGTAATGCATGAATCATCGCCTGTTGACGAACTTGCGCTCGATCGCCAGTAAAATGCCTTGTCTCAATTTTTTGCCAACCTTGTGTATCAGCCCAAGCAAAGCAAACCGTTCCAACCGGTTTCTCTTCACTACCACCATCCGGGCCAGCAATTCCACTGATCGCCACTCCCATTGTCGCACGTGAATGCGCCAGCGCCCCTTGTACCATTTCTTGTACCACCGGCTCAGAAACCGCGCCAAATTTAGCCAATGTTTCGCTTTGCACACCAATCATCTCTTGTTTGGCCTGATTACTATAGGTAACAAAAGCACGATCAAACCAAGCCGAACTGCCCGGAATGTCGGTAATGGCAAAAGCAACCCCGCCGCCGGTACACGACTCGGCACTGGTTAACACCTGGTGACTTCGTAATAGCTGTTGGCCTAATTGCTGGCTTAATGAAAATAGCGTTGTCATGTTTCTCTCCATTGATACGGATTAGGTATATACCCTTAGCACAATTCGAGTGATGAGAACATACCATGGGCAACATAAGCGTACCCATGCAAGGCTGTAATATATAACATGAAGTTATATTTCAAACATTAGACTATCAGCATCTAAGAATGGCCAACGGATCACGTGTGGGGTACTTTGCTGCTCACCAAAAAAATAACCGACTTGTGGTGTTGCGAAGGTATGATCGCCGCGAGTCAACGGTTGTTCGCTTAATGCTCGGTGGGTTAATTTCGCTTCCCAGTGATCATCACTTTGCCATCCTAACGGTGCCAATTCAACACGCACTTCCGCGCCAACCGGGTTGATAGAAATAACCTCAAATGGTAACGATGCTTGGCTGTTAGGCTTGCGCGACAAAGTTAACTCATGGCTGCGGACATAAAGCTTGCCAGAGTGACAAATGGCTTGTTGTTTTGGTGGCAAGATAAATGCCTGACCATTAGCCCACTGCTCATGTTGCCACTCGGCTTGGAACACATTCACATTACCAAAGAAATCGAACACAAACCGACTGTTAGGTTGAGCATAAAGCTGTACGGGAGAGTCAATCTGCTCAATCCGTCCATCACTCATCACCACGACACGATCTGACAGTTCTAATGCTTCGTCTTGATCATGGGTGACAAAAACACTGGTAAAGCTCAATTCATCATGTAGGTTACGTAACCAGCGGCGTAACTCTTTACGTACCTTGGCATCTAATGCTCCAAAAGGCTCATCGAGTAGCAATACTTCAGGTTGGGTCGCTAACGCGCGTGCTAATGCAATACGTTGCTTTTGTCCTCCAGAAAGTTGCTCTGGATAACGCTCAGCGAGATGCCCTAACTGAACAATGTCTAATAACTGTTTTACGCGCTGAGCGATCACTGCAGCTGGCGGCCTTTTGCGTCGTTCCATCACTTGTAAACCAAAAGCGACATTATCTGCCACCGTCATATGGCGAAAGAGCGCATAATTTTGAAAGACAAATCCGACGCGACGCTCACGAACATGCACATTGGTCACGTTTCTATTACCAAAGTGAATCGTGCCGCTATCCGCTCCTTCTAAACCAGCAATGATCCGTAATAGCGTAGTTTTCCCTGATCCAGATGGCCCAAGCAGACCGACCATCTCTCCATCATCAATATGTAAAGAGAGCGGGGAAATGGCTTGAAATTGACCAAAGTTTTTGCAGATATTATCTAAACGTATACTCATACCGTCCCTTGCTCACTGTTGTTTTTTATCTGGTTATATTCTTGTCGCCATTCCACATAGGCTTTAAAGATAAGGGTTAATAAGGCGATAAAGGCTAATAATGAGGCACTCGCGAATGCAGCTTCCGATTGATAATCTTCATAAAGTAATTGCACGTGCAGTGGCAAGGTGTTGGTTTCGCCACGAATATTACCGGAAACGACCGCGACGGCACCAAATTCACCAATCGCTCGCGCATTGGTTAAAATCACCCCATAAATGAGTGCCCACTTGATATTAGGCAAAGTAACACGGCGAAACAGTTGCCACCACGATGCGCCCAAAATGACTGCCGCCTCTTCATCAGATCGTCCTTGTTGCTGCATTAATGGAATTAATTCACGCGCGACAAAAGGACAAGTCACAAAAATGGTCACCAACACAATCCCCGGCCAAGCGAACATGACTTGTAAATCACGTTCAAACAACCATGCTCCTAACCAACCGCTGCTGCCATACAACAGTAGATACAACAGCCCAGCCACAACAGGGGAAACCGCAAAAGGAATATCAATTAACGTCACTAGTATTTTTCGGCCGTGAAATTCAAAGCGTGTTACCGCCCAAGCCAGCAACACACCAAATACTAAATTAACCGGTACCGTCAGTAGTGCGACCATCAAGGTTAAACCAATCGCATGACGTGTATCCGCGGCAAGTAAACTCTTTAAGTAATTGGATAAACCACTAGCAAAGGCTTGCTGAAAAATGCTGACCAAAGGAATAATCAATAATAAGGTCACCCAAAATAGCGCCAATGTAATCAAACTCCATTTAACCCAAGGGCTTTCACCGACACGTCGGGGTTGATGTCCACTCATCTTTTTTATTCCTTAACGTCCATGAATACGACGCAGATAAGCGCCTTGCCATACATTGATAGCAAACAACAATAATAAAGAAGTGATCAACACTACTGACGCAATCGCACTGGCCGCAGGGAAATCAAACTCTTGCAAACGCACAAAAATCATTAATGAGGTAATTTCACTCACATAAGGCATATTGCCTGCAATAAAAATGACTGCGCCAAACTCCCCCAAACTACGTGTAAACGATAAAGCAACGCCGACCAAAAGCGCAGGGCGAATCGACGGCATAATCACTTTCCAAAAAACCGTGCTATCTGAAGCCCCCAGAGTCATCCCTGCCTCTTCTTCTTGTTTAGATATGTCTTCTAATACGGGTTGAACCGTGCGAACGACAAACGGAATACTGGTAAATGTCATTGCCAACACAATACCAAGCGGGGTATAAGCGATTTTAATTCCCAATGATTCCAGAATACTTCCCACCCAACCGTTTGATGAATAGAGTGTTGCTAAGGTTATCCCAGCAACGGCCGTCGGCAACGCAAAAGGTAAATCGACCAAGGCATCGAGAATTCGCTTACCATAAAAATCATAACGAACCAGTACCCAAGCTAACAGCAGACCAAGTAGCCCATTAAAAATCGAAGCCATGAGCGCCGCTCCAATCGTCACTTTATAACTGGCCACCACACGAGGGTCTGTAATCACTTGCCAATAGTCACTCCATGACATTTGACTGGTTTGCATAATCAAGCCACTGGCCGGAAGCAGTAATATCAAACTGATAAAAAATAGTGATGTACCGAGGCTGATCCCAAAACCTGGCAGCACTCTTTGATGTCGTGGCCGAACGGTAGCGGCAGTAAGAGTATGACTCATAAGCCCTCTTAAACTCTATTAAGCAAAAAGAGCCACTCGACTGGCAAGTGGCAAGATCGATTAACGACGTTGCAATTGGTCTAGCTTTGCTCCATTCGCAAAATGCATTTTCATCGCGTTATCCCAACCGCCTGCGATACTTTCAACCGTCAGCAATTCCACCTCCGGAAAATGATCGGCAAATTCGCTTTTGACCGTTTCATTGTGCACCCGATAGTTAAATCCGGCTAACAAACGCTGGGCCTCTTCACTATAGAGATATGACAAATATTCTGTTGCTACGGCATGGGTTCCTTTGCGTTGAGTCGTCTTTTCCACCACCGCGACAGGAAACTCGGCTAAGATCGAAGTTTTGGGAACCACCACTTGATAATCATCGACACCATATTGCTGACGAATATTATTCACTTCCGATTCAAAAGTGATTAAAACATCACCGATACCACGTTCAACAAATGAGGTTGTCGCGCCGCGGCCACCGGTATCAAACACGGCTACGTTAGCTAAAAATTGTTTAAGGAATTTATCTTGTGCTGCCAGAGCATCTCGGCCAAAGGTTTTTTGTGCATAGCCTAAAGCGGCGAGATAGGTATAGCGCGCATTGCCTGATGTCTTGGGATTAGGAAAAACAGAAGCAACGTCTTCTCGTGCAAGATCGTTCCAATCTTGAATATTCTTTGGGTTACCTTTACGGACTAAAAAAGCGGTGGTGGAATAATAGGGTGAGCTGGCA
>NZ_NBUS01000043.1:138429-157298 GCF_002749895.1 Vibrio fujianensis | reverse complement strand
TGGGCAGTTTTTCCTGCCAATTTGCCGCGATCAACTTACCGCGATCATGTAAGATCTGCACATCCGTAACCTGATTAAAAGTCACCACATCAGCCGCTAGACCTTGTAAGATAGAACGAGCTTGAGCAGAAGAGCCGCCATGCGACTGTTTAACGTCTACCGTTTGACCTGTTTTGTCTTTCCAATGTTGAATAAACAATGGGTTATAAGCGGAAAACAGCTCACGAGCAATATCGTATGACGAATTGAGAATGGTTTGATCGGCAGCAGATACATTCAATGACCCTAGCATTAATAGACCAGCTAGCGCTGATTTAATCAATTTCATATTTTCCTACTCCATAATTACGATGGCCAGCATGGCTTTCTTAATCAGTAGAGTATGAGGAAATTGAATTATAAAAAAGCATCCTAATAGAACTTTTTGGAATAAAATCTAGCAATAAATTGTATGCCCCTTTGAGTAACATACTTGTAATATAGAAAGCGAGTTGTTGATTTGATCATCATAACGGATCTATCCACTATTTATATTAAGGATAAGCACGTGGCTGACTTTCCCACTATTGAAGCCTATGTTGGACAAACCCCTCTGGTGCGTTTACAGCGGCTGACCGCACACACCTCCAGCACAGTCTTAGTCAAACTCGAAGGCAATAACCCGGCAGGTTCAGTTAAAGATCGTCCTGCCCTCAATATGATTGTGCAAGCAGAGCAGCGCGGCGAGATTCAGCCCGGAGATACCCTTATTGAAGCCACCAGTGGCAATACGGGCATTGCTTTAGCAATGGCGGCTGCGATTAAAGGCTACAAAATGATTTTAATCATGCCAGACAATGCAACCCAAGAGCGCAAAGATGCGATGCAAGCGTATGGCTGTGAACTGATTCTTGTCAGTAAAGCGCAGGGAATGGAAGGTGCTCGAGACTTAGCTCTCCAAATGCAAAGTGAAGGAAAAGGCAAAGTATTAGATCAATTTAATAATCCCGATAATCCGGATGCGCATTTTCGTTCTACAGGGCCGGAGATCTGGCAACAAAGCCAAGGAAAAATCACTCACTTTGTTTCAAGCATGGGGACAACGGGCACCATTATGGGCACCTCACGCTACTTAAAATCACAAAACCCCGACATTACCATTGTTGGACTACAGCCGGCCGAAGGAAGCGCGATTCCCGGAATTCGGCGCTGGCCCCAAGCATACCTCCCCGGTATTTTTGAACAGTCCCGAGTAGATGTCATCTTAGATATTACCGAACAAGATGCAATCAATACCGCACGCGCCTTAGCCATACAAGAAGGTATTTGTGCAGGCGTAAGCTCTGGAGGTGCAGTTTTTGCTGCTCTACAAGTTGCTAAAGCCAATCCCGGCTCTGTTGTGGTTGCGATAATCTGCGATCGCGGGGATCGTTACCTCTCTTCTGGGCTTTTTTCTTAAGCACTTGATCACCGAAGGAGTGGTACCCTTTTACCACTCCGATTTTCCGATGCATCGCTTGATTGCTCAGCAATAGCGAAATTTGTTATTCTCTTTAACTCTTTTCAGGTTCTGATCAAAGATGGCCGCATGATCAGAAAGTGCCGTAGTACAGTGACTTTCTATCCCACTGAAAGCGCTTTGACTGTCAGCAACACGACTTGGCCACCGAGTGATAAATAACATGAGTATATCCAAGGCTTCTTCAGTAGAGTTAGAGCAACAACATACCCCGATGATGCGGCAATATCTGAAGCTAAAAGCTGAAAATCCTGACATCCTATTGTTTTATCGTATGGGGGATTTTTATGAATTATTTTACGATGACGCCAAACGAGCTTCACAACTGTTGGATATTTCGCTCACCAAGCGTGGCGCTTCAGCTGGGGAACCCATTCCTATGGCCGGTGTTCCCTACCACGCTGTTGAGGGGTATCTAGCCAAGCTGGTTCAGCTTGGTGAGTCGGTCGCTATCTGCGAGCAGATAGGCGATCCGGCCACCAGTAAAGGCCCGGTCGAAAGAAAAGTCGTGCGTATTGTTACCCCGGGTACCATTACCGATGAAGCCTTACTTTCAGAACGAAGTGATAACCTGATTGCTGCGATTTATCATCAAGAGGGTAAATTTGGTTACGCTACACTTGATATTACCTCCGGGCGCTTTCAACTCTGCGAACCGGATTCTCTAGAATCGATGGCCGCAGAGCTACAACGCACCTCGCCAAGAGAATTACTGTTTCCAGAAGATTTCTCCGCCGTTCAATTGATGGCCAACCGTAAAGGTAACCGTCGCCGTCCGATATGGGAATTTGAACTCGACACCGCAAAGCAGCAACTTAATCAACAATTTGGTACCCGAGACTTAGTCGGATTTGGCGTCGAACAAGCAAAATTAGGGCTTTGTGCTGCGGGATGCCTAATTCAATACGTCAAAGATACCCAGCGTACCGCACTCCCCCACATTCGGGCACTCACTTTCGATAGTCAAGATCAGTCGGTTATTCTTGATGCCGCTACTCGCCGTAATTTAGAACTGACACAAAATTTATCGGGCAGCACTGACAACACACTGGCAGACGTTTTAGACCATTGCGCAACGCCAATGGGCAGCCGAATGCTCAAGCGCTGGATTCATCAACCCATGCGCAGCATCGACCGTTTAAATCAACGATTAGATACGATTGGCGAACTTAAACAGCAGGCCCTGTTTGCGGATTTACAGCCTATACTCAAGCAGATTGGTGATATTGAACGGATTTTAGCTCGCCTCGCCTTACGTTCTGCTCGACCACGCGATCTCGCTCGCCTACGTCATGCACTGCAACAGTTACCTGAACTCAATGAATGCTTAGCCTCTGTGACGCTGCCTTACTTACAGCAACTACGGCAAGATGTGCAACCGATGGACGAATTATGTCAATTACTTGAGCGAGCCATCAAAGATAACCCTCCAGTAGTGATCCGTGATGGCGGTGTACTGGCTGACGGATATAACGCAGAATTAGATGAATGGCGCAACTTAGCAGCAGGTGCAACTGAATACCTAGCCCAATTAGAAGCCGAAGAGCGTGAACGGCATGGCATTGATACCTTAAAAGTGGGTTATAACAACGTGCATGGCTTTTATATTCAAGTCAGCCGTGGCCAAAGCCACCTTGTGCCGCCCCATTATGTGCGTCGTCAAACATTAAAAAATGCCGAGCGTTACATTATTCCTGAGCTAAAAGAGCATGAAGACAAAGTTTTAAACTCGAAATCAAAAGCATTGGCGTTAGAAAAACAGCTATGGGATGAATTATTTGATCAGCTACTGCCCGATTTAGAACATATGCAAAACTTAGCCTCTGCTCTTTCTCAATTAGATGTGTTACAAAATTTAGCCGAAAGAGCAGAAAGTTTAGATTACTGCCGTCCGACTTTAAGCGACAATGTAGGGTTACATATTCAAGCAGGACGCCATCCGGTTGTAGAACAAGTGATGGATGCTCCTTTTATTGCCAACCCCGTAGAGCTACACCCACAGCGGAAAATGTTAATCATAACAGGGCCGAATATGGGGGGAAAATCAACCTATATGCGTCAAACTGCTTTGATTGCACTGATGGCTCACATCGGAAGTTATGTGCCAGCGGCATCAGCCAAAATCGGAATACTTGATCGTATTTTTACGCGTATTGGTGCATCGGATGATCTCGCTTCGGGCCGATCAACCTTTATGGTTGAAATGACAGAAACAGCCAATATCTTACACAATGCCACCCATCGTAGTTTAGTGTTAATGGATGAAATTGGCCGAGGCACCAGTACCTATGATGGCCTATCACTGGCTTGGGCCAGCGCAGAATGGCTAGCAAAAAAGATCGGTGCGCTAACCTTATTTGCCACCCATTATTTTGAGTTGACGGAATTACCCAACCAGTTACCTCACTTAGCCAACGTCCATTTAGATGCCATTGAGCACGGCGATAGCATTGCATTTATGCATGCTGTGCAAGAAGGTGCCGCGAGTAAATCCTATGGTTTAGCTGTTGCTGGTTTGGCTGGCGTCCCTAAAGCGGTGATCACACAAGCTAGAGCGAAACTTAGCCAGTTAGAACAACTTAGCTTATCACCAGAGAAAAAAAGCGCCCATATTGATATTGCCAATCAACTGAGTTTAATTCCAGAACCGAGTGAAGTAGAGCAAGCTTTAGCTAGTATTGATCCTGACGATCTAACGCCTCGCCAAGCATTAGAAGCGTTATATCGATTAAAGAAAATGCTGTAATAACATGGTTCAACCAATACAGGCACTCATATAAGTGCCTGTATTACGGTTAGGGGCGAATCGGTTTAGCTGTCATTTTCAACACTAAACAACGCCTCCATATTCAACCCTTGCTTGAGTAAAATTTCTCGTAACCGGCGTAATCCTTCAACTTGAATTTGTCTTACTCGTTCACGAGTTAAACTAATTTCCCTTCCCACTTCTTCAAGGGTTGATGGTTCATAGCCTAATAGACCAAAGCGACGAGCCAATACCTCTTTCTGTTTTGGATTCAGCTCATCCAACCAATTCATCAATGAGTCTCGAATATTATCATCTTGAGTTGAAAATTCAGGATCTGAATGGTTAGAGTCAGGAATAATATCCAGCAATGCTTTATCGCCATCGCCACCAATTGGTGTGTCCACCGAGTTAATTCTTTCATTTAAACGCAGCATTTTATTAACATCATCAACAGGTTTGTCCAGTTCTGCTGCAATATCTTCTGCGGTGGGCTCATGATCCAAGCGCTGAGAGAGTTCACGCGCGGTACGTAAATAAATATTGAGTTCTTTAACCACATGAATCGGTAAACGTATCGTACGAGTTTGATTCATCAGTGCTCGTTCAATCGTTTGTCGAATCCACCAAGTGGCGTAGGTTGAAAAACGAAAACCGCGTTCAGGATCAAACTTCTCTACCGCACGAATCAGACCTAAGTTGCCCTCTTCGATTAAATCCAATAAAGCGAGCCCTCGATTACTATAACGGCGAGAAATTTTCACGACTAAACGAAGGTTACTTTCAATCATACGTTGACGTGCTGCATCGTCGCCTCGTAATGCTCTTCGAGCATAAAGCACTTCTTCTTCTGCAGTCAGTAATGGTGAGAAGCCAATTTCACTAAGGTACATTTGTGTCGCATCTAAGCTTTTACTTGATGCGTCATATTCTTCTCGGAGGTTAGTGTTGGTGGGTGATTGCTCAATGGTAGAGTCTGACTCTAGGGTATTGAGAACCTCTGGGCCAAAATCAAAATCTTCGACTTTAGTTACTGCTGTATTGCTGATACTCATAACGCCTCCCCTGGCGAGCTAGCAAGACATTAAAACGTCAAATGTCGCGATATACTCTTCATCAATTTATGGTAAGTAACGTTGTGGATTCACCGGTTTGCCTTGATAACGAATTTCAAAGTGTAGACGGACGCTGTTGGTTCCTGAACTGCCCATCGTTGCTATTTTTTGTCCAGCTTTAATACTTTGCCCTTCTTTTACCAGCAATTGATCATTATGAGCATAAGCACTTAAGTAATGATCATTGTGCTTGATAATAATCAAGTTTCCATAACCTCGTAGCGCATTGCCTGAATACACAACGGTTCCGGCTGCAGTAGAAATAATCGATTGACCGCGTTGACCCGCAATATCTATCCCTTTATTTCCTTGATCTCCTGCCGAAAAGTTTTTGATAACCCTCCCTTTTGTTGGCCACAACCACTTAGCGATTTTATCATTAGATTGTTTCGGTTTAGTGACAACCTTATTATTAACATTTACTTTACTTTCACCACAAACATACCCTTTTGTTTTTCCCTGATCAATAGATTTTGGTGAAGTTTTGCTCACTGAAGATGCTGGTTTTTTATGATTTTGAGAAGTTGAAACAGGATTCGTGGTTTTGCTCACACTGGGAATAGGAGGAGGAACCACCACCGTTTTTTTGACATTAGAGGCTGCAGAGGCCGTGGATACAATAGCCCCAGCACCTGTACCACCGTATGCTGGCGGCGTATAAGCTGGCTGCCAAAGACGTATTTTTTGCCCCGGATGGATGGTATAAGGTGGCTGTAATTGATTGTAACGAATTATATCATTCACATCTTTGTCGGTAATATAAGAAATAAAGTAGAGTGTATCCCCCTTCTTTACTTGGTAATAACTTCCTCGATAACTTCCTCTAGGAATTGAATGATAGTCTTTATTCAGTCCAGACACGGGAGCAGGAGTCAGCGAGGTGCAGCCGAACATCAAGCTACACAGAGCAATGACCCAACCGAACCTGAACTGGCTCCACATTACGCCAATTCACCGGCAATTAAAGGAACAAAACGTACCATTTCGACCACCTGACTCACCCAAGTATCCCCTTGCCGAACAATTTTTAGTAGTTGTTGTTCATCATTGCCAACAGGGATCACTAAACGTCCACCATCATTGAGTTGCTCAAGTAGCGCTTGTGGAATTTCTTGCGCCGCGGCAGTCACAATAATGGCATCAAAGGGCGCTTTGGCTGGCCAACCTTGCCATCCATCACTATGCTTAGTAGAAACATTATAAATATCCAGTTGCTTCAAACGTCGCTTCGCTTCCCACTGCAAGCTTTTAATCCGCTCAATGGAAAAAACATGCTCAACAAGTTGTGCCAACACTGCCGTTTGATACCCTGATCCCGTCCCGACTTCTAACACACGGCTAGAGGGCGTTAGTGCTAACATTTGGGTCATTTTTGCCACAATATAAGGCTGAGAAATCGTTTGCCCTAAGCCAATAGGTAATGCGTTATTATCATACGCTTGATGCATCATTGCCTGAGAAACAAAGCGTTCGCGAGGCAGTGTATGTATCGCCGATAAGACGTGATGATCATCAATGCCCTGATGGATTAAAAATTCAACCAATTTATCCGCTTTCGGGTTTGCCATTGATTTATTCCTTCACCCATTCTGCCATCGCGGTAAGAGACTCATGCGCGGTTAGGTCAACCAAAATAGGCGTGACGGAGACAAATTTATGTTCCACGGCATGAAAATCAGTTCCTTGACCTGCATCTTGCTCTCGCCCCGGAGGCCCAAGCCAATAAATGTCGTGACCACGAGGATCTTTTTGTTTAACCATGTTCTCAGCATGGTGACGAGCACCAAGACGAGTGACTTTGATTCCCTGAACTTGTTCAAAGGGCAGATCGGGAATATTCACATTAATCAATCGATTGGTCGGGATGGGAGAGGCTAAATGCTGTAAAACTAATTGACGAGCGATTTTCCCCGCCGTCGCAAAATGCCGTTGGCCCACTAATGAAAAAGCGATCGATTGAACCCCCAAAAAATGCCCCTCCATTGCGGCTGCCACTGTACCGGAATACAATACATCATCGCCAAGATTTGCTCCGTGATTGATACCACTAAGTACCAAATCTGGTAAATCTTCTTTCAACAACTCGTTGAGTGCAAAATGGACGCAATCAGTCGGAGTACCTTGCACCGAATAAGTATTCGCTGCAATATTCGTCACCCTTAGGGGCTGCTCTAAAGTTAATGAGTTTGATGCGCCAGAGCGATTACGATCAGGAGCGACAATCACAATATCGGCTAAATCGGCTAAGGCACAGGCAAGAGCATCAATCCCTTCAGCATACACACCATCATCATTACTTAATAATATTTTTAGTTTTTCTCTACTCATAGACGCGCTCAACTGGGATTTCTTCAACTAACTCTCGAATGACCGAAGTAGCAAAACTACCGGCATCTAAGGTAAATTGAAGTGTAATGGTATTGTTCTCAGCTTCCCAACGGAAATGTTGAGGCAGCAGTGTAATCGCACGTCGCTCATGACGCATACGATTCGCTCGAATCAAAGCCATCAATTCAGGCTCCGCATCCAACACTTGCTGCTCAATCCGTCGTGCTTGTTTTTCGGTGGGTAAAGCATTATCGCCCGCCAATGCAGCTGAAATTTGTACATGGTTCTGAGCGAGTTGGTGATTAAATTCCGCCAATTGCTCAGAACTGACTAAGGTCGTTTGCCCCGCTTTTAAGGCAATGTCGCCCTCAATAAAGTGTTCAAAACACCCCGCATTAATACGTTGAGAAATAATATGATTAAAAATCCATGAACGAGCAGCCGAGAGATATAAACTGCGTTGATTTTGGTTACGTGACCGCACATTATCCCGTCCCCAGCGGCGCGCTTCGGTGACGTTATGCCCCTCTCGTCCAAAGCGCTGCGAACCAAAATAATTAGGCACACCGTGCTTCGCCATAGCAGGCAAGCGTTGCAGTACATCATCAAGGTCAGTAACGTCCGTCAATAACAACTCAAAGTGATTACCTCGCAAATCGCCTGGACGTAATTTTTTATGATGACGCGTCATCGCTAATACTTCGATACTAGGGTATTGTGCTTCAAACGTCGCTAAGTTAGGAAAGCCTCCACCCGGCAGATACACACTCAACCATTGCTCGGTGACGGCATGACGATCTTTTAAGCCTGCCCAACCAACATCTTTGGATTTTACACCACATGCTTTCGCCAGTTCATTAGCGACAAAACTGGTATTTTCACCCGTCTTACGAATATAGACCATGACGTGTTCGCCTTGCCCTGAAAACTCATAGCCTAGGTCTTCAACCACTTTAAAGTGCTCGGGGGCAGCTTTAATTTTTGCTTTTGCGATAGGCTGACCATATAAATAGGCCAACGAAGAGAGAAGATCGCTCATTTAACTTATCCTGTCATTTAGGCGTAGGCCCAGTATGAATATTTATTCTGCTTTAACTAATAAGACAACCGCTTCACAAGCAATACCTTCTTTACGCCCAGTAAACCCCAAACGCTCAGTGGTCGTAGCTTTGACATTTATATTGCCAAGCGCTGTTTGTAAATCTTCACTAATGGTACGACACATCGCATTGATGTGCGGAGCCATTTTGGGGGCTTGAGCTAAAATGGTAATATCCGCATTCCCTAATCGATAACCTTGCTGCTTCACTCGCTGATACACATCTCTTAATAAAGCTCGGCTATCCGCCCCTTTCCAGCGCTCATCGGTATCAGGGAAGTGTTGACCGATATCTCCTGCAGCAATAGCGCCCAGCAAGGCATCACACAAAGCATGCAGCGCAACATCACCATCTGAGTGAGCAATAAGTCCTTGCTCATAAGGAATGGCAACACCACCAATCATTATTGGGCCGTTCCCGCCAAATTTATGCACGTCAAACCCATGACCTATACGTATCA
The DNA here is from genome assembly GCF_002749895.1 of Vibrio fujianensis. Lineage (GTDB taxonomy): Bacteria > Pseudomonadota > Gammaproteobacteria > Enterobacterales > Vibrionaceae > Vibrio > Vibrio fujianensis. The sequence continues at coordinate 148,051 of NZ_NBUS01000043.1, read as the reverse complement.
TCTTGTTTCCTTATTTCGATTTAAATAGAACTCGGCGAGCGCGAGATCTTCTGGCTGGGTAATTTTGATGTTATCGGCACGCCCACAAACCAAAGCGGGCTTTAACCCCACCCACTCTAATGCAGACGCTTCATCGGTTACGGTAGCTTGCTCTGCTAAAGCTTTTTCTAATGCGGTCAGTAGTCGTTCGACCGGAAACATTTGCGGTGTTAACGCATGCCAGAGCGCCTCACGTTCAACCGTATGAACAATACGATTTCCCGCGTCTCCTCGCTTCATCGTGTCACGTACCGGAGAGGCTAAAATAGCACCGACAGAATGCTCCGTTGCACCAGCAATTAGCCGAGTTATATCACTTTGAGTAATGCAAGGACGAGCGGCATCATGCACCATTACCCAATGGCTCAACTTTGCTTGACTCACCAAACGCAACGCATTGAGCACTGAATCGGCTCTCTCTTTACCACCACGAACACATATCACCTTTGGATGATGCGCAAGCGGAAGTGAGTCAAAATAAGGGTCGTCGGCACTGATCGCAATCACAACTTTATCGACCTTTGGGTGAGCAAATAGAGCCGCAACAGTGTGCTCAAGCACGGTTTGCTCTCCTAGCCGGAGGTATTGTTTCGGGCAAGCTGCCTGCATACGCTTACCAACGCCTGCAGCCGGGACAATCGCGGTGATCAATGGCATCATGGGCGAGCCTCCTCACCAACAACTCGGAAAAACGTTTCGCCCTCTTTGACCATCCCCAGCTCGTGCCTCGCTCGCTCTTCAATGGCATCTAACCCTTGGCGTAAATCATCAATTTCAGCAAACATTTCTTGATTTCTCAGTTGTAAATTGTGATTTACTTGCTCCTGCACGGCAATTTCACTCGCCACTAACCGATAGTCGACAATACCGTTTTTTCCCCACCACAAATGGTATTGGAGCCACCCAAATAACAATAATAACGTTATTGCAAATACTCGCATCACATCCACACTTATGACCCATGACTGCGCCATGTTCGACAACACAGTCGCGTTCGACAACACAGTCGCGATTGTTCGACTAGCAAAAGCTCACTTATACCATAAGCCAAAAACTCAGGCGAGTGAGCGATCCCTATCGCTCGCAGTGGTAACCCCATTTACTGACTCAGCAAGAAGAGAAACAAACCGCCGCCTAAAATAAGTCGGTAAATAACAAAAGGAGTCATTCCCATGCGTGAAATCAGCTTTAAGAAAAAGAAAATACACAGATAAGCACTCACAAAAGAAGTGATTATTCCTGTGAGTAAAAAATTCACCGCAACAGGCTCACTACTCGAGATTAATTGCACCCCTAAATAACCACCAGCAAGTGTAATGATTGGAATCGACATCAAAAAAGAAAAACGAGCCGCCGCTTCACGAGTAAAACCTAGATAAAGTGCCGCGGTCATGGTCGCTCCCGAGCGGGAGGTGCCAGGAATAATGGCAAAAGCTTGGGCCACCCCAACAAACAGAGCTTGTTTCCAGCCGGCTTGATATTCATCACTGACTAAACGAGCACGCTTATCAACATACCACAGCAGTAAACCAAAAATAATCGTGGTACTGGCAATCACCCATGCGCTGCGCAGATAAAACTCCACGATATCTTTCATAATCAAACCAAAAACACAGGCCGGAATGGTTGCTAAAATAATTAACCATGCCAATTTTGCCTCTTTACCACGCTCCCCCTTAAAAATAGAGGCAAAAAAAGCATGAAGCAGTGTCACCACTTCATGGCGAAAATAAATCACCACAGCCGCTAAAGTCCCCACATGGACGGCCACATCAAAGGCTAACCCCTGATCTGCCCAACCGAGGATAGCAGACGGTAAAATTAAATGAGCAGAACTGGAAATGGGTAAAAATTCGGTCAAACCTTGGATAAGAGCCAACATAAACGCTTCAAAATAATTCATTTTATTCTCTATTCATTATCAATCGAAAACCACAAAGGAACGGGGGTAAGACAAGTAAGATTGGCCGCCTTAAGCCATATTTGCTCAACGGTTTGCTCATCTCCGGGAATGGATAACTGTGGGCACAGTTCATATAAAGGTTGAATCACAAAAGGATAATAATAAATATCCGGCCGCGGAATCTTCGGCGATTGATCAGAAATGGCGTCACCATACAAAATTAAGTCCAAATCTAACGTTCGATCTTGAAATTTCTGTGCATCGAGAGCCCGACCATAGCCATGCTCAATTGCCCGTAATTTTTCAACCAACGTGGTTAAAGGCAAGGCCGTTTGTAACTCAACCACAAGGTTATAAAAAGGATGGCTATCAAACCCTAGCGATTCGCACTGATAAATCGTCGACAAACGCAACCTTTCTCCGAGTTGAGTTAATGCACGACAAGCCGCTTCAATATGCTTACGCCGCTCAATATTGGATCCGATGCCAATATAGCAGGTGATCATCTTTGTCCTCGTTCAATGACAACACCGACACCTTTGGCTTGAGGAACAGCACCTGGCTTGGTTAATCGGATACGAACCCAAGACACAGCAAACCGTTGCATGATAAGTTCAGCAACCTCTTCAGCCACGCGTTCAACCAATAAAAAACGGCCTTGCTCTATATGTTCAATCACCGCTTGACTCACCTGTGCATAATCCAATGCATCTGCCACATCATCACTGTTTCCAGCGCTGCGATTATCGTGCGCCATTTCCAGATCAAGCACTAACTTTTGTTTAATGGTTTGCTCCCAATCATAGACACCAATCGTGGTGATCACCGTTAACTGCTCGATAAAGACTTTATCCATCATTGTATTACATCCTTTTTACAGGTCGGATACCCAAATTGAGTAAAAAAACGTACTATTGTGATTAATCGAGATATCATATACCTAAACCACCTCTTGATGCGAAATTCCCATCGAATTTTTTATTTTTGAGCTTGGTTAACAAGGACTTGTAAACCTCGGTGAGCAAAATCAGCCTGTGAGGATTCTATGACGCCATTTGCACTGACGATGATCATTTGCGCCTATTTACTGGGTTCCATATCCAGTGCGGTGCTGATTTGTCGTGTACTACGCTTACCAGACCCTCGCGCAGTCGGCTCACATAACCCTGGCGCGACCAACGTCTTGCGATTCGGTGGCAAACACGCTGCGATAGCCGTTTTACTTTGCGATATGTTAAAGGGAACACTGCCTGTTTGGGGCGGATATTATTTAAATATCTCCCCATTGATGCTCGGATTAGTCGGTATTGCCGCTTGCCTTGGCCATATGTACCCACTTTTTTTTCATTTTAAAGGCGGAAAAGGGGTGGCCACCGCATTAGGTGCCATAGCGCCGATTGGACTAGATTTAACAGGAATGGTGATGGTGACATGGCTAGCGGTTATCATTCTTTTTCGTTACTCATCACTCGCAGCTCTGGTAACGGTTCTGCTCACTCCGTTTTATACTTGGATGGTCAAACCGCAATATACTTTGCCCGTCGCCATGCTCTGCTGCTTAATTGTTTTGCGTCATCAGGAAAACATAAAACGTCTTTTTGCTGGCACTGAACCCAAAGTGGGGGAAGAAAGACACTCAAGCGGCGAACCTTGAGTACCAACACCACTCGCTCGCCAAAACCTGTTCGCCTATAAAGCAAACGGCTGGGTGAAGCGCCCCCCCATCTCACTCAAAACGAAAAAAATCACGGCTACCCAAAGGTAGCCGTAGTCGTATCATATATCAGTATTATCAGATAATGGCAGTCAGTTGATCTATCGGCCAGCGAGGCTTCGCCTCAATACTAAGCTCGGTCACATCACCATTTTTCAAACGCTGCATTCCAGCATACGCGATCATTGCACCATTATCGGTACAAAATTCGGTTCGAGGGTAATAAACCTCTCCGCCGATTTTTTCCGCTAATTTTGCCAACGCTGCACGCAATTGTTGATTCGCACTCACACCTCCGGCTATCACAATTCGTTTCATTCCTGTTTGTTCTAATGCACGCTTGCACTTAATCACCAACGTGTCACAAACCGCTTCTTGAAAAGCATAGGCAATATCGGCCCGCGTTTGTTCATCATCTCCATTAGCTGCAATGGTATTGGCCGTGAACGTTTTTAGCCCAGAAAAACTCATATCTAACCCTGGACGATCCGTCATGGGGCGAGGAAACTTAAAGCGTCCAGGCGTACCCTTTTCCGCTAAACGCGCTAATAATGGGCCACCGGGGTAATCAAGCCCCATCAGCTTAGCGGTTTTATCAAACGCCTCGCCCGCCGCATCATCAATTGACTCGCCCAAAATGGTATAATCACCAATACCTTTCACTTCCACCATCATCGAGTGGCCACCAGAAACCAGTACCGCAACAAAAGGAAACGGAGGGGGGTTATCTTCGAGCATTGGAGCCAGTAAATGCCCTTCCATATGATGAACCGCTACCGCAGGCACATTCCAAGCATAAGCTAAGCTACGACCAATGGTTGCCCCCACCAACAAGGCTCCGACCAAACCGGGCCCTGCCGTATAAGCGATCCCGTCAATATCATCGGCAGTAACTTTTGCTTCTGCCATTGCCGCTTTAATCAAAGGAATGGTTTTTTTAACGTGGTCACGCGAGGCGAGTTCTGGCACCACGCCACCATAATCGGCATGCAGTTTGACTTGGCTATAAAGCTTATGTGCCAACAAGCCTTGTTGGTCATCATAAATCGCAATTCCTGTTTCATCACAAGACGTTTCAATTCCAATAATGCGCATAGTATTCTCAGCACGCTGCCTGCTATCAATCAAAATTGCGCTCATGTTACCTCGCCTTTGCATCACAAACAAATTTTGCGCAGACAGTAAACAACAAAGTACTTTACAAAGGGGGAGCGATCGGATTAAAATTCGGCACCATTTTTGATCAAGCTGGTTCTCGCCCTAGTTAACAAACTTTCTTGTTACTTTGGTCACAAAATGCCAGCGTTAACGAATTAACCCCTGAGGTGAAAGGCATATGCCAATAGTTAAAGTACGTGAAAACGAACCGTTCGACGTAGCTCTACGTCGTTTTAAGCGCTCTTGCGAAAAAGCAGGTATCCTTTCTGAAGTGCGTCGTCGTGAGCACTACGAAAAACCAACTACTGTTCGCAAACGTGCTAAAGCAGCAGCTCAAAAGCGTCACGCTAAAAAGCTTGCTCGCGAAAACGCTCGTCGCGTTCGCCTGTACTAATAGCTGAATCCAGAAAAGGAATTAGTTATGGCTCTGATTGACACTCTCAAAGAAGAGCAAAAATTAGCGATGAAAGCCAAGGACAAAGCGCGCCTTGGCACTATTCGTTTAGCCCTCTCGGCCATTAAGCAACGAGAAGTTGACGAACAGATTACTCTGAACGACGACGATATTATTGCTGTGCTCACTAAGATGGTTAAACAACGTCGCGACTCTGTTGCGCAGTATGAAGCAGCGAATCGTCAAGATCTCGCTGATGTGGAAAAAGCTGAAATCACGGTCCTTGAGGAATTTATGCCTCAACCTTTGACTGATGAAGAAATCATGGCATTCATTGAAAATGCCATGACTGAATCACAAGCCTCGGGTATGCAAGACATGGGTAAAGTGATGGCTATCCTAAAACCACAAATTCAAGGGCGTGCAGATATGGGTAAAGTGAGCGGTTTGGTTCGCGCTAAACTCGCTTAATCCCACACCCTATCGCATCAAGCCGTGCTATCTTTTGGTCAGCACGGCTTGTTCGTATCTACACTTTTTGTTTTTTATCTCTTTTTTTAGGTTGTATGGCAGGACAAATCCCCCGTAGTTTCATTGATGATCTGCTTGCTCGACTCGATATCGTCGACATCATTGACGCACGCGTAAAACTTAAAAAAAAGGGTAAAAATTACAGCGCTTGTTGTCCATTTCATAATGAGAAAACCCCCTCGTTTAGTGTGAGCCAAGAAAAGCAGTTTTATCACTGTTTTGGTTGTGGCGTACACGGTAATGCGATCGACTTTCTCATGGAATATGAACGGCTTGAATTTCCAGAAGCGATTGAAGAGCTTGCTTCATCACTTGGGTTAGAGGTTCCCCGAGAAGAACGTCCCGGCGGCCCTTTTAATAAACAAGCCCCTCGCACGAATAGTGAAGAAAAACGTACTCTCTATGATCTCATGGGCAGCATTGCGCAGTTCTATCGCCAACAATTAAAAGCGCCAACCAGTCGTCAAGCGATTGAATATTTAAAAAATCGAGGCTTATCCGGCGAGATCGTCCAAAAATTTGGCATTGGTTATGTGGCCGATGAATGGGATCTGATCCGTAAAAATTTTGGTCAAAGCCGCCAAAATCAGGAGATGCTCGTGACTGGCGGTATGCTGATCGAAAACGACAAAGGCAACCGCTATGATCGCTTTCGTGGCCGAATCATGTTCCCCATACGAGATCGCCGTGGGCGCGTAATCGGCTTTGGTGGCCGAGTCATTGGTGATGGCACGCCAAAATATCTCAACTCACCAGAAACACCCATTTTCCATAAAGGAAAAGAACTTTACGGGTTATACGAAGTTTTAGAAGCTTACAGAGAACCAGAACAGATTTTGGTTGTTGAAGGTTATATGGATGTGGTTGCGCTGGCTCAATATGGGGTGGATTACTCGGTCGCATCACTCGGTACATCAACAACTGGCGATCATCTCCAACTGTTATTTCGACAAACCAATACCGTTGTCTGCTGTTACGATGGAGATAGAGCGGGAAGAGAAGCGGCATGGCGAGCTTTAGAAAATGCGCTTGGTTATCTAAAAACAGGAAATATTCTTAAATTTCTTTTTTTACCTGACGGCGAAGATCCGGATAGCTATATTAGAACACAGGGTAAAGAACGTTTTGAACAAGCGATAAAAGAAGCCAAACCGCTTTCAAGCTACCTCTTTGATAACCTAATTGATTCCTATAATATCAATTTAGGTACTGTGGAAGGTAAATCAACCTTACGGACATTATCAAGCGAACTGATCGAGAAAATTCCCGATCCCGGTTTTCAGCAAGAACTGGATGAAAAACTGGATAAGCTCACTGGATTTATGGGCCATAAACGGCAACGCAGCGCATCACCAAGCACTCGACCTCAACCACACAAAGAGATCAAACGAACCCCAATGCGTGAAGTTATCGCTTTGCTTGTGCAAAATCCGAGCTATGCTGAAATGGTACCCGATCTTTCTAGTGTGAAAGAGTTACCCCTACCCGGATTGAGTTTATTGATTGAGGTGCTTGAAAATTGCCGACAATACCCCCATATCACTACCGGCCAATTACTTGAACATTGGCGTGATAATAAAAATGAGGCACTTCTGTCTCGTCTGGCAAGCTGGGAAATCCCCCTTGTCGAAGACATCCAAGAAGAACTTTTTTTAGACTCATTGGACAAAATCCTTGCCCAGTGCGTAGAAAAACAAATTGAAAACTTGCAGGCAAAAGAAAGAAGCGTCGGTTTATCAGCCGATGAAAGAAGGGAGCTAGTAGCATTAATGCTAGAATTAAAAGCGTAACCCAGTTTAAATAGTCAGCAACGAATAAATTTGTTAATATACGTGGTTTGCATTTCGCATACTATTCCTTCACCAGATACGAAGTTGGATACCGTCTATGGATCAAAATCCGCAGTCACAGCTAAAATTACTTGTCATTAAAGGCAAGGAACAAGGCTATCTGACCTACGCCGAAGTAAATGACCACCTACCTGCTGAAATCGTCGATTCCGAGCAAGTAGAAGATATTATTCAGATGATCAATGACATGGGCATCAAAGTCGTAGAAACGGCTCCTGATGCTGATGATCTCGCTTTAAGCGACGATAACACGATCACTGATGAAGATGCCGCTGAAGCCGCTGCCGCAGCGCTTTCAAGCGTAGAGAGCGAGATTGGTCGAACTACTGACCCTGTACGCATGTATATGCGTGAAATGGGTACAGTAGAGCTACTGACTCGTGAAGGTGAAATTGATATTGCTAAGCGCATTGAAGAAGGTATTAACCAAGTTCAAAGCGCAGTCGCTGAATATCCGGGCACAATTCCTTATATTCTTGAACAATTTGATAAAGTTCAAGCCGAAGAATTACGCCTGACCGACCTAATTTCCGGTTTCATCGATCCGAACGAAGATGGTACAACGGCACCAACCGCTACTCACATCGGTTCAGAGCTAGCAGAAACCGATCTCAGTGACGATAAAGATCTCGATGACGACGAAGATGAAGACGAAGAGAGTGACAGCAACGATGATGATGCCGAAGAAGAAAGCGGCATCGACCCTGAGCTTGCGCTAGAGAAATTTACGGAACTACGTAATAAGTATCAAGACTTACAGCTCGCCATCAATGAACACGGTCATGACAACAACAAAACTCAGCAAGCCACTGAGTTAATGCTCGACATTTTCCGCGAGTTTCGCTTAACACCTAAGCAGTTTGACCATCTGGTTAACACGCTGCGAACCTCGATGGATCGAGTGCGAACTCAAGAACGCTTGATCATGAAATCGGTTGTTGAAGTTGCGAAAATGCCGAAAAAGTCATTTATCGCTCTCTTTACGGGTAACGAATCAAGTGAAGCATGGCTTGACCAAGTCCTCGCTTCTGATAAGCCTTACGTAGAAAAAATTCGCGCCAATGAAGAAGCGATTCGTCGCTCGATTCAAAAGCTGAAACTGATTGAGCAAGAAACGTCGCTCGATGTTAGCCGTATCAAAGATATTAGCCGTCGGATGTCGATTGGTGAGGCTAAAGCTCGCCGAGCGAAAAAAGAAATGGTCGAAGCAAACTTACGTCTGGTTATTTCTATTGCGAAAAAATATACCAACCGTGGTTTACAATTCTTGGATTTAATTCAAGAAGGTAATATCGGCTTGATGAAAGCAGTGGATAAATTTGAATATCGCCGTGGTTATAAATTCTCAACCTACGCAACATGGTGGATTCGCCAAGCCATCACCCGTTCTATTGCCGATCAAGCACGTACCATTCGTATTCCAGTTCATATGATCGAAACGATCAATAAACTGAACCGAATTTCGCGCCAAATGCTACAAGAGATGGGTCGTGAGCCACTGCCTGAAGAATTAGCAGAACGCATGCAAATGCCGGAAGATAAAATTCGCAAAGTGCTCAAAATTGCCAAAGAACCAATCTCAATGGAAACGCCAATCGGTGATGATGAAGATTCACATCTCGGTGATTTTATTGAAGATACTACGCTTGAACTGCCTCTAGACTCAGCAACAGCAACCAGTCTAAGAGCCGCTACTCGCGATGTACTTGCTGGCCTCACACCACGTGAAGCGAAAGTATTGCGTATGCGCTTTGGTATCGATATGAATACCGATCACACACTGGAAGAAGTCGGTAAACAGTTTGATGTTACACGTGAACGTATTCGTCAAATCGAAGCCAAAGCACTGCGTAAACTTCGTCACCCAAGTCGCTCAGAAACCCTGCGCAGCTTCCTTGATGAGTAAATCAAACTAACGTGTTTAAAAGGTGAGCAAATGCTCGCCTTTTTTATTACCCCAAATGCTAAGTGAATAAAAACTAAGCGCTATTACCCTATTTTCCGGCTAGACAGACACTCAGCCTTCCCCTATA
>NZ_NBUS01000043.1:133895-138419 GCF_002749895.1 Vibrio fujianensis | reverse complement strand
TCACACACCTATCGGCCCCTTAGCTCAGTGGTTAGAGCAGTCGACTCATAATCGATTGGTCATGTGTTCAAGTCACATAGGGGCCACCATATTCTACAAGGGTTAGGACGATAGTAGTCACTAACCCTTTTTTATACCTGCTGTTTTTTAGTCAAACACTTAGTCAAACAGTGGCAAAGTATCCCCCGTCAAAGTTAGCTTTTACTTAGTCAAACAGTGACAAGGTAGCCCCTACCTCCTTAACTCTCATTTCTAACAAAATCAGATAGCCCAGTTAAATACTCATCTGTTACCATTGAAAATCATCTCATATCACTATTTAAATCGCGTAGGCTTCACTATGAAAAAGTTATTAAGCTGGTTTTTCGGTATCATTTTTTTATTTAGTGGTTTAAGTGTAAGCTTTGATACTAGCGTGATTGGTGGCTTACTCTTTCTGATAATCGCATTCCTAACCATTCCAACAAGCCGAGCATGGTTAACAACTACAAGCAAAGGGAAAATTACAAACAAGACCATGATAGTAGTTAGTCTTATTTGCTTTCTAACGGCTGGTCTTCTCATTAACAAGGAAGAGGAACTAAAAGCCCAAAAGCAACAAGAACAGAAAGAAAGACTCATTGCTTTTACTGAAAAAAGAGAAACTATTATCGAAGAATTGAAGCAAGCAATGGCTACAAATGACTATACTCACGCACTATCAATTACAGAGCGTTACAGCGACATTAAAGACAAGGAATTAATCGAGTTCAATAACAACGCCACTAACCAGCTAAAAACACAAGAATTACTAGCCAAAGTTAAACCTATACCAGCTAGTGACTTTGAGCAAAACCTCAAGCTATATGAACAACTACTAGAGCTAAACCCAAACGACCATACATTTAAAAGCAAAGTTAAGCACTACAAAACAAAAGTTTTACTCTCTTTAATTGACAACCTTGAAGAAAATCAGAACGACCTTTACTACAGCTATTATGATCAACTTTTTAGTCTCCACCCCGATAACTCAACCTATCAAGAAATGGCTGTTATCTATAGAGGCAGATTAAGGGCTGAACAAACTCTAAAATTAACCGAGAACAAACAACAATCAGCATCTAGAGAAAAAAACGATAGAAACCAAAATATCAGCCGTCAATTTAGTAGCTGGAACGGCTCACACCGTAACCTAGTAAGCCACATCAAAAGACAAATGAATGACCCAAGTAGTTTTGAGCATGTGGAAACCGTCTATTGGGATAAAGGCAACCACCTGATTGTTAGAACAACCTTTAGAGGGAAAAACGCTTTTGGTGGCGTAGTACTTAACAGCGTAACGGCTAAAGTATCTCTTGATGGTAGGGTACTAGAAATAATAAATTAACCAGCTTTATACTATTCCCGTTAATGTTAACAATCGTCAACACCTGAACCGACCTTTTATATAAACCGTTGCGAGTGATAGAACACTAGGTTTAATTAGGGTTATCTAATGAATGTTAGGATATGACAGCTTTTTATGATTTAAATAAATCGCCCCATACGGCTTTATGTTGACTTTTCACCTCTTCGCTTAGTCGTATATAGGGAGTTACTTTAAAATGCTTAGAATGCGATACAGCGCTTTTTATAGACGGGAAACACATAGCGGTAACGTTCAGCTTTTTAGGGACTCTAAGAATGGCGCGACTTTAAACGGCTGGTGCTGTAGTCTTTTGCTTGTTTAGCCCTGTAGCCCTTGCCTCGCTCCTTGGTTTGATACGATAGCCTGTAAATGGCCTCCTGCTTGGCTTGAAAGTCATTGTCGACCACTCGGTAATAGCAGTGCTCAACTCGTTGTAAGCATGAGCCACCAGCCGCTAACCATAGCGATTCTAGCAAGCCTAATATTCTATCAGGGTACAAAATTTGTTTACCATCGAGAAATAAAGCTACGTGGTAATGCTGCTGCTTGGCTTTTTCCTTCTCACGTACCCAGCTATAACCGAACCGTTTCATAGAGTATTCACGCGCCAGCATAGACCGTACAGCACTTATAAAGGCTGACACTTCACGATTATTATCCGTATAACTTGGCATGCTTAAATTGAAAAATAGCACCATAACGCGCTTGTGATAGCTACACATGGCGTTTAGCTGGTTAATGATCGCTTTCATGTGTTTAGGGCAAATTTTGTATTGCTGATTGCTGCCCGTGTTCACTTCCCATATTTGACCATCAATTTTTAGATAAGGGCTGTTTGTAAGGTATCTCATAGAATAAGCCTATATAGATATTATTAAAAACCCCCTGCTAGGCGTGACAGTGGTTAGTATCTGCTAACCCTGCTGTATTTACGGTGCTTTAAGCTTTCAATTGCTAGCATGATGAAGCAACGCCTAAAAACAGAAAATAAAACCTAGAAATGAGTTCTCATCTATTCTCATAAAAAAAGCTACCTTTTTTTGGTAGCCTTTTGCTGCTCTGTGGCTTATCCTTACTTTCGCTAGTGAATAGTTTGCCGACCGTCATTAGCTATCAAGGATATGCCCTTTACTTTTTTCGGTTCTGGGCTTTCTTCCTTGTTTTGTAAGCCTCCCTTTGCTCATCGCTCAACCAAACAACAAGCACCGTTTTATTAGTTAAACAGCCAGTTAACGGATCAATAACCCTTGCTCGCTTGCTAGAATGAGTAAGTTTGTACCTTTTCCTTAAACTGCTCATATAAGAATGTAAATTACCTATCCCTATATACCTTGCCTCATAAGTGTTAATTTTATAGCCTTTCAGCAATATCGATATTAAATAATGGGTTTGATTCCCCCCTTTGTATTCAGGTAACGCAATTTCTTTAACTCGCTGGGCATAGCACATATTACATATCTCCCAATTGATCTAACCAAGCATCAAGTGTGGACTGTCGCCAGCCAATCGCACGGCCACGCACTTTTAATGGCTCAGGCATTGTTTTATCTTTCGCCCACCAGCGCCAAAGTGTGCGCTTGTTTTTACCTACAATTTTCGATACCTCATCGAGATTTAGGATTGAATCAAAATGTTGTGTCATTGTTTTTACCCTTTGCGAACGTTCAGTATTGAACAAAGTAATTAAACAACGAACGTGAACACATGTAACGTCACTTAATTAACGCCTTACCAGCGAATAAAGTAACCCTTATTGATTTACAAACTGTTCAAGTGCTTTAAAGTAATCTTTCTCAAGTTCTTCTACCTTAATTGAAATATCTCCCAATGCTCCACCAGCTTGTATTGCCTGCATTTTTTGCTCAGATATTTTCTTCTCCAATGCTTTTAATTCTTTATAACTCTCGTTTTCTTTATGGGTATCCACCAATTTCTTAGCATGTTTTTCTAGCATTTCTTTATACTCCTGCTCGGGGATGTGATCTCTAAATTTTTTCTCTTCATCATTTATTTTGGTTCTAATTTTCTTGATATTAGATTCACTTGTATGAAATTTTTCAGCGGCTTTCTTACAATTATAAAACTCGGAGTAAGCCCACATCATCCGCTTACGAACATCATCACCTTTTGGACGACCTACAGGCTTGCTCACCGCTTTTGGTGTGTAACCAACTTGACGTACAACCGTAGAAACCAGCGCATCCGCGACTTTAACCAATAAGCTTTTATCTAAATCTTCACCCAACTGAACAGATTCTATGAACTGCTTGAAACTCTGACTATCAGCGCTAGAAATATCTAAATAACCATTCGAGCCAAGTTCTAGCTTGTCAATGGCTAAACTAGTCCAGTCTTTAAGTGTACGCTCCAAGTAAGCTATTAGATGCGCTTTGCTCACAAGGATATGAGAAATACTCTTACATTCAGAAAGCCTTTTGTTGGTTAAGTAAGAAAGCAATTTCGTTAAACGTTCCTTCTCCCGATCTATCTTGAAACGGCAAACAATATCTTCTTCTTTATTGACTATTTCAGACACTTTCGAGACAGATCCCCTAATCACGCAATTTAGAAACTTAATGTTTTTTTTATCATCACTAGCCTTAAACCATTCTTTTTCCAATGTTGAAATAAACTCACTCAAGCCCTTATCGACTTCTTCTTTTGTTTCTCGAATATCCTGAATATCTGTCATACTCAAACCCTCACCATTTGAAGCACATTATCAGCTATATTTGCTGTAGCCTTTGTTCCCATGATTCCAGCGCCTTGCGTTTTTCTGGCAAGTATTCATAGCGGTCATAGTGCTTAGATGACACGTCATTAAGGGCATGGTTCTGTAGCCTGTCACGTATCGACTTTGATATACCTAGTTCGCCCATTAGCGTTTTACAGGTTCTACGCAAATCCCTAGCTGTGAATGGTTTTATCTGTGGCGTACTGGTGCGGTATCGGTCAATGGCTTGTGATAATGAATCTGTGCGCATGTGCTTGGTATCGTCTAAACGGTGCGGGAAAATAAATTTACTGTCATTGTTTAAACGTTGTTTTCTGAGTATATCCAGCGCGCTATCTGTCAGCGGTAACAGGTGAGGCCGTTTGTTTTTAGATATATCAGGCGTGATAAGTAACGTTTTTTG
>NZ_NBUS01000043.1:133491-133885 GCF_002749895.1 Vibrio fujianensis | reverse complement strand
CCCCCAGTCGATAGCCTCCCACTTTGAGGCCACCAGCTCATACGGACGTTGCCCGCCAGTAAAAAAGCACAATAAAATTAAATGGCGTACAGAATGACTCATCTTAAAGCGTTGGTATTGATTGTTGAGATCATCAATTAACGCCAGTACCTCGTTAATTTTTAGATAATGTTCGCCAACTCGTTCAGCGTCTTTTTGTTTTGGGATGGGCATCACTGGGTTAAGCACTAAACCAAATTTAGCCTCATCAATAAAGTTAGCTGGATCATTGTCGTGCTTTAGTCCGTAATTAAACGCTGCCATTATATGACTACGAACACGGTTTGATTGCGTCTTAGCATCTCGCTTTATCATAGGGGCTAGTACTAGCATTACATCATGTGTTGTCACGTCC
>NZ_NBUS01000043.1:121773-133481 GCF_002749895.1 Vibrio fujianensis | reverse complement strand
GGCTTTTGTGGCTGGTGGTATTACTGGATAAACTTCCTTTTCCAGCGCAGCAAGCACCGCCTCGTGAGTTCGCTTGCCGTCCTTTTCCATTTGCGCCACGTAAGCATTAAATAGCTGTTGAATGCTTCCCTTTCGTGCCTCTTCCCTTTTGGCTTGCTGTATCGTCTTTTCTTTATTTTCTAGCCACTCTTTAGGGTTAACTCCACGTAAAAGCAATTCGCCCAATTCCCGTTGTTTTGCCCTAGCATCAGTAAGCGATAATTCAGGAAATTTACCCAAGGGTATGAACGTTGCCTTTCTCTGAATGAAATAACGAAACACAAACCGTTTACTTCCTTTAGGCGTGACCTGTATCGCTAACTTGCCCGTTCCTCGTTGGCCGTCATTATCCCATTCATAATAGGGCTTAGATTTTGGTTTTAAGCCCTGTATGCCATTTACCGTTAACATGCTGCCCCTTTTCTTGTGGCTTGATACGTGACTTCCAGATATTCCGTTAAAAGCGCGCTCTTTAGATTTTTAGTCAAACACTTAGTCAAACAGTGATGAGCCTAAACAAGAATACTTGAGATTTAACGAGAACACAAAAATGGCATAAGGCATTGTTTTGAGTGGATAATGTAACGAGATGGGAACTATTGAGAAATGATAGAAAATAGCCTTTTTACGACTCATAATCGATTGGTCCCCAGTTCAAGTCTGGGAGGGGCCACCAAATTTCGAAAGGCGTATGAAGAAATTCATGCGCCTTTATCTTTTCTAGTCCTTTCCATATCCGGTCCGCAATTACTTCCGGTAAGCTCTGGTCCATTAGGTCAGCTGAAACACGCCACGTAGTCACTACAGAGCCACACTTCCCTTATCAGAGTGATATCCACGATCAGAACCTTCTCTCGTCTGTACAGCACGAATCAGAGCAGATACATACCACTCAACACCAGAACCGAACCCCAGAAAAACTTCGCGCAGGAACCAACAAAAATATAACCAACATCCTGTCCATTAGCTGAAGTTATTAATATAAATATAATTTAGATACCTGAATGGGGTTCTAGCTGAGATTACGCAGGAGACTCAGCACCGAAGATTAGGACAAGATGAATGTTGAATCATGATGACCGATTACTCTCAGTGGTAATCGGTCTGTTATCTCTTAAGTAATTTAGGTCAGTAATCATCTACACTCCACCACAGCACCAGAAACAGCAGCTAATCACTGGACTGGTATTCATACTCGAACCGGAAAAACCAACGGCATACTGGATTACAGCGCGGATCTGGTATGAGTTAGGGCTAAGAGTTGGGTTAGTGGAATAGGATGTGAATCTAGCTGGGTACTGTCGGGACTGTCACGGCTGTCAGAACCGTCGGCGCTGTCATGACCGTCGCAACTGTCAGGACTACAGGGGAAATACATCTACTGCCGCCGCCGACGGCAAACTGGACGGAAAACCTAAATAGGAAATTTACATTAGGGTTCGTGTCCAGTTCGGTATCTAGCCAAAATCACAGCTAAAGACCGGATAGAGACCGGACCGACGACGCCGTCGGCAAAGTTGCTGGAACTAAATCATGCAGGAAGTTAGGCAGGATAAGCCTTAGAGGGAGATTACAGGGCCAGTCTAGTGTGACCGACCCTGCGATCTAGGATTTACTTCTGTATTATTAGCCCTTTCAATTTATTAGCGTATTCTAAATCGAGCCAAGGTTCTCTTCTGAGCTCCTGCTGAACAGATGTTTCAAGCTTCAACTTAAGCACCCCCAAAACAAGTCTTTCAATAAGTATACTCAGATGCAACGTTGCGACTGCTAACCCCTGATGATCTACACCGTGATTGCCTTCATGTGCTAAATGATTTCGAATAGTAAGTAGACCGTTTTTTGTCTTGATTGCCCAAAGATCTTCTTTAAAAACTCGATGTTTAAATAAAAAATTATCGATTGAGTCAGCAGCAGAAATTTTTTTAATGTTTGAAGTTAGGTTCATTAGCATATCGTATACTTCATGGTCGACTTTTTTATGTGGCTTTGCCGCTTCTTTTATTAATTGAATGGATTTTGACCTTGTTTTATCTAGCTCTAATGTAAGGCTCAGTTTTTTAGCATAAGACTCCAAAGCTGTGAATAAGGCCATATATTTAGCATCATCTCTACGTTGCACTGATGAACAAAGATCAAAGCTAAGTTTATGTACCATATCCTGTTCTGAGTCTTCCAAACCATAATAATTCGATAAACCTATATTGATCATTTTTTCTAGCTCATCAACTTTACCGCTCACTAAATAAGATCTAGGCTCATATAAAGCATAATTAGTCTGTATCGCATTTAGTGGATACTTCCAGTGCCTAATATATTCATTTCCCGTTTGATGTTCCCAACCTAAAACCAACACTCTTTGGCGTGAAACAAAAGACAATATATCAAGTAAGGGCTGGATTATATTAATGATAGATTCAGGGCTAGTATTAGGTCTGCAATATTTAACTTCTAGCCTATAGCCATGTAGCTTTAATGAGCCATTATCATTAAGCATTGCGGATTCAATACTATATTTTTGTAAAACAATTTCGCCAAGAGTTGGGTGACTGAACATAGCTATTTGGCTAATGCCATTTAGACCATCTTCCAGACGTAATGTGTTAAAATATTCAGTATCAGATATGTAAATTGAAAAGCTATAATCAGACGAATTAAGAGGCATTTCTATCGTCAAACTTTTTATATGACTCAGACCTACTGGGGTTGAACCAAGTTTTCTTTTTAAAAGGGTATCGGTAGTTAAGCTTCGGTAATGAACATCTTCTAAAGTAATTATTTCAGTCCCTTGAAGAGTTTTAATCTGCCAAGGAGTCTTGAGGTTCGGTATAGGCATTGCCTCATTTGGAATTCCAACCCGAACCTCTGCAGGCTGACCAAAAAGCAAAGGTAATATAACAGAGCAATCAACCATAATCGATTTACCATCTTGATCAGTAAGTTTTGCGTCTGCTGATATTTTCTTTCTATAACAATCCAAGTTATTCACTTCCTCTGTTAGCTACCATTATGCTCAAGGTATCACATAATGTGGCATGGATGAATGCTCGCCAAATACCTACAAACCCTTCCTCAAAGCCCCCCCCCAAAAAAACAGCGAGCGTTTACCCACTGTTTTTAGGCTACCCGTTACTCACATCTCCCACCAACTCCGCCACATTCGCGCTGACCTCCCTCAGCCTTGAACTAGCCAAATGAGCATACCGTGTCGAGGTTTGTGGACTCTGATGTCCCAACAAGTGCTGAACATCATAAAGCGTGGCATTGTCTGAGTTGATCAGAATCGATGCAAAGCTATGCCTCAAATCATAAATTCGGAAGTTGTCTGTAATTCCGGCAGCTTTCTTAGTTCGAGCGAATGCCTTCTTCGGGTGGGCGATAGGTCTACCGGGGCATCTCCGGCAAAGATATAGGGGTTCTTCAGTTGTTGAAATAGCCGTTGATCATGAACAATATAGAGAACAAGTCGAGTATAAAAAATTGGAGATCAAACCCCTACTAGGCTCGAATAAATTTCAGATCCAATTGCCTTTTTCGCGCACTGAATTTGTTACTGAGTTGCCAAAAAACAAAAAGGCATGAGTATTTCCGGTTATTAACCCAAGCTTTCTCTGGCGATGAATAACGATCATCAGCTAAGGATTGTGGAGAATAAGGTGCTATGACCGCTTAAACGCAGGTGAAGGGGCGATTCTCGATACCTACCGTAATAGTTTTATGCCGCAAGAGCACGTAGAGAAAGTAACTGAATGGATATTGAGTCGAATCAACTACTTGGGTTAATTAGAACATATTACAGTTTAATGCATGAACTCCCAGACTGCTTGACCGCTACACCAACCTCTATTTTGCATATTATATATGCTTAAAAAGCACTGATCGGTAAATAAAAGTCGATCTCAAACTGCTGATCGTCATTGAGAAAATGATTTTTGTGGTAGTGAACATAAGCGGGGGTTAAACGTAATTTGTAACGTGATTGAGGTAGCCATTTTTCAAAAATCAGGCTTACTTGAGGAAGTAATTCACCATAGCGGCCTTGCAGCCGAAATACTGCATGTAAGCCACCGGGGATGGTTAATTGATTAACGACACTTCTCAATTTCACTGGTTTATCAATAGCTAAGCAGGCGACATAACGGCATTGTTCTAAGGAAACCCAAGCTGGATTTGAATGATGCAAAGCAAATTGCTGACTAACGCTTCTTCCTTCTTCTTCAGCCCAATGGCTTAATGCCACCCAAGCTTGTCGGATTGAACGATTATAACCTTGGTGACGAATATAAGCCGTCAAGCGAGGCTGAGTTTCTATGATTTTTGGCCTTGGTAATATGAGATTGGCCACTCGTCGATAGCCTTCCGCCACATCGCTATCATGAATAGTGGCTCGTGTTAACGAAATCCCTTCTCCATGCCGCCATTGACCCGGTGTCACCTGAAATTCCGCTTTAAAGGCTTTAGCAAAAGAAGAAAGTGAGCTAAATCCGCATTTATTCGCGATATCGATGACAGGGGTTCGCGCATCAAACATTAATTGGTTGGCAGCATACTCCATTCGGGTTCGCCGAATGTATTGATGCACCCCTTCCCCAACCACACGTTTAAAAACGCGGTGAAAATGTTGCTCTGAGTACGCCGCGAAGTCGGCTAACCGCTTTGCTGACAAATCACTCGCAATATCTTGATGAATGTAATAAAGAACATCATTGATACGTGAAATATGCTGTGAATTCATGAGGTAAGTTATATCAATCGAGATGAAGTTGAGCATAAATGGACAAACAATTTTGCGCAACCAATCGTACTATGCGACGAATAAAATAATATCGCCCCAAACAACTTGAAGCTGCAAGTTAGCAGTCATTCAATAAAAAGGGCTACCGGGAGCATACATGGACATCGCAAAATCGTTACAACAAGTCAAATCATCCTATATTCGAGAGATCCTCGCCGCTGCGAGTGATAAGAATGTTATTTCTTTAGCTGGAGGGCTACCTGATGAAGCGACATTTCCGATTGAGCTAATGCGTGCAACATTAGTGGATCTGGCAGAAAAACCGCATGTGTTTCAATATGGCGCTACAGCTGGCTACGGCCCGCTGATCGATTTTCTCAAACAACATTTTGCGTTACCCGCCCATCATGAGGTGATGATCACCACCGGATCACAACAAGGGCTAGACTTAATCGCCCGTGCTTATATTAATCCGGGTGATCATGTGGTCATGGAAGCGCCGAGTTACTTAGGCGCAATGCAAGTGTTTGGGTTAGCACAAGCGAATATTGTTACGGTAACACAAACACCAGAAGGGCCAAATCTTGCAGAATTAGAGCAATGCTTTCAATCACAACGCGCTAAATTATTTTACGCCGTCCCAGACTTTCATAATCCAACCGGCATTTGTTGGAGCTTAAACACGCGTCAACAAGTGGCTGAACTCTGTCAACGCTTTGACGTCGTGCTGGTGGAAGATGTTCCGTATCGTGAGTTGCGTTTTACTGGTGAGAGCCACCCCTTGGTGTCTGATTTCTGTCCAGATCAGGCGATTGTTCTGCGTTCTTTTTCTAAGATCGCTTCTCCGGGGCTCAGGTTGGGAGCCGTTTCCGGCCGAGCGACTGATTTGGCTCCGATGATTAAGGTTAAACAAGGGGCCGATCTTCACTCCAGCGTTCCGATGCAAGCTTTATTGCATGGTCTACTTGCTCATCCTAAATTTCCAGAGCACCTTCAGCAGATCCGAACCTTATACCGTTCACGTTATGAGGTATTATTCGATAACTTGAAAAAAGTATTACCGAATGGCTACCAGCTTAATTCAATTGATGGCGGTATGTTTATCTGGCTTACCCTGCCACCATGTGACACGTTTGCGTTAGCTCAACGGTTACTCGCTGAAGGGGTTGCAGTTGTCCCTAGCCCAGTGTTTTATCCAGATCCTGACCATGCACCAGCGGCACTACGTTTAAACTTCACTAATTCAACCGAACAAGAATTAACCAAGGCTGTTCAGCGTTTAGTTTCAGTCTTAACTCAGGCTTAATCGAAGGCTCCGGGGGAGTTTAGCTCCCCTTTTATATCTTACCTGCAACTCCACGTTGTTTGGGTATCTCAACCTGCTTTGTGTAAAGTAATCATAAAACCTTATCAAAGACCAAAAATCAGATAAAACCTCCAATTGAAAACAAATTTCAGGAGAATTTCTCTATATAACGAATAAAAACAGCACCCCTCTAAATCAAAACAAAAAGGCAACATATTATATTAATAAAAACCACAAAAATGGATTCTAATTTCATATTAAAAGCTAAAATCCAGTTTTATAAACTATAATTACAAAAATAAACAAACAGATATTTCAAAAAAAACAAAGACCGTTATTATACACCCAAGCTCACTCCATTAAGACGACATTCAGTTTGAATGCCAACCAATCGGATATATAACATGAATGTATTGGCCTATTTTTTTGATCGCCGATACAGGATGAATGACCGATGTTGTTCACATCATTGATCATCGAACAATGGAAAACATGAGCTCATCGCACAGTGGTGTGCATTGACTTTATCGATGTTATTTTTGCGAGAGTGGTATGTTGGAAAATATCGGAATTGTGAACCTTTGGGCCTATTTGGTTGGTGTCTTTCTCATTGTGATCGTCCCCGGCCCTAACTCTATTTTTGTCTTAACGGCCAGTGCAAAACATGGAGTAAAAGGTGGCTATAAAGCGGCGCTTGGCGTATTTAGTGGCGATGCTTTATTGATTTTCCTCGCTTTTTTAGGTGTTGCAACACTGGTTAAAAACTCGCCCATTCTCTTTCATGTGATTCAATACATGGGGGCTGGGTATCTTTTCTATTTGGGTGCCAAAACCATCATCCGTAGTTTTCGTCAATGTGATCAAGCGACAGCACAAAATCAAGTTGGGAAAAAGAATCAAGGTATTTATCTAAAAGCTTTAGGGCTGAGTGTATTGAATCCGAAAATGATTATTTTCTATGTTTCTTTCTTTATTCAGTTCATCGATTTTAATGCTGAAAGTACTGGGCTCTCTTTTTTGGTTTTGGGTTCAATACTCGAGCTGTGCAGCATGCTCTATCTTTCCCTGTTGATTTTTGCGGGGTTTGGTATCACCAATAGAGTGAAACAAAATCAAAAACTAGCGAAATTGTCCAATACCTTCATTGGCTCGCTGTTTGTGCTCTTTGCTTTAAGATTGGCGCTCACCGCTTAATGTTTGCTGATGAAAGGCAATACAAACCTTTCATCACGATGCAAAGTGACCAATATTAACCACGTTTAGCATGACGTCATCATCACTGTTTGTGAGGGCGTGATACTATTTGCCAACTCGTTTAAAAAACACTCAGCTAGGGTTGCCAAGCCATAATAAAAATCCCCCGCTGAGCAAGCTGATTTTAACTGCTGTAAATATTGCTCAGCCCACGGCAACAAATGATCAACGAATAACACTAACGCCGCATTCTCTTGATCTTGTTCAATAAAATGTGCCAACGCTAATAACATCAACCCAAAATGATCTTCTGGTTCATGGCTCGTCAATTGCACTTCTATACCGTTTTGGTGCAAAAAGCGACGATACGCTAATGTGCTCTCGCCCATGACGATGTGCTCGGGATCTAAATAGACCGAGCCCCACGGCGGCGCTGGCATATCACCGACCCCTTCAAATAAGAGGCTAAATTGATCTGAATCTGGTGCGGGTAATGCTTGGCACAAGGCGTTAATCTCTTCCGGCTTTTGCCAAGAAAAATAAGCCGCTAGATTGGGTAGATCTTGTTGGGCATATTGAGCCGGTTCACTATGAGGTGGATAATAAAATAAGCTACCTAAAACACGAGGGACCACAGCTAGCATAAGTTTTCCTTATTCACTAAAAATAACCAGCCTACCGCTTGTTCACATTCACGACGAAGCAGTAGACTGATTTTCGATTAACTCACTCTGCCGATAACCGGTATATCTAAACAACTTAGCGTTGCCGATACCAAGGAAATATTAGGGTCTGTTGACCCTCGGTTAATCGACCGTGACGATCACATGGTTATCCACCATAAATTATAAAACGTGATGCGTTCAGCAAGCTCACCGAGCAACACCAGCACTGCGCCACTGAGCAATAGCGGCGTCACTTGCTGTTTTTTTAGCCCACCAAGCCCAGCGAAGATAAGCGCAATCACCACCCCAGCAAGATAAATATACCAAAATATCATTTGCCCTTGCACAAGGTGAGGAACCGTTTCATTGAGAAATGTCATATAACCAGAGCGGGTCACTAAGGAAAGGAGCGCCCCAACCATCACCACAATGCTGCCTAACCGATAAACCCCGAGCGCTAAAGCCGCCATTCCGCCAGAAATGAGCACGGTTAACCACAAATGTAGCGCAGTGTAATGGGTGTTCCACGCTGGGACGGTTTCCAATTGATACACTTGGGTAATCGACCAAGCAAATGCCAAGCCAAGTAACACCGCCACACCGTTAATCCATTGATGTTGGGTGTTGGTCATGGTGAATTGAAAACGGGTTTTCAGCCATGTACGAACACGAGGAATACCCAGTGCTACCGTTAACAATGCACTACCAAAATAGAGACCACTGAGCACAATTTCATTGCTCATGGGCGAACGTAGCAGGCCAAACAATAAGTTAAACGCCCGTTGTGGCTGGCCCATGTGTAAGCCGCCAATTGCCATACCTATCGCAAATAGAATTAACCCGATGAAGTTAATTCTATGCTGTTGAGTGGCAGTGATTTGCCCCATAAGACCGGCGATAAAAGCCAGTAACATCATACCAACCGCTGTCTGGCCTAAGACGGTAAAAAAGACTAAAGGTAATTCATGCATCGTTTAGACCTCTGATGGATTTTGAATAGCGCCCGTGGTATCACCCGACATTCGTGCATCGGCATGAGCTTTAATCACTAAGCTGGGCTTGGTTAAGCGTGGATCTGGCAGTGGTGCCACGGCATTGGTATTGCCATATTTGGCCCGCAAGATCTCAATTTCATCAAAATCAAGTGCTCGTTGAGGACACGATTCGACACAAACGGGTTTTAATCCTTGCGCTACCCGCTCATAACAACCATCACACTTCGACATCACTTTCTTCTGTTCATCGAACTGAGGGGCACCGTAAGGACAGCGCATTTCACAATAGCGACAACCGATACATACATCTTGATCGACCACCACTAAGCCATCTTCTGAGCGCTTATGCATCGCTCCGGTTGGACAACCTTTGACGCAGGCAGGATCTGCACAGTGGTTGCAAGAAATCGACAAATAGTAATTAAAGGTATCTTGCTTCCACGCATTGCCTACTTTTTGCCAATCACCGCCACCATATTCATAAACGCGGCGATATTTTGGGCCCACTTCTAGCGCCTTCTCATCTTTACAACTGATTTGGCAAGTTTTACAGCCAGTACACTTTGATGAGTCGACAAAAAAGCCGTATTGTTTCATTTAAAATCTCCTCAGATGCGCTTAACGTCGACCAAATTTGTGTGTTGTGGGTTACCTTTAGCCAATGCTGTTGGCCGTAATGAGGTAAGCCGGTTGATACAACCACCAACATCAACGCCTTCTTTATTGGTCTTCGCCCATGCGCCTTCTGGCATAGCCGTAACTCCAGGCATGATCCGCGGTGAAACCTTGGCTTTAATTCTTAGTCGACCTCGATCATTAAAGACTTCGACAAAATCATCTGTCTTAATCCCTCGGGCCTGCGCATCAATGGGGTTCATCCAAAGCACATCAGGAGCCGCTTCTTTCAATTGCGCCACTGACGAATACGTTGAATGACAATGCCCTTTAGTATGAAAGCCCGTCATCTGCAATGGGTATTTACTTAACTGCGCTTTGTCTTCAATACCTTCTACCGCTGGCCAGTACTCTGGGATCGGTGAAATTTTATCGCCTGGTAATAGCTCCCACTGTGTCGCGAGCTCAGCGAGCGATTCTGAGTAAATTTCAATTTTACCTGATGGCGTTTTTAGTGGGTGTAACTGCGGATTATCGCGAAACTCTTTTAAAGCAATATGTTTACTGCTATCAGCGACGCGGCGATCAATCACTCCCATACCATCGGTTTCGGAAAATGGTGGAAGATGGGGCTCTTGTTTACGTACTTGGTTATACGCAAACTCAATCCATTCTTGGTAGGTGCGTCCTTCCGTAAAGGCCTCTTTGATGCCCATTTTTTCTGCAATTTCAGCCAATACATCATAAGTCGGACGATTTTCCCACATAGGTTCAATCGCTTTTTGTAAACGAACCAAATAATGATAGGAGCCCGATTGGTATGAGTTGTTGATCAACTCATCTGATTCTAGTGTCGAAACATCTGGCAATAATAAATCGGCATACTTCGCTGTCGCCGTCATGTGGTTATCCCATACCAGAATAAACTCGCACAAGGATTCATCGCGCAGCACTTTATCCACTTGGTTTAGGTTCGAGTGCTGATTTCCGGTCATATTCGAGGCATAGTTCCAGAGAAACTTAACGTTAGTGGCTAATCGATCACGACCTTTGACGTAATCTTTTTTCGCTGTCATTTCTGTGCCACGGGTAATCGCATCTAACCAGCTAAAACAAGGAATGGAAACTTTTACTGGGTTAGCAATGGCAAGGCCAGCTAATGGATAATTAACACTCCCTCCCCAAGTCCCAATGTTAGTACCAGGGCGGCCAAACTGTCCGGTCATAATCGGTAGCATCATAATGGCACGAGAGGCATGTTCACCATTTTGAGTCCGTTGCACACCCCAGCCTTGAGAAATCCACGCTGCTTTCGCGCCAGCAATTTCACGCGCCAGCTCACGAATACGCTGTGCTGGAATTTCCGTTAATGCTTCAGCCCACTCGGGTGTTTTTTCTGTTTTATCTTCACCCAAACCTAAAATATACGATTTATAAGAAGCATTCGCCGGGGCACTCGCTGGTAACGTTTCTTCACTCCAACCGACCGTATATTGATTAAGCATTGCTTCATCAAGCAAATTTTCTTTGATCAACGTATGTCCAATCGCAGCCACTAACGCCGCATCGGTTCCCGGACGGATAGGTAGCCATTCGGCATTAAAGGCGGTAACACTGTCGGTACGGCGAGGATCAATCAAAATAACCCGGGCACCACTTTGCTCTAGCGCATGATAAATTTCGGCAATTTGCCCACCACCCGACATGCGAGTTTCCGCCAAGTTTTGGCCAAACATCACCACTAAATCAGAGTGTCTGATTTCAGAAAATAACGTTTGTTGCTCAGTGCCATAAATATTACCGGCTTGACCAAAAACGAACGGCTGAATTCGGTTTAATTGCGCTTCAGAATATGTGTTATGCATATCCAAAAAGCCCCCGGCTAAATTTAGCAGCCGTTTACAGGTATTACGACCTTGTAAGTTCGCACCGGTTGTACCACTGCCATATTGATAATAAATCGCTTCATTACCATACGTGCTAATGACCCGTTTTAACTCATTTGCCACAATAGTAGTTGCTTCATCCCAACTGATCCGTTTAAATTTTCCTTCACCACGCGCGCCAATGCGCTTCATGGGGTATTTTAAGCGATCGGGGTTATAGGTGCGAAAACGAGCCGAACGGCCACGTAGACAAGGACGAATTTGATGCTGTCC
>NZ_NBUS01000043.1:76129-121763 GCF_002749895.1 Vibrio fujianensis | reverse complement strand
AAAATGGCTTCATTAACACCATCTTCAGGTGATATTTTTACCGCCACACCATCACGGACATGAACTTTAAACGGACAACGACTGCCACAGTTCACTAAACACGCGCTATAGCGGATCTGCTCTTCGCTTGGGGATGATTCACTTTTCGCTGCGAGTGCATTAAATGGCAAGCTAATTGAACTGGCGGCCACCGCAACGCCAGAAGCCGCGGCTGAGCTTTGAATAAACTCGCGGCGTGTAAATAGTTTTTTTATTATTGATGTGGACATAGACCCTCCAGTATGTGAGTCTATTATCAATAACAGTGGCTATTTTCTCCTATGATCCCCATCAATTAAAGAGAGATTACCGGTAACATTGGCCAAAAAACCGAATTAATCACTAATGAAAATCATTATTGTTACCCATTTCACACTCTGATGTTCCAGCTTATAGCACTGGCAGGACAAGCCGCTCGACACTGCCCACAACCATTGCACAAGGCAGAGTCTACTGTTGGTTTTTGGTCTGGTAAGCATTGAATCGCTTGGCTCGGGCATTGCTCGACACAAAGTTCACAATAGCCAAATAAACGACTATGGCACGCATGAGAAAAGGTCGGTAATAATTCGGTTTGAGTGGCAGGCTGCAAAGCGCCTGTCGGACACGCCTTGGCACACTCACCACAGAGCTGGCAATGGTGATAATCCACACATAACTCTGGCCATTGATCGTGGCATTGAATCACAGAATTAGGGCAAGCCTCAGCACACAAACCACAACCATCACATACTTCACGAAACAGCCCTTCGGCAAGTGCACCAGGGGGACGAGGAATGGTACGTTTTGGTAAGTGATCAGCTTCTTGGTAGGCTGACTTACCACGAGCCAGCATATTACGAAAAAGATCACGTCGACTAACATTACGGGGAGCATCACTCATAATAAACGGTCTTAAGTGCAAACAACACCTTCATAATAGCTTGAAAAAAAGCAAAGCAAAATACACCTTTCACTGCTCGCTTAGCTCAAATAACAGATCGAGCCACTTAATCAATAAGGCGACTATATAGCTTCGACTCGATTACGGCCATTTTTTTTGGCTTGATAAAGTGCGATATCCGCTCTTTTGATGGTTTCTTCAATCGAATTTTCTGATTGTTCTTGCCAAAAAGAAATCCCCATAGAGACCGTCAAGTACCCCACTTGGGTAAATCGATGAGTCGCAATCGTTCTGCGTAAACGCTCCGCGCTGTCTTGGCTATCAACCAAAGAACGGTGAGGAAGTATGATGAGAAATTCTTCGCCACCTAATCGATAAATACTCGCTTCATCTGGCCAGTAAGCTTTCATAAGCTCGGCGATTTCTATCAAAACCTGATCGCCTGCATCATGCCCATAGCGATCATTGACTTTTTTAAAGAAATCGATATCAAGAAACACAAAAGATAAAGGGTAAGGAGCCAACGCAATAGAGGCGAGTTCTTTTTCTAATCTTCGCCGATTAAACAGTTGCGTCATGGGATCGGTTAAACTGTCTGAGTGCAGTTGCATTATCGTATCGGACATTAAACTAAAGGTTCGGATAAACGTCGCGGTTAGCTGCTGAGCCTCAAAATACCACGGGCTTATTTTTTTCAATTCTAAAGCCGCATCCTCTTTGTCCTCAAAGTGGTTTACTAGGCGAGATAATTGCCACAGTGGCTTAGCAATATAAGTGGCTGCAAACCAAATACTGGCTAATGTAGCGATACCAATAGGAAGAGAAGTGAGAACAACATTCCACATTTGTTGGTTCAAACTTTCCAACGTTCGTACTTTCGGGCGTTGTACAATCCCCCCCCAACCGCTCAAATTAACTGGAGCGTATCCAGTCAACATCTCGATATTTTGACTATTCGTCACTAACCTTCCGCCGCTAATACCTTGTGACACCAAATTTATCGCGGCATTATTCTCAATGACTTCTCCAATCCGAGCTTTCTCAGGATGAGAAATCAATGTTCGGTTTTTATCGACAATATACAGGTATGAGCCATCTCGATAGGCATGATCACCCAATAAACGGGTTAAAAAGTTCATTTTTTCCAAGTAAATATTGCCAGCGATATAACCAAGATAGTGCTGTTGATCATCAAAGATAGGCAATGAAATGCTGATCAGATAGTTACCGGCAGGAGAAATGAATGGATCGGTAATGAGTGGAACTCGGGCATTGAGTGATTGTAACTCTCGCTCTTGACTTAATTTAACCCCTTTAATACTTATCGTTTCTGGCGCAATAGCAGCTATCACACCGTCGGCACTCACCACGACAACTGAATTAAATAAGTCAGATTGCTCTTTTACTCGCTTAACCTCAACCATGAGGTCGGAATCTGTAGCCATTTTATCTTTTAAAATCAAGCTACTATACTCTAACTGCTTGAGTGTATCTGCAAGAAAGCTGTCTGCAATATCAGACATTTTCTTGGCATACACTCGATTTGATTCAATGGTTTGGTTAATCAGTAGTTCTTTTTGAACATGGTAAGTAGAATAAAATAAATTGACAAAAGTAATCGCCACCCCTAACACGCAAAGTAATAAAATCAGCTTCTGAAGATTTAAATGGCTTTTACTCGTGATGTTCATCGATTCACTTTATCTCATGATACTCATGGCAATTGACGATCTGTACCCAAACAGCTTGGCTGTTGTCGCTAATTTATCATTAACTTAACCATTCAACCTAATTTTTATCTATACCCAAACAACTTGGAGTTGCAGGTAGGCGGCAAGTGAGTGAATCCCCATGAGCATAGACTGGCTATGTGATTGGGATGAAAGAACGTAGCCAACACCCCTGCAGCTTCAAGTAGGAAGGGTATATCCCTATATACCCAAACAACTTGGCGTTACAGGTAGGAAGGGTATAAACCGTACCGCTCATCAAGAGGAGTGTTCCTGTTTGCATGGAAAACCAATGAGCTAAAATAATGGCAAACATCTAATGATCTTGTCATACCTATTTAACTTAGATAGCATCCAAATGATAACCTCTTATTTTAAATATTATGATGCGAACACGAATTTTACCTCTTATTGCCATCGTATTTAGTCTCTTTTTTCTTATTGACTTACAGCGCGCTCCCTCAGAGGAGACGCCTTTAGACTATCAGCAAGTCAAAAGTCACGCAGAACAAGGCGATCGCAACGCGCAATATCAACTAGGTCTCATGTTGCTTGAGGGACAAAGCGTTGAAGCCGATCCAACCAAAGCATTGGACTGGTTTCATCAGGCTGCACAGCAGGGAGATCCGCAAGCACAATATCAGATAGCACGACAATTCCAACGCGAGTATGAGTCTACTCAGATGGTGGCGGACGCTAAGCAGGCCTTACAATGGCTCAAAAAGGCAGCGAATGGTGGCAGTAGCGCAGCACAAACAGAATTGGGGCGCTGGTATGTCAATGGCCTATATACAGAAGATTGGATTGTATGGGTTGATGTTGAAGCCGCGGAACAACTATTTCGACAAGCCATTGAGCAAGACAATAACGATGCACGTTATGAACTGGCACGTTTGCTAGAAGCGAATCCTAACCTAGTTCAAAAGGGTGACAAACTGGCTGATCTCTATCGACAACCGGCCGAAGCGGGCAATGCCGATGCACAATATCAGCTTGGGCGGTTGTACTTTGAAGGCAAGGGGGTCGGGAAAAATCACGACAACGCCTTGGAATGGATGCAAAAAGCAGCGCAGCAAAAACATGCCCATGCGGAGTTCGTTCTTGGGTCTTACGCTGAGCAGTCGGGACAAATACAAGAGGCGATAAACTACTACCAAAGGTCAGCGGAACAACAATTTGCGTCCGCACATGCAAAACTTGGCTTTATCTATTTTAATGGAGTCGGTATCGATAAAGACATCAAACAAGCGGAATTTCATCTGCGAGAAGGTACGCGTTTGGGGCATCAGACAGCTAAAAATTATCTAGTGCAGCTACTTGCTGAGCAAGGAGACGCGGAAAATCAATTCTATTATGGCCAGCAACTTAACAAAACCTTTCGACAACGAACCCGTAATGGCCAAACCGTGCCAGATATCTTTCAGCCTTTTACGTGGTATGAAAAATCGGCACTTCAAGGTTATGCACCGGCTCAAAATCTACTCGGTTTGCATTATACTTCCAGTGATCCAGAGCTATCATTCGAGTGGTACACCAAAGCCGCCCAACAAGGCTTTGGCCCCGCAATGTGGAATCTGTCGTTCCATTATGCTCGGGGCGAAAACGTCGAAAAAAATTGGGTTACGGGAAAAATGTTGCAGCTCGTTTCTGACCATCATCGGTCACATCAGGGTTCGTCTGGATTAGATCGGTTCAACCACTTAATAATTCCTGATACGGTTTTAACTCCATCACAATTAAACCAGGCAAAAACGTTAGCCAATCAGTGTATTGCGCGTAACTATGTAAACTGTTTCTAAGTAAGCTGTCTCTAACTTCGCTGTTAGACTAGAAAACCGGCATATATACCGAAACAACTTGGCGTTGCAGCACTGTTGCGACGGTATATGACCCTCTTAGCGAGTGATCTCCAACACCCGCCCGATGATTAACGCTGGCATACTGGTCAAGAATAGCAACTGTGCCAAATTTAACCATTCGCCAAAATTGCCAGGTGGACTGAAATAGAACAGCATTGCAAGCAACAAAGTGAGGTAGATTAACAAGGAAAACATAATCTGCTTGTAAGCTTGAGTGCGATTCTTCATCGTAGCAAAAGCAATAACGAACACCAATGTCGGAACTAAAATGCGGCTCAACATCGAGAGAAATCCAATATCGAAACTCGCCACCATGACATTCATCGCAGTAGTGATAATAAATGCACCAAGACCGGACAATACGATTCTTGGCCAACTCACCGTCACAGCATTATAGTGATTAAATAATGTTTCTAAGCGATGATCGAGTGAAGAAAATGTCGCTTTAATAACCTGCTTTATACTGCCACTTCGAATAGGAGTCGGAGTCCAGATATGCTCATGCAGAGCGTCAACGCAGACGTAATGAATGAAATTCCTATCCATACCCATACGCTTAGTGTTTTGTTTAGCAAAATGGCGCACATCATTATCGATTTCACCGAGCATAAGTACGGTGATGCTCACACTGTGCAAGTTGTTTTTACCTAACTCAAAACTTGCGACGACTTTTTGTCTTACGGCGTTCGCATACTGGATCAGTAATGCTTTATTGGGCCGTGGATAATTCGCGTCGGTGATTAGTATAATTTGGGTGTTTAATCCGTCAATTTTGACCAATATACGTTTAGCGTATTGCTGTAGTTCTCGCAATGCTGGAATAGCGATTTTATCCGGTGACCAAATGATCGCTTCCCCACGCTGAATCACTGACTGCGTTAACTCGCCACCCACAATAGGAAGACTTTCAAGATGCTGGTCTCGCTCATGAAGATAGGCCAAAAAATTCGCCTCCCAGCTATCCGGTTCACTTTGCTCGAGGCGACGCTGCCAATCCTCTTCATTGGGCAGATCCAAGTCATGCTGATCGGCATCGATCAACAAGGAAAAATTCTTCTCGACTAACAAACGATCGAGTACTGCACGTTCGAATATTGTTTTATTCATGATCATCCTCGTTGAACATTTAATTAACGTCACGCATTCACGCTAGGATGAATTTAATCGGCATAACTGACGATGCGCAACGTGCTCATTCTATAACAAACGTTCGAAAAAGAGTGCAACTGCCGACATACAAAAATGGAACTCACTGACGTTTACAGCTCAAAGCGCTCTCGATGGCTCTACCAGATTTAGCAAATTGGGTGATGCAGATTGATGGATCTGATGTTAAAAATAGGGCTTAACGACATCATCTGTCGTTAAGCCCATCAGAGCCACAGCATCAATCCGTGTCATTAATGTGTGTAATTGTTAATTATCATCACCTCGTTCAATCAAGCGAATACAGGGGTGTCCACGGTTTGCCTTGTTGGCCTAACCGGCTCTTCAAACTGAGGGGTTAAATCGAGGGTCTTCTGAAAAAGAGGGGCTAAATGGCGCTGATGGCTGACCATCAGAATGACGCTATTGGGTAACGTGTCACGTAACTTTTTAATCAGTAAATAAGCGGTTGGCTCATCCAAATTGCTGGTTGCTTCATCTAAAATCAACGTTTCTGGCTGCACCACAAAGGCTCGCGCTAAGGCTAATTTTTGTTGCTCGCCCCCAGACAATCGTGCTTGCCACTCTGCTTCTTCATCTAATTTTGATGATAAAAATTCCAACCCAACGGCTTCTAATGCCTTTATATAAGGCTGATTATCCGCTAACTCTGGATGTGGATAACTTAAACAGCTTCTCAAGGTTGAAGTGGGTAAGTACGGTTTTTGTGGCAAGAGCAATACGCCTGCTGGCTGAACTTGGTATTCTCCTTGGTAAAATGGCCATATTCCCGCTAAGGTGCGTAACAGTGTCGATTTACCTAACCCACTCGGCCCTTGGATCATCATTGATTCCCCCGCCGCCAGTTGTAAATCTAACTCAGAAAGCAGCGCTGAGCCGTCAGGGCGTAAGATCGAAAGTGCTTGGCAACGAATACCTTGACCTGGCTGTTGATGCAATGCAGGCCGGGAAGCATCAGTGGCTAAATGTTCACATCGCTCCATCGCTTCAACAAACTGCCCTAAGCGAGTCACCGTCGCACTCCAACGCGTGAGATCATCATAACGAAAAATAAACCAACTCAAAGAGGCATAAACCTTCATGAAAGCCATTTTTACCTGAAAGAGCCCACCGACAGTAATCACATTTGCCATCAATGCCGGTATAGCCGCAAAATAAGGTACCATTGCCGCTATTTGATGGTAAGTATTCACCACTAATCCGAGTTTCTTTTCACGCGCCATTAATGCTTTCCAGTTGAGTGCAATGTCGCTGAATCGTGAATCAAGCTGGGCTTTTTCTCGCTGCTGTCCTTTCATTAGTGCGATTTGTTCAGCACTGTCTCGACTACGCAATAAATTAGCACGAAAATTGGCTTCTCGTTTTTGTTGTTGATAGAACAGACGATGTAACTTATGCCCAAAAAAATGGGTCACTCCCGCACCAATCACAGAATAAAGTAAGGCTAACCATAATAAATACCCTGATAGTTGCACACCATCAAATAACGGTAAGAGAAAGTCGCCCGATAAACGCCATAAAATAACGCTAAAAGCACTCAAGGTCGCCACGCTTTTAACCAATCCAATGATTAAAGAAAGCGTGTCAGTCGTTAATAATTTGATATCTTCTGCGATGCGTTGATCTGGATTATCGGGTTCATCCCTTAGGGTAAGGTGGTAAATATTTTGTTGGCTGAGCCAACGACTGACAAACCGTTCCGTTAACCAAGTTCGCCAACGCAGCTCTACCCATTGTTGCAGCCATTTAGCGTATACTGTCATCACAACGACTAAGGCAACAATGCCGATAAACTTCAACAATAGATCATAAATAAGTGGCCCATCCAAGGCTGCTAAAGCGTCAAAAAATGCTTTATTCCAGCTATTGAGCTGTACCATCACCTGAACCAACAGCAAAGATAAAGCGATCGTGATCAGAAAAAGTAGCCAGCTAAGTACACTGGCTCGGCTCAACCAATACGGTTTTGCAATCATTAAAAACTGTTTAAAAATTAGCATAAATTCACCAGAATTAACGAGCGCTGGCCAACAGCGAGCGCTCGACCGAATGGCTAAATCGATGATTCAATATCGCTATCATTAGCAGGCACTAACAAGGCATCGATCCAGTTTGAGGTAGAAAATATCGTTTGAGCTAAAGCCGTTAAGCTCTCCGGCTCCACACCATCAATCCAAGATAAATAGTCTTCTACTGCGGTTAAACTCTCCCCGTAACGAGCTGCCGACTTAAGATAAGCAATCCGTTGTCGATCACTTAAATTATCAGCAACCAAGGCTTGTTTGGTTTGATGGATCACTCGCTGAAGCTCTTGCTTGGTCACGCCGTGCGTTTTTAGGCTTTCAATCTCTGCCAAAACTTGATCTTTTAACTCCTGACTTCGTTGAGGTTCATGGCTATAACTAATCATGCCAAAAGCTTGATTTCGATGACGATCAAATCGAATGGCAAAACGTACCGAATAAACCCCTCCCGCATCTTCGCGTAACGACTCTCGGAGACGATTACTGATGATACGACTTAATAAATAGGCTTGATCGGCTTGCTCAAGACGGTATTTCATCGGCTGATTGAACAATAAACTCGTGACAGCCATTGGCTCTTCACCAGCGGCAATCCTGATTTGATGACGCCCCTCCGCCAATGGTGGTAATGGAACTGGAAAGTAACGACGTGTTGAAGAGGGTAACGAACCGATATAACGCCTAGCCAGTTCAATGACTTGTTCTGGTTCTGCGTTACCAACTATCACCAGTTGATGACCTGCAGCACTGGCAAACAACTGCTGCCAAGCGGTTAAAAGATCATCGGTACTGATTTGGTGCAATTCATCCAGACTCAATGCTTGTAATTCAGGGTTATGTTGATAACGAATCGCATCAATCGCTGAATTAAATTGCCCGTGAGCACTGGTTAAACGGTTTTCGATACCTCGTTCAATCAATAATTTGCTCGATTGCCACAACGCTTCATCAACCTGTGGTTGTGTGATTTGCAGATGAATATTTTGTAGCCAATTCTCTAATGAGTTCACATCAGAAGAGCCGATAAATCCATGACTGTCTTGGTTAACAAATGTCATGATTTTATTTGCGTAAGGAGCATTAAGCATCTTCAACTGTTGACTGTTTAATCCGGCATAGCCGAACCGGCCCATTTGGCGCAGTTGCATGGCAGGACGACGTAATGCATTGGGTAGATGCGCCGTTCCTCCCCAACCTCGATATTCGATGAGCAACTGGTTCGCGGTTTCTTCGCTTGCTTCAAACCATACTTGGCTGCCATTGTCGAGTTCCCACACGTGAACGCCGCTCTCTTCTCGGTGTGAGATGATTTTCGCAGGCTTAGGCGGAGAAGCCATCAATTGCGACCGGACAGTCACGACTTCTGTTGCTGCTGGTGGATTCGCTTTGGCAACTGTCCAAGCTTGATTTAAGCGCTGTTCTGAAGGCAGTTTATCTAAACTATCCGGATGAATTTGAGCAATCACAATCGGCTGTTGAGTGTGTACCATTTGCGCTAAATGCTGATTAATTTCAGAGACAAGAATGCTGTTAGCCAATAACTCAACCTGCTCAGCGTATTGATGATTATCTACTAAAGGTGATTGCGTTCGAAGACGATTAAACACTGACATCATCACGCGTCGATTCGTCGTATCGCGTAACGAGTCTGCCATTTGTTGATAGCGGCTAATCAAACTATAACGCACCGTATCTAAATCACTTTGACTGATCCCATGTTCGGCAAAACGGCTTAATTGACCAAACATTTCTTGCACGCTGGACTGGTAGTCATCGGTAGTCAACAGGGCCATCAGACGGTTATTACGATATCCGGTGGCGAGTGGGCGAGCCATAGCCATCATTTTACTGATATGTTGGCTCTCGATTTGATACTGCTCACTCAGGCGTTTATTAAGCGCCTGCATCGTTAATTCATTCAGTAATTGTGCACGTAACTCACTTTCTGTCCGAGGTTCTTTGGCTTGTTGCCTAAAGTTGAGTGATAACACTTCCGTGGTAATTTCACTGTCGGTGATAGTCTCAAGTTTTAGTTGGTTATCTAATGGCACACGAAGATCAGGCCGTTTAGGTAGTGTTTGTGGGGCCAATTTAGCAAAGTGACGAGCCAGCATGGCCTCGACTTGAGCCTGTTCTGTCGCTCCCACGACAATTAAAGTCATGTTATTGGGATGATACCAATCCTGCCAAAATGCTTTAATTCGACTGGCATCGACATGTCGTACAAGATCCATATCGCCAATCGGTTCACGATCACCAAATCGGCTGTGGTTAAGTAAAATTTGTCGATTCGCTTTACCTAAACGTGACATCATGGATAGGCCACTGCGCCACTCTTCCACCACAACAGGGCGTTCTTTCTCCAGTTCATCAGGATCAAACACCAATGCACTCGCTTGTTGTGCCAACATGTGGAAACCTTCATTCATCATTGATTCGGTATTATCCGGAAGATGAAGAAAATAAGATGTGGTGTAATATTCGGTCATGGCATTAACATCTCGCCCAAAGACCATGCCTAGTTTTTCTTGATGTTCTATCAGCGTATTGGCGGGATAATGTTGTGTGCCATTAAATGCCATATGTTCAACTAAATGAGCGATGCCTTTTTGATCATCCTCTTCATCTAATGATCCGGCATGAACGACCAGCTGTAGCGACACTCTATTTTCTGGTCGTGCATTTTTAACCAGAATGTATTGCAAGCCATTTGGTAGCTGACCTCGAATAAGATCACTACGTTCTTTTAAAGGAGTATCGATTGGTTGAGGTGCTTGTTGACACCCCAAAAAAAATAAGCACGTTGTAATAACAATCAATAATTGTCGCATATTTATAACGGCGCGTTACCGCGCCGATTCCTTGTTCATAGCTAAGGGGAACACTAATTACGTAAGCTGATATTGAACCAGACTTGTCTTCCTTGGTTGTAGTATTCGTTGGGAACCACATTGCCAAGCTGTATCCCGGAGGAAGAAATTACTTTTTGTGTGTTGAGTAAGTTTGTCGCACTCAATCCCAACACAAGATGGTTATTTAACTGTGTTGGTGTCCAATTGACTGACATATCCCAGGTCATTAAGTCATCGAGCGATTGGCTAACTAACGAGTTAACCGTTTCTGATTGACCGTTGATCTCAACCGTTTTCATTCCCTCATAAGCCGTTGTTTTTTTGCCTTGTTGGTAGTTAATACGGTTATTCCATACAACGCCTAAATTTCTCCAATGCATCATTAAATCAAGACTACTTTTAATTGGTGATTGGTAACCACTCACATCCATCGTACTGTAACGAATTAGCTCACCATCCAAGAGTACCCATTCATCCTGAAAACCCCCGCCTAAATCATTACTTTGATCATAATTCGCTTTTACATCACCATAACCTCTTCTTCGATTATGGGCGATCTGCCAATGAGCATTAAACTCTCCCCCAATAAAGGCATAAGGACGAATGGTACTGATTTCTAAGCTGATGATTTGATCATCACTTTTTAGATTATTGTGTAACGTGGCCATCCCATCATTGGCATTTTTTGAATAGGTGATGCCATCTCGTTGCTTACGATAAACGTAAACAGTTTTCATCATAACGTTGCTGACATCTATCGCCCAAGAGGCACTTATTTCGTCCGCGTAAGGCACATCAGCATGGCGAAGAGACAAAGCATCCCCAGAGCTGGAAGAAAGACAAGTCAGATTGTCGCTCCCAACATGGTTGTAGTTACCATCTAGTGGCGTACAATTTTTGTGAGCCGATTGATATTTATTTTGTTCGGCTTTTAAAGCCCAGCCGAGCAGATTAGTACTGTAGTAACGATTTGCTCCAAGCGTAATTCGGTTCGTTTGTTCAAGATCAAAATCCCAGCGAGTTGTGATACGTGGTGAAAACACCGTACGATCAAAACCACCAATACGATCAACACGTCCGCCAAGCTTCATGCCCCAACGGTGCCACTGCATATTATTCTCGGCGAATAAGCCGTAGTGTGCTTCCGAAACATGGTAGTCAGCCGCAAAGTAGCGCGTCAGTTTGGTAATTTTAGGATTACCAGGTACCATTTCTTGATATTGATACACCATATGCTCATTAGGCCGTACGACTTGACCTTTTTGCTGGTTTAATTCAGCACCAAATGTAAAGAGGTGCTCTGTTTCGCCGAAATAGATAGGCGTCGCATAGAAGGTCGATTTTAATTGATAGCTGTCTTGCTCTTGGGTCAGATCACCATACCCCCCTTGGTTATAAGCAATAAGCTCACCATTTTCTCGCTTAAAAACCGATTTAAAGTAGTTGGCATCAGATGCACGCTCATCAACCAATCGATCATAGGCAAATGCGTTTTTCCATACCCCAAACTCTGACGCATGCTCTAACTTAAACGATCCCCCTATGCCTTGATGCTTATTGGTCGATTCACTATTTTCCTGCGCAGCTTTATCATTTAGTGCATCATTCATAAAATGATTACTTTGATGATACGCATAACGAAAATCAGTGGTTGCTTTCCAATTAGCCCGTTGCCAAATATGAGTGATGAATAAATTATTCATGCTTTGATCGACATCTTTACTATTCGCAAGTGGAATATCTGACTCTTGGCGGCTGATATTAAGCGCGAGTTGCTGGGTCTCACTAATCGCACCACTCATATGCAATGCATGCATGCGCTTTTGAAAGTTAGGCTGGTATTTCCCCGAGCCATCAATAGGCGTTCCATACGAATCTTGAAAGTTTTTGCCTACCTTTTGTGCTGCATTCCAGGCACTATCATTCATACGATAGCTATAATCGACGGTGAATTTCTCTTTTGGTTGACGCAGTTCAACATTAATGACACCGCCGGTAAATCCACCATGTTCGGCACTAATGTCATGGTCAAAAACTTCAACACTGTCAATTAACGTGGTATCAACAAAATAACCTGACGAGTGTCCTGAAGATAATTCAGTAGGAAGATCCGATTGATTAGCAAACGTCGTAATATTATTAACCCCAACGCCACCAATGGTATATTTTGTCTCGTGAGGTCTAGCTCCTGATAAGGATATTTCATCCGGCCTTAGTGTTCCCCCTTGCATCGACGTTTGAGCATCATTAATACCGATACGAGGCTGATGTTTTAATAATTCTGACAATGTCGGGTTTGTCTTCGGTAATTGCTCAAGCTCAATGTGCTCTAACGTTACCCCTGAACCCACTACAACCATCACTTCTTGAGCGGGAGGCGCTTCATCTTCAGCATATGCCGAAAATGAACTGCCATATAAAGATACAAAGATAGCCATCCCGATCGGAGATAGCCGATGATAAACATTCATAAATCCTACTGCTTTAATTCAAAATATAGAAAGATCAGTGAATTGGGGTACCCCCAGTCACACATCAAAGTTTATGATAATTATTATCATTAATATTAACTTTTAGTGATATTGGAAATCAAGCCCGTTATGGTAACTAGCGTGATTTGATTGAAGAAAAATTAATCAAAATCAATAAACCATATCATTAACAAGGTTATTAGCAGCAATTGGAGGCTAAAGACATCATTCAGATGGTTACTGACTAAGGGAATGATTGGGATGGATACTCTGGGTATGAGACATGAATGCAACAGTCAAAAACTGCCGTAAAAAAATGGCGGAACACTGAAGTTTACCGCCA
Organism: Vibrio fujianensis; assembly: GCF_002749895.1. Taxonomy (GTDB): domain Bacteria; phylum Pseudomonadota; class Gammaproteobacteria; order Enterobacterales; family Vibrionaceae; genus Vibrio; species Vibrio fujianensis. Next base: position 108,395 of record NZ_NBUS01000043.1, on the reverse strand, counting down.
TTTTTGCAATCAATATAAATTAGTGCAATCAATATAAGCGGTTACTCAACCGTAACCGCTTTGGCTAGATTACGAGGTTGATCAACGTCAGTTCCTTTGATCAACGCAACATGATAAGAGAGTAACTGCATAGGTAAGGTATAGTAGATCGGAGCGGTAATTGCACTGACAGATGGCATGGTAATGATCTTCATTGTCTCATCAGCTTCAAAACCAGCATCTTGATCAGCAAAAACATATAACAGCCCACCACGCGCTCGTACTTCTTCAATATTAGACTTCAGTTTTTCTAACAGATCATTGCTGGGCGCGACCACCACAACGGGCATGTCCGCATCTATCAAAGCTAATGGCCCATGTTTTAACTCACCAGCAGCATAAGCTTCCGCATGAATATAAGAGATCTCTTTGAGCTTCAGTGAAGCTTCCAAGGCTATCGGATAAAATTCACCACGCCCTAAAAAGAGTGTGTGGTGCTTATCAGCAAAATCTTCTGCAATCACTTCTATTTGTTTTTCGCAGGCAAGCGCTTGTTCTATTTGTTTTGGTAAGGCATGTAAAGCCTGCACAATCTCTGATTCTTGTTCGCTATCAATCACCTTTTTTTGCTTGCCAAGTGCCGTGACCAGCATAAGTAAAGCAGACAGTTGCGTGGTAAAAGCTTTGGTTGAGGCGACGCCAATTTCGATGCCCGCCCGAGTCATAAAGGCAAAATCAGATTCTCGTACCAGTGAAGAGCCTGCAACATTACAAATGGTCATTGCGGCCATGTAACCTTTTTCTTTGGCGAGACGTAACGCTGCCAAAGTATCTGCCGTTTCACCAGACTGAGACAGGGTAATCAATAGACTCTTCGGACGCGTGACAAATTTACGGTAACGAAATTCAGAGGCAATCTCAACATCGCAACTAACTCCAGCAAGCGCCTCAAACCAATAGCGGGCCGTCATCCCTGCGTTGTAAGAGGTACCGCACGCCACAATTTGAACGTGTTCAACTTGACTTAAGATCTCTGCTGCATGTACTCCAATACTTTCGGTGATTACGGTATCGTGACTGATCCGCCCTTCCATTGTATTGAGTAAAGCGGTCGGCTGTTCGAAGATCTCTTTCTGCATAAAATGGCGATATTTGCCTTTATCTCCAGCGTCGTGCTCGGCATTAGATTCAATAATCTCGCGTACCACGGGTTCGCCATTAGCAGCAAAAACATTCACTTCTCGGCGGGTAACTTCAGCGACATCCCCCTCTTCAAGATACATAAAACGACGAGTCACGCTCAGCAGTGCCAATTGATCGGAGGCGAGGAAGTTTTCCCCAACACCAAAACCGATCACAATCGGGCTACCGGAACGAGCGACCGCGACTCGACTAGGATCGTTACGATCCAACACCACGGTGCCGTAAGCGCCTTCTAATTGTTTAACCGCTTTCTGTAATGCCTCAATTAACGTATTCGATGTGCGACGCTCCCAATCAACTAAATGGGCGATCACTTCTGTATCCGTTTGTGATTCAAAAACATATCCTCGCTCACGTAAGCAATCGCGTAGCACTTGGTGATTCTCAATAATGCCATTATGAACGACCGCAATATCACCAGACATGTGAGGATGAGCATTAATCTCAGATGGCTCTCCATGGGTTGCCCAGCGAGTATGGGCGATTCCCGTTCCGCCAGAAACATGCGCCGCTTCTACAGCATCGGCTAACTCTTGTACTTTACCTAGGCGACGAATTCGAGTCAGTTGATTGTGTTCATCAACTACAACGACTCCTGCTGAGTCGTAACCTCGATACTCCAACCGACGTAAACCTTCGACTAGAATCTCTGCTACATCTCGCTGCGCTACCGCACCCACAATTCCACACATAAAAACTCCATAATTGTTATTAATTTTTGATCGCTAGCCCGAGGCTGCAAGCAAAGGCCATTTAGCGGGCTAACGTCAAGGTAATAAGGCTTGATTTAAGCTCGAATCACTCGAACTTGATGAGATTCAATCTTTTTGGTGTATTCATCACTGAGATCACGATCAGTGACCAATACATCAATACGTTGCCAAGCCAGTTCCAAATTTGGGATTTTCCTTGCCACTTTATCGGACTCAACCATCACGATCACTTCTCGGGAAACATCCGCCATCACTTGGCTTAAGCCGGTTAATTCATTAAAGGTCGTGGTGCCACGCTCAAGATCAATGCCATCCGCACCGATAAAAAGTTGATCAAAATCGTAAGAGCGCAGGACAGATTCAGCCACTTTGCCTTGAAAAGATTCAGAATGGGTATCCCAGGTTCCACCGGTCATAAGTAACGTCGGTTCACTTTCCAAGTCGTTGAGCGCGTTGGCGACATGCAATGAGTTAGTCATCACCACCAGACCTCGTTTGTCATTTAATTGCTGAATAAGCGCCGCCGTTGTGCTGCCGCTATCAATGACTATCCGATGATGATCTTTAATTAATTTTGCTGCCGCTTTCGCTAACGAAACCTTTCGAACCGAAACTTTTTCATTAAGTTCATCTGCCATCACCTCTTTAGGAAGAGCAATAGCACCACCATAGCGACGTAGGAGTAAACCATTCATCTCTAAAGACGCAAGATCCTTTCTAATGGTGACTTCTGATGTTTTAAATTGAGTAGACAATGCTTCGACACTCACCTCTCCTTGCTCGCTAACTAAGCAGGCAATGGCGTGTCGTCTTACTTGAGTGTTTCGTTTAGACATGTTTTTAGATAAATAAAATTTCGATTCGAAACCAATTATAATCACTTCGAAACATAAGCGTCTATTTATTTCGATCTAAAAAATTAATATTTAGCGCTAAAACCTTGTTCTAAGACAAATCTTAAATCGTGATATTCGCTTCATTAGATGATAGAATTCACACCCGAAAAGAAAATAAATTACAGAAATTAGTAAAACATTGTGTCAACAATCGCGACTTTAAGGCGATAAGTTGGCACTTTTTGAAATTTAACATCAGACAAATAGTCATAAAATGACTAAATCTGCTGAAAGACTTTCAGCTTTAAGATGACATATTCGTGAATAAAACTTGGCAATTGAGACGAAAAACTTGCCCTCCGAGATCATTTTAAAGCTCAGCATTACACTAAATTAAACTTTAAATTCATCCTAATTTATTTACCGGAGATACCTTTCCATGAAAAAGACCAAAATCGTTTGTACGATTGGCCCTAAAACTGAATCTGTAGAGAAGTTAACTGAACTGGTTAACGCAGGTATGAACGTTATGCGTTTAAACTTCTCTCATGGCGACTACGTTGAACACGGCACTCGTATCGCAAACTTCCGTAAAGTCATGGAAGCCACCGGTCAGCAACTCGCGATTCTGTTAGATACTAAAGGCCCTGAAATCCGTACCATCAAACTTGAAAATGGTGAAGATGTTGATCTGGTGGCAGGTCAAGAGTTCACTTTTACAACCGACACATCGGTTGTGGGTAACAAAGATATTGTTGCGGTCACTTATCCAGGCTTTGCTCAAGACTTGACAGCCGGTAACACAATTTTAGTGGATGACGGTTTGATTGAAATGGAAGTCATCTCAACCACCGCAACTGAAGTAAAATGTAAAGTACTCAACAACGGTGCATTAGGTGAAAATAAAGGTGTCAACCTACCAGGAGTATCCGTTAACCTTCCAGCACTGTCAGAAAAAGACAAAAATGATCTGAAATTTGGTTGTGAACAAGGTGTTGATTTCGTTGCTGCATCTTTCATTCGTAAAGCGTCTGATGTGAAAGAAATCCGTGAAGTACTCACAGCTAACGGTGGCGAAAACATCCAAATCATCTCTAAAATCGAAAACCAAGAAGGTGTCGATAACTTTGATGAAATTCTTGAGCTGTCTGACGGCATCATGGTTGCTCGTGGTGATCTAGGTGTTGAGATCCCAGCAGAAGAAGTTATTTTTGCTCAGAAAATGATGATCGAAAAATGTAACCGCGCACGTAAAGTAGTGATTACAGCCACTCAAATGCTAGATTCAATGATCAAAAATCCTCGTCCAACTCGTGCAGAAGCGGGTGACGTTGCGAATGCGATCATGGATGGTACTGATGCTGTTATGCTATCGGGTGAAACAGCTAAAGGTAAATACCCCGTTGAAGCGGTGACGATTATGGCACAGATCGCTGCTCGTACCGATGCCGCTCTTAAGGCTGAACTCGGTTCACGCTTAGACAGCCCTCGCCTACGTATTACTGAAGCCGTTTGTAAAGGCGCGGTAGATACGGCTGAAAAACTAGCAGCACCATTAATTGTCGTTGCAACAGAAGCGGGTAAATCAGCTCGTTCAGTACGTAAGTACTTCCCAACGGCAAACATCATTGCGGTAACAACCAACAAAAAAACGGCTGCTCAGCTCGTGCTTAGCAAAGGTATCGTTCCTGTTGTAGTTGATTCGATTGAAAGTACTGATGATTTCTACCACTTAGGTAAAGAAATTGCGTTAACATCAGGCTTAGGTAAGAAAGGTGACATCGCTGTCATGGTTTCTGGTGCATTGGTTGCTTCAGGTACCACAAATACCGCTTCGGTACATGTGCTGTAATTTGTAATTTATTGAGTGTCAAAAGTGATCAAATCGGGGCTAACGCCCCGATTTTTTTATTATTTAACTTTGATCACCAGCCAACAAACGCTTGATACAACGTCCTTGCGACTCGAAGCGACCACTCGCCCGCTGTTGGCCACTAACTATTCAGCAGTAATAGCGCATTTTATCCTAATCAGCAAAATACAAACTAAGCAATATCGTCGTTGCTACGACAAATCGCAACTTGATTACGTCCCGATGTTTTTGCTTCATACAGCGCAATATCAGCGCATTTATACGAACGGGTAATATCCTTGCTCAAGTCAGTGACTCCGGCACTGATCGAAACAGAAAGACTCTCTTGCGATGCGATTGATTTTCTCAACTCTTCAATAATTAAATAGCCATCTTCGAGCTGAGTATGGGGCATGATTACGGCAAATTCTTCTCCGCCGATTCGAGCAATAAAATCGCTAGTTCTTAATTGGATCAGCATTTGATGCGCAATCCCTTTAATTACTCGATCGCCTTGATCATGACCTTGCTCGTCATTAATTCGTTTAAAAAAATCAATATCAAGTAGAGCTAAGCAGGTATGATGTCCATCATCACGTCCAATCAACTGGCTTTGAATACGTAACTCTTGTTCAAATTTACGACGGTTCCATATATGCGTTAAACCATCTTTCTCACTCAGTTCCCGTAGTTTGTTCTCTAAAGCTTTTCGCTCACTGATATCAATAATAGAAGTAATGTAGTAGCTGACTTTTCCGCCCTCTAAAATGGCCTGAATGCGGATAATCGTTGTCAACATCTGCCCTTGGGGAGACGTGAATTCAACTTCTCCTTCCCATAAATAGTCGCTAGTAACCGCCTCCAACACTTCCATCACAAACTGAAGACCATGATGAGACAGAAGAACCTTAAGTGCATTACGCCCTAAAGCCCAACTTCTTGATAGACCTGTAATTTTTTCAAATTCATCATTCACCGCCATAACTTGATGTGATCGATCTGAAATCATCACCGCAGATGTACCACTGAGCGCGGCTCTCGCTAACTTACTTTCCATATTTCTTCGATGGTAATGTAATAACATCGAAATGGTCGGTAAAACAAAGATAAGCACCAATAAAAAAACAAAGATGCCTTCTTTAACTAAATCATTCAAATCACGGGCAGCGCGTTGAGATAGCTGATTGGGCGTTAAATCGATCACTAAATAAAATTTACGCTGATCTGAAAGAGCAACTTGATGAAACACAATAAGATGTCCATTCTCTACTCGATAACCGCTGTTTTCTGTGCGCATAGCGTGCCAAGTGTCAGGAAACTGACTGACCAATTGGTCAAAAATAACGCCCGGTTTCATTAAACTATGATGCGCTAACTTTTGAGTAAGATAGAGCCCTTGCTCGGTAACTATTTGAGGGTGTAAATCTTCTTCAAGTGAATAATTGAGCCGATAAGATAATCGCCAAAGATCAACATCAACAACGACGTAGCCATAACGCTGGTTCTGTATAATGATCGGTGTAATTAGTTGTAATGAAGGAATATTACTGTTATCGCCACTGACTACCCAAATACCGACTTGCTCTTTACTTAATTGATTTGCGTAGAGCAGTAGATCCGGTTGTGGATAAATAAATGGTTCAGCTACTGGCGTGGCTCGTTGAGTCACCGATGAATAATCGACTTTTAAACTCACGCCCCCACTGTTATTAAGAAAAAAAATCGAGTTATACCATTTTTGGTTTTCAGCCACTGAGATAAAAATGGCTTCCAGACTCGACTGATTCAATTTACTTTCAGAAAGGGCATAGTGATGAGTTGCTTGTCCGTGACTCAATAAATTTATAACAGAGAAAAGCTGATCTTCAATATTGTTATATTCACGTACATTATAATTTAACTGAATGAGCGCTTGCTGAGCAGTATTCAACAAGCTTTTTTCGGTAACCTGCTGATAACGCTGCGAATAGTAGGCAATAATAGAAGAGGTAATGAGAATCGTGGTAATGAGAAGAAAAATAACAATTCTAGAAAGTCTCATAACCCTATTCAAACATGATGAATTCAATCAAGTTGGTTATTATAGCAGCATTTATTGACCATTGAATATAAAACTACCAGCCTGAATAGACGAAATGAAGTTACAAATACCCAAACAGCTTGAAATTGCAGGTCATCAGCAAGTAAATAAACCCGATACCGCTGGATAAACCTTGTGCTTAGGCTGCCCCATCAAAACGAGCAGCACTGCAATTTCAAATGGGAAGGAGGTAACGGCTATTGCTGCCAAGACCGAATGGATTAAAACCAGATAATGACCAAGGTTACGGTATTAATTTATAGATCACATCCACTCGATCTCGTATTACCAACGTAGAATCTTGATACGTATCATTCACTAATGCTTGCTCACTCATATTTGCGCTACGCATTAACACGGGTTGTGCCGAGATTGCATGGTATTCAATCCGCCATACACTACCAAGCTTAGCGTTAAACCCCGAGGCTAAAGACTGCGCTTTTATTTTTGCGTCCGTGATGGCGGCCATTCTTGCTTGTGCTTGGTATTTTTCTTGTTCACTGACTTTCAACTGCACGTTATCAATTTGATTAATACCTTGCGCCAAGGCTAAATCTAAATATTGATTAAGCTGGCTCACCTTGGTCACTTCTACCGTAATACTGCGTTGAGCGCGGTAGCCAAGTAGCTCAGGCTGACCCGATTTAGGGTAATGGTATTGCGGTGTTAAATAGAGGTTAGAGCTAGAAATAGCTTCGGCCTCAACTCCTGATTGCTTCAATTGTGAAGTAAATTCAGCCACAACGTTATCAACTCTCGCTTTGGCTTGTTCAGCATTCATATTCGTTTCAACGACTTTGACGGAGAATTGAGCACGATCGGGGACAGCTGTCACCTCCCCATAGCCAGTAGTTACAATGTGGGGAAAATTAAACTGTTGAGCCTGAGCACTTACAGCAATCAAGCTACACAAAGCAATCACAAACTGAGGAAACCATTTCATATAACTCACCTTATCTGGATAAATAATGTTCTGCCCGCCGAGTCTTACTCTCTGTCACTCTGGCTAGGCAGAGTGTCATCTTGCCTGATCATAACGAACTGGATGTGAATTTTCTGTGAGTTATTGGTAAGTTGCCCTAACTCGATTTTCACTTTCCCGACGCTTAATCCTTGCTCTTGGAACAACAGTGCTCCCTGTTCTAGTTCTAGTTCTAGCTCCAACGTCACACAAGACATTGATGTATGCGGGGTATATAAACCTAAAAAATAACGAAGGCTAGCCTTCGTTATTTTTTCTGTCATGCTGACTAAGATCAGTTCAATTTGTTTAAATGTACATCCATTTGTGGGAATGGAATGTCGATACCATTTTCGTCTAAAGCTTCTTTGATTTTATGCAATAGCTCCCAATAAACTGGCCAATAATCGGTACTTTTTACCCAGGGACGAACAATAAAATTAATTGAAGAGTCGGCGAGTTGATGTACTTCAACCGTTACTTTTGGCTCTTTTAAAACACGGGGATCTCGCTCAACGACTTCACGCAATACTTGTTTCGTTTTATTTAAATCAGATGAATAAGACACGCCAATCAGTAAATCGACACGACGGGTATCATGACGAGAGTAGTTTACAATAGCACCGCCAATCACCGCTGAATTCGGCACAACGATCATTTTATTATCCGGTGTTTTTAAGATGGTTTGAAAGATCTGGATAGAATCCACAGAACCAGCGGTTCCCGCCATCTCGACATAATCACCCGATTTAAATGGGCGGAAAGCCACAATTAAAACACCAGCGGCAAAATTAGATAACGATCCTTGTAGAGCTAAGCCAACCGCTAAACCTGCCGCACCAATAATCGCAACCACAGAAGCTGTTTGTACCCCAAGACGACCCAGTGCGGCGATCAGCACCACAATAAATAAGGTGTAACGGACTAAAGCATGAATAAAGTCGACCACGGCTTTATCCATCTGTTTACTTTTCAGTAGCTTACTAACACTTCCGGCAATCATTTTAACGACAATATTACCAATAAATAGAATAAGAATCGCCGAAATGATATTGACGCCATACTGAATCAATAGATCAGAATGACTTTGCAACCAAGTATTCACCTGATTAAAACTTTCAACGACTGGTACGTCTATACTTAGAGATTCACTAGCCATATTAAACTTCCCTTCTCATCATTAAAATATTCATATGATTAAGACATTAGCACGGTTAACGATACAATAAACTAAATACTCGCCTCGATCATGCTGATCTTACCAAAATGATTCTTTGAAAAAACGGCTCAACTTCTTAGCGTATGTAATCATTGATATGCTCTTCCTACTTGAAGCTGCAAGTGTTGGCTACGTTCGTTCATCCCAATCACATCGTTTGGGTATAAATCCACCAGATAATACGTTATTTTTTAAGCAAAAAGCGATGCTTTCTCCACCCCTCATAAAAAAAGCCCACTCAATACTGAGCGGGCTTAATCAATAAATAACGACGTTAATTATAATACGTCGATTGCATTAAGATCTGCGAATGCTTTTTCTAAACGTGCCACCATTGATGCTTGACCTGCACGTAGCCATACGCGTGGATCATAGTATTTTTTGTTTGGTGCCGCTTCGCCAGTTGGGTTACCAATTTGGCCTTGTAGATAATCATGATTTTCAGCTTCGTATTTACGAACGCCATCCCATGTTGCCCATTGAGTATCAGTATCAATGTTCATTTTGATAACACCGTAGCTGATTGACTCTTTGATTTCTGCTTCAGAAGAACCTGAACCACCGTGGAATACGAAGTTTAGAGAATTCGCTGGAAGCCCAAATTTCTCAGAAACATACGCTTGTGAATCACGTAGAATTGTTGGAGTTAGTACCACGTTACCTGCTTGGTAAACACCGTGTACGTTACCGAACGATGCAGCGATAGTGAAACGATGGCTAATTGAGATAAGTTTCTCATAAGCATAAGCAACGTCTTCTGGAGAAGTGTATAGCTCAGAAGAATCCATATCTGAATTATCAACACCATCTTCTTCGCCACCGGTACAACCGAGTTCAAATTCTAGAGTCATACCCATTTTTGCCATACGTTCTAGGTATTTAGCACAAATTTCGATATTTTCTTCTAGTGACTCTTCAGAAAGGTCGATCATATGAGAAGAGAAAAGAGGCTTACCTGTTTCAGCGAAGTATTTTTCGCCAGCGTCAAGCAATCCATCGATCCAAGGAAGTAATTTCTTCGCTGCGTGGTCAGTATGCAGAATAACTGGCACGCCGTAAGTTTCAGCAACCGCGTGTACGTATTTTGCACCGGCAACCGCACCAAGAATTTGTGCACCTTGGCCTTCAAGTTTAATGCCTTTACCTGCAAAGAAAGCTGCGCCACCGTTCGAGAACTGAACAACAACTGGCGATTTTACTTTCGCTGCCGCTTCAAGAACTGCGTTGATAGAGTCAGTGTTTACTACGTTAACTGCTGGAAGAGCAAAATTATTTTCTTTTGCTACAGCAAATACTTTCTGAACGTCGTCGCCAGAAATTACACCAGGTTTTACGAAATCGAAGATCTTAGACATGGATTTGATCCTATTTTCTGTCGTTTTAAAAATAAAAACGGTAAGTTTAAATTCTTGCAAACGTTTGCTCACAACTGGAGGTATTCTAACAGATAAAAACCGGCAGTGCAGCAAACAACAAAGCGGGAGATGGCTCCCGCTTATTATTCGATGATTATGCTTTAGCGCGTGTTTCAAGCATTTCTACGGCTGGTAATACTTTACCTTCTACAAACTCAAGGAACGCACCACCACCAGTCGAGATGTACGATACATCCGCTTTAATACCGAACTTATCGATGGCCGCCAACGTATCACCACCACCTGCAACCGAGAAGCCTTCAGAAGCTGCAATCGCTTCAGAAATACCGCGAGTACCAGCTTCGAAGTTTTTGAATTCAAATACCCCAACAGGGCCATTCCATAGAATGGTTTTTGCGCCTTTTAGAATTTCAGCAAGAGCAGCGGTTGATTCAGGGCCAAGGTCGAAGATCATGTCGTCGTCTTGAACTTCAGAAACGTGTTTAATTTCTGCTTCTGCATTTTCATCAAATGCTTTGGCGCAAGCCACGTCAGTAGCGACAGGAATCGCACACTCTTCCATCAGTTTCTTCGCTGTATCAACAAGATCAGCTTCGTACAGAGACTTACCGACATTATGGCCTGCAGCGGCAATAAAGGTATTGGCGATACCACCACCAACAACCAATTGGTCAGCAATTTTCGACAATGATTCAAGCACGGTAAGCTTCGTTGAAACTTTAGAACCACCAACGATAGCAACCATTGGGCGAGCTGGTTTGTCCATCGCTTTGCCTAATGCTTCAAGTTCGTTAGCCAATAGAGGGCCAGCACAAGCGATTGGAGCAAACATACCGACGCCGTGAGTTGAAGCTTGTGCACGGTGAGCAGTACCAAATGCATCCATGACAAATACGTCACACAATGCAGCGTATTTTTTAGATAATTCTTCTTCGTTTTTCTTCTCGCCTTTGTTGAAGCGAACGTTTTCTAGGACAACCAATTCGCCAGCATTTAGCTCGATACCATCAAGGTAATCTTTCGCTAATTTGACTTCGCAATCAAGAGCATCATTTAGGTAATTCACAACAGGTTGTAGCGAGAACTCTTCTGCGTATTCACCTTCTGTAGGGCGGCCAAGGTGAGAGGTCACCATTACTTTTGCACCCACGGCTAAACAGTGTTTGATGGTTGGTAGTGATGCTAGGATACGAGCATCAGAAGTTACTTTACCCTCTTTTACTGGCACGTTTAGATCAGCACGGATAAAGACACGTTTACCTGCTAAGTCCAGGTCAGTCATCTTGATTACAGACATGGTTTGTCCTCTCAAATATTTAAAGAAATTGAAGTTTTTCATCAACTCGGCGATCCTGCCGAGCCTGTAAATTCTCAAGCTACTTACTGATATGGGGAAGAGATCTATTTATTTCAATGCAAAAAATAAAAATATCCCTAAGCATTTAAGCCTTATTGTGCGGCCTGCATTGCCAGTGCCGTATCCAACATACGGTTAGCAAACCCCCATTCGTTATCGCACCAGACAAGCATTTTTACTAGTTGCCCATTGCTTACTCGCGTTTGGCTCCCATCCACAATCGCACTGTGAGGATCGTGGTTGAAATCGATGGAAACTAACGGTGTTTCAGTATAGTCAACAATGCCGTCTAATGTACACCGAGATGCGTGAATAATGGTTTGATTTACGTCATTAACTTTCACATTTGTATTCAATGTGACACTTAAATCCATTGCAGTCACATTGACTGTGGGTACCCTGACCGAAATCGCCTCAAATTTGTTAGAAAATTTCGGAAATATTCTTTCAATCCCTTTATGCAACTTGGTATCCACAGGAATAATGGACTGGCTAGCCGCCCGAGTGCGGCGGAGATCGCCATGATAAGCATCAATGACTTGTTGATCGTTCATTGAAGAGTGAATGGTCGTTATCGTTCCTGAATCAATCCCAAAGGCATCATCCAGCACTTTAATAATCGGTACAATGCAGTTCGTGGTACAAGACCCATTCGATACAATGCGATGTCCTGCAGTCAGGGTTTCGTGATTGACACCATAAATGATGGTATTGTCTAAATCAGCGGCTCCGGGATGAGAAAAAAGGACTTTTTTTGCTCCGGCCTCAATATGTAGTAAACCGTCAGCTTGCGAACCAAACATACCGGTACAATCAAGTACAATATCCACATTAAGATCTCGCCAAGGCAGTAGTGGAATGTCTTGTAGGTGCAAAATTCGAATTCGATCCACTTCACTATGTTCATGGTGGATATAGATATGTTCTTGATCGTGAGAAACTTTTTTAGCAAAACGGCCATGGGTACTATCATATTGCAGTAGATGAGCCATCGCTTCGGGTTTTGCCAACTCATTAACGGCCACAACCCTGATCTGTTGATATTTACCACTTTCATAGATTGCCCGTAAAACATTTCGGCCAATCCGCCCAAACCCGTTAATGGCTACTTTTAACATGAGAGAAGATCCTAACTATTCGTCATCCCAATGTTAACGATTAATACCGGAGGATTCATCTTCTATTTTCAGCTTTCTTTCTAGCTATGATTCACTCGATAAAAGCAAGCCCCCTTGCAAGGAGGCTTGTCAATATTTAGATTTAGAGGCTTAAAATGCCACATCCAGCCCTAGCCAATAGCGGCGACCATCTTCCACATAGCCATACTCGTCATAGCCGACATCTTTATCAAACAGATTATACACAGCCGCTTTCACGGTCGCTGTTGGGGTAAGTGAATAACTAACGCCCATGTCGACAAAGGTATAATCAGGGGCAATCAAATCATCATTTGAAGCGCCACCTTCCGGTTTCATCTCTTTACCACGATAGGTAACTTTAGCCCAACTATTGAGTAACTCGGTAGCTTGCCAGGAGAGATCGGCACTAGCTAAATGTTTTGGCAACTGTAACAGGGGGTTACCTTTAAATGCGCCAGATTTTTGCTCTGAATGGGTATACGTATAACTCACCTTAAAGTCGATATTTTGTGTGACTGGTAACTCGAGTGTCGCCTCGGAGCCGTAAGTTTCCGCTTTATCCACATTCACTCGGTAAGTAGGCACATTTCCCCACTGGTTTGGACCATCGGTACAAATGTCTGCTGGGCAGGCAACACGAGTAATTTTATCTTTAAAATCATTATGGAATACGGTTAACGAAGTATTTAAGCCCGACGGAGCAAAATACAGCAAGCTCAGCTCTTTATTAACTGATTTCTCTGGTTCTAGATCTGGGTTACCGTAGATATTACCGCCACGACTCACCTGCCCCCAGTTTGCGGTAATTTCTCGTAACTGTGGTGCTCTAAAGCCTGTCGAAACCCCACCTTTAATGGTCCAATTCGGATCAAGGTTCCATACCCCATAAGCTCGAGGACTAAAGTGCGAGCCATATTGTTGGTCATAGTCAAATCGACCACCAAACGTTAAAGAAACATTGTCTAGTAACGCCCATTCGTCTTCGACAAATGCGGCCCATTGAGAGTTAGAAATACTTGTCCGATCAGATATCGTATTCGAAGTGAAGTCTTCCAATTTTCCATGGCTGCCTTCAAAACCCAACGTTGTCGTGTGGTTCTCCATCGGCATGACTAAACTGGTTTTAAATACCGTATTTTCAATCGTCATTTTACGGCTATTATTTTTATTTTCCTCATACTGAAGATAACTATCTGACTGGCCAAGGTTGCTCCAATCAGCTTGGTGACCTAATGCAAAGTGAGTACGACGATATTCATTTTCATTATCACTACAGACGCCTCGACATCCAGTTGCCTGAGCCGATTTACCCACATGGTTCGTCCGATCTTGAGCGGAAACGCCCGCCTCAAATTGAAGGCGGTGACGTTCATTCCATTGATAGGTTAATTTTGAGGTCAAATTACGTAGCGACTTATCACCATAGCCGTACTCAATGTCATCTTCATCACGCTGAGTGGTTTGGCCGTAGAGCTGCAATGACAGCGCATCACTTAAAGGGCCCGTTACAAAAAAATTGGCACTCTGCTCGTCTCCGGATTGACGATTTTCTTGAATGACACTGCTAAGCTGGACATTACCTGACCAGTTTTTCTGATCTTTTCGAGTAATGATGTTGATAACGCCGCCGATAGCATCTGATCCATATAAGGTAGACATCGGGCCACGAATGACTTCGATACGCTCTATCGATTGCAACGGTGGCAACCACCCTTGCTCAATTCCTGGGCCATCACTATTTGGCCGAGTTTGGCGCGAAGACTGACGACGACCATCAACAAGGATTAATGTATAGCTAGAGCCCATACCACGAATACTGATGTCGGTTTTATCTCCACCTCCTGTAACTACGACACCGGGGACACTACGTAACGCATCGGTCACATCACGATAATAACGAGACTCCAGTTCATCACGGGAGATCACACTAATACTTGCGGGGGCGTTTTGGACACTCTGTTCAAATCCTGCGGCTGTCACGACAAGAGTTTCATCCGCTTGAACAACCGGTTGAGCATTGACATGAGCACAGGCCAATATCCCTAGAGAAACGGCAATAGAAACTTGAGTCAGGTTAGGTCTAGACATTTACCACTCCATAAATGATAATTATTATTAATTGGAAAAAGGAATTATTCACATTTTCGCTTAATATAAAAGAGGCAGATATGGAATAGTTCAGACCACTTTTGGAACAACCAGTGAATTTTCACTAACAAAGGTATCCCCATCATGCAGGATCTCAGTGCAATACGCGCGTTTTATGCACTCTGTCAATACAAAAGCCTTACCGCTGCAGCCAAAGCGTTATCCCAACCGAAGTCCACCCTAAGTCGACGCATTACCCAATTGGAAACCGATTTAGCACAAACTTTAGTGACTCGGCAGGGAAATAAACTATCACTCACTAAGGCGGGTGAGATTTTTTCAGTTTACGCTGAACAATTGCTCGATCTGGCGGTAAAAGGTCAAGAAGCCATTCACGAACTGAATAACCAAGTGAGTGGCGAGCTGACCTTGGTTATTCATCCCAGCTTAATCAGAGGATGGATGAGTAAAATTTTAGATGCATTCATGCAAGAACATCAGCATATCAAGATCAAGCTGCATAGCCAGTTTCAGTTGGCCGAGCATCTATTAGACCCAGATTTAATAATATGGGTTGGGCCTATCTCTCCGACAGGTTACCACCGTGAGCCATTAGGACAATGGCACCATACGGTGTATGCTTCTCCTGACTACCTTGCTACCCATGCGCCATTACAGCACCCACAAGAATTGCTTCATCATCCATGGATTGACTTTATCACTGTTGATCATAAGGCATTGGAATTACACCATAATACGTTAGGTCACTACACCTTACCGGTTATGGAAAGTCGCCTACAAAGCGATAATCTAGCCATGCAAGCTGATGCGATTGCAAAAGGACGGGGCGTCGGGCTACTTCCGACCTGGATCGCTAATGGCTTTGAACGAGCGCATCCAAACAGCTTATCTGCCTGCCTTAAGGGTTGGAAGTCATCTCCGATTGACGTACACGCCTTTTACCCGATTGGTCGACATCCATTACGATTAAGATTACTAATTGAAGCCGTACGTCAAGCGATACCGGTAGAATGGCAACAAGATTAAACATCATATACCCAAACAACTTGGAGGCGATGTGATTCGGTCAACGAACGTAGCCAACACCCCAGCAACTTCAAGTAAGAAGGGGATAAGCGGTAAAAAAGAAAAAGCCTTAGTTTCAATACTAAGGCTTCGTTTATCTGCTGCGTTTAGCGGTTGATTATGCCAGTAATTCGTTGGCTGTTTTCACGACATTTTCTGTCGTAAAACCAAACATTTTGAACAACTGATCCGCGGGCGCTGATTCACCAAAAGTCGTCATGCCGATGATCTTGCCGCCAAAACCAACGTACTTATACCAGAAATCAGCAATGCCTGCTTCAATCGCGATACGTTTGGTCACGTCTGCAGGTAATACCGCTTCACGATACGCGGCATCTTGCTTATCAAAGGTATCGGTAGAAGGCATTGAGACCACACGCACCTGTTTACCTTGCGCAGTCAGCTCTGCCGCTGCATTAATCGCTAGCTCAACTTCAGAGCCGGTCGCAATCAAAATAAGCTCTGGTTTGCCAGCGCAATCGTTAAGGATGTAACCCCCTTTGGCAATATCAGCCACTTGCGCTTCAGTGCGAGGTTGCTGAGCGAGATTTTGACGCGAGAAGATCAACGCGGAAGGCGCATCTTTACGCTCAATCGCCAGTTTCCAAGCAACGGCTGATTCCACTTGGTCACAAGGACGCCATGTGCTCATGTTTGGTGTTAAACGCAGGGAAGCCATTTGCTCCACCGGTTGGTGAGTTGGGCCATCTTCACCGAGACCAATCGAGTCATGGGTATACACTTGGATGTTTTGTACTTTCATCAACGCAGCCATACGCATCGCGTTACGGGCGTATTCCATAAACATCAGGAAGGTCGCACCGTAAGGAACGAAGCCGCCATGCAGAGCGATACCATTGATGATCGCCGTCATGCCAAATTCACGCACGCCATAATGGATATAATTACCGGAAAAATCTTCTGCCGTTAGAGATTGAGATCCTGACCACATAGTGAGGTTTGATGGCGCTAAGTCCGCCGAGCCGCCCATAAATTCTGGCAATAACTTACCAAACGCTTCGAGCGCGTTTTGAGACGCTTTACGTGAAGCAATATTGGCAGGGTTGGCTTGCAGGTTAGCGATAATCTCGCTGGTGGCAGCTTCCCAATTAGCTGGCAATTCACCCGCTACGCGGCGTTTGTATTCTGCGGCTTCTGCTGGGTAAGCTTTCGCGTAAGCAGCAAATTTCTCATTCCAAGCCGCTTCTTTGCTTGCACCGACTTGTTTAGCATCCCACTGTGCATAAATATCCGCAGGAATTTCAAATGGTGCGTGTTCCCAACCTAAGAATTCACGAGCCGCTTTGATTTCATCGTTGCCTAGTGGCGCACCATGGCAATCGTGTGAGCCGGCTTTATTAGGAGAGCCAAACCCGATAATGGTTTTGGTACAAATGAGGGTTGGGCGAGACGTTTCCGTTTTTGCCGCTTCGATCGCGGCATGAATCGCATCCGCATCATGGCCGTCAACCGCTGGGATAACATGCCAACCGTAAGCTTCAAAGCGTTTTGGTGTATCGTCAGAGAACCATCCTTCTACATGACCATCAATAGAGATGCCGTTGTCATCCCAAAAAGCAATCAGTTTGCCAAGGCCAAGCGTACCAGCAAGTGAACACGCTTCATGAGAAATGCCTTCCATTAAGCAGCCATCACCCATAAACACATAAGTAAAGTGATCGACAATATCGTGGCCTGGTTTATTAAATTGAGCGGCTAATGCTTTTTCTGCAATCGCCATCCCCACGGCATTAGTAATGCCTTGCCCGAGTGGGCCAGTTGTTGTTTCAATACCTGGCGCATAACCATATTCTGGGTGGCCTGGCGTTTTCGAGTGTAACTGACGGAAATTTTTTAGATCGTCAATCGAAAGCTCGTATCCTGTTAGGTGTAACAGTGAATAAATTAGCATAGAACCGTGACCATTAGACAAGACAAAACGGTCGCGATCAGCCCAGTGTGGGTTTTGTGGATTGTGGTTTAAATGTGAACGCCACAGCACTTCAGCGATATCCGCCATCCCCATCGGGGCACCCGGGTGGCCAGAATTAGCTTTTTGAACGCCGTCCATGCTCAGAGCACGGATCGCATTGGCAAGTTGTTTGCGAGAAGACATGTCAACTCCTAAATGGGAAGTAAGCGAGATGAGTAAAAATCGAGGTCAGTATTGTCGCAAAGCCCCTCGGGCTCTGCAAACCTTTTGCTGGTGATTTATTCTATTTTTGCAAGGTGTTACCACATATTTCGGTATAACGATAAAAATCTCATAATTTTGAGCAAACGTTTGGCTATAAGATAAACTAAAAAAGAGCTTGTAATTTAAGCGCTGAAAACTAGAATAGACGTCTAGATGTAGAAACGCCTACATATTGAACAATTTCATCGTTCAGTCATTCTCGTTGACTGCTCGTTACTGATATAACTTTTTGGAGCTATCATGGCTAAACACTTGTTTACTTCTGAATCCGTATCAGAAGGTCATCCAGATAAAATTGCCGACCAAATCTCTGACGCGGTACTTGATGCCATTTTAGAACAAGATCCGAAAGCACGCGTCGCCTGTGAGACTTATGTCAAAACTGGCATGGTGATGGTTGGCGGCGAAATCACCACTTCAGCTTGGGTCGACATTGAAGAACTCACTCGTCACACTGTACGTGAGATTGGTTACACTCACTCGGATATGGGATTTGATGCCAATTCATGTGCAGTACTCAATACGATTGGCAAACAATCTCCAGATATAAATCAAGGGGTTGACAAAGCTGATCCGAAAGAACAAGGCGCGGGCGACCAGGGCATCATGTTTGGTTATGCGTGTAATGAAACTGACGTACTCATGCCGGCCCCCATTACTTATGCTCATCGCTTAATGCAACGCCAAGCTGAAGTTCGTAAAAACGGTACGCTTGAATGGCTACGCCCTGATGCGAAATCGCAAGTTACCTTCCAATATGATCAAGGAAACATCGTCGGCATTGACGCTGTCGTTCTGTCAACGCAACACAGTGATTCGGTTTCCACCGCCGATCTACGTGAAGGCGTCATGGAGGAAATCATCAAACCCGTTTTACCAGCCGAATGGTTAAGCAAAGAGACCAAATTCTTTATCAACCCAACGGGTCGTTTCGTGATTGGTGGCCCAATGGGCGACTGTGGCTTAACCGGACGTAAAATTATCGTTGATACCTATGGCGGCGCAGCTCGCCACGGTGGTGGAGCATTCTCAGGTAAAGATCCATCCAAAGTTGACCGTAGCGCTGCTTATGCTGCTCGTTATGTGGCGAAAAACATTGTGGCCGCGGGTATGGCTGATCGTTGTGAAATTCAGCTTTCCTACGCGATTGGCGTAGCTGATCCAACGTCTATTATGGTGGAGACTTTTGGCACAGAAAAAGTCTCACATGATATTATCATTGAGGCGGTACGCCAATTATTTGATCTCCGCCCTTATGGGTTACAAGAGATGCTGAACTTACTGCAACCAATTTATAAGAAAACCGCAGCCTATGGCCACTTTGGTCGAGAGGAATTCCCATGGGAAGCAACCGATAAAGCGGCCCAATTGCGTGATTTTGCTGGTATTAAGTAAATCAATACTTATTGATATAATAGAACCTCAGCCTCGGCTGGGGTTTTTTATTGGGAGTTCCCCTTGTTTGACTTTGAATTACACTATCGCGCTTACCGGCAAATAGAACACTGCATCAAACTGGCTAGTGACTATTTTGCTTATCCATTCCCTCTGCCGAGTCTCAACTTTAAACTGCGAGGCAAAACGGCAGGAAAAGCCTATCTTCAGCTATGGGAAATTCGTTTAAATCCTATTTTATTTGTAGAAAACACACATGCGTTTCTCTCCGAAGTCATCCCCCATGAAATTGCCCACCTCATCACTTATCATCAATATGGTCGAGTTCGTCCTCATGGTGCAGAATGGCAACAGATAATGTCACAGGTGTTTCAATGTGTTCCGCGCACCACTCACTCGTTTAATGTCCATTCTGTCCAAGGTAAAACATTCGAATATCGGTGTTCATGCCAAAGCTATCCGCTGTCGATACGCCGCCATAATAAAGTATTACGTCAACAAGCCACTTATCGCTGCCGACGCTGTCAACAGCCACTACATTTTACCGGCCAACAGCTAACTCGTTAATCGTTCGCTTCCCTAATGGATAGGCAGGCCATTTTTTGAGTGTTAGACTGAGAAAAATCATACTAAAACCAGTCTAAATTATGTTTCATTTTCGTTTGCTATCCACTATATGCCTACTGCTCTTTAGTCGTGGGCTATTTGCTTCTGCACCCACCTCTTTTTCTCAAGCCAAAAAAGCGGCAATCACGATTTATCAACAGCATCCGATCAGTTTTTACTGCGGATGTAACATTACTTGGAAAGGAAAAAAAGGGCTTCCTGAGCTTGAGTCTTGTGGCTACCAAATACGTAAACAAGCCGTACGAGCCAATCGTATAGAGTGGGAACATGTGGTCCCCGCTTGGCAATTTGGCCATCAATTGCAATGCTGGCAAGAAGGCGGTCGAAAAAATTGCACGCGCCATGACCAACATTTTCGCCAAATGGAAGCCGATTTACACAACCTGACTCCGGCAATTGGTGAGGTTAACGGTGATCGTTCTAACTTTAATTTTAGTCAATGGAATGGTATTGATGGCGTCACTTATGGGCAGTGTGAAATGCAAGTCAATTTTGCTCAACGAAAGGCCATGCCACCGGCACGCGCACGCGGAGCCATTGCCCGAACTTATTGGTATATGAGCCAGCAATACGGTTTTCGTTTATCGAAACAGCAAGCCCAATTGATGCAGGTATGGGATAGCCAATATCCAGTTGACGAATGGGAATGTGAACGTGATCGACGAATTGCTAAAATTCAAGGCAACCATAACCCCTTTGTCTACAATCAGTGCCCTATCAATCACCCTTAACGACCGATGAGACAGCAGAGCGTATCACCGCTCTGCTTCTTGACGCTTAGCAAAATCGTTGCAGTTATCGCTAGGTGAGCTATGATCCCTTGCGAGGGTATCTTGAACTTTACCCCTTGTTTTTTATCGTATCAGCATCCATGTTATACACCCGAACAGCGAATCACAGCCCCCCAATCGCGAGTTAAACACCGCTTGGGTATATCATCAATCACTAGGAACTCGGCATGCGTATTCCACGAATCTATCATCCTTCTCCGATCACTCAGTTAGGCTCCCTTGCACTAAGTGATGATGCCGCCAACCACATTGGTCGTGTGTTGCGTATGCAGCCCGGTCAAGCGGTCTGTTTGTTTGATGGCTCTGATGCTGAATTCCCAGCGGTTATCCAAGAGGTAGGCAAAAAGCAACTGCTAGTAGACGTCATTGAGCGCTTTGAAAACAGCATGGAATCCCCGCTTAACTTACACTTAGGGCAAGTTGTGTCTCGTGGGGATAAAATGGAATTTACCATTCAAAAATCTGTTGAGCTGGGAGTCAATACCATTACGCCGCTGTTATCTGAACGCTGTGGCGTCAAACTTGACGAAAAACGTTTCGAGAAAAAACTGCAACAGTGGCAAAAAATCGCCATTGCTGCCTGTGAGCAGTGCGGCCGAAATCGTGTCCCGGTGATTCGTCCCATTATGACATTGGAAGCATGGTGCGCAGAACCAAGCGATGCCCTCAAACTCAATTTACATCCAAGAGCGCAATATTCAATTAACACCCTGCCGGCACCCGTCAATAAAGTGCGTTTGTTGATTGGCCCAGAAGGGGGGTTATCGGCCCAAGAAATAACCATGACCGAACAATATCACTTTTCAGAAACGCTGCTTGGACCTCGAGTGCTTAGAACAGAAACCGCAGCACTCACCGCTATTACCGCCCTACAAGTTCGCTTCGGCGATCTTGGCTAAAGGAGTTCCCAATGATTAAACTCGGTATCGTCATGGACCCCATTTCGTCCATCAATATCAAAAAAGATTCCAGCTTTGCCATGCTGTTAGAAGCCCAGCGCCGTGGTTATCAAATCCACTACATGGAAATGGCTGATTTACACTTAGATCAAGGTGTCGCTATGGCCGATACCAAAATTGTTGAAGTCAAACAAGATCCTAATGGTTGGTATGAGTTTAAATCTCAACAAACCCTAGCCTTGGCTGAACTTGATGTGATTTTAATGCGTAAAGATCCCCCTTTTGATACAGAATATATTTATGCGACCTATATTCTTGAACGCGCAGAAGATGAAGGCACCTTGATTGTCAATAAGCCGCAAAGCCTGCGCGACTGTAATGAAAAACTCTTTACCGCTTGGTTCCCAGAATTAACACCAACCACAATAGTGACCCGTAAAGCAGAAAAGATTAAAGCCTTTCGCCAGCAACATGGCGATGTGATATTAAAACCATTAGATGGTATGGGCGGTTCGTCTATCTTTCGAGTAAAAGAAGGCGATCCAAACGTCTCGGTGATCATTGAAACGCTGACCAATCACGGGCAAAACTATTGTATGGCACAGACCTTCGTCCCCGATATTAGCAATGGCGATAAGCGAATCTTAGTTGTGGATGGTGAACCAATGCCTTACTGCTTAGCACGCATTCCCGCAAAAGGTGAAACTCGCGGTAACTTAGCCGCTGGAGGAACAGGTCAAGCTCGCCCATTAAGTGAAACCGATAAAGCCATCGCTTTAGCGGTCGCTCCCATCTTGAAAGAAAAAGGGCTGATCTTTGTCGGTCTGGATGTCATTGGTGATAAACTGACTGAAATAAACGTCACCAGTCCAACTTGTATCCGTGAAATTGAAACCGCATTTGACATTTCAATTACCGGAAAACTAATGGATGCCATCGAACGTCGTATTAAAGCTTTATCCATGTAGGAGCCCATGGCTCCTGAACGCTAAAGGATTGAAGATTAGATGAACCTAACTAATCATTTTCTCGTTGCTATGCCAAACATGCAGGATCCTTACTTCAAACGCAGTGTCATTTATCTCTGCGAACATAATGAAGAGGGCGCGATGGGGCTCATGATCAACGCACCTATCGATATTACCGTCAGCGGTATGTTAAAGCAGGTGGAAATTGAACCTGCTTACCCCCAGTCTCGGGATCAAAGTCTCAACAAACCGGTATTTAACGGTGGGCCTATCTCAGAAGATCGCGGTTTTGTGTTGCATAAACCCAAAGATCATTATGAATCGACCATTCAAATGACCGATGATATCTCGGTAACAACCTCAAAAGATATCCTCAGCGTGTTAGGTACTGATGCTGAACCAAATGGTTATATCGTTGCGCTTGGTTATGCCGGTTGGTCTCCCGGCCAATTGGAGAAGGAGTTGACCGAAAATTCATGGCTAACCATAGAAGCCGATGCCGACTTGATTTTTGATACGCCTGTGCATGAAAAATGGCATAAGGCGATAAAAAAACTGGGGATCGACCCTATTCAATTGTCTCCTCAATCTGGACATGCCTAACCTTGTATCGCCTTTAATGACAATTAAAGGCGATATTGTTATGAGAATTTAATTATGTCACGCACCATCATGGCCTTTGACTATGGAACCCAAAGTATTGGCAGCGCTATTGGTCAAGAAATTACTGGAACCGCTTCGCCACTCAAAGCGTTTAAAGCCACCGACGGCATTCCGAATTGGGATGAAATAGCCAAACAGATCAAAGAGTGGCAGCCCAATTTATTAGTGGTTGGGCTCCCCACCGACTTACAAGGAAATGCACTAGAAACGATTACCCCACGTGCAAAAAAATTTGCCAATCGCCTACATGGGCGCTTTGGTTTGCCGGTAGAACTGCATGATGAACGCTTATCGACCAAAGAAGCTCGTTCTGAACTCTTTTCTAGGGGCGGCTACAAAGCATTAAGTAAAGGCAATATCGACTGCCAATCCGCTGTGGTTATTCTGGAAAGTTGGTTTGAGAGGCAGTGGTCAGCGTAGAAAAGCGCCATCCCCAATGTTGGTTGGGGACGGCAAACAAACTTAATCCATATCGATTTTAATATCATCCAGCGCTCCAGAGGCATAACTCTCCCCTCGCTGGGTTTTGAGCATCAATCTTAAATCATTACCTGAGTCGGCACTATGTAGCGCATCTTGTTCGCTGATTTGCTCATCCATCACCAAACGATAAAGCGCTTGGTCAAAGGTTTGCATTCCTATTTCTGTTGATTTTGCCATGGTAGGTTTCAGTTCATGCAACTCACCACGGCGAATGATGTCGGCCACCCTCGGGCTATTGAGCAGCACTTCAAATACCCCGTGTCGCCCTTGCCCTTGTTTATCTCGAATCAGTTGCTGACCAATCACCCCTTTTAGATTCATCGATAAATCGAATAAAAACTGCTCTTTTTGCTCTTTTGGCACCAGATGTAAAATTCGCTCTAACGCTTGGTTCGCATTATTCGCATGTAAAGTTGCCATGCATAAATGCCCTGTTTCGGCGAATGTCATCGCGTATTCCATTGTTTCACGAGTGCGTATTTCACCAATCAAAATCATATCTGGAGCTTGACGAAGTGAATTCTTCAGTGCCACTTCATAGCTTTGGGTATCAAGGCCCACTTCTCGTTGGGTAACAATACAACCTTGATGGGGATGGACAAATTCAATCGGATCTTCCACGGTCAAAATATGCCCACTACTTTGTGCATTACGATACCCTGTCATTGCAGCCATCGTTGTCGATTTACCCGACCCCGTAGCCCCAACAACTAAGACAAGCCCCCGTTTCGCCAGCGCAAGATCTTTTAATACCTCTGGCAATTTAAGTTCATCAAACGTCGGGATATGGGTTTCAATACGTCGAATCACCGCACCCGGTAATTCTCGTTGATAAAAAGCACTCACGCGAAAGCGTCCATCGTCGCGTACAATGGCAAAATTAGCTTCACGCGTTTCACTCAATTCATTTTGTTTATCCAGATCCATCATCCGAGCCAGCAGAGCTTTCACTTGTGATTCGGTTAATGGTTCTCCCTCAGCTTGCAGTTGACCATTCACTCGGTAGATGATGGGTGCGGCCACCGTGATGTATAAATCGGACGCCTTATGCGTCAACATGCCTTGTAATATCGTATCCAGTTGCATCATTCGCCTCTCTTAAAAAGTCGATATTTCTAATTCGATCTTTTTTTGTACTTCTTGAGGCTCAACCACGCCCTGAGCCATTAATTGCTTCGCATGTTGCTCCATCGTTTGCATCCCATGTGCTGCGCCAGTTTGAATAATGGAGTACATCTGTGCCACTTTATCTTCACGGATCAAGTTGCGGATAGCCGGCGTCGCTAACATAATTTCATGACAAGCGACACGTCCACCACCAAATCGCTTTAATAATTTCTGAGCAATCACCGCTCGCATCGATTCTGATAGCATGGAGCGCACCATATCTTTATCACTACCGGGGAACACATCGATGATTCGATCAATGGTTTTTGCCGCTGAGCTGGTGTGTAGCGTGCCAAAAACTAAATGGCCAGTTTCTGCGGCGGTTAAGGCTAAGCTAATGGTCTCTTGATCACGTAACTCACCGACCAAAATCACATCAGGATCTTCACGTAACGCACTGCGCAGCGCATTTTTAAAACTGTGCGTATCCCGATGCACTTCACGCTGGTTCACCAAACATTTATGGTTACTGTGGACAAATTCAATCGGATCTTCAATTGTTAAAATATGCTTATTGTGATGAGTATTGATATAATCAACCATAGCCGCTAGCGTGGTTGATTTACCTGACCCGGTTGGCCCGGTGACGAGGACCAGCCCTTTTTCATAATTGGCAATTTTTTTGAAGATTTCAGGAGCATCGAGCTGATCCAGGGTTGGAATCGCCGTCGGAATGGTTCGAAAAACAGCAGAGCAGCCACGAGCTTGATGAAAAGCATTGACACGAAAACGACCAACATTAGGAAGTTCAAAAGAAAAATCCACTTCCAATCGTTCTTCGTATTCACTACGCTGAGCATCGTTCATGATTTCAAAAATTAATCGATGCACATCAGAGTGGTTCAAAGCAGGCACACCGAGCTTTCTTACTTCCCCATCAATGCGAACCATCGGTGGAACGCCTGCAGAAAGGTGTAGATCCGAAGCATTATGCTTTACACTAAAATCCAGTAACTCTGAAATATCCATTTATTTTCCTTAAGTTAAGTCGAGCTATGAGTAGTATTCAACAAAATCTTCAACTGATCACCTCACAGATTAATAGCGCACAACAAAAGTGTGGACGCTCTCCAAGCTCTGTGCAACTTTTAGCGGTCAGTAAAACAAAACCTGTCGAGGCAATTCTCGAAGCGGCTCAAGCCGGGCAAATCGCATTTGGTGAAAACTATGTGCAAGAAGGAGTTAATAAGATCCAGTATTTTGCCGAACATCACCCTGAACTCAAATTGGAGTGGCACTTTATTGGCCCACTACAGTCAAATAAAACACGGCTCATTGCTGAGCATTTCGATTGGATGCACACCATCGATCGGGCCAAAATAGCCCAAAGGTTAAGTGAGCAGCGCCCAGCCAATAAGCCCCCGCTACAAGTGTTAATTCAAGTGAATACCAGCGGTGAAATGTCGAAATCAGGTATTTCTGAAAATGAACTTCTCCCGTTGGCGGAGTTGATTTCTCATCTTCCTAACCTCACGTTAAGAGGGTTGATGTCGATACCGGAGAATGTGGCAGACTATTCCGCTCAACTGGCCGCATTTCAGCGTTTAGCGCAATTAAAAACACAACTGGGCAAAACCTATCCGCATCTTGACACATTATCAATGGGAATGAGCGGCGATATGGATGCCGCTATCGCGGCAGGCAGTACGATTGTTCGTATCGGAACCGCTATTTTTGGCCAACGAGATTACCGCACAGCATAAAACATTAGGGTACAGATTAATCATGGAACAGAGAACCATCGCTTTTATCGGAGCTGGCAATATGGCACACGCGATTATCGCCGGTTTAATCGCCAGCGGCTATAATCCACAGCGCATCATTGCCAGTGCCCCTTCGCAAGAACATTTAACCTCACTGAAAGAAAAATATGCCGTACAGACTACCAGTGATAATCTTGCTGCCGCTAAACAAGCTGATGTTGTGGTATTAGCGGTCAAACCTCAGTTGATGGCAGAAGTGTGTCAACCGCTCCAAGCTATCGACTTTTCAAACAAGTTGGTGATCTCCATTGCTGCTGGGGTATCGGTGGCACGGCTAAATCAACTATTGGCTTGCCAGCCCGCTTTAGTACGAGTGATGCCTAATACGCCTTCTTTGGTTAATCGCGGGATGGCTGGCTTATTTGCCGCGGAAGGCACTCAAGAGCAGGACAAACTATTCACCCGTCAACTGATGTCGGCGGTTGGAAAAACCTGTTGGGTCAAACACGAAGCGGAAATTAATCATGTGATTGCTGCTGCAGGCAGTGCTCCTGCCTACTTTTTCCTCTTTATGGAAGCGATGCAAGCGGAAGCAATCGCACAAGGGTTTGATCAAGAAACGGCTCGTCTGCTCGTGCAACAATCCGCACTCGGGGCAGCGGAAATGGTGCAGGCCAACCCAGAGATTGAGCTTGCCACTTTACGTGAGCAAGTCACCTCAAAAGGTGGCACCACCGCGGAAGCGATCCGCACTTTTAATGAGCATCAATTGTCTGACATTGTGGCTAAAGCGATGCGTGCCGCAGTAACACGAGCACAAGAGATGGAAAAACTATTTTAAATGAATGACGGTTTCAGTACTCTATCGATAAATTTGTAATAAGGGCATCTTATGAATGCAATGAGTTTTTTAGTCTCCACCCTGTTTGATATTTATATCATGGTGGTTATTTTGCGAATTTGGTTACAGGCTGCACGGGCTGATTTCTATAATCCATTTTCACAATTTATTGTGAAAGCGACACAGCCGGTTGTCGGCCCACTACGACGTTTGATTCCTTCCATTGGTAGCGTTGATCTTGCTACTATACTGTTTGCTTATGTGCTATGTGTCGTAAAATTTTTCGCCTTGATTTTTATCGCTTCAAACGGTTCTGCCAGCTTTAGTGCCTACTTTTTATTCTTAGGACTGCTTTCGTTAATTAAAGCGGCTGGCGGCTTACTGTTTTGGGTACTATTGATTCGCGCGATCCTCAGTTGGGTCAGCCAAGGCCGCAGCCCTATCGAATATGTTTTCCATCAATTAACCGAACCCATGCTGGCACCGATTCGTCGCATCATTCCGGTGATGGGTGGTTTTGACCTCAGCGTCTTAGTGCTGTTTATTGTATTACAATTTGCTAACTTTTTGATGGGCGATATTATCGGCCCTCTTTGGTATCAACTATAATGAAGGCCGTTTGGTGTGAAGGAGCCGATCTCTGCTTGAAACTCTATATTCAACCAAAAGCAAGCCGAGATGCTCTGGTCGGGTTACATGGCGATGAGTTCAAACTCGCCATCACCGCACCACCGGTCGATGGTAAAGCCAATGCTCATTTAATCAAATATTTAGCCAAACAGTGCAAAGTGGCCAAAGGAGCCATTGAGATAGAAAAAGGAGAATTGGGACGCCATAAACAGGTACGCATCCACTCTCCTTGTATCATTCCAGTCGAGATCCAAGCGTTACTCTGACCCCTCGTTTGGGGGGCATTTTTATCAGGAGATCCCATGCGTCAATGGTTATATGCGCTACTACTCGCTTGTTTTGCCCTACCAAGTAGTGCAGAGCAATCGATCCGAATGAAAGATATTGAGGTTCATTACTCTGCCTTTAATTCGACATTTTTAACCCCACAGGTGGCACAAAGTTATCAGCTCACGCGCAATGGTTATTCAGCCATTTTAAATATCAGCGTATTGGACAACGCCTCGTTAGGAAAGCCTGCTGTAGAGGCACAAATTTCCGGACACGCTCGCAACCTCCTCGGTCAAACGCGCCCACTCCAATTTCGAACCATCAAAGAAGGACAAGCGATTTACTACCTTGCTGAGTTTGCTATCAGCCATGAAGAAAATCTTACCTTTGATATTGATGTTTCAGCAGGAAATAAAGGCGCTGGAAAACTGCGTTTTACGCAAAAGTTTTACGTACAGCCATAACTCAACCCTCTCCACGAGAAAAGTATGAAGAAAATAGTATTAGCCACGGGAAACCAAGGTAAAGTTAGAGAAATGGCCGGTTTACTGGCCGATTTTGGCTTTGACGTTGTCGCACAAAGTGAATTCAATGTCTCAGACGTCGCCGAAACAGGCACCACTTTTATTGAAAATGCGATCATCAAAGCTCGCCATGCCGCGAAAGAGACCGGGCTTGCAGCCATTGCTGATGACTCAGGTTTAGAAGTGGACTATCTCAATGGAGCACCAGGGATTTATTCTGCCCGCTACGCCGGAGAGCATGCCAGTGATGCAGAGAACATCGCCAAACTACTTGAGGCTCTCAAAGCGCTACCACCAGCGCAAAGAACGGCTCGCTTCCATTGCGTATTAGTTTTGATGCGCCATGCTAATGATCCGACACCGATCGTTTGCCATGGTCAGTGGGAAGGCCTTATCTTGTCCCAAACTCAAGGTAGTAACGGCTTTGGCTACGATCCTCTGTTTTGGGTGCCAGAAGAACAGTGCTCCTCAGCGCAACTGGAGCCAATGCGTAAAAAACAGCTCTCTCACCGTGGTCAAGCACTCAAACAACTGTTTACCTTGCTCACTGAACATCCGCTCCAATAAGAGAACATAATGCTTACTCCTCCCGCTCTTAGCCTCTATGTCCACATTCCTTGGTGCGTCCAAAAATGCCCTTATTGTGATTTTAACTCTCATGCCTTAAAAGCAGAGATTCCTGAACAGGAATATCTACAAGCGTTATTGGAAGATCTTGATACTGACATTGAAAAATATCGCCTTAATGATGCGCCACGTCTCCTACACTCCATTTTCATTGGTGGTGGCACACCCAGCTTAATTTCAGCACAAGGAATTGGGCAATTGCTGAAAGGAATAGCGCAACGCCTACCCTTTCAACCTGACATTGAAATCACCATGGAAGCCAACCCGGGAACGGTAGAAGCCGAGCGTTTTGCGGGGTATAAGAAAGCGGGAGTGACTCGGATCTCCATTGGTGTACAAAGTTTTGCCGAAGAAAAGCTGAAGCGGCTTGGACGAATTCATGGCAAGCAGGAAGCGATCAACGCTGCTCAGTTGGCACACAAGATTGGCTTAACCAGTTTTAATCTGGATTTGATGCATGGTTTGCCGGATCAAACCGTAGCACAAGCGCTAGCGGATCTCGATCAAGCCATCGCACTCGATCCGCCACACCTTTCTTGGTATCAACTCACCATTGAGCCAAATACCGTTTTTCATTATCAGCCTCCCGTGCTACCTGATGATGATGCACTGTGGGATATTTTTGAACTTGGCCATCAAAAATTAACCCAAGCCGGCTATGTGCAGTATGAAATCTCTGGCTACAGCAAGCCAGATTATCAATGCCAACACAACCTCAATTACTGGCGGTTTGGTGATTACTTAGGGATTGGTTGCGGTGCTCATGGCAAAGTGAGCTTTGCCGACGGACGAATCATTCGTACCACCAAAATTAAACACCCACGAGGGTATTTAGCCGCTTATCAAAACATGGTAAAACCGTATTTAGATAGCGAACATGAGGTTGAAATGGTTGATAGACCCTTTGAGTTTTTTATGAATCGCTTTCGTCTGCTTGAAGCCTGCCCAAAACAAGCCTTTATTGATAGTACAGGGCTAGCTCTGGATGCAATTGCAAAACCCATGCACTGGGCGGTCGAGATGGGCTATGTGCAGGATAACCCGTTGGATTGGCAAATCACTGAACGAGGAAAACTTTTCCTCAACGATCTACTCGCCGCCTTCATGACCGATGATTAACGTTCATTCGATCCTCACTATTGGTGAGGATCTTAGAAAATTGATCGCCCTATCCGCTCAGACAATAATTCCAACGCTTTAGTGCCTGCCAGTGAGTTCCCCGATGAATTAAGTTCAGGTGACCAAACCGCAATAGTCATTTCTCCCGGGACTATCGCAATAATTCCACCACCAACGCCTGATTTGCCAGGCATGCCGACTCGATAAGCAAATTCTCCCGCCTCATCATAAAGGCCACAGGTCGCCAGTAACGCATTTAATTGTTTACTTTGCGTAGCGCTGATCACACGCTGCCCTGTTTGTACAGAAACGCCCTTATTCGCTAAATAACTAAACGTTTTCGCCAGTTCAATACAACTCATTTTCAGTGCACAAGCGTGAAAATAATTGTTCAGTACGGGAATAACATCATTGTCAAAATTACCAAATGAACGCATTAAGTAGGCAATCGCCGCATTACGATCGCTGTGTTGCATTTCTGATGCAGCCACCACTTTGTCATACACAATTTGTGGCTCACCACTGAGTTGGCGTACAAATTCGAGTAACCGTTGCCGAGGAGCCGATAAGCGACTATGCAGCATATCTGCAATCACAATCGCGCCGGCATTGATAAAAGGATTACGCGGAATGCCCTGCTCCATTTCGAGCTGAATTAAAGAGTTAAATGCTTGCCCTGAGGGCTCTTTACCAACGCGAAGCCAAAGTTCTTCTGGTTTATAAAGCCCCATCGCTAAGGTGAGACTCAACACTTTAGAAATCGATTGAATTGAAAAACCTTCATCGGCATCCCCGGCGCTTATCACTTCACCTCGGTTGGTATAAACCGCAATGGCTAATTTATGGCTCGCAACCCGCGCTAGGGCAGGTATATAACTGGCCACCTTTCCTTGACCAATTAATGGACGAACTTCATCCAGAATATTCGTCAAAATATCTTTTGTCGGTTTCATGATCTGAGCTTTACTGATTATTATTGTCGAATCGAGCGATTAAAAAAGCCAACACCATGATGAGCACAATGTTGGCTTTACTGTTCTTGTGTGCTGAAACTAGTATCTTTCGCACCTTGCTAGTTTGTCCAGCCTTAACTGATGCGTTGGTATTGAATGTCCCAAACGCCATGCCCCAATCGATGGCCACGCTGTTCAAACTTGGTTAAAGGACGACTTTCCGGACGAGGGATATAATCACCATTCTCAGCAAGGTTAATAAAACCTGGAGCCTGATTCATCACTTCAATCATGTGCTCTGCGTAGTTTTCCCAATCGGTTGCCATATGGAAAACGCCTTGACCAACCAATAATTTCTGACGAACCATTTCGGCAAATTCCAGTTGAACAATACGACGTTTATGGT
Organism: Vibrio fujianensis; assembly: GCF_002749895.1. Taxonomy (GTDB): domain Bacteria; phylum Pseudomonadota; class Gammaproteobacteria; order Enterobacterales; family Vibrionaceae; genus Vibrio; species Vibrio fujianensis. Next base: position 76,243 of record NZ_NBUS01000043.1, on the reverse strand, counting down.
GGCGTTTTTTATGCCAAGGGTCAGGGAAAAATAGCTGCAAGGTCGCCAAACTGTTATCTGGAATCATATGAGCAAAAACTTCTACTGCATCATGACACATGACACGGAGATTAG
>NZ_NBUS01000043.1:27554-76119 GCF_002749895.1 Vibrio fujianensis | reverse complement strand
ACACGGAGATTAGTTACCCCGGCATCACGAGCCGACGCTAAACAAGCCCCTACACCTGGGCTATGTACTTCAATACCAATAAAGTTTTTCTCTGGCGCATTTTTGGCCATTTCAACCAAAGAAGCGCCCATCCCAAAACCGATTTCCAATACAACAGGATGATCATTACCAAAGACCTCAACCCAATCGAGCCGCTGATCCTGATAATCAATACCCATGGTTGGCCAACACGCTTTCATTGCGGCTTCTTGACCTTTGGTTAACCGACCTTCACGACGGACAAAACTGCGAATTCTACGCATTACTTTACCGTCTTCATTCCGTTCGTTCGTGGTGACTTCACTCATTGATATTGCCTGTCTATTTTTTAATCTTGACTGAAAGGGAGTGTGATTATCCAAAGAATTGCGTGTCGTGCAAGTGTTATTCTTCACTCGTGAATAACCATGGTTCGTGAATAACCATAGTTCATAAAAATAAGAGGGGAGTAATCACTATCCTTAATCGCCAAATTGATAACCCTATAATTTATCGGTTGTACTTTGATACCATTCTATGGTGCAATTTTGTCCCATTATTTTATTATCATTGAGTAAGTTGTGACTCCATTTGCTAAGGCTATTATTACTTGGTACAACGCTTACGGTCGTAAAGACCTTCCCTGGCAACAGAACAAAAGCGCTTATAGTGTCTGGATATCGGAAATCATGCTTCAACAGACGCAAGTAACAACCGTAATTCCTTATTATCAAAAGTTTATCACTCGCTTCCCCAGCGTAGAAGAATTGGCACGGGCTGAACAAGATGAAGTGCTTCATTATTGGACAGGGCTTGGTTATTACGCTAGAGCTCGTAATCTGCACAAAACCGCTAAAATCGTGGTGGAAGAATATAATGGACATTTCCCAACCCAACTTGAACAGATGAATGCGTTACCGGGAGTGGGTCGTTCCACCGCAGCAGCGGTACTTTCCTCTGTCTTTAACAAACCCCACGCGATTTTAGATGGTAATGTAAAACGAACCTTAGCTCGTTGCTTTGCTGTTGAAGGCTGGCCAGGTAAAAAAAACGTAGAAAATCAGCTATGGCAATACGCAGAGCAACATACACCAACTACGGATGTTGATAAATATAACCAAGCAATGATGGATATGGGGGCAATGATTTGTACTCGCAGCAAACCTAAGTGCACACTATGTCCTGTCGCGTCATTCTGTATCGCCAAACAACAAGGTAACCCACTAGATTACCCAGCGAAAAAACCAAAAACGGACAAACCGACCAAACAAACTTGCTTCATTATACTTTATCATCAAGGGGATGTATGGCTTGAACAACGCCCACAAATCGGGATTTGGGGCGGATTATTTTGCTTTCCACAACACAGTGATATGGATATAAAACACACTCTAGCAATGCGTGGAATCAGCAATACTCAAATCCAGCATCAAAAAACCTTAATTGCCTTTCGACACACTTTTAGTCATTACCATTTGGATATCACCCCTGTTCTATTAGAATTGACCGATAAACCCAACATCATCATGGAAGGAAACAAAGGTCTTTGGTATAACTTAACTCGTCCGGAAGAAGTCGGTTTAGCTGCCCCCGTTAAGCAGTTAATCAGCGGCCTGCCGTTTGAAATTCATTCATAATTCATCAAGAGGAAATAATTATGAGTCGCACGGTATTTTGTGCTCGTTTACAAAAAGAAGCTGACGGTCTGGATTTTCAGCTTTATCCAGGAGAATTGGGCAAACGCATCTTCGATAACATCTCTAAAGAAGCTTGGGCCCAATGGCAAACCAAACAAACCATGCTCATCAACGAAAAAAAATTAAATATGATGGATGCTGAACATCGCAAACTGCTTGAGCAAGAGATGGTCAACTTTCTCTTTGAAGGAAAAGAAGTCCATATCGAAGGCTATACCCCACCAAGCGAAGCATAATCTTCATTGATCACCGTTGGAAATTTGGGCTATCGCCCTAATTTCCTCGCTATATTTACCTGAGAAATGCATGAAAAAGTGTCTTTATTGTCTGGCCACGCTATTGGTATTGGTCGGTTGTAGCCGAGAGTTTATCGAACGTATTTATGATATTAATTATGAACCAACCAATCGATTTGCGAAAAATCTTGCCCAATTACCCGGTCAATTTGAAAAAGACACCGCAGCACTGGATGCACTGATTCATTCCTTTTCTGGTAATATCGAAAAACGTTGGGGACACAACGCAATCAAGATTGCGGGAAAAAGCAACTATGTTAAATACATAGATAACTACCTCAGTCGTACCGAAGTGAATTTTAGTGACGGTAAAATTTTAGTCGAAACCATCTCACCGACTGATCCAAAAGAACATTTAAAACAAGCGATCATCACCACACTACTAACACCCGACGATCCAGCCTGTGTCGATCTTTTTTCTTCCAAAAATATTGAATTAAAGGGCCAGCCTTTTTTATACCAACAAGTGCTCGATCAAGATAAAAAACCGATCCAATGGCGCTGGCGCGCAAACCGCTTTGCTGATTACTTGATAGCGCATCATCTCAAAGTCAAGCAAGTCGACTTTAAAAAATCCTATTACGTAGAAATTCCAATGGTTGAAGACCAAATGCAGATCCGCAGCTATCAATATGCCGATATTGTTCGTCGCGCTTCACGTAAATACGACATCCCAGAAGATTTGATCTACGCGATCATTAAAACCGAAAGTAGTTTTAACCCTTACGCGGTCAGCTGGGCCAATGCCTATGGTTTGATGCAGGTTGTACCTAAAACCGCAGGGCGTGACGTATTTAATTTAGTCAAAAATCGTGCTGGAGAACCTTCACCAGAATATCTGTTTAACCCTGAAAATAATATTGATACCGGCACAGCCTACTTCTACCTCCTTAAAAATCGTTATTTGAAAGATGTTCGTCATCCCCTTTCTCTTGAATACAGCATGATTTCTGCTTACAACGGAGGCGCTGGCGGGGTACTCCGAACATTCCATCGAGATCGACAACGAGCAATGAATGATTTAAATCGTTTACAACCCAATCAAGTTTATTGGGCATTAACTAAAAAACATCCCAATGCAGAAGCAAGACGCTACCTTGAAAAAGTTACTCGCTATAAACAAGATTTTCATAAGAAATAAGAAAAACCACAAAATTGCCTAAAATAGCGACGCTTGAAGCGGTTTTTCAGTTTTTTTCTAAAAACCAGTTGACGTGGCAGAGGAAAATCCGTTTAATAGCGCTCCGTTGCCCGGATAGCTCAGTCGGTAGAGCAGAGGATTGAAAATCCTCGTGTCGGTGGTTCGATTCCGCCTCCGGGCACCACAAATTTTATTGTTGGTGCTGTTTTCAGTAGCAACAAGCAATAAATTAAGTGCGCCGACTTAGCTCAGTAGGTAGAGCAACTGACTTGTAATCAGTAGGTCACCAGTTCGATTCCGGTAGTCGGCACCATTTATTGCCTCGATAGCTCAGTCGGTAGAGCAGAGGATTGAAAATCCTCGTGTCGGTGGTTCGATTCCGCCTCGAGGCACCATATTAAAGCTGTTCCTCCTTAGCTCAGTTGGTAGAGCGACGGACTGTTAATCCGCAGGTCGCTGGTTCGAGCCCAGCAGGAGGAGCCACTATTCAAAGCCCAGTCACTGACTGGGCTTTTGTTTTTTTTATTCTTTATGACGCCCGCTCAATCGCTTATTCCTTCGTTGCTCAACGCTTCCATCATCGCCTTGATGTACTTTCCTGCTTGCTCAATAAATCAACATCAATAATGACGTTAGAGAAACTAAGCTTTCTGATAAAAAGAAAAGCCTCGTTAGGTGACTTTTCTCTATTTGCTGGGTAAATTTTGCTGCCTCTTGCTTGATTCTGCTTATCTTTAGTGGCCCGTTTCCCTAACGATTCCGATTAAAAATGGATAAAAACAGCCCACTGAGTATAGAAAATCACCAAACGAGTTTTTTTTTGCATTTTACTGTTGACGAAGAATCGGAAAACTCGTTTAATACACCCCGTTGCCTCGATAGCTCAGTCGGTAGAGCAGAGGATTGAAAATCCTCGTGTTGGTGGTTCGATTCCGCCTCGAGGCACCATTATTCAAATGAATATGGGTGCAATACCGATATCATGAAAAGATAAATATGCGCCGGCTTAGCTCAGTTGGTAGAGCAACTGACTTGTAATCAGTAGGTCGCCAGTTCGACTCCGGCAGCCGGCACCATTTATCTAAAAGTTTGTTCCTCCTTAGCTCAGTTGGTAGAGCGACGGACTGTTAATCCGCAGGTCGCTGGTTCGAGCCCAGCAGGAGGAGCCAAATCTTATTAAATAGGGTAACTACCTTGTTTAATTAAGCCGACTTAGCTCAGTAGGTAGAGCAACTGACTTGTAATCAGTAGGTCACCAGTTCGATTCCGGTAGTCGGCACCATTAAAATTTATTCCTCCTTAGCTCAGTTGGTAGAGCGACGGACTGTTAATCCGCAGGTCGCTGGTTCGAGCCCAGCAGGAGGAGCCAAATTTTAAAGCCCAGTCAATGACTGGGCTTTTTTTGTTTTCAGCTAAATCGACAATAATCAATTCTCGGTCACCGGCTACCGAGAATTGAACCTATCACTAAAATAGAGTATCAAACCTTATTTGATCCCCTTCTCTTTTTTTATCAGATCATAAGCATGTTGGATTTCTTGTGATTTTTCTTTTGCCATATTCATCATTTCAGGCGGTAACCCTTTTGCCATCAACTTGTCAGGGTGATGTTCATTCATCAACTTACGATAAGCCCGCTTAATTTCTTTGGCATCCGCGTCCTCACTCACACCCAAAACAGAAAAAGCATCAGCTAATCGATCTTGATTTGTTGCTTGCTGCCATTGATGAGAGCCAGAATGATGGTTTTGTTCACGACCGAAACCGCCAAAGCCACCACCAGATTGAAAACGGAAAGCCGCTTCTTGCATACGCAGACGACGCTCTAGTTGATCCGAAGAAAAACCAAGCCCTTGGGCAACCTTGTGCAGAACCTGCCGCTCACTAGGATGTAATGAGCCATCAGCAAAGGCAGCTGAAATCTGAAGCTCAAGGAAGAATTGTAATAAGTCAAAACGCCCCCCGGTAAAAAATCGCACATTCTCTAGGGTTTCTTGCAGCGGGAAATCAGCACTTTTCCCCTCACGAAACGCCTCTTGTGCAGCGCGACGCTGTTCACCATGCAAGTTCATACGCTCCATCATCACACTGGCAAGGTGAATTTCTTGTTGAGTCACCTGCCCTTTGGCTTTTGCGACATGCCCCATAACAGCAAAAGCAGCTTTAAAAAACTCCTCTTGCCGTTCCGATTGGCTGGGCCCTGAAGTATTAAAGCTTCCACCACCAAATGGGTTCTGGCTACGCTGACGAGCTTTATCAAACTGATGGCCAAGAAAAAGGCCAAAGATTGCGCCAAACGGTCCTCCAAACAGGAAGCCGAAGAAAGCGCCAAGTATTTTGCCAAAAATATGCATTTATGTGCTCTCAATCTATGAATTTTTTAGGTGTGCTGTGGTCTGATAGTGCCGGGAGCGTTAAATTCCTTTATGATAAGGAACATTTTATTGACTTATCACTCCTAAAGTCGGAATCAAACAAGCTCAACAGGATAGTACAACTCGATGTCACGTTTTTCCCGCACATTTTTAGCCGCTTCCATTAGCGCCGCGCTCTTTGCGCCACAAACTCAAGCAGACACTACGGTGGATGAGAGTGTGCAGGAACTGCTCACTATCGATCAATGCTTAGTTGACCAACCTGAATCGGAAAATCCGAGCGCACAGCCTATCAATGTCGAAGCGGATAAGCTAGAAGCAATTCATGGTGAACGAGCGACCTATTCAGGTAACGTCGTGGTGATTCAGGGGCAAAAGCAGATTCATGCCAACAGCGTAACTTTACACCAGCAAGACAATATTGTGATTGCTGAAGGTGAGGTTAAATTTAGTGATGGCCAAGTCAAAGCGACCTCTGATCGTGCAACCAATAATTTAAATACCGATCAGATGACATTGGAAAATACCCAATATCAATTTTTATGTCAGCCCGGTAGAGGGCATGCTGCCTATATTGCCAAAACAGGCAAAGCGATATACGAAATTGATGACGGTTCGATTACTTCGTGTCCTGAAGGCGATAATGCTTGGCGACTGCGGGCATCGAGCATCGATGTGGATCAAAATGAAGAGCGAGCGACTTTTTATAATCCACGCTTGGAAGTGCAAAATATTCCTATTTTTTATTTACCCTACCTAACCGTTCCTATTGGTGACACACGAAAAACCGGCTTCCTCTATCCGAGTTTTTCATACGGATCGCGTGATGGCTTTGAGATCAATGTTCCTTTTTATTGGAACTTAGCGCCCGATTATGACTTAGAAACGTCAGTACGCTATATGGAGAATCGTGGCCCCCAATTGAATGCACTATTTCGTTATCTCACCACATTTGGACAAGGTGATATTAAAGCTGAGTATTTACCGGATGATAACCTTTACCCAGAAAAAGGCGATCGCTGGGCTTTCCAATACAAACATAGCGGTATTTATCAACAAGCATGGAAGTTCGATCTCGACTACTCTCGGGTAAGTGATATTGAATATTTCTCAGATCTCAGCTCTGGTGTTGGTCATCGTGAAGATGGCCAGCTCATTCAACAAGGTCGAGTTACTTATCGAAGTGCGACATGGGATGCATCATTACTCGCGAGAGATTTTCAAGTCTTAACGACGGGCGATAACCAACCCTATCGTTTAATGCCTCAAATTGCGTTTAATTATTATGCGCCTGAAGTATTACGCTACCTAAATTTGGATGTAAAAAGTCATATTTCTCGTTTTGACACCGATGCCCCAGGAAAACCCTCAGCAACGCGTGCTCATATCGAGCCGGGCATAACCATTCCACTCGGCAATACATGGGGAACCTGGACAACTGAAGCTCGGGTACTTGGCACGTATTACAAACAAGATTTAAAAGGAGTCAACAACAGTGACTATCAAGATCTTGAGGAAGAGGTTTCACGAGTCATTCCTGAGTTCAGAACTCATGCTGGAATTATTCTTGAGCGCGATACCGTGTTATTTAATGACTATACCCAAACACTAGAGCCGCAAATTCAATATTTGTATGTTCCAAAAGAAGATCAGAGAAAAATCGCTCTGTATGACACCACCCTGCTGCAAACCGATTACTATGGTTTGTTCCGCAGCCGTAAATACAGCAGTGTTGACTATATCGCGCCAGCGAACCAAATAAGCTATGGAGCATCCACTCGTTTCTTTGATGATCAATACAAAGAGCGGCTAAATATTGCCTTTGGGCAAATTTTCTATCTGGATAAAAGCCTAAAAGCCAGCAATCTAATTTCACCAGCTGAAGAAGAATCACAAAGCAGCTATTCCGCTTGGGCGGTAGAAATGGATTTTAATTATAACGACTACCTCTTCTACCATGGTGGCATGCAATATGATATTGATACTAGCGCCATGCAATTAGCCAACAGTACATTGGAATACCGTTTTACGGATGGCTATCTACAGACCAACTACCGTTATGTCACTAAAGAATATATCGAGAATACGGTTGGCGATACGATTCCTGTGAATCGAATCACCAAAAATGGTATTTCACAAGTTGGGTTACTCGGTGGCTATCAATTAACCCGAAAATGGCAAATGAACGGGCAATATTTTTACGACACAACCACGAGAGAAGCACTCGAGTGGCTAATCGGATTACGCTACACCTCGGACTGCTGGTATATGGGCTTTGCTTATAGTAATCAATTGAAAAGTTGGCAAGGTGACTTTATTACCGATGAACATGCCACACCTGACTATGAAAATAACTTTAGCTTTAATATTGGTATCATTGGCTTTGGCACAAGTGTTCAATCGAGTGAAGGTATGGCAAGCAACAAAGGGTCAAATAACTCGCTCGGCTATGGCCGCCCTTTCTTTTTAAATAACTAATGACGAACCTAGGGGTTGTTGACCTTTCGAGCTGATTTTTGCAGCAATTTGTGGCTTCTTTATACAAGGCAGAGGCTTTGAAATGTAGTGACTCTACTCGAGAAGCCGATAACGCCGTAGAAAGGAGCCACAAATGCTGCCCGAAGGGTTCGGCTAAAAGCGTTTTACTCCTTGTTGAGAGGTATTTTGCTTAGAATAACTAGGCGACAAACCTCTCGCCGCGATTAAAACGCTTTTATCTCGAACAAAATTTAACCGCGAAAGGTCAACAGACCCTAGCTTTAGGCTCATCGATTTTGATAGGACATGGAATGAAATTGTGGACCACCGCATTATGCACGTTAATCACGCTGCTTGGTACGACCGCCGTACAGGCACAGCCCGTTGAATTAGATCGGGTTGCCGTCATCGTCAACAGTGGTGTTATTTTAGAAAGTGAGATTGAGAGTGCGCTGCTAACAGTTAAAGCGAACGCAAAACAAAATCAACAAACACTTCCAGCAGGAAATGTCTTACGTGAACAGGTTATCGAAAAGCTGATTATAGATACCCTACAACAACAAGAAGCGCAACGCATTGGGGTACGTATTGACGATAATCGCTTAAATGATGCCATCGTTGAAATTGCTGACAATAATCAGCAAACCCCAACACAATTTCGCGCCTCCCTTGCCGAAGAAGGGTTAACCTACGCTGAATTTCGCGAACAAGTGAGAAAAGAAATGGCCGCCAGTGAAGCGCGTAATGCTTTAGTGCGTCGCCGAATTAATATTATTCCCGCAGAAGTGGAAACATTGGCTGAATTACTCGCCCAAGAAACCAACGCTGCCGTTCAATATAAAATTAGCCACATACAACTACGTTTCAATCAAGATCAAGAAAAATCACAGGTTGAAGAGCAAGCCAAAAAACTGGTCGAACAACTCAATAACGGCTCAGACTTCAAAACTTTAGCGATCACCTACTCCAAAGGCCCTAAAGCGCTACAAGGCGGAGATTGGGGATGGATGCGTAAAGAAGAGATGCCAACCATTTTTGCCGACCAGATAAAAATGCAAAATAAAGGCAGTATTATTGGCCCATTTCGCAGTGGTGTCGGTTTTCATATCCTGAAAATTGATGATGTAAAAGGGTTAGAAACGGTTGCAGTAACCGAAGTTAATGCGCGACATATTTTGATTAAACCGACCATTATCTTGAGTGATGAAGGTGCCCAGAAGCAACTTGAGGAATTTATTCGCCGAATTCAGGCCGGAGAAGCAAGCTTTGCTGAATTAGCCCAACAATACAGTCAAGATCCTGGCTCGGCAGCGCAAAACGGTGAATTAGGCTATCAAACCCCTGATATCTATGTTCCTGAGTTTAAACACCAAATTGAAACACTCGCGGTAGGAAGTATTAGTCAACCCTTTAAGACCGTCCATGGCTGGCATATTGTTGAAGTACTGGATCGCCGTAATGTCGATCGAACCGATACGGCCTTGAAAAATCGAGCTTATCGTATTCTATTTAACCGAAAATTCAATGAAGAAGCCAGCGCTTGGCTACAAGAGTTAAGAGCCGCCGCCTTTGTCGAAGTGTTAGAGGATAATCAAGATGACGATTAAGCGCATTATTGTTACGGCAGGAGAGCCAGCTGGCATAGGCCCTGATCTTGTACTTGAGCTGTCTAAAGAGAGTTGGCCTCATCAAGTGGTCGTCTGTGCGGATAAAAGCATGCTCATACAGCGGGCTCAGGCTCTGGGTATTGCTGTCGAGCTAATTGACTATGATCCAACTGACTCACCTCAGCCTCAACAAGCGGGTTCTTTAGTCGTAGAACATATTCCAGTGGCCGAAAGGGTTATTCCTGGTCAGCTCAATACCGCGAATGGTCATTATGTCTTAAAAACATTAGAAAGAGCCGCTTTAGGCTGTATGAATCACGAATTTGATGCTATTGTCACCGGCCCTGTGCATAAAGGGGTAATTAACCGGTCAGGCGTAGCATTTAGTGGCCACACTGAGTTTTTTGCTGAGCAATCTAATACCCCCCTAGTGGTGATGATGCTAGCAACAGAAGGGCTTCGTGTCGCTTTGGTGACGACTCATATCCCACTAGCTTATGTAGCAAAAGCGGTGACTGCTGAGCGGTTAGAAAAAATTATTCATATTCTCCACAAGGACTTAGTAGAGAAGTTTGCGATTGAAAAACCAGCCATCTATGTCTGCGGCCTCAATCCACATGCGGGAGAAGAGGGTGTTCTTGGTCATGAAGAGATCGACACCATCACCCCAACCTTGGAAAAACTACGTCAGCAAGAAGGTATCAATCTGATCGGGCCATTACCTGCTGATACTATCTTTAATGACAAATATTTACAGCAAGCTGATGCCGTATTAGGCATGTATCATGATCAAGTGCTACCTGTGTTAAAATATAAAGGTTTTGGGTGTTCAGTTAATATTACTTTAGGCCTGCCTTTTATTCGTACCTCAGTCGACCACGGTACAGCATTAGATCTTGCCGCAAGTGGGAAAGCCGAGGTGGGTAGTTTTAAAACAGCTCTCGCTCACGCAATAGCGCTTGTTGATAAAAATGCAATAATTCGAGAAAACTATGAGAAATGATGTCCATTTAGGGCACAAAGCGCGTAAACGTTTTGGTCAAAACTTTTTAAACGATCCTTATATCATCGATGGTATTGTTTCTGCGATCAATCCTCTGCCTGGACAAAACCTAGTTGAGATTGGGCCAGGTTTGGGGGCAATTACTGAGCCCGTGGGTCGTGAAGTCGATAAATTTACTGTCATTGAGCTCGATCGTGATCTCGCTGAGCGTTTACGCAACCATCCTGAGTTATCGAGCAAGTTGACGATTCACGAAGGCGATGCCATGCGCTTCGACTTCAGCCAATTGGTTCAGTCCAACAACAAGCTACGAATTTTTGGCAACTTACCCTATAACATTTCTACGCCATTGATGTTCCATTTGTTTGAATACCACAAAGATATTCAAGATATGCACTTCATGCTGCAAAAAGAGGTAGTCAATCGCTTAGCGGCGGGCCCGGGAAGTAAAGCCTACGGACGATTAACCGTTATGGCACAATATTACTGCAAAGTCGTTCCCGTATTAGAGGTGCCGCCTAGCGCATTTGTCCCACCACCAAAAGTGGAGTCAGCAGTAGTCAGGCTCGTTCCTTATGAACAACTTCCACACCCAACGACCAGCCTAAAATGGCTAGATAGAGTGGTACGAGAAGGCTTTAACCAACGACGTAAGACTGTGCGTAATTGCTATAAAGGCCTCGTGAATGATGATACTTTTGCTAAATTGGATATCAATCCTAGCATGCGGCCTGAAAACCTGACGTTGGCACAATTCGTTGCCATGGCTAACTGGCTTGATGCTCAACAAGCTTAAAAGGGTAAGGATGGTCAACACACCATCCTTATTTTCTTCGTTTGGATAGAAGAATAAGGAGCGCTTATGAAGACTTCGCAACCTTGTATCAAGATTCAGGTTCAAACAAAATACATCGCTGAGCAGTCAGAACCGCACCACCACCGTTATGTCTTCGCATATTTAATTACCCTTAGAAATCTCAGTCATGAAACGGTGCAATTGACTCATCGCCATTGGCTAATTACGGACTCCAATGGCAAACAAATGCATGTGGAAGGCGAAGGTGTCGTCGGTGAACAACCAGTTATTGCCGCCAATGATGAATACACATACAGCAGTGGTACTGCGCTAGCAACCCCGGTTGGTGTCATGCAAGGACATTACACATTTCTTAACCAAGTGGGCGATACTTTTATCACGGAAATTGAACCATTCCGCTTGGCTGTCCCTAACGTATTAAATTAACGGAGTGATTGTGGCGAACTATATTGTCGGTGATATACAAGGATGCGTAGCTGAACTACACCAACTGCTTAAACTGGCCGACTTTACTCCCGAGCAGGATACTTTATGGTTAGCCGGTGACTTGGTTGCTAGAGGTCCGAACTCATTAGAAACACTACGTTTTATCCAAGGGCTTGGTGATTCAGCAAAAGCCGTTCTAGGCAATCACGACTTGCATTTATTGGCGGTTGCACAAGGGATTCACCCTGTTAAAAGTAAAGACAAAACTCTGGCTATTTTTGAAGCTGACGATGCCGATGAACTTTTAGATTGGGTACGCCATCTTCCCTTATTAGTAGAGCACCCTGAATTTGTCGTAACACATGCGGGCATTTCCCCACAATGGGATTTAGCTACGGCAAGAGCCTCAGCTCAAGAAGTCGAACAGCTGTTACGCAGCCCGAAGTTTCCATGGTTATTAGCGAATATGTACGCTAATACGCCCGATCTCTGGGATACAAACTTACAAGGCATTGAACGTTACCGCTATATTATTAACACCTTCACTCGTATGCGTTTTTGCTTTAGCGATGGACGGTTAGATATGGCCTGCAAACTTCCTCCAGCACAAGTACCCACCGAAAATTTAATGCCTTGGTTTGCCCTACCACAACGCATCCAACTGGAAAAGACCGTACTATTCGGCCATTGGGCCGCGCTTGAAGGCTATGCAGATGAACAGGTGATCGGATTAGATACTGGCTGCGTATGGGGAGGCCCATTAACCATGTTGCGTTGGGAAGATAAGCAGTACTTCCAGCAGCCAGCATTAGGCAAGAAGTTCTAGGTTCTAGGTTCTAGGTTCTAGGTTCTACAGACTTCCGTTCTAAAATGGTAAAGTCCATTGAATAGGCGTTTTTCTCATCTGCAGCATAGTGCTCACGATAACACTCATGCCAATCATCCCCCCAATCGGGAAACTGAGTATCTCCGACCAACTGAGCATCAATGTGGGTAATATACAGCTTACTGGCATAGGGTAGACACTCAGCATAGAGACTTCCACCGCCAATAATCATCACTTCAGATACCTCTCCCGCTTTCGCCAATGCGGCTTCCAGTGAACAAACCACCGCCACACCTTCAATCATCAAGTGAGGATCGCGGCTAATCACAATATTCAACCGTCCCGGTAATGGACGCCCTATCGACTGATAAGTTTTGCGCCCCATAATCACCGGTTTCCCCATCGTACAACGCTTAAACCAAACAAAGTCAGCGGGTAAATGCCACGGTATTTGATTATCTTTACCTATCACTCTCTCGTTGGCCATCGCGGCAATCATGCTGATAATCATCAATAGATCCTCTTCTCGTTTAAGCGCTACTTTCGATATTATACGATGGGTTTACGGCGGTAAAATAACAGCCCAGGAACGGCAAGACCAACGGCTAAACCACCAATAATAAACATGGCTTTTAAAAAGTTTTCCATCAAGGTGCCCAGCAACTCGGGAGTAAATCCTAAATGGTTAATTTCCACCATAGCAATCATGGCCTTATAAGCAAAAACACCAGGAACCATCGGAATTAAGGCCGCCACAGTAAACACCTTGGGATGAGCTAAAAAACGACGAGACCACTGTACACCAATCATCCCAACCAGAGTGGCAGAAAAAAATGTCGCCCATTCAATTGGAATGCCAAAATGCATCATTAGATAGCGAGAGCCATGCCCTATCGCCCCCCCTAATGCACAATATTTTAAAGCGGGGACCGGCACATTAAACACTAGGGCAAATCCAACTGCGGGAATAGAAGCAAACAACATATCGTTGAGTAATCCCCAAAAAAGTGACCATGTCAGCATACTTACCACCCCCAAATTCCGGTTACACTCATTGCTGCGATGATGCCTAAGCTGGTGGCAAAAGTTAATAAACTCGCCATCACAAAGCGAGCGATCCCCATATTAATATAACCTTTCAACATATCAGCAACGGCATTAATCAGAGGAAAACCAGGAACGAGCATCAACACCGATGACGCCATCACTAACGTGGGTTTATTTCCCAATTGATACATCACCGCTTGAGCAGAAATAAGAGAAGTCACGAAAGCGGTCGCGGCAAAATTTAATAGCGGATTAAATTGACGATGACCAATTTCCTGACGAACGATCATCCCGATCGCCGAAGAGAGAAAGGTCATAGCAAAAACAATCCAATCTCCCCCCGCTAATCGACTAAATGCTGAACAAGACAACCCGATCATCACCACCACCAACCAACGATTATAGCGCTCTGGAGTTATACGATTGAGCTTATGCTGGGCCATCGAATAATCGAGTAAGCCTCTTTCCATCAAAATACAAATACGTTGGATCTGAGTAATCACCCGCATATTAATCCCTCGGTCAGCACAGCGCCGAGCGGTGGTAATGCAATGTTGTTGATAAACGGTAGTGACCACTAACGAGCTAGCAGACAATGAAATTTCAACTTCATTCATGCCCAATGCAAAGCCCATCCGGCGCATAATATCACCGATCAAGGTACTTTCCGCACCATGTGCATGTAACATTTGTCCAGCCTGAGCAATTAATCGAGAAACGGCCCTTTGTTTAGATGTCATGATTCCATTCCTAACCATCGAGAGAAATAACTGTCGTATTTTGCAATAATTTTCATCACAACAACATGATTTAGAATATTAAAAAGCCGCAATCAAGATTGCGGCTAACGATAATAGATATTCAGTACAGCCTAATCATATGGCTTTGATTACTCTCGAACATAGATAACATGGCCGTCATCTTCTTCGTCATCCCAATCGTCCCAATCGTCATCTTCAGTGACAACATCTTGACCAGACATGGCATCTTTGTGGTAATCATCCCACATGAACTCGACTTTTTGCTCAGCAGAGGCCACTTCCTGCTCACGGGGAAGAGTAGCCATGAAATCAGCCAATTTCATGCATAGCTCTTTAGTGCCTTGGCGGTTAAGCGCGGAAATTTTGAAATATTGATCTTCCCAACCTAATGCATCAAGTACATTTTGGATAATCTCATTCGCCTCTTCCTCTGGCATCAAGTCCACTTTATTGAACACAAGCCAACGAGGTTTTTGGGCTAACTTTTCACTGTATTGCTCAAGCTCATCCAAGATCGTAAGTGCATTTTGCACGGGATCACTTTGATCAATCGGCATAATATCGATCATATGTAGCAAAACACGACAACGCTCTAGATGTTTTAAGAAACGAATCCCCAAACCTGCGCCATCCGCCGCTCCTTCAATTAAGCCTGGGATATCGGCCACTACAAAGCTCTTTTCTGGCACGACACTCACCACGCCTAAGCTTGGAATTAGAGTGGTAAATGGATAGTCAGCCACTTTAGGTTTTGCAGCCGATACCGCACGAATAAAGGTCGATTTACCTGCATTTGGCAGGCCAAGCATACCTACATCAGCCAGCAGCAATAGCTCTAAACGAATTTCTCGAACTTCGCCTTTGGTCCCCATGGTTTTCTGCCGTGGTGCACGGTTAACGGAAGATTTAAAGCGAGTATTACCCAACCCATGCCAACCACCTTTGGCGATCATCACTTTCTTACCGTGTTCAGCCACTTCGCCAATCACTTCATTCGTGTGAATATCAACCGCACGAGTACCGACCGGAACGCGTAAAATCTTATCTTTACCTCGTTTACCCGTACAATTCCCCCCACGGCCATTTTCACCCCGTTCTGCTTCATAGAAGCGCTGAAAACGGTAATCGATCAATGTATTGAGGTTTTCATCGGCAAGCATGTAAACATCACCGCCATCACCACCATCACCACCATCCGGGCCGCCTTTAGTAACGAATTTTTCTCGCCAAAAACTAACAACCCCGTTGCCACCATCGCCGGCCTGAACTTTTATTACCGATTCATCAACGAATTTCATTTCTTACTCCGCATTACTTGCGTGCACTATCATTGGGTACCCATGATCTCTATTTTAGCAGAAGCTTAAGGTAGCTGGACACCTCCCCCGCTTGCTGCCTAGGAACACATAACAAGTCACCCTAACTTATAGATGACGTGTTATCTGCTCTATTTATAAACAAAAAACCCTACCAAAATGGCAGGGCTTTTACATTCAGCGAGAAACTAAACTTATTCAGCTTCGATGCTAACGAATTTACGGTTCTTAGGACCTTTAGTCTCGAATTTCACTTTACCATCAGATAGAGCGAATAGAGTATGATCTTTACCGATACCTACGTTATTACCAGCGTGGAACTTAGTACCACGTTGACGAATGATGATGTTACCTGCTAATACAGACTCACCACCAAAACGCTTAACACCAAGACGTTTACTTTCTGAATCGCGGCCGTTACGAGTAGAACCACCAGCTTTTTTGTGTGCCATTGTTAAACTCTCCTAATAACTTAAGCGTTGATACCAGTGATTTTCACTTCTGTGAACCACTGACGGTGACCTTGTTGCTTACGAGAGTGTTTACGACGACGGAACTTAACGATTTTAATTTTATCGCCACGACCATGTTGTACCACTTCAGCAGTCACTTTACCGCCCTCTACAAGAGGAGCACCAACTTGAATTTCTTCACCGTTAGCAACAAGAAGAACTTTATCAAATTCAACTGTCGCACCAGTTTCAACGTCTAATTTCTCTAAACGAAGAGTTTGACCTTCGCTTACACGGTGTTGTTTACCACCAGATTGGAAAACAGCGTACATATTTTACTCCGCTCTTTCCGCACAGCCTATGCTTGTAATTTGAGCAAAAAGGGTGTGCGCTAAACTAATCATCAATAGGGCGCAGATTCTACGTGAATGGCGTTCCTATGACAAGCCATATTTGAAAAAAATTGGCGAAAAGCTAATCGCCAAACAAAAGTGGCGCAATCATGCCTTTAAGCCATATATTAATCAATATTTTTTAGTGTATTATTGATCAATTAACGAAGAACATTATGCCTTACAAGCTCTAACTTCAGCCGGATTTATAATGGATTTTAAAGCTATCCAAGCGCTTACTGCCGATGACATGGCAAAAGTGAATGAAACGATACTTGCTCAACTCAATTCTGATGTCTCTCTGATCAATCAACTCGGTTTTTATATTGTCAGCGGAGGCGGAAAACGTCTGCGTCCGCTGCTCGCCATTTTATCGGCCAAAGCATTAGGTTACCAAGGCCAAGGGCACACGCTCGCCGCCGCTTTTATTGAGTTTATTCATACCGCAACATTATTGCACGATGATGTGGTCGACGAGTCGGATATGCGCCGTGGCAAGGCGACAGCCAATGCGATGTTTGGAAACGCTGCCAGTGTCTTAGTCGGCGATTTTATTTATACCCGCTCATTTCAGATGATGACCGAATTAGGATCAATGAAGATCCTAAAACTGATGAGCCACTCGGTTAATGTGATCGCCGAAGGAGAAGTACTTCAGTTAATGAATTGCAATGATCCTGATACCACTGAAGAAAGTTACATGCAGGTGATCTACTCAAAAACCGCACGCTTATTTGAAGCTGCAACGCAGATTGGTGCGGTATTGTCAGCTGCTTCACCAGAAGTTGAGCAAGCACTACAGAACTACGGCCGATACCTAGGAACAGCCTTTCAATTAATCGATGATGTGATGGATTACACCGCCGACGGCAAAGAGATGGGTAAAAACGTCGGAGACGATCTAGCTGAAGGTAAACCAACGCTCCCCTTGCTACATGCCATGCATCATAGCGGCCCAGAACAAGCAGCGATGATCCGTGAAGCGATTGAAAAAGCCAATGGTATGGACAAACTAAACGCTATTTTAGCCGCCATGCATCAAGCGGGCTCACTAGAATATACAACTGCCAAAGCGCAACAAGAAGCGGATAAAGCGATTGCTGAGTTAGCAATCATCCCTGAAAGTGACTATAAACAAGCACTAATTGCTTTGGCTCATATGGCAGTGAAACGGAATAAATAGCCCTTTCACTGTGTTAATTTATAATCACTATGTTAATTCATAAAATCAGATGAAAAAAATGCCGCGATAACTCAGCGGCATTTTTTTTCACGATGGATATTGGTCTATTTAACGAAATCGACCCCAATTTCGATATCTTTATTTAGCGTTTCTAGCATTCCATCCAGCGCGGCCTGCTCATACTCGCTAAGCGCTCCATAGCTAAGGATTTCTTCTACGCCATTTTTACCAAGTTTAACCGGTTGGGCAAAGAATGGAGCGTGTTTGCCATCCCCTTCAACATAAGCATATTCAATGACCGATTCGCCTTGCAGTGCTTTCACTAAAGACAGACCGAAACGGCAAGCAGCTTGTCCCATAGACAGCGTTGCTGAACCGCCACCCGCTTTCGCTTCGACCACTTCTGTTCCTGCATTTTGGATACGCTTTGTAAGCGCTTCAACTTCTTCAGCCGTAAATTCAACCCCTTCCACTTGAGAAAGAAGCGGCAAGATAGTCACGCCAGAGTGCCCGCCAATCACCGGTACACGCACATGACCTGGATCTTTATCTTTCAGTTCAGCAACGAAGGTTTCAGAGCGGATAACATCAAGGGTTGTTACACCAAAAAGCTTCGCTTTGTTATAGACACCGGCTTTTTTCAACACTTCTGCAGCAATAGGAACGGTTGTATTAACTGGGTTGGTAATAATGCCAACACATGCATTTGGACAAACCACGGCAATACGTTCAGCTAACGATTTAACAATGCCTGCGTTCACATTAAAGAGATCCGCTCGATCCATACCCGGCTTACGAGCGACGCCAGCAGAGATAAGCACTATATCAGCACCATCAAGGGCAGGAGTCGGATCCTCACCCGCATAACCTTTAATTGAAACTGGGGTTGGAATATGGCTCAAATCTGCTGCGACACCTGGCGTTACCGGTGCGATATCATAAAGGGCAAGATCTGAACCAGCAGGAAGACGATTTTTCAATAACAGAGCTAGGGCCTGACCGATACCGCCAGCGGCACCAATAACAGCAACTTTCATCGTGGTTCTCCTTGAGAGTTAATCTCTTATAAATGTTTTAGTAGGGTAGATTTAAAACGCTATAGCAAGTACAACTTGATTACAATCAATTAACTTCAGCTTTGCGACTTTGCGCAACTCCCTGAAGCCGTGCTACAACTTAAGGTTCGATTATGACGTCATAATGACTTAATAACAAAAATTTACCCTCTATCTAAACCAAAATCGGAAATTTTTACAGTGACCTTTTAGACAGTTTTGTATCATAATTTGCCACCCTAGTATCGGCTATGTGAAAATACCAATTCATGGTTGATTGAGCGAAAGTAAGAAGAATAATGCGCCATATGGATAAACAAGATAATTTAGTTCGCACTTTTAAAGCGCTACTAAAAGAAGAGCGATTTGGCTCTCAAAGCGATATTGTTGATGCCTTAAAAAATGAAGGTTTTGATAATATTAACCAATCAAAAGTATCACGCATGCTGACCAAATTTGGGGCTGTTCGTACTCGTAATGCCAAAATGGAGATGGTTTATTGTCTTCCGGCAGAACTGGGAGTACCGACAGTATCAAGCTCTTTACGCGAGCTAGTGCTAGATATCGACCACAATAATGCCTTAGTTGTGATTCATACAGGCCCAGGAGCGGCACAACTTATCGCCAGATTACTCGATTCGCTTGGCAAATCAGAAGGTATATTAGGTGTCGTTGCGGGTGATGATACCATCTTTATTACCCCGACTCTCAATATAACAACCAAGCAGTTATTCACCTCAGTTTGTGAACTTTTTGAATATGCCGGTTAATGGCATTTCATACCATGAGTGCATAAAATAAGGATGAAAACAGGTGGATTGATTACCAAATCGACGTGATCCACCTCACATATCGGATAAGTTATCAAGCCGTATAACTTATCTTCCAACTCTTTATTCATCAATTAGTTATCCAGTTAATCAGCTAGGTTCCCCCCACTCTTTCACTAACTTGCCTCACTATATTATTTTACAATTCTATAATTACTTTACCATTTTTTGCTATTATTCAGTCGCTTTTTCGGTATATGGATTGAAAAAGTTTCGGTTTCTCACTGAAGAAACACCCCGACATTCTCTATTCAATGTTCGGGTAATAACAAAAAGGAAGGGACATTCATGGTATTGAATAAAATCATTAAGATCGGGGCAATTGCCGCAGTAGTGATGGGGTCAAGCACGGTCTATTCGCAGGAATTTATAACCATAGGTACAGGCTCAGTCACAGGCGTTTATTACCCTACTGGAGGCGCTATTTGTCGCTTGGTGAATAAAGATCGTCAGCAGCATAATATTCGCTGCTCTGTTGAATCCACGGGTGGATCTATTTATAACGTCAATACGATTCGAAGTGGCGAGTTAGATTTTGGTATTGTTCAATCCGATTGGCAATATCATGGGTATAACGGCACCAGCCAATTTAAGGCACAAGGGCCAAATAAAAATCTACGGGCGATGTTCTCTCTTCATACCGAACCTTTTAATATTATTGCTCGCACTGACTCAGGAATCCAAAATGTCAACGATCTGGTAGGTAAACGCGTCAACATTGGTAACCCAGGCTCGGGTGACCGCGCAACCATGCAAGTCGTCATGGAGGCTTTTGGATGGACTAACGACAGCTTTAAGCTTGCGGCAGAACTTAAAGGCTCTGAGCGTTCACAAGCCTTGTGTGACAACAAAATTGATGCCTTTATCTACATGGTTGGCCACCCAAATGGTTCAATCAAAGAAGCCACTACTTCTTGTGATGCTAAACTCGTTCCAGCCACGGGGCCCAAAATCACCAAAATTGTTGCAGAACGCCCATACTATGCCTATAGCACAGTACCTGCTGGCATGTACCGCGGAACCGATACTGATGTAACCAGTTTTGGGGTTGCAGCAACATTAGTGACCAGTACCGACGTGTCCGATGAAGTGGCTTACAACGTCGCAAAAGCAGTATTTGAAAATTTTGATACCTTTACTCGCCTTCACCCTGCTTTTGCGACACTGAAAAAAGAAGACATGGTCAAAGCCGGACTTTCAATCCCTCTTCATCCTGGTGCAGTCAAGTACTATAAAGAAGTGGGTCTTTTGAAATAATGGCTTAACATCCATTCCCATCTCGCAATGAGCACTCATGCGAGAGCAGAAAAAGCTCGGAACCTTCCGGGCTTTTTCCCTCAGATAAACCCTTGGCTTTCACTCCGTTAGTAAAGCCACATTTTTTGTCTACCCAATTAAGACCATCAATAATAAGGATAACGTACATGACGCAGGCCAATATCCCGTCACAAGATGTGCAAGAGATGGTTGCACAAGCAGATACCGGAGCAAGAAACCCTAAAGGATTGCCCGGCCGTATTTTATGGTTTGTGCCCCTTTGTTGGTCACTCTTCCAACTTTGGTATGCCTCACCTCTGCCTTTTATCTTTGACTTCGCCATTCTCAACGATACTCAGGCACGTTCCATCCATTTAAGCTTTGCCGTCTTTCTTGCATTTACGGCTTATCCCGCATTAAAAAATTCATCGAGAGAGCATATCCCTCTCACCGATTGGTTACTCGCATTAGCAGGTAGTTTTTCAGCCGCCTACATTTACTTGTTTTATGCCTCATTAGCTGGCCGATCTGGAGCCCCCACTACACCGGATATTATAATCTCGGTAACAGGTATGCTGTTATTACTAGAAGCCACTCGTCGAGCATTAGGCCCTCCACTAATGTGTGTCGCCGGGTTATTTCTCTTTTACACGTTTGCAGGCCCTTACATGCCAGACGTGATTGCTCATAAGGGAGCTAGCGTACAAAAAGCCATGTCACATTTATGGCTAACCACTGAAGGGGTTTTTGGGGTCGCTTTAGGCGTATCTACCTCTTTTGTGTTTTTATTTGTGCTATTTGGAGCCATGCTTGATAAAGCCGGAGCGGGCGCTTACTTTATCAACGTCGCTTTTTCTTTACTTGGCCATATGCGCGGTGGCCCAGCAAAAGCAGCCGTTGTCGCTTCCGGCTTATCCGGCTTAGTTTCAGGCTCTTCCATTGCTAATGTCGTAACCACCGGCACCTTTACCATCCCATTAATGAAACGAGTTGGCTTTCCGGGCACTAAAGCGGGAGCCGTCGAAGTTGCAGCATCAACTAATGGTCAGCTAACACCCCCGATCATGGGGGCTGCAGCTTTTTTAATGGTGGAATATGTTGGTATTTCCTATGTTGAAGTTATTCGAGCAGCATTACTCCCTGCGCTGATTTCCTATATTGCGCTGATCTATATTGTGCATTTGGAAGCTTGTAAAGCAGGTATGACGGGGCTTCCACGACGTAAAACCACGACATTAATACAAAGCCTGCTCTCATTTACCGGTACAATATTGGGCCTATGTGTATTAAGCGCCATTGTTTACTATGGTATTGGTTGGACTAAAGAGGCATTTGGTGCTGCTGCAACACCGATAGTGGGAACCGCTCTACTGGTTACGTACCTTCTCTTAGTGCGAGTTGCGGCAAAGTTTAACCATGAAAAAGCACCCAACATCGATCAAAATATACAAGAGATCCCTGAAGTTGGCCCAACCATTAAATCTGGCTTACACTATCTACTCCCTATTGTGGTATTAGTCTGGTGCTTAACCGTTGAACGATTTTCACCTGGACTTTCGGCATTTTGGGCGACCATATTTATGATCTTCATTTTACTGACCCAGCGTCCCTTGATGGCTTGGTTTAATCAGGCGGGGAATGCTTCCACTCAAGCCAAAGTGGGGGTAAATGATTTGCTTGAAAGCCTAGTCTCCGGTGCCAGAAATATGATTGGTATTGGTGTCGCTACCGCCGCTGCCGGAACAGTGGTTGGCGTGGTCACCTTAACAGGAATAGGCTTAGTCATGACCGACTTCGTTGAGTTTGTCTCTGGCGGGAATATTATCTTAATGCTGCTCTTTACTGCCGTGATCAGCCTCTTACTGGGAATGGGGTTGCCAACAACGGCTAACTATATTGTAGTTTCGACCTTAATGGCCCCCGTGATCGTCACTTTAGGCGCACAAAACGGCTTAATTATTCCACTGATAGCAGTCCATTTATTTGTATTTTATTTTGGTATTCTAGCGGATGATACTCCTCCAGTCGGCTTAGCCGCTTTTGCCGCTGCTGCCATCGCTCAATCCGATCCTATCCGTACAGGTATTCAAGGCTTTGCTTATGATATCCGTACCGCGATTTTGCCCTTTATGTTTGTGTTTAATACCCAGCTATTACTGATGGGGATTGATACCTGGTGGCATCTTGCTCTTACCATCGCCTCCGCCATCATCGCGATGCTACTGTTTTCAGCGGCAACACAGCGTTGGTGGTTTACTAAAACAAAATGGTGGGAAGTGGTCGCACTATTATTACTAACGTTTACCTTCTTCCGACCCGGTTTTTGGTGGGATATGATTTATCCCGCACAACACATTTATCCTGGAACACAACTTGAATCACTTGTTGAACAAACCCCGGTTGGTCAACCACTTACCATGATTGTCGCAGGAGAAACCTTAACGGGGAACTACGTTTCTAAAACCGTCATGCTGCCCTTTGATGACCAAGCAACCAATGCAGCACAACGTATTGCTTCAATGGGGCTAATCATCAATAAAGCCAATAATCGCATGCTGATTGATATGGTTGAATTTGGTAGCCCCGCGGAAGCGGCAGGCATTGATTTTGATTGGGAAGTTCGTTCGATAATTGTCGACAGCGACCGGCCCATGAAAGAGTGGGTATTCCTCCCTGCCATCTTCTTTACTCTACTATTAGGGTGGAACCAAAAAAGACGAGCAGCTAAACAAGCCTTAGCCGCTTAATATATTGATAATAATCAGACCTATACCCAAGCAATAACGCCACGCTTGGGTATAGTTTTCATCAGTACTAACACAGAGATAATGAATTATGTATCACCATATCTTGGTTCCTGTCGATTTAAATGAGCAGGGCTTTGCAGATAAAGCAACCCAACTCGCCGTATGGCACGCCCAACAAAGTGGCGCTAAACTACACCTATTAACCGTTTTACCTGGTATTCATATGTCGATGGTGGCCACTTACTTTCCCCGTGATGCTGCAGCAAAAATGAAGCAGGATGTGCGAGAAAGGTTGGCACAATTTGCTCAGCAAAATGTTGCCTCTGACGTTGAATATCAACTGCATGTCGCAGAAGGAAAACCATACGCGACCATTCTGGAACATGCCGCTAAACTTCACGCCGACTTGATTATTATGCCGAGCCATAAACGTTCACGCATGGATAAAGTGATGCTGGGGTCTGTGGCCAGCAAAGTGGTTGAACACTCACCCATCAATGTGCTGGTTGTCAAACCACAAGGATAGATAATACCTCGGCGCTTCATGCGCCTTTTTTTGTTCGTTATTACCTATCAAATTAATTGTTCAATTCCCCTTTTCTTTTTGAGAATAATTATCAATAATGATTACATCAAAAAGAAACGGAGCGAGTAGACATTATGAAAAAGACATTAAGCTTTGCTGCTATACACTTTACCATCGCTTTCACTATCGCTTACATCCTAACTGGCGACATTATCCTCGGAAGTTTAATTGCAATGTTAGAGCCGATGGTGAACACCGTTGCTTTTTATTTCCACGAAAAAGCATGGACCAAACATCCATTCTTACTACGATATGCAAGTAAGCCACAGCTAAAAACCGCCAGCTTCGCTGTGATTCACTTCAGTGTTGCCTTTAGTATTGCTTACCTATTAACTGGCAGTTGGTTAGTTGGTGGCGTGATGGCGATGATTGAACCTAGCTTTAATACCTGCGCTTACTATTTCCACGAAAGATTGTGGCAAAGTATGCATCCACAGGCCAAAAGTTCAGAGCAAAATCATTGGGGCTGTGCCCATTAATCATCAAGGATTATAAAGGAAAGTGAGTGACACAAAGGTGCTCATTTAAACCTAATTTCAGCGCTACTTTTTGTCCATCTAACTCAACATTGATGGTATAAAGCGCAGCAGAATCAGGGTTCTCAGGCCGATAAATCTTGGGAGCCTCAACTTGAAATAGCGCACTCACACAATCACTACGAACATCAATCGGTAACTGATAAGTCATATGATCAAACTTGATCACTGCAGAAATCAACCCAGCCGCATACGATGTAAAAAATAAGCGAATCAGTAGTTCACATCCTCCACCATGATGCCAAATTTGCTCAGTGGTAATGTGTTCAAGCCGAACATGACGAATGCATTGTAAATAAGGCGCACGCCATATTCCCATTCGCTCGTCGTAACGCTGGGGTATTAACTCACCTAATACACACTGCTCCACCTCATCATGATCAATCAACGATTCTTCTTCTGGATAAAGAAATAGAATTTCGACCCGATTTCTACCTAGATTAAGCAAAGAGCGAATTTCTTTTTTATAGATTGCCTGAGTACCATCGCAATCAAACAGAGCCACCCCATTCAACCGCACCTCTGCATGATAATCGATCCCTTCTAGCACCAGATCGATCGCAGGATAACGCAGCAATTGCTCATCAACCTCAATATCGTGCATTAAATGCCATTCTTGTGCCGCAATAATAGATTCATCAAGTGATTCAGGTAAAACTGAACTAAGTGGTGCAGGAAAACAGAGATCCTGCTGTGGAATAGATAAATCGGTCAAGGGAGAAAGCTGCCAAAATCCGGCAAGAGAAAGTTGCATAATGGTTATCAAGGTTAATCTGTTTTCGCCATGTATACATGATCTAGATCAAAAACACCAGCATACCACTAGCCAAATATGAGCTTAAACTTGATGCTTAGCATGGCCGATACCAAATAGTTTGAAACTCTACTTCTTCTACAACACAGTTTTAAATAACAGACTCTATGTTTAAGTAGCCATTTCTCAAACACTGCCACGATCGATTTATCGCTGCAATTTGATGGCTTGAATCAAGGCGGAAATACCCTGCTCGACTTTGCTTTTTGGGCAACCTAGATTGAGTCTGAGGTAACCTTTACCTGAATCGCCATAAACGTCACCAGACATAATAGCGACATTGAATTGTTCAATTAACGCCTGATTAAGCATCACCATATCTAGATTCAGAACAGACAAATCGATCCACGCCAAATACGTCGCGTCTGGCACCAGATAGATCACGTCAGAAAATGTACTTTGTAGCGTTTCTTTCACGTATTTATGATTAGCTAATACATAATTATTGAGCGCATTTAACCAAGCTTCACCATGCTGGTAAGCTGCCATCGTCGCGAGAACGCCCATGATAGAAGGCGATGAAAGTCCATCCACTTCCTTGAGTTTATGCAGATAACGTTCACGCGTTTGTGAATCTGCAATCAGCGCATAAGCTCCGTTTAATGCGGGAATATTGAATGATTTAGACGCAGAAGTAACCACAGCCCAATCTTGCGTGTTTCCAAATCCCACGTATGGAATATGACGCTTAAAGCACACATCCATATGAATTTCGTCGGAAATCACTTTGACTCGATACTTTTCACAAAGTACAGCCATTTGTTCCAGCTCACTTTGGCACCAAACTCGCCCAGTTGGATTATGAGGACTGCACAACAGCAGCACGGTGTTATTCACGTCAGCAAGCTTTGTTTCTAGATCTGACCAATCAATATCAAATCGACCTTGCTGCCGGATAAGCTGGCTACGAACGCACGTCCGACCTTGCCCTTCAATCATCTTGTCAAACGCATCATAAGCAGGTGTATGGAACACTACGCCCTGCCCAGGCTGACTCCACTGCTCAATCAATTTTGATACGATATAGATAACCGATGGGCCGTACACCAATTGCTGAGTATCAATTTCGCATTCAAAACGAGTTCGATACCAATAACGAATTGCTGATTTAAAATCATCATGATTCCAGCGACTATAACCTAACACCGGATGTTCCAGCCGTTGTTTAAGCACATTGATGACCGGCTCTGGCGCAGCAAAATCCATATCTGAAATCGTGAATGGTAATAGACCTGCTTTACCAAATCTATCTTGAACATAATCCCATTGTGTGCAGTAAGTTCCGGTGCGATTAATGGGGGTATCAAAATCGAAATTTTGAGTCATACGAATCTTCCAATATTAAGATCCCTCATCACAATCACATTTGGGGGTTCTTTCGATTGTGACGAGGGGGAGCATCTATCAAAGTAATGATTAGCTAGCTGACATGATGGCTTGCATTTCGTTCTTCACTAGATGAACTTGCGTACCAATTACGACTTGCAGATTGTGTTCATCAAGCTTCACTACACCTAGCGCGCCGTTGGCTTTCAACTTAGCATCATCAACCAAACTCATATCATTAACAGACAAACGAAGACGAGTAATACAGTTATCCAATGCCATAATGTTCTCTTTGCCACCGAGTGCTGCCAGTACCGCAGCACCTTTGCCGGATTCGTTGATGAATGCGGCCTCAAGCTCTTTGTCTACTTCCGTGGTATCGATTTCACGACCTGGTGTTTTTAGGTTGAACTTAGTAATCGCAAACTTAAACACCGAGTAATAAACCACAAACCAAACACCTGCCACCAACGGCACTAAGTACCATTTCGTCGCTGTGCCTTGCAAGATACCGAATACCAAAAAGTCAATCAGATTGCCGTCTGTGTTACCGATGGTTACATCAAGTAAGCCCATGATCATAAAACCTAGACCCGTTAGAATCGCATGGACGAAGTAAAGCACGGGGGCAACAAATAGGAACAAAAATTCAAGCGGCTCAGTAATACCACCAACCACACAAGCTACAACGCCAGAGATAAGCAACGCTTTAATTTTTGAACGGTTCTCAGGGCGAGCACAGTGATACATCGCAAGAGCCGCACCCGGTAAACCACCTAAGAAAGTTGGCATTTTACCTTGAGACAAGAATGCCGTGACTTCCGGTGTAAACGCCTTCGTATCAGGACAAGACAATTCAGAGTAGAAGATGTTTAGCGCGCCAGACACCGTTTGACCACACACATCCATTGTACCGCCCGCTTCTGTGAATCGAATCAACGCCACCAAGATATGATGAAGACCGATTGGCAGCAGTAAACGTTCACCTGTACCAAACAGCATTGGACCGAAATCGCCAGCACCTTCAATTACATGACCGATGCCGTTAATACCCGCAGCAAAATACGGCCATACGAATGGGATGAACACACCGACAACACCCAACACCAATGCTGAAATGATCGGAACAAAGCGAGCGCCGCCAAAAAATGCCAGCGCATCCGGCATTCTAAAGGTATAAAAGCGTTGATGAAGCTTCGCAACGATCACACCAACGATAACCGCACCGAGAATCCCCGTATCAATCGACTCAATGCCGATAATGCTTTTCACACCATAAGCTGTACGTTCTGTTTCACTATCCAATACATTTGCTACGGTTAAGAAAAAGTTGATCGCTAGATTGAACGCTGCATAACCAACAAAACCTGCAAAACCTGCCACGCCTTTTTCTTCACGCGCCAAACCAAGAGGAATCGCAACCGCAAACATCACGGGTAAATAGATAAATGCGACAAGACCAATTTTAGTCATCCACATAAACAGGTATTGCAAAAGGGTATTATCTAAAAATGGAATGGCTTCTTTGATGGCTGAACTGGAAAACGAACTACCGACACCAAGAAGAATGCCTGAGAATGCCAGCAGCGCGACGGGTAACATGAAGGTCTTACCGAGGCTTTGTAAGAACTCCCACATCGTCGATTTATTACTTTTAGACATAGTTTGTCTCCGAAATTTAAAAGCTTGTAGGGCTCATGCACATCACATTATGTGCACATTAAGTATTATTTTTATGCGCTTAATATACATAGATAAAAATTTTGATAAAACGTTTTACCAACATTCTGTGATCCAGTTAAATAACTCTTTACATAAACCGTGTGGGACTTTCAAGTTAACGCTAATAGGGTTAAAGTTTACTGATAAAACGTTTTTTCAATCGATAAAGTGAATCTATGTTATCCAAAAAAGTGACTATCACAGAAGTTGCTCAGCATGCAGGCGTATCAATTACTACTGTCTCTATGGTGCTGGGGAATAAAGGACGGATATCTTCAGACACAATAGAAAAGGTCAACGCTGCGGTGGAGGAACTCGGCTATATCCGCAACCGTACTGCTGCCAACTTACGCTCTAACTCAAGTGAAATTATCGGACTGATTCTCAAAGACATCAGCGATCCTTACTATGCGGAAATCGCTGCAGGATTGAGTGAAGAGATAGAGCAACAAGGTTACATGTTATTTTTAGCTCAAAGTGGTGATAGCCAAGAAAAATTTGAAAAGTGTATTTTCACTATGGCAAACCAAGGCGTTGGTGGAATCGCATTTTGTCCAGTGGGTGAAAACCAACAGTTCAACGCAGAAAACTTAAGACAGCATAATCTACCAATGGTATGCATTTCACGAGCCTCGGTGGATAAGCAAATCGACTACGTAGGCCCAGACAATATGTACGCTGCTAAACTCGCGACAGAACATCTAATTCAGCAAGGTCATCGAAGAATTGCGTATGTCGGTGGTGCAAGTAGTTCATTGTGCCGTGCTGAGCGTATTGGCGGGTACTGTTCTTCTCTGATGCAATTTGGTTTACCCTTTAAATCAGAGTGGATCGTTGAATGTGAGAAAAGCCAAGCCTCTGCAGCACAAACCGTGCAGCAATTGTTGTTAGAACATCCACAAATCACCGCAATGCTTTGCCATCATTCATCAACAGCACTGGGCGCTGTCTATGGCATACATCGAGCTGGACGCTCAATCGGTAAAGATCAGTTTATTGGTGAGCAAATATCGGTAATCGGCTTTGATGATGTTGAAGAAGCAGAACTGATTGAGCCGTCGCTCACTTTTGTTAATTCCAATGCGCGCGAGATGGGAAGACAAGCCGCAAAACGATTGATCAATCAACTGAAACAAGAAGACGATGAACCTTATAGCTTAATCCTTCCACCAAAGCTCATTATTCGTGAGTCGGCGTGACGCCCCTACATCATTTTTCCACTGTTTTTAAGCATGGCTCCGCTGGTTAACAGTATCAAATGACCCACCATCCTAATGGTTATCTGTTAACCAAATCTCTTCATTTATAAAAAGTAATTAAGAGTTAGAGCGAGTGCTTAACGGAGAGAGGTATCAGCGCAAAAGCCTCACCATGTATGGCAAGGCCTTGATTAATAATGACTATTCTTCGTTATCGTCATCTTCTTCATCGTATAACGCGTCGTCACCTTCGTAATAGGTTCCCCATCCATCATAAATAACGTCAAATTTTTCGGCCAGATTGACTAATTTTTCAACTTGTTCATCAATAGCTTGAGGGTTTAGTACCGATGACATGGTCGCATCAAAACAGAGTAACTTATTACCCTCTTCATCTTCGGCTTCTTCAGCTTCCAGTACTTCAAAGCCAAGTTTAAATGCTTCAACCGCCGCTTTTTCTAACTTATCGAAGTCTTCTGAAAAGAAGTGGTGTTCAATTTCATATAAGGCTTCTGGATCACTGCCGTCATCGAGTAGCGCTTGAATAATTTCACGAGTCTCTTCTTTTTGCATGTCAATAAATGCTTCAACAGAGAGATAGTCATCATCATGAGACATAGCTGTGGCTCCAAGTAAATAGGCTTAAATTTTTGTGCGACGAAATATCGCACGGTTCCTCATAAATTACCACCAGCAAAATGATCTTCTACCGATCTTTTCTCTCGCTCGGTCAGGAATAGATGAGGCTCTCTCCAATATCGATTATTCCGTTCCGCCAACAGTTAACGCATCGAGTTTCAATGTCGGTTGCCCAACCCCAACTGGCACACTCTGTCCAGCTTTCCCACAGACACCGACACCACGATCAAGGCTCAGATCGTTACCAACCATAGAAACTTGCTGCATTGCCTCGATGCCAGATCCTATCAAGGTGGCTCCTTTAATTGGTTGAGTGATCTTACCGTTTTCTATTAGGTAAGCTTCTGATGCTGAGAACACGAATTTTCCTGAAGTAATATCAACTTGCCCCCCACCAAAGTTAGGGGCGTAAATTCCTTTTTTGACACTGGCGATGATCTCTTCTGGTGTATGTTGGCCTGGCAACATATAGGTATTGGTCATGCGGGGCATCGGCAAGTGCGCATAAGATTCACGGCGACCATTCCCTGTTGGCGCAACCCCCATAAGACGTGCGTTCAACTTATCTTGCATATACCCTTTGAGTACACCATTTTCAATCAACACATTATATTGTCCATTGACACCTTCATCATCAACGTTAAGTGAACCTCGCAGATCTTTTAACGTGCCATCATCAACAATTGTGCAAAGGTTTGAGGTGACTTTTTTGCCTATTTTTCCAGCAAACATCGATGATCCTTTACGATTGAAATCACCTTCTAACCCATGTCCGACAGCTTCATGTAGTAGAACCCCCGGCCAGCCAGAACCAAGTACCACGGGCATGGTTCCTGCCGGAGCGGCAACCGCCTCTAAATTGACTAACGCTTGTCGAATGGCTTCATCTGCATAAGCAAAGGCAATTTTCTGACCATTCTCCTCATTGAGAAAGTAATCGTAATTAAATCGACCACCGCCACCGGCGCTACCACGCTCGCGACGCTCACCTTTGGTCGCCAGTACCGAAATCGATAGGCGTACTAATGGACGGGTATCACCCGCATACGTCCCATCAGTCGCGGCGACTAGCATCTGCTCATGTACTCCACTTAAACTGATCGATACCTCTTGAATCAAAGGTTCTTTGGTACGGATATAAGCATCTAACTGCTGTAATAACTCGGTTTTTTTCTGTTTTTCCCAACTGTCTAACGGGTTAGCGGCTGCATAATAGTGCTGATTTTCGGTACGATGAAATGCTTTGACATGCGCATTTTTTCCTTGCTGAGCAATGCCTCGTGCGGCGATTGCACTCTGCTTTAAACCCTCTAATTGAATTTGATCAGCGTACGCAAAACCAGTTTTTTCGCCACTGATCGCTCTGACGCCTAACCCACAATCAATATTAAACGAGCCATCTTTAATAATGCTGTCTTCTAAGACCAAAGATTCATGCCAACTGGACTGAAAATAAATATCTGCATAATCAATGTCACGAGTGGTGATACTGGCCAAAGTATCAGCAATATCTTGCTCACTGAGGCCGGTAGGGGTTAGTAGTGCCTCTTCTATACGGGTAATACTCATAGCGGATTCTTTTTCTCTATCAATTGATTATAAAAACGTGTGTGTTCCATAACAGGCATGGTACGGCGAATGGATTCTATCTGCTTGACATCAATCTCTACCACTAAACATCCGGGCTCTTGAGCAAGTGAAGCGATCACCTCTCCCCATGGGCTGACAACCATGGAGTGTCCCCATGTTTCACGACCACAGGGGTGACGGCCCGTTTGACCGACGGCAATAACCCAGCACTGAGTTTCTATCGCTCTTGCCTGCAACAATATTTGCCAGTGGGCTTTGCCGGTTACCGCAGTAAAGGCGGCAGGTACCAATAACACTTGAGCCCCTTGCTGACGTAGCTGACAATATAGCTGAGGAAAACGCAGATCGTAACAGATCGACAAGCCTAACATACCGAGTGGTGTGTCTACGACCACCACTCGGTTACCAGCCGTAAATGTGGCCGATTCTCGGTAACGATGATGGCTATCTGCGATCTCCACATCAAATAGATGTAACTTGTCATAATCAGCTACCCGTTCACCTTGAGGATTAAACAGTATCGAGCTGCTGGTGATGCCATTTTGACGACGAATAGGCAAGCTACCCACCAAAAACCACATTTGATAACGTCTCGCCAACTTTGCCAATTTTTGTTGGATAGGCCCTTGAAGTAGAGGCTCAGCCTGTTGCCGATAATCCAGATGTCGTCCAAATAGAATGGCGTTTTCTGGTGTGAACGCCCATGTTACTTTTTGTTTCGCTAACTGGGCTAACTGCCGTTCAATCGCCTGAAGATTGTCACTGACCGATGAGCCTGAGGTCATTTGTATTAAACCTAACCTTGCCATACTAAACTCCTTATTCGGTTATTTCTTCAGTTTTTCTGGCAACTTAAACTCCCCTTTACTGCGCGATAACTCTTTCACCGTAGGCGAGTCAATCGGACCAATGACTTGATAATTAACTTGGGTAAAGACTTCCACCACAGGAGAGATAACCGTAGTAATCGCCAACACATACAAAGCCGTAGCGGGAGTAACGGCAAAAGCGGTCATCACTGGGAGTCCGGAGGTAATATCTGGAATAAAATTCACCTCAGCATCGACCGTGCGCGTATTTAAGTCCGCCATGCCTTTAATCGTCATCTCACCGGCAATCGCATCCATTTTGATGTTATTCGTGACAAAAATACCTTGCGAAAACTCACCACTGCCAGTGATGCGGCTAAATGCCATGCCTTTATCAAAAATATCACTAAAGTCTAGCTGCATTTTACGAATGATCGAATCAAGGCTAAAGATGCCTAGTAGCTTAGATGCGCCACTGACATTAGAGATCACCCCTTTACCTAATTTGGTTGCCAATTGACCTTGTAAAGTATTAACCTTCATCGACCAAGGAGAGCCTTGCCATTGCATCTGGCTAGTGATCTCAAATGGAGCTTTTTGGATACCAGAAGTAATTCCGAACCGCTCCATTAAATCGCTGTTATTTTCACCCTTCATCGCCAAATTCATACTGGTTTGACTGTCGTTTTCCGTGAGTGTCCACTCACCATTGATATGTATTTGGTTTGACCCGCTGACGATGTCAATTCGCTTCCACGCGAGAGTTTCACCTTGACGTTGAAAATCCATATTAAGCGTACCGACCTTATACCCCTGTAACCAAAAGTCATCAATCAGTAAGGTTAAATTGGGCATCAACGCATGGAATTGACGATCAAATTCAGAAATTAACGGCGCTTGTTGCTTTAATCTATCCACGAGCAAGGTACTGCCATCACTAGGTTTCATCTCAAGTTGGGGGAGATAAATATGCAAACGTTGCAACGAAATACTGAGATCATAAGGTTCAATATAGCTGGCCTGTCCTTGTATTTCTTGGCTATTGATCTCTGCCTGCCAGCCAAGATTTTTTTGTCGAGCTGAAAATTCGACATCATGCCACTCTAACTCCCCTAATGTGAGTTCCTTGACATGCACATCGATACGCTCAGGTAATGGTATTGGTGGGGGATTGATCGAATTCAATCTAGCACCAGAAGAGGAGGGTGATATTTGCTGAACAAGCGCTAACCACTGATCGACATTGAACCGTTCACTCCGTATTTGAGCCTGATGTCCCACAACCGGACTCATCTTAAAGCTACCTTGTCCAAGTAAAAGATAACTTGCCTTCAGTTCAGGCATTGACTGAGTGATGTCAATTTCTGCTTGATATTTGGCCTCAGGAAGCTGTAGCCGTGCTGAGATCGTTTGTTGATTACCTGAAGCCTGTAAACGTGCAACGCCAGGCGTATTGAATGATTTTGTGAATGGGTAAGGATAGTCACTGGTTATCGAGCGTAGGTTTACCTGCGTATCAATCTGATAAGTAAACCCCACATCACTAAGCTGAATATCGACTCCCATTTGCCAAGCGGCATGGCCAGATACAGGGGCTAGCCAGGACTCACCCACATAAGGTTTAAGCCGCGATGTTTCCCAGTCACCAAGCAGATCAATCGCCACATTATAACCTTGCTGAGCACTTTCGCCTTTGAAGTCAAAAGAGATCGGCTGGGTTAACAATTGAGCCGATAATCCAGCCGCCGTCACTCTATCATTATCAAAATGGATGCGTCCAGATACGGTTTCTAGCGTCATCGAGGGTGTTTGAATATTGACATGATTCTGCTTTAAATCAGCCCATCCCCAAGCTCGAATATCTCGGGTATGCTCAAATGGAATACTCAGTTGAAACTCAGAACTTACCGAACCATTCACCTCAATGGTTGTTAACGCTGCGCCAACCGAATCAACTAATGGCGTGGCGGTCATATAGTCTCGTACGGCATTGCCTTGCCCTTCGACAGTGGCATTTAGTTCTAACTTTCCGTCACTGGCAAGTTCCGCTATTTGTCCAACAATCCGCTGAGCTTTCACTCCCATCAGGGTCGCAGAACGTGAGTCGAGGTACATGGCATCGTTTTCAAAGAGTAAATCGAGCTGTAAATCGGTGATCGTTGGCCAAGCCGTATCGAAACTAAATTGTGCCTCTTTTAATCCGACCCAAGCTTGAAAAACGCCATTGTTCTTCGAATAAGGAAATTCATTCAATGCACCATACCAAAGTAACTTTGCTGTTTTTACTTTGCCGCCCTGAATTGAGGTCGAGAGGTAGTCGGTTAACTCTTGCCCTAATGCTAAAGTGGGTAAATAACGCCAAGTTTCACCGGCATTGTATAAATCAGCCTCAGCATAGAAGGAGAGAAAAGGTGGGCTTTGATGCGGAAAATCTAGCCGAAAAGCCCCTAATACTTGTAAATCTGGCGTAGCGGCAGTAATTTTATCCGCCCATAAAGACCAACCTTGTTCATTGTTCTGCCAAACAAGATCAAGCGCGGCTTGACGAACAGATAAAGGAGCTTGAAAAACTTCCCCATAAGGAAGCGTGTCATCGATCAATGAAGCATGAATCACAGCTTGATCTGGCGTACCTGAAATATAAGCTTGTAAGTGATGAACTTCCGGCAGTAATGCCCATTGATCAATCATTCCTTGATTGAGTTTAGCGGAATAATGAATCGGTTGATTGATGTGTTTGCTAATACGAATATCTTCGAGCCTGCCGTGTGGGTTAAGCTTAGCAACCCAAGTTCGAAGTTCATTTTTCTCTGGAACTAGCGTCATAAAGGGGGATAACGTTTCTAGCGCCAACTGAGAAACATTAACTCGCCAACGATCAGGCTGCCAATCAAACGCCACATCAAGGCTAGGCCAAGGTGTATGATCGGTACGTAAATTCAAGGCATGAGCACTCACCTGCCATCCCTTCGCTGTCGGAGATAGTTTAAGTATTCCTGACTCTAATAATAATTCATGCTGTTCTTGCCCATGCCAAGAAATTTCCGAGGGTTTTAGCTCCACATAGCCGTCAATCGGTTGGTTATGCTCAAGTGTCACCCAGGCATTAAAACTCACCACGCCGCGCTCAATACCGACTTCATCGGTGAAATATCGAGTCAGCCATGGACGCACTCTTAACTGATCAGCACTGATGTAAAAATTGCCTGAGATATCACGCAATGAACCATGATCCTGAAAATCGGCCCGTACATTTAATGAATTGATTTCACTATCGGCTAAACTAACGATCCCTTCCGCTCGATGCTGTTGTTCTTGGTTTTGCCAATGGAGTTTTTCAATTTCAATCTGGCGCAGATCGCCCGCCAGCGTTTGGTAAAAAACCCTAGAATCTTGAATAGAAAAATCATCAAGTTGACGTAAAAATAGGTTATCTATACGCTGCAGGATCACACCTTGACTATTAAATGAAGGGTTAGATTCCGCTTGCTGTAATGCTAACCAATCAATCGAACGAATATCTAAGTTCAGTTGGTGGATAATAAGGTTGGCAACCACAGGCTGACGTTGCAGTAGACTTTGTAATAAATCAAATTCCACATCCACACGTTGAGCCTGAAACTGGATCTGACTTCCGTCTGGCAAATTAGCCTGCACCCCCTCTAATGACAACGAAGGGTGAGTATTGCGCCAAAAGCCACGCACATCTGAAACAACCCATTGGATTTGAGTACCGTCACTCACCCAATGTTGAATTTCGTCTTTGAAACGATTCATTTCTGGCAACAGAACGCGTAGCAAGGTGACAAGCAAAGCCAGCACCACTAATACACTAATCAGTAGCCATAACACCATCCGCCCAAGGCGAGTTAAACTCGAAATCACCCACAATCCTACTTACATCATGACAACATCAAATTGCTCTTGAACATACAAAGATTCCGCTTTAATGCGCACTTCTTTACCAATAAAAACTTCAAGCTCAGCAAGAGAATGGGACTCATCCCCTTGTAAAGTTTCAGCCACTGCAGGTGAGGCATATACCACAAACTTATCCGCATCATAAGCACGATTGACTCGTGTTACTTCACGCAGAATTTCAAAACAAACGGTTTCCACGGTTTTCACTGTGCCGCGACCTTCACAAGTTGGACAAGTAGAACAGAGCACATGTTCAATACTTTCTCGGG
Organism: Vibrio fujianensis; assembly: GCF_002749895.1. Lineage (GTDB taxonomy): Bacteria > Pseudomonadota > Gammaproteobacteria > Enterobacterales > Vibrionaceae > Vibrio > Vibrio fujianensis. Next base: position 38,984 of record NZ_NBUS01000043.1, on the reverse strand, counting down.
TACGTTTACGGGTCATTTCAACTAAACCGAGATGAGTAAACCCATTAATATTGGTTTTCACTCTATCTTTGCTTAATGCGGCTTCTAAAGAAATTAACACTCGCTTACGATGTTCATCAGACGCCATATCGATAAAATCGATAATAATAATCCCACCAAGATTGCGTAGTCGTAGTTGGCGAGCAATAGCTTGCGTTGCTTCGACATTGATATTAAAAATCGTTTCTTCTAAGTTTCGCCGCCCTACAAAAGCGCCGGTATTAATATCTATCGTTGTCATGGCTTCGGTCTGATCAATGATCAGATAACCACCCGACTTCAACTCCACTTTTCGCTCTAATGAGCGTTGAATTTCATTTTCGGTATCGTACATGTCGAAGATAGGTTTATCCCCTTCGTACAAACACAGTTTATCCGTCAGTTCCGGAACAAATTCAGAGGTAAATTCAATCAGATTATCGTATTCAATCCGTGAGTCGACTAAAATTTTAGTCAAGTCTGTACCAACAAAATCTCTGATAATTCGTTGTGCAAGCCCTAGCTCACCATAGAGCGTTGAACGCGTTTTGTATTTCGCTCGGCGCTCCATCACTTTGCTCCACAAGCGCTTTAAGAAAGCGGCATCTTGGGCTAATTCTTTTTCATTTGCGCCTTCGGCTGCGGTACGAATAATAAAGCCGCCATGTTCATCGCAATAGTGAGCGACCACTTTTTTCAAGCGCTCTCGCTCACTTTCACTTTCGATCCGTTGAGAAACGCCAACATGGCTTGCGCCTGGCATATAAACCAGATAGCGCGAAGGAAGAGTAATATCAGTGGTCAGGCGAGCTCCTTTCGTACCAAGTGGATCTTTAACAACTTGTACTACGATATCTTGCCCTTGCCGAACCAGCTCTGAAATATCACGAACTTTAAACTGCTGTTTCTCGTTTTCTGACACACATTCAGTATGAGGAACAATATCGGAGGCATGTAAAAAAGCCGCTTTATCTAGCCCGATATCAACAAATGCCGCCTGCATCCCCGGTAATACCCGGCTCACTTTTCCTTTATAAATATTGCCAACAATACCGCGTTTAGCTTCACGTTCAATGTGGATTTCCTGTAGAACACCACCTTCAATCATAGCGACCCGAGTCTCACTCGGTGTCACGTTTAACAACAACTCCGCACTCATGAGCGCACCTCAATGATTAAAATTATAAAAATTCGTGCAAGAGCTGGTCAGTTTCATATAGCGGTAACCCAACGACCGCGTAATAGCTACCTTCAATCCTAGTTACAAACTTTCCACCCAATCCCTGAATAGCATAACTGCCAGCTTTATCGCATGGCTCACCACTTTGCCAATATTGTTCAATGTCGTGTTCAGATAGCGGCTTAAACCAAACATCCGTCGTGACAACCACAGTACGATGACGCGCCATCGTCGCCACCGTTACCGCCGTCATGACTTGATGGCGAGCCTGAGATAACTGCTGCAACATACGATGGGCATCAATAAAATTACTGGGTTTTTCCAACACCTGATCATCAAGCACAACAATGGTATCTGAGCCGATAACGATAGCGTTAGCCCCCGCTAATGTCAGACCTGCATAGGCTTTGTCTTGCGACAAACGTTCAACATATGCTCGGGGAGTTTCCCCTACTTGGCGTGATTCCTCTACGTTCGGAACGACAATATCGAAGGAGTAACCCAATTGGGTGAGCAACTCACGGCGTCTCGGTGAGCCGGACGCCAATACTAATTTTTTCTCACTCATTTTATATGCCAATGGCGTCGAACTCGACGCAGCAGTAAAAACATCCATGGCCAAAGTATACAGCTAATCACGCCACTCCAAAGAGAGAGAGGGTTAAAAGCCACATCTTGAATGAGATATTCGCCAAAAAAAATCAAAACTTCCAACCCCATGGCTAATAACGCAATAATGATCGCTTGCTGCCATAACGCCATATTACGCAGGACCAGAAAGTTCATCGCGACAAGATAAATGATGATCGACATCATCATACCGCGAATACCCAGAGTTGAACCAAGCAGTAAGTCCCAAAACAATCCAAGAGTGAAAGCAGTACCAACATTCACGCGATGTGGCAAAGCCATCACCCAATAGCAAGTCACCAGTAACAGCCATGAAGGACGCAATAGGTCAAGCGTCCCAGGCCAAGGAATGGTTTGCACCACTAACGCCAGTAAAAAAGATCCCCAAATAACGCTACGACTGGTCCAATCATTGTGCGCCATTATCGCTCTCCTTGGTCATTTGCTCCGGATTCGCTTGTAATACTTTTTGTTGGCGATCTTCATTTGGCCAAATTAATAGCAAGTAGCGCAGACGATTAAAATCCACCACGGGTGACGCTTTTATTGAAGCGAATTCACGTCGGGTGTCTTTATCAACGTGCGAAAGATAAGCGACAGGGTATCCTTCTGGGTAAACACCACCAAGGCCAGAAGTCACCAACATATCTCCCACCTCCATATCGGTGCTGGTTGCGATATGCTCTAACTGGATTTCATCGGTTTGTCCATTACCAGAGGCAACCACCCGAATATCATTACGAATATTTTGTACGGGTATAGCACTGTTGGGATCGACTAATAATAATACCCGACTATTATGTGCCGCCACGAAAGTCACCTGACCGACGATCCCTTTCTCATTAATCACCGGTTGACCTTCATAAACACCATCCAATCGCCCTTTATCGATCACCACTTGGTGTCGATAAGGCGAGGTATCGACCCCCATAACTTCAGCCACGACTTTTTTCTCATCTCGCACAAAAGACGAACCAAGCAGCTTACGTAACCGTTGATTTTCTTCCCGATATTGATCCAGTAAGATCAAATCGCTTTTTAGTGCTAACACTTCTCGTTTTAGACTGCGATTAGAGTCCATCAACTGTTGTCGAGAACTAAATCGTTCATAAAAACCATCGAACATACTGCGTGGCAAGTCGGCGGCATATTGAATTGGAGCGACCATGCTATTGAGTAGAAAACGAACTTGAGAAAATGCATCTAAACGACTATCAGCCAGCATGAGGCTGGCTGATACGATGATCGCAAAAAATAGACGTAGCTGAAGAGAAGGCCCTCGACCAAATATTGGCTTCATCTTAAACAATCCTAGATTTGTATTCTGGCATAGTGATCCTGCCAAAAAGCCATTATTCGTCGCTGAACAGATCGCCACCATGCATATCGATCATTTCTAAAGCTTTACCGCCACCACGGGCAACACAAGTCAGCGGATCTTCAGCAATCACCACGGGGATCCCCGTTTCTTCGGTTAATAGACGATCCAGCTCTTTTAATAAAGCGCCGCCGCCGGTCAGCACCATGCCATTTTCTGAGATATCCGACGCTAGCTCTGGTGGACACTGTTCTAACGCCACCATTACTGCGGAAACAATGCCACTTAATGGTTCTTGCAGCGCTTCGAGAATTTCATTGGAATTAAGGGTAAAGCTGCGCGGAACCCCTTCTGCCAAGTTTCGACCGCGAACTTCTATTTCTAAGACTTGATCACCCGGATAAGCTGAACCAATCTCATGTTTGATCTTTTCAGCGGTGGCTTCACCGATCAAGCTACCGTAGTTACGACGCACATAGTTAATGATCGCTTCATCAAAGCGGTCACCGCCGATACGTACGGAAGAAGAATAAACCACCCCATTAAGTGAGATAACCGCAACTTCAGTGGTCCCACCACCGATATCGATCACCATCGAGCCGGTTGGCTCAGAAACACGTAAACCTGCACCAATCGCCGCCGCCATCGGCTCGTCAATTAGATAAACTTCACGCGCACCAGCGCCGAGGGCTGATTCACGAATGGCACGACGTTCAACTTGCGTTGAACCACAAGGCACGCACACTAATACGCGTGGGCTGGGTTTTAGTACGCTGTTGTCATGCACTTGGCGAATAAAATGCTGCAGCATTTTTTCAGTCACGTAAAAATCGGCAATCACGCCGTCTTTCATGGGACGAATCGCAGAAATATTACCCGGTGTGCGACCCAGCATTTGTTTCGCTGCATGCCCCACGGCAGCAACGGTTTTTCCACCGCGGCCTTTGTCTTGGCGAATCGCAACGACAGAAGGTTCATCAAGAACAATCCCTTGTCCCTTTACATAAATAAGTGTGTTGGCTGTACCTAAATCTATTGATAGGTCATTGGAAAACATGCCACGAAGTTTCTTAAACATAATCTTCGTTCGTCCTGCAAGATGAATAAAATGAAAATTGCACTAAATGTACCAACGCCTTGCAATCACAGCAAGGCGTTGATCCATAAATATGAAGGAAAACCCAGAATATCTAACAGATTCCTAACTTAAACAGTGAAATCGGAATAAATGAACAGACATCTCTTTGCTAATTTAGCTCCCGCCACCAAATGACTCGGTCATTGCCACGGTACAAGCCAAATTGCACTTGGCCAGAGACACTATCATCCCAGGTTTCACTTTGAGAATTATAACGGCGTAACCAAGGTAGCCCATGCTGTTCTAAATTGAGTAGCGCTTTGATCACACCGCGATTGCTTACCCCCGGTGCGGTATAGTCTAGCCTTTTCATCCCTTGCTCTAAAGTCAATGGGCTTGTATCTGGCTGCATGGTTACGGTAACGGGAGGCTTAGACCCAGCTTGGTTAACACTAAAATCATTCGATTGAAACTCAAAAACGCTTAGCTGAGGTAACTCAGTACAGTTATCATGAGTGTTGGTTACAAATCCGTCTGAGGTATAATACTCACTGATGATTTTTTGCTGTAAGCCTTGTGTTTCAGGGCCAAACACATCTTCAATGGTTAAACGTCCCCAATACAACGGCATGGTTTGGTCGATATTTTCAAAGGTGTAACCTAAGCAATCCTCTGAGTAAGACGTCCGATAACAGACATCATCACTGTCTCTTAGATCATTGATTGACAATTGTAAGTTAAAGTCTGCATTAAACGGAACCATAGGATCTATCGGTTTTTGATAGCGCAGTTTTTCACCCATTAATATCACCCCACTGGTTGATGGGGATTGACGACTGACCGGAGCGATTAATTCGTTAGTAAAATCGATCGGGAAGTCATTATCATCAACAGCGTGATGATAAGCTCTCTCTGCCCATTGGTTGTTATAACGCCACCAATCGCCAATTAAATAATTAAGCGTATCCGAGCCACTACCTGATTTAGGCTGTAAATAAAGCCCTGGATTGTTCGCATAAGCAAACGGTTGGCCTAGGTAGGTAAAAGGTTGACCTTCTGTCGAACACGCAGAAGTCAATGTGACCGTCATCGGTGAGACAGCAAAATAAGCCGGGATAAAGCGCCCTATCGGCCCTGTTGACGTCACTGCAATCGGCAAATCAGCTTCAATTAAATTGAGGCCAAGATAAGAAGTAGGCGGCACTAATGAAAAATAAAACACCCCGACTTCACTCACACTCTGTTGAACGGTTGTAACCTCTCCAAACTCATGATCGTAATTTAGCGTACCAATAGAACCAGCAGAACCATTGGAAGGTTCAACCAGCGTATGATTGAGAATAATCGACTGTTGCTGATAATTAATTACTCCCAAATTATTGGTAAAGTCATTATCTTCATTCGGTTCAGCCGCTACCGCTTTGATATTAAGATTAAATCCTTCCCCCGCTCTTGCAAAAACCAAACAGCTTAAGTCAGCAGCAGGACACTTACCATCGGGATGAGCAGAGTTGTACGAGTGATTGGTACTAAGCACTAATGCACGCGGCACCCGAATAAAATTCGCTTGTCCAGTCAATTGTAAGTCTTGCTCATCGCCACTGCCATTAAAACGGGCGTGCAAAGCTAAGCTCCCCGCTTCGCGATAGGTAAGTTCAAATTCCGCTTGACCATTTTCATCAAAATACAGGCTACGATGACTCGGGGCTGCGCTATTATTGCTAATCGGTAAATCATCCACGACAACATTCATTGCTGAAAACCCTTGCCCTCCCGAAGGGGTAAGATATTCACTCCATAATGAAACATCTTTGTCTACACCAGCAAAACTTGGGATACATTGTTCAGGATTATCTCCTTTACTTAATGCAGTGATAGTTCCAGTGACTAATTGATTGGCATAAGCATGGGGGACATCGATAATGAAACCGCTATCAGAAAAAACTAATGAACAGTTTTGTGCTGAATAGTCACCAGTGCCATATCTGCATAAGTTGGTAGAAAAAGGTTTCGCAGTAGGAGTGGAATTTTGTACACCTACAGTCACACTTCCTGGAGTATTGCGCCTTAGTTTTAGATTGGCGATGCCATTCGAAAAGTTAATCTGCGGGCCATTAACCCATCCCCCACTAGCAGAAGGAGATGCATTAGGACTTAAATTAACACTAACTGGCTGCTGGTAAAGCTCGCTACAACTGCTATTTGCACAGGCTTGTATTTGTACATCAGCGGCATTACAAGTTAGCGCATCTGACGATGGTAAAGTAAAACGAAAATGATCGACCTGTTCACCAACCTCACGAGATTTTAACGCACAAACACGGAAATTATCGATTTCATGATGATTGACTGATGCACCTGTCGAGCCCGCGAGAGAAAGTAGAAAGTCAACGGGAGTTGCCCCTTGATTGGGATTACTCAACACGTTATACCAATCAATGATCGTTTGCATAGTGCCATTCACAGATCGATCGACGCGAACCCAAACGGCACCACCACTGCGCGAATCAATAGTGATGAAATAACGATGGCCGGGGCCTGCACCAGGAAAAGAACATCCGCCTCCCCACCATTGACATGTCCGACGCACATCTAATTTAGGATTGAGGTTGGCGTCAGTGCCCACTAAATATTGATAATTCGCTGACTCAGAGCCACGAATCGCCACAGCTTGCTCGCGAAAACCAGGACCACCTTGCCGCCCTTCGGTTGGGTTGGAATAGTTACCCCATTCATCTAAGCCAATACCCAGCCAGCCACCAGCAAACCCAGATACAGCTGGAGTCGTAGACGTTGGATTACGAGGCGCATAACCAAGTGAACCGCCAAACCCACCAGTACGTGGGGTTACGCTGGCATCAGAAAAAATTAGTGAAATCCCATCGGCACCATTACCTGTTAAATCCGCCCATGCGTAGTAATCCAACTCGACTTGCACTAAATTACCATCTGCAGGAAAAATTCGTTGATAAGTCACAGCGGTCGCTTGGTTTCCAATATCCTCGGTAAGACGCAAGCGGTCACTAACTATTCTCGGTGTAAAGTTACCACTACTGGTAAAAGGTACCCAGCTTTGCCCTAGGCTTGAGCGATTAAAATCATCGCTAAAGCAAGTATAGCCTTGTTGTTCAAATTGATTAATACGACTCGAACCCGACATCGTTAATTGCTTTGCGGTCACTCGGCCATTTAATACTGAATTATTATTTAAGGTCAGTTGATCTGCAGCATAAATATATCCATTTACAATACTTTGATTATTGAATGAGATACTACCATAAGCAACAATCGTCAAATTGCCCGTAGATGTTGCATTGAGTTGACTGCCAGAGATTTGGGTATTACCTAAAATAAAAATCCGTACATCACCATCAATGACCAATTGACTATTTTGGACGAAATTTGCTGACTCAAACCAATAATCTCCACTGCTTAAAATTGCTTTGGCATTTTGATTTAGTTGAAAATTTTTGATTCGATATCCATTATTGTTTGGCAAAAATGTCAGTTCACATCCACTAGTTAAATTAACTTGATTGAGCGTATTTATTGACGTGGATTGAGTGGTTGAACATTCAATAGTTTCATTCGAATTCCAAATAGGGAAAGAATTTGGCCCCGTAAGAGACAAAGACGGTGTCGATAAACTCCCCGTAACCACACATTGTTGACCATCACAACCATCACTAGGTAATCCAGCCCCAAGGTTAGAAGAACAAAACGCTAACGCCTGACCACCCGTTCCCGTTATTTTGGCTGAGTTATTTTGTGTAAATTGCGGATTCGGTGCACCACTACAACTACCATGACCTTGAGCAACCCGAGGGAAATAGATGCTATTATTAATCTCTTGGAAAGCGAAAGAATAGCTTGCAAAGCTCATTACCACCAAGGACAAAAATGCTTGTGCTAATCGCCATAGTTTAATTCTCACCCCGCACCCCCACTTGAATTGTCCGTTGCCATGGCCAGTCGCCACTGCTGCATTGTCCGATGCTGGTAATTTGCAGCACCGTTTGCTGATTATCTAATACACCGATATATTCACAGCTAACTTGCGCCGCACATTGCGCTAAGCCATCCCCTTGAAACTCAATGTTACTTGTAACAGGGGTATAATCCGGTGTTGAAAGCTGAGCATTTGACTGAGCAACGCGACAACTACTTTGTTGATTATTTTCTTGATAATAGCGGCTAATGGCGATCTCCGCTGCCGATCGAGCGGCCATTTCGGCGCGAGTACCCATCACCATCGACACCAACTGCTGGCTATTGCGCTGCTGATTACGATTGGCAACCGCGGCAACAAAGCCGACCACGACGATGATAAAAATAACCATCACCAAGCCGCTGCCTTGCTGGCTACGGCGCATTATAGATAAGTGCATTGTGATCAAACCTCACCTGTTCACCGCGATCTTCAAAGGTTAGTTCCATTTTAATTAAACCGTTGCGTTGCAAAACTGGCTCTGCTTCGACGAAATTAGCTTTGCTAATCTTTTCTGCCATCAATACCTTGGCATTGGGTTGCTGTGGGGGAAGTTGATTGAGCGTTAATGGGTAACCTTGATAACGGTAGATTTTTTTTTCAGCCTTGAGATAGCAGTACGCAACCAGTTCTCGATAGACATAGACGCGTCGAGCTGGCGATTGCAGTTCAAAGCTCGTTAGACGAGTGAAATCAAGTTCAACTTCATGGTGAGCATTCGCCTCAGAAAAAGTCACCTTATCGGTTAATTCGGCAACCTGCTGATGAGGGCCGACTGGATCAAGTGATTGACGTAACATCATTGGATTTGTCGGGTAAACAACAATTCGATCTCCCGCTTCTAGCGTCAAGTTATCTTGAGTTGACCGAAGTAGTGGCAACATTTTTATGCCGCTTGCCTGATGAGGCAATTGGCTATAAACCCCGCTATTGATAATCGGTAGAAACTCAATGCAGTCATTTTCGACGATGACGCTATTGGGTACCGCTTGGCGAATTTCACGGCTTAAGCGCTCAGTCATAAATTGGCCTTGCTGAATCAGCGCTTCACGAGATGTGCTGGTGGCATAAATACCCATGGCTTGACCAGCAATATTACCGAGAAACAGGCCGACAATGCCAAGTAAAATAATCGCCATCACCATCTCGATTAAGGTAAAACCACGTTGCATCAGTAGTTCCCCTTAATCGCAGCAAACGGGTAGCGGTTGCCTTGTGAATCAATAATCACCACCTCAATGCGTTTATAATGAGTACGCTGATTGGCATTAACGCTAGTAAACTGACCACTATTATCCTGTTCATAAAAGACATTAATGGTAACCGTAAAATTGCGATAACTGCTATCAAGAGTCTGACCAAGCACATCCTGAATCGGTCTAGGTTGATCCCCCGTGATAAAATCATCGACGTCGTTAAACAATGTTCGATCGTTTTCACCTGCCGTAATATCAGGCCCAAGTGCAGAAGGATCCGTGCAGAGACGCTCTTCTGGACCACTCAATAAACACTCAGGCAAACCGCCATTAGGGCCTGAATTGCGATCAAACTGACGCCCCAAAATTTCGTCCAATACTGCTCTGCCCAGCTCAGCGGCTTTGACTGCAATCACTTGCTCGGCGCTCTGCTGGGAACGCGGATACAGCGCTGCTGCCAAACCAGTAATGGCAATCGCGATAAGGGTAATAACAATGATCATTTCCACCAGGGTAAAACCGCGCGTCAAAGCACGCCTTAGCTTAATGGGCTTCACAGGCATAGATATAGCCCTCAGTATTAATGCACACTTGGCGCTGATCGGTGGCAGAAAAGATCGAAATCGTACAGACTTCTGTGTCACATTGAGCAACCCGACCAAGGGAATCAAAATCAAGGTAGGTTTGCCCGGTTTCAGTCACCATCGCTAAGTTTACCCCGTTGCGCTTGGCATCAAAAAAACCAGCATCTTGCTGCTCAAAACCCTGCTCCGCGCAATTGGCTACCGACTGATTAGTGGAAACAGGCCCGGCTTGATTAGCGGTTAAAACCCAGCGATTACAGAAACCGGTACGCTGCATGGCGCGGTTTTGGGTTAAGCGCAGTGAGGCGAGAATTTCTTGTTGGCTGGTGAGCGCGGCAAGCGAGCTGGTGCCCGAATAACGGCTGGCGGCATAGGCAGACAGAATACCGAGCAAAAGAATAATCACAATCAGCTCAACTAAGGTAAAGCCCAATGTTCGACGGGGTGATGGGGTCATCGTTGTCTCACCGAAGTGGGGATATCTAAATATTAATAAATTGCGTATCAATAGCCATTAAGCAGCTTATTCACTGCTTAATGGCTAAAATAATCAATTATTATTTACAACTTGCAATTGTAATGGTTGGCTCAGAAAAAGATACTGCTGGAGTCACGTCATATTTTACAAAACATTTAGTAGCATCATTAACACCAGTTTTAAATGTATAAGCAATCGAGTTTGTAGTATCTGAACCCGATACTACCTGCCAATCACTCTCTAAACCTGTAACTACTCGAGCTATACCTGTTTCACTGGCTGCAGGATAACCCCATACTAAACTCACGGCTCCAGAGACTCCATCAATAGTTACAGATCCAGAAGCACTAGCTTCATTACCAGATATAGCAGCATGACCATAAACTATTCCAGCCGCACCTTGCATTGCGCCTTTTAGACCTTGTAGCGAAGCGTCACGCGCATCGCCTTGTAAGTTTAAAAACCGTGGTGCTGCCGTGACCGCCAAAATCCCTAAAATTACAATCACGACCACTAATTCGATTAGGGTGAAACCGCCTTGTTTTTTCATTGCTACTCTCTCTTTATATATCAAAATCCATCGGATTAATTTAAGGTGACCGTGACACGGCCGGTTTTTAGATCATAAACAAATTGATGTTCACTCTTACCTTCTTGCTGAAGATAAGTGCACGTCCAATCTGAGCCATTCGCTTGAGCGGTATAACGCAGATTAGCCTTATTATCACCGCCAACCACTGCAACTTGCGGTGGGTTTTGCAGTAAATTTTCCATTAAAGCGACACATTGTTGATCGGTAAGGCTAGTTGGGAACGCGCCGCCATCATTAATCGCTATCGGGTAGCCATCACGAAATCCTGTGTCTGCGCCACTGCTGTCTTTGGCGCGAGTGAGCCAGAATTCAACCCCATCATAATCAATTGTGTTGTATGTCTGTCCCTCTGCCGAGATTGAGGGGCG
>NZ_NBUS01000043.1:26340-27544 GCF_002749895.1 Vibrio fujianensis | reverse complement strand
TCCCCGGGGGGGGGGAGCCGATAAAACACCCGTTGCAAAGCCACCGGCAACCCCTTCAATACTCGCTTTTTTTGCTTCGTCGGTCACATCAAGAAAACGGGGCAAAGCAGCCACGGCTAATAGACCGATCACGACAATGACGATCACTAATTCAACTAAGGAAAAGCCAGCGTATTTTTTCTTCATGAATCACCTTCTTTAAAGAGCATCATAAAACCTGTATCTGTCACTTTGCTTAACGCGCCTTTATGCGATAAAGCTTCGCTCTATTGTAAACTTGAAACCGTAGATGAAAAACTGTTGTTCTGTAAGGTAATTTTTATAAATTGCGCTTGCGTATAATATAGCTCACACTGATACCCTTGTGGTATGGGTTGCTCTTCCACTTGCAACTTTTTTTGCAAAATGTGTTGTTTAGGGTACAACCAGTTTAAAAGCTGAGTACACCGCTTGCCATCAACTTGTGTTGGTAACACCCACCCTGTCGCAGAAAAAGTCAATCGTTGCCCTTGCCATTGCAAATCGGATGGCTGATTTTCTAATAGCCATAGCTGTTTATAATCATTCGCTCGCTCAATAATCTCACGGTTGGCAAGCTCTAGTGCGGTACGCTCCAACGCCGCTTGTATTGGCGGCCAGGCTTGTAATAAGCCGATCAACAAGATGCCAATGACCAAAAACCACATCATGTATCTTGCTTGCTTAATTACCCTACCCTTTGATTGCATCAAGCATGCCCCACATGGGTAAGAAAATACCTAACGCCAACACCAAGACCATCGCAGCAACGATCACCAGTAAAATGGGTTCAATTCGCGCCGTGAGGGTTTTTAAATCATAGTCCACTTCACGGTCATAAAAATCAGCCACTTCGAGCAATAACTCATCCACTCGGCCAGTTTCTTCTCCGACGGCAATCATCTGCATCACTAATGGCGTGAAGATCTGGGTATTGGTCGCAGTAACGGTAATGCTGCCGCCCGCTTCAATTTCGCCTTTCATTTTCAGTAAACGTGATTCTAAAAACTTATTTTCCAACGCTTCAGCGGAAAGAGCCAAAGATTGGTTCAACGGCACTCCAGCTTTAAGCATTAAAGAAAAGGTTCGAGAGAAGCGAGCCAACTGAGCCCGATTGACAATGCCGCCGACCACCGGTATTCGTAACCGAAACTTATCCCATGTTTCTCGCCCCTGCGGCGTGGCC
>NZ_NBUS01000043.1:17426-26330 GCF_002749895.1 Vibrio fujianensis | reverse complement strand
CCCAAGCACGAAAGGCGATAATCACGCCAACTATTCCGCCAATAATGGCTAACCAATAATTGACAAAAAAGTTCGACATATGAATTAATATGCGTGTGGGTAGGGGCAAATCAACCCCAAAGCGGCTGAACATGGTCGCAAATTGCGGAATAACCTTAATATTTAAAATAAACATGGCGATGGTAATAAAACTGATCACAAAAGTGGGATAACGCATCGCCGTCTTAATACGTTTGCGTGTCTCAACCTCTTGTTCATAGTAGTTTGCCAGTTGTAATAAAGCCTGATCTAACCGGCCGGTATTTTCTCCGACGCTAATCATCGAGACAAACAGCGGACTAAAAACATGGGAATGCATTTGCATGGCGGCAGATAACCCACGCCCATTGGTAAGCTCGCTGGTCACCTCTTCTAATGCCTGTTGCAACTGCTTATTGGTGCAGTTTTGTGTCAAGCCTCGCATAGAGCGCAATAATGGAACTCCAGCCTTGGTTAAACTGTACATCTGCCGACAAAAAATCACTAAGATTTCCAGCGGTACGGCAGGCGTTAACCAGGCTTTCCAGTCAATATTGGTCGAGTTCGCTGATTTTTTTGCCACGATAGAGGTTGGGATCACCCCTTGGCTGAGTAAAGCTTCCACCGCCATTTCTTCACTCGGGGCGTCAACACTGCCTGAGGCTTTACTGCCATCGGCATTTCGGCCTAGATATTGATAGTGTGGCATAATCCTTCCTATCGCTTATAAATAGATGGGTTGAGCCATACCGGAGGCATCCCCTTCACCGAGAACCATCACTTCATCCATGCTGACAACCCCTTGAATTGCCAATTCCATTGCTCGGGCTAATAGCGGTTTATAATGATGTGATGAACGAGCGGCATGAGCAAAGCCCGATGTATCGTTCGCTCTTAGAGCATCCATCATCGACGGCTCAAGCTCCAGCATTTCAAACACACCGATTCGTCCTCGATATCCGGTTAAGTTACAACTTTGGCAACCTCGCCCATGCACAAAGTGCTGGGACACTTGATTAGGAAAACGTTCCGCCAACCATTGTCGACGGGCCTCATCTAGCGGATCGTCTGTTTTACAATCTGGGCAAACTTTACGAATTAAGCGCTGGGCAACCACCGCACGTACTGCACTAGCAACCAGATACCCTGGCGCACCCATATCAATCAAACGTAAAGCGCTATCGACCGCATCATTAGTGTGTAAGGTACTCAACACTAAATGGCCCGTTAATGCGGCTCGTAACCCAATCTCAGCGGTTTCTTGATCTCGGATTTCACCGACTAAAATAATATCTGGGTCTTGGCGTAAGAAAGTACGCAATAAGGTTGAAAAATCGAGGCCAATTTTTGGGTTAACTTGAACTTGATTTAAGCGAGCAATCCGATATTCGACCGGATCTTCTGCGGTAATAATTTTTTTGCCCGCTTCATTTAATTCAGAAAGCGCCCCATAAAGCGTGGTGGTTTTACCCGACCCCGTCGGCCCAGTCACCAAAATCATGCCATGAGGTCGTTTCAGTTGTCGTCTCAGTCGCTGCAGTAAATCGACGGGAATACCAGACTCTTCTAATTTTCGAATCCCACTGGTTTGATTCAGTAACCGCATGACCACCGATTCACCATATTGAACTGGCATCGTGGAAAGACGAATATCGACCGACTGACCTTTTGTACGGATATTAAAGCGGCCATCTTGAGGTAAGCGTTTTTCAGAGATATCTAGGTTCGCCATCAGTTTCAAACGAAGAACTAATGCAGAAGCAATATTAACTTCATTAAGCAAAGTTTCATGCAATACACCATCAATACGCTGGCGAATACGTAAGAGGTTGGCATCCGGTTCAATATGGATATCTGATGCCCCAACTTGAATCGCATCTTCAAACAGCGAGTTGATCAGTTTCACCACCGTCATATCATCGGATTCATCACCGGCAATATTGTAATCAAATGCATCACTGTCTTGATGCTCGGCCTGCAACTGCTCAGCAAATGAAGCGATCTCTTTCGTCCGTCGATAATAACGATCAAAAGCCTCAACCAACTGTTTTTCGGGCGCAAGAACATACTCAAACTGATAGTTTGGCAGTTGTGTCAATAAGGACTCTTGTGCAAAAAGATCCGCCGGATCACTCATCACAATGCGCAGTATATCCTCGTTACGTCCAATCACTAAAGCACGCAAACGACGGGCATGCACTTCCGGCAGTAATTGGACCGCATCAATATCAATGTTGGCACGATTCAAATCAATTAAAGGCAATGATAGTTGATGAGACAAAAAGGCTAACATCTGCTGTTCAGTTAAAAAGCCTAACTCAATCAAGGTACGACCCAGTTTGCTGCCAGTCTGTTTTTGAACCACCAATGCTTGTTCAACTTGTTGCTCTGTGATGATACCTTCTTCAATAAGAAGATCACCAAGACGTTTTCTTAACTCAATTTTCACCTTGGCTCACCTCTTGCTGCATGAGTAATTGCAAACGCTGACGAATGAATGCGTGAGATTGGGTCGATAACCCGACGTTCTTTAACGCCATTTGATAAGATTCTTGAGCTTCGTTATACCTTAACGCTCGCTCTTGCTGAATTGCCAGCCCCAACCACCAACGACCGTTAGTGGCTTCTTTTTCAGTCAAGCGTTGATAACTATCTAACGCAATATCATTCAATTTATTTTTCTGAGCCAAAGCTGCACGCAAAGAAAGATACTCAACAGAAGCACCATCAGGCACATGATCTAACGGCGATAATGCTGCTTCATTCTGGCCTTCTTTCACTAATAATTTTGCCAATGCGATACGCAAGGTTTCGCCATCATAGTCAAGCTCAACCCCTCGTTGTAGCAACTCAAAGGCTTTTCTTACATCGCCTTTGCCGTAATAAAGCGCAGCCAATTGCTGACGAACTTGCTCGTTTCTTGGCGTATAACGCAATGCCTCACTGTATGCTTTTACCGCACCGTTAAAGTCATTACTATCTAATGCCTTATTCGCACGTGTTAATGCTTGGTTTGATAATGCTTGAGGTGTCAGCTCTACTTGCTCAACCAACATGTTTTTCTCAGGCTTGCTTGGCAAAGCAACCGCTGAGGTGGCGGTTAAGGGTTCCGGCTTGGGTGTCGCCGTTGTTACTGCGGCCAATGTCATTTCAGGCGACGTCACCGGAGGGTCGGCCACCTCTTGCGTTGGCGCTAAGCGATACACCGCGACCGCTAAAGAGGGAACATGTTGCGTCGGTGAAGAAAAGTTATTGGCGATTTGGGGTGATGCCAGCGATGAATCGATCAGCACATTTGGCATGACATCACTCGCTTGCTGCGAGACGGCCCAGCCTCCGACGGCGAGGCTAAGAGCAAAACCACCAACGAGCCAGATCCATGCAGGGCGAGTTTTAGCCATGGGTAGCTCGACCCGTTCAATGTCACCGAGTGTCTTACTCTGTTTTGACACTAATTGTGACAGTGCCTGATTAATTACACTCATTGATTGCTCCATCCCCACAAAAGAGGCCATTTGAATTTTGGTTGACAGGCGTCGAAGGTATCGTGAATAGCATGATACAAATGCACATTGGAGACTTCGTACTGCTTGGCATAAAACGTAAGTAATAATGCCTTATGACAAATTTGGTTTAATAAGCGAGGGATTCCTTGGCTGGCTTTCCACGCTGCTTTCTTCTGCTGTACACTAAACAATGCTTTTTCAACACCTGATTTTCGCAACCGGTTATCGATATAAGCTAAAGCTTCAGCCTGCGATAGCGGCCTGAGTTGAGCACTGAATGTGATACGTTGCCGCAGCTGCCTTAGCTGATGTTGAGCTAAACGTTCATCTAATTCCGGCTGACCTAATAACACCATTTGTAATAACTTACGCTGTTCTGTTTCTAAGTTGCCAAATAGACGTAAGGTTTCCAAAGCATCATCAGACAAGGCTTGCGCCTCATCCACAATCACAACCGCTCGTTTTCCTTGCTCATACCATTCGATTAAACGAGATTGAATAGCATCGATCAATACGCTATCGCTCACCAAAGGTACCTTCAACGCCGTCGCCACTGAGCGGCGCAACTCAATGCCTAACAAGGCTGGATTAGGCAGATAAATCCAGTGAATATCCGCCGCTAAATGAGTCAATAGCATACGACACACCATGGTTTTTCCGGTGCCGACTTCACCGGTGACTTTAATGATCCCCTCGCCCATTTCTAACGCAGCATTCACAGTTTGTAGCGCTTCATAGTGCGGTGCTAACCCTAAAAAAAGCGCCGTGTCGGGTGTCAAATGAAATGGAAATTGCTCAAATCCATAATGTGTCAGGTACATAACTGATTTAGTTCAAACCTTATTCTGCGTCTGGAAACCACTCTTGTAATAGATCTCTTGAACGCTCCAGCTCTTTTTGCCAGGTATTTACCCCAACCACCGTCGGCTTAAGCAAAATCACTAACTCGGTTTTTTGCGTTAACTCTGTAGTATTACGGAACAAATGCCCTAACACGGGAATATCGCCAAGAAAAGGAACCTTGGACACCCGATTATTGGTGTTGGTTTTCATTAATCCACCAATGACGACCACATCACCGTCCTGCGCCCGAATCACTGAATCAGACTCACGAATCGAACTACGAGCAAGTGGTAATGAATAAAGCTCGCTACCGAATTGAATATCTTTGGTTTGTTGCTCAACTTCAATCACCGAAGGGTGTACATGCAATAAAACGTTACCTTTATCATCAATTTGTGGGGTCACATCTAAAGAGATACCGGAGAAAAAAGGTGTTAACGCGACATCGGGCGAGGCATTCGAATTGTCACCACTTCCGACCACACTGGTTAAATCCGTCACGTAATATTCGTCCGTTCCTACCTTTATCACCGCTTTTTGGTTATTCGCGGCGGTGACTCGAGGGCTAGACAAGACATTCAAATCCCCTTGAGTAGCCATAAAGCTCAATACGGAGTCAAAGCTACCATCTGAAATGGTAATATTGGTTTGTCCACCCAACAGTGAGCCAATCGCATCCAATCCGGGTAAACTTGACGTGTTACTTCCAATCCGATTAAGCACCACCTTGCCGTTACCAAACGACATGTTTGACCAATTAATGCCTTGCTGATAACTATCCGTTAAGGTGACTTCTAATATTTTGGCTTCCAAGATCACTTGCCGCTGCATACGTTGATGTGAAATAGCTAAAAATTGTCGAACTTCGCGAATTTCATCAGGATAAGCTCGTAAGGTTAAAATGCCCGCTTGGGGTGTAACCACGACACTCTGTCCACGATCAGAACCAATTAAGCGAGCGACCGCTTGCTGCAGCTGAGACCAAAAATCACTTTCGTTGATAGTTTCAATTTCTGTTCCACCACGCATGGAAGTGCTAGTCTCTGAACGGCTAACACCACTACTGCTGGTACGGTTAGAGCCGCTATCAGTATTGGTAATGGTTCCGGTGCTAATGGATGTTAATGAGCGGCCTGTACGTTTAAATTGTAAGTAATCAACTGGAATAGAGACGGTTCTCAGCCCGACCGGGTAAACTTGAATAATTTTACCGATTTTTTCCACTTCGTAGCCATATAAATCACGTACGACATCCAAGGCTTCATCTAAAGTTACATCGGATAAATTGATCGTGATCTCGCCTTCAACGTCAGGATGGATAGCGACACTAAACTCACTATTTTTCACCAAACTGGCAAAAAAGGCTTTCGCTTCCACTTGATTGGCCTGAATATGAAAACGCTGCGTATTGGCTGATGAATCAAGAACCGGCTCACTGAGATCGGGCATAAGATCAGCTTCAACCGAAGCGGGCAATTGATCAATCATTCGGCTATTGGTTTCATTCAATACTTGATTCAGTGAGTCTTTTATTTCAACAGGATCCCGATGGCCCATTGCACAGCCCACTAAGCTAGTTACTACGACACCGATTATAATTTTATGCATCACTCTCATACCTTAATTTTTGATGTCTAGCGAGAACAACTGTAGTTCCCAACGCTGTTTACCACGCATCAAAATCACACTGGAATCTGTCACTTTGGCTATCTGATAACCTTGGATATTTTCGCCAACCGACAGTACCTGATTATTCAATACAACATAACACTCTTTTTGGCATACGATACTTTGCAATTCAGGTAATGGCGCTTGCTGAACCTCGGCCATTGAAGCTCTATACCCAGCTAATGGAGCCGTGGGATCCTCTGCCGCAATGACCTGATGACTCAGTAAAAGCAAGATCGTCAACCGCATTATTTTACCCACCGATAAACTCCTTACGAGAACTGAGTGTATAGATTTCCAAAATTAATTTTGCTTGAGGATATTGCACCACTTGATAGTGAAAACGCCGCCAATAATAGTTAACAGGCAAACCTTCTAGAGCAGCAAGATAATCGTAAATAGCAAAATAACTGCCAGTCAATTCCATTCTAACAGGATGAATAAAATACTGACTTGGGTACTCATCCTGTTGCTTACCCATTGGCTCGGCAGGTAAAGAAGTCAGGCGAAGTAATTTCAATTGCTGGCTCTTCTCTAATACTTCACGCAAAACTTTTGCCATTTGAGAGGGCGAGACTAAATTCTCCATCACTTGATCGAGTTGAGCTGAAAGTTGTTGATGTTGTGCTTTAAGTTGTGTCAACTCAATCTCGATGTCTACATCAGGATCCTTACTTAACTCATGCTGTAACTGCTGTACCGCCAATTGCATTCCTTGATTAGATGACTGCAAACTGGCTAGGCGATTCGACTGTATTTGATGACGTGTCAAAAGCGGGTCAATCAGAAAGGTTTGCAATGAGACAATGATCACCACTAAACCGCAGCCACTGATTAACCATTTTTCACGAGGCAAGCGCTGATTAAAGGCTTGATTTAATTTATTCCAAAGCACTCTCATCTCTACATCTCTTGCTTAGTTTTTAGCTCAAACGTCACAATATCGTTCTCATCACGTCCTATTATTAACCGCTCAAAACTGCGGCCAACTAAATGTAACTCTTGTTGAAATTGTTCGATCCAGTGTGGAATCGCTTTCGCATCACGGGCCAAACCTTGGATATCAAAACGTTGCTGATCAATCTCAATTTGCGTTAACGAAATATCCTTACGTGCGAGGTTTGCCAGTGCTTCCATCACACCCGAATACCCTTCACTTTGCAGATGCTCGAAGCGATTGATCGCATTTAATGACGCCTGTTGCGCCGCAATATCTTTTTTTATTCTCGCAGCTGCCGCCAGTTTATATGGCGACGGTAGGTGTCGCGCTTTTTGCTCTTTCAACTGTTTAAGTTGTAAAGAAAGCGCGGCTGATTGCTGCTCCGCTAAGATGACTTGCTGCTCGATTTTTATCCCCTGATAATGATAAACCGCCGCAATCGCTAACATGCAAACCATAAAACCAAGCAAAACCGAGCTAACGGTCATCAGTGAAAAATAATCTTTCTTAGGTTTTAAATGGCTTTGGTAGAAATTTAAAGCCTCATGAGGAGCCAATTGAGCATAATGAGCCAACATAGTGCCAGACAGCGGCTGAGAAACCGCCTTCGACAGCGTGCTGACTTTCACATTCAAACGTTCATTCAGTGCCGCAACAAGCTCGTCGTGATCTTCGCCATCGCAGCACACTTTGAGCTGATGAAGCGCTATTCCTTTTAATTGTGAAGATAAATAATCAATTGAACGCTGTAATTCCAATGCTAAGCTATCAAATTGAAGACCTGAGCTGGCTACGCCGGTGATTGGCGCGACAACCCCGCGTAACGTACGCTGAAAATAGCAACGTTGATCGACAAAAGCATCAAATTTAAAATTTCCTGCCTTATTACGCTGTAGCAGTAAAAACTGCGTTAAAGTATCACCACTGCTTGCCCACACTTCTTGCTCTGGTAACACTCGCCCCAATTGGCAACCTTGTGTTTTCAGCAATTCAACCATCTCAAGAATCACTTTCTTGCTGATGACGTAGGCCTGTACTTTATTCGTCCCACTCAATGGATAAGCGTCTGCAACGACTTCTGCGGGTTTCTCATTAATCAAATCTTTGATTAAAAAGGGGAGTGCGGCAGGCCACTCTTCACGCGCAATATTAGGTTTATCAATTTGGTAGCTTTGGTAAAGTTGGGAGTGTAACACCAGATCAATCACCACCCCTTGCACGCCAGCCGCTTTTAAAGCCTTTATTAAAGCATGTGACCAATCACGATCAGCCAGCGGATAGCATTCTGGTACTGTCAAAGTGTCTGCAGATGAAAAATAAATCGCATCAGGTTGAATGACAGCAAAGAGTGAGTGACTTTGCTTCTTTTTGCCGATGATTTTTTTTATCAGAACATCAATTTTCATGTCTATTATTTTGTCCGCCATCGGTTTCGTTTACCGGGTTTAACAGAAGGTTGCTTGATTGAATGTGAGGAGATTAACAAAGGCTGCTCGACGTCAAATAAGCGTCCTTGAACACCATTGACCCCTAAAGAAAGCAAACATTGTCGCTCTGCTTCATGTTCAACCCCAACCGCAATCACTTGGGTAGGAGTGCCACTACATACCCCAATCAGACTACGAACAAATAGCTGATTTTCATGGCGTTGATGGATATTTTTGATCAAACTCCGATGAAGCTTAAGATAATCAATATTTAGATCCTTAATGTAATGTGTGGCGACAATGGTGCGCCCCGCTTGGCCAACCACTAATTTACATCCCAATCCACTGATCATTTTCATGACGGGGCGCATATAATCGAGATGTTGAGCCAATCGCCCCTCAGCAAATTCAAAAGAGAGCCTTGTTCGCAATGCGATGGGCAATTGCATCAATTCATTACGAAACCATCGCCAATAAAACTTATTCGCAAAAGGAACAACTT
>NZ_NBUS01000043.1:9905-17416 GCF_002749895.1 Vibrio fujianensis | reverse complement strand
AAGGTTAATCGAATAGTGATCACTTTGCCGTTCATCCCGAATTAACGCAAAAACACGAGCCAGTACGGCTCGATCAAAAGCCACTTCGTATCCTACTGTTTCTATCGCTGAAATAAAACGAGAGGCCTTGAGCAAGCCTTTATCGGGATCATTGATTCGAGCAAACAGCTCGTGATGGACTATGGCCAGTTTATTTGCTGGTGTGATTAAATAACACGCTTGTTGAAATAAGCTAATTTTCTCAGGAAGTAATAACTGATCAAATAACGTTCGCCAACGGACACTGCCACGTTCATCATCGGCCTTAATGGCTTTTTTGAATCGACTCCAAGCGTTTCCGCCTTGCATCTGAGCACTGCGTAAAGCGGTTTCAGTTTCATCAATAATACGACCTCTTCGCTCTCCTTCTCGATACATACTCACTCCGATATGAACCCAATTATTACGATCAATCGGAAATGGAGGAATGATCCTCTCGATGAATTTAAGGCATTGGCTCGCAACATAGACCACTTCTTTTGAGCCTTGATGAGGCATAAATATCGCAAAAACAGACTCATAATAACGCGATAAAATAACATCAGGGTAACGAGCGATAATATTGGTAATGCATTCGCCAACTTCGACGACTAAATCATCAACCACTCGTGGCCCCACCTCTTCTCGCGCAGCATCGAGTTCATCGATCCGAATCATAATCACTCCGCCGTAAGCGCCACTTTCTAATAAGCCGGACTCGAGCTTACTATCAAACAACACTCGGTTCGCCGCTCCGGTTAATTGATCCAGAAAGGTTTGGCTACGGATAAAACTGTCAAATCGGCTTCGCTCTTGACGAGCATCTTGTAACTCTTCAATTAAACGATCTATCGCTTCGCTGGCGGTATAAGGCCATTCACGGAGATCGCCTTTAGCATATTGCTCAACTCGCCCCGCTAAAATCATTCTTCCCCGCTCTTCAAGCAGTTCAGAACCAAGCAGTTGTTCTTTAAGCCACTTAATGCCTTGAACTAAGCAAAAAACAATCAAAGCGACCGCCAATGAAATTGCCCCCATTGCACTCATTGAATAGTCATAGCTCAGGTAAGGCGGGACGGCTTTAAAATGGATACGGTAACCTTGATGATGCGCTAAAACAAAATCAGCTTGATATAAACGTTCCGTGGCGATTTTAGATGATGAATCATTGAAACGATATACGATCCCAGCCTCGGAAGAGAGCTGCATTTCGACAATATTCGAGGCTTGTAACATTTTAGGCATCCAAGCCTGCATTGAATCCATGGCATTTGGCTCTTGAAGTTCTTTATCCACCACGTCAACAATGCCACGCAAGTAATGATTCAAGTACTCTTGCCCTAATTTCTGAAAAGAGAGTGTTCCTCCTAAAAAAAGAATAAACATGGCACTGGTTACAATTACCGTAACAAAAGCAACCAAGCGTGTACTCAATTTAAGTGTTGGGGTATAGCGCATGAAGCTGAAGTTCCTTTTCACCCACTGATTGAGAAAACGAGGCTCACACAGCATTGAGTCTGGCTAGCAACCAACTCGATGCATAGAGACAAGGCATATAAATCAAAGCATAACGTACACTATCACTATATAAAAAAGCCGCGTATTTCGCGGCTTTTTTTCAAAATTAGAGTCCTAGAATGGGATATCGTCGTCAAAATCCATTGGCGGCTCATTATATTGCGGTTGAGCGGCTGGTTGCTGCGGCTTAGGAGAATGGGCTGCTGGTTGTTGTGGCTGTCCCCACTGGCTTTGTTGACCTTGATTCATGCCACCTTGCGCTGACGCACCACTTTGCTGGCCGCGGTTCCCTAAGATCTGAGCTTCACCGACTGGCCATCGCACAACCACTTCGGTGGTGTACCTTTCTTGGCCTTGCTGATCTTGCCATTTACGGGTTTGTAGTTGCCCATCAATATAAACTTGAGTACCTTTTTTGGCATACTCACCAATAAACTCAGCGGTTTTACCAAACACAGAGACACGATGCCATTCTGTCTTTTCACGTTGTTCGCCGGTCGCTTTGTCACGCCAAGTTTCTGAAGTCGCTACAGTCAAGTTGACCATCGCATCCCCACTCGGCATATAGCGAACCTCTGGATCCTGACCTAAGTTGCCGATCAAGATAACTTTGTTCACACCACGGGTTGCCATTATTTGCTCCGTTTACCATCTTTCGATTTAGAAATAGTTTGTAAGAATAGCACGCTTTCTTATCAGTACCAATGCTCTGTCGTAGTGTGCTTCTCTCTCTTCATCTAATCGATAGACAGAGGCCATTTTTTCCGGCCATTCTCACTTTTTTCAGTTTTGATAATATCCTCATTTACTTGTCATATTGAAAAGCCACGCAAAATAAACATTCTCGTTTCGCATCAAGCCTCATTGTTCGGCATGGTGCTCATAATACTTAATCTTCGCCATACTCAAGGATGCAGTCATGCCAAGATCAAACTATGCTCGAACCATATATTATCTAACGTTAGATGAGAAAAGTGCCACGCCGCCTCTTTTACGTGATGCAATTGAACAGCTCGCTATTCCTATTCCAAAAATCGAACCAGAGCAACTGATTAGTGCTTATCAACACTCAAAACATAAAATTTTGTTATTGGATCATCAACAACATGAATCAATCAGACTACGCCTTGGCCCATTACAACTCACCAGCCCTCATTTGGAAACCATTCTATTTAATGTAGAAAAACGACTCCATACCGATACGCTGTTAAATTTTGGGAATTTAAAAGGAGTTTTCTACCAAACGGAAACGGCGGACAAGTTAGCACATGGCTTAGCTGAAATTATCAATGGGCAAAACTGGCTACCTCGTCATGTCTCTAGTCAATTACTGCATTATTACCGTTACATTTTTCAAGAGCATCAAATTAAGGCCACTATAAACCTCACCGCAAGAGAGCTTCAAATATTACGCTGCTTACAAACAGGAGCATCCAATATGAACATTGCGGAAAATTTATTCATTAGCGAATTTACGGTAAAGTCCCATCTATATCAGATCTTTAAGAAAATATCGGTCAAAAACCGAACTCAAGCCATTGCATGGGCCAACCAACGTCTCTTCTCTTAATTGAGTCTATCAGCACATTTTCAATTCATAATGCCGAGAATGTGCTGAATACTCAAAACAGAACATGGTAAAGTTGCGACACTCTTGTAATTCATTATTCACCATAGACAAAAATTACCGTATTGTTTTGATCATATAAGCGGTTGCAAGCTAGACAAAACTTGGCTAACAACGGCTCGATATGAAAAAGTGATACGGTCTTTTTTCTATTGATAATTCATAATAATAGGGCTTTTACTATGATTAACAAATGCCTTTTCCCGGCAGCAGGCTACGGCACCCGTTTTCTCCCAGCAACCAAATCGATGCCAAAAGAGATGATGCCTATCGTCAATAAACCATTGATTGAATATGGCGTTGAAGAAGCAATTCAGGCGGGAATGACGGGGATGTGTATTGTAACCGGACGAGGCAAACATGCCATCATGGATCATTTCGATATGAACTATGAGTTAGAGCACCAAATTCGTGGTACCAACAAAGAAGAATTATTGATCGATATTCGAAAGATCATCGAAACCGCACAATTTACCTATATTCGTCAACGTGAAATGAAAGGTTTAGGCCATGCCATTTTAACTGGACGAGAACTCGTCGGTGACGAACCATTTGCGGTCGTCTTAGCCGATGACTTATGTGTCAATGAACAGCAAGGCGTTCTAGCACAAATGGTCGCGCTTTATAAACAATTTCGCTGTTCAATTGTTGCCGTTCAAGAAGTGCCCGTCGATGAAACCCATAAATATGGGGTGATTTCCGGTGAAGTGATTAAAGACGACCTGTTCCGTGTCGATGATATGGTTGAAAAACCAGAACCCGGTACCGCACCAAGCAATTTAGCCATTATTGGCCGTTATATTCTTACTCCTGATATTTTTGAGCTTATCGAGCAAACCGAACCCGGTAAAGGGGGCGAGATCCAAATCACCGATGCCCTACTCAAACAAGCGAAAGCAGGCTGCGTACTTGCCTATAAATTTAAAGGTAGACGTTTCGATTGCGGCAGCGTAGAAGGGTATATTGAAGCAACCAATTACTGTTATGAGCATTTATACCAACAAAATGAACAGCATGTCACTCTGGCCAAACAATCTACCACAAAGTCTTAATCATTAATTTTTCCCGATTTTTAAAGCCATCCACTGGGTGGCTTTAATTTATCACTGTTTTTTTATCCAGTAGTTATTGCACAAATCTCACTCTATGTAATACTTGTGCAACTTGGCATTACATAGAGTTGATCTGATGGACACAATCGAAGTACGTGGTGCTCGTACCCATAATTTAAAGAATATTAACCTGACGATTCCCCGTGATAAGTTAATTGTCGTCACCGGTTTATCCGGTTCGGGAAAATCCTCTCTCGCTTTTGATACGCTATACGCAGAGGGCCAGCGTCGTTATGTGGAATCGCTTTCCGCTTATGCTAGGCAGTTTCTATCTTTAATGGAAAAGCCCGATGTCGATCACATCGAAGGGCTTTCTCCTGCTATCTCTATTGAACAAAAATCCACCTCGCATAATCCTCGCTCAACCGTAGGAACGATTACTGAGGTGTATGACTATTTACGCTTACTTTATGCGCGCGTGGGCGAACCCCGCTGTCCTGAACACCACGTTCCTCTCGCGGCGCAAACCATCAGTCAAATGGTTGATCAAGTATTGGCCCTCCCTGAAGGTTCAAAAATGATGCTGCTTGCTCCCATTATCAAAGAGCGTAAAGGCGAACACGTTAAAACATTAGAAAATTTAGCAGCACAGGGATTTATCCGGGCCCGTATTGACGGTGAAACTTGTGATCTCACCGACCCTCCCACACTAGAATTACATAAGAAACATACCATTGAAGTGGTGGTTGATCGGTTTAAAGTTCGCACCGATCTCCAGCAACGTTTAGCTGAGTCCTTTGAAACAGCCCTAGAGTTATCAGGTGGGCTTGTGGTGATAGCCCCGATGGAAGAAGAAGGGGAAGAGCTAATTTTCTCAGCCAACTTTGCTTGCCCACACTGCGGCTATAGTATGCGTGAACTAGAGCCTCGCTTATTCTCATTTAATAACCCGGCAGGTGCCTGCCCAACTTGTGATGGATTAGGTGTACAACAATATTTTGATCCTACCCGAGTGATTCAAGATGCAAGCTTAAGCCTTGCACAGGGAGCGATTCGCGGTTGGGATCAAAAAAATTACTATTATTTTCAGATGCTCACCTCATTAGCAGAACACTATAATTTTGATTTACATACCCCATTTAATAAACTGTCGAAACGTATCCAAGATGTGATTTTACAAGGATCAGGGCGTAGTGAGATTGAATTCAAATACGTGAATGATCGTGGGGATATTCGAGTAAAACGCCATCCCTTTGAAGGGATATTGCATAATTTAGAGCGTCGCTATCGAGAAACTGAGTCCAACTCAGTCCGCGAAGAGTTAGTGAAATACATCTCGACCAAGCCCTGTACCGGTTGCCATGGAACGCGTTTACGTATTGAAGCTCGTAATGTGTTTATTCATAATACCGCACTGCCTGACGTGGTCGAACTCAGCATTGCCGATGCATTAATCTTTTTTCAATCACTCCAATTAGAAGGTCAACGAGCACAAATTGCCGATAAGGTGATGAAGGAGATCATCGACCGTTTGCAATTTCTGGTCAATGTCGGACTAAATTATCTCAATTTATCACGCAGTGCAGAAACCCTTTCTGGGGGGGAAGCGCAACGAATTCGCTTAGCCAGTCAAATTGGTGCCGGATTAGTGGGTGTGATGTATGTATTGGATGAACCATCGATTGGTCTTCATCAACGGGATAATGAGCGACTGCTGAAAACCTTAACTCATTTACGGGATCTCGGTAATACTGTACTGGTGGTTGAACATGATGAAGATGCCATTCGTATGGCAGATCATGTGATTGATATTGGCCCAGGAGCCGGAGTGCATGGCGGGACAATTGTGGCAGAAGGTGATGTGGCTAACATCATTGCAACCCCCGATTCATTGACGGGTCAATATCTCAGTGGGGTAAAGAAAATTGCCGTTCCCAAACAACGCGTGATTCGAGATCCCCAAAAAACTGTCCAGTTAATTGGCGCTTCAGGTAACAACCTAAAAAATGTCACCCTCTCACTGCCAGTTGGTCTATTCACTTGCATCACGGGGGTCTCTGGCTCAGGTAAATCAACCTTAATTAACGATACTTTCTTTAGTATTGCGCATGCAGCTTTAAACGGAGCAACCACTGCCACGCCTGCACCTTATAAAGAAATCAAAGGGCTAGAACACTTTGATAAAGTTATCGATATTGATCAGAGCCCAATTGGCCGAACGCCTCGTTCTAACCCTGCTACTTATACCGGGATTTTCACCCCAATCCGAGAGCTTTTTTCTGGTACTCAAGAGTCTCGCTCACGCGGTTATAAGCCCGGGCGATTCAGCTTCAACGTACGAGGAGGACGATGTGAAGCGTGCCAAGGCGACGGTGTCATCAAGGTTGAAATGCACTTTTTACCCGATGTGTACGTGCCTTGTGATGCGTGCAAAGGAAAGCGTTACAATCGTGAAACGTTGGAAGTTCGCTATAAAGGAAAAACCATCGATGAAGTTTTGGATATGACCATTGAAGATGCTCATGCGTTCTTTGCCCCCGTCCCTGTCATCGCTCGTAAATTACAAACCTTGATCGATGTTGGATTATCCTATATTCGCTTAGGACAGTCGGCCACCACGCTATCGGGAGGCGAAGCACAACGGGTTAAATTGGCACGTGAGTTGTCCAAAAGAGATACAGGAAAAACACTGTATATCCTAGATGAACCGACAACGGGATTACATTTTCACGATATTCAACAGTTACTCACCGTTTTACACCGTTTGCGTGATAGGGGGAATACAGTGGTGGTTATCGAGCACAACCTTGATGTGATTAAAACGGCGGACTGGCTCGTTGATCTGGGCCCTGAAGGCGGCCAAGGTGGTGGCTTTATTATCGCCGAAGGCACACCAGAAGATGTGGCGCAGGTCGAAGGATCACACACCGCTCGCTTTCTAAAACCAATATTAGCGGGATAACTCTATATTGAGAGAAAAAAAAACGTTAAAGTACAGAAACCAGTCACTCAGTGCTGGTTTCTTTTTTCATCATAGACAGTGAGACGTATGGCAACCTTGCTACTGAGCGGTACACGACTTGAGCCTCAGCCGCCAATCGCACCATTAAATAAAGCATTTATTCTCTCTCTGGGAGGTGTTTATTTAGTGGCGATGCATTTTTTCATGCCGAATCCTGGAGGATCTGGGCTAGCTCTGTCTTTTAATCCGACCACGTGGATAGCAATCAGTGTTACGATAGCAATTGGTCTATATCAATTAGCGACTTATCAATCGATACGGTATTCTAAGCTAA
>NZ_NBUS01000043.1:8465-9895 GCF_002749895.1 Vibrio fujianensis | reverse complement strand
ATTCATTTTATTGGTCTGCTGCTGTATCCTTTCTCTTCCCATCTTTTATACCAATGCCTATTGGCAAGGTAGTATTGGGCGGCTCACTGGATTATGGGCGGGGTTTATTCTCTTTACCGTTTTACAGCAATTCCGTTTTAGTAATACGCATAAGCAACGCTTGCTTTGGTACATCATTTTAGCATGTCTTATCGAAGCGCTATGGGGACTCATCCAATACTTTATCTTATCTCCGGGTAATCCATTCGGATATGATACCAATACCAACCGCCCTTATGGTATTTTTCAGCAACCGAATGTTATGGCCAGTTTTCTAGCCACCGGCCTCATTCTCTCTGGCTATCTACTGGCACGCCAACCGAAAAAATACAACAAACACTTACGTGAGGTGGGGTTACTTTATTTAACGCCTCTACTAACTCTGCCTTTACTCATTGTTCTTGCTTCTCGGACTGGTTGGCTGGCAACCGTGCTTGGTGTAATACTACTGTTACCTTATTTACACCGTTTTTCACCCAGACAACGTTTTATCAACTGGCTTATTGCCATATTAGCGGGCATATTTCTTGGTTATATGGCTATGTATAGTCAAAGTAGCGCCGAGCGAGTGGTAGAAAAAATCAAGATTGAAAGCCCTCGCCAATACACTTTCCCACAAACTCTGGATATGCTGATTGAAAAACCATTTACTGGTTATGGCTATGGCAGATTTGAAACGCAATATATCCTCTATACTGCTCGCCAACATCAACTCAATCCAAGCTATCCACCAGGTCTTGCAGCAATGGATCATCCTCATAATGAGCTATTATTTTGGGGCGTTGAAGGGGGGTTACTGCCTTTAGTGGCGATTCTACTCGCAGCTGGGTTTGTTTTGCTCCGATTACGTTCAGCGAAAAAAGGCACCAGACGCGCGATGCTTGCCTTACTGATTCCAATTACGTTGCACAGCCAATTAGAGTACCCCTTCTACCATTCAGCGATTCATTGGATAAGCTTTATTATTTTGTTGTTTTGGATAGAACAACGTGTGGCAAAATACCATGTCATTCCCTTTAACCAAATCAGCAAATCTTCATTACGTATCACAAGTTTAATGCTGCCAATAGCCACCAGCCTGTATATGCTTAGCGCTTTACATAGCAATTATGTACTGACTCAATTTGAAAAATCTTATCCGCGGGATCCAAATATTTTACAAAACATCAGCAACCCTGTGGTATGGAAAGATAGATTTGACTGGGATATTTATAGCACTTACTTAAACATTGGCTTGCACCAACAAAAAGCGGAATACATCCAACCCTATATTAATTGGTCACAACAAATCATTAGGCGTAAACCTCGACCAGCGTTTTATCATAATTTGATTTTAGCCTATCAGGGGATCGGAGATCATAGCCGAGCAGAACAGATCCGGTTTGAAGCTG
>NZ_NBUS01000043.1:8032-8455 GCF_002749895.1 Vibrio fujianensis | reverse complement strand
CTTTTTCCTAAATATGATTTTAGTCTCCCCCTCGAGCAACTTCCTACCAAAATCTCAGCAAGTTTATCGGCGGGTTAAAACCGCCTCTTCATTCGCCAAGCGATGAGTGACCGCTTGGCGAAAACAATGCTCACGAAGCAAGAACCTCTTCTAACGCTTTAAGACAAAGGGCTATATTTTCAGATCTTGCACCATATCCCATCACGCCTATACGCCACGCTTTACCCGCTAAAACGCCTAATCCTGCTCCTATTTCTAAATTATATTCATTAAGAAGACAATGACGAACCGCCACATCGTCGACGCCTGAAGGAATATAAACTGCATTAAGTTGAGGCAGGCGACTGGCTTCATCAACCACAAACGTCAGCCCTAATTTTTCTAACCCTTGTTTGAGTTTGTTATGCATCCGTTGATGGCGGG
>NZ_NBUS01000043.1:0-8022 GCF_002749895.1 Vibrio fujianensis | reverse complement strand
CCACGCATTTTCTAGCCCCTCATTTTTGAGTAACAATAGCGCTTCATGCAACGCGTATAAACTATTCACCGGAGCCGTATGGTGATAACTGCGCCTTCCTTCCCCACTCCAATACCCTAAGACTAAACTTTGATCTAAAAACCAACTTTGAATGGGCGTCGTTCGCGATTGAATTTTCTCGATCGCTTTCGGTGAAAACGTTAAGGGAGCAAGGCCAGGGACGCAAGAAAGACATTTTTGACTGCCGGAATAGACCGCATCTAATTGCCATTCATCCACAAATAATGGAACACCACCTAAAGAGGTGACGGCATCCACAATCGTCAGCATATGGTGTTGTTTTGCTAATCGCCCCAAAGCTTGTACATCGCTTAACGCGCCGGTTGAAGTTTCAGCATGCACAAAAGCTAAGATTTTTGCATCTGGATGTGACTTTAGTGTGTCTTCAACTTTATCCACCGAGACCGGCTTGCCCCATTCATCATCGACTACAATAACCTCGCCTCCACAGCGAACCGCATTGTCTCGCATTCGCTCACCAAAGACACCATTACGACAGACAATAACTTTGTCACCGGGCTCAATTAAGTTAACAAAACAAGCTTCCATCCCTGCACTACCAGGAGCAGAAACCGCGATAGTAAATTCATTGTCAGTTTGAAAAGCATATTTTAATAGCTGTTTAAGTTCATCCATCATGCCAATAAACAAAGGATCCAGATGACCAATGGTTGGGCGGCTCAACGCTTGTAATACTTGGGGATAAATATCTGATGGACCCGGCCCCATTAGGATACGATGGGGCGGAATAAAACGACGAATGCTCATAGCAGCTCCTTGCTTTTTAGAGTAACAACATCAAGGTTAATGCAAATCCTTCTTGGTCACAATTCGACTGAAGTCTAGAGGTCAAACCAGTTTCTTATTTTGAGAATTTTAATTTTTCATTTTATAAACCATTTACGATTGACATTCATGAAACAAAACCGTTCAATGAATAGGCTATTTAAGCAGAAGAGGAGCACTACCCAGGTAGATGTTTTGTGGAGCCTCACTCCCAAACAAAACATTGAGGGGGAGTAGTGCCGAGATAAACCAAAGATGAGGCTTTGATTTATCGGTTGATTGGGCTGAATCCTATCAACTGTCATCAGAATCGACTGATGAAGAGCTTCTGAGGAAACCTACCTATTGTGCTACCTCTGCTTTGCTCTAATTTATCTCTCTTCAAACATTGGAAGTTGGTTTACCAACCATTTTTATTTATAGGAAATATCGGGAGAAATACCGTGAGCGCATTCAATGTGGCCAAATTTGGCGGAACCAGTGTCGCAAACTTCGAAGCAATGAGCCGTTGTTCTGCAATTATCGAACAAAATCCACACACCAAGCTTGTTGTGATCAGCGCATGCGCTGGGGTAACCAATTTATTAATTGAGCTTGCTAATGGTATTCAAGTACCTGAAGAACGCCAAGCCATTATTAAAAAATTGGCAGAAATCCACCATTCGATCATCGAACAGCTCTCAAATACAACCACGGTAGCCGCAGAAGTGAATGCTATCTTAGAGAGTGTCGCCTGTGCTGCAGAAGCGGCATCATTTCAAACCAGCAAAAAGCTGACTGATCACTTAGTCGCCTGCGGAGAGTTAATGTCGACCCATATTTTAACGCAATTAATGCGTGAACGTGGCGTCGATGCTCAACGATTTGATATCCGCCAAGTCATGCGGACGGATACTCACTATGGTCAAGCAGAACCTCAAGTCGAAGCACTACAACAATTAGTGCAAGAACACTTATTACCACTTTGCCAACAACACGTCGTCATTACTCAAGGCTTTATTGGTTCTGATGAACAGGGCAATACGACCACTTTAGGACGTGGAGGAAGTGACTATTCTGCCGCGCTAATTGCAGAGTCACTCCGAGCTTCTGGCTTAGAAATTTGGACTGATGTTCCGGGCATCTATACGACGGATCCACGTATCGCTCCAAAAGCGGCCCCCATTGCTGAAATTAGTTTTAACGAAGCGTCTGAAATGGCAAATTTTGGTGCAAAAATTCTCCATCCATCGACGTTAGTGCCAGCCCTTCGTCATGGTATTCCTGTTTTTGTCGGCTCATCAAAAGAACCAGAAAAAGGAGGCACATGGATTCGTCAAGCCGTGGAAAGCGCTCCGCCATTTCGTGCGTTAGCCTTACGCTGTAATCAAACTATGGTCACATTACGTAGTGCAAAAATGTTTCATGCTTACGGTTTTTTAGCCAAGGTATTTGAGATTTTAGCTAAACATAAGATCTCGGTTGATCTGATCACAACGTCTGAAATTAGTGTCTCTTTGACACTAGATAAAACAGATACTTCTGGCGGCAATCCCGAATTACCACAAACGGTACGCGAAGAATTAGCAGCGCTGTGTACTGTTGAAGTGGAACATGATCTTTGTCTAGTGGCGTTAATTGGGAATAAGATGAAAGATCGCCCGGGCTATACAAAACAAGTCTTTGGTGCATTAGAAAACTTCAATCTACGCATGATCTGCTACGGTGCTAGTGCTCATAATCTGTGCTTCTTAGTAAACAGTCAGGATGGAAAAGCGGTGATTCAAACACTGCATCAGGAACTATTTGAACAAGCATAATCGTTCAGAAAAACTAAAAAAGAAGGTCTCCGATGGTGACCTTCTTTTTTTATTGAACAGTTAGCCGTTAATATTTGGGCCTAACCACTTCTCGGCCATCACACTATCCCACCCTTTTCGCTCTGCATAACTTTGCACTTGATCGTCTTGGATCTGAGCAATGGCAAAGTAACGCGAGTCTGGATGAGAAAAATACCAACCAGAAACAGAAGAGCCTGGCCACATCGCATAACTTGAAGTCAATGACATACCGATCATTTCTTCCACGTTCAGCATCTTCCACAAGGTTCCTTTTTCTGTGTGTTCTGGACAAGCTGGGTAACCGGGAGCAGGACGTATGCCTTGATATTTTTCTCGAATCAGATCGTCATTAGCCAAGTTTTCATCAAGCGCATAGCCCCAAATTTTCTTTCGAACCTGTTGATGTAAATATTCGGCAAACGCTTCCGCTAAACGATCAGCAACCGCTTGGATCATTATCGCGTTATAATCATCACCTTGCGCTTTATAGGCATCAGCTAATTCACGCTCACCAATTCCACCTGTCACCGCAAAAGCGCCAATCCAGTCTTTTTTACCGCTCGATTTCGGGGCAATATAGTCTGCTAAGCAATAGTTTGTACCCTTAGGTTTTTCTGTTTGTTGCCGTAAGTGATGCAGCACATGGGCAACTTCTGAGCGCGTTTCATCGGTATAAACTTCAATATCATCGCCGATACTGGCAGCAGGAAATAGCCCGCAGATCCCTTTGGCTTGTAAAATGCCTTCCCGTTCAACTCTATCCAACAGTTCATTTGCATCATTCAATAGGCGTTGAGCTTCTTCCCCTACTTCCTCATGCTGTAGTATTGCTGGATATTTCCCCATCAAAGACCAAGTCATAAAAAAAGGCGTCCAATCAATATAGTGGCGTAACGTCGCCACAGAGCAGGTTTCAAAAATATGGATGCCCGGTTGAGCTGGAGCTGGAGGCGTATAAGCTTGCCAATCTATGGTCGCTTTATTGGATCGTGCTTTTTCCAAACTCACTGGACGAGTTTTCGGTTTCTTTCTCGCATGTTGATCTCGGGTACGTTGATAATCTAAATTCAGTTTTTCTATAAAAGCGGGGCGCAATTCATCGGATAATAATGAAGAACAGACCCCAACAGCCCGAGAAGCATTATTGACATAAACCACGGGATGACGGTAGTTCTGCTCAATTTTTACCGCCGTGTGTGCTTTCGATGTGGTCGCACCACCAATAAGAAGAGGCAACTCAAAACCTTGTCGCTCCATTTCTTTCGCTACATGTACCATTTCATCCAGCGACGGAGTGATCAACCCTGATAGGCCGATAATGTCGACCTTCTCTTCACGAGCAACCTTTAAGATCTGTTCACAAGGCACCATAACGCCGAGATCTATAATGTCATAGTTATTACACTGCAAAACCACACCAACAATATTTTTTCCGATGTCATGCACATCGCCTTTCACCGTGGCAAGCAAGATTTTTCCATTGGTCGAACCGGCTTGTTTAAGCGCATTAATATAGGGTTCTAAATAAGCGACCGCTTGTTTCATGACCCGTGCCGATTTAACCACTTGTGGTAAGAACATCTTCCCTTCACCGAAAAGATCGCCCACTACGTTCATTCCATCCATTAATGGGCCTTCAATCACATCTATCGGCTTGGAAGCTTGTTGACGGGCTTGTTCCGTATCTTCAACAATAAACTCGGTGATTCCTTTTACCAAAGCATGTTCTAAGCGCTTTTCCACCGGCCAAGTTCGCCACGCTAACAGTGTTGGATCATCGACCTTACCTACCGCATTGTCTCGGTACTGTTCTGCTATCTCTAATAAGCGTTCAGTTGAATCTGGTCGACGGTTCAGTACAACATCTTCCACTGCTTCACGTAAAGACAAGGGAACATTATCGTAAATTTCAAGCTGACCGGCGTTAACAATGCCCATATCCATGCCATTTTTAAAGCAGTGGTAGAGGAAAACGGCATGAATTGCTTCTCGAACATAATTATTGCCACGAAAGGAGAAGGAAACATTAGATACACCACCGGAAATCATCGCATGTGGTAGATTGCGCTTAATATCCGCAACGGCTTCAATAAAATCAACCGCATAATTATTATGTTCATCAATGCCTGTTGCCACGGCAAAAATATTCGGGTCAAAAATAATATCTTCCGCAGGAAATCCCACTTCATCGACTAAAATTCGATAGGCATTGCTGCATATTTCAACTTTTCGTTCTTTCGTATCAGCTTGGCCGACTTCATCAAACGCCATCACAATCACAGCGGCACCATAGCGGCGGACTAATTTGGCTTGTTCAACAAATTTATTTTTCCCTTCTTTTAGAGAGATAGAGTTCACAATGCCTTTGCCTTGAATGCATTTGAGACCAGCCTCAATTACCTCCCATTTCGAGGAATCAACCATAATCGGTACTTTGGATATTTCGGGTTCAGAAGCACACAGCTGTAAAAATCGAACCATGCAGGCTTCGGCATCCAACATCCCTTCATCCATATTGATATCGATGATTTGTGCGCCATTAGCCACTTGTTCTCGAGCCACCTCGAGTGCTTCATCATATTGTTCTTCTCTAATGAGCCGCTTAAAGCGAGCGGAGCCCGTAACATTAGTTCGCTCCCCCACGTTAACAAACAAGGTTTCTTTACCAATATTGAGTGGTTCTAAGCCAGATAAACGACACTCCACGTTGAGGTCAGGTAAAGCACGAGGTGTGATCCCCTCCACCGCTTTCGCCATTGCAGCAATGTGCTCAGGTGTTGTTCCACAGCACCCTCCCACTAAGTTTAAAAAGCCGGAGGCTGCCCATTCCGCAATATGCTCAGCCATCTCTTCCGCAGAGAGATCGTATTCACCAAAAGCATTCGGTAAGCCAGCATTAGGATGGGCAGAAACATAGCTTTCAGAGATACGAGCCAGTTCTGCAACATATTGTCGAAGTTCATCCGGCCCTAAAGCACAGTTAAGACCGAAAGAGAGTGGCCGAACATGGCGTAGGGAATTGTAAAAGGCTTCTGTGGTTTGGCCTGAGAGCGTACGGCCTGAGGCGTCAGTGATTGTCCCGGAGATCATCACCGGCAAAGTCACACCTAACGCTTCAAAAACAGAATCGACCGCAAAAGCACAAGCTTTCGCATTCAGAGTATCAAAGATCGTTTCAATCAGAATAAGATCGCACCCGCCTTTAATTAACGCTCGCGTTGATTCAGAATAGGCAATCACAAGTTGATCAAAAGTAATATTTCGATATCCCGGATCGTTAACATCAGGAGAAAGGGAACATGTCCGGTTGGTTGGTCCTAATACACCTGCGACATAACGGGGTTTATCCGGCGTTTTAGCTGTCCATTCATCCGCGGCTTCACGTGCTAATTGGGCGGCGGCGAAGTTAATTTCTGCACTGAATGATTGCATGTCGTAATCAGCCATGGCAATCGTCGTTGCATTAAAGGTATTGGTTTCAAGAATATCCGCACCCGCAGCTAAGTAGGCGGAATGAATATCTTTAATCAACTGAGGTTGAGTTAGCACCAATAAGTCATTATTTCCTTTTACATCACAGTGCCAATTAGCAAAACGCTCACCGCGGTAATCCAGTTCTTGCAACTGATACCCCTGAATCATGGTGCCCATACCACCATCAATCAATAAAATACGCTGTTTGAGCTGCGCTTCCATTTTTTGTCTTATATTACTTCCCACTGTAAAGCCTCACTCCATTGTCTTTATTCACATCCTACCATAGAAAAGTTAGAAATCTAGACGTCTAAAATCTTATTGTTTTTCCCCATAAACCTGATCCATATTGCGCAGAAAAGGTTTGCTATTTGTTCACAATCCACCGAGAATTTCACTCATATTTTGTTACATAATGAGAAAACTATGTCGGTCTATTACACCTTATGCTTTTTATCGGCAGCCGCAATGATGATTGCTTTTATTAATAGTAAAATAGTTAAGATGCAAACCACCATTGCAATCACTGCTGGGTCTATGATGCTGTCATTATTAATCATTCTTGCTGGGCAAAATGATGGTTTTCACTTGAAACAAATTGCAACTGAGACGATCACGAGTATTAACTTTGAAAACTTTTTACTTAAAGGGATTCTTGGATTTTTACTCTTCGCTGGCGGACTTGGTATTAAGTTACCCAATTTAAAGGACCAAAAGTGGGAAATTATCGCTTTAGCCTTAGGTGCCACCCTCTTCTCAACTTTTTTTATCGGCTTTATCCTTTATGCTTTTTGCCAATTTATAGGCATTCAACTTGATCTTATTTATTGCTTACTTTTTGGCTCACTGATCTCACCAACCGATCCGATTGCTGTACTCGCCATCGTCAAGAAACTCGATGCGCCAAAACGGATCGCGACTCAAATAGAAGGAGAATCGCTATTTAATGATGGATTTGGTTTAGTTATTTTTGTGACTTTATTCATCATTGCCTTCGGAAATGAAACTCCGAGTATTCTTAGCGTCAGCACTCTCTTTGCTCAAGAAGCCATTGGCGGCATTGTTTATGGTTTTTTTCTTGGACTCTTATTCCATTATTTGATTAGTGCCACCGATGACCATTCAATGGAACTATTACTGACCATTGGTATCCCGACTGCTGGTTATGTTTTTGCTGATGTTATCCATGTTTCTGGTCCATTAGCGAT
Organism: Vibrio fujianensis; assembly: GCF_002749895.1. GTDB lineage: Bacteria > Pseudomonadota > Gammaproteobacteria > Enterobacterales > Vibrionaceae > Vibrio > Vibrio fujianensis. Next base: position 674 of record NZ_NBUS01000043.1, on the reverse strand, counting down.
GGTGGTGTCAGGCATTATGATCGGTAACTGGACTCGTTTTATTGGTTTTTCTAAAGAGAGTGAAGAACATCTCGATCACTTCTGGGAACTAGTGGATGAGTTTTTAAATGGCGTATTATTTTTGCTGATTGGTATGTCAATGTTACTGTTTGAATTTCATCAAGAAGATTGGATTTTAATGGCATTAGCTATTCCACTAGTACTATGTGGACGCTATCTAAGTGTGTGGATATCTTATTTGGGCTTCAAACGCTTTCGTCGTTACAATCCATGGTCTGTAAAAATTCTGACGTGGGGAGGGCTCCGTGGTGGGTTAGCTTTAGCAATGGCCTTATCCATCCCTGCAGGAGTCATGGTGATTCCTGATAAATTAATTGATGTCAAAGAGATTTTAATGGTCATGACTTATGCCGTTGTGGTTTTCTCCATTTTGGTTCAAGGCTCAACCATTACCCCCATGATTGAAAAATCGAAAAAAGCAGAGCAAAAACTTGAAACTGACACTAACAATACAAGTCAGTAACTCGAAACAGACATAGAAACGAATTCTACAGAAAGCAGGGTTACAGAGCTCTGCTTTTTTATATCCAGAAATAATACCAATCTAAATAAAAATATGATCTAATTAAGGCTATTTAACTACTACCATCATTCATCATGAATAGCCTTAATAA
>NZ_NBUS01000054.1:819101-836466 GCF_002749895.1 Vibrio fujianensis | reverse complement strand
GAATGCACCGATAGGGTACAAAGAATGTGTAAAAGAGATTGGATTGAGCTGACCAGTTAATTTTCCAGATTGGTATAAAAACCAATGATCATTCGCATGAGTGGTATCAAGGTTTTGCTGAAACCGTGTCTGAATATCCGGAGGTGATGGAGTTTTATCGCATGGCAGGGGAGTATGACTACATGATGAAGGTACTGGTCAAAGATATGAAGCACTTTGACCAGTTTTATAAAAAGCTCGTTAACCGAGTGGATGGATTAAATAATGTGACCTCGACCTTTGCAATGGAGTCTTTGAAATACACCACCGCTTTACCGCTGTAATATGCTATACCCAAACAACTTGGAGTTGCAGGTAGGCGGCAAGTGAGTAAATCCCCATGAGCATAGACAGGCTATGTGATTGGGGTGAAAGAATGTAGCCAACACCCCTGCAGCTTCAAGTAGGAAGGGTATATTACTTAAAGCGCATTACGCCCTCTTGGATAGCGGTGGCAACTAAATCACCTTTCTGATTATAGATTTCACCTCGGACTAAACCACGTGTACCACTGGCGGTAGGGCTTTCAATTGCGTATAGCAGCCATTCGTCCATCTTAAATGGTCGATGGAACCAAATAGAGTGATCGATAGTGGCAACTTGAAATTTCGGTGTCATTAATGACACTTCATGAGGATGTAACGCAGTGACTAAAAAACCCCAGTCGGAGGCATACCCGAGTAAATATTGATGGATCAATGGTTCATTGGGTACTTCGCCATTCGCACGGATCCATAAATACTGTTTTGGCTCGGCTTTGTGTGGTTTGAGTGGGTTGATGACCGTGACTGGGCGCATCTCAATCGGCTTTTCACCACAAAAAATATTACGAACAGATTCTGGCAATTGGTGGGCAATTTGCGCAGCCAATTCAGATTCTGAGGCAAAGTTTTCAGGCCCCGGAACATCAGGCATGATTTTTTGGTGTTCAAATCCAGTAGCGTTGATGTGGTAAGAAGCGGTGAGATAAAAGATAGGTCGACCATTTTGAATGGCTTTCACCCTTCGGGTACTAAAGCTTCTTCCATCACGCAGGTTTTCAACATCATAAATAATTGGTTTTTCAGGGTCGCCGGGATACAAAAAGTAGCTATGGAAGGAGTGAACGGTGCGATCAGAATCGACCGTGTAACGTGCAGCAGAGAGCGCTTGACCAATGACTTGCCCGCCATAGACCTGGGGTAAACCAAGGTTTTCGCTTTCTCCTCGGTATAAACCTTCTTCAAGCTTTTCAAGCTGTAGCAGGCGTAATAATTCGCTTAATGGTTGACTCATGACCCTCACCTAATGATGGTTGCTTGCAGACTAAAATTCGTTTACGACTTAAGTCGGAATCGCTATTTTGTGAAAGAGGTCAAATCGTTGTCAAGAGAGAATTGACGTTATGAAATATGTTGAAACGATACTTGTACAACAAGACGTCACAGCGCTGTAGTTTGCTCTCTTCTCTCTTGTGGCAATTGACTTAACATGTTTCTTACCTGACGGGCAAAGCCAGAGTAACCGATTAAACGGGCCATTTCATCATAGGTTACTAACCAACAAACGGAATTTGGTGCACTACGGCAAAGATTTGTTGTCAAAATTGGTCCATACTTAACAAGCCCTAGTTCAATGGTTACCATGGATAGGTATAAGGAGCGGGTATGGTATTGTCCATCTTTCAATTTATGATCACCATCGTATTGGCCATGGTTTGCGGACAAACCATTGGCTTGAGTTCCCATGAGCTGCCATTCATTGCTTTACTGATTCCGGTCTTGTGGGTGCTTCCTCGCAGTGGTTTGGCTGGTCTTGTGCTGCTGATCGGCATGGCAACGTATGGCATCACATTGGCGCATCAACCAGCAGCATTATCGGTCAGTATGTGGGTCGTGTTTCCCCTGATGATGGTTGCTTTTTCACGGGCAAGTAATATGGGCATTATGGCCGTCAGTGGGTTGATTTTACTGACCTTGCAAGTAGGGATAATGGTTACCCAGTCGGCAGAAAAATTAGATGGAACGCCCAGTATGACCTTTTTGCAGTTACTTTCCGTGATGGCTATTTGGTGGGCTGCCAATAGTTGGAAATTCTCTCCACATCGTCATTGGTGGGCGTTAATTTTGCTTGTTCCATTATGGATTGCGGAAGCAACGTTTGCTGTTTTGCTGGCTTTGTGCATAACAGGACTTCTCGCTATCATCAGTCAGTTAGTCAAAGCGTCATCATTTCAGTGGGCCAAATTACTCTGTTGGACGTTGCCATCAATTGCATTTATGGCTGTCGTTATTTCTCCGGCCATAGAGGTACCTAATTCTGTTTTTGTGGTTTGGCTATGCTTACTATCCACCGCTTGGATGACGGACTATCTATTAAAAAGTACCGAAGAACCAATATCTTGATCGAACCGCCGTATTCAAACGCTATATTTTAGGCGAATTGTTCAATTGCTGGTCAGTTAATTCATTGAGTATGCTTTTCTCAGGATTTAGGGTTGCAATAGTACTAGGGATGCCTGATAATTCACGCACTCTTTAGCCAACGCGTTAAAGTGAACTATGGAGGCTCTGGTCCTCCCGCAACACTAGTTCGTGAACTTGGTCAGGTCCGGAAGGAAGCAGCCACAGCGAATGACGTGTGTGCCGGGATGTGGCTGGGGCTTCCACCCTTCTTTTCATATTGTTGTAGATTTATAACAAAAATCATGCTGCTATCTTCGGCTAAACTAAGAAATCATCTCACTTATACCACATTCGTAAGTTTATCAACTTGAAGAACGACGCTATTATTCGTACTCACTTCATAGAATTCGATTTCTATTTTTACCTCCAATACAATCCGCACATTAAAGAGTTTATTTCTCAACCATTGAGCTAACTGCCGTGGCTAGCTGATTTCTGCCCCATTTCGTGACAGCACACACTTCAATTTGATTCTGTACAAACATGCATGCAATGCTTATATGCACAATCAAGTACTCGGGTGTGTTATGAAAACAAGTAAAATCTATGCAGAAAAAGCAGTGTCATCAAGCGAAGCTAGAAAGCATTTTAAAGATTGTTTATCAGGGGAGCCAGTCGTAGTTTTATCGAATAATGAGCCTGCTGGTTATATGATGAGCGCCGCTTTTTTTGAAGGACTGATAAAAGCTTTAGAAGGCAAGAATGCTGACTCTGTTTCATCATTTAGGCCAATGAGTGCTCGCTTAGAAGTCATTGCTGATCTGAATGCTCAAGCATTAACAGAGTTTAATGAGAGTATTTTGGGTGAGTTTCAAGAGTGAGTAAGTCATTAAATATTAGAATTTTTAAGCATAAGATCTTAGTTAATTCACTTACTGAAAGCGAGCTTCAATCTTTGACTAAAGACTTTAGACACTATAAGGAGACTGGTCAAAAACCAGATTTTTTTGGGCGAGATGAAGCTTATGATCATCCCAATACATTACCGATCTTGAAGTCAGAGGAAGTTAGGCACATTGACTTAGCTGCTAGTGATGCTCCGTTCTTAAGTTCTACCCAATTTTACCAAACGAGTGATAAACACTTAGTGTATTGCCAAGGCTGGAATGACCTTAGTTGTTTTCTGTTAATCGCCATTCTTGCACCTGACGCTCATGAGCAAGCCCGTAATCGAACTATCATGCATAACTTAGGTTTGATAGCTGAAAAATTTAGGCAGCAATTCTAAACCGTTTTGTCCAAGGTCGTTAAGGGGGATACAACACGAAAATGCCCCAAAATCGTTTAACGCCAGTACTCTATGCTACTGATTCTCCATGTGTTTGCCATACTAAAAGTAATTTATTTCACTCCCCAAAACCCCCAAAATATGCCATCTATTCGACATGCACATCAGTTGTACATATTTAATTGTGCTAGCATACAAAAAGTCAGCATTACACCACTTTAAAGGAGAAACCATTGGCTAGACGAGGTAGTGGTTTACGAACGGCTATAAAGGTTGTGAAAGCAATAGATAGAGCTAACAAACAAGCTGCTCGTGAATCCCAGCGTAGGCAAAAAGCTCGTGAGCGAGCACATGACCAAGCAATGAGAGAGCACGAAAGAGGAGTGCGAGAAGCTCAGCGTGAATTGCAGAGGCAAGCAAGACTAAATAAGTCAGCAGCAAAGCAAGCTTTTAAAGACGCTGTAGCTAACGCCGCAGAAGAATACCAGGAGAGATGTGAAGAGCGAGCTGCTCTTAGGAAGCAATTCATACAAGAGGTTCTAAAGTAATCAATGGATAATAATTTACTAATGTTGGCTGGCTTATCATTAATAGCTATCGTATTAACTTATATTCTAACAAAACGCTCAGCCGATAAGAAAATCGAGCAATATAAGTCGCTAGATGAAGCACTAACAAAAACAAAAGAGGAATATGATTCAGCGTGTATAAGCCGAGAAACAATAATTGCTGCTATTGAAACCGCAAAGCTAGAGCTAGAGCAAATCAATGAGGAAACTGCCGAACTTCAAGCTTTGAAAGGACAAGACAATGTACTAAAACAGAGCATTCAAGAGCAGAAAGCGATCTTAGAGTCGACTAAATCAACATTAGATGAGCTTACCGCAAGGATTGAAAAAGGTGAGCTTGATATAGAAGAGTTAATGGGGGACCTCGACTTATATTCAAGACTTGATGAATTCACTGCTCATGGTCATTTTGAAATGCCTAAGTACCTTTACGAAACTTCTAGTCGATTCGCGGAAGAGATCAAGGATGTTAGGCAGCAGCAAAAAGACATGATCAAAGATAAAACAGCGATCATATTCCCAGAGTCAACGGTTATATCTAACGACAAATCATTCAATAATACCATTCTAAATGGCCAAGTTAAGCTCATGCTTACTGCTTTTAATATTGAATGTGATTTTCTTATCGGTAAGGTATCGCCGAGTTCGTTTGGGCGCACTCTAGAACGTATAGAAAAACTTGCCAACACACTAGAAAAGTCAGCAGCGACATTAGAGTGCGGATTTAATATAGATTACATCGAACTTAAGTTCGAAGAATGTAAGCTTCAGTACCAATACACACTTAAAAAGCAAGAAGAGGTCGCTGAGCAGAAGCTTATCAAAGAACAGATCCGTGAAGAACAACGAGCTATTAAAGAATTTGAGAAAGCGATAGCCGATGCCGAAAAAGAAGAAAAAATGTACCGAAATCTTCTTGAGAAAGCAAAGCGAGAACTTGCTAACTCTACTGAGCAGGAGCGCTCTGAAATGGAACTACGGATAGCAATACTTGAGCAGCAACTAGCCGAAGCAGAAGCAAAAGAAGAACGAGCCAAGAGTATGGCGGAGCAAACCCGTAAGGGCCATGTTTACGTCATCAGTAATATTGGTTCGTTTGGTGAAGACATTTACAAGATAGGTCTTACTCGCCGTTTAGAGCCAATGGACAGGGTTAAAGAGCTAGGCGATGCAAGTGTACCATTCCCATTTGATGTACATGCCATGATTTACACCGATGATGCTCCAGCCCTTGAAGCAGCGCTGCACCGCGAATTCAATTCTAAACGTGTAAATGCCGTAAACCTTCGTAAAGAGTTCTTTAATGTCGACCTTACATCTATCCAAGAAGCCGTAGAAAAGATAGCTGGAATAGAAGCCGAATTTAAAATGACCGCTTTAGCTGAGGATTACTATGAAAGCTTGAGATTAACTGAAGCGGCATGATGTGCAAATGTACTGAGCTAGCTGATGTAGCTAGCTCAATTCTGCCCCAAAGTTGTTTAGAGTAGTTGCTCGTAACATTTCTTTTGTAATCTGTTTGCCCTAATTTTGCTCACGCATACTTATGTACTTGGTTGTGCATGTTACTATGTTGAGCTGCTTAGTTCTGGATATGCATATCCAGTCACTGAACTTTTTATCGAAAACTTGATAATGCTTTAATGAGATATCAAAGCTCTTATACTCCTTATTTTGTGTGATATATGACTAATTATAACAATGATCAACCTATTGCATCTGAATGCGAAGATAAACTAAATAGACAACATTTTGCAAAAGAGATAGCTAGCCTGTTAGTTCTTGAAGCCGATGCTCCATGTTTGACGGTTTCGCTGGAAGGGAAGTGGGGACAAGGGAAGACCTCAATATTGAACATGGTGCAGGAGTTCTTCAGTCAAATGGATTTTCCCCCTGTTTTAGTTCAATACAACGCTTGGGCGAACGGTCAATCCGAGTCGTTACTTCAGGATTTTTTAATTCAGTTTACGTCTCAATTGGGCCTTGCAGATCATGCAGAAGAAGGAAAGCGAGTAGCTGAAGAACTTCTTTCTTATTCTAAGTTGTTTAGTGTCGCTAAACTGATTCCTGGTGTGGAGCCATGGGGCAGTTTAGTCGAAAACGTATTCAAGGGTGTCGGAGATGCAACACAATCGCTTAGTGAGTTAAAGGAACTAGATATTGCAGGTAAAAAGGCACGAGTAGAAGAAAACTTAAGAAAAATTGATAGGCCAATCGTGGTTATTATCGATGACATAGATCGTTTAACTCCTAAGGAGTGCTTTCAAGTTCTTCGTCTGGTAAAAGCTGTGGCTGATTTTCCTAGAACTGCGTTCATTTTAGCATTTGAACCTAATTACCTAGAGTCTGTATTGGCTTCTAATAATATCGACAATGCAAATGAATATATAGACAAGATTGTGCAGTTGAGAATTCCACTACCAACAATCACAAGTAAAGATCTAGATGCGCTTGTAGATAGACATTTTGGTATGATGGGAGACAACTTCTCTCTTGAACACTACCAAGATGAACAGAATCGATTAGCATATATTTATCAACGATATCTGCGATACATAATCACCAGCCCGCGTGACGTTAAGAGAGTGTTTAACCACTTTAAATTCGTCTACAACCTTGTTCAAAATCAAGTGTGTGTAACCGATCTCTTTGTTTTATCAGTTGTCGCAACAAAAGCCCACAAGATATATAGCCATATAAAGTCAAATCCAGATCTATACGCGGGTAAACGCAACTCAGGCTATTTTGATTATGGATCATTTGACAAGGAAAAAGCGGTAGAGCTTTGTAAGCAGCAACGCCTTAGTATCTACAATGAACTTTTGATTAATGAAAACAACGTATATGAAGACTTACTGAAGGAAATTTTCCCTTCGCTAGATGCAAAAAGCTATCAAACTTACGCAGTTTATGACGCAGATGCATCAGGAAGAGTGGACCATATCAGTAGACTCGCTACAGCGCTCCATATTAGTACACCAAGAGGATCGGTTTCAGACCAAGATGTGGCAACTTTTATTGAAAGCTCTGGCCAACGTATTGATATTCTTAAAAGCGCGATTTCTAATGGAGCTATCAAAAGGTTTCTTGAGTTATTCGAGATATTTTTGGACAGAAGAAAGTTTAATGATGATGAACATCTCCTATTAATTCGAGTTATTGTGGACACATTGTTGCCAGAAGATCTACTTGATGGGTTTGGTGTTTTATACTCAGGACTATTTGCTGAGAGCAGTCTCTACGACAATATCTGTAGGTTACTCAACCGAACTTTACGCGAATCAGAGGACAGAGAAGCTCTTGTTCGCTCAGCCATGGAAGAGTGTGTTCTGTTACCGTTTGTAGCTAGTTCAATCGATCTGCTTAAAGCTCAACATAATGAAAGAAACTATGAAACTCCTTGGCTAGATGAAGAAACAATTAACAGAATAATTAAAGAATATATTCCTAAAGCTCGTGCAGTGTTAATTGATAATGTATTACAATCAAAAGCTTTGGAATATCAAGTAATTAAACCATTGTGGCGTTATGATGAAGATGCAGCACTAAGTATTATTAAGGAAATCAGCCAAGACAATGTCTTCAGAGTTGGCTGGTTCCTTTTAGGGCAGATTGGTTCAGATAGTGTGAAAGGCCATTATCTCTCGGTAAATCTAGATAAAGCATGTAGTGTACTCAATTTAGATAGACTCAAAAAAGAATTTCAGACTGTGGAAGAAAGTGAATTGTCTCGAGAAGATATCGTCATTGCACGTTCAATTGTTGATGGAAAAGCACACTACTTAGCTGACGGTGAGGTAGTTATAGATTAGCTATACAAGAGTTCAAGATCTCAGCATATTTTTCCTCATCTTAACCAACCGAGCTAGAGCTTCTAATCTAGCTCTTTTTTGTCCAAAATCTTGTTACACGTATCCTTATCGGTTTTGTATCCTTATCGGTTTTCCAATGCATACAGTTGTCTACGGGCATCGATCAGGTGTTACAATTGATTGAGATTTTGGCGTGGGGAGTCCGTCATCGGTTAATTATAATGGTCAAACGTTTAAAATAGTGGTGTCGGATGTTAAAGCGTGGGGTTAATTTGATATTTCACATGATGGATTTATTTAAAAAAAGAGCATTTAGAATGAGGCATAAACGTACCTTCACTGTATGTTTGATGGTGGTATCAGCTCATACAATTGCTTCTGATTATCGCTTATATGCTTCGGATTATTCTGTGAGCACGAAGAAAGAAAAATTTGCAGCTTATGTTTTGAAAGATAATCCATGCATTATTGTATATGAATTTAAAACAGAGAAGTCAGTTCAATATTGTGAACTGGGCAATAAAGAGAAAAATGCAAGCTCTGTGAGTGGTGATGTATCATTAACTAACTTACAGCGAGACTATCCGACAGCTTATGTTATCGATATAAGCATGTGGAGCGGTGACGTATCTTTTACCGTAGCAACTCCGTGGTCCGATCTATCGTGTACCATTGATGTTCAAAATCAGGAGGTGGAGTGTGAGGTTGCTAAATAAATTATCGCCCAATCTTGCATTTTTCTGATTGAAGTTTTCATACATCAGATGGTGTATCAAGTGCTTATGTTCGTGCAACCTGAAACCGTTGAAAGTGTTGTTCACCCCAATCGCATCGTCTGTCTATCCTGATGGGTATGCACTCACCGCCCGCCTGCAACTGCAAGTTGTTTGGCTCGCGAATCATCAAATAAATATAGGAAATATTGTGCTTAACCAAACGACGGCCTTAAAGTCAGTGTTAATACTCGCTGCTTCATCATTTATATTTGGTTGTGCTGAAACACCAAACGAATATATTAATCTAAAAGGAAAGTATGCCGACGATTATGAGCTGGATGCTGATGATTACTCAGTGCCGAGCCGCTTCCTTTACCCTTTAACGTGGGTTAAACCTGAGCATAGGGCGAATAACCTAGATAATTATTTTTATGATACTAAAGAGAGCCATAAGTTGGTTAACACTGCTTCAGTGATGACCGTTGCTGGTGCTGCACTCGGAAGTCTCTCACCTTTTGAAGCTGGTATGCAGTTATTAGCACAACAAGGGGTAAGAATGGGCTATAGCGCGAGCTTGGGTAATCAAATGCTTTATACAATAAAAAAAGTCGATCATGATCAAGATTTGGATGCACAAGCGCAAGCGTTAAATAAAATAGCGATTAATACGGTAAAAGCTGCCATGGGAAGTAACGCAACGGAATGCTATCACAATGAAGGTGCAGATAATTTCTACTTGCTTGATTACACAAGGGTAGAAGGTTCCAATGACGTCAGTTGTAACGCGGTTTACTCTCCTTGTTATGCCAACACAGACCGAATTCCCATGCTAATTAGAGACAATAATGGCTATATCCCACTGGTACCACAATATGGAGATTATATGGTGGCTCAAACATTTTTGCCTTTGGGGTTTCCAATCGAAAAATTAAAATTCTCTGGGGATGACAATATACAGCAAATTCTTTATGTGCCAGCGATGAAATTGAATCAACAGCAAGATTTGTGGAAAAAAGAGAATTTGGACTATTTCGAAGATTGGTATAAAAAGGAACGCGTGTCGGTCAATCCATATATAAAAGATCTGAGTAACGGTGCCGTTATGTATTTTAATCCGCATATAACGGCTAAACAAAAAGATGACCACTCGCTCTACCGAGTATTCGATTTAAAATAACTGTCCTGATTGGTTATCGAATTAACCGTTGCTAACGTATCTTCAAAGCTTGTTTGGCAACGGTTTTACTGAATGTATTCCCTTCTTACTTAAAGCTGCATCGATGTTGGCTACGTTCGTTCATCTCTATCACATCGCCTGTCTATGCTCATGGAGATTATAAGAGCCATCCTTGGCTCTCACCAAAGGCCAGCCGATAGTTGTGCAAATTTGTTCCAGACAAATTTATCACTTACCGCCTCCCTGCCACTCCAAGTGGTTTGGGTATACAAGTGGTTTGGGTATACCAGTGAATGTGTATTTTTTGATCGCGTTACATCGAAAAACGCCTTTATTCTGGTTGACATATCTCGCCAGCTTTGATGGCTTTAAATGTATTCCATAGCAGCCACAAAATCAGTAGGGTCAATCCCGCTAATAAAGTTCTACCCAGATACAAACTCACCGTTGACTGAGTTAATTCTGCATATCGCAACAAAGCAATATTAAAAGCAGCGACTGGGAATGAAAAAGCCCACGATGAAAGATAGAACCCGCCTTTTCTAAATTGATTGATATTCAGTAATAATAAAGTGGCGATAAAGAGTGCTACGGAAGCAAGTACTCTGGAAAAGATGGTCAGTTCAGGTACGAGTGAGCTGTAGGAGATAAAACCGATGGATGGTGGTGCTAACAGTATAAATAACATTGGCTTAAAACGTGCAGGCAATACCGCATGAAAAATGAGTCGATTAATAATGATGGTGAATAACACCAGCCAAAAGACGATACCAATGCTGAAAAAGAACCAACTTATTTCGATAAACCCGAGCTTAGCACCGGTGATAGGCGCAATGATGTTCCCAACCACGGGGATAAACCAACTCGGATTAGCGTGTTCGAGGCGGTAATGATCATGGTGGATCCAGCTATGCATCGCCCATAACGTGATTGATAACTGAACGATGGCTCCAATCCCCCATAATGTATAAGACAGTGATTCAAACGAGTGCCAAACGATAGAGAGAAGAAGCAAGCTGATTGAAAAGGCGGCAAAGAAATTAATTTTGATTGGGTGCTTAGTTTCTGCAATGACGGCATTGGGATAGCGAATGAGTTTTAAAAGATAAAGGCCGCTAATCAGTATCATTGCGGCACTGGCTAACCCGCTAGTAAAGGTGGTTAGCCAAGGAAAGAGTGTTCCTAGAGATTTTTGCCATACGATGGAAAAACCGCTTAGCCCCATGACGATAGAAAACATAGAAATAGGGAAGTGCATTAATCGGGTTTCTTCTTTTATAGCATCGGGTTGGTTTATCGATAACTTATTCATATCAAACCTTTTATTTAGTCGGTTGGCGTAAAATATAACGATTAACTCGGGTTCATCTAAGTCATGATTTATACGCGTTATAGTCGGTTTATCTTAGTGTTGACTGTAATAATTAGCAACAGCTAATTTAACATTGTCTAAAATATCACGGTAGATTGAGTGCCTAACACGACGGATCATTTTTCTATGTCGCTATTTTGTATAAAATATAAGTTAATAGCATATGCTATTTATTTGCGGGAGAAAAGAGATTATGCTTATGGGTGAGCTTTATAAACTCAAGATAATAAGTGTTATATAAATCAAGGAGATAAAATGAATTCTATCGATATAGGAATCAATGAAGCGGATCGTATTGCGATCGCGGAAGGTTTGAAGCGTCTGCTGGCAGACAGTTATACACTTTATCTACAAACTCATAATTTTCACTGGAATGTCACTGGTCGGCAGTTTCGTGATTTACATTTAATGTTTGAGGAGCATTATACTGAGCTTGCAACGGCTGTGGACGATATCGCCGAACGTATTCGTGCATTGAATATTGTTGCACCGGGTACTTATAAGTCTTTATCTGCTTTAAGTTCAATTAAAGAAGTGGAAGAGATCCCACCGGCGATGGAGATGGTCAAGATTCTAACGCAAAGCCATGAGCAAGTGATTAGAACCTGCCGAGAAATCTTAAAAGCCGCTCAGGACGCGGGTGATGAATCATCGGCGGCTCTTATTTCTGACCGTATGCGTGTTCATGAGAAAACCGCATGGATGCTAAGGTCAATGTTGGTTGCATAGAGATTACTTGTGAGGTGTGGGGTAATGGGCCGTTATCCCACGCTGCTGTTTTATCGGCTGCGATGCTAAGTGAAGCGTTATGGATACATTCAATCAGGCACCTTACCCAACTCTTACCATCGATATTTTAGAAAGTATTTCCGACGGTGTTTTTACCGTTGATGATCAATGGCGAATCAGCTTTTTTAATCGAGCGGCGGAAATGATTACTGGTATTTCCCGAGCAGAAGCACTCGGTCAATTGTGTTCTGAAGTCTTTAAATCCAGTATGTGTGAGGCCAATTGTGCACTGCGTTGTACTCTGCAAGATCAGACGCCAATCATTAATAAGCCCGGTTTTATTATTAACGCTAATGGCGAGCAGATCCCTATTTCTGTATCGACTGCGGTACTGAAAGATGCCAATGGCAATGTGATTGGGGGAGCTGAGACTTTTCGGGATTTGAGCGAAGTTGAAGCGCTAAAAAATGCGCTGCATGGTCAGTTTCGGGTCGGCAATTTTATTAGCTATAGCCCAACCATGCGCCAGCTTTTTGAATCATTACCCGCGATTGCGCAAAGCCCAATTACCGTTTTGATCCAAGGAGACACCGGAACGGGGAAGGAGTTGTTAGCGCGAGCGATTCACGAGATGAGTAGCCGTTCTGATCAGCCTTTCGTGGCGGTTAATTGTGGGGCACTACCAGACAATTTGTTGGAGTCTGAATTGTTTGGTTATAAAAAAGGCGCGTTTACTGGCGCGGCTCGGGATAAGCCAGGTCGATTCAAATTAGCAGAGGGCGGCACTTTATTTCTGGATGAAATCGGTGAAATTAGCCCTGCATTTCAGGTTCGATTACTGCGCGTTTTACAGGAGCAACAGTATGAGCCTTTGGGTGCCATTCGATCAGAAAAAAGTAGTGTAAGAATCATTGCCGCAACCCACCGGAACTTACAACAAATGGTAGCTAATGGTGAATTCAGGCAGGATTTGTACTATCGAATTCATGTCGTGGATCTGAAATTGCCTTCTTTACGTGAACGTAAAGAAGATATCCCATTATTGGTTGATCAGTTTATTCGTAAGTTTAATCAGAAACATCAACGTCATATTCAAGGTATAACTTCTGAAGCGCTTGCGTTGCTGATGGCACATGACTGGCCGGGTAATATCCGAGAGTTAGAAAATATGATTGAAAGTGCTTTTGTTTTATGTTCAGGCGAAGAGATTAATCCAGTGTGTCTGAAAACCGGATTAAGCTTGGCAACATCGCAAGATTCAGAGGAGCAAGACATTAATAGGGTACGTGAAGTGGCTGAAAGACGCTCTATTCAGGTTGCTTTAGAGCGTAATCATTACAATCGGGCTGCCACTGCCGACGAGCTTGGTATACATAAAACAACCTTATATCGAAAAATGAAATCATTAGGCATTCCTTTCCCCGAAAAAAATGGGCGCAATCGAATCATTCGCTCATAATTTATAGCCTTGCATTGGATGGTAGTAATGTATTAATCGATAACGACTCGGATTGCACTGGTGCAATCCGAGTGTTTTTATCGCTAGGCCCAAATATGCTTGTATGCCTTGGTGAGGCAAATCGTCTATGAGCAAAAGCAGAGTATATACGTCCGGTGTTGCTCGGGCTGACTTGCCGCTTCGTGATGGCGGCAAGTGGCTACCTCGTGATTATCGTGTTTATTTCAGAACATAGGCATTGCTAACCTGATCTAAACGATCATTGCTCAGAAAATCGACGGTTTCAGTTTGCATCTCAGTATGATGCGCTAAATCAGCATAGCCTGCGTCTTGCGGGGCAACAAAGGTTGAGTGTTTCGCTGTGCTGTTGAACTGAACAAAGCTTTTGGTTGTAGGTAATGGTGGCAACTGGGTTGAGTTGAGTTTATTTAAACTCAGCAGCTCAGCCAGAGGTTCTGTACCAGCGAATTGAGGGCTGAGGTACACCGCCGAATCGATTAGATTGGGAACCACGGCATCACCATCAACTGCAGAGAAATAGAGAGCCGTTGTGATTGGACTATGACTCAGTTGGGAGCTCACCACAGAGTAAGGATCAATGGTGTCGAGTAGAGTTTGCGCCGCATACGAGAACATCTGAAAACCAGAAGTAACTTGGGCAAGCTGCTCTTGGGTTGCCAAGGACGTGAACAAGTTATAGCAAGCAGAATCATCTAAGCTGGCACATTGTGCATCAGCAAACCCTTTGTATTCCGTGCTAGCGCTTAATGCAACGTTATGCTTGATTTGCGGGCCAAAGAATTCAGAGCCCAATAGCAAATTGGCAATTTGTCCGCCGGAGTTTTGAATAGCCGCGCCAGAGAAGCTGTATAGTGCATCGGCTGGAGTCGAGCCCAACGTTTTATTGCTCTCGGCCACTGCCGAGGTGCCAACAATACCGCCTAATGAATGTCCAAGCATGCGCACTTTTGATCCCGTTGCGACATTGATGCCAGACAGTGACGTCCCCGTGAATAGTGGCTGTGAAACGGTTAACGCAGCACGCAGCCCCAATACATCGAGAATGCTTTGGCGCAAGTTATCCCGCGCCACAGCCAAGTAGGTGAGGTTGATGTAAGCAAGAGGATCATGATTGGCCGAGCGCGTGCTGTCTAAACTTCGTTCACCGTGCAGCGGTAAATCAATGGCAATGACTGCTAGCCCCGCTGCGGTGAGGTTTTTCGCGAAAGCGTAGGCATTTTCTTTCGCCGATGTCACACCGTGTTGATAAATCACAATATCAGTTGGCGCAGCGCCTGCCGGAGTAAACAGTAAAAATGGCACATCTTGCACTGATTTCACTTTGGGTACCGGTGAATAGCGAGTGATGTAACGTTCAGGATCCAGCGGGCTACCATCCGATTTGGTCAAGGTTAAACCCATCAGCTTGAGCTGTTCACTCGCATCAGTGGCGAGCTTGCTGGTATCAATCCCCGCGGCAAGCAGTTGGCTGCTAATCGTTAATTGCTCTTTACTGTCTGCCAGTGCGGCTTTGATCTTGGCAAGGCTTGGCATCGCCGATTCAAACGGCTGAGTATTCCAGTGACTGCCAGTTTCAAGGTAGTAAGGCAGACGGACAGTTCCCTTAGTGACGTTAACGGTATTGGCCGTGTAAGTCCCTAAAATAGCGGCTTTTTTGTCTGCACCAATATAGGTACTGAAATTGTCATCGGCTGTCAGAGCGGCAGCGAAATCAACGGGTGTACCTAAGTGCATTGTGTAAGCGGTATCGAGTCCAATACCCGTTTGTTTCCACACGGTCTCTAATTGGTTGCTGCCACTGGCAAAAGCGGATGCGGTTGCACCACGCGTGGCAAACAGGGTATTGCTTACCGATTGGGTAGAAAACCACGTCGAGTAGACGATTTGAGTTTCATCGACGCCGCTGAGTTGGAAGATGTTCTCCACCCCTTGAGTGACTTTTTGTAGCGTCGCAATATCTCCTTCGCTGTAAATCTTGTTTTTGGATTTCAGTGCGGCATAGCTTGCAGAGGTCCCCACCGGATTATCGTTGGCATCCGAGACTTCTGAGGTGACCGCCAAAATGTATTCTGAAGAGGCATTGAGTGCTTTGGTCGGCACAATGAGAATTTTATCGGAAGCGGCACTGGAGATGGCAGTGTAATCCACTCCATTGGTTAATAAGGTTTTGATACTTGGAGAGCCGGTCATCGAGTCGGTTAACTCGTACAGATAAATACCCGATGTGATGATGTTATCGGCCAAACCTGCGCCTTTAAAATCGAGGAACAGCGGCATGGTGATGGGCCAGCCGTCGACTTGTCCCATCGCAACCAGTGGATTCGATCCAGTCGTATTGTTACCAGATGGAAGTTCTAATGTGCCATCATTGGCATTCATTAGCGCAAAAGAAGGCAGAGGTACATTGGCCTCTTGACCACTTAATGCAAATTTAATTGTGGTATCACGTTGTAGGGCTTGTTGAATATAGGATTCGTACGCTACCTCGGTGTTAGCACCAGCGCTATTGCTCTCATCACCGCAGCCGACTAACCAGAGTGCAGAGCAGAGTAGTGAAAGTTTAATCATCTGTTTCATGTTCGACTCCGAAATTAATTAAAGCGGTAGTTAAATTGCAGCGCACTGATATAAGCGATAGCCTCAGATTTAAATTTGAGGTTTTGACCAATTTGGTTCTGCTCAGTAAATGATCCATTACGGCTTTGCACAAGAGCAAAACCCGCATCCATCGTCAACTGTGGGTTAATGGTGTAGGTAAAACCAGCTGAATACCAGAAGCGATCGCTGTCTGGGATGCTGAGGGTGGCTTCTCCCGCTTGTTCATCAAACGCCAATCCTGCGCGTAACGTCCAAGTCGAATTGGCGGTGTACGTTGCGCCTGCAGACCAGCGTCTATTGTTTTCATATTGCTCGATTTTTTGGAAACAGGTGCCACTTTTACATTGGTTGGAGGTTGCAGTTAGCTCTTTAAAGCTGCTCCAATCCGTGTGTTGGTAACTATAATGGACTGCCCATTGATCATTCAGTTGATGGAAACCAGAGAGTTCAAAAATCGCCGGCAGTTCAATTTTTAATTGCCCAGGAACCACGGCGCTGGTGGCGATACCAGTATCGTAACTGGAGAATTCACCATCATCGAAATTGAGTTTAACCCGTGAGCGGTAACCCAAACCGATGCGGTTTTGTTGATCAAATTCGTACATTGCACCAATATTCCAGCCTAATGCAACCGTATCGCCTTTCATTCCAATCAGTTTATCGCTAGGTTTTCCATCGCCCATGAAAGGAGCAAGGCCACCTTTATGACGAGTTAACTCGGCCTTGGCTACGACCAAATCAAGACCAAAACCTACGCTTAACTCTGGATTAACGCGGTAGGCGATATTGGGGTTCAAATTGATTGAAATCAGCGAAGTATCCCCCGCTAAATCACCAGCATAAATGTCATCCGGATAGTCAGTGGCAACACCGTAGGTGGTAAACATGGCAAAGCCCCATGCCCATTGGTCATTGATTGGGCTGATATAGTAGGCTGCAGGCACAATTTGTAGTGGTGCGACATCTTTCATTGATTGGTGGTTAGAAAGATCGTCCACATTGACTTCAGGATCGACGATCGACAGTGCACCAGAAAATTGCGCCGTCTTAAACCGCATCATGGCGGCGGGGTTTCGCGCCAGCACACTGGCATTATCGGCCACTGCCGCTTCTCCTGAAAATGCGCGGCCTAAACCGGATGCTGAGTGTTCTGCAACCTGAAATCCTGCGGCACTGGCATGCCCGGTTAATAGCACAGCAA
>NZ_NBUS01000054.1:811048-819091 GCF_002749895.1 Vibrio fujianensis | reverse complement strand
ACAGCCGGCAAGGGAAGATTTATTTAACATTCTCGACCTCCTCGGTCTTTTATCCATTCCACTTGAAATGACAGTGGCAGCACTGACCATAAACTGAGCAAGGCATGCACTGAAAAACTGCAATCTCAAATGATTGGGAGCATGATGATTATTTTGTGCGCCGCTTTGCCTATCTTGTTCTCTTAACTTTGGAATGCATCACTTCAAGCTGAAGAGCGACAGGGTACAAAAAGGTGAAATAAAAGAACCCTGTAGTAGAAAGAGTACACAAAACCTGATGTTAATATTTTGTTAAATAGTTGTCAAAGGAAACGGCGCTGTGGTTTTCTAAAAAGAGGCGCAAGATAGAGATTTAATTTATCAAGATCAATGAATTAAAGTGATTTTCTGGTTGTACCAGTTTGTGTGTATAGGTTTTACAATAAGTTACAACACAATCACTCACTTGTTGTTTACGGGCAATATTAAGCGATTCGGTTAATCAATAGCCTGATAACGTTGCTGCTGATTTATCACCAAATAAGACGCTCTATTTTATGCGGTGTTCTTTAACACAATTTACTTAGTTAATTATTAGTGATAATCTAAATGATAACGATTATTATTTGATTATTTTTTATGCGTTATTTTAATAAAAGCCTGATTGCCGTTGCAATCGCTTTCTGCAGTGGTCCTCTTGTTGCTCAATCTCACTTAGATGATGTACCTTCGGATTTAACAGTCACCGTTACTGATGTTAAAGAGGATGAGACAACCATCAAACAATCCCTCAATGCTGAAGATATTAGCAACACGCCAACGTCAAATGGGAATTTGACGGATTATCTTAAAGATAATCCGAACGTTCGCTTTGCGGAGGGAGACTTACAAGGGTTTACCGGAGGAGAAATAAAACCGGCATCAGTTTCAATTAATGGTGCGGATGCCAGTCAGACTGCCTACATGTTAGATGGCATTAATATCAATAATGATATTGACCCGACTGGTGCACTATTTGATGGTTCTATGGGGGTGAATCCTAATCGTAGTTCTGAACAAGCTTACTTTTTGGATGCGAATTTATTATCCGGTGTCACGGTTTATAGCAGTGATGTCCCGGCTCGATTAGGTGGTTTTACTGGTGGAGCGGTGGTGGCGGAAACACGCCAATACAGCGGCGAAGATCAAGTGAAGTTACGTTATCGAACGACCCAATCGAGTTGGGCATCAATGAAGGTCGATGAGCCAGCAAAAGATTTAGTCAATCAAGCCGTCCCTAATGGTTTTAATGCCGATTTTCAGCCCAAGTATCATAAGGAATTTTTCAGTGTGATGGCTGAACACGCACTCACGGATGATATCGGTATGGTGATAGGTTTTAGTCGGCGTGATTCTGATATTGAACAAACGCGGATGCTCAATCCACAAGGGAAAACGGATAAACAGAACCATACTCGTCGTTCTGATAATTTTTTAGCGAATTTTAATTGGACTCCAGATGTTGAACGTCGTTTGGAGTTTGGCGTTCGTTTTTCTGATTATCAAGAAGGAAAATATTATGCTGAAAATATCGATGGTAATGTGACAGATAGCCATGTTGCGTATGGTTCCACCATTAAATGGGTACAACGATTTGGTGTGGGTGAACTCACTGCGACTGCTGCATACGATAAATTTTTCGATGAGCGTGATTCTTCGGCCAATCAAGCACAAGTCATCATTGATCTTGATACAGAGATGAATTACGAATTAGGCGGGTATGGGGATAGTCAAATTGCTCAAGAAAATACGCAAGTGATGCTCGATTATCAATTTGACCGTTTCACATGGGGCAAGGCCTCGCACGGTTTTTCAGTCGGAGCGGCGTATCGGAAAACCGATTATCGCTTTAAGCGTGATCAAGATGTAACTCAGAATACCACGATGATGATGGGTGATTTTGAGTTGATGAATAAAACAGAAACCACGCGCAAGGGACGTCTTCATACTGCTTATCAGGATTATTCTTGGTATATGGAAGATTTGATCAAATGGAATTCGGTATCTGTCCGTCCGGGCATCCGAGTTGATCGGGATGATTATTTAGGTAATACCAATCTTGCGCCGAGGTTTTCCAGTAGTTGGCAAGCGTTATCCAATACTCGTTTTAATCTAGGCATCAACCGTTATTACGGTCGTTCATTCGCTGCGATGAAACTGGCAGGAGAGGTATTAAAGCTGAATGACGATCATACCCGTCGTTATGAGACGATTACCCAACTAGAGACGCCATTCGCTGATGAACTGAGCGTCGGCGTTGTGCAAAATATCGGTAATTTTGCCTTATCTGCTCAGTACGTATTACGTGATAACAAAAAACGAATTATTGTTCAGCAAGAAGATGTTGCGGGTAAAAAAGTCGATTCCTATTCAAATGGAAGCCATTACCAGGTCGATATCTACACCTTACAAGTGAGTAATATTACGCCTTGGGTACTGGGAGAGACGCATTGGTCAACCACATTGGGTGCTGACTGGTTAGATACTGACAGGGTGGCATTGAATAAAAATATCGATCCAAATCAATTGGTTTATCTAGATGGGAAGATCATGACTCGTGCCCAAATGGAGCAAGCGGTCAATAGCAGTACCGATGAGTGGGTTGTCAGGCTTGGGCTCGATATGATGGTACCAAAGCATGATCTGGTTTGGTCAAACAAGGTATACATTAAAGCACCAGTAAAAGGGTATGAATACGTTAATGACACACCGGATGGGCTAGAAATGCACCGCAGTTTCGATTTCGGAACCCACACACAGTGGGATACGCGTTTACGTTGGCAACCTCGTTTAGGTTATACCCACCGCGCCTATGTGCAATTAGATGTGTTAAATGTTTTCGATCAAGTCCGTCAAAGTGCAGTGAAATCAAGTGGTAGTGGTGAATATGGGCTTTATTCTCCTGGGCGAGAATTTTGGCTGGAATTAGGCTACGAATTCTAATGATTTGATGGTTATCAGTCACAGCCAGTGGTGATGAGCCACTGGTTGTTTTTGTTATTGTGGTGAAGTCTGTTAACCCCTGGGTCTTTTATCTTACCAGATAAATCTTTTGTATCGTACGTCTGCGGATTCGCTCGTCTTTATTGGCATTGTTTATTCAAACTCAGGCATTTTCTTATTTATGAATTATAGAAAAATTGTGATTTTATCTAGTGTGATCTGGTTGGCGGCTTGTCAATTGATTCACACATCGACAACGGCTCCGCTCGAGTCATTACGTTTTAATCCTAATATAACCGTCGGAACATTAGCGAATGGATTTCGTTACTATATCGCTAAAAATTCGCAACCCGAGTCTCGTGTTTATATTCGGTTTGTGGTCAATGCTGGTTCGATGAATGAAGACGATGATCAGCGCGGCGTTGCCCATATCGTTGAGCATATGGCGTTTAACGGAACGGCTCATTATCCGGGTAATCAAGTGATCGCCGAGCTAGAAAAGGCGGGGATGAAATTTGGCGTTGATATCAATGCATTTACCGACTTTGAAAATACCGTGTATAAGCTTAATCTGCCGAAAAATGACGTTGAGTCTTTGACATTAGCCATGAATGTGGTTGCTGATTGGGCAAGCCGTGTCACGATGTTTAAAGATGATCTGGATGCAGAACGTGGAATTGTATTGGAAGAGTGGCGAGCGCGCTTAGGGCCGATGTTAAGGTTAGGTGATAAAAAAAGCGCCATAGAAATGGCGGGTTCTCGCTATACGCAAAGGGATCCTATTGGTGATGTTAAAACCATTAAAACAGTTTCTAATCAACGTGTTGCGGATTTTTATCACCGTTGGTATCGGCCAGATAATATGTCCGTAGTCGTTGTTGGAGACATTGATCCTACTCAAGTTGAACAATTAATTCATGAACAATTCTCGTCGCTTTCCAAACCTAATACTCCTTTAGAAACGATTGACTATAGCATTCCTTTGGTTGATGGATGGCGAAGTGCAGTGGTTTCTGAAGAAGGAATAACCACTCCAAGTGTTGAGTTGAGTTTCTTTTCTGATTATTTACCGCAACATACGTTAGCCCGTTATGAACAAGATCTTGCCACTCAAATCGCCACTCGGCTATTAAATATTCGATTGCAAGATTGGGAGCAACAAGAGACGCATGCGGTCAGTTCGGCCAGTTTTTATGCCAGTAATATTGGACGAGAGACCCACCAAGCTGTTTTTTCGCTACAACTTGTGCAGGATCATTACCAACAAGCAACAGAAGGATTAATGGCTTTTCTCGCTCAGGTTCAACAGCATGGATTTACGCTCGATGAATTTGATGGCGAGATCGCTCGATTAAATCGAATTAATGCAGCCGCACAGCAAAAGGTTATGTATAGCATTGATCTCGTGGGTGATTTAATGGTTTCTGCTGCCAGTGGTCAATTACTTTTGAGCGAAGAAGATAAATATCGTCTTAATCATCGATTTCTAAGCAGCATGACTTTAGATAAAGTTAATCAAGCCTTTCAGGCGTTGATTAAGCCGGAATCACGCTTGGTTTTAATCACTCAGCCAGTGAATCGTTCTAAACCCGTATTGACTACAGGCTCTTGGCATGAGCTTTGGGAAACTTATATGGCCACACCTCAGGGTGAATGGCGGCGAGAACAGCATCAAGCGAGTTTGCCAGTGGTGTCTCCTCATCCTGGCTCGGTGAAACGAGAAAAACGTTGGGCCGAACATCAGTTGACAGAGTATCGGCTAAGCAATGGAAGTAAGCTGATTTATCGTTATAGTGATAGCAACCCTGGTCAGGTACATTTTAAAGCCTTAACCTCAGGCGGATTACGATCCGTCCCTCGTGAGGACTACCACGTTTTGCGTACTGCGGTGAGCTTAGTCGATGAAACGGGAATTGGCGAGGTTTCCTTACCGGAATTACAAAGCATTTTTCGAGGCAATCCGGTTGTCATGTCAACTATTCTTGATGATTATCAACAAGGATTCTCAGGTTGGGCAAAAACCGACAATGTCGATAAAATGTTTCAGTTATTGCATATTAAATTGGCATCAAGTCCTGTTTCTGAAAAGGTCTTAAAAGAGTACCAGACTGATATGTTGCAGCGTAGCCAGCATAGTGATGGAATGGATCGTTTTATTCGTCGCGTTTCCGCTTTACGCTACCCCAATATCCCGACCGTCTATAGTGAGAGGAGTGAACAAGTTGCACGCTTCACGAGCCAGCGTTTAAGTGATATTTATCAGCAATATTTCGCCAACAAGACCGATTATACGTATTTTGTAGTCGGGGATATCCAACCCGACCAGCTTGAACGTTTAGCTGCCCATTATCTTGCCTCATTACCGTACCATGCTCAGCAACGTTCAGCGTATTCAGTTTATGCGCAATCACCAAAGGAAGGTTTGCGAGTGTTTGATTCGAAAGAGCCTCGAGCAGAAGTCGAACTGTATTTAGCTCAAGCAGCCTCTTGGCGTCCAGATCATGCTTATTATTTGGAATTAGCCGGTGAGTTAGTACAAGAACAATTACGTTTGACATTGCGTGAAGAAGCTTCGGGAGTTTATGGTGTCACCAGCTGGTTTTGGCAAGATCCTGACAGCCCGCAAGCAGAAGGGCGCATTCTATTTTCTTGTGATCCGGAACGAGTTGATGAATTGTTATCACTGACGCATGATGTTTTACGTCAGGTAGCAGAACAGGGGAGTGATGCAGATGTCCTTAAAAACAAGCAAATACAGCGTGAGGACCAAATCGCACGCTATTTACGTTCAGATTTAGGCATACTGAGTGAGCTGGAAAAAAGCTACCGTCTTACCGACTCTCCGGCCTTGATTCAAGCACAGCGACGCGCGAATCAACATGTCTCTAAAGAAAAAGTAGATGCGATCATGCAACCATTTTTAGCTCATGCTGAGCGGTTTGAAGCCATTTTACTACCAGTACACGAATGATTATTGAGTCATGCCAGAACCATGGTTTGTGGGTCTGGCAGACCTTTTTCGTCAATTCATATCATGGCGCGCGTCGTGCGAAGGAATCAGACAATATGAAACAACGGTTTTTTACTATTCTATTGATTTTAATCCCCTTAAAAGTGGTGGCTGAATTACAACTGGCGCACACCTATCAAGATTGGGAGCACTATCAATCTCACACTGAAGAGGGGGGGGAAGTGGTCATTTTGGGCGTGAGCCATAGTCAGAGTGATCGGCTGTCAGACATGGTTGTCATGCGCTGCACAACAGAAGGGGTGAATTTACTATTTTTTAACTCACTACCCTATGCAGACCTCGGTTATCAAGCGAGCGGCATGTTAGATGATAAAGCGCCAATTTCGATGGATGTTTGGGTGAAAGGAACGACTCATTGGGCCACTATACCTCAAGACAGCTTAACTCACTGGTTTAATGCTAAACAATTGCTCATTAATTTAATAGGCGATGAACAACAGCATGAGCAAATAAAAGTGTCGTTGCTTGGCTTTCATTCGATGTATCAAGCCTTATTATCCAGTTGTCATACCGACACTTAATAGTGACATTGTCACTATTGACTTGGCAGGCTCATCTGTCCCGCAATTTAATGGCGGGGCTGTTGAACTAACTCTCTATATTTCCATACCTTATGCTAACGTCTGGATAATCCGTTGTGTTGTGAATTGATGCAGATAATGCTCTCTTTTGGTCACTTTGTTCTATGCTAAATAGTGAGTGATTATTGCGAGCCTCAATGGCATGCGAGAGGAAAACAGAGGATGGGGTTATGACGATAAACAATACCATGAAGCTTGTATTTGCTGTTATTGGGGCTGGAATCATTATTAGCGTTTTAACGGTGTTACAACTCAATGGTTTGATGCACCAAGTCGATCATATGGCGCAAGTGCGTTATCAATCTTATCAAGCTGCTGATGAACTTCGCCAAAGCTCGGATGACTTAACCCGTTTAGGGCGAACTTATGTGGTCACCGGTGATGAAAAATACGAAAAAATGTATATGGATATTTTAGATATTCGTAACGGAAAGAAACCCCGCCCAGAAAATTACCACACCATTTATTGGGATCTTGTTTTACAACATGGCCAAAAACCAAAGCCTGATGGCAAGGCTATCTCACTAAATCAAATGATGAGTGATTTAGGGTTTACTGAGCAAGAGTTTCGATTATTGCGAGAAGCTCAAGCCAATTCAGATGCTTTGGTGAATATGGAAGTAAAAGCCATGAATGCAGTGAAAGGACGTTTTGCTGATGCTAACGGTAATTATACCGTCAGGAGAGCACCAGATCGCTCTATGGCTATCGAATTACTACACAGTGTTCAATATCATCAAGAAAAAGCCAAAATTATGGCCCCAATTGATAAGTTTTTCATTGAATTAGAGAATCGTACTAATCAGCAGTTTAATATTGCAGCGAAGAAAGTAAAAAATACCGTGTTGATTGGCAATATTTCACTCATCAGTGTGTTCGTGATAGCGATTATTGGTTATTTTATTGTTAATCGTAAAGTGGTGAAGCCAATCGATACCATGGCAACGTTGCTGCAACAGGTAGATAAAAACTCTGATTTAACTTTACGGGTAGATGATCAAAGTAAGAATGAATTAGGAATTATCGGATCAACCATCAACAAAGTATTGGCCAGTTATTCATCAACCATTACTAAAATAAATCAAGTTAATCATACGATTTCTGCTATTTCAGAAACGATTCGTGATGTTACACAGCAAAACGCCAAGGTTGCTAATCAACAAAGTCAAGAGTTAGAAATGGCAGCGACCGCCATGGAAGAAATGACCTCTGCGCTTTCTACGGTGGCGGAAAGCACCACCATGGCCGAGCAATACGCAGGCAGTGCAGAAAAAGAAGCCAGTACCAGTAAGCAGGTTTTTGATAAAACGACCCATGAGTTTGGTGATTTAGAAAGTGAATTTACTAAAACATCAGAAGTGATCCAGCAATTAGCCAATGAATCGAATAATGTCGGTAATGTCCTTGATGTGATTAAGGCGATTGCAGAGCAAACCAATTTATTAGCGTTGAATGCAGCGATTGAGGCAG
>NZ_NBUS01000054.1:809605-811038 GCF_002749895.1 Vibrio fujianensis | reverse complement strand
CGAGCCGGTGAACAAGGGCGAGGGTTTGCGGTTGTCGCCGATGAGGTTCGTTCACTCGCTCAACGTACACAGCAGTCCACCGGTGAAATTGAAACCATGATTTCTACTCTGCAAGAAAAAGCAGAGCAGTCGACTAAAACGATTCGTTCCAGTGCTGATAAAATGCAATCAACACGTAGCAATATGTCAACCGCGAATGAAGGATTAAGTACTATACAAAACTCAGCGATTGAAATCCATAAACTCAATACATCCATAGCTTCGGCAACCGAAGAACAATTAGCCGTTAGTGATGAAATATCCAGCAATTTAAGTAATATTAAATCACTCTCATCGGATATGAATATTGCCATTAATCAACTCGCTCCAGTCGTGAGGGATTTGCAGAACAATGTTGATGATTTGAATGCTGCGATTAAGCATATTCGTACCTAATGGTTTGATCTGTATTTTATATCAACGATTTTGACCCTCATGAGAGGGTCATTTTATAACTAGATGTCCTTCTTACTGAGAGATGCTGCAATGTCCTCTACGTTCGTTTAGCCTAATACTCTAATCACATCATCTGTCTGTGCTCATGGGGATGATGAGAGCTATTCTTAGCTCTTTTCCAGTGCTAGCTGGCAGCGGTTTCAATCTGTGCTAGGTCAATAGGTCACTCACTGGCCACCGCCTTCCATCTCCCAGTTATTTTGGTGTTTGAGCTTGACCATTAAGTGGTTCACTTGCTCTGTAGTGGCCGCTGACCACGACTTAGCGACTCCTGAGACACCGTGATTGGTAAATGCATTAATTCGTAGTTGAAAAGGCGCTCCTTTAGCGGATTGTAATTGTTGTAACTGATTTAAATATTGCGCTAATGCGTCGCTATATTGGTCATAGTCTGTTTTATCGGGAATGAGTAATAAACGCACTTCGCTTAACTTGCCATGTTCAGCCAGAAAGTGTAATGACCGCTTAACGGCTAAATTACTATGGCCAGTTAATTGAAAGTGACACGCTTCGTGCCATGCTTTTAAATCGATCATGGCTCCATCCATCCAAGGCAACACACTTTGCCAGTGTTTGCGGGCAAGACTGCCATTGCTATCGAGTAAACAAGTTAATGACGAGAGTTCACGGGTGGTTTTCACCGCTTTAAACAATGCTCGAACAAATTCGATTTGCAAACTCGCTTCACCACCACTGAGAGTAATGCCGGAAATAAACTGTCGCCGTTGCTTTATCTGCTCAATTGCAGCAGAAACGGTCAGCGCTTGTGAATCTTCACTATAGCGATCAATCGTTTGTGGGTTATGACAAGCGGGGCAGCGATAATTACAGCCTTGTAGAAAAAATACCAATCGGTTGCCGGGCCCATCGACCACAGAATAAGGCAATAAGCGGGCAATTTGCCCGGTTATTGATGGTTGATAAATAGCCTGCTCCTG
>NZ_NBUS01000054.1:803247-809595 GCF_002749895.1 Vibrio fujianensis | reverse complement strand
TGTGATTGACAGTCGTTGGCATTATTCACCTGCAATAAATTCATGACTTACTACTCTTGGTACTCGTTGAGTCACTTTGGTTTCGGTGCAGGCTTCAGCGCCCAGTGCCGTTGTATTGGTACGCGAACCTTGTTGATAATAGGCCTCTAAGTCGGATTTTTTTACCATATAGCCGGTAATTCTGACTAAATCGTTACCTTGGGTATTGGCGGTAAATTCTCGCATTCCATGGGCAAAAGCACCTAGGCAGAGATCGGTTAACGCTTGAGGATTGGCTTTAATGGTTTCGTCGAGGGTTAAAATATCACTCACCCCAGAGTGGTAGTAAGCATGCTGCGGCGCTAATGCGAGTAAATGGCTAACGGGATCGGGCTCTTGACCGTAGCGAATTCGGATCCCTGGAGTGGTTTGTGTATCAATCGATAAACCACCTTGTGAATGCAGTAAAGCGCGATTCGCCAAGCCGTAGGTTACGGGGGTCTGGGTAACGATATCACTTAAGGCTTGAGTAATGGTTAATGCCAATTGATTCGCTGCTGGATCGCGTCCGTATTCAGCTTGATCGGCTAATAAATGATTAACTGCTTCGGCCATGCCATAAATACCAAACATGGGCGCAAATCGCTGTTCTTCGATTAACCCTTCAGTCACTAAAAAGCTTTGAAAGAAATTTGATTGTTGATGTAAAAATCGGCAACGTTGCTCTATCAGTTCGTACATCAAGTCACAATAATAAGGCAAGGTCTGATTTAACAATGTCTCTATGGTCTGCGCTTGTTCAGCTACAGCTTTAAGGTTTAGACGTACTAAGGTATTTGCGCCGCCACGAACGGGTAACGCATTATAACAACTGACAATACCGAAACTAGGCTGGGTATTTTGCTCAGCAAAGATGGCTTGATGTAAGGGCCAGTTGGCGATATGAGGCTTACTGCAATGAATAATATTATCCGTTGCTTGACGAAGTAGGCTGTTTGGCGTGCGTTCGGGGTCGTACATGAGTGTTAAGTTAGGGGCAACTTGCTGTAATTCAGCATCGATTTTTAACACCATGCGGCAAACACGGTTATCTTCTGGCCCAATATTGGCATGCATAAATGCATCGGGAAGCGTTCTATCTAATTGAATCCAAAACCGTTTTAATGAACGGTAAAGATGTTCATCGGTCACATCATGGCAATAAGGTAGCAGCAGTTGGTCAAGGTAGCCTAAAAATACCGGCATATTCGTCACCGATGGAACATGATGATATAAAACCATCAATTTCATTAATGCATCGTCAAAATCTTCTGCCGGTGTTAGCTCTAAATACGATGATCCTTGCGTGAGGAAGCGTTGATAGTCGGGTAATACATAGCGAGGTTTAAACGGCGCATGTCCTTCAAACATATCACAAATAATGCCTTGTTCCATCGCCTCAATTAATTTTGGACTACGAGAGACATAAGGTAAACTGGCGTCTGCTTGAGCCGCTAAAGCAAGGGTTTTTTGTTTGGGATTTAATGCTGCATTGGTCACAATCGCGAGAAGATCATCTTTCATTACATTATCCAAGTCATTGGTACATCAATAACCTCATACTAACAATGGTCTTAGCGCGAACAAAGCCGAATCAAGGTGTTGAGCTGCTGGTTAATAAAGAAGTATGAGCTTACGCACGTATTTCCTTCCTACTTGAAGCTGTAACTGTGCTGCTGGTTACTATCACTTTGGCTACGGTTTACGCCATGGAGCAAGAGTTTTTGCACATGTTTGTTGAAAACAGATTCCCCAGCGTTATTTTCAAGTTTGTTGCACAATCCGCGTCGAGCGCTTTTTCGTCCAGAAGCGCTTGTCTTTTAAAACGGCTCTCCTCGAAGTGGTTGCTTTTATTCTGCCAGCAGAATTCTTTTTAAGAGCTGCTCTAGCTGTATTTGTTCTTGGTTAGTGAGCACTTCCAACATGCGATTCATATTGTCGACATGGGCATTCAAGGCTTGGTCGATCAACCTTTGTCCTTGTTCGGTCAAAATTACCTTACAACTGCGTCTGTCTTGATCGCTGGCAATACGCTGCACTAATCCGCGTTGCACCAGTTGTTCAATGCGTGTACTGATCGCACCGGAAGAGAGCATCAAGGTTTGGTACAACTCAGTAGGCGTGATGGCGGTATTGCTACGACGGATGGTCGCCAGAATATCAAACTCAACTGAGCTTAAATCAAAGCGTTGGAAGACTTGATCTAATT
This sequence comes from Vibrio fujianensis, assembly GCF_002749895.1. Classification (GTDB taxonomy): domain Bacteria; phylum Pseudomonadota; class Gammaproteobacteria; order Enterobacterales; family Vibrionaceae; genus Vibrio; species Vibrio fujianensis. The sequence goes on along the minus strand of NZ_NBUS01000054.1, from coordinate 807,368 downwards.
GAGGTTTCCAAAGTCCATGGGTGCGGCTTAATCGGCCAACAATACCCATCGCCGAGCAATCTAGCTCCGGTCTGACATTGTGCCACTGTGCAAGAATGGCATCCACTTTGTCATTTGGCATGGTGTTATCTGATGACATGATCTCTCCCTCTGAATGTATCTTTCTGAAAAGATACTTGATTAAAAACCATTTCTCTATTATTTTCTAGAAAGTATCTTTCTTGAGAGATACTTTTATGGAAGTTAACGCTACTAAATAGGGTGAAAAATGAATACAACGTCAGGAATCAAGACGATGCTGCTTACTGCCATCGCACCTATCGTATGGGGCAGCACCTATATCGTAACCACCGAAGTACTACCGCCAAATTCGCCACTCATGGCTGCTTTAGTACGAGCTCTGCCTGCTGGGATATTGCTAGTACTGTTTGCTCGAACTTTACCAACTGGAAATTGGTGGTGGCGTTTACCTGTATTGGGCTTTTTTAATATTGGTTTCTTCTTTTACTGCTTATTTTTTGCAGCGACTGAATTACCAGGAGGAATGGCAGCATTGGTGATGTCATTCCAACCTATGTTGGTGATGATGATGAGTTGGATTCTACTGAGCACACGGATCACCCCTTTGCAGTGGGTTGCTGGGGGTGTTGGTATCATTGGGATTGGACTATTAGTGCTTAATCAAACCGCATCTTTGAGCATACAAGGTTTATTGATCGCCGGTTTAGGAACATTCAGTATGGCCTCTGGCGTCGTTCTGACTAAAAAATGGGGCCGTCCTCAAGGCATGTCGACACTTGGATTTACCGGCTGGCAATTATTGTTTGGTGGCCTGTTTTTGCTGCCCACGACACTGTGGATTGAAGGCGTACCAGAGCAAGTTACTGTGCTTAACTACCTGGGTTACGGATACCTGAGTGTGGTTGGCGCTATGTTGGCTTACTTTCTCTGGTTCCGTGGTATTGAGCAACTGCCAACGGTCACGGTGTCCTTTCTTGGCTTTTTGAGCAGTGTCTCAGCTTGCTTACTGGGTTATGTCATTCTCGATCAAGCACTCACTTGGACGCAAATTTTCGGGGCAGGGGCGATTTTTATCTCTATTGTGCTGGCTATCCCGCGTTCTACCTCAACCACTTATTCAACAACACTGGCTTTCAGTTTAAAAAGAAATTGATATGAAACGGACTCTTATCTCTGGCAGTCAAAGCGCACACTCACAAAGTTTGAATGTGGCGAACTACTTGAAAGGCCTTGCAGAACCACATTTTAATCAGATCGAAATACTGGATTTACCGTTTTGGAATGAAAGTGTCTGGCAGAATAGTGATTACTAAGTGCTTACGAGACCGCGCTTTCGTCTGTGCACCGTGACATGGTCAATTTGGGCAAAACGTATCTATTGCGAAATATTGCTGATGTGGGTTTCCACTCTATTTTGGGTTTAATGTTTTAAGCGTTTGTGAGCCTTATTAAGCTCGACTACCCTTAAAAGGTAACGTATTTATTTCAATACCTTTCCGATTTGAATTTGTAGCGGAGTTGGCTACGTTGGTTCACCTCAATTGCATAATCTGCCTATGCTCATGAGGACTTACTTACCGCCTACCTGCAACTTCAAGTTGTTTGGGTATAGGTTTATTTTTAGCTGTTGAATGACAAACATTGGAAAAGGATTTAACCATGCCACAACAACAAAAATTCCGTTTAGTTACCAGAAGTGATTTTGATGGTTTAGTGTGTGCGGTATTACTTAAGCAGCTTGATTTGATTGATGAGATTAAGTTTGTACACCCGAAAGATATGCAAGATGGACTGATCGAGATTACCGAGCACGATATTGTGACCAATTTACCTTATGTTAAAGAAGCGCATATGGTGTTTGACCATCATTTATCAGAAACCATTCGTAATCAAGGGGCTCGGCCTAATCATGTTATTGACCCGAATGCGCCCTCTGCTGCGCGTGTGGTATGGGATCATTATGGTGGTCAATCGGTATTTCCCGAGCGATGGGTAGAGATGATGGCGGCGGTTGATAAAGGCGATTCAGCTCAGTTTACTCGTGATGAAGTCCTCGATTCTCAAGGTTGGAATTTATTAAATTTTTTGATGGATGCACGCACTGGACTTGGTCGCTTCAAAGAATTTCGAGTCTCTAACTATAACTTAATGATGAATTTGATTGAGAATTGTCGAACGCAAAGTATTGAGCAAATTTTGGCACTGCCTGATGTTCAAGAGCGGGTTGATCTTTATCGCAAGCATGAAGTTAAATTTAAAGAACAAATTCAGCGTTGTGGAAAAGTGTATCGTAATCTTGTGTTGCTCGATTTAACCAGTGAAGAGGTGATTTACGCGGGTAATCGATTTATGATCTATGCGTTATTTCCCCACTGTAATATCTCGATTCATAAAATGTGGGGTTTTCAACAGCAGAATATTGTTTTTGCTACGGGTAAATCGATTTTTGATCGCAGCTCTAAAACCAATGTTGGCGCATTAATGCTTAAGTACGGTGGTGGTGGTCATCACGCGGCTGGAACGTGTCAAATTTCATTATCTGACGCAGAGCGTGTGCAAGAGGAATTAATCAAACAAATTAATTTAGATGGTTAGAGATCATACATAACAAACGAACAGGCGGTGAACTAGCCTGCTCGTTTGAGTGGGCGTGGTTTAATGCGTTGGATTAATCGTTAACGGTTCGAAGGTTACCAGTGCATTATTGGTTGCGCCAGGGTGGTCAATATAATGCTTATCTTGTTGAATAGTATAGTAAACATCAACAAAATCATCATCATTAGTCAATAATCCACTGGGAATGGCATCAATAATTTTACCTGTAATATTGGCAATCACCGAATAGCCTTGCGCTTCAAGATCGGGGAACGATTGAAGCACTTTTTCAGCCGCTTCAACCAACAGCTTAGCGAGTTCTTGATAATTCGTACCACTATCTTGTTCCATCAGGACGATATCGACAGCCCCCCAACGATAACGAGACCAATGGATCATCACTTGGTTAGGAGAATAGTCAACTTTGTCATAACTTAGATAAGGCATATCTATCACATCAATAGTCGGCTTATCACGACTTGGATCAACCCCTGTGACAAGCGCATAAATTTCAGCTTTGCCTGAAATCCAGGGCTCTTTGTCATCCTCTAAGCGAATTTTTTTCAGTACCGTGGTTGATAGTGGTTGGCTAGCCGATTTATTCGACTCACTGAGATCACGCGCTTGCGATCTAGCGACGAGATCGTCAGATTGAGTGATCGGTTGTTGCCCCAATTTTTGTAGCTCTTGACGCATGGCTTGTAAGCCGGCCTGTAGCGACTTGGCGCTATTATTATCGACAACAAAGACAGGAACATTGGGCATTTGGTAGACATCTAAATAATGGATATTACCATAAATATCAAATGCTTCGATAAAGTCCCAGGTTTGTTCATTGCCTTTAGGTTCAAAAGCAAATAATGGCAGTTGGCCTTGTTGTAAATCTTTGAGCATAGTGCCATCAGCTAAACGAAGCTCTAAGAGATCGTCAGTAAACGCTTCAATACCTTGCAGTGTTCGGATGGTTTTGTCGGCTTGTTTTACTCGTGATGTTAACGTTGGATTTTGATCATCACTGACTAAATTTGCAAGGGAAACACTTAGCTGATCGTTATTAAGTGTGTTCTGTAACGAGCCTGAATATAAATGGTAGTTTTGACTCAAGTAGTAGGCAATATCACGTTTTTCATTACTGATTGTATCAGCGCGTGCAGTATTATCATCTTCGGATTGACAACCTAATAAAGCGAGGGTGAGTCCGACAATTAGAATTATTTTTTTTATCATAAGAGGGCCTTTAGGGCAGCGAATAAAACGAGGTTACAAGATGAATTTAACATAACGATTAATACCGTCAATCATATTGATAAAGGAAATGCTGAACGGAGATCAAACATTAGACCTTTTACTCTATATTCTTCTAATTTAAAGCGACGTTGGTGCTGGCTCGCTTTATTCACCTGAATTACCTAGGGTCTGTGGATGATGAAAAATATCCTTGCTGCTAACCTGAAAAATTTTCATGTTGTATGTGAAGCTTATTCACTATGATCTTGCTCACAGTA
>NZ_NBUS01000054.1:802002-803237 GCF_002749895.1 Vibrio fujianensis | reverse complement strand
CTTCAATGCTTGAACCAATAAAGCAGTATGGATACAAGAATATGAGCACATTTACCCTTCTTGATGGCGGTATGGGCCGCGAATTAAAACGTATTGGCGCGCCGTTTTCTCAGCCTTTATGGAGCGCCCAAGCGCTGATTGAGTCCCCAGAGCATGTCCGTTTAGCGCATCAAAGTTTTATTGATGCTGGTGCCGATATTATTACCGTCAATAGTTATGCCTGTGTGCCTTTTCATTTAGGCGAAGCTCTGTATCGCAGTGATGGTGCAAGATTAGCCCGTTTAGCGGCGCAAATTGCCGTTGAGGTTGCACAGCAAGCGTCACATGCTGTACAGGTAGCGGGCTCGATTCCGCCAGCAATGGGTAGCTATCGCCCGGATCTGTTTCAGGCGCAGCCAGCGCAAGCGATCACCCAAACCCTGTATGCAGCGCAAGATCCTTATGTGGATATTTGGATTGCCGAGACCATTGCCAGCTTAGAAGAGTTGAGCATGATTCAACAGGTCTTAGGGCAATCAAGTAAGCCTTGTTATTACGCGTTTACTTTAAAAGACGATAGCGATGTGGCGCAGCTGCGTTCTGGAGAGTCGGTATCGGATGCCGCCAAGCAAGTCTATGCGGCAGGAGGGGCAGGGATGTTATTCAACTGTTCAGTACCTGAAGTGATGGCGGATGCTATTTCGCAAGCGAAAAATGTGTTGAATGGAGATCAAACCGGTATCGAGATCGGGGTGTATGCCAATAGCTTTGCGCCGATTAAAGCGCAACATGCGGCTAATCAAACCGTTCAGGCGATGCGTGAGTTCAGCGCGCAAGATTATGTTGAGTTTGCCAAGCAGTGGTATGAACTAGGCGCAACCGTGATTGGTGGCTGCTGCGGTATTACCCCAACCCATATTCGTGCTTTACAGGATTGGAGGCAGGCGCTTGAAAAATCTTAACTATGGCTTGGCTTTCCCGGCGATTATTTTGGTCTTGGTATTACTGACCGTTTCAGCCCTTTATCCTGCCAACTCACAAGCCATGGCCGGACAAGCGATGGCGTGGGTCAGTCATTGGTTTGGCTGGTTGGTGCAACTAGCCAGTTTGGCGTTAGTCGGCTTTTTACTCTGGCTCGCCTTTTCCAAACATGGCCAAATCCGTCTGGGTGATGAAAAAACCGAATACAGCAATTTTTCTTATGGTGGGATGATATTCACCGCTGGTGTTGGTGCATCCTTGATTTACTGGGCGAT
>NZ_NBUS01000054.1:801397-801992 GCF_002749895.1 Vibrio fujianensis | reverse complement strand
TTACCTACAATCGCCGCCGTTATTTGCCGAGGCGAATAGTTACCCAGCCGCGGCTTGGGCTGTGACCTATTCTATTTTCCATTGGGGGATCACTGGCTGGGCAATTTACTGTTTCCCCGCGATTCCTTTTGCCTATGCTTTTTATGTGCAGAAAAGGCGCACTTTAAAAGTGTCGAGTTTATGTTCATCCGTGGTCGGCAATCATCCGCTGGTCAGCAAAAGTATTGATCTGTTGTCGATTTTTGGCACGCTGGCTGCTTTTGCTAGCTCATTGGCGTTAACCGTGACGCTGGTGAGTACTGGGGTTGCCGATTTATTGGCGATCAATAACAGCCTTGGTCTTCAAGGGATTATTATTGCGTTGTTTGTTAGCTCATTAGTCGCGGTGATGTTAGTGGGCTTTAATCAAGGCATTAATCAAATTTCAAACTGGACAGTGACCTTGGCGATTGTGTTTGCGCTGTTTGTTCTGCTGGTCACTCAGCCTGCTTTCATCGTTAATAATTTTACTGATTCATTAGGGGTGATGCTAGATAGCTTTTTTAGAATGTCTTTGTGGACCGATCCGGTTCAGCAAAGTGGCTTTGCTGAAGGT
>NZ_NBUS01000054.1:799970-801387 GCF_002749895.1 Vibrio fujianensis | reverse complement strand
GGACGCAATACTATTGGTTTTGGTATTACGCTTATTTGATCATGATGGGGCTCTTTATCACCCGTATTTCACGCGGTCGTACTATTCAAGAGGTGATCCTTTATACCCTTTCGATGGGCGCTTTAGGCTGCGCATTTTTCATCTCTATTTTCGGTGGTTATGCAGTATGGGCGCAAATGCTAGGTGGCTTACCCGTTCAAGCGTGGATGGTGGAAGGGGGATTAACCTACGCTGTGGTCGCTTTGATCAAAACTTTACCCGGCGGTGGCTGGATCCTCGCTTTGTTTTTAATCATCCAATTTTTCTTAATGTTGACCACCATGTCGAGCGCCAGTGTCGCTACGGCGATGTTAACCACCAATCAACTTGAACTGAATGGAGATCCGGATAATCGAGTGAAGCTACTTTGGGCGGCGGCCATTGGTTTGATCAGTCTCAGTGTATTTTTAGCAGGCGGCGGCATAGAGACCATTAAATCACTGTGTGTGGTTGCCGGTCTGCCGATGATGTTTATCTATGCCATTATGTTGAAAGGTTTTTTACATACGTTAGGCATTTTACCCAGCCACAGTGAAGCAGAAACGGTGCCTGATCGCCAGATTGTGCTTAGTAAAGTGGAGTAACTGAACCCAAGCAAGCCGGAATTAACAACCGGCTTGCTTGGTACTGGCTAGCTTAAAATCATAGCGCTTTTGGCCTCAAGCGTGATGAGCATTTCTCCATGTCGATACTCATAATGTTGTGCGTTTAGCGCATTGCTAAACTCCCCACTGGTTAACCCCAACTGCCAGAGGGGCAAACATACGTCGCGGGCATGACCAAGATTAATCGCAACCAGAACTCTTTGCTCCGCATAGCAGCGTGCAAAGACAAAACTGCTCTCATCTTGATACAGCAGTTGAAAATCGCCTATCTGCAAAGCGACATATTGTTTTCGTAGCGCAATCAGTTGTTGAAAGAAAGCAAAATAAGGTGATGTTGTCACTTGCTGCCAAGGCATACAACGACGGTTGTCGGGGTCATGACTGCCTCTTAATCCAACCTCCGTCCCATAATAAATACAAGGCGTACCCACATAGGTGAAAAGTAGCGTGCTGGCGATATGAAATAACGGTTGATCGCCATCGATCAGCTCCATAAATCGTGCGGTATCATGGCTATCTAATTGATTGAGTTGCGCTAACTGATTCGCCCACGGGATTTTGGCTCTGGCTTCTGCTAGCCAATCGAGAAACTGCGCTACTTGGATATCGATAGGGTGAAAAGCAATATCTAAATGCGTGAGCAAGGCCCGTAAAGGATGCGCAAAACCATAATAATTCATCGCGCCATCTTCTTGATCGCCTTGTAGCCATTGAGTCGCTTCAAAAAAATGTTCACCCAATACATAGCAATCCGGGTTGATCTGTTTTGCCGC
>NZ_NBUS01000054.1:796716-799960 GCF_002749895.1 Vibrio fujianensis | reverse complement strand
CACGAAAGGCTTGCACGTAATGAGCGTTATTTTTGGCACCTTCACCTTCACCGAGCATATGGATAACATCAAAGCGCCAGCCATCAATTTGATACGGAGGCTTTAGCCAATGTTTAATTACCGCTTGATCAGATTGATAAATAGCCGCTCTGACGTCAGGATGCTGAAAGTTCAACACCGGTAAGCTAGCGACACCTTTCCAACCGATATATTCTTGAGTGTCGCCTTGGAAAAAATAGTAATCGCGATAAGTGGATTGGACCGATTGATAAGCGCCTACTTCTTGATGCCAACCCTGTAAATTAAACCACGGATGCTCGGTAGAAGTATGGTTAAAAACCGCGTCGAGCACAATTTTCATCCCTCGCTGATGAAGATTATCGCACAACTGCGCAAAGTGTTGATTGGTGCCTAAGTGTGGGTCGACATGATAGTAATCCATACAATCGTATTTATGATTACTAGGGGCATGAAAGATCGGGTTTAGGTACAGCGCAGTAACGCCAAGATCTTGTAAGTAATCAAGCTTTTCTTCTACCCCATATAGGTCGCCGCCATAAAATTCACAGCCGCCATTGCCTTGATGATTATCAACGGGCTCCCCCCATGCTTTAGCAATCACCGGTTTGCTGCCGCCACTGACACAGTATTCTCCGCTTTTCACGCTGATTTCCGGTTTGCCATTAGCAAAGCGATCCGGAAAAATCTGATAAAAAACCTGTCGACTAACCCAAGATGGTGGCTGATGTTGTGCATTGTACTTGAAGTGGTACTCACGACTTGGGATTCGCGCAGAGACAGATTTCGCATCTAACCACCACTGACCTTGCTCAGAGAGTAACTTAAAAACATAGTGAGTCACTGCGCGATCTTGATTTAGCGGGATAGTTGCTTGCCAATAAGTGAGCCGTTCATGAGTGGTTATATTGACCATCTCGACTAAATGTTCTTCATTATCAGGCTCATGACGCACGAGAATTTGGCGGCATGGAAATGAGCGTTCAATAGCTAGGGTTAAGGTTAATGAATCTTGGTGGCGAGTAACCCATGATTCAGTTTGGCCGTGAAAAAGAAACGGGGCGCGCATATTATACTCCTTCATCATCGTACAATTTCCCTGCTGTTTTTCTCAGCAGGGAGAAGATCAGCAACTGGCTTACAAGGCTAAGTGTTCAGGGTCAATTTCAATAAAATGTGTGGAAAGCGGCTGAAAGTTTATCTCGACATAACTGCGCTGCTTCGTTACCACCAGTGTGAGTGGTTGCTGATTGAGATGATCGATTAAGACATATTCTCCCTCGCTCAATTGCCAATGTTTAATCAGCTCTTGGGGTAAATGCAGTGGCACGGTTTTACTTGCCGTGGTGCTAAAGTTAGCGGCAATAATCAATTTTTGCTCAGGGCAAGAGCGGGCAAAGGCAAACAGCGTATGTTGTTGCTCTGCAAAAAGTGGCCAATTCTCGGCGTATAAATCGTGATAATCGCCCATCAGCGCTGGACTGTTTTTAGCTAAGCTGAGTAGCTGGCAGTAAAACTGACGTAGCTGGCGCTGCTTATCACTTAACTGCCCACCATCAAATCGACCATGATTAAGCCATTTTTGATGTTCAGGTACGCCAATATAGTCAAAAATAGAGGTGCGTGACGGCTGACCAAATCCAGCCTGTTCCGCTCCTGGCTCTCCCACCTCTTGACCAAAATAAATTAGGGTCGGCGCACTGGATAAACAGGTAGAGATCAGCATCGCTGGCCGCCCTTGTTCAGCATCACCGGCAAACTCAGCTGAGGCAATGCGTTGTTCATCGTGATTTTCTAAAAAATGCAACATATGATGTTCAATATCACGCATTTGATGCTCAATGCTGCCAATGATCGCGGTTGAGGATTTGCCCTGCATGATGGCTTTTAACCCATCGTATAAATCGACTTTATCGTACAAATAATCCATTTTGCCTAACTGAATATAATCACGGTAAAGCTCAGGTTGATAGACTTCGGCCATTAAAAAGGCATTAGGATTAACGTGCTTGATCGCTGAGTTCATAAAACTCCAAAACTCAATCGGTACCATCTCCGCCATGTCATAACGAAACCCATCAACCCCTTGCTCTAGCCAGTAGAGCGCAATATCACGAAACTTAAGCCACGAGTTCGGCACCGACTGCTGCTGCCAAAAAGTAAAATGCGCTTGATGAGAAAGCCAACGATAAGATTCGGGGAGTTCGGCGAAGTCTTTCTCTCCACTAGGGGTAACGCCGTAATTAATCTTTACCGTTTCATACCAATCGTCTACATCCGGTTTGGCTTGTCGCGAGCCATTGCCGGTCCATTTTGCTGGAAATTCTTGATAAGGCTCAGCTAGAAGCGGATGATTTTCACCCCCTAATGGTGTTAAGTGATCGGGCAGGTCGGGCATTTGAAACGCCTGCTTGGGTAGGTAATAAAAATTATTGTCTCTTGCATACTCAAGTTGCGTATTATCACTTTGTCCGAAGTCTTCGACGCCGGGAGGATTGTTTAATCCTTGATAGTGTCGCGCCACATGGTTCGGGACAATATCAATAATGACTTTTAAGCCAGCCTGATGTGAGCGGTTAATTAAAGCCAAAAACTCTTGGTTACGTTGCGCGGGGTTATCGGCCAAATCGGGATTGACTGAGTAATAATCTTTCACCGCGTAAGGCGAACCTGCGCGTCCTTTGACTACGCTTGGGTGATCATCACTGATCCCAAACGGGCGATAGTCGGCCACTAAAGCATGATGATGAACACCGGTATACCAAATATGCGTTGCCCCTAAGTGAGCAATTTCTTGCAAGGCTTTCAGCGTAAAATCACTGAACTTCCCAACGCCGTTTTGCGTTTTTGTGCCCCAAGGGATGTTGGCGGTTTGCGTATTACCAAATAGACGAGTAAAGACTTGATAAACGTTTATTTTTGAAGAGGAATATTCTGGATGCATCGTCTAAAACCTAACTGCTATCAATAAGAAACTGCTTAAGGGTAGACAATGGTTAGATAATGCAACTCATCCCTTACTCAGCAATTTAGGGCGTAGATCGAAGGGAGAGTGGAAAAATGTGAGCGAGGTTAAGCTATACGAATGAACGGAATGGTTGTTGCTATGGCCTGCTGGTGATTATAGCAAGCCACAGAAATCGAGAATTAAACCCCAGCGCGTTTCAGTAGTCCGGCCATCAGTGGCGAGCTGGATTTCACTTGTTTAGATTTATTTTGTAGGCTT
>NZ_NBUS01000054.1:793124-796706 GCF_002749895.1 Vibrio fujianensis | reverse complement strand
ACTAGCTGTGGCTGATGGATGTTTTTGGCAATATAAGCCATGGCCTGATAAAAACCGGCCGCAGAGTTGATTTTGGCTTTATCATTGAGGGGGGCCAGCAGCTGAATCATCGCCGTACCACTCATGCCATTATCGATAGCGTGTTGCTGAACGGCATCCAACAAATGATCTAAATCGGCTACGGCTTCGGTGCTTTCTATCCCTTGTTTTTGCATTGCTTTGCGGTTGCGCTTGCGCATTTGTTTGATCACAAATGCAGGTTGGTTAATCTTTTTGAAACCAAAATAACCAGCGGCCACGACAAGAACTAGCCCACCGACCACATAACCCCAGATAGAGCCAGAAGAAGACTCAACCATTGGTTGAATGGCATCAATACTGGTTGCGATATCAGACATACATATTCCTTACTATAGAGAAAACTTAACCACTATACCCTTCCTACTTGAAGCTGCAGGGGTGTTGGCTACGTTCGTTCACCCCAATCATAGAGTCTGTCTATGCTCATGGGGATGAACTCACTTGCCGCCTACCTGCAACTCCAAGTTGTTTGGGTAGAGGAGGACAGTTAAGTGTGAAAAGACCATCATTGACTGACCTGCAAGGCGTTGCTTTGCGTTTTATCAACAATAGTGCAAAAGGGAGTCCCGGTTATATCATTTAATCGGCGCAATGTGATCGTTTTACGCTGAAGATTGAGCGGATATTGATGACTCACGCACAATTAACTGGCCAAGATAGGTATGATGCAATGAGGTCACTGGCTGCTTATTAGCAAGTATCACCGCGCATTGTGTGGCCGCTTGAGTTAACTCGACAATCGGCAGCGCCACGGTTGATAAACTTGGAATGCCGTAGGCCGCTGCAGGTTCATTATCAATACCCACAACGGCAATGTCCCGTGGTACGTGCAGGCCGTGTTCATGTAAAGCGCGAATGGCCCCAATCGCCATATCATCATTACAGGCAAAAATCGCACTAAAGTTGACGCCACGAGTGAGTAGCTGCTGGGTAGCATGGTAGCCCGAGTTAAGGCTATTATCGCCTGCGACGATCAAATCAGGGTTAGGTTCAATATTAGATTGCGCGAGTTGCTGCTGATAAGCGGCGAAGCGGAGCTGCCCAGTTTCACTGTTGAGCGGTGAAGTAAGACAAGCAATCGCTCGATGGCCAAGGGTTAATAAGTGCTGCATAGCAAGGGTAGCTAATTGAATTTGATCTAAGCCAAAGCTTGCGATGGCAGTCGTAGAAAAGCGTCGATTTAACACCACGAGCGGTATGGCATGCGTCTGTTGCCATTGAGTGAGCTCGCTTTCCGTTAAATGACGGCTATAGATCATAATCGTGTCACAGCGTTGATTCGCCAATGTTTGCAGCGCTTCTCGCTCACCTTGAGCACTATTTTTACCATTCACTACCAGCAATTTTTTGCCCGCTTGGTGGGCCCCTTGTTCGGCATGATGCAGCACACTACCAAAATAGCTGCTTTGAAAATGCGGTAAGCTTAAACCAATCGCATGAGAGGTATTGGTGGCTAGCGCTTGCGCCAAGGTATTGGGTTGATAACCGAGTTGTTGCATGGTAGCAAGAACCGCTTGGCGGGTAGATTCTTTTACTTGGCCATTGCCGTTCAGCACTCGTGACACGGTTGCTTTAGACACTCCGGCAGCTTTGCATACATCATTAATGGTGGCCATGACGACGATTACTCCTAACTGATCCAGCCCTTTGTCACTTGAACGTGCAAAGGGCTGGTGAGTGTATACCCTTCCGACTTGAAGCTGCAGGGGTGTTGGCTACGTTCGTTCGCCCCAATCACATAGTCTATCTATGCTCATGGGGACTTACTCACTTGCCGCCTACCTGCAACTCCAAGTTGTTTGGGTATAGCGTGTTATTCATCTCAGCTCTATCCCCTTCCTACTTGCCGCCTAGCGGCAACGGCGAGTGGTTTGGGTATCGATGGAATTAAATATTTTGTCCATTACTGGCAATCACTTGCTGATACCAGTAAAAGCTTTTTTTCTTCGAGCGCGCTAGGGTTCCCGTACCGTCATCGTGTTTATCGACATAGATAAAACCATAACGTTTCTTGTATTCACCGGTGGTAAACGACACGCAATCAATACAGCCCCAAGGGGTGTAGCCCATCACCTCAACACCATCGTAGTTAATGGCGGTCGCCACCGCTTTGATGTGCTCGCTGAGATAGTTAATTCGATAATCATCATTAATTGAACCATCCGCTTGCACTTCATCAATCGCGCCAAGACCATTTTCGACAATAAAAATTGGCTTTTGGTAACGCTCATACAGTTCAGATAAGGCAACACGTAAACCGTCGGGATCGATTTGCCAGCCCCAATCCGACGCGGGTAGATATGGATTGAGACGGCTATTTTCAAACAAGGAGGTGGTTTGTCCTTGCTCTTTCTGGGTTGAGACAATATTGGTCATGTAGTAGCTGATCGCGAGGTAATCAGCGCAGCCTTCACGTAAAATTTGCTCATCCTCAGCGGCGATGTCGATTTGGATATTTTTACGTTGCCATTCTTTAATCAGATAACTTGGGTAGTAGCCACGTACTTGAACGTCACTAAATAGATACTTTTCGCGCATCAGCTCTTGTGCGAGTAACACGTCTTCTGGACGACAAGTAGCTGGGTAGAGCGGCATGATGTGGATCATGCTACCGATTTTAAAATCAGGGTTTATCTGATGGCCTAATTTGACCACTTGCGCACTGGCAACAAATTGATGGTGCAGCACTTGGTACATCATCTGTTCAGGATTTGGGTAATCGGTGTAGATCATGCCTGAGTTACAATATCCCCAAATCGGCAGTTTCCAGTTACGCTGATTATTGATTTCATTAAAAGTGATCCAGTATTTGACTTTGTGCTGATAGCGCTCCATCACAGTCTGGCTAAATTTAACGAAAAAGTCGATCACTTGGCGATTCGCCCAACTGCCATAGTGTTTCACTAAGTGATTCGGCATTTCGAAATGCGAAAGGGTGATGACCGGTTCAATGCCGTATTTCAATAGCTCATCAAACAAATCATCATAAAATTGCAGCCCAGCTTCGTTAGGTGTGGCTTCATCGCCGTTCGGAAAAATCCGCGTCCAAGCAATCGATGTGCGAAAGCATTTAAAGCCCATCTCAGCAAATAGCGCGACATCCTCTTTATAACGTCCATAAAAATCAATCGCTTCATGGTTAGGATAAAACTGATCGGATTCTACGCTATCGGTGATCACTCGCGGTACTTCATGCGCCCCTTTAGTAAGCACATCAACCACACTCACGCCTTTACCGTCTTTGTTCCAGCCACCTTCTACTTGGTGAGCCGCTACTGCGCCGCCCCAGAGAAAATCTTTCGGAAAACTGTACTGTGTCATAGGTTACCCCTTAATCATTTACCAGAAATAGGCTTAATCTGTGGCTAGTCTAGATCGTTTTTTACTCAATTGAAACCGGTTTCTGTAACCGGTTTCAATTTTTTCTGTTCGGTGTGAACTTTGTCGTGAAGCGCATAGAAATGATGCACAGGCCCATGGCCTTTACCTACCTGTAACTGG
>NZ_NBUS01000054.1:790631-793114 GCF_002749895.1 Vibrio fujianensis | reverse complement strand
AGCATGTAAGATGGCTTGCGAGATATAATGCTTTGCTCGCGTTACCGCTTGCTCAAGGCTTAGGCCTTGCGCGAGGTAAGACGCGAGTGCTGCAGAAAGGGTACAACCTGTACCATGAGTATTGCTGGTGTGGATTCTTCGCCCTGAAAAACACCTTACCCGCGAGCCGCAGATCAGCCAATCGTGACTATTTTCTGATGCAGTAAAGTGGCCTCCTTTAAGCAGTACCGCTTGGCTTGGCAAAGTCTGTAATGCTGCGATGATCTCATCAAGTTGCTGGTCGTGTTTTGGTATCGGACAGCCAGTTAATACCGCAGCTTCAGGTAAGTTAGGCGTGATAACCGTGGCTAGTGGTAATAACTGCAGCTTTAAGTCGTTGACGGCTTGATCGGCAAGTAATGCATCACCGCTGGTGGCGACCATTACCGGATCTAACACGATAATCTTTGGTTGATGGTGACGGAGTTTTTCAGCCACGATATGGATAATCTGGCTATCAGCCAGCATACCAATTTTTACCGCGGCCACGGTAAAGTCACTAAAAATCGCATCCAGTTGACTGGCAATGTGTTCAATGGCAATCGGCAAAATTGCCGTTACCCCAAGGGTATTTTGTGAAGTGATGGCGGTAATGGCGCTACAAGCATAGCTACCAGTGGCGGAAATGGCCTTGATATCGGCTTGGATCCCCGCACCGCCGCCGCTATCTGAGCCAGCAATAGTTAATACGATTGGGATGGGTGAAATAGCAGATAAGGTGTTGCTCATGACAGGCTCCTATAGATGACGTATAGGAACTGACCAATGACGACCAAAATGGTCAATGTCACCTAAGAGCAATCGAGTGTGTGCCCCGTTGCCTTTGTAAGTAACATCGTTATTGGTGTTAATAGTTCCCTACGTCAGTGCTAACTGAATCAGGTTCAACGGGTCTCGCAATGCGATCTCAGCCTTAAGGCTCCCCGACTATAATGGCCTATACTAACAAATAATTTAAGTGAAACAACTAGAGTTGAACCACCTTATGACAGCGCTTCTCTAATGCTACTTTATCATGGCTAATGAGGACTAACGCGCAGCCTATCTGTTGTGTTAAATCCAGCATCAATTCCAATGTGTTTGCTGCGGTAACGGGGTCAAGACGAGAGGTGGGTTCATCGGCAATCAGTAGCTTAGGCTTCATTAATAAAGCCCGTAAAATAGCAAAGCGCTGTAATTCCCCTCCCGAGATTTGAGTTGCCTGACGCAGCAATAAATCCGGTGATAAGTTGAGTTTTGCCATTAAGATCGGGATCGCCTGCTTATCAATCGCATGTCGTTGTTCAAGATCGTTCAATAGCGTTTGCAATGTGCAATGTTTCGCCAACGCACTGGGAGGGTCTTGATACAGCTTCAGCGCCTCAGCGACCTTGATTTTCTGGTGAAACGTGATGCTGCCAGAGCAAGGGGATTGTAACCCAAGCAAGAGATCGGCCAAGGTTGATTTGCCACAACCGCTGTCACCGCTGATGCCAAGAACTTCACCACTGGCTAATGTGAAATTAAGATCTCGAAATAGTGTTTTCTTTGCAAACCCTTTGGTTAACTGATGAACCGTCAGTAGTGGTTCACCTATTTGAGGTTTAGAACGTTTTTCCCAAAAATGGGGATCAGCAGCAATAAGGGCTTTGGTGTAGTCTGATTGAGGGTGTTTAAGCACTTGTTCTGTTGGCCCTCGCTCTTGGATAACCCCTTTTCTCATGACAATGATCTCTCCCCCTAAGCGGTCAGCGACTTCAACATCATGAGTAATGGTGAGTACCGCTCCTCGTTGCTTATGGGTGAGGAGCTGTTCAATAATCTGATCTCTTCGACTGCTGTCTAGCCCTTTGGTTGGTTCATCAGCGATCAACAGTTCGCCTCCTGCTTGAGTGGCGCAAAGATAAGCTACCCGCTGTGCCATGCCTCCAGAGAGCTGATGGGGGTATTTCCCTTGGTCTTGGCTAAGTTCAACCTGATTAAAGGCTGCCTGCGTTTTTTCATTCGCCTGGGCGGCATTGTGATTAACTAACGTATGAACTTCACGGACTTGATCACCTACGTTCATTAATGGGCTTAAGGCGTACCAAGGTTCTTGAGGGAGAATCGAGATTTTCTTTCCCCAGAGTGCTTGACGCTCTGCCTGAGAGCGGGAGTTCTGATTTTTTCCAAATAGCGTGATATTTCCTTGCAAGGTTAACTCATTGGGTAACGTTCCAATAATTGCATTGGCAAGAAGGCTTTTCCCTGAGCCCGTTTCTCCTAAAATGGTGATTGCTTCACCAGAAGCCAGATGGAAGGAGACGGGATCAACCAAACACTGTTCTTGGCTATTGATCGCTAACTGCTCTACGTGTAATAAAGTGTTCATGCGTGTTTACCTCGAGCTAATAGATGAAAACTCATGACTAACAGAAAGACGACCACGATAGGCTGAAGCAGTACCCATGGGGCTTGATGATAAT
>NZ_NBUS01000054.1:785571-790621 GCF_002749895.1 Vibrio fujianensis | reverse complement strand
ACGAAATAACTCAACCATCATGAGCCCTAGTTCTGCGGCGGGTGGTTTAAGGCCTACATATAAAAAACCAATCGAGGCAAGCGCCAAGATGGCATTTCCAGCCCCAAAGCAACCTAAGGTAAAGAGATCGGTACGCAGTGTTGGCCACAAGTGGCGTTTAAATTGATACCACGAACTGAATCCGTAAAGTCGGGCGGCTTCAATTTCGGGAGAGCGCAGCAAGGTTAGGGTTCGGCTACGCACCACTCGAAAATACTCTACCCATAAAATTAAAGAGATAGCAAAATAGAGGATCATAAATGAGCCCGGTAGCATGGCACCAAAAAGAAGAACTAAAATGAGCCCCGGCATAGCCAAAAGTAGGTTGACCAACCACGACAAGCTTTTATCCCACCAGCCCCCTTTCCATGCCGCCACCACCCCTGCGAGTAGCCCTAATGAAGCCGAGGTGAGAACACTGAACAGCGCCATACTGAGCGAGGTCATAATTGCATTACTGAGCCGAGCGTAGTTACTGCGGCCATAGTGATCTCGCCCGAACGGTTCTTGCCAAGACGGTAATGCAAACGCTTGAGATAATGATTGTTGGGCCGGATCACCCTGATAAAAAAGCCACTCGATGGCGGTGAGCGTGATGAGAACGAATAAAATACTCAATCCCACCCATTGGGTTCGAGATAAATGAATAAGGCCACTCATGCGTGTGATTCCTGTTTTGCAAATCGTTGTCTTGGATCTAGGTAATACTGGGCCACATCAACCAAGGTATTGATGAACACAAACAGTAACCCCATGATCAATGCCGCACCTTGGATCATCGGAATATCACGTTGGAAGATAGCGTGAGAAAGGGCATGACCAATACCGGGCCAGGAAAATAAGGATTCAATCATGACGATTCCTTCTACCAAGCCGACTGCTTGAATGCCAACGAAAGCAATGACGGGCAAAGCAATGTTTTTATGTGCATGTCGCTGAAATGCCTGAGATTCGGTTAATCCCTTAAGACGTGCAAACTGAAAATAGGAGGAATGAATCACTTGGTGGGTGGCATTACGGATCATTCGATTAGACATAGCGGCAAGGCTACATGCCAATGCGCATGCAGGAAGAATCACGTGTTCTAGTCGGCCAAATCCCGCTACGGGCAGTAAGTTCAGGTGTAAAGAGAAAATCAAGATCAGCACCAACCCAATCAGAAAGACTGGCTGAGCCCTAACAGTGATTGAACCAAAGAGCGCAAGGTGATCGCTCCACTGGTTAACTCTTCTTCCACAGTAGATCCCAAGTGGAATGGCAAGGCATAGAGAAAGTAACGTTGCTGCGCCCGCAAGAAGTAATGAATGGCCAAGCTGATGAGATAGGGCATCAACAATCGGCTCGCCACTGACGAGAGAATGCCCCAAATTAAAATGCAACAAATCCCATAGCCAACTGAGATAAAGCTCAACACCTGAACGATCAAGCCCAAGTTCCGCTCGCACCGCTAAGGCGGCTTGTTCATTGACATAGTCATAACCATACCGACCTGCTGCAATGCGGTAGGCGATATCGCCGGGGATCATTCTCATCAAAATAAACGTCAAGGTGCCCACTGACCAAGCGACAAAAAGTGCTTGGTACAACCGAGAGAGCAAGAGTTTAGTCATGGAACTTCATCTCCGACAGGCGGTAGTTAATCTCAAAAGGGTCAAAAGAGAAGCCATGAATTTGACGATTTACCGCGATAATTTGTTGGTAATAAGTCACAGGAATAAGAGGCATTTCATCAGCAAGGATATGAGCGGCTTGCTGAGCCAATTGTTCATATTTCTCTGGGTCAGATTCAGTGACTAGCAGATCAAGCTGTTGTGAGAAGAGATCGGATGACCAGTGCATGGGTCCCCAATCGGATCCTTTTTCGGTAGCAAAATCTTCCATTAGTAAAGGTAGGGGGTCAGCAAGTGTACCGAAATTGCGGGCAATTAGTGCCAGTTCTAATGAATTATCATGATGCTTGGCAGGAATGGCACTGGAATTATCAATCGAAATTTGAACATCAATACCCAACTCTCGCCATTGTGCTTGGATTGCCGTTGCGAGGAGAGGAAGCTCTGGTCTATCGGCATAAGTCAGTAACTGAACGCGGAAAACTTCCCCCGATTTTTCCAGAAAGCCTTGCGCGTTTTTTTGCCAGCCTTGGTCGGTTAATAATTGTTGCGATTTTTCTAACTGGCGTTGTTCTCCCGATAAAGTGGGCAGATGCCAAGAGCCTAAAGCGGGAGAAAAAAGTTGGTAAGCATGGGATTGTGGCAAACGGAGTACGGATTCTGCCATACCTTGACGATCCAAAGCGAAGCTAAGGGCTTGACGTACTGATTTATGACTAAGAAATGGGTGAGCATTATTGACTTTAATCAACACGGTTCGTGGTATTGACTCAATGTGTAACTGGACATTTTTGGCCTGCTGGAGGGCTGGGATACTGATAGGATCTAATGTATAGACGATATCCGCTTGCCCCGTTTGCGCGAGCAACGCTCGGCTTTCTGAACGATGCCCCGTTAAGTACTCCACTTTCTCAATGGCCGCTGGTGTTCCCCAGTAACGATCAAAACGCATGACTTGCGCCTTATGTGGTGCTTGTAATTGATCAATTTGGTAGGGGCCGGTGCCTTGTAAGCGATTGACGTGCCCATTTTCATGATAAGACGATGGCGAAATGATCGCGGTGGAATAGTGAGCGAGGACGGAAAGCAATGGCCGATAAGGACGCTGTAGGATGATCACCAGCGCCTCATTTTCTGCGGTAATCGACTCAATCGGGACTTGACGAATCACTCCCGGTTTATTGACGGCTCGGCTGAGTGAGTGAACGACAGCTTGGGCCGTGAGCGGCTGACCATCATGAAACAGAACATTGGGGCGAATTTCAAAAACCCAGCGTAATCCATCTTCACTCTGTTGCCAGCTTTGTGCTAAAAGCGGATAAGGTTGTGCTTGGTCATTAATACCGATTAATGCTTCAACGACCTGTAAGCGAGAAAAAAGAAAACCATCTTTTGACAAATCTTGGCTACTAAACTCAAACGGACCAGAAACGGATAAAAGAGAGGGTTTGTCCGATGCGCTGGGTTTCCAAAAAAACACCACGGCAATGGCGATAACAGCAAGCAAGAATAACGTTTTTTTCATTAGTAAAATTATATATGTTATAACATAACATTATTTCAGCATGAGAATCGTTATCATGTCCAGTATTTTTTGTTATTGAATCGCTTGTGAACTATTTCATGTGTGAATGAGAAAGTAAGGTTGGCAATAGGGCGTGTTCGGCGCTGGAAGCACAGGAGCCAAAGTGCTGGCTCCTGCTTTATTATCTTATAGACTATGGGAGGGCGTTTTCACCAACCTGTTTTTGTATCAATAAAAGAGGGGTTATTGTGGAGAATAAAGGGTAAGAAAGATAGTGACGGCTCGGTGAACGGTGGTGTTAATTTGTGTGTGAGTGGGTTTGTCTATGGCCCCTAAGGCAAACGGTTCAACGTATTCCGCAGATAGAAGAGCTTTAAATTGCATGGCGGCAATCCAAGGGTCGCAGGGCTTTAGCATTCCTTTATCAATTTGTGCAGCAATATACTCGCTGACGTGCGTCCAGCCTTTTTTGGGCCCTTGCTCATAAAAATGTCGTCCAACAGAGGAGCGTTCAGCTTCGTGGATCGCCATACGATAAATTGCCATGGCTTCAACACCGAGAATCGAGTTGAGAAAATTTACGCCAAATTCTTCTAAAGAAGTGGCAATATCTCGATTTTTATCAAGAGATAAGAACGCATTAGCGATCTGTTCGGTGGCTGAAGAGGCCATGACCGCTGAAAAGATCTCTTCTTTAGAGCTA
Source organism: Vibrio fujianensis (assembly GCF_002749895.1). Classification (GTDB taxonomy): domain Bacteria; phylum Pseudomonadota; class Gammaproteobacteria; order Enterobacterales; family Vibrionaceae; genus Vibrio; species Vibrio fujianensis. Next base: position 786,744 of record NZ_NBUS01000054.1, on the reverse strand, counting down.
AAGTAGTTATAGAGCGTGGCTTTTGAACCGCCCAGCATTTTAGCAATGTGTGACATGGATGTCTGTTCAAAGCCTTGTTGTGTAAAAGAATCTTTTGCAACCTCTAAAATAGCTTGCCTTTTTTCTTCACTTTTAACTCGCATTCACCCATCAATCCCAACTGAAAAATTTCTATAAGTTTCTCTTGACTAGCCATTTCTGTCAAGAGTATAACTGTACCGTACAGTTTAGTTATAAGGTTGTGAAATGTGAAATACAATACTCAAATAAAGCTTATGCAGAGCCAATCTGTTTCTTATTTTTCGATGAGTATTCTCAGTGCGGCGTTACTTTTTGGCTGCGCAAGTCCAGATCTAGATCAAGACTTGGCCAAGATGAAGTCCGCACAAGAGTGGAATACCGAACAGACGTTTACTGATCATACCAGCATAGAGTGGCCGACGGATACTTGGTGGGAACGCTATCAAGATACACAGCTTAATCAATTAATAAGAGAAGCCTTTGAGTATTCCCCCACGTTACAAATGGCGAAGGCACGATTAGATAATGCCCGAGGCATTGCCGAGCAAGCAGGGGCTGCTCGTTCGTTGGATGTCGGGTTGGCGGCTTCTGCAAGCGAAAGTAAAGTCAGTTATCAGTACCAATCGTATTCACCACCTCATGGTTGGAATGATTACGGCTCACTCACGCTTAATTTTCAATATGACTTTGACTTCTGGGGTAAGAACCGAGCGTCGATTGCGGCGGCAACCTCAGATTTGGCCGCTGCAGAGGTTGAAAGTGTTTCTGCTCGTTTGATGTTAGCGACATCCATTGCTAATGCCTATGCCGAACTGGCACGTCTCTATGCTAACCAAACCACGGTAGCAGCGGCTTTAGGGGTGAGAGAGAAAACGGTTGAGTTATTGCAAAAACGCTACGACAACGGGCTTGAAACTCTGGGGGCGGTTAGCCAAGCAAAATCGATTGCTGCCAGTGTTGATGCTGAACTCTTGGCACTGAATGAGTCGATTGAATTACAAAAAAATGCGCTTGCCGCTTTAGTTGGGCAAGGGCCGGATCGCGCACGAGCGATTTATGCTCCAACCATTACGCTCAATGCTCGTTTTGGTCTGCCAGCAGACGCTAGTATTGGCCTGTTAGGGCATAGAACCGATGTTGTTGCTGCACGCT
>NZ_NBUS01000054.1:781503-785561 GCF_002749895.1 Vibrio fujianensis | reverse complement strand
GGCTGCTGAGCGGGTAGGGATCGCACAAGCCATGTTTTATCCCGATGTGAGTTTTTCCGCATTTATCGGTTATCAAGCTTTCGGTCTCGATAATGTGTTTAACAGCGGTAATGATGCAGGCGGCATTGGTCCGGCCATCTATTTACCCCTCTTTACGGGCGGCCGATTAGAAGGACAACTTACTTCTGCTCAAGCCCGTTATCAAGAGTCGGTCAGCTTATATAACGCTACTTTAAATCAAGCTTTGCATGACGTTGCGGATGTGTTGACCAGTACTCAGGCGTTGGATGAGCGGATTGCAAAAACGCAACAAGCCGTCATACAAGCTGAGCGCGCTCACTATATTGCTAACAATCGTTATCAAGGAGGGTTAGCGACTTACCTTGAGGTTTTAGTCGCTGAGGAGACGTTACTTAATAACCAACGGGCGTTGGTTAATCTTCAGTCTCGTGCGTTTAGCTTGGATCTTGCACTTATTCATGCTTTAGGCGGTGGTTTTTCTCACTCTCATTCTTGATTTAGTTTTAAAAGGTTTTTTTATGAATTCGTCTGAACAAACAACGGAACATTTTGATACTCACCGAGCTTCACAAGCTCGTAAAAAAGGGTTCTTATTTCTTTTATTTGCGATCATCATTGTTGGTGGGGGTTACAGTACTTATTGGTACTTTATTGGTTCACGTTTTGTTTCAACCGATAATGCGTATGCTGCGGCCGAAATTGCGGAAGTGACTCCAGCGGTGGGCGGTATCATTGCCAGTGTTAATGTGGTGGATACTCAATACGTCGACAAAGGTGACGTGTTGGTACACATTGATGATACCGATGCTCGTTTGGCCTTGAGTCAAGCTGAAGCCGATTTAGCGCTAGCAAAGCGTCGTGTTCGCAGCTATTTAGCCAACGATGAAGGACTAACCGCCTTGGTGGAAGCGCAAAAAGCGAATGAGCAACGTACCAAAGCACAGTTAAGTGCAGCGCAAGCAAATTTTGAACGAGCGAAAATAGACTTAACTCGTCGTGAAGGGCTTGTGCGCTCGGGGTCGGTATCGGGGGAAGAGCTGAGCAATGCACAAACAGGGTATAGTCAAGCACTAGCCAATTTGCATGCAGCTCAAGCGGCAATGGCGCAAGCGAAAGCGACGAAGCTGTCGAGTATCGGTTCGCAAAAAGCCAATGCCGCGTTAACAGATAACACCACAGTAGAAAATAACCCGGAAGTCTTATTGGCTAAAGCTCGTTTGGAACAAGCTAAAATTGATCTAGAACGTACTATTATCCGAGCCCCAATCAGCGGGGTGGTGGCTAAACGTCAGGTTCAGGTTGGGCGTCGGGTTCAAGTTGGAATGCCATTAATGACCGTCGTGCCTATTAACCAGATTTATGTTGATGCCAACTTTAAAGAGGTGGAACTGCGTGAGGTGAAAATAGGTCAGCCAGTTACATTAACAGCAGATTTGTATGGCGATGACGTGACTTACCACGGGGTGATTGCGGGTTTTTCGGGCGGGACAGGTTCGGCATTTTCTATGATTCCGGCACAAAATGCGACCGGTAACTGGATTAAAGTGGTACAACGGTTGCCCGTACGAATTGAATTGGATCCGAAAGAATTACAGAGCCATCCCTTGCAGGTTGGGCTTTCAATGATTGTCACTATTGATACCGCCGCTGAAATTAACGCACAAACGTTAGTGCAATATCGGGCAACCCAATTAGCAGAACAAGGTTAAGGTGAGAGGATGAGTCACGCTTCTGACCATGAAATCAAACCTTTGTCAGGTGGAGCACTGTTTGTAGGGGCTTTGTGTCTAGCAATGGCGAATTTTTTGGCTATTTTAGATACCACCATTGCCAATGTTTCCGTTTCTACCATTGCCGGAAGTCTAGGAACTTCTGCTAGTCAAGGAACTTATGTAATTACCTCCTATGCGGTTGCTGAGGCTATTTCGGTACCATTAACGGGCTGGCTAGCTTCACGTTTTGGGTCTATCCGAGTATTTGTAACTTGTTTTCTGCTGTTTGGTGTTTTTTCACTATTGTGTGGAATGGCAAATAGCATGAGTACATTAGTTATGTTTCGGATATTTCTGGGTTTTTCCGGAGGCCCTCTTATGCCGTTATCACAAACCTTAATGATGAGAATTTTCCCGAAAAATAAGGGGCATGTTGCCATTGGTATTTGGAGTATGACTACGTTGATTGCTCCGATAATGGGGCCAATTTTAGGTGGTGTGTTGTGTGATCAATTTAGTTGGCCATATATCTTTATGGTGAAAATGCCTTTTGCAATAGGTGCTGCTTTGATTTGTTGGAAATTGTTGCAGAAGTATGAGACCAAAACCATTCGTTCTAAAATTGATAAAGTGGGGTTATTACTATTAGTGGTATGGGTGGCCGCTTTGCAATTGATGCTGGATGAAGGGAAAGATCACGATTGGTTTGAATCCTCACGAATCATTACTCTAGCGGTTGTTGCTGCAATCGGCTTTGTAGCATTTCTAATTTGGGAATTAACTGAACGGAATCCTGTTGTGGATCTCAAGGTTTTTCGACACCGAGGTTACAGTATGAGTATGGTGACTTTGTCACTTGCTTTTGGGGCTTTTTTTAGTATCTCAGTGTTAACGCCATTGTGGTTGCAAATCTATATGGGGTATACAGCGACTATTTCCGGGTATGCTACCGCCACTATGGGAATATTGGCCGTCTTTCTCGCCCCTATTATTGCTAACTTATCGTCGAAATACGATCCTCGGCCTTTTGTTTTTGCTGGAGTGATGTGGCTGGGTTTTTGGACTTTTATGCGCAGTTTTGGCATCGTAGACATGACGTTTTCACAAATTAGCTGGCCGATGTTTTTCCAAGGTGTTGGGATGCCGTTATTTTTTGTGCCATTAACTGCAATTGCGCTAGGCAGTGTCAAAATGCATGAAATGGAATCGGCAGCAGGGTTGATGAATTTTATCCGAACCTTATCTGGTGCCTTTGCCACCTCAATGATTAATACATCTTGGGAGCGAGAGTCTCGCTATGTTCATGCGGAATTATCTGGCTTAACCGATAAAGCGGGCGTGGCGAGCCAAGCGATGCAGAATGCAGGAATGAGTACTGAGCAGGCGCGATCTGCGATGGACTGGACCTTACAAAACCAGAGTGTCATGGTGGCGACTAACCAGTTATTTTTGATGATTGCGGTTATTTTTGCGGTGGCTGGATGTATGATCTGGTTTGCTCCTAAACCGAAACACGCAGTGGATACGTCAGCCGTACATTAATCATTTTTTAAGGGGATCAGTAGTCAATAGACCCACAGACCCTAGGGTGTTGACATCTTTTTAGGGTACGCTCTCGGTCAGTTGAGCGATAATCTACAAGGTGCCGGCGTGGATGTGATGGCTAGCCTATTCAATAAAGAGTATTACAGCTGTTACAACAACGTAAACTGCGGGTATGGCGCAGAGCGGAGTATTGAGCTAAAAGTGGTTTATCAATTCTAATCTCACCGTCAGTTTTTTGATTTTCTCGAATATGAACGCCCAGAATTTCTGGGCGTTATTTTTCTTAAGTTAACCCTCTCTTAACCCCTGTTTATTTACGCTAAGGTTCATCAACAGGAGTACACCACTATGATGTCATCGCATTGGCTAAGGTTATCCGCCATGAGTTTATTGATTGCGGGGTTAATCGGCTGCGCCACCCATTCTCAGCAAACGTATCAAGCGCGAGTTTCTGAATCCCTTGAGCAACTTACGGCTTGGTCTGCTATTGATACTGAGCCTGCTATTGATATGGTTTCGATTACGGAATTAATTGATATTCCTGAATTAAAGCAATGGATTGATCGTGCTTTGGAACATAACCCTAGCCTGCAGCAAACGGCATTAGCGCTTAAAATTGCTTATGCACAAAAACAACAGAGCGCCGCAGATCAACTACCCAGTGCAGAGTTGACCTTAAGTGGAGAGAAAGAAGAGCACAACCATACTCAATACAACACGGAGTTGAGTGTAAGCTGGGAATTGGATATTTGGCAAAAAATCGCAGACGGTAAAGCAGCG
>NZ_NBUS01000054.1:778108-781493 GCF_002749895.1 Vibrio fujianensis | reverse complement strand
GCCAACTTGCGTAGCCGTGCTGCGGACTACCAAGCCGCAAAAGACACCTTAGCGGCAAGCATTATGCGGCAATGGCTGATGATTAACCTTTACCAGCAGCAAGTTCATATCGAAACGCAGCGGTTAGAACTTTTGCAACGTAATGAAAAGGTGGTGACAGAGCGCTATTGTCAAGGTTTAGGTGGGCTAGAAGACCGAGATAGCGCACTAACCAATATGGAGTCTACTCGAGCGACATTAGCTGAATATCAAGAAACATTAGCATCAGCTCGCCGAGATTTAACTACCCTATTAGGGCAGTTAGGAAGCCAAGACCCTCTTATTATTCCTGCTCAATTTCCCACGGTATTGCTTTCGTTGGCTCATTTTCCAGAGCAAGATCTGGCTCGTCGGCCTGATCTTATTGCCGCTTATGCCAACATTGAAGCACAGCAATACACCACTCAAGTGGCATATAAAGCCATGTTGCCCAGCCTGAGTTTTAGTGCGGCATTGAGTGACAGCGATCACCGCTTAAGCGATAGCTTACTGACCAGCCCTTTATGGAGCATTTTAGGCCAGTTAACAGCACCGCTATTTCAAGGTGGAAAACTTAAAGCGGAAGCAGAGATGGAAGCCTTAACGACAGAACAGGTCTTTTGGGCTTATCAGGAAACCTTATTGACGGCAGTGAATGAAGTAGAAAGCGCTTTTGGCCAGGAACAGGCGTTGGAGCGTCAGCAACAGCATTTGAGGTTAGCCCTAGACAGCGCACAGCGCAGCAGCGCTAATTATCTGGATAAATATCGCAAAGGATTGGTAGACATTCTTGAACTACTCACCATACAGCAACAAACCTACGATATCGAAATCAAACTCGCTCAAGTCACTTATAACCGATTAAGTAACCGGATTGATTTGGGATTAGCATTGGGATTAGGAGTTAAAAATGAGGATCAATAAGGTCACTTTCGGAACCACTTTACTGGCATGTGCCGTTTTTTGGGGAGTGATGGCTTACGCTCATAGTCAACTGTCCCAAATGAGTGAACCCAAAGAGAGCGGGTTGCTTCATGATACGCTTCAACCAGAGCATGATCCCGTCGTTGCCGTTTCCGTTGTCGACGTAAACATAGGGCACTATTCAGCACAAGTTCAAGGGTATGGTGAAGTGAAACCTCGTTATGCACTCAATATTACCGCTGAAGTTTCTGGACGAGTGTTGACATTAGGGCCGGGCCTTGAAAGTGGTCAGCGGGTAAAAAAAGGTGAGGTACTGGCCACTTTAGATCAAACAAAATATCACCAAGCGGTGAGTGAAGCTCAGTCTGAGTTAGCAACGGCCACCTTAAATTTCTTGGAAGAAGAGCGTCAAGGGGAACAAGCAAAACTTGAGTGGCAGCGGTCGGGGTTATCTGGGGAGCCTGATTCACCATTGGTTCTTCGTCAACCGCAACGGGATCAAGCGAAAGCTGCTTTAACGAATGCACAGAAAGTGTTAGCAAAAGCTCAGTATGATCTGAAAAACACCGTGATCTATGCCCCCTTTGACGGATTAGTTGTGAGCCGAGACATTCAACTTGGCAGTTATCTGCAAGAAGGTGGACAAGTCGCCACTTTATACAGTACCGATGTGGTCGAAGTCGTTATTACACTTTCAGAAGCGCAATGGTTGAATTTACCGATACGAAGCAATACCGAGCTGGCTCGTCACCCACAGAGCTGGTCTGTAGAGTTGCGTTATCGACAAATGGCATGGAACGGTTATGTGACTCGTGTTGAGCAACACCTTGACAGTAATACTCGCCAACGTGCATTGGTGGTAACGGTTGCTCAACCTTTGGATATCGAACCTCCGTTATATCCGGGAACCTTTGCGACCGCCATTGTGGAGGGCACTCCCCTCAAACAGAGTTGGAAATTGCCTCAGTCAGCTATTTCTCAGCAAGGGGAAATCTGGTACATCGATAGCCAAGGCAAATTAGCCAGCATCCTAGCAGAGAAACAGTTTGAATCGGGTGGTTTTGTGTATGTTAAAGCCTTTACCCATGAAAGCGTACAAATTGTTCAGCGCCCATTAAGCAGTTACCAAGTCGGTACTTTGGTGCAAGTGATCAGTGAGGTAGCATTATGAGTATGACACCTCCTCCATCGGGTATTATTGCCTGGTTTGCTCGAAATTCAGTGGCGGCCAATTTATTACTTCTATCGGTGATCGTGATGGGCGTTTTGTCACTCAGCCAGTTACGTCGAGAAGCCTTCCCGAGTATGGAACCAGATCGAGTGACGGTTTCAGTCACCTATAACAGCGGCGACCCCAAGCAAGCGGAAGAGGGGGTTGCGATTAAAATTGAAGAGGCATTGGAAAGCGTTCCGGGAATAAAACGGATTACCTCTACCTCTAACGCTGGCGGCAGTACGGTCACTATTGAGAAAACCAGTGATTACAGTCTCAACACGTTACTCTCAGACATTAAAACAAAAGTGGATGGGATCAATAATTTCCCCAGTGATGTAGAAAAACCGATCATTGAAAAAGATCGTATGCAAGATCACGCCATTTGGGTTCAGCTCTATGGTAGCGTGGATAGAGCGACCTTGCAGTCGTTAGCACAAGAGTTAAAAACCGCTCTTTTGCAACAACCTGCCATTCGAGATTTAGAAATCAAAGCGAGCGCTGATCCGGTTATTTCTATCGATATTGATGAAGCCACTTTACAAAGTTATAACCTAAGTTTGTCTGACGTTGAAGATAAGGTGAATGCGGAGTCATCGACACCTCTTATGACCAGTTTGCGTCATCCTGATAAAGCGGTTCGCCTGAAAGTGGCAAACCAGAGGTATAAGGCGGAAGAATTTGCTCAAATATCTCTTATTAATACTTCACAAGGTACAACACTTAAACTGGGTGAGATAGCCGTTGTTCGAGAAACATTTGATGAAGACACCTTTACATTATCTCGTTATAACCAACAAAATGGCATGTCGATTGAAATCGTGATGGACGAGTATGGTGATGTCACTCTAATTGCTGAGCAAGCAAAATCAGTCGTACAGCAATGGCGAGATCAACAATTATTGCCAGAAGAGATTTTCTTAGAGACTTGGTACGATCAAAGCCAGATGATTAATGATCGCCTCAGTTTACTGGTGAAAAATGCTATATCAGGCATCATTCTTGTCTTTTTTGTTCTGGCGCTGTTTTTAAACGTTCGAGTGGCTTTTTGGGTTGCTGCGGGCTTACCGTTTGTCTTTTTTGGCTCACTATTTTTCATGACAGGTTCGTTTGCCAACCTCACCATCAATGAGATGACGACTTTTGGTTTTATTATGGCACTTGGGATTGTTGTTGATGATGCAGTGGTGGTAGGCGAAAGCATTTATGACACTCGGCGTAACGAGGGTG
>NZ_NBUS01000054.1:774701-778098 GCF_002749895.1 Vibrio fujianensis | reverse complement strand
CAGCCTAGATAACTCGATTAAAGGGGCCATGAAAGTCGCAATACCTACCGTGTTTGGTGTGCTGACTACCGTTGCTGCATTTATGGCGTTATCCAATGTAACAGGTGGGCTTGGGCAAATTTTTGCTCAGTTTGCTGCGGTTGTGACGGTCTGTCTATTGCTTTCCATGGTGGAATCAAAACTGATTTTACCGTCTCATCTTGCTCACCTAAATACTCATCGCAATGGAACAAAAGGTGGTTGGAGTCGAGTTCAGCGTAGCGCAGATTCAGTATTGAATTTTTTGAATTATCAGGTGTACACGCCCGTTATTAAACTGTGTTTACGATTTCGTTACGCAACATTATTGCTATTTCTTAGCCTACTGATCGTGATTGCGACATTGCCTATGTCTGGAACGGTTAAAATGGCTTTCTTTCCCGATATTCCTCGTGATATCGCTTCGGCAGATATCACGATGTTAGACGATGCCAGCTTTGGGCAAACTCATCGAAATTTATTAGTGATTGAACAGGCAGCGAAAAGGGCTGATACCCATCTTCGTGCTCAGCTGGGATTACCTACTGAACAAAGTAGTATTTCCAGCCTACAGGTATTGGCTTCATCCGATACCGAAGGCAGTGTTACGGTCGCCTTCATTGACTCTCCGGGATACGACACCAATCAGTTTACAAAAATATGGAATGAGCAGATAGGTCTGCTGGAAGGCGCTAAAAGACTCAAAGTATTGGCCAGCATGGATATGGTTGATAACTTTAAAATTGAGTTAAAAGCCAGCGATGCTGAACAGGTGACGGCTGCGGGAAAGGCCGTGAAAGCTTATCTGCAAACTATACCGGGAATCAGCGGCATTGATGACAACTTAAGCCCAGGAGTACCACAGTATCGCTTTACATTAACCGAACAAGGACGAGCTTTGGGGTTAACGACGGCACAACTTGCTGATCAAGTTCTGCATTCTTTTGGGGGTGGAGAAGTCCAAAAATTTCAGCGTAAACAAGATGAAGTCACGGTGAGTGTTCGTTATCCGGAACAAGAACGTCAAACCTTAGCAGATATCATGAATGCGAATATTCGTAGCAGTGACGGCACGGTTATCCCCCTCAGTTCGGTTGCAATGATTGATTCTGATTACCAAGCGTCAGCCATTACTCGAATTAACAATCAACGAGCGGTGTATGTGAGTGCGGTTGTGGATAAAGCCATGTTGTCACCCAGCCAAGTTGTCAATCAAGTTAAGCAACAATTTTTGGCACAGTGGCAGAAAGAGTACCCTCATTTGCGGGTTGATTTTGCCGGAGAAGCTGAGCAACAAGCGGAAACCATGCAATCGATGGAATTGATGTTTGTGGCTGCGATGATCGCCATTTACGCCTTACTAGCGATACCGTTGCGCTCTTACATTCAGCCCTTACTGATTATGATGGCCATTCCCTTTGGTATTGTCGGCGCGATTTTAGGCCATTGGGTGAATGGGTTGACCTTAAGCATTTTGTCTATGTTTGGTATTTTAGCTTTAAGTGGCGTGGTGGTGAATGATAGCTTGCTGTTGGTCAGCCGTTATAACGGTTTACAAGAAGAAGGGAAACCCATATTGGATACCATTATTGAAGCGTGTAATAGCCGACTACGTGCAATTCTTTTGACATCCATTACCACTTTTTCAGGTTTGATTCCTCTGCTGAGCGAAACATCGATGCAAGCTCAGTTTTTAAAACCTGCGGCGGCTTCATTAGGATATGGCATCATGTTCGCTACGATGATTACTTTACTGTTAATACCCGTGTTACTCTATATTCAGTATGAGATACAGAAGGGAGTCGTGGATATAGTAAAAAACGTTACGTGTAAAAAACGTTACGTGTAAAGTGATAGGTAAAGCATCATGCTAAAGGTTTTATTGGTTGAAGATGACCTCGATCTTGCGACGGCACTGATCGACTATATGCAATTAGAAGGAATAGAGTGTGATTTTGCCGCCGACGGTCTAGTGGGTTATAACCTGATTACATCTTATCAATACGACGTGATTATTCTGGATCTCAACTTACCGAAAATTGCAGGTTTAGAAGTGTGTCGACGTATTCGTGAACAAGGCATTGAAACACCGGTTTTGATGTTGACAGCGCGTGATACTTTGGATGATAAGCTGCAAGGTTTTCAACACGGAGCCGATGATTACTTAGTAAAACCGTTTGCTATGCAAGAGCTTATGGTGCGCATGTTGGTGTTGTCTAAACGGCGGAGCGGACAGGCTACAAAACTACGGATTGGTGAACTCGAACTCGATTTATCGCTGCGTAAAGCCTGCCGTTATGGGCAAGAGCTGAAGCTCTCACCGATCTCGATAAAAATTTTGGAATTATTGATGCGAGAATATCCGTCTGTTGTCACTCGGGAAAAAATTATTCAGATGATCTGGGGAGAAGCACAGCCAGACAGTAACAGCCTAAAAGTGCATATGTTTAAGCTACGTAAGCAGATAGACCAAGAGGGATGGCCGACGATGGTTAAGACGGTGCCAGGGTTTGGGTTCAGTATCCAACAGCAGGATAACGATGAAACTACGCCGTAGCCTGAAGATTTTCCTTATCTGTGTGATGATGGCAATGGCCAGCATCACGGTTGTCAGCTTCTCCCATTTAGCGGCAAACTATTTTGAGCAAGGATTGGATGGTGGAATGCGGATGATGATGATGGATATTGGTCGAGAGGTCGCATTAACGGGACAAAAAACAGAAATGATGATGGGGTTTCACGTTGCTCATCATTGGCAAGCCATTCCATCAGACATTGCCGCGTTATTTGAACCACTAGAACAACCGATGCAATTTGTAAAATATATCGAAAATCAGCATTGGTTTTCAGCACCTGAGCGCGCTGTGTTTTTAATGCGTTATGATCAAACGGCTGGCGACCCCCTCTACATTTATCGTGTGTTGGATGATGTTCAACGTCCTGAACTGATACAAAATCGGCCTTGGGGAGAAATTCCCCATTTTGTTCAACTGATTAGTTATGCCGTGCTTGGTATTGGTTTATTTGGTTTGTGTATGTATTTTTTAGTACAACGAGTAGCAAAACCTGTCGAGCGGCTAGCACTTTGGGCAAAACAATTAACGCCTGAACAGTTAGTGATTCCTGCGCCTGATTTTCATTATAACGAACTGAATCGCTTAGCTAAGGTGGTCAAAAACAGTCTCGTTTCAGTTGATAGTGCGCTTCGTCGAGAACAAAAATTCCTCGCTCATGCAAGTCATGAATTACGAACACCGATAGCTGTTGTTCGTAGTAATAGTGAGTTATTGATGAAACTGCTTGAAAAACAAAGTTCACCGGAAAAGCGTCAACAAGTATTGGAACGTATTTGTCGCGCTGGCGTAACAATGAGTGATCT
>NZ_NBUS01000054.1:769444-774691 GCF_002749895.1 Vibrio fujianensis | reverse complement strand
GTGAAACTTTATTGTGGCTCAACCGAGGAAAAGAAACAGAGCTCCCTCTGGTGGAGGTTGACTTAGGAAGCTCAATTGAACAGATCTGCCAAGAGCTTAGCTATTTGCTTGATAATAAAAAAGTGCAGCTAGAGGTGAATATACATCATCAATCTTATCGGCTTCCTGCAACGTTATACCGAATTGTACTGAGTAATTTAATTAGAAATGCATATCAGCATACCCAATGTGGAAAAGTGGTGATTCGCCAAGAGGACGCTCAGGTTTTGATTTCAAATCGAGAAGATAGCCGCTCCAAAAAAATAGAAGATTTAGGGTTTGGCCTCGGATTAGAACTCACTAACCGAATTATTAAGCAGTATCACTGGCGGTGTGAAACGGTGAAATATTCACATGGGCGAGATGTCACTATTCATTTTTTGAAGCCATAAAAATACCCGCTCTTTAGAGCGGGTAAGGCGTAAACGCTATAGGGGGACGTATTACGCGTTGGCTTGAGCACCCAGTTTCGCTTTTTCACGCATACTAAGCAGTAGAGTAAGACCAAAAGAGGCGATAAACGCGATGATCATACCGACCACATAGTAACCAATTTTATCTGGGCTGATAGAGATAATGCCTGGCAACCCGGCGGCACCCAGTGCGTGTGCTTTAACGGTGAATAGGGTGATAAAGGCACTGGCAATCGCGGCACCACAAATCGCAGCAATAAAAGGATAACGCAGTTTTAAGTTAACCCCAAACATTGCGGGTTCAGTAATACCGAGTAACGCGGTGATACCGGAAGGAATCGCAATACCCTTCATTTTTATTTCTTTAGTGGTGAGGCCTACCGCAAGAGCGGCGGCCCCTTGAGCTACGTTTGACATCGCTGCTATTGGGAAGATGAACGTCCCCCCAGTTACGGCAATATCTGCCAGCAGTTGGGTTTCAATCGCGATAAAACTGTGGTGCATGCCTGTGATGACAAATGGCGCATAAATAAAGCCAAAGAGTGCGCCACCGATAAAGCCAGCGGATTCATACAACCAGTTCAGTCCATCACCCAATAGGAAGCCAACATCACGAGTAAGAGGGCCAACCACCGTAAAGGTCAGGAAACCGGTGATAAAAATCGCCAGCATCGGCGTTAATAAGTTGTCCAAGACCGATGGAACGATACGGCGCAGACCATTTTCAATTTTAGCTAGAATAAAGGCCGCGACTAAAACAGGCAGAACCGAACCTTGATAACCAACTTTTTGAATTTCTAAGCCAAGGATGTTCCAAACTGGAATGTCACCAGAAACGGAAGCACTGCCAAATCCCCAGCCATTGAGTAAGTCGGGGTGTACCATCAACATCCCGAGAGCGGCACCCAGGAACGGGTTACCGCCAAATTTTCGTGAAGCAGAGAAAGCCAACAGAACGGGCAAATAAACAAAAGGAGCATTAGCAAAGGTATTGATCATGCTGGCTAAATCAGCCAAGCCCGGATTGGCATCGATTAATGATTTCCCATCGATAAATAATCCTGTAGCCGTCAGGACGTTATATAACCCCATCAGTAAGCCACCGGCGACAATCGCCGGAATAATGGGCACGAAAATATCCGATAACCCTTTGACTGCCCGTTGTACTATATTTTGTTTTTGCGCACCGGCTGAAGCCACATCATTAGTGGACATTTCAGCTAAGCCTGTTAGTTTTGCCATTTCGGCATAGACTTGGTTAACGACGCCAGATCCAAATATAATTTGATATTGACCTGCGACTTTAAATTGACCTTTTACACCATCAAGTTCTTCAATGGCTTGTTCATTAATCAAAGACTCGTCTTTGACGGCTAGGCGTAATCGAGTTGCACAGTGTGCGAGCGCTTGGATGTTTGTTTTACCACCCAAGTGTTCCATAAGTTGTTTTGCTATGACTGGATAGTCCATAACTCACCCCGGTTCTTGTTACTTGTCTGTATGATAGTCTTTCGTTTGGCTAATTTTAATTTCGGGAACGTTTGCAATGTTAATTCTTGTCAATAAATCTGTGATGGTCAAAATAAAATCAAAAAATATGTGAAGAAGATCGCTAAAAGCTTAAGCAACAATGCATAAAACAAGGGTAGAATCACGCTATCAGCAAAATGGTTATCAAGTAATTTTGCAATCAATCCCAAACTGATGATGGAAAAGAATCGCAATGGCAAGTTTACATGATGTTGCCCGCTTAGCCGGGGTATCTAAATCTACGGTATCTCGGGTGATCAATAATGAATATGGTGTCAAAGAGTCCACAAAAATCAAAGTATTAAAGGCGGTTTCTGATTGTGGTTATGTGGTCAATCAAGTGGCGAAAGATCTGAAATCACAAAAAACCAATCTGATCGGAGTGATTGTTCCTCGCGTCTCTTCCCATGCCACAGCGCAAGGTGTGGATGGATTAACTGCCATTTTTGAGCAGGCGGGTAAGCATGTTTTACTGGCTAATACTCATCAAGTGCATGCCAAGGAACTCGAATATATTCAAATCTTTAATCAAAAACGCGTCGAAGGTATTGTTTTTTATGCAACCCACCTTGATACCGCTTTGATCAAAGCGATTCAACAGTCACCGGTGCCCGTGGTCTTAATTGGTCAAGATGGTTCACTGTATAATATTCCTAGTGTCGTTCATGATGATCAACGTGTTGGTTTTGAGGCCGGTAATCGCTTAGTCGCCGCCGGTTGTCAAAATATCGGCTTTATTGGGGTGCAAAGTGATGATGTGGCGGTAGATGTTTTACGTTCTCAAGGGCTTGAACAATCACTGGCTTTGCATCAACAAGAGTTATTGTTTCATGTTCGGGGTGACTTTTCGATTGAGTCGGGCTATCGCTTAGCTAAGCAGCAAATCGCCGCTTATCCACACTTGGATGGGCTATTTTGTGCGACCGACCGGCTAGCGGTAGGAGCGATTAAAGCATTACAAGAGCAGGGGATTGCCGTGGGTCAGCAAGTAAAAGTGCTAGGGGTTGGGAACGATGAGCTGGCCTATGTGAGTAATCCTAGTTTATCTACCTTTAACTATGCTTTTGATAAAGCAGGAGAAAATGCGGCGAAAATGCTGTTGGAGCGTATTTCTGGGCAAGGGTTAGAGATGAGCAAAGTGGTGCTAACTTTCCAAAACATTGATCGTCAAACTTGTTGATGAGTCGCATCCACTCGCATTGTTGTCAAGATAGCGAATTATCCTGACAATCAAAGAGAGGTTTCTGTGCTCTGCTTCACATTCAACTATCCTATACTTGGTTATACGACGGAAAAACTTGCCTAGTTGAGTGATGTTTTATACTTTTGGAACGTTCCCGAATTTAATGGTTAGGTAAGCATATGTCTCTTGATTCGTTGATTGATCTCGCTGGTGGTATCACCAATATACTACGTATTCTCGCTCCAAAAGGGCGGATCACGGTTGCTGTGCATGATGCTCAGCGTGTGAAACTTTTGCCCGATCACATTGTTGCTGAGTCGGTTCTAGGTGAATGGCAACTTTCGATGGTACGTGATGAAACCATCACGGATGAACACTTAGCGACGGTTGGCCGTCAGATAGCAGAGCAGCAACGTGAACAGGCGTCGGTTTACCTTCAGCCCACTTCATGCCCCTATCGCCCTCAATGGCATATTTCTCCACCACAAGGTTTATTGAATGATCCAAATGGGTTTATTTACCATCAAGGGGAATATTATCTATTTTATCAGTGGCATCCCTTTGCTTGTGAGCATAAAGATAAATATTGGGTATTGCTTAAAAGCCAAGATTTAATCCATTGGCAATGGCAGTCGATTGCCCTGACGCCATCGGATTGGTTTGATAGCCATGGGGTTTTTTCTGGTCATGCTGTTAGTGATGGTGACGATCTGTGGTTGTTTTATACCGGAAATACACGATTAGGGCATGATAGACAACGGCAGACCATGCAGTGCGTTGCCAAAGCTAACTCTGAAGGCGGTTTCACTAAGCTAGGCCCCGTTATTCGCTCTTTACCAGATGGTGTTACTGAGCATATTCGTGATCCTAAAGTGGTGTATCAACAAGGGCGTTGGCAGATGTTACTTGGTGCGCAGACCGAGACATTACAGGGGCGATTGGCGGTTTACCATTCTCCCAACTTACAAGATTGGCAATTTGATCGCTTATACGGTGAAGAATTAGCCCCTTATGGGTATATGTGGGAATGTCCGGATTGGTTTGAACTCGAAGAGCAAGCCTTCATTGTTTTTGGCCCTCAAGGGATTCGCTCTGAAAATCCTCATCATACGATTGAGCACCAAAACCGAATCTTTACTGTAGAGCAGGATGAACAAGGGCACTTTCATTTTCTACAAGGTTGGCAGTTGGATGCAGGGTTTGATTTTTACGCCCCACAAACGGCTCAAACTCCTGATGGACGACGTGTGCTCTGCGGCTGGATGGGGCTCCCTGATGAGATAGATCACCCAAGCTGTGACAATGGCTGGATACACCAATTTACAGCATTGCGCGAGCTGAGCTGGCAGCAAGGAAAAGTCATTCAACGTCCTGTTGCTGAGCTTGAGCTGTTACGGAGAAACGTTCAAACCCTGACATTAAATGAACGAGGGGTTGATGTGGCGACAAAAAGCTTCGAATTGATCCTGAACCTACCGTTGGGCGGTGAGTTACATTTAATGGAAAATGCGCAGCATAAAGTGGTGTTGTCCTTTGATGCTGACAGCAAGGTGCTTCGTTTTGATCGTAGCCAAACGGAGATTCGTCAAGGAGATACTGTCCGTGAACTCGCTTTAGAGTCAGAAGAAGTCCATTTGCAGATTTTAGCTGATCATTCCTCATTAGAAATCTTTATTAACCAAGGGGAACAGGTGATGACCGGGCGTGTTTTCACGGCGATGGATGCTACCCGTATTTCGTTGATTGGCGCTGAAGTTAGTGCACAATTTGCACAATTAAGCGCAATGAACGGTGGCTTTGCCCCTTACTAATGTGAACCTAAAATAACCTTTTTAATATAAAGGCCCCTCACATCCTGTGAGGGGCCTTTGTCATGCTTAAAGTCTTGAGCTATTAAAACCACGTTTCCATTTGGAGAGCAAACATCGTTTCACCACCTTTACCCATTGTACTGGCATCATTGGCAAGGCTAATGGCGTAGTTATCTAAATCTCGGCTCCAATCCACATAGCTAACAGCAAAACGCAGCTCTGGGCGATCAAAAAAGCCGGATGCGGTCGATAACTTTAAGGTTGGCGCTAA
>NZ_NBUS01000054.1:754648-769434 GCF_002749895.1 Vibrio fujianensis | reverse complement strand
GTTGCTTTGTAAAAGCTGCCACTGGCTTGTTCAACGCTATTATCTAAGTCCATATATTGATATGACCCTTCGTACACCATCTCAAAGTTTTCTGTCAACTCTTGAGCTAAGCGTATGTTAAGTGAAGCCCACTTGAATTTATCATCCTTCTTAATGCGATCTTGGCTATATTCCGCCATGAGCGCGGGAGCAAAGCGCCAATTTTCAGCAAAGCGGGTCACCCCATAACTAAAGAGACGAAGTGCTTTAGCATCATCGTTTAAATTGCCATTAGAGCCAATACCTTTTAACTCTGCGCCAAGTCCCTGACCAAGCAGTAACCCAGTTGAAGATGATCCCTCATTAAAGCCAAAGAAATCACTGCCATGATAAGAAAATAACGCATGGATCCCGTTTTCTGCCCGTTTTGTCGCTGACTCGGCGGCTACCGCTTGATCTTCATTATCTGCGGCAACCATACCGCTGATCATCACTTGCAAAGGACCGAATCGGTTATTCATGGTCGCTATGTAGTTTTCGATGTTGGTGTTGGAGCTATCAATCTCTCCAAAATCTCGCCCATAGAGAGAGAAGTTGGCTTTCCAGTTCTCGGCAAGTTGAACATCATAGACCCCAGCTCCGGTACCCGAAAGGAAGACAATATCGGAATCAAAGAAATGAATATCAAAGTTATCACGGTCAAAACGCTTACCAGCCCAAACCGTAGCATTTTCAAATGCACCACTAAAAGAGGTTAAATTAGACAGCTCCGCATAGACTTGGCGTACGTTTAACTGGCTGTCATCCGCCGTCCACTCATTATTGGTTTCTACACTATCGGCCAACATGATATGAAAGCGTGCTTTAGAGCCATCATCCAATACACGATTATGGATAAGGTTAGCTTCTAAGTATTTATCGGCTTCCAGACCTAAACGGCCAATGGGGGCTCCTAAACTGCCGGCCGCGGTCATATAAGGCCCTGTTCCTGTTGCGCCGTTAAGGTCATCATTGGTTAACAATCCTGCGCGCGCATAGCCAGTAAACTCGAATTGAGAGGCAGTATTGAAGGCCTGTTCAGCGGTTTGTTCTGTGGTCATGAGGCGTGATTCCAGCTCATTAATTCGAGTTTCCAACGCCGCAATATCATTATTTGCCCATACCGCAGAGGTTGGGAGTAGGGTTGAGGCAATGGCTAGTGCTAATGTTTTCGTTTTCATTGTGCTTTTTCTCCACATGAATTGGATGATAAATCAAGAGTTTGCAAACGTTCCCGATTGATCGTTGAATTAGCGTAGAAAAATAGACCAATTTTACCCATTTTATCCTGAATAATTCGATATAAATGAGATTTACGTTATCTTTAGTTCGATATAACTGTATAAGATGAATAGGGAACGATCCCTATAAATTAATGAAAAATTTAAGCGTAATCACACAATCGCAGTTTTTTGTGATCTGATGCATTGTGTTTGATCACACTGTTTCAAAGTCAAAAAGCGAACCTTCTTTTGACAAGAAAGCTCGCTAACAAAAAAGAGAAGAAATATGCAGTTAACGAATGAAATCAAGTAGAGCTTGCTGGGTTGGCAAAGCGGTCATCGCCCCTTTTTTCGTAGTCGCTAACGCGCCGCAGCCGTGCGCCCATAAAATCGCCGCTTCCAAATTTTGGTGCCACGGATTACTGGTGGAAAGTTGATACAATAACCCTCCCACAAAAGCATCACCAGCGCCTGTGGTATCGACAGGCTTAACTATCTTTCCTGTGACTAATTGTTGGTGTTTATTCGTGACAACTAATGCGCCTTTTGCTCCTTGAGTAATCACGACAAGAGGAATATTCAGTGCTTTTAGCGCATAGAGCCCTGCATCAATGGTCTCTGTTTGGGTGAGAAGCGTGAGTTCTTCTTCTGAAAATTTCACCACATCGGCTTTGGTCACGGCCTGCATGACCACATCAATGAGTTCTGAAGGATTTTGCCAGACCTCTGCACGTAAATTAGGGTCAAAACTGACGTATCCCCCTGCTTGTTTGATGCGATCGATCGCGGCAAAGGTTGAGCTACGGCTGGGTTCATTGGCGAGTGCAATTGAGCAAACGTGTAGCCATTCACCGGGATGAAATTCAGGAATATCATTGGGCTGTAAGAACTGATCGGCACTGGGTTTTACCATAAACGTAAAACTGCGTTCACCTGTGTCATCTAAATCTACCACCACGGTAGAGGTGCGCTGCTGATCATCCAACAGCAAATATGCGCTATCCACACCTTCATTGGTGAGTGTCTGCTGCATAAATCGACCAAGAGGATCGTTCCCAACTCGACCAAAAAAAGCACTCTGTCCGCCTAAGCGGGCAATCGCAACGGCAACGTTAGCGGGTGCGCCACCGGGGCATTTTAAATAGTGTTGCTCACCATCAGGAATAAGATCGACAACCGCGTCGCCTGTGACCCATACTTTACTCATTGACTGTCTCCCACAAGAATTTTCTTTAGTGTAATGGTTGAAAAAATCTTGCAAAGTCTTTCGCTAGCGGGTCTATTCTTTGACTTGCCAAATTGTGATCAATAAAGAACAAATGAATAAAATGGCGAGCTTTTTTATTTACTTTTCGGTATCGTTCCCAGTTTAATGAAAATTTCAAATTGTAGATTGACGAATATCAGGACTCAGCGCACACTGCACGCGTTTTGTGCTTCAGCTATTTCTCTTTGATTGGAGTTTTCATTATGTTCGCTCTTCCTCCTATGTTGGTTACCATCGGGCTGCTTTTGAATGAAGCAAAGTGGGGCATCCGATTTATCTTGGTGCAAGGTAGCGATTGCCTTCACAGATTCGAGCTATTAACGCGTTGATTGGTGTTTTTTGTTCGACGCACTTGGCTTCGAATGTTAATTTTTTGATCAATGTCTAAGGTCTCTATTTTAAGCATGGGCGAGACATTATGGCATAGATTATCAACGATATTGCGCTGACATGAGATCATCCTTGTTTAGCCAATTTCAACTGAAGTTATACGCTGATTATTGATGTAGATTAAGAATATCATCTGCTCAAGCTACATTTTATTGGCAAGTTACTTCAATGATTGCTAATGTGCCAAGTTCTCTATTGAGTTTGGTTTATGACCTTTATTCTGGCCGTTCTAGAAACTCAATAGTGAAGTCATGGATGCAAGATAAAAACTTGGAGTTTTTCGACGATGAATAAGAATAAAATCACTCAAACCTTGTTGCTGAGCGCAAGTTTAGCAGTGGGCACCACCTCTTTTACTGCTTTCGCAGCGAATGTCCCTCCCGGAACAAAACTAGCAGAGATACAAGAAATAGTGCGCGGCAATGGGACAGAAGTTGCGACCATTGATCCGCACAAATCGCAAGGCGTTCCCGAGTCACATGTTATCCGTGATTTGTTAGAAGGGCTGGTCAATCAAGACGCAGATGGCAATGTCATTCCTGGCGTTGCTGAATCCTGGGAAACCACAGATAACCAAACGTACACTTTCCATTTACGAAAAGAAGCAAAATGGTCGAATGGTGATCCAGTCACCGCACAAGATTTTGTTTATAGTTGGCAACGCGCACTCGATCCCGCTACGGCTTCGCCTTATGCTTGGTACATGGAATACACCAAGATTAAAAATGCCAAAGAAATTGTCGCAGGAAAAAAAGACAAAAGCACACTTGCGGTAAAGGCGTTGGATGATCATACCTTAGTCGTGGAGCTTGAAAAGGCGGTGCCTTATTTTGTCATGATGACCGGGCACACCACAATGACGCCAGTTCACCAAAAAACCATTGAGACATATGGTGACAACTGGACTAAGCCAGAGCATTTTGTTGGTAATGGAGCGTATGTGGTTAATCGTTGGGTGGTGAATGAACGACTAGTTCTGACTCGTAACGAACAATATTGGGATAATGCCCATACCGTAATCAATAAAGTGACTTTTCTTCCGATTGAAAACCAAGTCGCAGAGATGAACCGCTTTTTAGCGGGTGAAATTGATATTACTTATGAATTGCCTATTGAACACTTCCGCCGGCTGAAAAAAGAGTATCCGGAATCGGTTTCTGTGGTAGGTAATTTATGTACTTATTATTATTCATTTAATACCAAGAAAAAGCCATTTGATGATGTTCGTGTACGTAAAGCAATTTCCTACGCTATTGACCGTAACATTGTCACTGATGCTATTATGGCTCAAGGCGAAAAACCTGCTTATTTCTTAACCCCTGAAATTACTGCCGGTTTCCATCCAGAATACCCTGCTTACGGAAAAATGAGCCAAAAAGAGCGTAACACAGAAGCGGCACGCCTACTGAAAGAAGCTGGCTACGGGAAAGGAAACCCTTTGAAATTTAGCTTGCTGTATAACACTTCAGAAAACCATAAAAAAATCGCTGTCGCACTAGGTTCAATGTGGAAGAAAACACTGGGGCTTGATGTGACGCTTGAAAACCAAGAGTGGAAAACTTATCTCTCTTCAAAAGATCAAGGCGATTTTGAAGTAGCACGTGCTGGTTGGTGTGGTGATTACAATGAAGCTTCTTCGTTCTTAACTTTGATGATGAGCAATAACACAACGGGTGGTCAACATTGGGGCAATACCGATTATGACGCCATCATCATGAAAGCCTTAACATCGACTTCTGAGTCAGAACGACAAGAGTACTATGCTCAGGCCGAAGCACTGATCGCCAAAGAAATGCCGATTGCACCTATCTATCAATATGTGAAATCTCGGTTACTTTCGCCTAAAGTGGGTGGTTTCCCGTCCAATAACCCAGAAGAAAAAATTTACTCGAAAGATCTCTATATCAAAGCTGAGTAATTTTGTTGGTAACCACGAAATAACGATTGAGACACTGTATGTGCTTGCGCATACAGCGTCTACCTGTTTTCAATTGTCACAGACAGCAAGAGTGAGTTTATGTTTAAATTCATCGCAAAAAGGGTATTTGAAGCAATTCCGACCATGTTGGTGTTGATCACGATATCTTTCTTTCTTATGCGCTTTGCACCAGGAAATCCGTTTTCTAGTGAGCGTTCACTTCCGCCTGAAGTTATGGCTAATATTGAAGCTAAATATGGCTTAGATAAACCCGTCTTTGAACAATACACCACCTACCTCGTAAATGTATTACAAGGGGATTTTGGCCCCTCTTTTAAATATTTAGATTATTCGGTGAATGAACTCATTGCAGTTGCTTTACCTGTTTCGGCAAAAGTAGGATTGGTCGCGTTTATCTTTACCCTCATTATGGGGGTCAGTGTGGGGACTATCGCCGCCTTAAAACATAACACTTGGATCGATTACACCATTATGTCGACGGCGATGTTAGGGGTGGTGATGCCCTCATTCGTGTTAGCCCCAGCCCTGATTTATCTATTTTCTCTACACTGGAATTTATTTCCGGCGGGCGGATGGATGGATGGCAGCGCGAAATACTTAGTGCTTCCCGTTATAGGGATGTCTTTACTGTATGTTGCCACCTTTGCACGGATAACCCGTGGTTCCATGATTGAGACACTTAACAGTAATTTTATTCGCACAGCGCGAGCCAAAGGGTTGAGTTACCGGTACATTGTAGTGAAACATGCATTGAAACCCGCGCTTTTACCCGTGGTATCTTATATGGGGCCTGCTTTTGTCGGTATTATTACCGGTTCAGTGGTGATCGAAACGATTTTTGGCTTACCAGGCATCGGCAAACTCTTCGTCAACGCTGCGTTTAACCGAGATTATTCATTGGTGATGGGGGTAACGATTTTAATCGGTTTCCTGTTTATTTTGTTCAATGCCATTGTAGACATTTTACTCGCCATGATTGATCCGAAAATTCGCTATTAAACGACAGGGAAATAGAGCAATGTTAATAAAAAAAGATAATGTCGCGGCGATTGAAACATTTTCTGAGAATTTAGAAATAGAAGGCCGCAGTTTATGGCAGGATGCGCGTTATCGGTTTATGCGTAACAAAGCTGCAATGGTCAGTTTGGTCATTTTATCCTTAATGATTTTAGCGGTGATTATTTTACCCATGATGGCCCCTTATGCATTTGATGATACCGATTGGTATGCCATGCATGTTGCTCCTAATGCCGAGCATTGGTTTGGCACCGACAGCCTTGGACGAGATATCTATGTCCGTACTTTAATCGGTGGTCGTATCTCATTGATGGTTGGGGTGATGGGCGCGTTTGTTGCGGTGTTGATTGGTACTTTGTATGGTGCAACGTCTGGCTTCATTGGTGGCAAAGTCGATCGGGTGATGATGCGTATTTTAGAAATTTTTTATGCTGTGCCCTTTATGTTTTTAGTCATTGTTTTAGTGACCTTTTTTGGCCGTAATATTATTTTGATTTTTGTGGCGATTGGTGCCATTGCGTGGCTGGATATGGCGCGTATTGTTCGAGGCCAGACGTTAAGCCTGCGGAGCAAAGAATTCATCGAGGCGGCGCATGTGTGTGGGGTGAGCCAATGGCGGATCATTACTCGGCATATTGTACCTAATGTATTAGGGATAGTGGCGGTTTATTCAACCTTGCTGATCCCCAGCATGATTTTGACCGAATCCTTCCTCTCTTTCCTTGGTCTTGGCGTACAGGAACCGATGACCAGTTGGGGTGCGTTGTTACAAGAAGGCGCGCAAACCATGGAAATTGCTATTTGGCAACTGGCGTTTCCTGCCGCATTTATGGTGGTCACTCTCTTTTGTTTTAACTATGTCGGCGACGGTTTACGCGATGCGCTGGATCCAAAAGACAGATAACCCCACAGGAATTAGATGGTAAGGAAAGAATAATGAGTTTATTAGATGTCAAAGATCTGCGGGTGGAGTTTACCACCCAAGATGGCACCGTCACTGCGGTCAATGATTTAAACTTTTCTCTGACACAAGGAGAAACATTAGGCATTGTGGGTGAGTCCGGTTCAGGAAAATCGCAGACGGTATTTGCCATTATGGGGTTGCTGGCTAAAAATGGTCGAATCTCAGGTAGTGCTAAATTTGAGGGAAAAGAAATTCTCAATTTATCCGAGCGTGAGCTGAACAAAGTACGCGCCGAGCAAATTGCCATGATTTTTCAAGATCCAATGACTTCGTTGAACCCTTATATGAAGGTCAGCGACCAACTGATGGAAGTCTTGATGCTACATAAGGGAATGAGTAAAGCGCAAGCGTTTGAAGAATCAGTCCGCATGCTTGAAGCAGTAAAAATTCCTGAAGCCCGTAAACGGATTACCATGTACCCGCATGAGTTTTCAGGTGGTATGCGTCAACGAGTAATGATTGCGATGGCGCTGCTTTGTCGTCCTAAATTATTGATTGCTGATGAGCCAACGACCGCTTTGGATGTGACCGTTCAGGCACAGATCATGGACTTGCTCAATGAACTGAAAAAAGAGTTTAACACCGCGATCATTATGATTACTCATGATTTAGGGGTGGTCGCAGGCTCTTGTGACAAAGTATTAGTGATGTATGCCGGAAGAACAATGGAGTATGGATCCGTTGATGATATTTTTTATCGCCCTAGCCATCCTTATGCCGAAGGATTACTTAAGGCCATTCCTCGGTTAGATACCGAAGGCGATGTACTACCGACCATACCGGGTAATCCGCCTAACTTACTGCACCTACCGACAGGCTGCCCGTATCAAGAACGCTGCCATCGCGTGATGGACCGATGTATGCGTGAAGCGCCGATCTTGACACCGTTTGCGGATGGACGTCAGCGTGCCTGTTTTTCTGATTGGGAGGCTTGGACTAAATGAGCAATCAAAAATCACTCTTATTAGATATTAAAGACTTAAAAGTCCATTTTTCTATCGCCGCCAAATCAGGGTGGCCTTGGAGTAAGCCGGCGACTTTAAAAGCCGTTGATGGGGTAAACGTTCGTTTATATGAAGGTGAAACCTTAGGTGTGGTCGGTGAATCTGGTTGTGGTAAATCAACCTTCGCGCGAGCGATTATCGGCTTGGTCGAGGCAACCGCTGGCGAGGTTGTTTGGTTAGGACAAGATCTGACCCGCTTAAATGCCGTTAAGCGCCGTCAGACCCGAAAAGACATTCAAATGATCTTCCAAGATCCGCTTGCCTCACTCAACCCAAGGATGACGGTTGGAGACATTATTGCTGAGCCTTTACAGACATTTTATCCCGAGCTGTCTAAGCAAGAAGTCAAAGATCGTGTCAAGGAAATGATGGCCAAAGTAGGCCTACTGCCCAATGTCATTAACCGCTATCCACATGAATTCTCGGGCGGCCAATGCCAACGAATTGGCATTGCACGAGCATTGATTTTAAACCCTAAAATGATCATTTGTGATGAACCCGTCTCTGCATTGGATGTATCAATTCAAGCTCAGGTGGTCAATTTATTAAAAGATCTACAACAAGAGTTAGGCTTGTCACTGGTTTTTATTGCGCATGATCTTTCTGTGGTGAAGCACATTTCTGATCGTGTTTTGGTGATGTATTTAGGCAACGCGGTAGAACTCGGAGTAGCGGAAGCCTTGTTTGCTAATCCTTTGCATCCTTACACTAAAGCATTAATGTCAGCCGTACCCATTCCTGATCCTAAAATTGAACGCAGTAAAACCATTCAAATGTTGGAAGGGGATTTACCCTCACCGATTAACCCGCCTTCAGGTTGTGTTTTCCGTACTCGTTGTCCGCAAGCGAATGACGCCTGTGCGCAAATTCGGCCCAGCATTCAAGGTGACGATCAACATGCGGTCTCTTGCCTGCAGGTTAATTTGTAATTAACCAATATACCTTCCTACTTGAAGCTGCAGGGGTGTCGGCTACGTTCGTTCACCCCAACCACATCGCCTGTCTATGCTTATGGGGATGATGAGAGCCATCTGTGGTTCTCATCAAAGGCCAGCCTACGGCTGTTCAAGTTTGTTCCAGACAAATTTGTCACTTACTTGCCGCCTAACTGCAACTCCAAGTGGTTTGGGTATCGCCCTTTATGTCCCTAGCCATATAGGTTAGGGATAATGTAAATAGTAATATTTTCCTCTTTTTACTCGTATTGTTTCAGTGTTTTTCTAGCATCCTTGATATTTTTTAGTCAATTCGCAGTAAATTCGTCTCATTGTGAACCAATGCAACGACGGTAATAGCGCTTTGATTAGTGTGATATATATCACTCTATTTGCTGATTATATCAAGCGAATGATAAGTTAAATTAGAGTTAATGCTCTGTTTTGTCTCACGGTTGAGATTAAAGATTTAAATCAATAACTTTGATGTGATTTTCGGTAGACATATTAATCTTGAATGCTAAAGTTGCCTTATTGAAATTAATTTTGGTGATATTGCTCCAAATTTTCGTTTATATGATAAAAAAAGGAAAATTCCATGTTGACAAAACTATATGTTAAATCTCGCTTACTGTTGGACTCTTTCGCTCAAGATCAACGCGGTGTTACCGCCATTGAATATGCGATTATCGGGGTGGCTATATCAGCAATTGTTTTGGCCGTATTCGGTGGTGATGGAGATACGGGTTTGAAAGCATCCCTTATCAGTGCTCTAGATACCATCACCGATAATATTAATAAAGCAGCAAATGTCACCCAAACACCTTCATCTTAGAAATTACCTTTAAATACAGATGAAGATACTTTATTTATTATTGATGACTTTAATTTTATTTATAGTTTGTAAATCAGATATAGCGTCAAGAAGTATACGGAATCAGTATTTTATATATCTAGGTGGGCTACTACTCTTAGGCTGGTTAACCCAGCCTAATTGGTCTGTTCTGCCCTATACCTTGGCGATTTTATTAATCGGTTTAGTACTGTTTTATTTTCAATTATTGGCTGCGGGAGATACTAAACTTTTGGCAGTCCTCAGTTTAGGTATTCATCCGGATTATCTGCCATTGACCATAGTTGGTATCACAGTGATAGGTGGAATTATGGCTCTTGGTTACTTGCTTTATGGTCTTTGTACCGATTTAACAGCAGTACGCCAGAAAGGTATTCCTTATGGAGTTCCCATTAGTTTAGTTGGCGGTTTTGCCATTTATCTCTCCTCTTTATAATTTCTCTCACTTGGGACGGTGAAATGAATTCCAAGCTTTTAATCGCATTGGCTCTCCTTGCGATAGCCGCTGGTGGCTATGGATTATTTGCCCCAGCTACGCCTCCTCCGGCTCAATCTACGTTGGCGGTAGAGTCACAACCTGTGCCCGCTAAGCAGTGGCAAGTATGGTTTGCTCGCCATCCATTAGAAAAAGGACAACAAATTACTCGAGCGGATCTTGAACTACGTTCAATGGATGAGCGTCAAGCGCTCGCGTTGGGAGTCAATCAAGATATCACGATAGATTTTGCGCCAGAGATGCGGATTAACCAGCCCTTGGCTCAAGGAGGGGTGGTGTGGCCAGAAATGCTATTACGGCCTAATCAAGCTGGCTATATCGATCTTATTTTAACGCCAGATCATGTTCCTTTTCCTCTGCAGGTAAAAGCGGAATCGGTCATTGGTGGCGTGATTCGACCGGGATCCTTGGTCGATGTTTTAGCGCTTGCTTCTTTAAAGCAGAATTTAGCTAATGATCAAACTGTGCGCAGTTTTGAAACGGTCTCCTTAGCTCCGGTTTTGATGGGAGTCAAAGTGCTGCAAGTGAACCAACAGCAACTCATAGAAGGAAAAGGACGCGAGCAAGCAACAACGTCACAGGCCAGTGTCATTTTAGAGTTGACCCGTAAACAAGTGGCCACCTTAACCATTGCTCGGCATATTGCACAGTTAGAGATCCACCTCTCTAGTGGTCATCGTAAAGCGAGTGAGCTTTCGGCCAATGCGGGTGATGTACTCAATGACTACAAAGCCATACAAGAATATCGGGCAGATAAAGCCACGGTACGCTAAGGAACGGATTATGATTCATCGCTATTTTTCTTTATTACTTTTCATTCTACTGGGTGTGCTGAGTTTACCTGTCAATGCACAACGAATGCTTAACTTAGCGGAAGGTGATGCGCAAACCTTAAGGACGGAAGGTGAAATCCAATCGATTTTTATTTCTGATCCTAACGTGGCTGATTATCAAGTCATTGATCGACATACGGTGGTTGTTTTTGGCAAACAAGTGGGTAATGTAAATCTGATCGTTTTTGGTGAAAACAGCCAAACACTAACTAGCCGACGATTAGTGGTCAATAAAAGTATGGTGCATATTCAACAGCAAATTCAAATGAAGTATCCACATGCGGAAGTCACGGTTTACAATTTAGGTGAACAGGTGGTGCTCAGTGGTATGGTCGCAAGCGAAAAAGAACGTGATGAAATCAACCTGTTGGTTGGGGAGTTATTGGGAAAAAATTCTATTGATAGTGATGTGGAATGGAAACTCGGTGATAACAGTTACAAAATGGAGTTTATGCAGCGTCGTCGCTTTGAAGGGGTGGTGAATAATATTGAAGTAGCCAGTACAAAGCAGGTGAATGTGAAATTATCGATTGCTGAAGTTTCTCAATCGTTTATGGAGAAATTCGGCATTCAGCTTGGAAGCAGTGGGCAAAATAGTGGGATTTTTGTCAATCCGCTCAGGCAATTTAGCAGCTCTGACATCATGACGCTGATCAGCGCTATAGGAGATGATACCGTTGGGCAAGTGTTAGCCGAGCCTAATTTATCGGTTATTTCGGGAGAAACCGCCAGTTTTTTAGTGGGGGGAGAATTACCGGTCGTTACTATCGTTGATGGTGGTACGAATGTTCTTTATAAAGAGTTTGGTGTCCGATTAGAGATGATGGCGAAAGTACAACGTGACGATAAAATTCGCCTCTCACTGATGCCCGAAGTCAGTTCGCTAGATACTCAATACGCCAATGATACTTACAATTTACCTGCCTTAAAAACTCGTCGCGCAAGAACCACCGTTGAATTAGGCGATGGACAAAGTTTTGTTTTGGGGGGGTTACTCAATAAAGAAGAGAGCGAATTATTGAGAAAAATTCCTTTTATCGGCGATATTCCTATCCTGGGTGCATTATTTCGTCATACCGAAACCAGCCGTAACAAAACTGAATTAGTCATCATTGCCACAGTCAATTTAGTTCAACCCATTCAACCATCTGGCATTCAGTTACCGAGTATGCAGCGTACTTCAACGTTAGAGCGTTTCTTTGCTCTAGACCCGGAAAAAAGCCCAGTAGAACAGCAGTTGAGCCAGCAAATTCTCGCCACGGGAGGGTTTAAGCAATGAAAAAATCAATGGTAATGTTTGGACTTTTATGGGTTCTTATCGGTTGTAGTTCTGGTCGCCCGGATCAATCTGGCCCTGCAATAGAGGTCTATCCTGTGCTTACCTCACTGGCTTTACAAACCAACCGTCAGCAGCTTGCGAAGGCACAAACGCGATTAGATGATTTTTTACATGAACAGCATGCCGCATTGGTGACGCAGCAAATCGTTCTATATTGGCGTACTCCTGATGGCGAACGTTTTGCAATAAAAACTCGGCAGAAGTTACGTCGTTTAGGGGTGGCTTCTGAGCAGTTACGTCTCGAAAAATCTTCTAATAGTTTTGGACAACATTTTGATTTTAAAGTAGACATTCTAGCACATAAAGTGGTTGTTCCGGTCTGTCCCTATGCTCAGGTGAGTCGTTTTGGTCAAGAAGGAACCGGATGTTTTATAGAAAGTTCACGCTGGCAGTCGATGGTTAATCCCCAAAAAATGCTCCAGTCAGAAAGTCACCTTCAGCACGGGAGTCGCTAAATAATGTTTGATTTAGTCGATTTACTCAGCAAAAAGCAGCAAACTGAAACCATAGAGCAGCAAAAAATCACCTCGGTGCTATTTTATCAAACCGCTGAATGTCAAGAATTGGTGCAAGAAGCCTTTCGATTTGAAGGTATTGTTCCTCCAGCAATGGCGAAAAACCAAGATGATCAAATTGCTGAACATGTGCGTCAGTCAGATATTGAGATCGTGATTGTTGAGCTAAATAATAGCCGAGATGTCAGCGCTGATGCAGAGCGAATTAGCCACTTATTGCCTAACCATGCTTCAGTTATTGTGGTGGGCAGTGAAGATGCGATTTCGACCATTCGTAATTTAAAAGCGATGGGTTTTTATTATGTTTTTTGGCCGGTCAGTAAGCAAGAGTTTATCGATTTTGTCCGTAGTGTTTATGATAACCGACAGCGTAGTAGCCACCGAGGCCCTGGAAAAAAACGTCGAGCCAAATACATTAGCATCTTAGGGACAAAAGGTGGCGTAGGAGCCAGTTTGATTACTGCGGAAGTGGCATACCAGTTGAGTAGCGCTCGTAAAACCTCGTGTTTGATTGTGGATCAAAATTACTACGGCGGTAACTTAGATATCTTGATGGGGATTCGTAAATTAGAAAAACGGAAAATCCAAAAAGGTTCACTTGCTTCGTCATTAGACAGTGCTTCTGCACAAAGTTTATTACACAAACAGAATCCGATGTTGTCTATGTTGGCTATCACGTCGGAACAGTTAGATACCTTATCTTTGCTGGATTACTCCAATGTTGTGGTGGATCAGCTTTCAGAAGAGGTTAACTTTATCTTAGAAGACCTTTCCTCTTCGGTTGGATTTAGCTTAGAAGCCGATAAATTTCTTGCTCATGCAGACATGGTGGTGTTGGTGATTGATCCGACCGTTTCTTCAGTGCGAGAGGCTGCACGTTTGAAAGAGCGAGTGCATAAACTCAATAGTAACCCTGCGCTACGCTTAATTACGGTTCTTAATCATACGGTTGCCAGCAAGTTAGCAACGGCAGGAAGGCAAGAAGCAGAAACCATTCTTAAGCAGCCGATCGATGTAGAGATCCCTTACTGCGAAGCAATTAATACCACCATTTTAGAAGATAAACGTGTTGTTGCATCCAAATTGAAAGCGGCTGAGCCGTTGAAACAATTGACTTGCTTATTATTAGGCGAAACGCTTGTTCAAGCCAAGGGAAGCTTATTACAACAAATTCAGCAATGGTTGAAAAAATCATGATCGGCGCAAAAGCAATTTATGTCGGACTACGCAAACAAATTTTTGATGCGTTGGAGCCCGAAGCTATCGCGCAGATGAGTAAAGAGCAGCTCGCCAAGCAGCTTGATGGTGCGGTTGAATTATTGATTGAGCGTGAACGGTTAACGGTACCAAAAGTGATCCGTCAAGAATTTGTGAAAAACTTGGTGGATGAGCTTGTTGGGTTAGGGCCCCTACAAGCGTTAATGGACGATGAATCCATTAGCGATATTATGATCAATGGCCATGAAAATATTTTTATTGAGCGTGGTGGATTGGTTGAAAAAGCCCACATAGATTTTATTGATGAAAGACAATTACTAGATATAGCAAAACGAATTGCTGCACGTGTTGGTCGACGGGTGGATGAGTCGTCCCCAACTTGTGATGCACGCTTACAGGACGGAAGCCGAGTTAATATAGTGATTCCGCCGATAGCCATTGATGGCACTGCCATTTCCATCCGTAAGTTTAAAAAGCAAAGTATAGACCTTAGCAAATTATGCGAGTTTGGAGCGATGAGCCCTGAAATGGCTCAGGTATTAATGGTTGCAGCTCGCTGCCGATTAAATATTTTAATTTCAGGAGGGACTGGCTCGGGGAAAACGACGATGCTAAATGCGTTATCTCAGTTTATTTCTGAAAACGAACGTATTATTACCATTGAAGATGCAGCGGAATTGCGCTTACAGCAACCTCATGTTGTGCGCTTAGAAACCCGCACAGCAGGCATTGAAAATACTGGGTTAGTTAACCAGCGAGACTTAGTCATTAACTC
>NZ_NBUS01000054.1:742324-754638 GCF_002749895.1 Vibrio fujianensis | reverse complement strand
CTACGGATGCGACCAGATCGCATCATTGTTGGCGAGTGTCGTGGCGCTGAGGCATTTGAAATGCTACAAGCCATGAACACAGGGCACGACGGGTCGATGTCTACACTGCACGCCAATACCCCACGAGATGCTTTAGCGCGGGTAGAGTCGATGGTGATGATGGCAACCAGCAATTTACCACTCGAAGCGATTCGTCGCACTATCGTCAGTGCTGTTGACCTCATTATCCAGATTAATCGGCTGCATGATGGTAGCCGAAAAGTCATGAGCATTACTGAGGTCATGGGGCTAGAGGGTTCAAGTGTCGTCTTAGAAGAGATTTTTCGTTTTCAACCCAACCTTCGTCAAAGTGAAGATGGCAAAGTAAACGGCAGTTTCATCACTTCAGGCTTAATGCAACGATCTGTTTTATATGAAAAAGCGCGTTTTTTCGGGTTAGAAGAGAACTTGGCCAAAGCCTTTCGTGAGGTGGGAGAGAAGCGAGCATGATAGCCATCTTGCTGATTTTGATTGGAGTGGTTTTGTTGTGGTTTGCAAAGCGCAAGCGCACTCGTGAACGTTATGATTACTTAGACCAGTTTAGCCGAACGGTTTATGTTGATTCTATGACCTCTGAGCAGCAAGCAATTGATATAAAATCGCTTTCTGATCGAACATGGACAGACAGAGCAACCCAAGGCTGGCGTAATCTGAATAAGCAACTTGGTAAACTTGCTGTCATAAAAGTAGTGAGTTATCTCTGCCTCTTGATTTTTTTAGGGATGGAGTTTAACCAACGTTTTGTTCGTGGTTCAGTGATGCTAGTTGTCGTAATTACAGTACTATCTGGGTTAGCGTTCGCTTATTTTTGGCTAAAAAAACGCGAAAAAAATCAGTTTGAAGAAAGTTTTCCAGATGCACTTAACATGCTTAGCAGTGCGGTTTCGGCAGGGGAAAGTATTACTCATGCCATTATGTATGTAGGGAACACACTCAACAATGAAGTCGGTAAAGAGTTTAAAATTATGGGCAAGCGATTACAGTTAGGCGAATCACCAGATGATGTGTTTCGTAAAGCTTGCTTACGGTTTCCTTATCCTTCGTTTCATTTTTTTGTCATTACTCTACGGGCTAATATGCAGCGCGGAGGACAATTAAAAGAAATTATTCTACGCTTAAATCGACTACTTTTTAATGCTCGCTCGATTGAAAAGAAAAAATATGCTCTGACTTCAGAAGCGCGTACTTCTGCAAAAATTGTTGCCGCGATTCCTTTCTTCTTCTTATTTATTTTGCAGTACCTGAGCCCAGAGAATTATGAGTTTGTCATGTTTGATCCCGGTGGCCGACCTATTCTCTATTATGTGTTGATCAGTGAGATGATTGGTATTGCCATTGTATGGGGGCTAATGAAAAGTGTTCGATAGTATTTTTTATTGGTTACATACTTCAATCGGTAGCCTGTTTTCAATTATCGCCATTATGATTGGTACCGTTTTGTTAATTGCCTCTTTACGTAGTGAGCGTAAGAAGCAGTTATGGCAAGACTTTCATTATCATGAGCAAAAGAAAGTTAAATCGACATGGGTTGATCAGCTCTCTCGTTTACTTAATAGTCTTTTCTCATCTGATAAGCAACAAGTCCAACAGAAATTTTTAGCCGCTGGATTTTATAATCCGAAACTTGCTACTTATTTTATGCCGATAAAATATACTCTGTTGTTATTGGGCTGTCTTGCTTGTTATGCCTTATCGCTACGTTTTCATTGGACTGGCCATAGTTTATTTATTAGCGTGGCAATTTGGTTAGTCATTAGTCTAATTTTACCCGATAGCTATTTAGCGATACGCGCCAAGCAATTGAGCTACAAAATTTCTGCTAAATTACCTTATTTATTAGACTTAATGGCGGTATGTGTTCAAACCGGGATGACGATTGAATCATCCATCAGTTATTTAGCGAAGGAGATGAAAGGGTTTGATAAAGATATTAGCTACTTGCTGGTAAAAACAGATGATCGCGCGCGTTTAGTTGGTTTAGAGCAAGCTCTTGATGAACTTTATCAACGAGTTCCCTCGAATGAAATGCGTAGCTTTGTGATGACATTAAAACAAAGTTTGCAGTATGGCAGTTCAATATACAGCGTACTAACGACGTTATCAGCTGATATTCGTGAGGTACAAATGCTACAAATTGAAGAAAAAATTGGCAAGTTAGCTGCGAAAATGTCGATCCCTTTGATTATTTTTATCATGGTACCTATTGTTATTTTAATCGCTGCTCCAGGGATAATGAGGATGATGGCTAATGCATAAAAAAATCGTGATGTTTCTTTTTGTCATCATACTTTCCGGTTGTGTTACGACGGCTGGAACTCAAGGTCAAGTAGTGAGTGGAAACTTAGATCTAACTTCTGTTGATCAAGAACAGATTTATACAAAAACATCGAATTATTCAGCCCTGATTGAGCTTTATAAAAGGCAATTGAAGCAGGGGGAAGAAAGTGAAACACGACTAAAGTTGGCTGAAGTCTATTTAAATTATCAAGATGCTGAATCGGCATTATTTACCTTGGCCCCTTTAATCAACCATAAATCGAATACAGGGCAAGTCTTTTATTTACAAGGACTAGCGTTATTTCGTTTAGGGAAAATAGAAGAGGCGAAACATTCTCTTCATCTCGCACGAGATAAAAGCCCAATGGATGCTAAGGTGATTAACCTACTCGCTATTATTTATGCTCAACAGGGTGATTTAGTACAGTCAAGGGCACTGTTTACTCAAGCTAGAGAATTAATGTTTGATGATATTACTATCAAAAATAATTTAGCGTTAATTGATATGTTAGAAGGCGATTATGATAGCGCTGCGGCTCGTTTATTACCTATATATATGAATGAACAAGCGGATGAGCAGGTGAAAGCAAACTTAGCTATTATTATGGCCAAAAAAGGTAGTTTAAACCATTTATTGGTTTTTTATGCTGACCAATATAGTCAAGATGAAATTGTTAAATTATATCAATCATTAAGAAGTTTAAATTTAGCCTCTAACATTAACTTTGCTGATCAGGCTGATGCTAAAATAGTTTTAGATAGTGATACCGTAGCACCTGATGAACTAAAAGCAAAAAAGACCAGTCCATCATCAGGAGAAAAATATGAACAATGATGCACGTTTCTCGCAAAAAGGGGTGGCAACAATCGAGTTTGTTGGCGGTTTTTTTGCCTTTTGGTTGATGTGTATGGCTTGGGTAGAAATGAGTTTTATGTCTTATATTTCTAGCTTGGGTGATCTTGCAATAGCTAAAGCAGCAAGAGAAGCTAAAAAAACAGATGGTATTAATTATGTCGCCGAATTTAATAAATTATTGAGTGAAGAAAATAGTTTGTGGCGCTATGTTGTTGATGCAAATAAATTTCAAGCAAAAGTGCAATTTGTTAAACATTTAGATGACTTACATTCTTATGAAACACGCTGTTTAGGGGAAACGGGAGATGCATTTAATTGCAATGACCCTAAAGATATGGCGATTGCGGTTTATCATATTAGTTATGACTACCAACCTATTTTAAATTTCTTTTTAAGTAGCGAAACACTTTTCGCCCGTGAAGCTATTGTGATTCAGGAATATCAACGTGAAACATTCGCGCAATAACCAACTTGGTAACTTTACCGTGGAATTTGCTATTATCGGAGTATTCTTTGCTCTGCTATTAGTGTTCAGTGCGGATATAGTCGTAAAGCTTGCCTATAAAGGAAAGTTAGATCGCATGTCTTATTCTGCGGTCAGTATTATTAAAGAAAGAACTGAATTGGCAGGCGCTGATAACTTTTCGGTGGGAGAAACAGAAGTTGATACTATTTACGATATTATTCGTCGCTCGTTACATCGAACGTCGGGAAGCTTTGATGATAAAAAATTTGGTTTTCAATTAGATATTGTTCGTAATGGGGTGGATGTTGTTTTGCCTTACCACCGAGGGATCGATTGTGAAAGTCAACATCCTGACTCGTCTCTCGATTTTGTCACAACGTTTGGTCGACATGCAACTTTATACCAAGTCACACTTTGTTATGACACCGAGAGTTGGTTTGGTGACTTAATTGGACAAGATTTTTCCCGAGTTTCTAGCCGATCGATAACGATGGGGAGATAACGATGAATCACAATCTTAATAAACAATCTGGTCATGCGGCAATTTTATTTGCTCTCTTTATTCCTGTTTTGTTTGGTGTATTTACATTAGGTACTGATGGTGCTCGTGCAATACAAGATAAAGCTCGATTACTTGAAGCGGTTGAAGTAGCCAGCCTTGCGGTTGCAGGGCAAGGTTCTGATGATAAAACGTTAGCCAAAAGCTATGTTCAGTATTATTTTCCATTAGCAAAAATAGAAGATAAAGATATTGAAATCCAAAAATTGAATTGTGAAGATAACCAAAACTGCCGTGATCAAGAACGACGATTTTTTGAATATCGTGTTACCGCAAGTATCACTCAACCCACTTGGTTTCCCGGCAATGAGGCTATTATTGGATTTGGTAAAAATTATCAAGTTCTTGATCAATCGATTACTAGAAAATATCATTCTGAAACAGTGGATGTTGTCTTAGTTGCTGATTTTTCAGCATCTATGTATGAGTTTTGGGATGGCGGTTCAAAAAGGAAGTTTCTTGATTTAAAAGATATTATATCTGATATATCAACCGAATTAGAAACATTTAATGGATATAATGTTAATTCAGAAAAACGTAATAAGTTGGCGGTTGTTGGGTTTGATTTTTATACCAGTAGAGTCGTAAATAATACTCGAACCTATTATGATCATTTAACTTGTTGGGTTTGGAATCGGCAGTGGGTTGAAGGGCGTTGTAAAAGTGATTATCCGGGGGATGATCACCGATATGTCAACGCTGAGGCAACAATAAGAGATGTTTTTAATTTAAATTCTAACGCTCATAACCCCGTTGCCGGTTCAATTACCAATATTTCTATATTTGAAGATGTTAATTTGACAGATAATATGAGTTTTATTAGAACAAAAATAAAATCTAATAGTTTTAATATTATGCGTTCTACAGGAAGTGGAACATCTTCATATGCAGGTATTATTCGAGGAGCACAAATGGCATTGGCTGGTAATAATCCTCGACGATTAATTATTTTATTGTCCGATGGGCAAGATAGTTATTGGCGAACAACTGATAAACTGATTAATCCGGCAAATCCAGGTTTTCCACCCAGCAGTCCTACCGCATTAGGTTTATGCAATAGAATATTAAATGAATTGAATAATCAAAAAACAGTAGAAGGTGATGATGTTACCGCTCGTATGGTGGCAGTTGGGTTTGACTATAATATTAATGCATTTCCACAAATGAGAAATTGTGTAGGACAGGAAAATGTTTTCTCCGCTGAGAATAGAAATGACATTAAAAATAAAATACTTGAATTAATTACCGAAGAGATTGGGCATTTAGCACGATGAAAAAATCAATATTATTATGGTTACCAGTTAATAGGCTTATATGCTCTTCTTACTTGAAGATACAGCGGTGTTGGCTGCGTTCATTTACCTCTTTAAATAAAGGACTTTTTATAATGAAAAGAACAGTAACGACCCTATTTATGCTGTTATTATTGACGGTCAGCCCTTGGGGTGTCTCCTCTACCAAGCAACCAACACAAAATGCGATGTATTATTATTGCAATAGTCTTGATATGGAGTTTGAGCAGCAAGTTCAAATTGGGCAAGGACGTCGAGTGTATCTAAATCAAGGTGCTTTTCCTCAGATTGAAGATCAAGCACGTTATTCTGCCAGTGTCGCCTTTGTTGCACAGCAGATGCACTCTGTTGGTATCGAAGAGATGTGTGTTGAATATCTACTCAATCATGCAGAGTCTTTGTCAACTCAAGACAGTGAATTTTTGGCCAGAGTCTATTTCTCTTTTGATCGGTCAGAATTGACGGATTCTTCACGCTATGTTTTAGCGCAAATAATAGAACGTCTACAGCATGATCAAACTCTTAAGGTAGAAGGACATACGGATAATATTGGTAGTGATGAGTACAACTTTTCGCTCGGTTTACGTCGAGCCCAATCAGTGGCAGATTACTTGCAACAACAATCTGAGCAATCGATGACGATTGATACCATCTCTTATGGTGAGAAAAGGCCGCTGATTAGTAATGATACAGCGCAACAGCGCGCTAAAAATCGTCGGGTAGATATTCACTAATATCCGTTATCGCCAAGCAATCTAGAGTTGCAGGTAGGTGGCGACTCAGTGAACAATACATTGCTATAGCAAAAGGCCCACAGAGGCTCGATATGTTTGTCGTGGATGGATGTTGTCCACACATTGCTTGAAGTCACAAGGGGTAAGCTTTCTGTTTGCCACGCACACTAACTCTCTCGTAGTGCGTGGCTTTTTTATGATTCTTATTTTACCTTCAAAAAATTCGAATAACTTAACCAACTTGCTCCGGTGTGATCGCAATAGAGCATACCTATAATGGTGAATAAGCCAGCAGACTTGGGTATGAGGTGAATGATGGGTCAGTTAGTTGAAGGGCAGTGGCATGAGGGATGGTATGATACTAAAACCAATGGTGGAAATTTTGTCCGGGAAGAGGCTGGGTTCCGTGATTGGATCGAAAATAAACCGGGTGCGAGATTTACACCAGAATCTGGTCGTTATCACCTTTACGTTTCTTTAGCCTGCCCTTGGGCGCATCGAACCTTAATTTTCCGCCAGTTGAAACAACTTAAAGAGCATATCGATATTACGATTGTTTGCCCTGATATGCTCAGCCAAGGGTGGAAATTTGGTATTCCAGAACCTTTATTTGGCTATAGTAAACTGCATCAACTCTATACTCAGGCTAAGGCTGATTATACAGGCCGTGTTACGGTGCCAGTTCTGTGGGATAAAAAGACTCAGACAATTGTGAGCAATGAGTCTGCAGATATTATTCGTATGTTTAACTCGGCGTTTAACTCATTAACTGGCAATGATATCGACTATTACCCATTGGCATTGCGCGAAGTTATTGATGAGTGGAACACTTTTATTTATCCCAATATTAATAATGGTGTTTATCGTTGCGGGTTCGCAACCACTCAAGAAGCTTATGAAGAGGCGTATGAATCGTTGTTCGCAGCACTGGATAAAGTCGACCACCATTTAGCGACCCATCGTTATTTGGCTGGGCCAGTTTTGACAGAAGCGGATTGGCGACTCTTTACCACCTTGATTCGCTTTGATGCGGTGTATGTGGGCCATTTTAAGTGTAATCAAAAGCGTGTTGCCGATTATCAGCATCTAAATGGCTATTTGAAAGAGCTTTACCAAATGCCAGGAATTAAAGAGACGACAGATTTTTATCATATCAAACGGCATTACTATTTTAGTCATAATATGATTAATCCAACCCAAGTTGTACCGGTTGGGCCTGATTTAGATTTAGAATCTAATCATGGGCGAGGTGATTTAAATTAATAAAAAGCCCTTGATCAAAATCGAGGGCTTTAATTTTACTCTATGTTGTTCAGTAACGAAGGATTATTTCTGATCCTGAGCCGCTTGAATCGCTGTTAGTGCGATGGTGTAGACAATATCATCCACCAAAGCACCACGAGATAAGTCGTTGACCGGTTTGCGCATGCCTTGCAGCATTGGGCCGATAGAGACAAGATCTGCTGAACGTTGTACCGCTTTATAAGTGGTATTACCGGTATTTAAATCAGGGAACACAAACACAGTTGCTTTACCAGCAACAGGAGAGTTTGGTGCTTTAGACGCTGCTACGTTCTCCATAATTGCGGCATCGTATTGCAGTGGGCCATCGATAATCAGATCGGGTCGTTTTTCTTGTGCAATACGTGTTGCTTCACGCACTTTATCAACGTCGGCACCTTTACCGGAGGTTCCTGTAGAGTAAGAGATCATTGCTACGCGTGGGTCAATACCAAATGCAGCTGCTGAATCAGCTGATTGAATCGCAATTTCTGCTAACTGTTCTGCGGTTGGATCTGGGTTGATCGCACAGTCACCATAGACTAGAACTTGATCCGGCAGGAGCATGAAGAAAACAGAAGAAACGATAGACGCATTAGGCGCAGTTTTAATGATTTGGAAAGGCGGTACGATGGTGTTGGCCGTAGTATGAACCGCACCAGAAACCAAGCCATCCACTTCATCTGCTTCCAGCATCATGGTACCGAGGAAAACGGAGTCTTCGAGTTTTTCACGCGCTACGACTTCAGTCATGCCTTTTGCACCACGAAGCTCGACTAAGCGTGCCACATAGTTTTCACGTACCGCATCGGCATCAATGATTTCAACGCCAGCGCCCAATTCAACACCTTGTAGTGCAGCAACGCGTTTGATTTCATCGGGATTACCTAGCAACACACAGCGAGCGATTCCACGTTCTGCACAAATAGCGGCGGCTTTTACAGTACGAGGTTCATCACCTTCAGGTAGTACAATGCGTTTGTTAGCACGACGAGCAAATTCAGTTAACTGGTAACGGAATGCAGGTGGGCTGAGGCGTCGAGTGGCTTGTGTGCCTTCTGTCAACGTATCAATCCATGGGCCATCAATATGGCTTGCCACATGTTCACTGACAAATTCGATGCGTTCTTTATCATCAGCAGGAACTTCAAGGCTAAAACTTTGGAGGTTTAGCGAGGTTTGCCAAGTGTTGCCTTGAGCTTTAAAAATCGGTAAGCCAGTATCAAACGCAGGTTTACATAGGTTAACGATTTCATTAGGCATATCGTAACCACCAGTTAGCAGCACGGCACCAATTTCTACACCATTCATCGCAGCAAGGGCGGCAGCGACGATCACGTCAGGACGGTCAGCGGAAGTAACAAGCAGTGAACCCGGTTTAAAATGCTCGATCATATGTGGGATAGAGCGGGCACAGAAGGTTATACTCTTAATACGACGGGTATTAATATCGCCTTCATTGATCACTTCTGCGTTCAGGTGTTTAGCCATATCAATGGCTCGAGTTGCAATTAAATCAACATTCCAAGGCACGCAGCCTAACACGCGAATCGGACTGCTGTTAAAAATCTGCATCACTTCAAGATTGGCTTGTTTAGCGCTATCTGCATCATCAAAGATTTCAGATAAATCAGGACGCGTACGCCCTGCATCATCGACAGGGGCGTTTAATTTATTGATCAACACACCTGAGATATTTTTATTTTTAGTGCCACCAAAGTTTGAGCAAGCAACTTCAATACGTTCTTTGAGTTGGGTTGGGTTATCCGTTCCAGGCGTTGCAACAAACACAATTTCAGCGCCAAGAGTTTTGGCAATTTCTGCGTTAACTTGGTTGGCAAAAGGGTGTTTGCGCGTAGGTACTAACCCTTCAATTAAAGTGACATCAGAGTCAACGATAATTTGGTTATAACGTTCTACGACAGTTTCTAGTAGAACATCCATTTTTTCACCACCAATCAATGCTTCTGCGGCAGACATTGGCATTGGTTCACCAATTTTCATGTCGCTATTATGACTGATGATGGTAGAGGTGAGGTCAGGCTGATCGCCACCGCTACGAGGTTGTGAAATTGGCTTATAAAAAGAAACACTTACACCTTTGCGCTCCATTGCACGCAGGAGCCCCATGCTGACACTGGTTAAACCAACACCAGCACTGATAGGGACAAGCATAATAGTACGGGACATTCGTAAAGTACCTCAACACTATTGATTGCAATCTAAAGAGAATTAGATTGAAAAGAACAAAGCCTAAGGCCGTATTCCAT
Organism: Vibrio fujianensis; assembly: GCF_002749895.1. Taxonomy (GTDB): domain Bacteria; phylum Pseudomonadota; class Gammaproteobacteria; order Enterobacterales; family Vibrionaceae; genus Vibrio; species Vibrio fujianensis. Next base: position 744,864 of record NZ_NBUS01000054.1, on the reverse strand, counting down.
TAAGAATAGGTCTTAAGCCCCAAAGAAATCTGGCTAACCGCGAAGTTAGCCAGACAATAAATTAGAGACCAGCGAGGCGAGCTGTATCTTCTGCGATTACCAACTCTTCATTGGTCGAAATCACCATTGCAGGAATGCGGCTGTTAGCCGTCGTGATCACACCTTCTCCACCAAAACGAGCTTTAAGGTTTGCTTCACTGTCGACTTCAATGCCAAAAATAGCAAGACGGTTTAATACCATTTCACGAATAGGTGCTGAGTTTTCACCGATACCACCGGTAAATACGATAGCGTCTAAACGGCCATCAAGGCTTGCCGTATAACCAGCGACATATTTTGCTAGGCGGTGGCAGAAAACATCCATCGCACGAGTCGCTTCTTCTTTTTGGCCGTAGTTATCTTCCACAAATCGGCAGTCAGAAGTGACTTGAGTTAAACCAAGCAGCCCAGACTCTTTGGTCAACATGGTGTTAATTTGTTCGACAGAATAACCGAGTGCATCATGTAGGTGGAAAATAATGGCTGGGTCAATCTCACCACAACGAGTGCCCATGACTAAACCTTCTAGTGGGGTTAAGCCCATTGAGGTATCAACGGATTGGCCATTCTTAATTGCACAGACAGAAGCGCCATTGCCTAAGTGACAGTTGATGATATTTAATTCATTAACCGGTTTGCCCAAGCGTTCAGCTGCTTCACGAGCAATAAAGAGATGAGATGTTCCGTGCATACCGTAGCGACGAATACCATGCTCTTTGTATAGATGGTACGGCAGCGCATACAAATAGGCTTGTTCTGGCATTGTTTGGTGGAATGCAGTATCGAATACAGCAACATTTTTCAGATTCGGGAATGCTTTTTTGGCGGCTTTAATACCAACAATATGCGCTGGGTTATGCAGCGGTGCGAAGGTTGCAGCGTCTTCAATGCCTTTGATTACTGCATCGTCAATTAGCGCTGATTGAGTAAATTGTTCACCACCATGCACAACACGGTGACCAATAGCTGCAAGGTTTTCAGCTAGTTCTGGTTTAGAAGCAAGAATGGTATCTACCATAAATGCAAGCGCTTCTTCGTGGGCTGCACCATTTCCAAGTTGTGCTTCATGTTTACCATCAAGTTTCCACTTAATGCGTGCTTCAGGAAGGTGTAGACATTCTGCAAGACCGGAGAGATGCTCTGTACCGTTTTCTGCATCAACAACCGCGAACTTTAAAGAAGAACTACCGCAGTTTAAAACTAAAACTAGCTTAGACATGTATAACTACCTGTAATGATCGGTTAGGATAAAATTCAATCACAAGAATAGCCGAACTCGATGAAAGTGAGAACTAATCTTGGTCAATAAAACAGCGAATATCCCTATTAAAAAGGAGAGACAAAAGGGCCTCATCCATGTTGCTTTCCGTGCTTTTTTCCTCTCACAGTTGCCTAAATTGTAAATAAGGGCAACAATGAGATTGAGAGTTCGCAAAGGATAGCGATAATGACTCAATATAACAAAAAAAATTTGAAGCGATACTAGTTTTAGTCAATTTTTTACGTCTTTCGTTGAATTGTTCAACTATTTTTTAGTAAGGGTCGGCGGTAGTTAGTGTCGTAAAACAGTGAGGGCAATGAGTATGAGTAACAAAGCTGGCATTATTCATAGTTTACGAGATGGCCAAAAGTACATGGATACTTGGCCGATACGCAAAGAGCTGAACCTACTGTTTCCTGAAACTCGTATTATTAAGGCGACTCGATTTGGTATTAAAGTGATGCCAGCTATCGCCGCGATTAGCGTGTTAACCCAAATGAGCTTTCAGAATATGCAAGCCATGCCACAAACGGTGGTGATGGCATTGTTTGCTATCAGCCTGCCATTGCAGGGGATTTGGTGGTTAGGTAGTCGAGCGAATACTCAATTACCTCCTTCGTTAGCAGGATGGTATCGGGAGTTACATCAAAAAATCATTGAAACTGGGTTTGCACTTGAACCGGTGAAGTCAAAGCCACGTTATAAAGAGTTAGCCTTAGTTTTGAATCGCGCGTTTCGTCAGCTCGACAAAACTGTGTTAGAACGCTGGTTCTGATGAATGCCAATTGTTGTATATTACGCCCCTGATCATGTTGCGCGCCTTCTTCTATCATTCTCCGATGCTCAAGAAGGCCGTGGACTATTTTTCAATCGCTAGCTCATTCCCATCGCCGAGTTATTTTTATTATCTCAAATTCTACTTTTCTTACGCTAACGTCGCGATTGGCGAGTATGGCTAGCACGGCAACCAATATAAGTTAACGTGCTAATGTTTCTCGGTAGTGATGAAAGTGAGTAACAATAGTGGCCACATCGGTAAAAGTTCGAATTTCGCGAAAGAGATCCGCAGCTTCTGGATAAGCGTGGCGTAGGTAGGCAAACCACTGTTTGACTCGATTAGGGTAATATTTTCGTTTATCTCCACGAACTTCATAATCGGAGTACTTGAGCAAGAGATCAAGCACTTGATGCCAAGCCATCGGTGGATGATTATACTTAATCATATTGCCCAGGTTTGGAA
>NZ_NBUS01000054.1:735132-742314 GCF_002749895.1 Vibrio fujianensis | reverse complement strand
CCATTAAAGAATCAACGCCAGTGGTTTCGATACAGGCTTGTGCATCAGCATGATTCCAAATTTCACCATTGGCTATCAGCGGAATAGTGGTTTTCTGGCGGATTTGTCCGATATAATCCCATTGAATTTCACTGGCTTTGTAACCACCCGCTTTGGTGCGTGCATGAATGGTTAATTCATCAGCGCCAGCTTGAGTAATCGCATCAACAATTTCAAAACAGTCATTCGGGTCTTCCCAGCCTAAACGAATTTTGGCACTGACAGCAAGGTGGCTAGGAACGGCTTCGCGACAGGCTTTTACCACTTGATAAATCAATTCTGGGTGCTCTAATAATGCCGCTCCCCCTTTACTTTTATTGACGGTTTTTGCTGGGCATCCGAAGTTCAGATCGATTCCACTGGCTCCAAGCTCTGCAGCCCGCAGCGCATTCTCTGCCATCCAAAGAGGCTCTTGTCCTAGCAATTGAACTTTAACGGGGGTGCCTGATGGGGTACATGAGGCATGTTTTAATTCTGGGCAGAGGCGATAGAATAGATGATCAGGTAAAATCTGGTTAATAACCCGAACGAATTCGGTCACACAAAAATCATAATCATTGATTTCGGTGAGCATCTGCCGCATCAAATGATCAAGAACGCCCTCCATTGGGCCAAGAATAACACGCATAATAAGAACTGTAATGATGAAACGAGGCGAGATTGTAGAGTGAGAAGCAAGCCGAGTCACCCTCTTTTATTGGCAGATCTTCAACGCTAATGATCCTAGGCTGCAACTTCATCGTCTTTACGTTTATACTGTTGGCATTATTATCGAAAAACAGAACATAGTATGATCTATCCCTTAGTCAATTTGTCATCATTAGCGGTGGATGAGTCTCCGCTTTTTATTGAAGGAATGGTGTTTGCTGCTAATTTAACCATTCAACCTCTTGATCCTAACTCATGGCTTAGCGAGCTATTCCCTGATCATGTTCATGAACTTGAGCCTGTCGTGACGCAGCAGATCCATGCCCAATACCAAAAATTGAAACGTAATGAGTATGCGCTGTTGTCATTACTGAAAACCCACGCACCAAGTAGGGAAGAAGGGTTAGCGGATTTTGCAGAAGGATTTATGACGCTATGGCCACGCATTGAAACACAATGGTTATCGACACCAGTATCTGATGGATCATATCGTATGCTTCAGGCGCTACTAACCACCTTGATGTTGGCGATTGATGAAGAGCAAACACATTTACAGATGCAAGCAGCAGGCTATGATGCCTTGCCGACGCTAGCTCATATGATTGAACAACTCGATCTCATGGTGCATGAAGTCGCTCTTGCAGCAGATGAACAGTTGGTGGGGGACAAATCACAACAGGTTAATCCTTATAAGTCGGTAGGGCGTAATGATCCTTGCCCTTGTGCCAGTGGTAAAAAGTTTAAACAGTGTTGTGGGCAATAGAACTTTATTAACTTGAGATTGACATATAAACCGTAAAAAACAGCCATAACCTTTGTCAATAAGGTTGTTAGGAGTCAAATGAGAATGAAAAAATGGGTTGCCCTGATTTTTTGTAGTTTTTCTGTGTTCGCTACGCCAAAAGAAACCTTAAGTGAACGATTAGCGTTAACCGATGGGTTTAGTGCTCAATTTTCTCAACAGGTAGTGAGTCCCGAAGGGGATACCGTGATGGATGGCAAAGGGGTTGTTGATATTGCCCGGCCAGGATTTTTTCGTTGGCAAACCACTGAGCCAGACGAAAATCTACTGGTTTCTGATGGACAATCACTCTGGTATTACAGTCCGTTTATTGAACAAGTGACCATTTATGACCAAAAACAAGCGACAGAGCAAACACCGTTTGTTCTTCTGACTCGCAATCAGGCTCGTGATTGGGATGCTTATCAGGTTGAACAAGTCGGGGATGTGTTTACGCTCATTCCGATTTCTTTTGAATCTAACCAAGGTCATTTTCAAATAAAGATTAATGATCAAGGTATTGTGCAAGGGTTCAATGTGATTGAGCAAGATGGGCAACAAAGCCGATTTACCTTTTATAATGTAAAGCTACAAACACCAGCAAGTAGTCAGTTTCAATTTACCATCCCTGATGGGGTTGAGGTTGATGACCAACGTTAATGTCATGAATAATGAGTAATCGTGAGTAACTACAGTTTAGATTTTTCAGGTGACGAAGATTTTCGTCCCCTTGCCGCACGTATGAGGCCTCAAACAGTCGAGCAATATATCGGCCAGCAGCATATTTTAGGGCCAGATAAGCCGCTCCGGCGCGCATTACAAGCCGGCCATATCCATTCCATGATCTTATGGGGGCCACCGGGAACGGGGAAAACAACACTAGCTGAAGTAGCAGCCAATTATGCCAATGCGGAAGTGGAGCGAGTTTCTGCCGTGACTTCAGGGGTGAAAGAGATTCGAGCGGCGATTGATAAAGCGCGAGAAAACCAGCGTGCCGGAAGACGAACGATTTTATTTGTCGACGAAGTCCATCGCTTTAACAAATCCCAGCAAGATGCCTTTTTACCCCATATTGAAGATGGAACCGTCACCTTTATTGGTGCGACCACAGAGAATCCGTCATTTGAACTTAATAACGCTCTGTTATCACGTGCCCGAGTCTATAAATTGATGTCGCTTAGCGAGCAAGAAATTCTTCAGGCACTTAATCAAGCGGTTCATGATGTCGAGCGAGGTTTAGGAAAAACGCCAGCATGTTTCCATGATCAAGTGCTAGAGCGGCTAGCAGAACTTGTCAATGGTGATGCTCGCATGTCATTGAATTACTTGGAACTCTTGTATGATATGGCAGAAGCTGATGCACAAGGCTGTAAGCAAATTACCTTAAATCTCTTGGCCGAAGTGGCGGGCGAAAAGGTGGCTCGTTTTGATAACCAAGGTGATCTTTGGTATGACTTAATCTCCGCTTTTCATAAATCAATACGCGGGTCTAACCCAGATGCTGCGCTATATTGGATGGCGCGAATGATTTCTGCAGGGTGCGACCCGTTATATATTGCTCGTCGATTATTAGCGATAGCCTCTGAAGATGTAGGGAATGCCGATCCACGCGCGATGCAAGTCGCGCTTTCTGCGTGGGATTGTTTTACCCGAGTTGGGCCAGCTGAAGGGGAGCGAGCTATCGCTCAAGCTGCGGTTTATCTTGCTTGTGCGCCGAAAAGTAATGCCGTGTATACGGCGTGGAAACACGCGCTGAGTGATGTGCACAACCTCCCTGAGTATGAGGTACCCGTTCATCTACGCAATGCTCCGACACGTTTGATGCAAGAGTTAGGTTATGGAGCGGAATATCGTTATGCTCACGATGAACTTGGAGCTTATGCGGCAGGAGAGCGTTACCTTCCGCCAGAAATGGTGGGTAAGCGCTATTATCAGCCGACTAATCGAGGCTTAGAAACTAAAATTTCTGAAAAACTCGAGTATCTGGCGGCGTTAGACGCAAAAAGCCCACAAAAGCGCTATGAAAAGTAGTGGCTTTTCGTTATCTTTGACAAAGTAAATTTCAATACGTCTGGCTTTGCTTAAAAAGCAAGCACATACGTTTCTTCATAACATTAAAAGCATAGGATTAGCAATGCTGGATTCTAAATTACTTCGCACTGAGCTGGATGAGACAGCTGCAAAATTAGCACGTCGTGGCTTTAAGCTTGACGTAGAAACTATCCGCACACTTGAAGAACAACGCAAGTCGATTCAAGTAGAAGTTGAAAATTTACAATCCACGCGTAATTCCATCTCCAAGCAAATTGGCCAACTGATGTCGAAAGGCGATAAAGAGGGCGCAGAAGCGATCAAAAAACAGATCGGGACGCTGGGTGATGATTTGGATGCTAAAAAGGTCGAATTAGATAAAGTTCAAGCACGGTTAGATGCGATAACTCAAAGTATCCCTAACCTTCCTGATGAATCGGTTCCTGAAGGAAAAGATGAAAACGATAACGTGGAAGTGTCACGTTGGGGGACGCCAAAAGAGTATGACTTTGCAGTCAAAGATCATGTTGATTTAGGCGAAATGGGTGATGGCTTAGATTTCGCGAGTGCGACAAAAATTACCGGTGCCCGATTTGTGGTGATGAAAGGTCAATTTGCCCGCCTACATCGTGCCATTGCTCAATTTATGCTCGACTTGCATACCGAGCAACATGGCTATACCGAGTTGTATGTTCCTTATCTCGTTAACGCGGATACCTTGTTTGGAACAGGGCAATTGCCAAAGTTTGGCCAAGATCTGTTTCATACTGAGCCATTGACAGAAAAAGTGAGTGACGAAGAGCCTCGCCGTTTGTCATTGATTCCAACCGCAGAAGTGCCGGTGACGAACTTGGTGCGTGATGTAATTCTTGATGAAGCGGAACTCCCGCTCAAGATGACTGCCCATACTCCTTGTTTCCGCTCTGAAGCTGGCTCTTATGGCCGTGATACGCGTGGTTTGATCCGTATGCACCAGTTTGACAAGGTGGAATTGGTGCAGATCACCAAACCAGAAGCGTCAATGGCGGCATTAGAAGAGTTAACGGGTCATGCTGAAAAAGTATTACAGTTGCTTGACCTACCTTACCGTAAAGTGGTGCTGTGTACGGGTGATATGGGCTTTGGTGCGCGTAAAACCTATGACCTAGAAGTGTGGGTTCCGGCGCAAAAAACCTATCGTGAAATTTCATCATGTTCCAATATGTGGGATTTCCAAGCTCGTCGTATGCAAGCTCGTTTCCGCCGTAAAGGGGAAAAGAAACCAGAATTGGTGCATACATTGAACGGTTCTGGTTTGGCGGTAGGCCGTACCATGGTGGCGATTTTAGAAAACTATCAACAAGCGGATGGCCGGATTGAGATTCCAGCGGTTCTACAGAAATATATGAATGGTCTGACTCATATCGGTTAATGAATCCGGATGGAACTGTAAAAAACCGACGTCTATTGGCGTCGGTTTTTTTATCATTTTTTGCAATAGGTTCATGATCAGAAACGTCAAGTGATTTGAAAGTTATGCTGGTCTTGTAAAGCAATCTCTACCGCGTGCAATAATGTATCTATTTGTTCAGCAGTACAGATATAAGGCGGCATTAAATAAATTAAATGACCAAAGGGTCGGATCCATACGCCTAAGCTTACAAAGAGGGCTTGAATGACTTCCATGTTGACAGGGTGGTGGGTTTCTATCACACCAATAGCGCCGAGCCAGCGAGTCTCTTTGACGATAGGATAAGCTTGGAAATTGGGTAATCGGGCCGCAAATTGAGTTTCTATTCGTGCCACTTGTGTTTGCCAGTCGCCTTGCTCGATAAGTGCTAGGCTTGCTGCAGCCACTGCGCATGCTAACGGATTACCCATAAAGGTTGGACCATGCATAAAACACTGAGCTTCACCACGACAAACTGTCTCGGCAACCTGTTTGCTGGTGAGGGTCGCCGCCAAAGTCATATAACCGCCAGTTAACGCTTTTCCTACACACATAATATCTGGCTCAATACCGGCATGTTGACAAGCAAATAGTTTACCTGTGCGTCCGAAACCCGTTGCAATTTCATCGAGGATCAACAAGATGCCATATTCATCGCACAGCGATCGAACTTGGCGTAGAAATTCGGGATGATACATTCGCATCCCTCCTGCCCCTTGTACAATGGGTTCTAAGATCACCGCAGCAATCTGCAGGTGATGCTCGGCGAGTTGAGTTCGGAAGTTGTCGATATCATGCTCTTGCCAGTGTTGCCAAAAACCGATTTGTGGTGAGTCGGCAAAAATATGTTCGGGAAGAAATCCTTTGTAGAGACGATGCATGGAATTGTCAGGATCGGTGACTGACATCGCGGCGAAGGTGTCACCATGATAACCATGACGTAAGGTGAGAAATTTTGCCCGGGGCTCTCCTTTCGCTTGCCAATATTGCAACGCCATTTTCAAGCTCACTTCAACCGCCACAGAACCGGAATCAGCAAGGAAAATGTGTTGTAAGTTTTTCGGCGTTAATGCTAATAAACGTTGGCAGACCTCAATCGCAGGTTGATGAGTAATTCCACCAAACATCACATGGGCCATTTTATCCAATTGCTGGTGAGCGGCTTGAGTGAGTTCGGGGTGGTTATATCCATGAATTGCAGCCCACCACGAAGACATACCATCAATCAGTGGCGTTTCATCGTCTAAATAGAGATAAACACCTTGGGCACGATTGACAGGATAACAGGGTAGAGGTGCCAATATCGAAGTATAAGGATGCCAGATATGCTGGCGATCAAACGCTAAATCCATAAAAATCCAAACCAGAAAAGATTAAATAATAAACAGATGTAAACCATTGCTTGTTGTTTTAATTGACAGTTTAGCGTGTCTCAGTAAACTAGCCAAGCATAACGCTAACGAAATAACATTACCTGTTAAGGATTACCTGTGGACGTTCGTCATAACTGGACAGTGGCTGAAGTGAAGGCACTACTTGAAAAACCGTTTATGGATCTGTTGTTTGAAGCACAGCAAGTTCATCGTCATTATCATCCGCATAACCATGTACAAGTCAGTACCTTGCTTTCAATCAAAACAGGAGCCTGCCCAGAAGATTGCAAGTATTGTCCGCAAAGTGCTCATTATCGAACCGATGTTGATAAAGAACGTTTGATGGAAGTTACACGCGTTTTAGAGGCCGCACAAAAAGCGAAGCAGTCAGGATCGACCCGCTTTTGTATGGGAGCGGCATGGAAGAATCCGAAAGCGCGTGATATGCCATTGTTAAAAGCGATGATCGCCGGTGTGAAAGAGATGGGATTAGAAACCTGTATGACGCTAGGTATGCTAACCCCTGAGCAAGCCAAAGAGCTAGCTAATGCGGGGTTAGATTATTATAACCATAACTTAGACACGTCACCTGAATTTTACAGTCACATTATTACAACGCGAACCTATCAAGACCGTTTGGATACCTTGTCACATGTGCGAGAGGCAGGGATGAAGATCTGTTCGGGTGGCATTATTGGTATGGGAGAAAGTTCTCATGATCGCGCTGGACTGTTGGTGGAGTTGGCCAATCTTCCTACTCAGCCGGAAAGTGTGCCGATTAATATGTTGGTGAAAGTGCCAGGTACGCCGCTGGAAACGGCGGAGGATGTGGAACCCTTTGACTTTGTTCGTTTGATTGCGGCAGCACGAATTATGATGCC
>NZ_NBUS01000054.1:725652-735122 GCF_002749895.1 Vibrio fujianensis | reverse complement strand
TGGACGAGAGAAAATGAACGAACAGATGCAAGCACTCTGTTTTATGGCGGGAGCCAACTCTATTTTCTATGGTTGTAAACTACTGACCACACCCAATCCAGCCGAAGATAGCGATATGCTACTATTTACTAAATTAGGCATTAATCATCAACACCGGGTACAAAAACCGGATCAAGTGGCGGAGAATGAACTGATTGATCAAGTGATTGAGCGTGTCGCTGCTCGCCCTAGCCCCGATGACTTATTTTATGATGCCAGCGTTTTATGACGGTACGGTTTAATGCTCGTATTCAGCAAGCGTTGCTGGCACGAAAACAGCAAGACGGTATCCGTCAGTTACAGCCTCTACTAGGCGGCAATCAACCTTATCTAGAGTGGAATGGTCAGGGCTACTTTAACTTTTCTAGTAATGATTATTTAGGGTTAGCGACAGATAAAAGCTTAATTCAAGCTTGGCAACACGGTTTGAGTTTATATGGGGCAGGGAGTGGTGCATCGCCACTGGTCACTGGATTTTCTGCCGCCCATGAACGGCTTGAAAAAACGTTATGTGACTGGTTCGGTTATCCTCGCGCTATTTTATTTGCTTCCGGATTTAGTGCGAATCAAGCGTTACTTTTTACCTTGTTAGAAAAAGGTGACTTACTGCTGCAAGATAAGCTGAATCATGCTTCGCTGATGGAAGCGGGCAGGTTGTCTTTTGCCACCATGAAACGCTTCAAACACAATGATGTACAACATTTAACTCAGCTATTAACCGAGTCAGCGACATGCTTAGTGGTGACGGAAGGGGTTTTTAGTATGGATGGTGATTGTGCACCATTAGCAGAGATACATCAGCAGGTTAACCAGCACGCTTGGTTGATGGTTGATGATGCACATGGTGTGGGTGTCTTAGGCCAGCAAGGTCGAGGTAGTTGTGAGCAGGCGGGGATTTGGCCTGATATTTTAGTTGTCACGTTTGGTAAGGCTCTCGGTGTAGCCGGTGCGGCTATTCTTTGTCGTGACGAGCTTGGGGATTATGTAACCCAATTTGCTCGGCACCATGTCTATTCTACTGCCATGCCACCAGCACAAGCCCATGCAATTACTCATGCCATTGGTATGGTTCAGCAACAAACGTGGCGACGTGATAAATTAGCAGAACTTGCTGCGGTTTATGATCAGGCATTGTCTCCGGTTGCTGGATTTATTGCCAGTCAAACGCCGATTAAACCCTTTCTGTTGGGGAGCAGTCAACGTGCAATGACAATCGCGCATCACCTACGTGAAAGGGGGATTTGGCTAACGGCGATTCGCCCACCAACGGTTCCTCATGGCGCAGCGCGATTACGTATTACCCTAACCACCAACCATTCAATTGAACAAGTAAAAATGATGACCCAGGCTTTGATGGATACATTGGAGAAATATGAATGGTCGAGGTAACGAGTCACGAATTTTCAGTCCAAAGTGATAAAGTAGCCATTGCCCAAGCGTTTAGTAAAGCGGCAGCACGCTATGATCAACATGCCGCCTTCCAACGTGATGTCGGTCTGCGTTTACTTGATAAGCTACCTGAACAGCTGAATGGGTGGCGTATTCTTGATTTGGGGTGTGGAACTGGGTATTGCTCTCAAATACTGCAATCAAGAGGTGCGACGGTTGTGTGTGTCGATCTCTCTTTAGCGATGTTGCAGCAAGCTTATCAACGATGTGGCACTGCTCGAATGGCTTACCTACAAGCCGATGGTGAAGTGTTGCCTTTTGCTTCTTCAGTATTCGATGTGGTATTTTCAAGTCTTGCTTTGCAATGGTGTGAAAACTTAGCGACGCCCTTACAAGAAATCTATCGAGTATTAAAGCCAACAGGACGGGTTTGTCTTTCAACACTATTAGAGGGATCCTTAGTTGAGCTACAACAATCATGGCTAAAAGTTGATTCATATCAACACGTCAATCGCTTCACGTCGCTCAATCAGATAAAAATTGCGTTAGCGCAAGCTGATTATCAACAAATTCACTTAGACTTATCTGCAATCACGGTATGGTATGAGAGTGCAGTCTCTTTGATGCGAGACTTAAAAGGCATTGGTGCTAACCATGTTCCAGGTCGAGCGCAAGGATTGACTCGACGCCATACACTTGCTCAGGTAGAGCAGGCATATCAATTGTTTCGTAACCATCAAGGTCTTCTACCTGCAACATATCAGGTTTGTTTAGGGGTTTTACATCGATGATAGATGCATTATTTATTGCGGGTACGGATACTGATGTAGGCAAAACAGTAGCTTCAAAAGCTATTCTTCAAGCCTATGCTGAAAAAGGGTTATCGACGATTGGCTACAAGCCAGTTTCGGCGGGTTGTGAGAAAACAGAGCAAGGATTACGTAACGGTGATGCGCTGCATTTATTGCAAGCAGCAACAGAAAAAATGCCGTATGAGGATATTAATCCCTTTGCATTAGAGCTACCAACTTCGCCACACATTGCTGCAAAACATCAACACCAAACCATTGAGTATTCGGTGTTGAGTGAAAAACTGCTGAAATTAAAGGCTCATGCTGATGTTGTTCTCGTCGAAGGTGCTGGCGGTTGGCGTGTGCCTATTTCAGATAACGAAAGTCTTTCGAGTTGGGTTCAACAAGAGCAATTACCTGTCGTTTTAGTGGTCGGGATTAAATTAGGCTGTTTAAGTCACGCATTATTGACTGCTGAGTCTATTCGATCAGACGGGTTAAATTTAGTTGGCTGGGTGGCGAATCGTGTGAATCCAGGGACTGAACATTATGCCGATATTATTTCACTACTTGAAGCTCGCTTAGATGCACCTAAATTAGGTGAAATACCCTATATGCCAAGTGTCAAGCGCCGCGAATTAGGTCGCTTTATTGATATTTCTCCGTTGCTAAACATCAAATAACGCGCGTTTAGAACCCTAAAGAGCAGGGCGGCAGAGGATGTGCCCTGTTCTTTATTCTGCTATTTCTCTTGAGATAACCCCACTAAAGAGTGTGGCATATTCATGATGTGAGAAGGAATGGTCTCTTCTGTGCTTAGTCCTAACTGTTGTTTTGCTTCTTCTTCACTTAATCCTAGATGACAGCGTAATAAATCAATTGCCATTTGATAGCGACTTACTTCAGTCATGAGCGTTTCCTTTACTGAGGTTTAACGTTGTCTTAACTTCTGGCAATGTAATGGCTTTAAGTCGACGCTTCAATAAGACTAAAGTATAAAGATGGACTGATCGGATCAGTCTTTTGGATGATCGCCGTTCTACTTGTTGAAGTCGTCGCGGTGCCTATCTGCAACGCCAAGTTGTTTGGCTATAGACATTAAATGTTGCAATTTATCCGCTAGCCTTGAATATTCAATCGATGACATTATGTATTAAAATACTGACGTTGAAGATCTTCATTCAGCGTCTATTTAATAAAGTCCGATTTGGAGAGAAGTCATGAAGCGAGTATTGTTATTCTTAGCAACAAACTTAGCTGTGGTGCTGGTTCTTAGTGTTGTTTTGAATATTGTTTATGCGGTAACAGGCATGCAACCGGGTAGCTTGTCTGGCCTATTGGTGCTGGCTGCGGTATTTGGTTTTGGCGGTGCATTTATCTCACTTCTGATGTCAAAGGGTATGGCATTACGTTCGGTCGGGGGAAGAGTAATAGAAAGCCCTCGTAATGAAATGGAACATTGGTTATTACAAACCGTTCGTCGCCAAGCACAGCAAGCGGGTATTGGCATGCCCACGGTCGCAATCTACGATGCGCCGGATATGAATGCGTTTGCTACAGGTGCGAAACGTGATGACTCATTGGTTGCCGTTTCTACTGGGCTTTTGCATAACATGACGAGAGATGAAGCTGAAGCGGTGTTAGCGCATGAAGTTAGTCATATTGCGAATGGCGATATGGTTACCATGACTTTAATGCAAGGGGTCGTGAATACCTTTGTTATTTTCTTATCTCGTTTCATTGCTAATATTATTTCTTCACGAAACTCCGATGAGGGTGAAGGGAGTAATATGATGGTCTATTTTGCTGTGTCTATGGTTCTTGAGTTAGTCTTTGGATTCTTAGCCAGCTTTATTACTATGTGGTACAGCCGTCATCGAGAATATCATGCAGATGCTGGTGCGGCACAATTGGTTGGAAGACACAAAATGATCGCCGCTTTAGAACGGTTAAAAATGAGCTATGAGCCTCAGCTTGAAGGCTCGATGATGGCATTTGGGATTAATGGTAAACGAACCATAACTGAACTTTTGATGAGCCATCCTCCCTTAGATAAACGTATTGCCGCTTTGCGCCAACTCTAACTTTATATTGAACCAGCGTTATGCTGGTTCAATTTTTCCACATCAGATGACCAATCCCCCCTCATTCGTACGATCGTTTGTCATTTTTCTATTTTACTTGCCGCGCTTTTAGTGATAGGTCGAGGTTTCTATAGTTGTACAAAAATAAATTTGTACAACTATAGAAAAATGCACTATCTTAATTAATGGTTATACGGGAAATAATTTTGTATAAGTATGGGGCATGGTATGGATGTACAGGACGTCAGTCAGTTTTATCGTCAGTTAAGTAAACATAATCTTGATCAGCTTGCTGAACTTTATCATCCACATGTCGTCTTTGAAGATTCGGCTCACCATATAGAAGGCTTAGCGGCGTTGCAGTGCTATTTTGTTCAGCTTTATCAAAATGTTCAGCGTTGTGATTTTACCATCCATGAACAGCAACAGTTGGGACAAAATGCTTTTCTCACTTGGACGATGCATTTACAACATCCCAAGTTAGCCGGCGGCACTATGATTTCAGTACAAGGAACCAGTTGTATTAAGTTTGAGGATGGCAAAGTGATTTATCATCGTGACTACTTTGATCTAGGCGAGATGTTGTACGAGCACTTACCGCTACTTGGTCGTGTGATTCGTTGCATAAAGCGGAGATTGGGCCAATGAATAAAGTCTTAATTACCGGAGCCAGTTCCGGAATCGGGCGACAGCTGGCACAAGATTATGCTCAACAAGGTTGGCAAGTTATCGCTTGTGGACGCAACCGAGCCGCTTTAGAGCAGCTCGCAGCAGATGATGGTTCTATCTATCCTTTAGTGTCTGATGTGACAGATCGAACAGAAACCTTGAATGCGTTTGCAAACTTACCATTTATTCCAGAGCTGTGGATTTTAAATGCCGGTAATTGTGAATATATCGATGATGGATTAATGGACACAGAGCGCTTGGCTCGTGTTTTTGCTGTCAATGTTTTTGGTGTCGCAATTTGCCTTGAGGCGATTCAATCGAGACTGATGAAAGGGCATCGAGTGGCGATTGTCGGATCGATAGCTAGTGAGTTAGCACTTCCGAGAGCGGAAGCTTATGGAGCATCAAAAGCAGCCGTGGGTTATTTAGCTCGTTCACTGGCACTAGATTGGCAGAATAAAGGCGTTGCTATCACCACCATTTTCCCAGGCTTTGTCGCCACGCCTTTAACCGACAAAAATAATTTCCCAATGCCTATGATGATTACCGTTCAACAGGCATCAAAAGCCATTCGTACCGGGTTAGCAAAGGGGAAAAAAAATATTTATTTTCCAGCCCGTTTTACTTGGATGATTCGACTACTCGCCTTATTACCCTATCGTTGGCAGCATCAATGGGTGAAGTGGCTGGTTCGTGTATAAAAAGGATAAATCATGAAAATTGCTATTATTGGCAGCGGAATTTCAGGCTTAACGTGTGGTCACTATTTACATACTGATCATGATATCACCGTGTTTGAGGCCAATGATTATATTGGGGGTCACACGGCAACGGTCGATGTTGAATGGGAAGGGCAGCATTACGTAATTGATACCGGCTTTATTGTCTATAACGACCGCACTTATCCAAATTTTATCCGTATGATGGACGAAATCGGTGTCAAAGGGCTGCCCACACAAATGAGTTTTAGTGTCCGTAATGATGGCAATGGCTTGGAATATAACGGACATACCTTAACGACATTATTTGCGCAGAAACGAAATTGGCTGAACCCTAAGTTTTATCGTTTTATTGGCGAAATATTGCGCTTTAATCGGTTGGCTAAGTTGGCGAGTCATCAGCCAGCACAAACGTTACTCACGTTGGGGGACTTTTTACAACACCATCAGTTTTCTGACTATTTCTGTGAAAATTATATCTTACCGATGGGAGCTGCCATTTGGTCATCTTCATTGGCAGATATGCGAGTTTTCCCGTTGGGTTTTTTCTTACGCTTTTTTCTAAACCATGGATTACTTGAAGTAGCTAATCGTCCACAGTGGTATGTTATTCAAGGCGGCTCACGGTCGTATATCACGCCTTTAACGAAAGGGTTTCAGCAGCAGATCAGGCTAAATTCTCCGGTCACATCCGTACGCCGAATGGACTCAGGGGTAGAATTAACCGTCAATGACCAAGTAGAACGGTTTGATCAAGTGATCTTTGCTTGTCATAGCGATCAAGCTTTAGCGATGTTGGCCGATCCGACCGAAAAAGAACAAGATATTCTGGGGGCCATGACTTATCAGGCGAATGAAGTGATTTTACACACCGATACCTCGTTACTCCCAAAAAGGAAAGCTGCGTGGGCATCTTGGAACTACTGGTTGAAGGGCGTGCAAGATCAGCAAACCCGTTTACCCTCTTTAACCTACAATATGAATATTCTGCAGCATATTTCTTCTTCAAGCACTTTTTGTGTCACGCTCAATAGCGGTCAAGATATTGATCCAGATAAAGTGCTTAGGCGGTTTATCTATCATCATCCAGTGTTTACGACACAAGGGATTGCTGCCCAGCAACGTAAATCAGAGGTGAATGGTATTAATCATACCTGGTTTTGTGGTGCGTATTGGCACAACGGTTTTCATGAAGATGGTGTAAAAAGCGGCTTGGATGTTGTGACACAATTAAATGCTCTGCAAGCGAAGTTTAAATAAGGAGTTGTGAAATGAGTGACGTTCCATCTCATATCGGAAGTTGCTTAATGGTTGGTCATATTCGGCATCGCCGCTTAACCCCTGTGCAACATGCGCTGAACTACCGATTATTCATGCCCTGTATTGATTTGGATGAATGGCAAGCATTGAAAAATCAAGTCTGGGGGCTAGGTGAAAAATGGTGGCACTGGGCACGCTTTCGTCGTCAAGATTATCTCGGTGAGGGTGATTTAAAGCGTGCAGTGCAAAGTAAAGTAGAGCAATTAACTGGTGACAAGATAACGGGTAAAGTCGTCGCGGTACTCCATTTACGTTACCTCGGGCTGTATTTTAGTCCCGTTAATTTTTATTACTTATATGATGAACAAGGCCTGTGGCGTTATTTATTAGCTGAAGTCAGCAATACCCCCTGGAATGAGCGACACTATTATGCGCTCCCAGCAGATGCCGGTAACAATAATCAGCATTGGCAACAAGATAAAGCCTTTCATGTGTCACCTTTTAATCCCATCGACCAACAATACCATTGGAAGCTGAAACCCTTGACTGATCATTTAATGGTGCATTTAGAGTGTCACCGGCAGCATAAAGAGTTTGATGCCACATTGACCTTGCGTGCTCAACCTTTTACCAGTAATGCACTGATTAAGTTATTGCTCAAAACACCGATGATGACAGTGAAAGTGATGGTGGGGATTTATTGGCATGCTTTTAAACTTTGGCGTAAAGGTGCTCCCTTTTATGCACACCCACAATCGGAACAAGACAAGAGTAAGGAGAGAGAATAATGATACCGTCCGCTTCTTTAATAATGCCTAAAACCCGGACTATGTTTTCCAAAGGTGCCAGAGCGGTGGCATTGAGGTCTCTCCATTTATTACGTATTGGTAGCTTGACCATTAAAGAATCATATCATGATGAAAACATGGAACAATTTGGCTCTAGTGATACTGGCCAGTTGCATGCCTTTATCGAAGTGAAGCATCCTGATTTTTATGCTCGGTTGCTCAAAGGAGGCAGTATTGCCGCTGCAGAAGCATATATGGATGGGTGGTGGGATAGTCCAGATTTGACGGCGGTGATGGAATTGATGGCGAGAAACCTGTCGGCACTTGATCAACTGGAAGCGAAAAGTAGCGTATGGACACGTACGGTTAACCAACTTGGACATTGGTTAAAACGTAATACGGTTGGACAAGCTAAGGAAAATATTGAGGCACATTACGATTTAGGTAATACGCTCTATCAAACCTTTTTAGATAAAAACATGCTCTATTCAAGTGCGCTTTATCATTCTGCTGAAGAGAGCTTAGAGCAAGCTCAGATCAATAAAATGGATCGTTTATGTCAACAGCTACAACTTCAACCGACAGATCATGTATTAGAAATTGGTACAGGTTGGGGAGCGATGGCGATCTATATGGCTCAGCAGTATGGATGCCGTGTGACCACGACGACTATCTCAGAGCAGCAATTTGCCTATACAGAAGCGTTGGTAAAACAGCTCGGATTAAGCGATAAAATTACTCTGTTGAAAAAGGATTATCGTCAGTTGAGCGGGCAGTTTGACAAACTTGTTTCGATCGAGATGATTGAAGCCGTCGGTCATGCTTACTTAAAGTCCTATATTCAGCAGTGTAATGAGAGATTAAAACCGCAAGGGCTAATGGCGATTCAAGCGATTACTATTGTCGACCAACGTTATCAATATTATCGTAATAATGTTGATTTTATTCAGAAATATATTTTCCCCGGTGGATTTTTACCCTCAATTACGGTACTGGCTGAAACTGCCACTCGATATAGTGATCTTGTGATTCGTGATCTCTTTGACCTCGGATTAGATTATGCACAGACGTTAGCTGACTGGCGTCAACGTTTTGAAATTTCGCTGGAGCAGGTACGGGCACTTGGTTACGATGAACGATTTGTCCGTATGTGGCGCTATTATCTTTGCTACTGTGAGGGTGGGTTTAACGCTCGTACGATCAGCGCTGTTCATATGACATTGCAGAAGAGTGGATAATGCGTAGCTTGTTGTGGCCATCATTATGGTTTGAAGTGATTTGGTTGTGCGCGGTATTAGGGCAAACCAACTGGCAAGGCGTCACGCTTGGCTTGGTACTCTTGACTTGGTTGACGTCTGTCTACTATGCGCGTTATCGCATATTTCCGGTGTTGGTCATCACGATCATCGGTATGACTCTGGATATGGCAAATCATTACTTTGCGCTATTCATTTTTGCCGAGGCAACTTGGATTCCGCTATGGCTCATTGCCCTATGGGGAGGCTTTGCTTGGTATAGCCAAAGGTTGTTAACCGTTGTTTGTACTTATCCTCGCCTATGGGTGATGTTTTTGGGCGGATTAGGGGGAGCTCTCAGCTATTGGGCAGGATATCGTTTTGGTGCTGTTACGCTGGTTTACCCAGTTTCGATCACATTAGGGATACTCTTTATCCAGTGGTTCTTGTTAACCTTCTTTTTGCTAAAGGTGTTCACCGATGAAATGGATAGTCG
>NZ_NBUS01000054.1:720102-725642 GCF_002749895.1 Vibrio fujianensis | reverse complement strand
ATCACTAAATTCAGTTTAAGCTTAACTTTATTACTTCCTGTTCGGGCGGCGTCTATCCAAGATTCGCAAACCATGTGGTCAATGTGGCCAGTGGTTGGGCAGGCAACCCTTTCGTGGTTATGGTTTGATGTTTATACCTCCCAGCTCCGTACACCAGATGGTATCTATCATCATATTGATGATTTACCAGCTCATCCAGTTGCATTGGAAATTCACTACTTGCGATCAATCTCGCAGCAACAACTATTAGAGGCGACCCAAAAGCAGTGGCAAAAACTTGGCTATTCAGCGGCAGAAATAGAGCGGTGGCTGAGTGAATTTAGTCACATGTTTCCAAGTGTCGAACAAGGGCAGCGTTTGGTGTATCTCTCGGATGGACAAAGAGGTCAACTTATTTTCTTTCCTTCACAGGATGAGTCTGAAATACGTGGCCTGGTTCAAGATCCGGTAATGAATGAGGCCTTCCTAGCTATTTGGCTATCGCCACGTAGCCATTATCCTCAATTAAGAAAGCAGTTAATAGGAATAAACTGATGAAATACTTCTATGCATGGCTTTGGTTGTTGGGGGGATGTTTACTCACTGCCTGCTCAGCAGACATTCAGGACTATCAAAAAAATGAACCCAAGTTTGATTTATTCGAATATTTTTCAAGCACAACTCAAGCCTGGGGGATGGTGCAAGATTATACAGATAAACAAACACGACGCTTTGAAGTCTTAATTAAAGGCTCTGTAGAAGGCGAGGTTCTGACTTTAGTGGAAGACTTTGTGTTTGATGACGGTGAAGAAAGTCAGCGAATTTGGATAATTACTCGTACTGATCGCGGTGAATACCTCGGTGAAGCAGATGATATTATCGGCCAAGCTAAAGGAAAGGCGGTCGGAAATACTTTACATTGGCAGTACACTTTTTTATTACAAACTGAGCAACAAGCGATTCAGGTTTTATTTGATGATTGGATGTATCGTCAAGATGAAAAGCATATGTTTAATCTGACTAAGATTAAAAAATTCGGCATTGAAGTCGGAAAAATTACGTTATTTTTTCAAAAGCAGCCATAATCACCAAGAGCATATGGTTGTGATGAAAAAGGGCCATATATGGCCCTTGTATTGAATACTAATCTAATCCAGTTAGAGTTTATCAGTCAGTTCGATAGCATAGCCAATATAGCTGGCGGGAGTCATCTGTTTTAGGCGATCTTTCTCGGGTTGTGGTAACGCTAGTCCATCAATAAAATCACGCATGGCTTCACCGTCCACCCGTTTTCCTCGGGTTAATTCTTTAAGTTTTTCATATGGTTTTTCAATACCATAACGGCGCATGACCGTTTGTACTGGTTCGGCAAGCACTTCCCAGTTCTTATCTAACTCGGCCAATAGTGCCTCGCGATTCACCTCTAATTTGCTGATCCCTTTCAAGGTAGAAGTATAAGCGATAATGGCATAGCCAACACCAACCCCTAAGTTACGCAGAACGGTAGAGTCAGTGAGATCACGTTGCCAGCGAGAAATAGGTAACTTTTGCGCAAGATGTGTAAAAATGGCGTTGGCTAAGCCGAGATTCCCTTCGGAATTTTCAAAATCAATAGGGTTAACTTTGTGCGGCATGGTTGAGGAGCCAATTTCGCCAGCAATGGTTCTTTGTTTGAAGTGACCTAGTGCGATATAACCCCAAATATCACGATCAAAATCAATCAAAATCGTATTAAAACGAGCAATCGCATCGAATAGCTCAGCAATATAATCGTGAGGTTCGATCTGAGTTGTGTATGGGTTCCATGCTACCCCTAAAGATTCGCAAATAAACTCTTCACTGAATTTATGCCAATCGACTTCAGGGTAGGCAGAAAGATGAGCGTTATAATTACCGACGGCACCATTAATTTTAGCTAGAATTTCAATATTGGCGATTTGCTTATACTGACGTTCCATACGGTAAGCCACGTTCGCCATTTCTTTCCCCATCGTTGATGGTGAAGCGGGCTGCCCATGAGTTCGTGAAAGTAAGGGAATATCGCGATATTCTTCGGCTAATTTTCGAATCGCATCAATAATGTTGCGAATTTCTGGCAGGATAACCGTATCACGAGCTTCTTTCAGCATCAGGGCATGAGACGTGTTATTAATATCTTCTGATGTGCAGGCAAAATGAATGAATTCATTAATGGCATGCAGCTCAGGAACTTCGGCGACTTTTTCTTTTAAGAAATATTCAACCGCTTTGACATCGTGGTTCGTAGTACGTTCGATGTCTTTAATACGTTGGGCATCTTGTTCATTAAAGTTGTCAGCTAATTGATCAAGAAATTGATTTGCTTGCTCACTGAGCTGTGGGACCTCAGTAATTGCTGCAGTAGCAGCCAGCTTTTGTAGCCAACGAATTTCAACGATAGTTCGGTACTTTAGGAGACCATATTCACTGAAGATACTACGTAACGCAATCGTTTTACTTCCGTATCGGCCATCTACCGGTGAAACAGCAGTCAATGCTGACAGTTCCATGTTTTTCTCCTGGAGTTTGAGTTAAATGTGAAAGTGGGTGAAGTTGAAGTCGATCATTTAAAGTCTTGCTAGTAGCAGTTGAGCTTGCTCGATCATCTTTTTACGACTAAAAATCAAATGGCGACGTCGACCACCGACTTGACGCCAAAGTACGGCACAGCGAATTCCGGAAAGCAACAAGGCTCTTACTTTATGCTGATTGGCTGTTTGTTGTAATACCGCTGGTGTGCCGGTAACCTGAATGCGAGGGCCAATCGGACTAATAACATCAAGATAGACATTAGCAAGATTACTGATCATTGTTTCATCAAGTAAATCGAAGTGCGCGACTTGGCGTTCGATCGTTTGCAGGCGATCCCCCAGTTGTGCCATCGCATCTCTACGGCTACTTAACTTCCGCTCTAATGCCATTAGGCTAATCATATAACGGGTCATTTCATTACCCGTAGGCGTGTTATCAATACCATTGACTAAACTTTCGAGGCCCACTTTTAAATTAGCCTCGTCGCCAAACACATCCAGTGTACTGCTCGGGTTTGTGTTAACAATGGCCTGAAGTGAAGTGGCGAACGCGTTGGAATCACAGTGGCCATCTCTTGCAACTTGTTGTACCAGGGCCACTGCTTGGCAGAGCCCAGCAAAAGCGATAGTGCGATCATAATTCGTGTGAGCCACGTCAATACTCCTAAGGTTGACTATGAGATACGCTGTTCAATAATACCACCGCCAAGGCAAACTTCACCTTGGTAAAATACCGCCGATTGACCTGGGGTTACGGCAACTTGTGGCTCATCGAACATTACTTTGATGTTATTGTCATCGATAGGGATGAGGGTACAAGCAATATCTGTTTGACGATAACGTGTCTTAACCGTGCAACGTAGCGTGTCTGTGACTGGTTGACGATTTACCCAGTGCAGTTGTGATGCCAATAGACCACGAGATTTTAGTAAAGGGTGATCAGCGCCTTGCACAGCAATCAAAACATTTCGCTGGAGATCTTTTTCTGCAACATACCAAGGTTGTTCTGTTCCTTCCTTAAGACCACCAATGTGTAAGCCTTTACGTTGGCCAAGCGTATGGTACATCAACCCTTGATGTTCACCGACAACTTTTCCTTCTGGTGTTTCAATTTTACCGGGTTGTGCAGGTAAATAGCGAGATAAGAAATCGGTAAATTTGCGTTCACCAATAAAACAGATACCGGTTGAATCTTTTTTCTTGGCCGTCACAAGGCCTTGCTCTTCTGCAATTCGACGAACTTCTGGTTTTTCTAGTTCACCGACTGGGAATAAGCTTCGGGCTACCTGTTGGTGGCTAAGTGTATACAAGAAGTAGCTTTGATCTTTATTGCTATCAAGCCCGCGTAACATTTGTGGTTTTTCTCCTGTGACAGGAAACGTTCGCCGAACGTAGTGACCCATGGCTATATAATCGGCATCAAGTACTTCATCCGCAAATTCAAGAAACGCTTTAAATTTGATCTCTTTATTACATAAAATATCAGGGTTAGGCGTTCTTCCAGCTTTATATTCGGCAAGGAAGTATTCAAAAACATTATCCCAATATTCCGCTGCAAAATTAATGGTATGTAAGTGGATGCCTAATTTATCACAGACGGCTTGTGCATCGGCTAAATCTTCAGCTGCGGTACAATATTCTTCGTTATCGTCTTCTTCCCAGTTTTTCATAAACAGGCCTTCAACTTGGTAGCCCTGTTGTTGCAATAGATACGCTGAAACGGACGAATCGACACCACCTGACATGCCAACAATAACTTTCTTTTGACTATTTGTACTGTGAGCTTCTGACATAACTCAATACCACTTGATGAACTTGGGGGAAGATTCTAACAGAAAGATTTTTTTGAGGACAGATCCGAGACTGCAATCACACTTCTTTCGGTCAATTATCTCTGCGTAACCTTCTCATTCTCAAATCATCTCGTTGATTTCTTAGTTAATGTGAAATAATAAGAGAGCTGAGAGAGCCGGAGAAACTGATGGCATACATTATTTTTAGTTGAGAAGGCGCAATTTTGAGGTTACCCGATGTTTTTCCGGCTTTGACTGATGGATGTAGAGTATGATGAGGAAAAAACTCGCTTACGAAAACGTTTGCTCTTTTTCTGTCAGTTGCTGTTTTACGGTGTCACGAGTTAGAATCGCCCATCCTTTTATTGCTATGCCGAACCACCGTTATGAAATTCCCTGGCCAACGTAAGTCAAAACATTATTTTCCTGTCCATGCTCGCGATCCTCTTGTCATTCAGGCACAAGAAAATAAAAAAATGTCCCGTACTCATATTATTGGTATTGACCAAACTTTAGTCGATATTGAAGCGAAAGTAGATTCAGAATTAATTGAACGTTATGGATTAAGTAAAGGGCATTCGTTAGTTATTGATGATGATGCGGCAGAAGCGCTATACCAAGAGCTAAAAAACAATCAATTGATCTGCAGTGAGTACGCAGGTGGAACAATCGGAAATACACTTCATAACTATTCGGTCTTAGCGGATGATCGTTCAACCTTGTTAGGTGTGATGAGCCAAGATATTAAAATTGGTAGCTATGGGTATCGTTATTTATGTAATACATCCAGCCGAGTTGACTTGAATTATTTACAAGGTGTGAACGGAGCAATTGGTCGCTGTTTTGCTCTCATTACGGAAGATGGTGAACGAACCTTTGCTATCAGTGAAGGGCAAATGAATCAATTACGGCCAGAAAGTATTCCTGAGAAGATTTTCCAAAATGCGTCTGCTTTGGTGCTGACCGCTTATCTTGTGCGTTGTAAACCTGGCGATCCAATGCCAGAGGCAACGATGCGTGCAATAGAATATGCCAAACAATACAACGTGCCGGTGGTGTTAACACTCGGAACTAAATTTGTGATTCAAGAAGATCCGCTATTTTGGCAAAACTTTTTGCGTGACCATGTTTCGGTTGTGGCTATGAATGAAGATGAAGCGTGCGCGTTGACAGGAGAGCAAGACCCACTAGCGGCCTCTGATAAAGCGTTAGATTGGGT
>NZ_NBUS01000054.1:717377-720092 GCF_002749895.1 Vibrio fujianensis | reverse complement strand
TTAGTGCTGTGTACTGCGGGGCCGGTCGGCTTATTTATGGCGGGATATACTGAAGATTCAGCGAAACGAGAAACGACATTACCGCTGTTACCTGGCTCTATTGCAGAATTTAACCGATATGAGTTTAGTCGACCTGTCAGCCGTTATAGCTGTGATAATCCGATTCGAGTTTATTCCCATATTGCCCCATACATGGGGGGGCCTGAAAAAATAAAAAATACCAATGGTGCAGGTGATGCCGCACTATCCGCGCTATTACATGATATGGCGGCCAATAAATATCATAAAGAAAACGTGCCGAACTCCAGTAAGCATCAGCATCAATTTTTAACTTATTCTTCTTTTTCTCAGGTGTGTAAATACTCTAACCGTGCGAGCTATGAGGTGCTGGTACAACACTCTCCTCGTTTATCCCGTGGTTTACCAGAACGAGAAGACAGTTTAGAAGAAGCCTATTGGGAGCGGTAGGCTTCCTCTTTTTCCATCATAAGGAAGAATAAAAGGCTCAGTAATGAGCCTTTTATTTTTTATAATATTTTTAATGAGATTAAAGGGCAAAATCTTCGAGAGATTTTCCTTCATCTAATGCTTGTTGGATAACCGAAGGTGTTCGACCTTGGCCTGTCCAAGTTTTTTCTACGCCATTGTCAACGTATTTATATTTAGCGGGGCGAGGTGCACGTTTCGCTTTGCCTTTTTTGGTTTTTGTTTTTGTTTCACCAGCTAGTGCTGAGATTAGTGCATCAACGTCAATGCCATCTTTGGCGATTTGTTCGGCAATGGCTGCGAGTTTGGCTTCTTGCTCGGCTTGAGCTGCTTTTTCTTGTTCTTCAATTTCTTTACGTTCTTGCACGACAACCGTCAATTTATCAAGAGCTTCTTCAAGTTGTTCTAAAGTAAGATCGCGAGCATAAGCGCGTAAGCTACGAATATTTAATAGCGTTTTAGTTAGTTCCGACATTTCTGTTTCCTGTGAGGTTAATTTTTTTACAATTATAATACTAAACGTAGTTATTTATTCTGGCAATATTGATTTGACAATAATAGTACAATATTACGTAAAAATATATTCAAATAAAAGTGAGTGCAATAATGTTTTTTTGTGAAAAACGCCCCATTATAAGAATTTTGTAAAATTAATCGTAGGTAGTACATTATCTCTAATTCATATAATTTACATTAATGTGATCCATTGCATAGGAATATATAAAAATAGATGTTCATTGTGATCTCGCATTATACTGCTTTTTTATGCTCAATATCCTTGCGGGTCGATGGAGTAGACAAAGTATGACTAATTTAGTGTTTTTTTTGGCGGTTTGATGACCAATTCTCGGTAATTAATCCTCTCGATAGGTTGCATTGACATCTATGATAAGTACAATGAGCCGACCTAATGCGAGATTTATAAATAATGTTGGGTTTACTTATAAGGTAGCTCACACTGGAGTCTCGACGTAGAGGTGCGGTACTGAAAAGTAACCATGTTTGGGGTGATGCCTATGAAGCGTGGTGAAAGGCTTTATCGCCGAAGTTAGTCGCAGATCAAAACGGCTAGCTGGGGTTGTCAGCGAATAGGGGCAACACTGCCATAGTCTACATACTGATGCGGATATTATTTTGCTTGGTATATCCTTGTTAAACTATGGAGCGCTACTGTAGGGTTGGGTGAAGTGTTCGCTTCCCTTTCGCTAGTTCAACAATAAGCTGTGTTAATGAAATACGCAGTTTGTCTGCAGTAGATCTCTTACCATTTATAACTGGTTTTTGAAGATCATGAATGTAATTGATTTTGCTTCCTCTCCTTTGTCTGTGCTCCCGCCATTAATCGCATTGACCTTAGCTATTGTCACTCGGCGAGTGTTAGTTTCTTTGGGGGTCGGTATTTTGCTTGGCGCTATGTTATTAGCAGATTTCTCGCTTTCGGGTGCTACTCATTATACGGCAACTCAAGTCACCAGCGTTTTTTTTAAAGAGGGTGGCTTAAATACTTGGAATATGAGTATCGTTGGCTTCTTAATTTTGCTTGGAATGATGACGGCGCTCTTAACGCTCTCTGGTGGTACGCGTGCCTTTGCTGAGTGGGCGCAAGTTCGGGTAAAGAGTAAGCGAGGCTCGAAGCTTTTAGCGGCGTTTCTTGGTGTGTTTATTTTTGTTGATGACTATTTTAATAGTTTGGCTGTCGGTTCTATTTCTCGCCCTGTGACGGACCGTTTTTATGTGTCTCGAGCTAAGTTAGCTTATATTTTAGATTCTACGGCCGCTCCCATGTGTGTTGTGATGCCTGCCTCGAGCTGGGGCGCTTATATCATGACCATTATTGGTGGTATTTTGGTTTCGCACGGGATCACAGATTATTCACCGCTTGGTGCTTATTTGCGCTTAGTGCCGATGAATTTCTATGCCATCTTTGCTTTGTTGATGGTTTTTGCTGTGGTGTGGTTTCAAATGGATGTTGGCCCGATGCGTCGCCATGAAATTCAAGCATCACAAGGTCGTGGTTTTGAGCAAGACAATGAGCACGATAGTCAAGAAGCGCATGAGCTAAATGAGGAACTCGATATACCTGAAAGCGATCATGGTAAAGTTTCAGATTTAGTGTTACCCATTGTGTTACTTATTTTGGCTACCATCGGTGCTATGTTGTATACCGGAGGACAAGCATTATCGGCCAGTGAGCTTGATTTTAATATCTTGGGCGCGTTTGAAAATACA
>NZ_NBUS01000054.1:717102-717367 GCF_002749895.1 Vibrio fujianensis | reverse complement strand
TGGAACGTCTTTGATTTATGGCGGCTCTGTTGGCTTAGTGGCTGCGCTTATCACCGTGATTAAGCAAAGCTTACCGATGAGTGACGTGCTGAGTACCATGTGGATTGGGGCTCGTTCCATGTTCGGTGCCATCTTGATTTTGATTTTTGCTTGGACAATTGGTTCAGTGATTGGCGACATGAAAACCGGGGCGTATTTATCTTCTTTGGTGCAAGGGAATATTAACCCACAATGGTTACCGGTGATTTTATTCCTTTTGTCAGGG
>NZ_NBUS01000054.1:711774-717092 GCF_002749895.1 Vibrio fujianensis | reverse complement strand
TCATGGGGAACGTTTGGCATCATGTTACCGATTGCCGGTGATATGGCTGGTGCGACTGATCTTGCCTTGATGTTACCTATGCTCAGCGCGGTATTAGCGGGTTCTGTGTTTGGTGATCACTGCTCACCGATTTCAGATACCACTATTTTATCTTCGACAGGAGCGCGCTGTAATCATATTGACCATGTCGCGACTCAGTTGCCTTATTCGCTCTCAGTGGCAGTAATATCAACCGTTGGCTTTATTGTGCTTGGGGTGACATCATCACTTTTTGCTGCCTTGGCGGCCGCCAGTGCTGTTTTTCTTTTGGTTTGTGTTGTTTTATCCTGGCTTTCTAAGGCCAAAATGGTTGTGGAATCGGCTCAGTAAGTTGTGTTCAACCCAATCTTATTACTTAGGTTGGGTTGATTATTTTCGTCACTAAGCAAAAAACCGTAAAATTGCAGTTGCAAAAAAGTTCAAGCTTGGTTAGTGTTGAAAACAGTCAAATTAACCAGTAAAGAAATTAAGTATGCGTAGTTTTGTAATGAATATTCATCACCATCATCATCCCTAGTTAGTCTTTCGGGAGATGTACGCGTACCCGGGAGGCAGGATTCTCCCGGTGGTTAAATCAAATGTGTATTTAGATTTTAAGCCCTCGGGAAACCAAACTCTCGAGGGCTTTTTACTATTTGATTTTATAAACTTCAATACATTGCAAAGGAATCATGTTATGCAAACACAACGCCTAAGAATTGCCATCCAGAAGAAAGGCCGCTTGAGTCAAGAGTGTCAGGAACTACTGAAAAAATGTGGGGTAAAATTCAATATCATGGGTGAAAGTCTGGTTGTTCATTCACTCAATATGCCGATTGATCTGTTACTGGTTCGTGATGATGATATTCCAGGTTTGATTATGGATGGTGTCGTTGATTTAGGCTTTGTGGGAGAAAATGTGTTGGAAGAAACGCGATTGGATCGCCGAGCGCTCAACCAACCTAGCCAGTTTGTTGGGTTGCGCCGGATGGATTTTGGGGGCTGTCGCCTCTCGATTGCAATGGATAAAGATGAAGTTTATCACGGGCCTCAAGATCTTAAAGGTAAGCGCATTGCCACAACCTATCCGCAGCTACTTAAAGCTTATATGGATCAGCAAGGCATTGATTTTAGTACCTGTATGTTGACCGGCTCTGTGGAAGTTGCGCCTCGAGCCGGACTTGCTGATGCAATTGCGGATTTAGTTTCTACTGGAGCGACGTTAGAAGCGAATGGTTTAAAAGAAGTCGAGGTTATTTTTCAGTCTAAAGCGGTGCTTATTCAGCGGTCAGGAGATTTTTCAGCAGATAAAGCCGCACTGATCGATAAACTTCTCACACGTATGCACGGCGTGCAACAAGCGAAAGAATCAAAATACATCATGCTACACGCTCCTGTTGAACAATTACCACAAATTACAGCGTTGTTGCCGGGAGCAGAAGATCCGACGGTGTTACCTCTTTCTGCGGATAAAAGTAAGGTCGCCGTGCACTTAGTTAGCTCAGAAAATCTATTTTGGGAAACCATGGAACAGCTGAAAGCTCTCGGAGCGAGCTCCATTCTTGTTCTTCCTATTGAAAAAATGATGGAGTAGTCACCATGAGAACCGTAGTGTGGCAATCGTTGAGTGAAACTCAACAACAATCGGTGTTAGAACGTCCTGCAATTACCGAAGGTGCGAATATTACCGCCGCAGTCAAAGCGGTGATTGCTCAGGTTCGTGCTGATGGTGATATCGCTTTACAGGCTTTGACTGAGAAATTTGATCGTGTAAAACCTAAGTCAATCCGTGTACCACAGCCTGAAATTGATGCTGCTTGTGAACGGCTTTCACAGCCAATGAAGCAAGCGCTTGAACAAGCATACAACAATATTGTTAAGTTCCATAAAGCGCAAAAACCTCAGCCCGTAAAAGTTGAAACTATGCCCGGCGTGGTTTGTGAGCAAGTCACTCGGGCTATCAATAAAGTAGGGTTGTATATTCCTGGTGGAAGCGCGCCACTACCTTCAACCGTCTTGATGCTCGGTGTTCCAGCCCAAATAGCAGGTTGCCGCAAAGTGGTGCTTTGCTCACCGCCGCCGATTGCGGATGAAATTTTGTATGTAGCAAAGTTATGTAATATTGATGAAGTTTACAATGTGGGTGGCGGTCAAGCGATTGCAGCAATGGCTTATGGTACTGAAACCGTGGCTAAAGTAGATAAAATCTTTGGCCCGGGTAATGCGTATGTCACCGAAGCAAAACGCCAAGTTAGTAATGATTTCCAAGGCGCTGCTATTGATATGCCGGCTGGCCCGTCTGAAGTGTTGGTGATTGCCGATGAAACGGCTGATACAGAATTTATTGCTGCCGATCTGCTCAGCCAAGCAGAGCACGGCCCGGATTCTCAAGTGGTGTTAGTGACACCATCACCGATCATTGCGGATCAAGTGATGGATGCGGTTCAGCGCCAATTAACAAGCTTATCTCGAGCGGATATCGCTCAGAAAGCGCTGGCATCAAGCCTGATTATTATTGCCGAATCGATTACTCAGGCCGTGGCGATATCGAATTATTATGGGCCAGAGCACCTGATTGTACAGACGAAAAACCCTCGTGAACTGGTGCCACTATTAGATAATGCCGGGTCAATCTTTCTCGGGGCTTGGTCGCCTGAATCGGTTGGCGATTATGCATCTGGTACCAACCACGTTTTACCGACTTATGGTTATACTCGCACCTATTCGAGCTTGGGTTTGGCTGATTTCAGTAAGCGCATGACAGTGCAAGAGCTTAGTGTTGATGGCTTAATCTCTTTAGCTCCCACGGTGGTCGCTATCGCGAATGCAGAGGGGTTAGACGCACACAGCCGTGCAGTAACCATTCGTATTGAACAGTTACAAAAGGCGCAATAACTATGGAAAAACTAGCTCGTAAACAGGTTCAGGCATTAACGCCTTATCTTTCAGCTCGTCGTATTGGCGGTAGTGGTGATGTCTGGTTGAATGCCAATGAGTCCCCCTTTGATAATGAATATAAAACCGATTTTGCTCGTCTTAACCGCTATAGCGATTGTCAGCCTAACGCGTTGATTCAAGCTTATGCCGATTATGCAGGGGTGAGCCCACAGCAAGTATTAACTTCTCGTGGGGCGGATGAAGGGATTGAATTACTGATTCGTGCTTTTTGTGAGCCTAACCAAGATGCCATTCTATATTGTCCACCGACTTATGGAATGTATGCCATTAGCGCGGAAACGTTTGGGGTTGAGCGTAAAACGGTTCCCCTGACGGCAGATTGGCAACTCGATTTAGCAAGCATTGAAGCCAGCCTTGATAAGGTGAAGCTAGTGTTTGTTTGTAGTCCCAATAATCCAACGGGCAACCTAGTTAAACGTGAAGACATTATTGCTCTACTCGAGATGACCAAAGATCGCGGCATTGTCGTGATGGATGAAGCCTACATCGATTTTTGTCCTGAAGTCTCAACGGTGGATCTGCTGGTAGATTACCCTAATTTAGCCATTTTACGTACCTTGTCAAAAGCGTTTGCTTTGGCAGGTTTACGTTGTGGGTTTACGTTGGCTAATAGATCGATTATCGATGTATTACTCAAGGTTATTGCCCCTTATCCCGTTCCTGTCCCAGTGGCAGAAATCGCAACGCAAGCACTTTCAGAAGCTGGGCTAGCACGTGCTAAATTTCAAGTCTTGGATCTCAATGCCAATCGCGCTTACTTACAAGTGGGTTTACAGATGATCGAGGGAATCACGGTGTTTGAAGGGTGGGGCAATTATCTACTCGTCCAATTTCCTGATGGTGATGCCTTGTTTCAAGCCGCTTGGGAACACGGAATTATTTTACGTAATTCACCGATTGAGCATTGTGTACGTATTTCCGTCGGCAACCGTGAAGAGTGTGAAAAGACCGTCGCTTTTATTCGTAATTATTATCAATAAATAGGATGCAAGCGTATGCGCTTGCATCAAAAAGAAAAGGATATTCTCGTGAGCATGCAACAAAAAATTCTCTTTATTGACCGTGACGGTACGTTAATTGTTGAGCCACCGGTTGATTTTCAGGTGGATCGTTTAGATAAGCTGAAGCTAGAACCCTATGTGATACCGAGCCTTTTGACCTTACAAGAGGCGGGTTATCGTTTGGTGATGGTGACTAACCAAGACGGGTTAGGAACAAAAAGCTACCCTCAAGAAGATTTTGATGCGCCCCATAGCATGATGATGGAAATTTTCCAATCTCAGGGCGTTATGTTTGATGAGGTTTTGATTTGCCCGCATTTTGAAAAAGAAAATTGCTCATGCCGAAAACCTAAGCTTGGGCTGGTCAAACAATATCTGCACGGTGGCAAAGTGGATTTTAAACACTCCGCGGTGATTGGTGACCGTGTTACCGATTTACAATTGGCTGAAAATATGGCGATTCGAGGGATCCAATACCATCCTAAGACTATGAATTGGCCAGAAATTGTCAGAGCTTTGACCATCCAAGAGCGCAAAGCTGAAGTGGTACGAAAAACCAAAGAAACCGATATTCAGGTTGCGGTAAATCTTGATCAAAGTGGTGGTAATCACATTGAAACGGGGCTGGGCTTTTTTGACCACATGTTAGATCAAATTGCTACCCACGGCGGTTTTCAATTGACATTAACGGTTAAAGGTGACCTGCATATTGATGATCACCACACCGTAGAAGATACTGCACTGGCTCTTGGACAGGCATTGAGAGAAGCGCTGGGGGATAAACGAGGTATTGGCCGTTTTGGCTTTACACTGCCGATGGATGAATGTTTGGCACAGTGTGCATTAGATTTATCCGGCCGCCCCTATTTAAAATTTTCAGCCGAATTTAGCCGTCCACAAGTCGGCGATTTTTCAACAGAGATGGTTTATCACTTCTTCCGTTCTCTGACGGATACCTTAGCGTGTACCTTACATCTTTCTACGGCGGGTGAAAACGATCACCACATGATTGAAAGTTTATTTAAAGCGTTTGGCCGTACACTTCGCCAAGCCATTCAGGTACAAGGGAATGAATTGCCAAGCAGTAAAGGAGTGCTGTGATGACTCAACAGATCGTCATTATTGATACTGGGTGTGCCAATATTTCTTCTGTTAAGTTTGCGGTTGAGCGTTTAGGTTACCCTGTCACAATATCAAAAGATCCAGAGGTCGTATTAGCTGCAGATAAACTATTCTTGCCCGGAGTAGGAACCGCCAGTGAGGCGATGCATAACTTGGCGCAGCGCCATTTAATTGAGTTAGTCAAACAGGTAGAAAAGCCGCTGCTAGGCATTTGCCTTG
>NZ_NBUS01000054.1:709411-711764 GCF_002749895.1 Vibrio fujianensis | reverse complement strand
ATGCAACTTATGGGCAAGCTCTCAGAAGAGAAGGGACAAAAAGCCCAAGAAACGGTTGAGTGCTTGGGGCTGGTCGGCGGTGAAGTTCGCCGAATGCAAACACAGGGCCTGCCTTTACCCCATATGGGGTGGAATACGGTGTCTGCAACGTCTGGTCACCCATTATTTGCAGGCATTGAAGAAGGCGAGTACTTCTATTTTGTGCACAGTTTTGCCATGCCGGTTGGCGACTACACCATTGCAGAGTGTCAATATGGTCAGCCTTTTAGTGCGGCAATTCAACATGGCAACTACTATGGTGTGCAATTTCATCCAGAGCGCTCATCAAAAGCTGGCTCCAAGTTAATTGACAATTTTTTGAAACTTTAAGGATAGTCGTTTGGCCGATAAGGCTAAACCACCATTAAGGATAAATGATGATTATTCCCGCATTAGATTTAATCGATGGTCAGGTTGTTCGCCTTTATCAGGGAGATTATGGGCAAGTGACCGAATATAAAGTTGATCCCGCTGAACAATTCAACCTCTATCATCAAGCCGGTGCCAACTGGCTTCATTTAGTGGATCTCACGGGTGCAAAAGACACCTCAGCTCGTCAGTTAACGTTGATTGCGACCCTCTTGGCCAGCACGCCAGCAAATATTCAAATTGGTGGTGGCGTGCGTAGTGAACAAGATGTGATTGATTTACTCAACGCCGGTGCTCAGCGTGTCGTGGTTGGTTCCACCGCGGTCAAACAACCTGAATTAGTCAAAGGTTGGATGGCAAAATACGGAGCGGAGAAAATGGTTCTTGCACTGGATATCAATATTGATCGTGATGGCTCACGTAAAGTTGCTATTTCTGGTTGGCAAGAAGACTCTGGGGTGACCATCGAAGCGTTATTGGATGATTACCTCACGGTGGGTCTACAACATGTTTTGTGTACCGACATTTCTCGTGATGGAACGCTGACAGGCTCTAATGTGGCGTTGTATGTCGATTTATGCCAGCAGTATCCACAAATTCAATTCCAGTCTTCTGGTGGTATCGGCAGCTTAGCAGACATTGAAGCGTTGAAAGGCAGTGGAGTCGCCGGTGTTATTGTTGGTCGTGCACTATTAGAGGGTAAGTTTACCGCACAGGAGGCGTTCTCATGCTGGCAAAGCGAATAATTCCCTGTCTAGACGTTCGTGATGGTCAAGTCGTTAAAGGTGTTCAGTTTCGTAACCATGAAATCATAGGTGATATCGTACCGCTGGCTAAACGCTATGCAGAAGAAGGTGCAGATGAGCTGGTTTTTTACGATATTACCGCATCCAGTGATGGTCGAGTCGTCGATAAAAGTTGGGTATCACGGGTCGCCGAAGTGATCGACATCCCTTTCTGTGTCGCGGGTGGAATCAAATCGGCAGACGATGCGGCGCGCATTTTAGAGTTTGGTGCCGATAAAGTGTCGATTAATTCGCCCGCATTAGCCAACCCTCAATTGATCACCGATCTTGCGGATAAATTTGGTGTGCAATGTATTGTCGTGGGGATCGATTCCTATTTTGATAAAGAAACGGGCCAATACCAAGTCTATCAATTTACCGGGGATGAAACGCGGACCAAAGCGACACAGTGGCAAACTCAAGATTGGGTTCAAGAGGTACAAAAACGGGGAGCGGGTGAAATTGTCCTTAACATGATGAACCAAGACGGGGTTCGTCATGGGTATGACCTTGAACAATTGAAGAGGATTCGAGCTGTATGCCAAGTGCCTCTGATAGCTTCGGGTGGTGCGGGGGCGATGGAACACTTTGCTGACGCCTTTAAGTTAACCCATGTCGATGGTGCGCTGGCAGCCTCTGTCTTTCATAAACAGATTATTAATATCGGTGAACTGAAGCAGTATTTAAAACAACAACAAATCGAGGTAAGACGATGAGCCGAACTACGCAAAGCCCAATGGCGCTCTCAGACCGAATCAATTGGGAAAAGGTTGATGGTCTTATCCCAGCAATTATCCAAGATTTTACGTCTAGCCAAGTGTTGATGATGGGGTATATGAATCAGCAAGCGCTGGCAAAAACGTTGGAAACGGAACAAGTGACCTTTTATTCACGTTCAAAACAGCGGTTATGGACCAAAGGCGAAACGTCTGGACATATTTTACAACTGAAAAATATCGCCTTGGATTGTGATCAAGACACCTTATTAGTCAAAGTGAACCCAATTGGCCCCACTTGTCATACCGGGACAACCACCTGCTGGGATGGCGATGAACAAGAGGAATCACAATGGGTCTGGCTTCATCAACTTGAACAGTTATTGGCTGCCCGCAAGAGTGCCGATCCAGAGTCCTCTTATACTGCTAGCCTTTATGCGCGTG
>NZ_NBUS01000054.1:707201-709401 GCF_002749895.1 Vibrio fujianensis | reverse complement strand
ACCAAGCGCATTTCGCAGAAAGTGGGTGAAGAAGGGGTTGAAGTCGCGCTTGCGGCGGCGACGGGTGATAAGGCGGAATTGATTTGTGAGTCAGCGGATCTTATCTATCACTTACTGGTCTTGTTACAAGATCAAGGGTTATCGATGAGTGATGTGATAGACAAACTCAAAGAGCGCCATCAATAACGATAACGCCCCAGCGATGGGGCATTATTCTAAATGCGTTATTCTAAATATGGTTACATAGTAATTTCTTTCCACTGTCCTGGTTGTAGCTCGTCAAGGGTTATGTTGCCCATAGAATAGCGAATCAGGCGTAAGGTGGGATAACCAATATGTGCTGTCATCCGCCTTACTTGACGGTTGCGCCCTTCAATAATGGTGATTGCTAGCCAAGTGGTGGGGATATTGGCACGAAAACGAACGGGTGGCGTTCGTTGCCAGACGTTTGGCTCATCGATTCGTTCGACTTGTGCTGGGCGTGTTGGGCCATCTTTCAATTCCACCCCTAGCCTTAATTTATCGAGATCATCTTCCGTTGGTTCACCTTCGACTTGAACCCAATAAGTTTTCGGGGACTTAGCGGTTGGCTGGGTAAGCCTTGCTTGTAAAATACCATCATTGGTGAGAATCATTAAGCCCTCACTGTCTCTATCTAATCGTCCAGCAGCATATATCTCTTTAATAGGAATAAAATCTGCCAGCGTCTGTCGGCCTTGACCATCGGTAAATTGGCTTAATGTGTCATAAGGTTTATTAAAAATAATCACCTTACGTCGCTCCGGAGGAAGGAGTGTTTGTTTTTTCGCCACTCTTTTTACATCTGATTTTGAGCGAGAAGATGCCCCAGAGCGTAGAGAGCTTGAGCGTTTTTTCTGTTTTAAATAAGACGAATTTTTGGACGACGAAGTGGAGCGAATCGCGCTAGGTGAGCGGGAAGACATGTTAACTACCTTGCAAAAATGTAAATGGTTTGTGTTTGAATGTTTTATCTTTTTCTTATTTGGGCTATCATTTGCGCGCCCGAAAACAGGATTGTTGGATAAGATGATAGACTATTATCTTGCTTTTGTTTAATTATAACGATCTTCACTCACGGACTAAGTCGAACACACTCGGTGATAAGTGCCGAGATTAGAAAGAGTGAGACAATCGTATACAAGTATTGGATTTGTATACGGACATTCACACAGTGCACTATCATCCCATAGTGCTGTTAGAACAATAGGGAAAGTTCATGTCTACAGATAAACCTACCATTATTTATACTATTACCGATGAAGCACCAGCCTTGGCCACTTATTCACTACTGCCTATTATTCAATCATTTACAGCTTCGTCAGGCATCAATGTGGAAACGCGTGATATTTCGTTAGCTGGACGTATTCTTGCCAACTTCCCTGAGCACTTAAAAGAAGAACAAAAAGTCACTGATGCACTTTCTGAATTAGGCGCATTAGCACAAACGCCTGAAGCGAATATCATTAAGTTACCCAACATCTCAGCTTCTATTCCTCAACTCAAAGCTGCGATTAAAGAGTTGCAAGAGAAAGGATTTGCACTGCCTGATTATCCAGCTGAGCCGAGTACCTATGAACAAGAAGCAGTAAAAGCTACCTACGATAAAATCAAAGGCAGTGCGGTTAACCCAGTGTTACGTGAAGGTAATTCTGACCGTCGAGCGCCTACTTCAGTGAAAAATTATGCCAAGAAAAATCCGCATTCTATGGGAGCGTGGTCAAAAGACTCCAAATCACATGTCGCTAGTATGCAAGAAAAAGATTTCTTCGGCACTGAGCAATCGTTAACGATCAATGGTGCAACGGACGTTTCGATTGAATTTTTGGCAAAGGACGGCACCAATAAAGTATTGAAGAAACCATTTGCTCTGCTAGATAAAGAGATCATTGACACGAGTGTGATGAGCAAGAAAGCACTGATTGAATTCTTTGAAAAAGAGATAGCGGAAGCCAAAAAGCAAGATGTACTGCTTTCTTTGCACATGAAAGCCACCATGATGAAAGTGTCAGATCCAGTGATTTTCGGCTATGCAGTAAAGGTATACTACCAAGAGGTATTCGCGAAATATGGCGATTTATTTGACCAGTTAGGCGTTGATGTGAACAACGGGCTTGGCGATGTGTATGCGAAAATTCAAACATTACCAGAAGCTCAACGTGAAGAAATTGAGTCAGCGATT
>NZ_NBUS01000054.1:699206-707191 GCF_002749895.1 Vibrio fujianensis | reverse complement strand
AAGCGGTGTATGCGACACAGCCCGCATTGGCAATGGTCGATTCTGATCGTGGAATTACCAACCTGCATGTACCTAGTGACATCATTGTCGATGCCTCAATGCCAGCGATGATCCGTTCATCAGGACAGATGTGGGGGCCAGACGGTAAGCAAAAAGATACTAAAGCGATGATT
Organism: Vibrio fujianensis; assembly: GCF_002749895.1. Classification (GTDB taxonomy): domain Bacteria; phylum Pseudomonadota; class Gammaproteobacteria; order Enterobacterales; family Vibrionaceae; genus Vibrio; species Vibrio fujianensis. Next base: position 707,018 of record NZ_NBUS01000054.1, on the reverse strand, counting down.
CCCGATCGTTGCTACTCAGGGGTTTATCAAGCCGTGATCGATTTTTGTCGAGAGCATGGCGCTTTTGATCCCACTACAATGGGTAGTGTGCCAAACGTGGGATTAATGGCACAAAAAGCAGAAGAGTATGGTTCACATGATAAAACCTTCATTATCGACGCTGAGGGTGTGGTGCGCGTGATCGATAGCACCGGCAAAGTACTTTTAGAACAATCGGTAGAAGCGGGAGATATCTTCCGTATGTGTCAGGTAAAAGATGCGCCGATCCAAGATTGGGTTAAGTTGGCAGTCAACCGCGCTCGTGCAACGGGCGTTCCCGCTATTTTCTGGCTAGATGGTGCTCGTGCTCACGATGCGGAACTGATTAAAAAAGTAAATCAGTATTTACCCGATCACGATACGACGGGTTTAGAGATACAGATTTTGTCTCCTGTCGATGCGACCTTGTACACCTTGGCTCGTATGAAAGAAGGCAAAGATACGATTTCTGTCACGGGGAACGTATTACGTGATTACCTGACTGATCTCTTTCCCATCCTTGAATTGGGAACGTCGGCAAAAATGCTTTCTATCGTTCCATTAATGAATGGTGGTGGTTTGTTTGAAACTGGAGCAGGGGGCTCAGCACCCAAACATGTCCAACAAGTCCAAAAAGAGAATCACTTACGCTGGGATTCATTAGGCGAATTCTTGGCTTTAGCTGCCTCTTTAGAGCATCTCAGTATTGTTTCTGGCAATCGGAAGGCCCAGGTGTTAGCCGATGCGCTCGATCAAGCAACGGGTAAATTCTTAGACAATAACAAATCACCTTCACGTAAAGTGGGAGAGCTGGATAACCGTGGTAGCCACTATTATCTTGCCACTTATTGGGCGCAAGCATTAGCAGAACAAACACAAGATGCTGAGTTGGCTGCAGAGTTTACTCCCATAGCTAAACAACTGAGCGATCAAGAAGCGCAGATCATTCAAGAGGTTAACGAAGCGCAAGGCAAACCGGGAGATCTTGGTGGGTACTACGTACCTGTGTTTGAGAAAGTCTCAGCGTTAATGCGTCCAAGTCAGACCCTCAATCGCATCATCGACCGAGCGTAATGATGAGTGGCTAAGTACACAGATAATCGGGTGGCTTAGCCTACTTTTATTACATAAATTAAAAAGCGATACATACACAAAAAAAGCCGTTGTTGATGATGGTAGCGCTTACATAAATTAATTTAGGTCGCGTTGTCAGGTATCTTGAGGAAAAATAGACAGTTTTTGCTATAAAAGTGAACAAAGAAATCGTTTTTGAATGCAAAATAGTCAAACGATTTAAAAAGCAAAAAAATTCTATTGACTCATTGCATCGAATCCGTAGAATGCATCCCGTACTCAAGAGCAACGCGATAAACAAGCAAGCGGCTTGAGTCTTGAAGGCGCGTTGGCAGAGTGGCCATGCAGCGGATTGCAAATCCGTGGACCTCGGTTCGACTCCGGGACGCGCCTCCATTGCGACACTAGCTCAGTTGGTAGAGCGCAACCTTGCCAAGGTTGAGGTCACGAGTTCGAACCTCGTGTGTCGCTCCAAATTATATTCGCACGGCGCAAGCGGTGCAGAAGTTAAAAAATTAGTGTGCCCTGGTGGTGAAATTGGTAGACACAAGGGATTTAAAATCCCTCGACTTTCGAGTCGTGCCGGTTCAAGTCCGGCCCGGGGCACCATTTATAAAGAGCAAGGTAATAGCCTTACCTGCTTAATGCGACACTAGCTCAGTTGGTAGAGCGCAACCTTGCCAAGGTTGAGGTCACGAGTTCGAACCTCGTGTGTCGCTCCAAATAACAAAAAGCCCGATCAGAAATGATCGGGCTTTTTGTTGTCTAGAATTTTTGAATACCGGACTCAGAGAGTTTATTAAGCGTAACTTGATATGCTTTCAATCTATCGCTTAACCATAACATCGCTTAACCATAACCATAACCATGGCACTTTTTGTTCAGCATCTCATTTAGTGAGTGTTGCGTAAGCACAGAGCATGCCCTTTGATAAAGTTATGTTTATACTTAAGTAATACCGTTTGGCACTGTATGACGCTATATGAAGTAAAGAAGCGGAATACAGGAAATAAACGAGATGAAATAAATAAACGAGCGTTTGCAGTTGGTCGCGCATTGTTCATTTCGGATTACGATATAATGGCATTCAAATAGGCTTTTGATAAATATGCAGTCATTCCAGTGGGATCGATATTTTGAAACAGGGATTCACGAGGTTGATCAACAGCATCAATATCTGGTGAACTTTATCAATCAATATGGCGCATTGCTGTCAGAAAATAATGTTGCCCTTAGCGATGTACGTGTGGCTCTGTTTGAACTCTCTCGCTATGCGGAATTTCACTTTAAAGAAGAAGAAATGCTGATGCGTACGAGCGGTATTGCGGACGCTCATTTGACTGAGCATATACAAGTACACCGTACATTTATGGCCGAACTGGTCAGTATGCAGGCCTTCCTGAATGAAGCTGACGAAAAACCCGCGGTGCAATTGTTTGAATTTTTGATTCACTGGCTGGCGTATCATATTTTAGGTATTGATCAAAATATGGCACGTCAAATCAAAGCGATCGAACAAGGTATGACGCCTCAACAAGCCTATGATCAAGAAGAGCGTGAGCATGAAAGTGCCACAGAACCATTACTTAACGCATTGAGTGGATTATTTGAATTAGTTTCAGAGCGTAACCGAGCACTCGTAAAACTCAACCAATGTTTAGAAGATACCGTTGAGCAACGTACACAACAATTGCTTAAAGCGAACCAACAACTAGAGGCCTTATCTACTACGGATAGCCTAACCAAACTCCCTAATAGACGGAAAGCATTACGTCAGCTACAAGTTTATTGGGACGACGCAAAACAGCATCATTTACCGCTGGTTTGTATCATGATTGATGTGGATGATTTTAAGCAAGTAAATGATACGTGTGGTCATGATGTTGGTGACAGCATACTCATTGAGTTAGCTCAAACATTACAGCATTCATTTCGTAGTGATGATCTAGTTGCTCGCCTTGGGGGGGATGAATTTTTAGTGATTTGTCCGAATACCGATTTAGCAGGAGGGATCAACGTCGCCGAATTTACCCGCCAAGCCGTTAACTGCCTTACTATTGAGACGGAACATGGCCTCTGGCAAGCGAGTATTAGTGTCGGAGTTGCACAATCACATCAACAGATGACAAGCTACCATCAACTGATTAAATTGGCAGACAATGCCGTATACCAAGCGAAACGAAGTGGAAAAAATCAAATCAGTACGGCTCAATTTCAAGTAAAAAACGAGCCAAGCTAGATAGAATTGTTATAAAGATGGAACATCGTTGTTTCAGGTTTGCGTGAAAGTATTCTAGGGCGCGATTTCAGTTTGGCTTTGACAGCGGCTTTCGTTACTATGTACAGCTACTTAAAAACCAAGAATCCCTTATTCCCTTTCGGGCTCCTTAAGGATACTGCTGATAAGCAGACGAGGATACAATGCAACATCTACAAGAGATTATTGCTAACGCGACCGCAGCGATTAATGCAGCCGAATCGTTAGTCGCACTGGATGAAGTGCGTGTTCAATATCTGGGCAAAAAAGGTGAGCTAACGGCTCAACTACAAAGTCTAGGCAAATTACCGCCAGAAGAGCGTCGCGCGGCAGGCCAAGAGATTAACGTCGCAAAAGAAACAGTTCAAAAATCCATCGCTGCGCGCAAAGATAACCTACAACGTGCAGAGCTTGAAGCGAAGTTAGCGGCTGAAACTATTGATGTCACGTTACCTGGACGTCGTATCGAAAACGGCGGTTTACACCCTGTAACCCGTACCATCGAGCGTATTGAAAGCTTCTTTGGTGAACTGGGCTTTACCGTTGAGTCTGGCCCTGAAATCGAAGACGATTTCCATAACTTCGATGCGCTGAACATCGCAGATGATCACCCTGCGCGGACGGATCATGATACCTTCTTTTTTAATCCAAAGCTGATGCTACGTACTCACACCTCTGGCGTACAAATACGGACTATGGAAGAGAGCCAGCCACCACTACGTTTTATTGCCCCTGGCCGTGTTTACCGTAACGATTACGACCAAACACACACGCCAATGTTCCATCAAGTGGAAGGCATGCTGGTGGATGAAAACGTCAACTTTGCTCAGTTGAAAGGCATTCTGCACGACTTCTTGTGTAATTTCTTCGAAGAAGACTTGGAAGTGCGTTTCCGTCCCTCTTATTTCCCATTCACAGAGCCTTCAGCCGAAGTCGACGTGAAAGGTAAGAACGGTAAATGGCTCGAAGTACTGGGCTGCGGTATGGTGCATCCAAATGTGCTGCGCAGTGTAGGGATCGATCCTGAAAAATACTCTGGTTTCGCATTCGGAATGGGTGTCGAGCGTTTGACCATGCTTCGTTACGGTGTGAACGACTTACGTGCGTTCTTCGAAAACGATCTTCGTTTCCTAAAACAGTTCAAGTAATCCAGAGGTTTAATCACAATGAAATTTAGCGAATCTTGGCTTCGTGAGTGGGTTAACCCAGCGGTTACCACCGACGAGCTTACCCACCAAATTACTATGGCCGGTTTGGAAGTTGATGATGTTCTTCCGGTTGCGGGCACGTTTACTGGCGTAAAAGTCGGTCACGTTGTGGAATGTGGTCAACATCCAGATGCAGACAAACTGCGTGTAACAAAAGTGGATGTGGGCGAAGAAGAACTGCTCGACATCGTGTGCGGAGCACCCAATTGCCGCCAGGGCCTGAAAGTCGCGGTTGCGACGGTTGGCGCGGTTCTACCAGGTGATTTCAAAATTAAAAAAGCGAAGCTGCGTGGCCAGCCTTCACACGGCATGCTGTGCTCTTTCTCTGAACTGGGTATTGATATTGAATCCAACGGCATTATGGAGCTGGCGGAAGACGCTGTTATCGGTACTGATTTCCGTGAGTTTCTGGCTCTGGATGACGTCACCATCGATGTTGACCTGACATCAAACCGCGCAGACTGTTTCAGCCTGCGTGGTATGGCGCGTGAAGTAGGCGTGTTGAATCGAGCTGACGTGACGGAACCGATGGTGTCACCGGTGGCATCAACGATTGATGCCCACATAGCTATCGAAGTAAAAGCACCCGCTGCGTGTCCTCGTTACCTCGGCCGTATTGTGAAGAACGTCAATGTTCAAGCAAAAACACCGTTGTGGATGCAAGAAAAACTGCGCCGTTGTGGTATTCGCTCGATCGATCCGATTGTTGATATCACCAATTACGTCATGCTTGAGCAAGGTCAGCCCATGCATGCGTTTGATCTGGCGAAAATCGAAGGCGGTATCGTGGTGCGCTTGGCTGAACAAGGCGAGAAATTGACCCTACTGGATGGCAACCAAGCAGAACTGAATGCCGATACGCTGATTATTGCTGACCAGACTAAAGCGCTGGCGATCGCGGGTATCTTTGGTGGTGAGCACTCCGGTGTAAACAGTGAAACAAAAGACGTGTTGCTCGAATGTGCATTTTTCGCACCGGATCATATCCGTGGGCGTGCTCGTCGTTATGGTTTACATACCGATTCATCAATGCGCTTTGAACGTGGCGTCGATTACGCACTGCAATACGCTGCAATGGAACGGGCCACTCAGCTTCTGATCGATATCTGTGGCGGTGATGTTGCGCCAGTCGTAGTGGCAGAATCTGATGCGGATCTGCCCAAACCGAATACGGTGGCACTACGCCGAATTAAACTCGATAACCTACTTGGTCACCATATCGCGGATACGGACGTGGTTGAAATCCTACAGCGTTTGGGTATGCGTGTTGAAACAACGGCTGAAGGCTGGGCAGCAACCGCGCCAACTTGGCGTTTTGACATCGCAATCGAGCAAGATCTGGTGGAAGAAGTAGGCCGTATTTATGGTTATGACAACATTCCAAATCAAGCGCCAGCGGCTGCGCTCAATATGAACCTGCATAAAGAAGCGAACCTACCTCTGAAACGCGTTCGTGATCTGCTAGTTGATCGTGGTTACCACGAAGCGATTACTTATAGTTTCGTTGAGCCAGAACAACAAAAATTGATCGTACCAGAGGTTGAGCCCTTGATCCTGCCAAACCCAATCTCAGCAGACATGTCTGCCATGCGTTTGAGTTTGATTCAAGGGTTGCTGAACACCGTGGTTCATAACCAAAAACGTCAGCAACCTCGTGTTCGCTTGTTCGAATACGGTCTACGCTTTATTCCCGATCAAGCTGCTGAAAACGGTATGCGTCAAGAGCCAATGTTAGCAGGTGTTATTTCTGGAACTCGTAGTGAAGAGCACTGGAATCTCGAAACAGCAACGGTGGATTTCTTCGACCTCAAAGGGGATGTAGAAGCCATTTTAGAACTGACGGCAAATGGCAAAGCATACAGTTTTGCAGCAATGAAGCACCCGGCGCTTCATCCAGGTCAGTCTGCCGCGATCATGTTAGATGGCAAACAAATTGGTGTGATCGGTACGGTTCACCCTGAACTAGAGCGCAAGTTTGGTCTCAATGGCCGTACTCTGGTGTTTGAAATCGAATGGTCTGCGATCAATAGCAAAGTGATTCCTGAAGCGGTAGCGCTATCTAAATTCCCTTCAAACCGTCGAGATATTGCCGTTGTGGTGGATCAAACGGTTGCTTCTGGTGATATTGTGGCGGCATGCCGAATCGCGGGTGGTGAGTTACTCAAAGAAGCCAAACTGTTTGACGTTTATGTTGGCAAAGGCGTTGCGGAAGGGAAGAAAAGTTTGGCCATTGCCTTAACGCTTCAATCATCAGAGCGAACCTTAGAAGAGGTTGATATTGCTGCGGCGGTTGAAAATATCGTTAAAGTCATTGCTGATCAATTCTCCGCCACATTACGTGATTAAAGTCTAATTCTTGGTCGAGCATTGATGATGAGATAAAAGAGCAGGGGAATGTCCTTGCTCTTTTTTTATCCGCGATGACTTCTGTCGATTTTCGGTATACAATTAGCATTAGCAAGCTTATGATTTTTCAGCTTATTCTTGTTTTATTACTGACAAAGATCAAATAGATTGGAAATTTCACAATTAGAATTAAAGAGTAAAAAAATATATACTTTTAATATTTTATGCTGATTTTTGTCTTTCATTGTGTTTTTATTTTTAATTTTATCAATTTTAAAGCGTGAAAATTCAACCCGTTGAATATGTGTCAGTTCGTTAATAAAATAAAAAAGTTGGCGAAAATCATAAGGTTGGCATACACTTTTGTTTAAAGCCGATATGTCTTTGATTGGCTGAGCAAAAATCACTGTGGTGCTGCTTAAAGCAGCAAGGTTAAACCTAGCTTTGAGGAAAGTTTATGGCGCTTACAAAAGCCGATTTGGCTGAAAACCTGTTCGAAAATCTAGGATTTAGTAAACGGGATGCCAAAGATACGGTGGAAGTGTTTTTTGAAGAGATTCGTAAAGCACTAGAAAGCGGCGAACAGGTTAAACTGTCCGGTTTTGGTAATTTTGATCTACGTGATAAAAATGAGCGACCAGGTCGAAACCCGAAAACGGGAGAGGATATTCCAATCACTGCTCGACGTGTTGTCACGTTCCGCCCAGGACAAAAGTTAAAAGCCCGTGTTGAGAACATCCAAATCGGAAAATAACGCACAACAATAAAAAAGCCACAAATTACTGTGGCCTTTTTTTGTTTGTGAAGCGCTATTTCATGTTCACGGCGTAAGTCTGTTTCGGAAGTCAGTCAGTTAGCTACGCCGCTTGTATATGCGTTGTAATATAGGGTAACCATGCTTGTTGATAT
>NZ_NBUS01000054.1:695924-699196 GCF_002749895.1 Vibrio fujianensis | reverse complement strand
GACGAAGCGACTCGTTGCGAAAACGATTGATTTTTGCGGTTTCCCAACCATTGAGCGATCGTTGCTCATGGATGGCTTTACGTTCTATGCGTTGAATTTGTTCATACAAAACATGTTCTGGGCCACTTTTTACATCAGCAATGGCTTTAAGATGAAACTGCACTTCAGCAATGATTTTTGTTTTTGGTAACTCAACCAAAACATTGAGATCACGGTAACCAGATGGTGCGGGTGATTTAAATCGATTTTTTACCTTCACAATGCTTGCTTCACGGCCTAATGCTTCATAGGCCTCGACTAAGCTTGGTACATCATCGGCGATGATGGTGGCACGCGCAAGGTCAGTAATTCGTGCGGCTTGTCCGCCGAGTTCCAGCGCGACTTTTTCTCTGGCTCGATGCTGAGATTTAACACCGCCGAAGAGAGAGTGTGTTGATGTCAGCATTGCAGTACTTTTACACAGGGTTTCAAGTTCATGCTGAGCTTGGTGCGCTTTGCTGTAGAGCACATCAAAATCATCGTACGGTTGTAATACGTTATCGTGGGTTGATTGAATGCCGTATAGGCCACTTAAGCTATGTTTGAATCGTTGAGCATTAATTTGATTTTGGTACTCTCCTTGTGGCTCCTGCGGGGATGAATTGATAACCGGAATGGCGGCGGCCAAAGCTGGCGCTCGGCTTAGCGTTAGTAGCATGAGCGCAGTGGTTCTCAGCAATAGACTCATTCACTCTCCTTAACAGATGTTGCTTAGGTCAAAAGTGAAACCTAAAAGAATCCTAATCCAACAAAAGGCTGTTACCTAGATAAAGTATTGGGGCTAAGAGTGCAAACTCAATGTGTTGACTCCTCCATTTCTATAGAGTGAGTGGTTGATCACACTAATTACCTTAACGGGCTTGATGGTCGATAATACTATGAAACTTAAACATAAAATTAGTTCCCGCTGCGGATGTAACAAAAGATGAATTTGAGTGTAACTGGCATTCATTGGCGAGGTTGAGTTATGCTAACGCTTTTCGGTTCTTAAAGCGTTGTAATGATCGATTTCGAATTTTGGCATAATAAATGGGCGGCGAATCAAATTGGATTTCACCTCATGGAAGTTAATCCATTGTTGATGAAATATTGGCCGATGGTGAAACCTAAACGTCACGATACCGTATTGCTTCCGCTATGTGGTAAAAGTGAAGATTTGGTATGGTTAGCTGAACAGCATGATAGTGTTCAAGGCGTTGAACTGAGCCCCATTGCCGTTCGTGCTTTTTTTGCCGAACATTTATACACGCCGCTAGTGACCGAATTATCGGCTCAGCATACGTGTTATCAGTTTGATGAAATTTGCCTGTACACGGGCGATATTTTTACTGCGCCTATTCATCCTGTTGATATTATTTATGATCGTGCGGCTCTGGTTGCGCTACCTGAAAGTATGTGGAATGAGTATGCGAATCGGCTACTTTCTTTATTAAATCCAGGTGGACGGATTTTATTGGTGACCTTAGATTATCCGCAAAATGAACTCACTGGCCCACCATTTAGTGTAACCGAAAAAGCGATTCGCCGATTGTTTACTGGGCTTTCTGTGACTCAATTGCATAGGGATGAGTTAGGAGCACAGCATCCAAAACGGGCTAAAAAAGGGCTCAGTCGTTTTGCCGAAGAGGTATGGCTAATCGAGCGTTAAGAGAAGCCCTCACCGGATAAGATCATGATACCCAAGTCAGCACACCGACTTGGGTATAGACAATCGGTTGATCTAATAATGGATTTTAACTGATTTGACACTCTCAATAGCTCGATCAGTTGCTTGTGTGGTGTCTTTGCCTCTGGTTAAAATAACCCCTAAGCGACGTCGTCCATCAATATCCGGTTTTGCAAATAAGCGAAGCTGAGCGGTTGGAATACTCAAGGCCTCCTCGATACCTGAAAACTTGATATCATTGGCGGTTCCCTGACCGAGTAGCGCAGCAGATGCCGATGGGCCATATTGAATAATGCTTCCGACCGGTAAACCAAGAAACGCACGCACATGCAGTGCAAATTCAGAAAGATCTTGTGAAATTAGTGTGACCATGCCGGTATCATGCGGGCGAGGGGAGACTTCATTAAAAATGACTTGGTCGCCTTTAATAAACAGCTCAACACCAAAAATTCCGTAACCTCCCAGCGCATTAACAATCTCTTCAGCGACGTATTCAGCGGCTTTTAAAGCATTTTCTGACATCTTTTGTGGTTGCCAAGATTCACGATAATCGCCCTGTTCTTGTCGATGACCGATAGGGGCACAGAAGTGTATGCCATCACTGGCTCGAACGGTGAGCAATGTAATTTCATAATCAAAATCGATAAATCCTTCAACAATGACCCGGCCTGCACCGCTACGCCCTCCGGCTTGAGCATATTGCCACGCGGCTTCGATGTCTTCAGGGGTTTTGATGATGCTTTGTCCTTTACCTGATGAACTCATTATCGGTTTACATACACAAGGTAAACCGACCTGCTCTATTGCAGCGACAAACTCAGTGTAATGGTCAGCGAATTGGTAAGGCGAGGTTGGTAGAGCAAGTTGCTCAGCCGCTAGGCGACGGATCCCTTCTCGGTTCATGGTTAAGCAGATGGCATGAGCATTAGGCACAATGGTCATGCCTTGTGCTTCCAGCTCAAGTAGTTTCGCTGTTGCGATAGCTTCTACTTCTGGAACGATGTAATGCGGTTTTTCTAGCTCAATAATTTGTTGTAATGCTTGAGGGTTGAGCATATCGAACACATGGCTACGGTGTGCAACTTGCATCGCAGGCGCATTGGCGTAGCGATCACAAGCAATCACTTCTAAACCTAGTCGTTGACATTCGATAGCCACTTCTTTTCCTAACTCTCCAGAGCCAAGTAGAAGAACGCGGGTTGCACTATTGAGCGTTGCTGTTCCCAACATAAAGAATCCTTATTAGTTATGCATTAATACCCTTGCCACTTAAAGTTGCTGTGGTATTGGTTCAATCACACGCTGTACCGATGCTCATAGGGATGGTGAGAGCGGTGCAAATTTGTGTCAGATGACTCTTGTCACTCATTTGTTGCTTATCGGCAACGTCAAGTTGTTTCAGTACAAAGTGAAGTCTCTATCATGGGCTTAATCACTGGAAGACTTCACTATCTTGAGAGCGAAAACAGCGGCGATCATACTGGAAAGATAAAAAAAAGAAAACGTTTGCCTTTGAGTGTCGTCAAACTTAATGCGTCAATAATCGCCAGAATACTGGTAAGTCGAA
>NZ_NBUS01000054.1:667618-695914 GCF_002749895.1 Vibrio fujianensis | reverse complement strand
CTAATTTGGTATTTGAAAAATAAACCAGCTCTTATAGGGCTCAAATTCTTATAAAGCTGATGAAGTGGGGCTCAGCGTATTTTTCTACCTGTGAGGTCATAAAATGGACAACGTATCAGTACTGATAATATATGTATGAATAAGATCATGTTATTTATTCGCCTTAACCACTAGTATCGTACTCATAACGATAACGTTGATGAGTTCTCCGCAATGCTTCGAATGATTAACTTAGAAATTAAAACCGCGTTGCTATTCGCGCTTGGATTAATCGGTGTTGTCCTGAGTAGCTTATTGCTGACGCGGTATTTTTTTCTCTATAGCCTTGATGAGTTAGAGAACATAGAAGTGCATCGCGCTAGTCATCAAGCTTTATCGGTGATTGAGTCTTTAGTTCAAAGGCAAGAAGATACATCCTATGATTGGGCATATTGGGATGAGTCCTATAGGCTGCTAACCGACCAAGATCCCGGGTATGCTGAACGAAACTTAACTCCAGAGGGATTAAGTGCCCTGAGCTTAGATTTGATGGCTTTTATTCGGCCTAATTACTCCTTGATGCTGGCCTATAATCAAACCAATGATGGGGCAAAACAAGCTGAAATGTTATTGCAAGCGCAGGCTATCTCTTCTTATTTGCAACACATGAACACTCAGCCAGATGCTAAAAAAACCAGTATGGCAAGCTTAGTTCGAATCGATCAACAGTTATGGGTGGTCAGCTTGACGGCGGTAAGAAACAGTGAAGGCAATACTGAATCGGTCGGTTGGATGCTATGGGGGCAAAACTTAACAAATCGTTTTCCTCAGCATTATGAGGGAATTTTAATGGCCGATAATCAACTATTAATCGACGATCAAAGTCTCTCGTTTTGGTTATCGCCTCAACAAAATGAGCATGATCACGGCCTGATTGAACGCACGGGCCAACATTTGACTCATCACAGCTTCATCACGGACCGTCTCAATAATACTATCGCGATTTTAAAAACCACTGAACCGAGAATTTACTTTCAGCGGGCGAAAAGTGTGTTTATTTTACTCATTGTAGTGATGCTCATCGTCACGAGCGCAATTGCCTGCATTATGTACGGTATTTTTTGGGTCACAGTGAGTCGACGCTTTAGCTACTTCGAAAAAGGCATGAAAAATTTACTGAGTACCGTTGAGGCCCCCAAAAGAAGCCGACATACCGACGAGTTTGACCGTATTACGCAATGGGTAAAAACACTAGCCCATGCTTCTTCGCAAACAGAAGAAAAGCTACAAGAAACCTTACAAAAATTTGACGCGCTTTATCATAGTCATAGCGTCGGGATGATTTTGTTGACTGATAAAGTGATTGTCGATGCCAGTCCAACCGTGCTGATTTTACTGGGTTATCAACGTGACAAGCTGATTGGCCAGCCATTGAGTACCATTTGTGGCTGCGAAACAGAACAGTGTGGGATAGAGCCGCTATACCAATCAATAAATCAAGCGCAATGCCATTTTGAAACGATCCTGAAGCGTTACGACGGAACAGACATTGCTTGCTCTGTTGAAGCTGCGTTGCTAGACGATGACGAAAATACATCTGTCCTATTATCGATAAAAGACATCAGTGAACAAAAACGCCAGGCGGAAATCATTGAAACCCTAAAGCAGCGAGATCCTGTTTCTGGTTTGCTGAATAGACAAACTTTCATCCAGCGAATTCATCAACGTATTCAGCAGCAAGGGCCTCCGTTTAATGTATTGTATCTGTATGCTTCACGCTTAAAAGAGATCGATGAAGTCTATGGCCATGATTACTACGATCGGCTAGTGCAGCATTTAGCGACAACGTTGAAACAGTTTTTCCCAGAGCTGGAAATTGGCCGAATTAGCGAACAAGAGTTTATGATTTGTGCTGAGGAGCCAATTCAGTATTTAGAAACGGAAGGTGGCCGGATATTAATGGAATATCGGCAAAAGATCACCTTAGAAGATATTGAATGTGAAATAGGTTTGAAAGGCGCGCTATTATCTTCCGCCATGGATTTTGAGAGCTTTGAAAATTTATCACATACTGGGTTTTATGCAGTCACGCATGGCTCTAGTGCCTACTCATCCGTCGTTAAGGTTAAACCTGAACATTTTACCCGCGCGCAAGAGCTATTAGTGCTTAATCGAGATATTATATCGGCATTAAAAAATGGTGAAATTACCGTACATTATCAGCCGATAGTCAAAGCGTCTACTGAGCAATTAATTGGTTTTGAGGCATTGGCACGTTGGAGGCATCCGACCTTAGGTATGATCTCGCCAGCAGTATTTATTCCGTTAGCCGAGCAGCGCAAATTGGTCGTCGAATTGGGTGAGCAAATTATTGATAAAGCGTGTCAATTTATCCAACACTTTCAACGGATGGGCCAAACCCCTTCATCGCGTTTAACGATTCATGTCAATATATCTAGCCCACATTTTCACCATAACAGCTTGGTCGAAACACTCCAAAAAGCGATCGAGGCTTATCAATTGCTTCCTGGCCAGTTGGTTCTTGAATTGACGGAAAGTATTTTATTAGGAGCGGAAGACGATATCATTCATCGGATGAAAACCATTAAAGCCTTAGGAGTTCAACTCGCACTCGATGATTTTGGTACCGGATATTCGTCGTTTAGTTCGCTTTGTAATTTCCCATTAGATATTGTGAAATTAGACAAATCTTATATTGATGGTTTAGAAACTAACAGTAAGGCCCAAAGTATCATCAGAAATATTATCCATATGGCACAAGAACTCGGCATGACGACCGTGGCAGAAGGGATTGAAAGTGTATCACAACTGAGAACATTAACCGCTTGGAATATTGATGAAATTCAAGGTTACTATTTTTATAAACCAATGAGTAAAGAGCAAGCTTTTAAACAATTCCCCTTAAATTAACGCCACGCTCTGTTTTGTATTAGAACTAATATCAACAGATCCTAAGCGATTACGCCATGGATAACATCAGCCGGTCGTTTGAATCCGCTCTTGTTTCGTCAGCTCGACTCTACCTTTCTTATCAGCTTCAAGACTGTGGTTAGGGTGATTTTTGGCGACCGAAGTTTTTGGTGTTACTGGGTTTCAGCCTCACCGTTGCTTGAGCTTGCAACGGCTTAGCTCTCATTTTTAAACGTTCATTTAACGAGGCCTTTGGTTTGTGCTGCTCTGTCGCGCTATTATGCTTATCTATGCAGTGCGCTCCTTATCTCGTGAGCTGGTGAGATAAATCAACTGATTGCACTACATTTCTTCCCATCCCCAGAAATCACTATAGCTCTTTTCCCCTTTGGAGCTTTATGAAAGAGAGAAGTTACGACCGATATAAGTTTGAACGGCTAACTTGCCATCCTTTTATCGAAAATATGACACCGTGGGAGCGATGCTGATGAATGAAGTAAACCCGAGTGAATTTTATATAGCCCATCCCGATAGTGAGCAAGGACACCACCAAAGCGTTTATGCTCACTTAACAGCGGTGAGCGAATTAGCTGGCAGGCTTGCTGAAAAAATAGGTTTTGCCGAACAAGGGCAACTGATTGGCTTAATGCATGACTTTGGCAAATACAGCAGAGCATTTCAAGTTTACATGCGGCTGATTATTGCAGAGCAAACGGGCTATAACCCAGATAATGATGAGGGGAGTTCTGAAAATTCAAGCAGCAAAAGCTTAAAGGGGAAAATTGACCACTCAAGTGCAGGTGCACAATGGGTGATTAATACACTGTTGCCTCATCTAAATCATTTACAGCAACAAGACCAAACTCTTATTCCTTACGGGTTAGCCATTGCTCAAGCACTAAGTCTGTGTATTGCCTCGCACCACAGCGGGTTGATTGATAGCTTGTCAGAAAATGAAAACGTTTTTGCAAACCGGATTAAAAAGCATGATGAACTAACCCATCAAAAAGAATGCACTAAAAACGCAGATCCTGATTTACTTTCACAGGCGCAGTCACTCGCAAGTTTTGAATTTCTTTTAAAAAGCAGCTGCAACCTTAAAAGTATGTTTGATCGATACGGACTTTCAGCTATTGAGCATGATTACTACCTTGGCATGTTTACAAAAATGTTGTTTAGTTGCCTAATTGATGCCGACCGAATTGATAGTGCCGACTTTGAGCAGCCAAGCAATAAACCTGAGCGTTTTAAGCAACCTAATTGGGCGTCTGCTTGCGATCAAATTGAAAGCTTTATTGCACAGTTTGAGCCAGTCAATCCCATCGATCATATTCGTGCTGAAATATCAGACAACTGTTTTAATCGCGCACAAGGTGAAACAGGCATTTACAGTTTGACTGTCCCAACGGGTGGTGGAAAAACTTACGCTAGCCTGCGCTTTGCACTGCATCACGCTAAAAAACATAATCTTGATAGGATCATCTACATCATTCCGTTTACCTCAATTATTGAGCAAAATGCCAATGCCATTCGTGAAGTTTTGGGTGAAATAGACTCAGATGATTGGGTATTAGAGCACCATTCAAATTTGGAGCCAGAGCAACAAACGTGGCGTTCAAAACTGGCATGCGAAAATTGGGATAAGCCCATCGTGCTCACCACCATGGTACAGTTTCTTGAAAGTATGTTTGCAAGCGGTACGCGTGGGTCAAGGCGGTTACATCAACTTAGTAATGCGATACTGGTGTTTGATGAAATCCAAACACTCCCTATTCGTTGTGTTCATTTATTCAATAACACCATTAACTATTTAACGCGGTTTTGTAACACCACGGCGGTAATGTGTACCGCGACCCAGCCTTTACTCAATCAGTTACCCGAACAAATCAAGCCGTTTGGCGAATTGCAATTACCGCTAGAAAATGAACTAACCCCTAATATTGAAAAGCTTTATCAACAGCTAGAACGAGTGAGAATAAAAAACGTTACCAAAAAAGAGGGTTGGAATGAGGTCGAAATTACTGAACTAGTACAACAGCAATTATCAGCGGTACAAAGCTGTTTGGTGATTGTAAATACCAAAGTTTGGGCAAAGAAACTGTTTCAAGCATTGCAAAGTCAAGTTCTTGATGGGACGAAAATATTCCATTTAAGTACGGGCATGTGTTCGGCTCATCGCAAGCAAATTCTAGATGAAGTTAGAGCGCGGTTATCAGGCAGGTTGGCCACTTTATGTATCAGTACTCAGCTTATTGAAGCAGGTGTTGATGTTGATTTTGGCTGCGTTATCCGTTTTGTCGCTGGCCTTGATTCAATCGCTCAAGCTGCTGGGCGTTGTAATCGAAATGGCAAACAAAAAAGGGGGCATGTGTTCGTGCTTAACCCTGTCGAAGAAAATGTCGGTATGCTACACGATATTAAAACAGGCATTGCTGCTTCAAACCGAATATTCACCGAATTTACCGAACAAGAGCTGCTTAAACCGCAAGCAATGAGTCAATATTTTCAATACTACTTTTATGAGCGCCATAAAGAGATGAGCTATCCGGTTAAGCAAGATCAAAGCTTACTTAACTTGCTAAGTAGTAATCAAAGAAATATCAATAAAACACCGTTTGCACTGAGACAGTCTTTCATGACTGCCGCGAAACAGTTTAAAGCCATTGATGCACCTGTGCATTCCGTGATCGTGCCATTTAATGAAGAAGCGCAAAGCATAATCACACAATTGTGTGCGCTTGATAAGCGCTTTGATGCGGCAAGTTACCGCGGCTTATTAAAGGCTGCACAAAAGTACAGTGTGAATATTTTCCCTAATGTATGGCAAAAACTCACCGATCAGCAGGCGGTGTACCCAATAGCTCAAGACGAAGCTGTGTTTTATTTAAGTGAAGAATTTTACAGTCAAGATTTTGGTTTGAGCTTAGAAGTAACAAATACTCAGCAAGATTTAATTTTTTAAATGCAACCATGTTTTTAACAAGGAGAGCCATGTGAAAAACAGTATTAGTTTTAGATTATGGGGCAGGTATGCGTTATTTACTGACCCCATAACGAAAGTGGGAGGTGAAAAGTGTACTTACCACATTCCTACTTACGAGGCGATTAAAGGGATTTTAAAATCCATCTACTGGAAACCAACCCTTATTTGGCATGTTGATAGAGTCAGGGTAATAAAACCACTGCGTACCCAAACGAAAGGAACAAAGCCGTTGAACTGGGGAGGTGGTAATACTTTGGCGTATTACACCTTTTTACATGACGTTGAGTACCAAATTGAAGCCCATTTTGAGTGGAATGAACACCGACCTGAATTAGCGAAAGACCGTGTTGACGGTAAGCATTTTGCCATTGCTAACCGCATGCTGGAAAAAGGCGGACGACAAGATATTTTTCTAGGTACCCGCGATTGCCAAGCTTATGTTGAACCTTGTGTTTTTGGGGAGGGCAAAGGGGCTTACGATGATATTGATGAGCTGGGTTTTGGCTTAATGTTCCATAGTTTTGGTTACCCTGATGAAACAGGCAACAACGAACTAATTAGCCGATTCTGGCATGGGGTAATGAAAAACGGCGTCATTGAATATCCTCATGTAACAGCATGCCCAGTAACGCGTCACGTGAGAAAAATGGACGCAAAACGTTTTGAGCTTGAACAAAATCTGCAGGGTGTTGAGCAAACGGAGAGTATCTTATGACTTGGTTAACGACGCTCTATAAAACCTACGATGAGCTTGAAAAGCTCAATGAGATGCTGCCATTTGAACAGCAAGTGATGCCGATTTGTCATACCCTTCAAAATGCCCACATACATATTGTGATAAACAATCAAGGTGAATTTGTTCGTGCTGAAGTACTCGAAAAAGCGCAAATAGTCTTATCTGCAACGGAACAATCCGCAGGGCGAAGCAGCGGTTTATGTGCACATGCATTGGCAGATAAAATTCAATACGTTGCGAAAGATTACGCTGATTACGGTGGTATTAAAAAGTCTGGCTTTGAGTTGTATCAAGCGCAATTAAAAGCTTGGTGTGACTCAGAGCATGGCCACCCAGCAGTGCGTGCTGTCTACCAATACATAGAGAAAGGCACTGTGGTTGCAGACTTAGTCGCTGAAAATGTGCTACATGAACAAGATGGGCACTTGCTGACGAAGTGGCAAGATGACGGTGAAGCTCCTGCGTTATTAAAAATCCTGCCGAAAGAAAAAGGGTTGTTTGATCAAGGTTCTGCGCTAGTTTGTTGGAGTGTAGAAACTCCTGGTGAACCACAATCAAAAACTTGGCTTGATCCAAGTATCCAGCAAAGCTGGATTGCTTTTGATAGCCAAAATGGTGATAGCACAGCCATGTGCTACGCCACTGGTGAAGAAAAACTGGCTGCGAGCAACCACCCAGCGAAGATACGTCATAGTGGTGATAAAGCTAAATTAATCTCTGCCAACGATAAAAGCGGTTATACCTTTCGAGGTCGTTTTTTATCCAATGAAGAGGCTTGTAACATTAGTTTTGAAGTGACACAAAAAGCGCACAATGCACTGCGTTGTTTGTTAACTAAGCAAAGTGTTTTTAGAAATGGCGATCAAGTTTATTTAGCTTGGGCGGTATCAGGCAAAGAAGTTCCAAAGCCTACCGAACTAGACTTCAGTGACTTTGCCAGTTTGTTAGAAGAAACAGATAGCGTAGATCATACACAGGATTTAGGTCGAGCTTACGCCAATCAATTAAAGCGTTACTTTAACGGTATAAAAACGAAAAACCAGTTGGATGACAATGAGCAAATTGCACTGCTCGGGCTAGATTCTGCGACGCCCGGACGAATGGGTATTTTGTATTACCGTGAAACTATAGCCAAAGAGTTTTTAGCGCGATTAGAGCAGTGGCAGCTCGATCTGGGTTGGCAGCAGCGAGTCAAAATAAACGAACAGTGGCAATGGGTTTATAGTGCCCCGAGCTTATTTCGAGTGCTTGATGGTGTATATGGTGATGTACTTAAATCTGCTGACACCTTAAAGAAAAACCTCATTACCCGTTTATACCCCTGTATCGTTGAGGGTAAACCCATTCCTCAAGACATCATGCACAGTGCGTTTCACCGTGCAATTAACCGCGTTGCCTATAAATCCGATCAAACTTGGCTTTGGTTGCAAAATTTAGGTATTGCCTGCTCACTGATCAAAGGTTTTTACATCCGAACAACCCATTCAACTATTCAAAAGGAATACCCAATGGCATTACAACAAGATAATGCCAGTCGCGACTATTTGTTTGGTCGTTTACTGGCGGTGGCTAACAAGATTGAAAAAGTGGCGCTCTCAAGTAGTGAAGCAAATCGTTTAACCACGGCAGAGCGTTTTATGACGCAATTTGTGAATAGACCCGCTTCAACGTGGCTAAACATCAGCAATGCCTTAGTACCGTATCAGCAAAGACTGTTTAATAACTACCAAGGATACGACAACGCAACAAAAGCACTGCTTATGCAAATAACCGATAGGTTTAATCCTGCCGACTTTACCTCAAACCAAAAACTGACCCCTGAATTTTTGCTTGGTTTTCACAACCAAATGATGTGGCTAGAAACTCATAAAGTAGAGAAAGGCCAATGGGTTAAGAAAGTGAATGACGAACAAGTTCAAGAAAACTTAGAAGAAACAGTTTAAGAAAAGGAATATCACTATGACTTTACAAAATAAAATCGACTTTGCATTAATTTTTAACGTATTAAACGCTAACCCAAATGGTGACCCTCTTAATGGCAACCGCCCGCGCACCGATTACGAGGGCTTTGGTGAAATTACCGATGTTTGTTTAAAGCGCAAAATTCGTGATCGTTTGCAAGAAGCGGGAGAAAGCATTTTTGTTCAATCGGATGAAAGGAAAACCGATGGCATGACAAGCTTACGCAACCGAGCTGAATCAGACGAGGTTGGTGTAGGAAAAGAGGCATTCAACAGTAAAAAAACGGCACCAAGTCAAGCCGCAAAATTATGTTGTGAAAAATGGCTCGATGTACGTGCATTTGGTCAAGTTTTTGCGTTTAAAGGAACAGGCTCGGATGGTGTGTCTATTCCAATCCGTGGGCCTGTTACGATTCAAAGCGCGTTTAGTATTGAGCCAGTGAGTATTACTAGCACACAAATTACCAAGAGCGTTAGTGGCGAAGGTGATGGCACCAAAAAATCATCAGACACCATGGGGATGAAGCATCGTGTAGATAAAGCCACCTATGTTGCTTTCGGTGCCATGACCCCTCAGTTGGCTGAGAAAACAGGCTTCAGTGATGAAGATGCAGAAAAAATCAAAGCGGTATTAGTTAAACTCTTTGAAGGTGATGCGTCATCAGCACGTCCCGAAGGTTCTATGGGTATTTCACATCTTATATGGTGGAAGCATGGCTCTAAGTCTGGTCAGTATTCTTCAGCAAAAGTGCATCAAACGCTAAGAGCTCATATTGAACAAGGTTTACCGCTTGAAACGACGGCGTTGAACGATTCACTGGTAAGCGCTTTACAAGGTCTAGAGCCAGAAGTGATCGAGGGTTTCTAATGATTGATGCTCGCCTAATCAACATCTCCGCTCTACAGCACTTTGCTTTTTGTCAGCGCCAATGCGCGCTGATCCACTTAGAGCAAGTGTGGCAAGAAAACTACCTAACGGCACACGGGCGGCAGTTACATGAGCGTGTGGATAATGGCGAGCCAGAAACTCGTAAAGGGGTGCGTTTTGAACGTGGCGTAGTGGTAACTGCGCCACAATTAGGCGTAACAGGCAAATTAGACTTATTAGAGCACCATAAACTCAGTAATCAATTTGTCCCCGTTGAATATAAACGAGGGAAGCCAAAAGCCAGCGATATCGACAAAGTACAGCTGTGCGCGCAAGCCTTATGCATCGAAGAAATGCTATCCGTTGAAGTCAAAAATGGCGCACTTTGGTATTGGCAAACGCGCAAACGCATTGAAATTGAATTCGATAACTCACTGCGAATGCAAACTAAAGCCTTGATTACCCAAATACAACAGTTGTTTGCAAACGGAAAAACACCTCCACCAACCAAAGGTAAACACTGTAAGGCATGTTCTTTAATTGAGATCTGTCAGCCAGATTTAACCAATAAAGATAGTTCAAGTGGTTACGTTGCCGGATTGTTTAATACGGAGGCGGAATGAAAAAACTGCAAAACTCACTTTATATCACCAAAGATGGCGTCTATTTACATAAGCAACGCGAAACTTTGTTGATTGAACAAAAAGTCGAGGGTGAAAAGCAAAAACTGATGCAGCTTCCTATTCATTCGATTGGTAGCATCTTTTGTTTTGGCAATATTATGGTTTCGCCGCAGTTACTTGGCTTTTGTGGTGAAAATGGTACACACCTCGCTTTTTTTGATATGCATGGCCGTTTTCTCGCCAATGTGGTTGGCAAACAAACGGGTAATGTATTGCTGCGTAGGCAGCAGTTTAATGTTCAGGAGCAAGCTGCAAATGAGCTTGCCAAGCATATTGTCGCCGCAAAAATACGTTCATCTCGCATGTTGCTTTTACGCTTTAGACGCAATCATAACAGTACGCCACAGTTAGAAAAAGCCATTGAGCGTTTAAAACAAATTATTGAGCAACTCAAGGGAGTGACTGGCTACGACACTATTTTAGGACTAGAAGGAGAGGCCGCATCACATTACTTCTCGGCGTTTGCCGACATGTTTAAAGGCAATGAAAGCAAACAGTTGTTTGATAAGCGTACTCGAAGGCCGCCTAAAGATCCTGTTAATGCGGTTATTTCACTGCTTTACTCTGTATTAGGGCAGGAGATCAGCGGGGCATTACAAGGAGTTGGCTTAGATCCTCAGGTCGGTTTTTTACACAAAGAACGGCCCGGCAGAAATAGCCTCGCCCTTGATCTTTTAGAAGAGTTTAGAGCTTACATTGTCGATAGTATTGCCTTAAAACTCTTTAATAATAAAAGCCTCACCACCAAAGACTTTGAGACAGATTGTCTTGGTGGAGTCACCATAAAAGACGACGCGCGTAAGCTGGTTTTTCAGGCTTACCAAGCTAAAAAACAAGAAGAAGTCATACACCCTTTTTTGCAAGAAAAGGTGCAAATTGGGTTATTACCGCATGTCCAAGCCATGTTACTAGCCCGGCATTTACGTGGTGATTTAGCCCACTATTCGCCATTTGTGATCAAAAAATAAGGAGCGAGCCATGATGGTTTTGGTCACCTACGATGTATCCTTTGCCAGTGATGATGGGCAAAAACGCCTCAGGCAGTTAGCAAAAGTCTGCTTAGACTATGGTATGAGAGTGCAATATTCAGTGTTTGAATGTGAAATAGACTCAACACAATGGTTAGAATTTAAAGATAAACTTTTATCTATTTATGATCCTGAAGTCGACAGTTTGCGTTTTTATAAGCTCGGTAAAAACTGGCAAAACAAAGTAGAGCACCATGGCGCGAAAGAAGCGATAGATATATTCAGAGATACCCTAATTTTATAATCGCTAGCCTTGGGTTCTCAGTAAAATACTGGGGATCTAGCGATGGCATAAGTTCTTTAAAAATAGAGCAAATATTTATTTTTATAGCTTCACTCAAAATAGTTTTCTTCTACCCAACAAAGTTAGCGGCAAACTATAATCTGTGCTAATTTATACCTGCCTTTCACAATAGGCAGTCGCGCCTCCCGCAGGCGCGTGGATTGAAACCAGCCTGGGGACGAATATGCGAATAAGCACCAGGTCGCGCCTCCCGCAGGCGCGTGGATTGAAACAGGGCCAGAGCGAAACAACCACGGCCACGCTTTGTCGCGCCTCCCGCAGGCGCGTGGATTGAAACAGGGCCAGAGCGAAACAACCACGGCCACGCTTTTAGTCGCGCCTCCCGCAGGCGCGTGGATTGAAACGTTGCATCTTTATCAGCGATAACGCGCTTCGCTTGTCGCGCCTCCCGCAGGCGCGTGGATTGAAACCATTGAAAACACATCAGCTTCGTCTAGATCTTCAGTCGCGCCTCCCGCAGGCGCGTGGATTGAAACTAGGTTATAGCGATGATGCAGAGCAAGCGCTAACATGTCGCGCCTCCCGCAGGCGCGTGGATTGAAACGGATCTAGCTTTAGTGTTCAAGAAGATATTCACTGTCGCGCCTCCCGCAGGCGCGTGGATTGAAACAGACGATGAGCAGACAATAATAAAACGCTCATGGGTCGCGCCTCCCGCAGGCGCGTGGATTGAAACTGTCCACCGTATCCGGCTGAGCACATCGTGTTCCGTCGCGCCTCCCGCAGGCGCGTGGATTGAAACAGATTACCCACGTTGATCAGGTGGGTGAAAGTGACGTCGCGCCTCCCGCAGGCGCGTGGATTGAAACTTATCAAAGCTGATACTGTAGTTGAGGACTTACGTCGCGCCTCCCGCAGGCGCGTGGATTGAAACAGCGCTGAATTCTTAGGGATGGCAAGATCTCGCGTCGCGCCTCCCGCAGGCGCGTGGATTGAAACTTGGTAGCAATAAGAATTTTATGGTTGAAGTAGAGTCGCGCCTCCCGCAGGCGCGTGGATTGAAACTGTAATCGCTGCAATGTACATCGCGTCTGCAATGGTCGCGCCTCCCGCAGGCGCGTGGATTGAAACCCCTACTCTTAATGCTGTTATTCTTTTTGTTGCGTCGCGCCTCCCGCAGGCGCGTGGATTGAAACCCAATCTTTAACTGAGCCGTACGTCACATCGCAAGTCGCGCCTCCCGCAGGCGCGTGGATTGAAACCGCTTGAATCTTTTTTGCTTTATAAATCCACAGCGTCGCGCCTCCCGCAGGCGCGTGGATTGAAACATTGAAAATACAGATGAATGAAACTTCAGGCAACGTCGCGCCTCCCGCAGGCGCGTGGATTGAAACAGCATATAAACAGCATCAGAAACACGTACCATCGTCGCGCCTCCCGCAGGCGCGTGGATTGAAACAGCATATAAACAGCATCAGAAACACGTACCATCGTCGCGCCTCCCGCAGGCGCGTGGATTGAAACTCGCAACCGCTATCAGTCAAGCTGCTTTAAGTGGTCGCGCCTCCCGCAGGCGCGTGGATTGAAACACATTTGACAGCTCACGAATCCCGTACTCTAAGTGTCGCGCCTCCCGCAGGCGCGTGGATTGAAACAACGGATCGGAATGGATGACTCCGGGGTTGCGTTGTCGCGCCTCCCGCAGGCGCGTGGATTGAAACATTTTTGTATCCTTGTCTTGTTGCTAAAGTTTCGTCGCGCCTCCCGCAGGCGCGTGGATTGAAACTTCTCTTTTATTCTCAGTTCTTCCAAAACCTACGTCGCGCCTCCCGCAGGCGCGTGGATTGAAATCCGCTCCGCGGGGGTAACTGGAATAATGGTTCGGGGCTCGCCTCCTACAGGTGTAAGATTTGATCGATGACGTGGCGGTTTTCCTCATGGCAATTTTGTGATGAGCGATTTTTTCGTCAATATAGTCACTTAAATCATGTTTTTATCGACTATATTAGAATTGGTTGTTATCCTGTAACGCTTCACATGGCGGTTAATATCATTAGGTGTGGGGCGATGGGATCACTGTTGGAAGTGAAGCAACTGAGTACGTATAGCCAACAAGGTTGGCAAGCATTAGTTACTGCGTCGTTTGAGGTTGATAAAAATGAATGTATCGCAGTTATTGGGCCGAACGGCAGTGGTAAATCGAGCTTACTTAAGTCGATTACTGGTGAATATTTGGCTGTTCAGGGTGAGTTACGTATTGATGGCCATAAACTGAGCGATTTATCTCTCCAACAAAAATCCAAATTAATTGCTGTAGTCGCACAAAATGATTACGTCGATCCTCGTTTAACGGTACGTGAATATGTTGGGCTTGGCAGAGTGCCTCATGCCTTTTGTTGTAGTGAGCGTACTCATTTGGCTGCAGTTAATCAAGCGCTAAATGAGGTAAGGCTGATCGATAAAAGTGAACGTAAAATAGGTTCACTGTCTGGTGGCGAGCAGCAACGCGCTAATATCGCCCGAGCCTTTGCCCAAGAGCCGAAACTTTTACTCCTTGATGAACCTACCAACCATTTAGATCCTTTAGCGCGTTTGGAATTGCTCGATCTGATTAAACATAAAGAAGTGGCCTGCATTGCGGTATTACACGATTTACAGTTGGTTGCTCCATTTGCCGATCGGGTCATTCTTATGGCGAATCAGCGTATGGTTAAGTTCGATAGTCCGACGGAAATCCTAAGTAATCAATATATCACGCCAACGTTTGGGTTAAATGTGCTGACTTTCCAACACCCATCTCTTCATAACGCAGTTCATCATTTCGAAGCCGCATCTTTATAGGCTATATTTTCAACAGGAATCAATTCATGAAATGGCACCTTGTATTTTCATTTTTACTCTCTATCACTGCTGCGCAAGCTGCAACAACGCATTACCCCGTGACGGTAGACAGCTGTGGGTCTCCTTTAACGATTGAAAAACGTCCAACTCATGCGGTGTTTCACGATATTAATATGACAGAAATGGCCTTTGCGCTGGGGCTGCAAGATGCCATGACGGGTGTCACGGGCATAACGGGATGGTATCAAATGTTACCGGAATTTAAAAAACAGTTAGGTGATATTCCGGAGCTGGCACCGAAAAATCCATCATTAGAGGTGTTGATGGCAGCAAATACTGATTTCTTCTTCGCGGGTTGGAATTATGGAATGAAAGTGGGTGGCGAGGTGACGCCTGAAACATTAGCTCCTTATGGTATTGATACCCTAGTGCTAACGGAAAGCTGTGTTCATATTCATCCGCAGCAGAGGAAGAGTGCCAGTATGGACTTGCTATATGGAGATATTTTGAAACTCGGCGTTATCTTTGACCGTCAAGATAAGGCCAATGCGCTCGTTGACGGCTGGAAGCAACGTATTGCTGCATTGCCTAAGCCAGCGGTTAATAGCAAAGCACCAAAAGTCTTCTTATACGACTCAGGTCAAGACAAACCGTTTACTGCGGGAAGATATGCCATGCCCGATGCTATGATTCAAGCCGCAGGTGGCCTCAATGTTACGCATGATATGGAGGCTAATTGGGCGACAACTTCTTGGGAAAAGGTGGCGCAGGCCAATCCAGATATTATCATTTTACTTTACTATCAAGGGGTTAGTGATGCGGATGTACTACAAGCATTTCTTGAACAGCACCCGCTAATGAAGTACACCAAAGCCGTTGAAAACAAACGATATATCAAGCTGAGATACGAGCAGTTAACGCCAGGGCCTGCGAATATCGCTGCCGTTGAGACAATGGCTCACGCCTTCTTTGCTCAATAAGTGGTTATAGCGAGTGATGAAAATAAACAGTTACTCACTAATGTGGTTGTTGGGAAGTGTGTTATTAGGCGTGACATTTTTATTGAGCTTGAGGTTCGGCTCAATAACCTTTTCTACGAGGCAGATTTGGCATGACATTCGCGCTATTGGCTCACAAGATATTTCAATGACGAGTCGAATTTTGCTTGATCTGCGTTTACCGCGAGCGCTACTTGCCATTGTTGCAGGTATTGGGCTCGCCATTGTGGGGGCATTACTACAAACGGCTACACGCAATGATTTGGCGGATCCATTTCTATTTGGTTTGTCCTCTGGCGCATCTGCTGGAGCGGTGTTTGTTATCATGCGATTGGGGGATGCTCTTGGGGTTTGGTCTTTGCCGATTGCCGCTTTTAGTGGGGGGCTAGTTTCTGCGGTCGCAGTGGTTATGCTGTTTTCGATGCAAAAAAAGCGCGGAAACGATAACTTAGTTTTATGTGGCCTTGCTATCTCTTTTTTATTTGGTGCTTTGACTAGCTTTCTTATTTATTCGGGCGATCAACGAGCCGCCAGTTCAATTCTATTTTGGACTATGGGTGGACTAGGCCTGGCTCGTTGGGATAATTTGATTTTTCCTTTAATGGGCGTTGCTGTTGTTGTATTGCTATCAATCAAACGCTATAGAGCGCTCGATACCTTGCTTGTTGGTGATCAAACCATTTACTCACTTGGTATGAATGTACATCGTTTACGCAGTGAAATATTCATTTGTTGCGCATTTTGTACTGCTGCGATTGTCGCAATAACAGGTGTCGTTGGGTTTATCGGCTTAATGGTTCCACATTTGATCAGACCCTTTTCGGGGATGACGCACCGACGTTCTCTACCGCTTATCGCACTTTGGGGGGCGGTAATGATGAGTCTTGGTGATGTGCTTAGCCGAACATTATTAGCACCACAAGAATTGCCAGTTGGGATAATTACCGCTGCGGTCGGTGGTTTGTTTGTTTTATATTTAGTTTGGAAGAAAGGTTAGGGGTAAAGAAAGAGATAAGGTGCTAGGGCGGTGATCAAGATTCACATCGCCACGCATAGATGGCTGACTCATACGTGAGCCTTGTATCACGATCAAGAAGGATATAAGGCTCACGCAGTTTCGCTATGTTCAGCGGTATATGTTCAGAGGTAATAGTTTAGCGGTAATAGCGCTTTAGAGCGATAAATACGCGAAAGGAATATCTGGGTTAATGGCTTCTAACGTTGCTTGGGTATCAGCCAAGTGGCTGATGGTGCCTTGTGACATCTCAATTAAAGCGGCAGCACAAATGTGTTCGAAAGCCTCTTTTGCCATGCGTAGTTGAATTAGTGCGACTTGCAAGGGGGGAAGGCTTGGATTAAATGCCGCATTTTCAGCATAAGCACCACTAAATTCTCGCCCTGACGTGGTGCGCAATGCTACACCACTTAAGTTATTTGTGTAGGGTGCGTGGCTGCGATTGAGAGCTTGTAAAGCGGTTTGCAGTAAAGGCTCATCAGTCTCAGTGAGTAACCCATGATCTACCTTTGACATCAGACCTGATTCAATGCCGAGATCTCGTGGGCCAAAAGATTCTGGTAAATAATACTGCAACGATTTTCCTTCACGTTCTGGAAGTTGAATAGTCAATGTTTGCGAAGTACTTAACTCATTCATAAATTGTCTGCAATGCCCACACGGACTGTAGTTGACCGTAATGTCGGTAATACCTAGCTCACCTTTCATCCAAGCATGGCTAATGGCGGCTTGTTCTGCATGAATGGTTTGGCCGAGCTGTACCCCAGACCATTCCATATTAGCTCCAAAATAAAGGCGACCACTGACTCCGCGTGCAATCGCACCAACATAAAACTGAGAAATAGGAACATAAGCATAGGCAGCAGCTACAGGCAGCAACGCAACCCTTAATTCAGCATCATTGAGCTGTGAAAGCGCAAGTAGCTGGTTAAATTGTTCGGCTGACAGCGTTGCATCGAACGCTTCACTAAGCACGATTGGTGAGAGATACGCGTTCACGGCAGCGGGCAGTTGTAACAATGCTTGTTCAATACGGCGATTCATAGTTTATCCTTATCCGTTTTTTGAACTTCATTCTAGTCAATTGACCGTTACTTACTGAGATCTACATCACTTATAATTATGTAATGATGTTTAATGTTTCATAATTAGAGTGATGTCACACATGGCGCAATCGCTCTCCTTGAACTGCGAGAGTTAACCATACCCAAACGACTCGATGCAGATAGGCGGCAAGTGAGTGATAAATTTGTTTGGAACAAATTTGAACAGCCGTAGGCTGGCTTTTGCTGAGAGCCACGGATGGCTCTCACTATCCTCATGAACATAGGCAAACGATGTGATTTGGGTGAACGAATGGTGATTGGGCTGAATGAAGGTAGTCAACACCGCTGCAGCTTCAAGTAGGAAGGGGATTCCCATAGATAAGCCACACACTAAATGCAAACAATGTTGGCGCAAGTATGGAGGTAATAATGCCACAAACAACGAGGGCGAGAGAGCTAAAGGCGGCATCTCGCGCATCTTTTTCCGCGCAGGAGGCTGTACCTAATGCATGAGAAACCGTGCCTGTGGTTAAACCTCTGGCTATAGGGTGAGTAATGTTAAGTAAGTTATAAATAGGGTAGGCGACGATAGCACCAAAAAGGCCGACCAGCAGTACAAGAATCGCTGCGATAGCGGGTTCACCTCCTAAGTTTTTCGCAACCTCCATGCCGATCGGTGTGGTGACCGATTTTCCCATTAAAGCTGCGACTAACGATGTGTCTGCTTGCATCGATAAGGCAATAAAGCTGGCGGTCAACATAGACATAATACTACCGACCCCGCAGGCCAACATGATAATACGCCAATTTGAACGAATTTGCGGGAGTTGTTCGTATAAGGGATAGGCTAAGGCAACCACGGCGGGTTGTAGCAGATCGCTGATCCAGTGGTTGTCGGCGTAATAGGTTTCAAAAGGAACCTGAAGGTAGATTAAACTGGGAATCAAAATAGCGATGCAGATTAATAGTGGGTTAGCTAAAGGGGTCTTACACTTTTGTGCTATCCAACGGGCAAAGAAAAAAACGATTAATGTGACAATTAACCACATTATTTCTCTCCTTTTTTAAGTGATCGGTCTAATACAAAACCAAGCGAAACCAATACAATCACGCTGCCTCCAATCGCACTTGCAAGGATCGGCCAAAGGTTATTGATTAAGACATCAAAGTGAACCATTAAACCAACGCTAATCGGAACAAAGAGTAAGATCATGTAGCGGATAAAAAGATGAGCACTGGGCCTTACCCAGTCGACCGGTACTAATCCACTGGCTAATAAGGCAAATAAAATGAGTAAGCCGATGATACTACCGGGAATGGCGATTCCCAACCAATGTTGTAACGTGATCCCAGCCCATAGGCAAAGAAAGATTAACCCCATAGAAACCAAATATTGAGCGGTTAATTTGAGGTAGTGATTGATAGTCTTCATGGTGAATTTCATTATTAATAAAGTGGGTTAGCAAGCGAGCGATTCTACATAGCGATACACGGATTTAAGAATGGCCATTTTTTTCTCATCACTTTGGTGCTCTTGCACTAAGTTTTCTAAATTAAGCATATAGTCTGGTAATCGTGTTTCAAAGTAGTCGCGGCAGTGATCAGCCCAGCGGCGCTGCTCGGTGTCACTGAGTGTCCACGGATAATGGCGGGCGCGATAGCGAAAAAGTAGTGGAGCAATCCGTTGGTCGCTAAACTCAATGTCTAAGCTACCTAGTAATTCCGGGTGACTTGAGCGAATAATCTCCATGGCTGCTTTATCCGTGGGAGAAAAGAACCCATCATATAATTGGCTATCAACATCGGAATTAGCAGGGAATTCTCGTTCAATGGCAAAGAGGGAGACCAATTTTTCTCGAATGTCAGGATGTTGACGAAGTAAGCTGAGGTTCGCTAAGCATTGTTTTCGATCAATGCCAATCACCGCCGCATTATCCGCGGTTAAGGTTTTCGCTGGGGCCAAAATGGGACACTTATTGAGATGAACGAGTTTGATGGGAACCGGTAATTCATCGGCGGCTAATGCTTCTCGTTTTGTATAAAGGCGTTGATGTAATTGCTCAGCGGTTAGCGTCAAAAGTGGTTCTGGATTTTTAGCTAAATCGACCACAATCACGGCGTTTTGGTTGGTTGGATGCCAGGCTATCGGAACCACCCAACTGGTGTATTGGCATTCTCGCCCCAACATGCCAGAAACATGCATTAAGGGGGTCATATTGACAATATCAACCAGATCAATCAGCTTACGCTTATGACGCATTGATAAAAAGTAATCAAATAGCTTAGGTTGTGCGGTTTTGATTTTTTTGGCAAGTTCAATGGTCGCAATCACATCACTCATCGCATCATGTGCATTCTCATGCTCAATGCCATTTTCTTTTGATAAATGTTCTAATTTAAAACTGGTAAACCCCTCTTCATTTTTTGGCCAGTTGATTCCTTCTGGACGTAACGCATGGCATGCCCGCATCACATCCAGTAAATCCCAGCGAGAGTTTCCGTTTTGCCAGCTCCAAGCATAAGGGTCAAAAAAGTTGCGATAACAAGTATAGCGCGTTACCTCATCATCAAAACGGATACTGTTATAACCGAGACTCGTGGTGTTAGGGGTGGCGAGTTCAGCGTAAATGCGAGCCATAAATTCAGGTTCGCTTATGCCTTCAGCCATCGCTTTTTGTGGTGTAATTCCGGTAATTAGCGCCGCTTCTGGGCCCGGTAAATAATCACAGGGTAATTGACAGTAAATCACTAAGGGATCGCCGATAATATTAAAATTCATATCGGTACGTACACCGGCAAACTGACAAGGGCGATCTTTCGCAGGGCTTGTTCCCCAAGTTTCATAATCAAAAAAGAAGAATGTGGGCTGGTGGTGTTGCATGTATGGTTGACCCAGTAACGAAGAGGAGGTGATGAGTATTAGAACATTCCGCTTAAGACATGGCAATGATTGGACTCGCTGACCTACATAAGTTTGGTGAAAAGAAACATAAGTTTGGTCAAAAGAAAACGCCAACCTGAGAGTGAGGTTGGCGGTGAGTATGCGAGACGTTAACGACTTAAGCTTGCTGTTGCTCCACTTGTGGCTCATGAACTTGATTCATTAAGCGGCTGGTTATCGTCCCCGCGGTCATCGAGCCTGAAACGTTCAATGCGGTACGCGCCATATCAATTAAAGGTTCTATCGAAATTAATAGCGCAGCAATCGTGACAGGTAATCCCATTGCTGGTAGTACAATCAGTGCAGCA
This sequence comes from Vibrio fujianensis, assembly GCF_002749895.1. Lineage (GTDB taxonomy): Bacteria > Pseudomonadota > Gammaproteobacteria > Enterobacterales > Vibrionaceae > Vibrio > Vibrio fujianensis. The sequence continues at coordinate 675,352 of NZ_NBUS01000054.1, read as the reverse complement.
AAGGTTGCACCACCGCCAATACCTGCGATACCGAAGGAACTGATGGTAATCATCGCAATTAAAGAGAGTACAAAATGGATATCGAGTGGGTTAATCCCCATTGTGGGGGCGACCATCACGGCAAGCATAGCCGGATAAATCCCTGCGCAACCATTTTGACCAATCGTGGCCCCAAACGAGGCAGAAAGGTTAGCGATTGCTGGTGGCACATTTAATTTTGTGATTTGTGCTTCAACATTGAGCGGAATTGTGGCCGCTGAACTCCGCGAAGTAAAAGCGAAGGTTAAAACTGGCCATATTTTTTGAAAGTAGGTTTTCGGGTTGACACCGACAAAAGCAACCAAAATACCATGCACAATAAACATCAAAGCAATGGCGATATAAGATGCGACGATAAAACCGAGCAAATTAAGAATATCGCTGGCGCTAGAGGTAGCGACGACCTTGGCCATCAGTGCAGTAATGCCGTAAGGCGTCAAGGCGATAATCATTTTGACTAACCGCATAACGACAGACTGTAGTGCATCGACAAATTGACGAATAGGTGCGGCAAGTTGTTCTTTTTCAAGCATAACTTTGCGTGCAGCAATACCAACTAATACCCCAAAAATGACCACGGCAATAATCGATGAAGAGCGTGCTTCGGTTAGGTCAGCAAAAGGATTCGTTGGGATAAAGCTCAACAGCATTTGTGGAATAGTTAAATCCGCCACCGTTGCCGCACGAGATTCTAATTGAGTCATGCGAGCGACTTCTCGGCTTCCTTCAGTGAGGCCTGCAGCGGTCAAGCCAAAGGCTTGCGTGACTAGAATACCAATGAGTGCGGCGATGGCGGTGGTAATCAATAAAATTGAAATAGTTAGTCCAGAGATCTTACCCAGTGAACCGCTATTTTCTAATTTCACCACAGCAGAAATCATGGAAACTAAAACTAATGGCATAATCACCATTTTTAATAGTCCGACATAGCCACTACCTACGATAGCAATCCAAGCGAGAACTTGATTGATGATTGGGCTGTTCTCACCAAAGATGAGCTGTAGAGCCAGTCCGAATAAGCTACCAAGCACAAGGCCGAGTAAAACAATTCGAGAAAGGGAATAGGCTTTTTTCTGTTGGCTGAACAGGAACAGCAAAATACCGGCAAACACCGCCAGCATGGCGATAGCTGTAACTGACATAATAAATATCCTTAAAATGGCATCAGAGATTAGAATAAAAAACGCAGGCAGGATAGCGTGTTAACGCTGATAGGCAAAAGACAAAAACAGTATGATTTAGAACAAATGGTTATCTAACTTAGCGCTTTGTTTACATTGGCAACATTGTGAAGGTGAATTATACGTTTTATTGGTATTTCTGCAGCATATGATGCATATCTTGCGAATGTAAAATAGTAATACGTTGATCGGAATAATCAAATAATTGATAAAGCATGGCTTGAGCGACTCGTTCTGCCTCAATGGGAATAAGATTTTTAAGCCGCCCGAATAAGAAAAAACGCCCAATCTGCATAACGCGTTGGAGCCAAATTTCATTTTGTCTGGATTCTTTTCGTTGACCTTTTAGTGGGCCGGGACGCACAAAGGTCACTTGCTCAAATCCTTGTCGTCGAATGGTTTCTTCCATCCGGCCTTTGCATCGTAGGTAATTTGATCGTGAGGTCGGGTTGGCACCATAACTAGACACCACCGCGAGCCTGCTGACACCTAATATCTTCATCGTTTGTGCCACGTGGCAAACTAAATCAAAATCAATTTTTTCTAATGCTTGTTGCGAACCCGCTTGTTTAAGAGTGGTGCCCAGCGCGATCACCCCATGCGTTGGACGAGGTTGGTTTTCATCCCACTCCGTCATGCTTAGGTTGGTATCCACCCATTCGATTAATTTGGGATGTGGTTGGTTAGCAGCGCGTCGTGTCAGCGAATAGACTTGTTGGATAGACGGTTGTGCCAGTAATTGTTGCAGGGCACAACCGCCAACTAAACCGGAAGCTCCGGCAATCATGACAATAGGGTTACGAGTCGATGAATGCATTTTTTAGCCACTGAACCAAAATGTTAATGCAAGTGAGGATAGCATGGATTTGATTGAGTGGATGAGGGGGCAGCGCAGATTGTGACAGACAAAGCATAGCATCAATAGGCGATAACGAGTAGACTGCTTTAACTCACTTTTTTATGGGCTTATGGATTAGCAATGTCTTACCTTTTCAAACAGTTAGATCTTTCATTTCAACATCAAATCACTCAGCGTATTGCGCAAAAAACCAAGCCATTGGGATCATTAGGCCAGCTTGAATCCCTGGCTTATCAGCTGGCGTTAATTCAGAGCCAAGGTAAAAAACAAGCGGTTGACACCATCATTCTCAATACTCCGAGCGTGGTTGTTTTTGCTGGTGACCATGGGATTGCCGATGAAGGGGTTAGCATTGCGCCCAGTGCTGTCACTCACCAAATGGTGGTGAATTTTCTCTCGGGTGGTGCAGCGATTAACTGTTTTTGTCGAGCGAATGATGTGCAGATAATGGTGGTGGATTGTGGCATTTTGCTACCCATTGAAACCGAACATTCTCACTTGGTGGTACAGCGTTTAGGCGAAAGAACCCAGAATTTTGTTCAGCAAGCTGCCATGACGCCGCAACAAGTTGAGCAAGGTCTAGAATACGGCCAGCAGTTAGTGATGAAGGTGATTCATGCTGGCTCGAACTTGGTTATGTTTGGCGAAATGGGTATTGCTAATACCAGCAGTGCTGCAGCATTGTTGGCCGCGTTATCAGGGCTTCCGAGTGAAACCTGTGTAGGAATGGGGACGGGAATATCACCAGAACAGTTTGAGAAAAAGCAGATGCTTATTGATCAATCCGTATTGCGTTGCCAAGCAGTAATGGGTGATCAAAAACGCGATCCTAAGCAAACTCTAGCTCAGTTGGGGGGATTTGAAATTGTGCAAATGGTTGGTGGCTTTTTAGCTGCCGCTCAGCACAATACCCCAGTCATCGTTGATGGATTCATTGCGACGGTCGCGGCGTATGTTGCCACCTTGCTTAACCCAAGTTGTCGGGATTACATGATTTTTGCTCATCGCTCTCATGAGTCAGGGCATCAAGCAGTATTACAATTGCTTGAGGCGAAACCCTTGCTGGATTTAGGATTGCGGCTTGGGGAAGGAACAGGGGCGGTCTTGGCGGTGCCTCTGCTTCGTGCCGCGGCAGAGTTTTATAATACGATGGCTAGCTTTGAACAAGCCGGAGTGACGGTGTAATGTTTTACCGTATGCAATATCAATGGCATCTGTTTTTATTGGCAGTCAGTTTTTTTTCTCGGTTGCCTATACCGAAATCGCTGCCCTACAGTGCGGTTCGAATGAATCAAGCGGGGCGATATTTTGCGCTAGTAGGTTTATTACTCGGCGGTTTATGTGCGTTAAGTTATACGGTGTTAAGTGGACTATTTCCGAGTGAAATCAGCTTGTTTTTAACCATGATGCTGAGCTTATTATTGACGGGTGCTTTTCACGAAGATGGGTTAACCGACATGGTCGATGGTATTGGTGGTGGTATGACCACGGAACGTCGACTATTAATCATGAAAGATAGTCGTATTGGAACCTACGGGGCAACGGCATTGATTATGGCATTGTTGGGAAAATATTTATTCCTTTTTACCCTGCTACAACAGATGTCATTAGTTCCCGTCTGGTTACTTGGCTACAGCTTAAGCCGAGCGATAGCGGCGAGCTTTATTTATGATCTACCTTATGTCAGCGAGCCTGATAGCAGTAAAAGTAAGCCGCTAGCCCGCAAACAAAGTCGTAGTGAGTTAGTGATCTTACTGATTACTGGAGCATTGCCTGCATTCTGGTTTAGTATCGAAGTGATGGTTGGCTTGTTTTTACTTGTCGGGCTATTCCGAGTGAGTTTTAAGGCTTGGCTGATTAAACGGCTTGGCGGATTTACTGGCGATTGTTTAGGGGCGGCGCAACAGATTATGGAGTTAGCGATTTATCTATTGTTGATCGCTTATTGGCAGCAAGGTATTCAAGTGTTAGGAAGTGTACCGTGGCTATTCAACTGATCTTAGGTGGAGCAAGAAGTGGCAAGTCTCATTATGCAGAGCAGCAAGCTCAGTTGTGGCTTGCAGAGCATCCATCCTCTCAACTTCATTATGTGGCAACGGCAACCGCCTGTGATTTGGAGATGCAAGCACGTATCGCGCATCATCAGCAGCAACGTGGTCAAGGTTGGCAAGAACATGAAGAACCTCTCGCTCTGGCTCAATTATTCACCCAGTTTAGTGAGCATGATATTGTGCTGGTTGATTGCCTGACTTTATGGCTTAACAATGTTATTTATAATGCTGGGCAGGCACTCAACAAGCAACAAATAGAACAGCAAGTCGAACAACTCCAAACCTCGCTTACACAGAGTAAAGCTAAGATCATACTGGTTTCCAATGAGGTCGGGATGGGCATTGTACCACTAGGTGAAGTCTCACGTTTATTTGTCGATTATGCAGGCTGGATGAATCAAGCCATAGCGAAAGTTGCCCAGCGAGTGGTTTTTATCTGTGCCGGGCTACCTTTAATATTAAAGGATGAGTGATGTATTCTATTTATCTTCTTCGTCATGGAAATACGCTTGGGCCAGCTGCATTAAATGGCCGTACCGACGTTGGAGTGGCAGATAAAACACAGCAATTGATGGCTAAACAGCTTGAGTCTTTACCCTTTACAACGGTGGTAACATCACCTTTGCGTCGTTGTGCTGATTTATCGGTACAACTTAAAGCTCTACGGCCAGAGTTGAAGGTGATAATTGAGCCGGCATTTCAAGAACTTGACTTCGGTGAATTTGATGGGCGAACTTTTGATGAGTTATCTCAGCAGTGGCCTTTGTTAGAAGCATTCTGGCAAGATCCAGCACAGCATATGCTGCCCGGTGCCGAACCGTTATCACAGGCTTATCATCGAGTCAGTCACGCTTGGCAATGGTGGGTGAACCAATGTAATGAGAATTGCTTGATGATTCTGCATGGGGGGACGATACGTTTATTATTGGCGAATATTTTGCAGGTTAATTGGCAAAATCCACGTTGGTATTCTTCATTATCGATTGCCAATCAATCGATCACTCAACTCACGGTTTTCCCTGGTGAGCCACCGCTGGTGAAGGTCAACAATATTGGTGTAGCATTATCCGCGAATAGGCATCATCGCTGAGTTTCAGACATAATTTTTCGCCGTAGAAACGAAGGTAGTGATAGAGTCTTAGCTTAAGTTAGTGATAGAATTCGCGCGGTTGAATTGCTCGTATTAATAATTTATAAATCTATGAATAAATGGCTTTTATCTTGATAAGTGCGATCCTCTCAACATAAATTGGCTGAACATTTCTTTACCATACCGCTGTGTAATAAAGGAGTAGCACATGACGAAGTCCCTCTTTCGCCAATCTTTTCTTTCCGACAGTCTTGATCTTGAACAGCCAGTTTTACGTGGTGCATTGACGCTTGATTCTGGAGTGACAATTAAGTTACATGGGCGCGGTTTAGTTGAAGTTGTGCCTGCGCGGAGCGATGCACAAACGAAACATCTTATTGTTTCTTGTGGGATTCATGGTAATGAAACCGCGCCAATGGAGTTAGTTGATAAACTGTTAGACGATCTGATCAGTGGTTTTCAACCGGTCAACGAACACTGTTTATTTATTCTTGCGCATCCAGAAGCCGCTCAGAGGCAGGCCCGTTTTATTGAAGAGAATTTAAACCGTTTGTTTGATGATAGACCGCACCCTAAAACGCAAGAAAGCGCGCTTGCGGAACGTTTAAAGGCAACGGTAGCTGACTTTTATGCTGGGACAAAGCCAGAGCAGCGCTGGCATTTGGATCTACATTGTGCGATTCGAGGCTCTAAACACTATTCTTTTGCGGTGAGTCCTAAAACTCGCCACCCTGTACGTAGCCGAGCATTGATGGGCTTTATTGAACAAGCACATATTGAAGCGGTGATGCTTTCTAATGCACCATCGAGTACGTTTAGCTGGTTTAGTGCAGATTATTTTGCGGCACAAGCAATGACCATTGAACTAGGTCAAGTGGCTCAATGGGGAGAAAATGATCTTTCTCGCTTGGTGGCTTTTGAGCTTGCGCTGCGTGATCTTGTTGCAAGAGAGCGGCCTGAGCATTTACCTAAAAAACCGGTCATATACCGTGTGAGTCGAACCATTGTTCGTTTACATGATGATTTTGATTTTCGGTTTGGCGAAGAGGTTGAAAATTTTACTGCCTTTATGCACGGTGAAGTTTTTGGTCACGATGGCGATAAACCGTTGATGGCGAAAAACGAAGGCGAAGCGATCGTTTTCCCTAATCGTTACGTTGCTATTGGTCAGCGAGCGGCTTTGATGGTGTGCAAAGTCGATACCCGTTATGAAGAGGATCAATTAGTTTACGACTAAGCAAATGTCTTGAGCTTGACCCTTGATGACGGTAAGGTTAACCCATTCTCGTCAAAGCCTTTGATCTTTCAATGCAATTTAGTCAGCTCATCCAACAAAAACAGCGTCGTTGGTACCATGCTTTATGGTTGATGCTATGTGCCTTAATATTCAGTAGCGCCGTTTATACGATGGTGGGTGAGGTTTGGATTTGGCCATTGGCTTCCCATACGCCGTTAGAGCAACAGCTCGTTGTTGAGTTAAGATTACCGCGCTTATTGGCTGTTATTTTGATAGGTGGTGCATTAGCGCTATCGGGGGCTACTTTACAAGTTTTACTTGGGAATGTGCTGGCAGAACCGGGCATTCTGGGCATTTCGGGCGGCGCGAGTGTCGCCATGGTTGTGGTACTCTTCTTTTTCCCCTTGCTAGCGACGCCGCCGGTATTCATGGTTGCCGCCGTTATCGGCTGTTTGCTGTTTACTTTATTGCTTGTCATGCTGGCTAAAACTACCCATTTAACGACAACACGTTTGCTCTTGGTTGGGGTTGCGCTTGGCATTTTGTCGGGTGCAGTCGTCACGTGGGCCTTTTATTTTAGTGATAACTTAAGTTTAAGGCAGTTAATGTATTGGTTGATGGGCAGTGTCAGTGGTGTCAGCTGGTATCAGCATAGCTTGTCATTATTTGCATTACCTGTGATGGCATGGTTAATGTTACAAGGACATCAGTTAGATAAACTGATGTTAGGTGAAAGTCATGCCAAGCAGTTAGGTATAGATGTGCTGGCGCTACGCTGGAAACTGATTTTTGCTGTGGCTATGTTAGTGGGAGTCAGTGTTGCGCTTGGCGGTGTGATTGGTTTTGTCGGTTTAGTCGTCCCTCACTTATTACGGTTACTCTTGGGGAGTGAAAATCGGATGCTGCTCCCCCTTGCTGCAATTGGAGGCGCATTATTACTGGTCTTGGCCGATATGCTAGCGCGTATGATACTAGGGGGGGCAGAACTACCGCTCGGGGTCGTCACAACCACACTTGGTGCGCCGATTTTTATCTGGATGCTAATCAAAAACCATGATTCAAATTAATAGCTTACAAGTAGGAATGCGTTTGCTTCCGCTCTCTTTTCAATGTGAAAGAGGAGAGGTCTTACATATAATAGGGCCGAATGGCAGTGGTAAAAGTACTTTACTGGCAGCATTAGCGGGAATGTTAGAAAGCCAAGGAGAAGTGCTATTTGATGATACACCGCTTTCTCAATTCTCTCTTTCTGAGCTTGCATTACAGCGTGCCTATCT
>NZ_NBUS01000054.1:665101-667608 GCF_002749895.1 Vibrio fujianensis | reverse complement strand
AAGTGACAAACCGGCTTTTAATTTGGATGTTTTTCAATATCTAGCTTTGTCTCTTCCACAAGGAAAGCACCATCAGGATCCCGAGGTGGTGACGGCATTGAATGAAATCTGCAACTTATTAAATTTAGCTGATAAGCTTCACCGCACCATTCACTGTTTATCCGGTGGAGAGTGGCAGCGCGTTCGTCTGGCTGGGAGCTGTTTACAGATCTGGCCTACGCTCAATGTTAGTGGTCAGCTATTGATTCTCGATGAACCGGGTGCTCCACTGGATATTGCTCAGGAGCAGCTACTCTATGCCCTGATTCAGCGGATAGCGGATCAAGGGGTTACTGTTGTGATGGCAAACCATGATTTGAATCGCTCCCTTCAACATGCTGATAAGGTGTTAATGTTAGATAAAGGCATTATGCATGCCTTCGGCTCGGCTCATGAGGTTTTGACCGAAAATAACCTCACCGATGTTTTTCAAACACAGGTTAAGCGGGTCGAGTGGCAAGGTCGCTACTATCTTCTATTTGATTGAGATTGATGTATTTGACTGAGATTGGTGCATTCAGCCCATTTATTGGGCAGGCGAAGAAATCCATTGCCAATGATTTAAATATATTTCTTTATTTATCAATCTATTATTGATTTTTAGCAATATTGGCATACTAATCGCTTTACTCTTATTGATACATTCTCGTTCTTGTTAGGCTTTTATTGCCATCTCTGCCACCTTGCTCTCGGGGTGGCTTTTTTTATGCAACGATGATGGCGGTTATGACGACCCACGGGGATTGATACACACTTTGCAACATTTTGTAAGATAACTGTGAATTATGACGATTGATCATTTTTTGAATCATGTTCATAATTTATATCGTATTCACAACATTAATCATTATGACAACTTCCGAAAGAAAGCAACGAGAGCGACAAGAAAGGGAACATCTCTTCTTAAAGGCCGCAGGTAAAATGATCGAAAGGTGTGGTTTTTTAAACTTACACATGGCGAAGCTTGCAAAGCAATGTCAGTATGCAACGGGGACCTTGTATCAACATTTTAGTTCAAGAGAGGACTTGCTGGCAGCCATTGTGGCAGAGCAAGTAGCTTGGCGATTAGACGTTTTTGAGTGCATTGCGTCTATGCCGCTAAATAGTCGAGATAAGATGTTAGCACTTACGATTGCGGATCGATTATTTCAGCAGAAAAACCCTCAACATGCTAAGTTAGAACAGTACGTTTTTACCGAAGCGGTTTGGGAAAATGTGTCGCACAATCAACGCCAGAAAATTTTTAGCTGCTGCAAGCCGATCGGCGATGTGGTCAGTCACATTGCGCAAGAGGCATTGAACCGTGGTGAGTTACCCGATCATGGTTATTCAGCGATGGATATATCACTGGCACCTTGGGCCCTATGTCAAGGGCACTACGTTTTAGCCAATGCTCATGGTCTCTTAGAATCATTATCGGTAGCGCCCGATTCTATGCAGTTGTATCGCAATATCACGATGCTATTGAATGGGATGCAATGGCAGCCCTTATTATCATTGGAAGATAAAGTTATTTTAAGCAAAGTTACTGAGTTAAAAGCGGAATTAGAAAAAAAGGCTCTATTTCGTTAGTTTTTATTCTCTCTATTTTTAGGATCAACCAGCAAGGAGTTTTCATGTTAAAACGCATGATCCTGATGTTAATCGTCAGTACGCTGATTTTTGGGGGCATTTTTGCCTACAAAGCTGTCGGCAACCATTTTATGAATCAATTTTTCGATAATATGCCGATTCCTCCAGTCACTGTGACGGCAAGTGAAGTAACAACTGACCAATGGCAACCTTTTGTTAGTGCCATCGGTAGCTTTGCTGCCATTCACAGTACCGAGCTGACGACGGAGGCGAGTGGGATAATTAATGGTATCTATTTTGATAATGGGACGCGTATCAAAAAAGGCACGTTATTGGTGACACTGGATGATTCCGTTGATAAAGCCGAATTAAAACGGCTACAAGCGGTGGAAGATCTCGCTAAGTTAGAACTCACTCGTTACCAGCGTTTGTATCGAGAAAAAAATGTATCCGAGTCAGAATTACGGTTACGTGAAAGTGAAGCCAAGCAAGCGGCTGCGGCAGTAGAAAGCCAGCAAGCACGGATTGCGCAAAAAACGATTCGTGCGCCTTTTGATGGTGTGGCAGGGATTCGCCAAGTCAGCTTAGGACAACTATTATCGCCTGGCAATACTGTGGTTTCATTGCAATCTTTTGCGCCAATCTACCTTAATTTTACCTTACCAGAACAGCAGTTACCCAATATCGAATTAGGGGAAAGTGTTCAAGTTGGTGTTGATTCTGTACCTGAGCAAACCTTTGTGGGACGAATAACAGCTATTGCTCCGTCAATACGAGAAGCAAGCCGGAGTATTGAAGTTCAAGCTACGCTAGAGAACCAAGATTTAGCATTACGCCCTGGGATGTTTGCACGAGTACAACTCAATACTGGGGAGCCTATGACGGTGAGTTTAGTT
>NZ_NBUS01000054.1:663977-665091 GCF_002749895.1 Vibrio fujianensis | reverse complement strand
CGCAAACAGCGATTCAATTTAACCCTTATGGCAACTCGGTTTTTGTCATTGAGCAGCAAGATGACACGCTTAAGGTTCAACAGCGATTTGTACAAACGGGTGAGCGTCGAGGCGATTTGATCGTGATTGAAAAAGGGCTAGAGGTCGGGGAGCGTATCGTCACTTCTGGTTTATTGAAATTACGTAATGGTGCTCAAATTATTATTAGTGATAATGCTCGAGTTCAGCCAAGTGCTGATGTTGCGCCATCACCCGACAATCAGTAGGAGTCTTCATGCGTTTTACTGATAAGTTTATTCAAAAACCGATCCTGTCTTCGGTGGTGAGTTTATTCATCATTCTTTTGGGCCTACGTGCCATTATGGATATGAATGTCCGCCAATTTCCTGAGATCCAAAATGCGGTGATCAGCGTTAGTACTACTTATGTTGGTGCTGACGCAGACTTAATTCAAGGGTTTATAACCACGCCGTTAGAACGTGAAATTGCTGCTGCCGAAGGGATTGATTACCTCGTTTCCACTTCTGTGGCGGGCAATAGTACCATTGAAGCGTACTTACGGCTCGACTATGATCCGAATGAAGCGTTGACGCAAATTGCCGCGCAGGTGAATAAAGTTCGTTCTGAGCTACCAGAAAATGCTCGTGAGCCGGTTGTTACTTTGCAAGTCGGTGAGAGTATTGCTGCGATGTACTTATCCTTCTATTCACAAGTGCTGGGGGATAACCAAATCACTGACTACTTAGTCCGAGTGGTCGAGCCGCAATTATCGACATTACCCGGGGTTCAGCGAGCTGAAATTCTTGGGGCACGCACCTTTGCAATGCGTATTTGGTTAGATTCGGTCAAAATGGCGGCATATGGATTGACCGGAAGTGATGTTGCTGCAGCACTAAATAATAATAATGTGCTAGCCGCACTCGGGCGAACCAAAGGTCAAATGGTCGCCATTGACTTGACGGCAGCGACTGATTTACGCGATGCCGAAGGATTTAAAAAATTAGTTGTTGGCAGTGATGGACAAAGTGTTATCCGCTTAGAAGATGTGGCTGATGTTGAACTTGGCGCAGAAAGTTATGAAAGTTCGGTCAGTTTCAATGGGTTAGCGGCAACG
>NZ_NBUS01000054.1:656816-663967 GCF_002749895.1 Vibrio fujianensis | reverse complement strand
TCATTGGGGTGGAGGTGTCTCCTGACGCAAACGCTTTAGATGTTATTGAATTAGTTCGTCAAGTGTGGGACCGAGATATTATTCCACAGCTCCCACAAGGTTTGTCTGCCTATATCGCTTACGATTCCACTGAGTATATTGAAAATGCGATTGATGAGGTTGTGATCTCCATTGTTTTGGCGCTTGCTATCGTAGTGTTGGTCATTTATGCCTTCCTCGGCTCGATTCGCTCAGTGATTATTCCGGCCGTTGCGATTCCGGTTTCCTTAGTCGGTACCTTTTTCCTCATGTGGTTACTGGGTTTTTCCATTAACCTACTGACATTACTTGCTATGGTACTGGCGATTGGCGTCGTCGTGGACGATGCCATTATTATGCTGGAAAATATCCATCGCCACATTGAAGAAGGGAAGAGTCGTAAAGAAGCGGCCATTCAGGGGGCACGTGAACTTGCGTGGCCAATCATTACGATGTCGACCACGTTGGTGGCGGTATTCTTACCGATCGGTTTTGTCGGAGGCCTAACGGGAGTTTTGTTTGTTGAGTTTGCCTTTACTTTAGCGGCATCGGTCATTTTATCTGGAATTGTTGCTTTAACATTGTCTCCGGTTATGTGTGCCTATATTCTCAAGCCTCACGATACCAATCATGAAAAAGAGAAGTCGTTAGAGCAATGGCTGGATAAACAGTTTGATCGTCTTCACCACGCTTATCAACGCACATTGCATAGTTTGCTTGACACTAAGAGTGTCATACTCACCTTTGGTGCAATTGTGCTTGTTTCTTGTTATTTCTTATTTGTCACCAGCCCCTCGGAATTAGAGCCCGCCGAAGATCAAGGGTTTATCTTTTCGATTTTAGAAAGTGACAGCTACCACACGTTGGATGCGTTGAGTCAAGCAACCGGAGAGCTAAACCAGTTAGTTGATCACGTTGAGGAGATAGAAAATGTCTTTATCATTAATGGGATGGGGGGAACCAATACCGCGATTGCTGGGATCGTCTTAGCCCCGTGGGAAAGAAGGGAACGAGATACTCATACGGTGTTAGAGAAGGATATTCAACCATTCCTTGCTCAACAACCCGCACTCAATAGTTTTGCATTAGTGCCACCTTCACTGCCTTCTCCTGGTGGAGGTACTCCCGTTGAATTTATTATTGGCTCTACTCAGCCTTTTGAAGCGCTACAAGAAGTTGTCCAAGAAATTCTAGGTCGAGCAATGGCCAGTGGGCGGTTTATTTTTGTCGATAGTGATTTAAAAATTAATCGTCCGCGACAAACGGTTGAGGTTGATCGTGAAAAAGCGGCCTTAATGGGCGTTTCCATGCAGCAAATTGCAGCCGATTTAGGCAGTTTATTGTCAGGTGCTGATACCGGACGCTTCTCACTCGATAATCGTTCTTACCGAGTTATTCCACAAATAGAGCGTAAAGAACGTTTGAATCCGGATCAACTGACTAACTATTACACGCGAAATAAACAGGGTGAATTGGTACCACTGTCGGCGTTAGTGACCTTAACGGAATCGGTGCAGCCGCAAGCGCTACGAGGATTTCAACAACTCAATGCAGTAAAAATCTCTGGTGTTCCTCGTCCTGGCGTACCTCTGGGAGAAGCGTTGGGTATCCTCGATAGTATATCTGCTGAAGTGCTACCTGCTGGATTTAGTGTCGATTATGCTGGGCAATCACGGCAGTATAAAAGTGAAGGCCAGCAGCTTGTTGTTACCTTCTTTTTTGCTCTGATCGTGATTTTCTTGATTTTAGCGGCGCAGTTTGAATCATTTAAAAACGCCATTATTATCATGGTCACCGTGCCAATGAGCGTGTGTGGAGCATTGATTTTTATCAGTCTAGGGTTCACGAGTATCAATATATATACTCAGGTGGGGCTGTTAACTCTCGTGGGGCTGATTGCTAAACACGGTATTTTGATTGTTGAATTTGCCAATCAGCTGCAGTTGGAAGGTCGAAGTAAGCGAGAGGCGGTCGAACAAGCGACGGCGATTCGTTTGCGACCGATTCTAATGACCACGGCCGCAACAGTACTTGCGATGATTCCGCTGCTTATTGCCACCGGTGCGGGAGCAGGCTCTCGTTATGCCATGGGGCTGGTAATTGCCAGTGGCATGACCATCGGTACTCTATTTACCTTGTTTGTTGTGCCTGCAATGTATCTATTATTGGCAAAAGATATCAATCAGCACGGTGAGCGTTTAGTCGTACAAGACTAACAACGGCTCACTTGAGTCAATACGATGGCCGCTTCATTTTGATGCGGCCATTTTTGTATAATGAGCGAGAGGAGCATCGCTATAAAATCCCAAGCGGTAATCTACCATCTTGTTGGGATATGTTGTGGTTAAAGGCGAAGAGTATGTTTGTAGTTATTGGGTGAGCGAGACGAGATCGGCTGGGCGGTAATAAACCGATTTAAGTACTTTACCTTGGCGAATAGTTTTCCCTTCCATCACCACATCTTCAGCACATTTGGCAATAATATAGTCGCCCTTTGGGACGGCCATCAGTTTAATGCCTTGTTTGGCATAGAATTCAACTGTATCGGCAAATTCTTGTTCATTACGGCAGACTTTGCTCATATTTGAACTATGAACTTCATCCCAACAAGGAAGAAAATTGATGCCACGGTTCGCCGCAACATTGAGCAGTAAATCAATCAGATAACTAATGGCAATATTATCATTTATCTGCGTATGACCAAGGTGGACGAGACGCCCCATTAAGACATAGATGCTATCGACAATAGCATCGGCTTGCTCGACTTTATTATCCGCTTCGGCAAGTTCTGTTAGTTCTTCAATCGCTAACGAGGTATGTAACGTATCGGCTTGTGCATCTAAGCTAGCGGGGTCGGCCACTGGCAGGTCAAACGTACTACGAAATTCATGAATATCGTGATAAAGGTGGTGATAAATCTCTTGAGTCAGCTTAGATAAGTACATGTTCTGATCCATATTATAAAAATAAAAAATACGCTAACGGGCTTGCTTTATGGACGAGAGACATCAGCAAGCATAGTGATGACCTTGAATCGATAAGACAATCCGCTCAATGCTAGATAAAGAGTATTGAGCGGCGTAGGTATGAAAAGGTCATGAGTAGCGCAAGTCGCTGTATCTGCCATTCCTAAGTGGTAACTAGAACACAAAAGAATGGTCGGATAAAAGTTTAGGCGCGTTTGGGGCTGTTTTTTGACCGGTAAAGCTTAGTTAGTTTATAGGTAAAGCTTAGCTAGCTCTGCCGGCTCGATCTCTTTTCCTTCAAGATTCGCATTCCAGTTCGTACCGATGAGAACACCATCTTCGGCTAAAGTGATCAACCAATCTTCAACAAAAATATCGAGCGGAATTTCTAATACTTCAAAATCGGCCCATTCTTCTACATTATGCAATTGTGCATCTTCTTTACTCGACCAGAAAGGCATCACTTCGCTGTCTTCGAATTCGGTTGATTCACAAGAGAGCCAGCCTTCTTCGTTACGTAGCCCCCAAACCAATTGATTTTCTTGCGATTGATTGATGAAAAGATCTAGGTTAGCTTGCACATCTGCCGTTAATTTGCTCATTTTATTCTCTCACTAAGAATGACGCGGCTAGGGTAGCATTTTCAAGGGTCAAATCCCATTAAGTTTTATGCTGATTACCGTTGATATTTTAGCGAAATAGAAAGGGAAAAAGTGCTTTACGCTGCTGATCGGTGAGTTGGGAAACCCGCTCAATATTAATCTCAGGAATCAACTCCGGGTTTGGATAATACTTGAGGACTTTTTCTAGACTTTCTTCACGAATCAGGTGAAAAATAGGATAAGGCGAACGGTTGGTGAGGTTCTCGTCATCGTTAGGTTGCGTACCGGCAAAACAGTAGTCTGGGTGAAAGGTGGCAACTTGGAAAATACCTTCCCAATCTTGTTGGCGGATCAGTGCTTCAATCCAATCAATGTAAAAGTTGTAGTCCGTAAAATCGGCCAGTAAGTGAGGAACAACTACCAACGTCGTTTCTAACTCTTCGGGGTCTTTGGTATCGAGCTCAAGGAGTTGATCCAAAATATCTTGCAAAAGAGCTTCTTCGCTTTGCGCTTGGCTGACGTGAATTTTGATTTGCTTATTGCGTTGTGGTTTGGCTGCGAAAGGGCAAAGGTTTAGCCCGATCACGACATCGTTCAGCCATTGATTAACTTTTTGAGTGATGGTTTGTTGGTTGGTCGTTGAGTTCATTGGGCTGCGTTTATTATTTGTCTGGAGTGTGATTCTAGCATGTTAATGGACGGATTTATAAGTTGACGAAGGCGGTATTTCTTGTGAGCGGGTATGCTGATGGCTGAGTGTCCAACATAAGCTAAAGAGTACACCGTAGATAATTGAGCCGCCAAGTGTCACTATTTTCCAGCCCCCATGTTGCCAGCAATAGAGCAGATAGAAACCACCTAAACTGCCCCCCACATAGTAGTGGACGAGATACAAAGCTGTCGCGGTCGCTTTTGCTTGGGGAGCTTTTTGACTAACCCAAGCATAGGCGAGCGTATGAGTAAAAAAGGCCCCAAAACTAATCAAAATTAACCCTAAAAGCATAAATAGAATCGATTCAATGTTAGCCAACCACATGCCAAGCATGCTCAATATGCCTCCCAGAGCCATACCGATGACGGCGTCAAACCGTTGCGTCCAATGGCTGGTTAATTTAGAGCTGAGCGTGCCAGCTAAATAACAGAGGAAAATGAAAGAAGCTAAGCCAATAGGAAGTGCGTAAGGTTCTGCAACTAAGCGAAAACCCATGACTGAGTACAGGTTTACAAACAGTGCGAAATTGGTGGCACCAATCAGCATCGCTAGCCAAAGCGTTCGATTGGTTAAATGCCGAATCATGGCTTTATTATGATGAAAAAACATCCCTCTTTGAGGCGTGAAATGTTGCTGTTTAGGAAGAAGGATAAAAACAAGTACCGCGCCACATAACGTAAAGAGCGCCATGGTGATGACGGCTGTTTGCCAACCTAATGCATCGGTGAGTAGCCCTCCGGCAATGCGTCCGCAGATCCCGCCCAGAGAGTTTGCGGCAATGTAGCCACCAATCGCTTTATTAAAGGCTTGGGGGGAGAGTTCTTCTACCATATAAGCTACCGCAACCGAAGCAAATGCCGCTAATGCAATTCCCATTAGTGCTCGGGTTAAGACCAAAACCCATAAGTGATCGCTGATCAACATCAGCAATCCAATCAATGGCATAGCAAATAGCCCAAATAACATGACTTGGCGGCGTCCAATAGATTCGGAGCCAATGGCCCAAGGGACTAAACTGATTGAGAGAGCCAGCGTCGATGCGGCGAATAACCAATTAATCTGTGTCTCAGAAACCATAAAATGGTGCGCTAAATAGGGTAGCATCGGCTGAAAAAGGTATAAATTACAAAAAACTAAAAAAGACCCAAATGCTAAAGCGAAGGTGACTTGCCGATATTGTGGGCTGTGTAGTTCAATCATAGAGACTTACCCAAGTGGAGTGTAGTGGTTGATGTGATCAAAGTAACAGCCTTCTTTTAATTAATAAAATATATTAAAATTATCGTTGTAATATATTTGGTTAATGGTTAATGGTTAATGGTTAATGGTTAATGGAAACTCGTCATCTAAAACATTTTTTAGCTGTGGCTAAGTGGCAAAATTTTACTTATGCCGCGCAGCAGTTACATATCGCGCAGCCAGCACTGAGTATTTCAATTAAGAAATTTGAGCAGCAACTTGGGGTGAGCCTCTTTAAGCGCGATGATCGTAAAATTACGTTAACTCATGAAGGGCAAGTTTTATTGGAACATGCCAAGCGAATTGATAGGCAAATCAAAGATGCTCAACTTGCCATTGATGAGCTAAAAGGTTTGGTGAAAGGAGAGGTTCGTCTTGGCGCTCCCAGTATGATGGGTAGCTATTTTTTCCCGCAAATTGTTATGGCGTTTAAAAGCCATTTTCCACAACTGAAGATGACGGTGATTGATGCGGGAACTCAATCGATTCGGAAAATGTTATTGTCTGGTGAGTTGGATATTGGGGTGATTTTAAATCAGGATGTGCCGGATGATTTGGAGGTTGATCCGTTACTTTCTTCCCAAATGGTCGCAGTGGTGGGTTCTAAGCATGAGTTGGCAGAACAGAGTGTGATTGATTTTCAGCAATTTTTTTCGCATGAATTAGTGATGTTTAAACCGGGATATTTTCATCGTGAATTTATTGATCATATCTGTAAAAAATATCAGCATACAGCGAATATTTCTTTTGAAACCAATCTATTACCCATGATTCTTAGCATTGTTAAGCATGAATATGCGATTACCGCCTTGCTTGAATTAGTGACAGATAATGAACCTGAAGTCAGGGCGGTTCCTTTTCATCCTCCGTTGTGGCTCGATCTTGCGCTGGCATGGCGTAAAGATGCTTATCTCTCTAATGCGGATAGAACCTTTATCGAGTTCGTCAAACAGTATGTTTAACTTAGCCTTTGCTGTGGTAGATACGTTCAAAGTTACTGGCGTTCCACCCTATCATCAACCGATCGGCAATTTTCAGCACCGGAATGCTGCGAGCACCTAAGGCGTCCAGTTCTTTTCGACCACGTTCCATTTTCGCATTACATAAGCGATATTTTATCCCTTTTGTATCTAAATATTGCTGGGCACTTTTACAGTGAGGGCATTTATCTTTCACATAAAGGACAATACGTTTCATAATCAAGCTCAATGACAGAAAGAGAGCGAGTTTAGCGTTTGAACCGTAGTGATGCAATCGGCGGTGAATCGTTTTTCTCTTTTCGCTAGGGTTTGATTATTTTTAGCCGAGCACATTAATAAACTCAGTTACAGGCCATCAGGTGGATTATGCATTAGCTCTTTTTCTGTCAAAAGCATCGTAACAAGCAGATTTTGAAGTTATTTCCCTGTACACTGGGGTCAACAAAACCTAGTGTTAAATAACAGGTAATTAAGCCATTAATGTGGCTCTAATGAAGAAGTCCTCAAGCTAAAATGAATTGAGCCGATAAAGTCATTAGAGTATTTGCATGGTCAATATGAAGTAAGGGGGCAATATGGATTTTGATTTCTATCTACCCTGTCAGCCTGAGTGGCTTTGTAAGCCTTTCATCGC
>NZ_NBUS01000054.1:649194-656806 GCF_002749895.1 Vibrio fujianensis | reverse complement strand
ATTTTTAGCCTATTGTTATTGATTGGTTTGGCCCTATTTATCCGAATTGGCTATCGAGAATACCTAAAGATTCAACGAGCCAAAAGCGTCAAGCGTCAACGTCGTGTCCATTATCGTGACCGTAAAGGCGGCAAAAATGGTCGACCGACTAACATCAAAAAATAACATTAAGAGAGATTATCGAGCAACGTTTGATACTTTTTCTCTAGTGCATGATTTCCTACCCGCTGTTCTAATTCAATTAATAATTGTAATGATGCTTTTTGATAGCCATATCGTTGATGTAGCTGCATTAAATGGATACGCGCCGAGTTAAATTCGTTGTCATCCATTTGTAGCTTAGCCAATTGGAGTAGCGAATTTATTCGCGTGGGATCGTGTTCCAAGGCGCGTTTAAAATATTGTTTAGCTTTGAGCGCATCATTAGCTTTTAGGGCACAGAATGCCGCGTTTTCGTAACTCGCAGGGATCAAATAGTAATAAGGTTGCTCTACTGCGCGTATAAAAAACTGATCCGCTTTTGCGTAGTCTCCTTCTTTGCATAAAAATGTTCCGTAATTATTGAGCACGTTACCATTGTGGGGGTTATCGCGCAGTGCTTGTTGATACAAGCGCGCCGCTGATTTTTTTTCACCAACGGTTTCAAAGTAATGTGCCATAGACAGTTGCGAGCGATAGTAGTGAGGAGCGTGTTGCAGGGCGATTTCTAAATTTTGACGAGCTTTGACTCTACTACCGTTTTCTAAATAGCCAAGTCCAAGTTCGATGCGTGATTCTGCCATTTCAATTGGCGTACTGAGCGATTCCGCTTGTTCTTGTTCAGTAATGGTCACGCAGCCCATTAGCCCTATTGATAGAGTTAATGCTGACAGGTATTTCATGGCGTTGCTCCTTAAGACTCAAACCGAAGCTTGGTATATAAGCCATGATAGATAAATCGAACCAAGCAAGAATAGCGTAAGAAAAACAATGCGAGCCAGTTGGCAATCTTAGTGTATCCAAAGCGTGAGGCGCTGCTTTGGATACGATTGATGGAGGCTAGTCGTCTCTAGTAAATCGATCTTCACTAAAGTGTTCGAGATCGTAGGGAGTTTGTTGATATACGCAGTAGTTGAGCCAGTTAGAAAATAATAAATGTCCATGGCTACGCCAACTTGCTCTCGGCTGATTATCTGGATTGTCGTTAGGGTAATAATTAATTGGGATAGGGGGCTGTAGCCCTTCAGCTAAATCTCGCACATATTCTTGATGGAGTGTGTCGGCATCATACTCGGGGTGGCCAGTGACAAATACATGGCGTTTATCTTTTGTTGTTGCTAAGTAGACGCCCGCCATCTCAGACGTGGCGAGAAGGTCTAAATCTGTCTGTTGTGCTAGGTAATCCGCATCAAAATCAGCGTAGCGAGAATGTGGAGCAAGGAATGTATCATCAAACCCGCGTAATAGGGGATGAAAGGATTGATGGATATTGTGGTAATAAACCCCAGACAGTTTTTCAGGTCGAGTCTGTTTGGGCAGGTTATAAAGTAGCTTGAGTGCGGCTTGAGCAGCCCAACAAACATATAAGGTAGAGGTTACATGCTCTTTGGCCCATGCCATGATGCGTTGTAGATGGTTCCAGTAAGCAACGTCTTCAAACTGTACTAAACCTAAAGGTGCACCGGTAATGATTAAACCGTCAAAATTACGATGTTGAACCTTATCAAATTGACGGTAAAAAGCGTTAAGATGTTCTTCGGGGGTATTTTTACTGGGCCGATCATCAATCCGCAATAACTCAATATCGACTTGAAGCGGAGAGTTAGATAATAGGCGCAAAAATTGAGTTTCGGTCTCGATCTTCTTCGGCATAAGGTTCAAGAGAAGGACTTTTAACGGTCGGATTTCTTGGGTTGAAGCGCGAGATTCAGCCATGATAAAGATATTCTCTTTGCGTAAAACATCAGTAGCTGGTAGTTGATCGGGAATTTTAATTGGCACGACATTCTCCCTGACTTTTTGTGGACGTCTATACTTCTAGACTTATAGCGTAGTTGTTGGAAAAAGTCGAGAGTAAAATGTTGGTCTTAATTTAATGTATACCCCAATCACTTGGAGTTGTAGGTAGGCGACAAGTGCGTGAACCTCCATGAGCATAGACAGGCGATGTGATTGGGGTGAACGAACGTAGCCAATACCCCTGCAGCTTTAAGTAGGAAGGGTATAACTGGTTAACTATTTGCACCGCCAAGTGGTTTGGATAAACAAATGGATGAATTCATGATGGCTTTATCGCTTATTTTGATTCGTGGACTTCCTGGATCAGGAAAATCAACGCTCGCTAAAACATTACCGGCAATACACATAGAAGCCGATATGTATTTTATCAATGAGCACGGTGACTATTGTTATCGCCCAGAAGCGCTATCTCAGGCTCATACGTGGTGTCAACAGCAGACGGAGTATTGGTTAGCACGGGGCGAGAGTGTTGTTGTCGCGAATACGTTTGTCCGCCAATGGGAGATGGATGCATACCGTCAGTTAGCTCAAAAGTATCAAGCTCTATTGGAGATTAAAGTATGCCGAGGGCAGTTTGATAATATTCATCATGTGGATACCGCCACTGTCGCTCGCATGCGTAAACAGTGGCAAGAATAGCGTTTAATCTCGATGCACGAGCGATCCTTTACCTGTACGTTTAAATTGCCACCAAGCTAGACACCCCCACCCTAGGGTTTGTAAGCAAAGCAGTGTCCATTGTGGAGCGATCTGTCGCCATTCTGCCCCCATTTGATTCAAAGCTAAAAAACCTTGAATCCCTGGTGTGCTGGGAAATAAATTCGCTAACCATGTGATAGGTTTAGGAAGCGCTTCAATTGGCCAAATAAAACCAGCCGAGAAAACTAATGGCAAGGAGCTGAATAAAACAATGACCGTGACCAGCTCTCGTCTTGGCGTTAATGCTCCAAGCCAAATACCAATGAAGCTGGCACTTAGGAGAAATGGAAATAACAAGCAAAGAAGATCAATCGGTTGTGCTAATGTATTAACGCCTAAACGGCTAAAGCTTGCACCAAAGTAATATAGGCTTAATAGATAATAACAGGCTGAAAAGAGAAGGCTACGTATGAGAATTAAGCGAAGCGGTGACACTCGGCTCCAATATCCGTTACCTTGCTTTTGCGTCCCGACCAGTAAGCCGACAGCCATGATCAGAGTTTGGTGCAAAATAAGTACAAAAACAGCTGGAACTACATAATCTATGTATCCCATACGAGGATTAAATGCCGGTTTTTGATTTGATTTTAGTGAGAAAACATGATCGAGAGCGATACTTAGTGGTTCCCCCTCGACGATTAGGCGGGAAATTTTGACTTTCGCTGCTAAAGTTCCTCCTGCTTGCGCTAAACCTTCAACGATCGTGCCATAGACCAGAAAATAGGCCGCATCTCCGGCGTAGGCTAGCGTTGGGCTTTTCCCAAGCAGTAAGTCTTTATAAAAGTGTTCAGGAATTACTAAAATTCCGCTGACATCACCATGTAGAAAAGCCAGTTTAGCGTCCTCAATAGAAGGATCGCGCTGAACAATACGCACTTGAGGTGTTGCGTCGACCATTCGTTCAAGTTGATAACTGGTTTGACTTTTATCCAAATTCACCACGGTGATGGGCAGCTCTCTTGGTGTTTGTTGGCTATAGGGAAGCGGATAGAGGAAGGAATAAAAGACAACCCCACCTAACATCGTTAGCATGACGACAGGATTCGTGAGTAGTGCTTTAAGCTCCGCTTTCAATAGTTTAAACAAGGTCATGTTCACCCCCTGATACGGTTTCTTTATTTTGATGTTTACGAATCAAGGCAAGGGTGAGCCATAGTGGAATAAAGTAGCCGATCATTGGAACTAAATGATGCAACGATTGAAGGGCAGTTAGCCCATAATTGACCTGTGAAAGCTGTACTTCAATATAGTGACTAATTGGTAATAAGTTTCGCCAAATTAAAGCAAGGCTATTCATATCTGAAGCTGGAAAAGTAACGCCCATGAAGGCAAAACTTGGTGCTGTGAACGCACCAGCAAAGCTCATCGCTCGTGCTGGATCGAGAGTCAGAAAATAAAAAAAGCAGCCCATGATAATACAGGCGATTACGGTAATCGCTTGAGCAAAAAAGATCACAGAGAGGCTACCGTGCATTGGCCATTGCATAAATCGATAAAAACAGACAAGAAAAATAATGCCCTGTAGTAGAAAAATAATTGCATAAGGAGTCAGGGTTGCGGTTAAACGTCGTAGCGGTCGATCCTCGAGCCAGTGGTGTAGACCATATTCTCTATAATTGGCGGTTAAGATCATAATAGTTAGAACGACAATAAAGATTTGCCATACAGCAGGCACGGCGGCTGAGACTAAAAATTGGGTATAATTATTGTTTTTATTAAATAACGGGGTCATTTGGGTTTGGACAGGAACAGCCCTTCCCATGGCACTTAGCGGTGTTTGATTACCATGAGCTAAGGTTTTTAGCCCTTCTATTTGTGCGTTAAGGGTTCCTTGAGCTTGAAGAATGGCTGAATTGATCAAACGTCCTACTAAGATGTATTGGCTAGTATAAAAAGAGGTTACTTTGGGCTGTTCTCCTCGATAAACTTTTTTATCAAACTGCGGCGGAATGATTACGTAGGCATAAATTTGACTAGTGATTAAATCATCCTTTGCTTGCGCAACGGTTTGATATTGGTGCGTAACGGCAAGGGTTGAAGATGCATCTAAATAGCGAGTCAGTTGACGTGAGAGCTGGCTTTGTGACAAGTCCACAACCCCCACCGGCAAATTGTGTAGCACTCCTTGTGAGAAAATCCACCACAGTAAGGCTCCGATGCATACCGGAACCCATGTTAAGCAAGAGAGTAGCCAATGATCATGGCGTAATAATTGCCATTGTGAAGGTAGATGATGCAGCATAGCTCAGAGCTCAACAGCGACAGTCATACCCATTCTTAAGCCTTCTACAGCCTGAGTCGGGCGAGCTTCAACTTCAAAGGTTCGTAGATCAAAACCTTGAGTGGCATCGGTAGAACGCCAAGTCGCAAAATCACCCATCGCGGCAATATGAGTGACTTTAAACTCAATGGATTGATTTAAAGCGGGAAGAAAGGCTTTGAATGTTTGCCCTTTTGCGAAATTTTGTAGTCGATCTTCCCGCACATTAAATACTGCCCAAGAATCTTGTGTATCAATGACGGTGACGACAGGAAAACCTTGTGGTGCTAACTCTCCATCATGCAGAAGTACCTGAGAAACTTCACCGTTAAACCAGCTTTCTATACGGGTATCTGCTGCATAGGCTTCAACTTCAGCAACGGCACCTGCTGCCATCCGCTCTTTTTCTAATGCCGCGAGAATGGTTTCTTTGCGCGCTCCTTCCTTAGCCATTTCGTACATTTGAAAGGCTGCGCTTTCTGTATGTTTAGCCGCTTGCCATTGAGTGTTTGCTTCATCACGTTTCTGCTCAGAAATCACCCCGTCTTTATAGAGGTTATTTACCCGTAGATAGGTCTTTTGGGCAAGGTCTGCGGCAGCTTTGGCCGTTAACCATTGATCACGTGCGGCATGAATTTGTTGGTTGCGGGATCCCTTTTCTGCTTCTTGAACTAAAGCTCCAGCGGCTTTTTGACCTGCTAAAGCTTGTTCAAGTTTCGCTTCAATTTCCGGGCTATGTAGCGTGAATATCAACTGTCCCTTTTTGACTTCATCCCCCTTACGAACAAATACCTGATCGATACGCCCAGGAACTTTTGATGAAATACTGTATTGTTGCGATTCAATTTGTCCCTGAATACGCATGGGCTGAGGCTGATAGGCCTGATAAAATTGGTAGCCGATCCAAGTGATAGCTGTGATGGTAGTGATAGTAAGAAGAGCCAATTTCACTGCTTTCATGATGGTTCCTTTTGTGAAGTCAGGTCTTGGGTAAATTGCATTGTTAGGGGGATAGCCATCTCTGTATAGTGTGAAAATGTGTTCATTTCACTAGAGAGGGCCAAGAGTTTACACAAGGAAATGAGATAATTAAATCCGGCGACAGCTTGTTGAGTACGGATGCTAGCGACATAGAGTTCAGCATCCACCACATCTAAAGAGGTGGCAAGACCTTGGTTAAAGGCCGACTGCCGAAGAATTAGATTTTCCCGTGCGAGGGATAAGCTAGAATCAAGGCCTTGTACTTCTTCGAGCGCTTGTTCTGCTTCCTTATAGGTTTTTTCAACCAAAACCGTAAGATCTTGTTTGGCTTGAGCGCGTAAAAAACGGACTTGTGAAACCGTGCTATTAGCCGCTTTTACCTGCTCACTTCGTCCGGTATTTTCAAGAAGAGGAATACTGACACCGATACCGACCATCCAATCTGGTTTCATTTGGCTAGCCAACGAGTCATCGTCATGTAAACTATAGTTACCAAAGGCATAAACCTCTGGATAGTATTTACCTTTTTCTGCTTTAATCAAACTGCTGGCTTGCTTCTCTTTCGCCGCGAGTAATTGTAAGCCTGGGTAGGTAGACAACGTCTGTTCAACAAAGGCGGATAGTGGTGGTAAGCTCTGGTTGATAAAAAGCGGGCCACCCGGTTCAACAAGCTGATTTTCATTTAATATCTGAGTCAGTGCACTTTGAGCGATATCGAGATCTTTTTCTGCTTTTTTACGATCAATCATCGCTTTATCTAGCGAGGCTTCTGCTTGTAAGCGTTCAACGCGTGCAATTTGCCCCTGTTGCTCAAGTTTTAATGCATTGTTTCGGTGCTGGGTTAGGCCTTGCTCTACCGCCACTCGAGTTTTGAGCACCTCTTTTGCTAACACCACGCTATAGTAATATTTCGCTAAATCTTCATAACGAGCTTGTGTCACCATCGCCAGTTGACTTTGTGCTTCTTCTTTTTTCCCTTCAGCGGCAGTCTGTGCGGCATTAATTCGCCCTCCAGTAAAAATGGGCCATATTGCTCTAATGGAAGAGCTAAATATATCGCGTTCAGATAAATGAGTGGTTATCTTAGTAGGATTAATATTCGAGTTAGAAAGTAACCCCGCAATTATCGACGCCATTGAAGAATCTATCGTTGTATTCTCAATCAGCTGCTTGCCTGATACGGAAAGTTCTTTATCCAGCCGAGTGTAGGTGGCCCCTAGTGTAATACTAGGCAAATCAAGAGCACCTGACGCATTTTGCAAATATTGATAACGTTCAACATTGGCTCTTTCTGCGGCTAATGAATGGTTACTTTGCTGCAAAATTTCCCAAGCTTGCTGGAAGGAAATGGGGGCGGCCGATACTGATGAAATACCCTGTAATGAGCATATCAAGAGAGTGAGTGATTTTGGCTTCATCTTTCCGTTCAGAATTTGGTTTAGAGTTAATACTCTATACTATAGATTTTCTACTGGCTTGAGTAGTTTTTTGTTATGACCAAAATCAGGTTGCTGATTCGAAAACTCGAACCAGCAATGCGTTTATTTACTCATTTTATGAGAAATGGTAAGGGCATAAGAAATCGGCTCGCCATACAAGGTGTTTTGTCCCTTGCATTGTGGTCAACACATCCTTTCCTGACATTTGTGGGAACGCAAGCAAGACGCGTAAACT
>NZ_NBUS01000054.1:645012-649184 GCF_002749895.1 Vibrio fujianensis | reverse complement strand
GGCTGTCTTCGGCTTCTAATTCATACGCTCGGACATGAGTAAACGTCGAAAGGAGATGCTCGTTTAGCATGTCTCGTGAAAGGCATATACCTAAAGCATCTTTTTCCATTTTTACTATCCTCCTGACAATGTAAGGGTGAGCTAACTACCATGATTTAATAATTATAATTTAGTCTAGAATGGTAATAACTTTTACGCCTTAGATGATTATATAGGGTAACAATCGGATTGGGTAAAAAATAAGCAAATCTTAGTGTGATCAACCGCAAGTTTTGAAGTGCAAATTTGCAAAAAATAGCTAATAGATTTATCAGTATTTTTCGTCCTTTTTATTTATTTTATTCCTTTAAATCATTATGTTAAAAATGATGATTTTCAATGAATGTTCTTTCATGAAATGGATTTATATGGTGCGTTTTGCAGACTAACATGAACGCGAGTTTTGTGCTTAGTGTGGAAAGTACTTTTTGCCCTGTCTTTGAAATATCAGCGATAGCTAACAAAATAGAGAGTCAATATTGTGTGGTTGATTATATTTACGAAAAGTTGGGTGTATACTAAAGAGATGAAACTATATCGTCGACTTGCCTTAAAGATGTGAGCACTATGAGTAATTCAAGCAGTACTATTTTATTAGAAAGCGGCACTAACGAACTAGAAATTATTGAGTTCCACTTGGAGAAACTGTTGCCTAGTGGTGAAACAAAAACTTGTTACTACGGTATTAATGTGGCCAAAGTTCGAGAAGTGATCCGGGTGCCAGAAACCACAGATTACCCGAATGCTCAGCCTCACATGCTCGGTGTTTTTTCTTCACGCGATATTTTAACCCCTTTGGTGGATCTCGCCGGGTGGCTGGGGGTGCCAACTCGAAAAGGTGTCGATAATAAGTATGTGATTGTGACTGATTTTAACCGCATGACAAATGGTTTTCTGATTGACAGTATTAGCCGCATTCACCGCATATCCTGGAATGATGTTG
The DNA here is from genome assembly GCF_002749895.1 of Vibrio fujianensis. Taxonomy (GTDB): domain Bacteria; phylum Pseudomonadota; class Gammaproteobacteria; order Enterobacterales; family Vibrionaceae; genus Vibrio; species Vibrio fujianensis. Next base: position 648,202 of record NZ_NBUS01000054.1, on the reverse strand, counting down.
AGTCACCAAGTCAGTTTCTTGAATCTGGTGAACAAGACTGTGTGGTAGCGGTAGTAAGAAAAGAAAATAAATTGATCATGATTCTGGATTTTGAAAAGATCATTGCTGACATTAATCCAGAACTAAGTATGGAAAAATATGACGTTAAAGTCGATCGTTCTGTTGATCTTAATCAGAAAATGGTGACCAAGCGTAATGCAAAAACGGTGATGGTCGTCGATGATTCAGCTTTTATTCGGAGTTTAATCCAAGATACCTTAAGCTCTGCTGGTTATAACGTTATTGCTTGTAAAGATGGTGGGGAAGCTTATGAAAAGTTGATGGATATTCAACGTATTGCTAACGAAGAAAAGCTGCCGGTCAGTGAGTTAATTAACGCTTTGGTGACCGATGTAGAAATGCCTCGAATGGATGGAATGCATTTGGTCAAGCGGTTACGTGAAAATGATGCCTATAATAATACTCCTATCATTATGTTTTCGTCATTAATGAGCGATGATAACCGAGCAAAAGCATTATCATTAGGCGCGAATGATACCATTACTAAACCTGAAATTGGTCGGTTAGTCAGTATGATGGATGATTGCATTTTTTAACCATCTTGGTTTCAAATAGGTACTATGACGAACATATTTATTATCCTTGCATTATTGGTTATTTTCTTCGTTTTTATTCAGAAGTACGTTATTCGTCAAGAAAGTGACAAAGATTACTCTTATAAGAAGCAGGGGGCATTACTGAATGCTTCTGAAAGTACTTTTTATCATGCATTAAGAGCAGCAGTGGGTGACCATGGTATTGTGTTAGCTAAAGTAAATATGGCAAATGTCGTTACCCCTGGGAAGAAGTTAAAGAAAAAAAGCCAGTTTGCTGCCTATCAGCGAATCGCTAAAAATTATTTTAACTTTATTGTGTGTGACGCTCGTAGCTTAGAGCCAAGAGTTATTATTGAATTAGACGATGGTAAACCATTAGTTAAGGGTAAATTAGAAAGACAAAAACTTTTATTGCATGTTTGCCAATCAGCTAATATTCCATTGATTGGGGCCACCATCAAATACAGCTATCAAGTGGGGAAATTGCGCCGACTACTTGCTGCGCATATTGATTTGATTGAACCTGATAAAGAAATCCGCTTTTGTAAACGCTGCGGTAGCCCTATGGTTATAAAGGTTGCCAGCCAAGGAGAATTTAAAGGGCGAAGATTTTTTACTTGTAGTCGTCAACCTCACTGCACTTATACTGAAAATTACAATGTAGTTTATGAGTTAGAAGAGGTGGAAAATCATCAGAAAGATCTTGAAAATTAAAGAGTCTCAATCTGGGATGAATCGTAAGAAACCTTGGAGGTTTGGCAAATTCTAACTTGATTTCGACCATTTTGTTTCGCTCGGTATAGTTCTAAGTCTGCTAGTTTTATTAATTCATTTAAGTTATCACCTTCTCGGTATTCACAGATGCCAACACTGAGTGTGAGCTGAATCCGTTTGTTATGATGAGAGAATAAGTGGTTCGCCATAATATTACGTAATCGTTCACCTACATGTTCAGCTTGACTCAGTGAATGGTCAAATAACGTGATACAAAATTCTTCGCCTCCGATTCTGTAGACATTACTGTCACCGACAATATTAGCGAGTAAGTGACTGGTATCCATCAAGACTTTATCTCCAGCATCATGACCAAATTCATCATTGATTTGTTTGAAATAATCTAAATCAAGAATTAAAAGACATAGTGAAGATTGGTTGTCTTTATGATGTTTAAAATTTTGAAAGGCCGCATTGAGTGATAAACGATTGTGAGCTCCTGTAAGAGAGTCTCTTGATGCTAAATAAGTTAACGTATTTTCAATTTTATTTCGGTTAAACTCATAGCTGTGGGCAATAATCCAGATGCCACAATAGCAAACGATGAGATTGATCAAGGTTACTTCGCTGTTGTAACCGGTTGGATGCAATGATTGGTGGAAAATATTGAGTATTTGGATTGTGAGAACGAGTCCGGTGATGAGTTGTGCTTGCTTTAAGCCTAACAAAACATACAAAAGGACTGGGCAAAGTAGGCTCCATAAAAACAGACCATTGCCCATTGGCTGGCTGTAGGTAGCAATGCTAATAATAGTGACTAAAAAATAGGCATACCACCGAATGTGTCGACTAGAGTGTTGGTTCCGTTTTGTCAACTGATGGATATAGGCTGAATGGCAAGCAAACAATAATTCTAAGCCAGCTAAAAAGTAGAATTGTTGATAGGTAATATTGAACATGGCAAAAAATAGAGCCATAGCCGTCATAAACAGGCTTAACCGAGTTAGAACTGATGTTCTTAACGCATGCGAATTGCCAAATAACTTTGCATCCATGTTTTAAAGACTCAATTGCATATTACCTAATTCATATGCGCTATAGTACTTATTTGGTTTCAGCAATCAATAATATTTTTGAATCTAAATCACAAAAAAAGAAGTCGTTTTGGTTAGCTATTTTATTCGTGCTTGTGGATGTTTATCTTCCATTATCACTACAGTGCCATGTTTATGGCTTAATTCCGCAAGTGTGGCGAGTAAAAAAACAGCAAATTGGTGATGTAAAAGCCAATCAGTTCAAAAACATAGAAAATAGACTTGCACTAGCTAACATCAATCGCTAATATCCTCCTCGTTCTCAAGTGATGCGTCCGTAGCTCAGCTGGTTAGAGTATCGCCTTGACATGGCGGGGGTCGGTGGTTCGAGTCCACTCGGACGCACCAAAGAGAATGTTATTTTTGCGTCTGTAGCTCAGCTGGTTAGAGTATCGCCTTGACATGGCGGGGGTCGGTGGTTCGAGTCCACTCAGACGCACCAGTTTATGTAACAAAGCCCGCTATTTATTGGCGGGCTTTGTCGTTTTTGGCGAATCGGGAGCGGTTGGATCTATTATAACTAATAGAGACGTATGAACACTATTGTGTCAACCCACAAGGCTCGATTCTCAAACTTGTGGGTTGATTCCGGTCGTTTAATTACGCTTTGGCGACGTTCACTCTAAACAGCACGGCATAAAAGAGCGGGATCACGACTAAGGTCAGAATGGTGGCAAACAGCAAACCAAACATAATGGTGACCGCCATACTCTTAAAGAATGGGTCTACCAAAAGTGGAGCCACACCTAAAATCGTGGTGAATGCGCCTAGCAGAACTGGGCGTGC
>NZ_NBUS01000054.1:636280-645002 GCF_002749895.1 Vibrio fujianensis | reverse complement strand
CGGCTGACCGCCGCATCAATGATTGCGAAATAAGCTTGTTTACCTTCGCGAATTTCCGCATCCGCTTGGTCAACCAACACAATCGCGTTTTTCACCATCATACCAATCAAGCTTAGGAAACCGAGGATCGCCATAAACTCGAATGGGGTTTGAAAGGCGATAAGGCCAATGGTGACACCCACGACGGCAAAAGGAGCCGTCATCCAGATCACGAGTGGCTGACGCAGTGCGTTAAACATAAACACCACTGCGAGAATCATCGCCGCGAAGCCGTAAGGCGCGGAGATCGCTAAGCCTTCGTTGGCATCTTTCGAGGCTTTGTATTCACCGTACCAAATCAGCTCATAGCCAGCAGGTAGTTCAATCTGCTCGATTTTTTCGCGCACATTATTGAACGCATCACCGGTCATCACTCCGGGCGCTGGGTCAGCTTGTACCAAGATGGTCGGCATGCGGTTAATACGGCGCAGTAAGGCATCTTGATAGACAGTATCGACCGAATCTACTAGTTGGCTCACCGGAACGTAACGCCCCGTTTGCGCGCTGAACACTTCACTGTTTTCAATCGCGCGTTCGTGATTGCGTTCACTTTCTGGTGCGCGCACCATCAGCGGGATCAAGTTATTACCTTCGCGATAAACCCCAACATTACGTCCATTGAGCGTTTGTGCGATCGCGGCACTGATTTCTTGTGTCGTCAAACCAAGACGCTGTGCTTCTTGCGCGGAATACACCGGCTGCAATACCGGCACTTGCTGACGCCAGTCATCTTGCACCGCAATCAGGTTCGGGTCGTTATGCATAATCGCTTTGGCTTGTTCGGCCAATTGGCGCAGCACATGGCTGTCTGGGCCTTTGAAACCGGCTTCAATTTTCTTGCCGCCGCCGCGACCGAGCATAAACTTCCACACCTTGATTGAGGCATCTGGGTATTTGGCATCCAGCTCATTTTGCAGCTCGCCTACTAATGGGGCAATTTTGGTGTAGTCATCGATATCAATCAGCAGTTGGCCGTAACTTGGGTTACGCGCTTCGGGTGAGTAGGTCAGCATAAAACGCAGGCCACCACCGCCGATGAAACTGGTGATATTGGTAACACCCTCTTTTTGCGCCACGTCTTTCTCAATGCTGGCGACAACCTGTTCGGTGCGGCGAATATCTGAGCCTTGTGGCAAGTACACATCCACCACAAATTGTGGTCGTTGCGACTCTGGCATAAAGCCCGGCGGAATAAACTGAGCGCCCCACACTGCAGCCACTAAGGTGCCAAGCAGCATTGCACAGCTGACCACGCGGTGGCTTAACACCCATTGCAGTACGGCTTTATAACCCGTTACCAATTTAAACGGTTTCGCCTCTTTGGTTGCAGGTTTAACGCGTAGAAAGTCATGGCACAGCATGGGGGTGACGGTCACCGCAAACACCCAACTCAAAAACATCGAGTAGAGGATCACCCAAAACAGCGAGCCAGCGTATTCGCCCATATCGGAAGGGGAGAGGCCAATTGCACTGAAGGCAAAAATGCCCACCACCGTACCGCCCAGAAGAGGCCATTTAGTGGCATTAACCACTTCAGAGACCACTTGCTGTTTATCGGCGTTCGGATCTTGTTGAAAACGCACGAGTACACCATCAGTGACCACAATCGCGTTATCCACCAACATGCCGAGGGCGATGATGAGTGCGCCGAGCGAAATCCGCTGCATGGCGATGTCATCAATTAGCATTACACATAAGGTGCCGGCAACGGTAAGCAATAGAACAAAACCGATGATGACACCTGAGCGTACGCCCATAAACAGCAGCAGCACGACAAACACGATGGCGACAGCGGCAATCAGGTTATCAATAAAATTGGCCACCGAAGCGCGCACCGAGTCAGACTGCATCGAAATCACATGCAGATCCATGCCCAGTGGGCGCTGGCTTTCAAGTTCAGCCAAGCGTGCTTTGACGGCATCGCCCATCTCCACCACGTTACCGCCAGTGACGTTTGAGATACCAAAGCCAATTGCACGCTGACCGTTATAGCGCATCAACATCGATGCTGGTTCGGTGTAGCCACGGCTGATGTTGGCAATATCACCTAGGCGCACAACCGCATTGTTGCTACCGACCGCCACTTGCAAATTAGTGAGGCCAGCCAAAGAGCTGATGTTGGATTTTGGGATCACTGGAATGCGCATTTGCTTTGCATCGACGCTGCCTGCAACGGTGACTAAGCTCTGCTTTTGTAGCACTTGCAGTACGCGTTCAACCGAAAGGCCAAATTCCGCCATGCGTTCGCTGGACATCTCGATAAAAATCGCTTCTTGCTGCTCGGCCAATGTGGCGGCTTTGGCTACACCCGGCACCAAAACCAATTCACGGCGCAGCGTATCGACGTAGTCTTGTAGCTGTTTGTCGCTAAAGCCTTCCCCCGTCACCGCATAAAACAGCGCGTACACGTCGGAGAAGTCATCATTGACAATCGAAGCGCCTGCTCCGGGAGGCAGTTGGCGCTGCGCATCCGCGACTTTGCGGCGTAACTTGTCCCACACCTGCTGCAGCTGCGCCGAGGATTTGGCAAATTCGAGTTTGATTTCCACCGTCACTTCAGAGCGGCCTTGCATCGAAACCGATTTGACTTCTTTTAGCTCTTGCAGGGCTTGCACCGCGCCTTCGATGACATCGGTCACTTCATCTGCGACCTCTTGCGCGGTTGCACCCGGATAAGGCGTCACAATCACCGCTTGGCGAATGACAAACTCAGGATCTTCAAAGCGACCCAATTTGAGGTAGCTGATGTAGCCGCCAATCAAGGTCAGGGCTATCAGCACCCAAACGCTAGTGCGTTTGGCAAGGGTATAACGTGCAATATCCATTATTGGGCTCCGCTGTTATCCGTGTAGGGACGAACGGTCATGCCTTCGCGAACACTCGAAACACCGGCAATGATCACTTGCTCACCTGGTTCGAGATGCTGGGTAATCACTACGCGATCTTTGTAGGTGGTGCCAATGTCCACGTAACGTTTTTCCGCTTGGTCTTGCGCATTGACCACCCACACAAACTGTTTGCCTTGGTTATCTGGTACTAGGGCGGTCAGTGGTAGGGTGATCAGCGTGTTTTCAGCGGTTGGATTGTCGGCAACCGGCAGCACTTTGGCTGACATGCCAGGCATCACGCGAAAGCCCTTCAAATCTTCAAAACCAAGCACTACAGAGTAGGTTTGCGAATCCGAACTTGGCTGAGTTGAGTAGGTACGCAGCTGTAAATCAAATTGCTGATTAGGAATCGCACTTAGCTCGGCGATCGCGCGGGTATTGCGCACACCAGAGAGCATGACACGATGCGGGATCTCAATCGCCACTTCCAAATCATTCAAATCTTGCAAAATCATGATTACCTGATTGGCTTGCACTTGAGCAAAATTCTCGACGGCTTTTTCACTGATGACGCCATCAAACGGGGCAATGATTTGGGTGTATTCCAGTTTACGTTTTGCCTCTTCGACGCGGTTTTTGGCAAGGTCGTAGCGATTAGTGACTTTATCCAGCTCGGCTTTAGAAATGGCTTGGGTTTTATCAAAAATAGCCTTGGCGCGGCGGTACTCTTGTTCGGTGTTTTTTAGCTCAAGTTGCGCAGCTTCCAGTGCCGTTTTGGCATCTCGAGAGTCGAGGCTCGCCAGTAATTGGCCTTTTTTAACTTGGTCGCCTTCTTTTACCGCGATATCCGTTAAGCGGCCACTGATGCGAAAGGCGAGATCAGCGCGCTGAGCGGCGCGTACCACGCCATTAAAGGTGAGATCGGAAGCGCGTTGACTTACGACAATCTCGGTTAATGCGGGTTTGACCACAGGAGCGGGGGCGTTGACTTGCGGCGCTTCACCGCAGCCAGTTAGCAATAAAGCCGAGGCGATCACCGCGCTAAGCAATGAGCGCTTTGCAGCCATTGAACGAGTAAAAAAAGGATTCATAGTATGTTGCACCTCAATTTCACTATTGGGAAGGGGGATTGGGTGTGAATATCCCTACACTATTTGATTTTGGTTGTCCCCTCCAGTTAGATTGATTCCAACCTATGGAGGGGCTTTTAAAACACCAGGATAGAAATCGGATAAACTACCACTGGTAGTTTAAACCCACGGAAAGAATACCTTCTTTTTGATCGTAAAAATCAATATTTGAATCTGATTTTTTAATCCCAGCGAATGAGATTAATGACCAATTCACCCACTCCATGACATTTGTATATTCATAAGCGATGAATAAATTGATATCCTCATCTTTTCGTTTGGTTTTAAATACGGGGTTTATTGTGTCGTAGTCACGGCCACTTATGCCCGCAGTTAGCGCCAATTGATGACGTCCTAAGAATTTAAAGTAACTCAGCTCTGCGCCATATTCTTTGAAAGAGTTAGCGCTACCTTCAGCCTTCGCATTAATGAAAGAGACTCGAGGTTTGATCATGGTGGTGTTATCTAACCCGTATTTATAATCTGTTTTGAAATAAAAGGCGTCAACATCTCGTCGAAGCGCTTGATATTTTTTACCCAGTACGTCGTTTTCTATATCTTTGGTCGCATGAGCGAGATCGATGGAAAATTTAGAGCCACCGATGTTTTCTACTTTTACACGAAATGCATTTCCATCTTCATCTGTACTTTTTCGTTCTCCCTGTCGCTGATATGGATCTTCCCATACTTCTCCCGACATAATGGTTGGTAGTATCGATAAATCAATAATCATGCCTGATAAGAATTGATACTTATAACCCACTTCGAACGCTAATGTACCTGTAGCAATATCTTCTCGTGAGGTACCAGCATAAATTTGTTGATGTAAATCTTGTCCAAAAGTGTAACGCATACTTCCTAAAGGTAGCAGTAAACCGCCACTGACCGCTTTATTGGTTGTATCTAAACGATCAAGTTTTTTGTTGTCATCATGCGTATTCAAATTTGATTCTACGGAATAAAATCCAGTACTAAGCGATAATTCGCCAGTCAATCCGTCTATGGTTGCCAATTGCGCCCATGCAGAGCTACTTATTAATCCTAAAACGATAAGAGAAGATTTCATGCACATAATGCCTCGCATAAGTTTGTATGAATGATTGTTTATATACAGAGCTTATATTGTTTTATAAAAAATCTTTTAAAACAGTTGGTTAATATGTGTTAAGTTGTTTTTCGTTTGCTTGGTTTTTAAATCTTGTTGCTCGAAAATTTGGTTGTGCGATTATGCTTAAGCACACAAAAAAAGTAAACTTATAAGTATACTTTTTTTGTGTGCTAGCGTTAATGTGAAGCAAAGAAGAGTAGCAAGTGAGAAATATCTTATGAAGTTAACAGAAAGAAAAAAATTAGCATTGCTTGAAGCCGCTATCGCTGAGTTTATCGAATATGGTTTTCATGATGCAAATATGGAAAGGGTTTGTAAAAGAGCGAACACCTCAAAACGAACTTTGTATCGACACTTTGAAAGTAAAGAGCTTTTATTTTCCCAAGCGATTCGAGAATTAGTCAGCGGTGAACCGAAAGCGATCTCTTTTCAATATCGGTCTTCTGAAAGTTTAGAGAAACAACTGCGAGATTATTTGCATAAGAAAGTGGTAAAAATGTATCACCATGTTGGTCTACCGGTTATCCGGAGGATTGTCAGTGAATTCATCAGAGAGCCGGAACTGACTGCGAAATATTTATCAATAGTTGATGGCTCTGACGTGGTGTTACAACAGTGGATTATAGACGCAATGGAGGACGGGCGTATTCGACATGGTGAAAGCAAACTCATTGCCATGATGATGATCAGTCAATTTCATGGTTGTTTTTTATGGCCGCAGTTAATTGCTAACTATGAACTGCCTGATGCGACCAGTCAAATTAAGTTACTAGATGAAATCACAAGAGTGTTTCTTTGTGCTTATGCGGTTAATGAAAGCCACGAAAAAGGGATTTAGTCGAGGGTCGGAATCATTTGCAACCAGGTACTGGGAAAGTGTGAACCGTATAACGATATGTGAGGCTCATTCACTACACACTATGGAATATGATTAATTTTCTTGGCTGAACTGATGATAACGTTGACTTTACCATATGATCGAGAAATTGAATTACTCGAACCAGATTTAAAGGCTCAATTACAAGGTCACGAACTGCATTTTTCTTATTGTGGAGGCAAGGCTAAGCCCTTAGCTGAGCAGTATAGGCTGTTTCGAACAGTATTGAATGTCGATATGGATGCTCGGGTGATTGGCGATGGCTTTCAAATGTTGTGTCAAACATCGGGGACGTTGAATTGCCCTATCGATATAGGCCGTTGTCCAGATAATAGCCTTAGTTATCGAATTTATCCGAACCATGCTAATAAGCGTTATTACAACTATTTTGTGGTTGAGAATAGAGATGGATACCTGTTGTTTGGTTTTACCTCTTGCCAGCGATTTGCAGGCTATTTTGAATTGATCAATGAGTTAGGAAAAACTTATTTAGTCGCATCAATTGATGGGGAGCGCATCGATCCCAGTAAGTGGACTGATCATACTTTAGAGTCGGTCGCTATTTTGCAAGACGCCTCCTTATCGACCATCTATCAACAGTATGCCGAGCTTATCAAAAATCATCATAAACCACGTGATGGAATAACCAAACCAGCGCCCATTGGCTGGTGTTCATGGTATGCATATTATGCTGATGTGAATGAACAGAATATCAGGTCAAATCTTGCTGTCATGAAAGGTGAGTTGGCGGATTTAGAGTGGGTGCTATTGGATGATGGGTATCAAGCTTTTATGGGAGATTGGTTGACACCTTCAGCAAAATTTTCCGGTGGGGTGAAAAATCTTATCCAGGAAATTAAACTGGCTGGGAAAAAGCCTGCAATATGGCTTGCTCCATTTATTGCTCAACCAGAATCTAAACTTTTCCAGCAACATCCCGACTGGTTTGTCAGTAATGCGCATGGACAGCCACTTGAAGCTGAAAAGATCACTTACGGTGGCTGGCGCTGTACGCCTTGGTATGTATTGGATGGTTCTCATCCGCAGGTTCAGGCTTATTTAACTCACGTGATCAAAACCATGCGAGAAGAGTGGGGCGTTGAGCTGTTTAAGTTGGATGCTAATTATTGGGGAACGCTAAAAGGGAATCGTTATCTATCGGGAGTGACTGGGGTTGAGGCTTATCGGATGGGGATGCGAGCGATAGCTGACGGTGCTGGTGATGCTTGGTTATTGGGGTGTAATGCGCCGATGTGGCCATCGCTCGGTCTGGTGGATGCAATGCGAGTGTCTGATGATGTTGAACGTCATGCTTCTCGTTTTGAGCAAATTGCGAAAGAAACTTTTTATCGTAGTTGGCAGCATCGTCGGTTATGGCAAATTGATCCAGATTGTGCGACTTTTATCTCATTACCGAACCAAGCAACTGAGCATGCCAGTTATGAATTTCACCGCAATGTTCTTTTGGCCTGTGGCGGTTTCTTATTATCGGGTGATCCGCTGCCGGAATTGTCTCCTTTTGCTCAAGCAAGTCTTCAGAAATTAATTGTTCGCCAGCAACAGACTCAAGCGTCGTCGACATGGATGTCTTTGGCGGTGAATCATGCCCGATTAACTTTAACCCCTCACCATCAATTACACTGTTTATTTAACTATCAAGAGGAGGCGGGTACATTTGTCTTGACGGCGACTCAACCTGTTCATTGGTATGATTATTGGAGTGGTAAGGCGCTGTCGATAGAGCCGACGTCAGTATTTGAAATTACGCTGGCGAATCGATTAAGCAGTTGCGCGATTATTGCTTCTGTTGAGCCTTTTTTTAGTGATTGAATGGAATTTATGCCGATTTGACGTTGCCATTGCTTGGTAAGGTGAATTCAAAACAAGCTCCGCCTAAACTTTGGCTCGAGGTGACGACTAAATGCCCATGATGTTGACGGGCGATCTGTTCAGCGATCGCTAATCCTAATCCAAAACCACCACTGGTTTTATCTCGGGCAGAGCCGACGCGATAAAACGGTTTAAAAATGTGTGGCCAATGGGCTTCGGGGATCCCGGGGCCATCATCTTCAATGGTGATTTTCCAATTCTGATCGTCACTGCTTATGTTTAGCCTAACTTGACTTTTTGCATAGCGAGAAGCATTGCGTACCACGTTGGAAATTGCCCGGTTGAATAAATTACTATCGACTAATGGTATTGGCCAGTGCTGTGGCGCTTGTAATTCAATCGGGACTGGTGACTCAATTTGCCATTTTTCGATTTGTGTTGGCAGCCATTGTGCTAGGTCGAGGCTGATGAAGGTGAGTGGCGTGGTCTCCATTTTGCCTAAGCGGAGTAGCTCGTTAATCATCTCCTCGAGTTCATGGATGTCATCTTCGATGCCAGCAATGTATTTATCTTTTTGTTCCGGTATCTCTTGCAGCATATCAAGCTGGCACTGAATGCGAAATAGCGGGGTGCGCACCTCATGAGCAATCGCGTTAGTGAGCATTTTATGGCTTTCTATTAGCTGAGAGATTTTATCAGCCATGGCATTGAAGCTGCGGTTAAGCGTCCCCAATTTCATCGAACCGGTCTCTTTTGCTCGAATGCTCAAGTCACCTTTAGCTAAGGCTTGAGTCACTTGTTCGAGGTGTTTGAATCGCCACATAAATAGTTTCATCATCAACATGCTGTATACGGCAAAGCAACCCATTAAAACCAGAAAAATCGCCCAATCTTCGATATCTAAAGCAAT
>NZ_NBUS01000054.1:608550-636270 GCF_002749895.1 Vibrio fujianensis | reverse complement strand
AAATTTCGGCTTCTGGATCACGATAAATATGATAGATGGTATCGGTAGGTTCAAAAATAAAGATAGAGCCATCGTCATCGTTACTATAAACGTGATGATTAGCTAATTGTTCTTTCACTTGAGGTGTCAATAACGGTGAGTCTTTAGACAGTGGCTCAATGAGAAGCCAGTTAGCCTCGATCATCGACTGTAGTTTTTCTTGCGCGATTTCAATGCCCTGTTGATCGGCAATAAACTCTAAAAGCTCAAGGGTACTTTGGATTTGTTGACTGTGCGCCACTAAGTCAAGATCAGGAGAGAGCCAGTCATCAATAGTGACATAACTGACTAAAGTAAACATAAAAATACCGACCAGAGCGAGATACAGCTCTAAATAAAGACGTTTCATAGTCTCCCTTTATGACCAGTTTTCTGGGACAAATAAATAACCTTTACCACGCAAGGTTAAGATACGTTTTGGGACTGAGGAGCTGTCACCAAGTTTACGGCGTAAAATGGCCACTTTATTGTCGATGGTTCGATCAAGCCCATCGTATTCAATTCCACGAGTTTCTTTGACTAAATACTCGCGTGATAGTACTTGCTCAGCATGACTCGCCAGTAACCACAAAAGGTCAAACTCACTGTCGGTAAGTACAATATCTTCCCCGGCGAGAGAGCATTGACGAAGTTTGTGATTGATACTGAGCTGCCCAAAATGAAGTTGATGATCATTGTCTGGATGCGCTAACTCGGTTTGTTGCTGGCGGCGCAGCAACATGCGGATTCTCGCCAGTAATACCCGAGGTTTAATCGGTTTATTCACAAAGTCATCGGCACCTAATTCAAGAGCTGCGACATGGTCGATGTCATCGTCACTGGCGGTTAAAAAAACGATTTTCCCTTTGTAGTCGTTACGAATCTCTCGACAAATCGATAAGCCGTCTAAACCGGGTAGCATCAGATCGAGAATCACTAAATCTGGCTGAATTTGCAAAATCAGGCTGCTCGCTTGCAGGCCGTCGTGAGCCAGATGAACCTCAAACTCATTATTTTCCAAATAGCTAGTCAGCAGCTCTGCGAGCTTTACATCGTCTTCAATAAGTACAATTTTCATAAGTGAATCATCAGTTAAAAATAGCGTGGATACAATAGGGGCGGACAAAACGGTACATTATGTGGTGCTGTGTAAGGCTTGCATACATACGCGTACAAAACATGAGTTGTGTCACAAAAAGCAAGTAACTATAGTTCGGGCCAATACGTTAATAGTACGAGTATCGTTCCATGAATTCTACACAATCCTATGAAAACCGTACGCGTTTAGTCGGTCTCGACTTTTTACGCGGCTTGGTCATTTTTATGGCCATCTTTGAACATTATACGGGGTATTTAAACTATTGGTATGTGGATTTTTTCCCTAAAGAGAGCGATTTTTATGAGACATTATATCGTTCACATTTACCCATGTTGGGGCAACTTGTCCCGATGGACAGTTTTACCGGACAAGTCTCAGCGTGGTTGATCCCTTGGGTGAGTCAAGTCTATTTGGCGTTAGCGGCCTTTAATCTTTCGGCGCGATCATCTGAACATATGCGGGCAACACTGGTGAAAAAACTGGCTCTATTTTTGAGCATTATTTTTGTGTTGTATATTGAAGGTTTTATTATTGCGCCTAACTTTGGTGAGGCAATTTCATTTTATCCAGTCATGCTATGGATGACGCTACTGGCTTTTTTCTCTATTGTTTACGCCTTTTTTGGTATCCGCGGCATGGTGGTGTTGACCGTATTGAGTACCATTGTCAGTCAGTTGGGTGTGACATCATTACTAGAGCATGCTGAACTATGGATGCAAACCCATGTACACCCAGGCTATGAGTTGGATGCGCGGTTAGACCTGTTTATGGCCAGTGGGTGTTTTGGTTTCCTCTACGGGTGGGTGTGGCATCATTACGCTGAAAAACGTGATGCGCTGAATAAACTTGTATTGGGTATTGCGCTGGTGGCTTTATCGCTTTATTTCTTGAATGGTCAAGCCGCGACGATTGATTTGCATGATGTCTATGCCGAAGAGCATGCCTTAGCAGAAGATACCATTGGTCGTCTCGGGATTTGGGGCACGGAATTTTTAGTGATTGGTTTAATTTTAACACTGCATCAAGCTGGGGTCCGTTTAAGCTGGCGTCCTCTTAATTGGATTGGCATGTACTCATTAACCGTGTTTATTTTCCATAAGTCGATTTTTATTTTCTTATGGGGACCGCTACTCACTTGGGCTTCAGCGAAGATGGGAACGACCTTACCGAATAATTTCTTGCTGATCTTTACCTTATGTTCATTATCGGTTGGCATCATTTATCTATTTAAACGCTCAGGCATTATTTGTCATCTGATGGGCGATCATCAAGATCAGATGTGGAAGGATGTTTACCGTCAGAAAAGGCTACCCGATGCTCAATAAAACGATGATTCTAGGTTACCAAACTATCGTCGTGTTCACGCTGACCCTATGGGTCGGCGTGGTGCGTTGTGATGAGTTTAGCCTTGGGGCCAGTTTTGGTATTGATAGCCCTGCGGTGAGTTCATCAACCAAATGGGAGTGGTCACCGAGCATTGCTTACGAAAAAGAGACGGAGTTTGGACTGTTTTTTGCTCAGGGAGGTGAAGCGGGGTTGGCTTTACCTATGCCTTATTGGGACAAGGCTTATTTTACCGTTGGCCCAGTCTTATTGAGCGAAGAGCAGGGCTCATCACGAATCGGTTCAAGTTTGCGTATCGGGTATTTATTTACTGAATCATTGTCTGCCTCATTAGCATGGCAAAAGGATTGGTCAAATGCCGTTGGAGCACAGTGGCTGATTGATGGCTCCTATCAGCTTAATGATGAATGGAGTATCAATGGCTGGTCTCGCTATGCGGACAAACATAATCAAGCGTTACGTGATGTCTCTGGGACTTGGCGTGATGTCGGCATGAGTGTTGAATGGGAAACGCCGTTTTTATCCGATTGGGTGAGCTCGGTGGAGGTTGGCGTTAATCATCAAGTCGATAGGAATTTTACCGAGCCGGTGCTGACTTGGAGTGTACGTTATCTGTTTTGGTAATCATCCTTTACCACGATTCATTCTGCATACTTTGTCATTGAGGTCAATCGGTGTTAATGCACTTGCTTATGGGGTTGGATTCAGACAAAACCATACATTTCATGACTGACTGATTTTGATGTTTATCTTTATAATAAATACGGTTAATCACTAATAGGATCGCTGTTTACTATGTCGAAAACATTGGCACTTTCTCCGATTATGGGCCTGATGGCTTGTCTTGGACTTCATTCTCCTCATGTGTTGGCGGAGCCTGTTGCTTGGGATCAAGCCGGGCAGATATGGCAAACTCAGCAATCGGCGCACTTTATAGTGCATTTTCGCAGTGAACTTGCTAGTAGTGCAGCGCGCGCATTAGATATTGCGGAGCAGGTTCATCAAGAGCTTGCGACTCAGTTTTCACAAATGCCAGTGGAGAGAACTCATCTCACACTTGTCGATGATTATGATTACTCTAATGGCTGGGCAACGCCACTGCCTTACGCACAGATACGTCTGATCATCAATCCACCTAGCGATGTGAATGGCTTAGAAGGTAATGATGAGTGGCTGCATTTACTGATCCGTCATGAATATACCCATATTATCCATATGGAAATGAGTGATGGTGCTGTTACCATTGGACGAGGCATTGTCGGCCGTCATCCCTTTTTATTCCCACATGCTCTTACCCCCTCGATGCTATTGGAAGGTTTGGCGGTCTATATGGAAAGCCAAAACGATCATGGTGTGGGTCGATTACACAACAGTCACTTTGCAATGCAGATGCGTATGGAAGTGGAGAGTGGTGAGTTAGCCGATATTGAACAAGTGGTGGTGGCGAATAAGCGTTTGCCCTTTGGCAGTAACTATTTGTATGGTGCTTATTTTGTTCAGTATCTAGCCAAAACCTATGGTGAAGAGTCTGTTCAGGCCTTTTTAACCGATTACAGTGGCTATTTGGTTCCGGGACTTTTCTTAAATCTCAGTGCTAGACACATTTTTGGGAAAGATTTTTTCGCGCTTTGGGAAGAGTTTCGTGCCGATTTGAACACGCAGTTTGCCGATCAACTGACTTCTAATGAGGCGTTTACTTACCATGAGTTCGATGCTCAGCCATTTGAGTATTTGTTAGCCCATGACAATGACACGTTGCTCGCTTGGCGTCGAAATGGCGACGATCGCGCTAACCTTGCTCAATGGGATGCTAAGCATGGTCAATGGCAAAGTCTGGTCAGTACCAAAAGCTTAACCAGTATCGACTCGCATCCGACGCAAGGGCTAGTGGTTTCGCAGATCAATTCGTATGTTGATGGGCGTGTTTTTAATGATCTGTATCGTTATGTTGATGGTCAGTGGCAGCGTTTAACTGAGCAGCAACGCTTTGCGCAAGCACGCTGGAGTAACGATGGGCAAAGCATTTTTGCGGTCCGTCATCAGCAAGGTCTGGCTGAGTTATGGCAAATCGAATTAAATGGCAAGCAAACGCAATTGTGGCAGGGTGAACCCAATTGGGTATTAGGCGATATGGACGTCTCACCAAACGGTGATATTTATGCCACAGTGAAAGCGCCTTTTCAGTCGTGGAATATTATGCGTTTTGATCAGCCAACGCAAAGCTGGATGGCGGTCACTGAAACCGCCGCTACTGAACATCAATTGAGCTTTACTGCGCAAGGCGATTTACTGTTCAGCGCCGATTATACTGGGCGTTATCAGATTTATCGTCTTGATTTGCAAACCAATATCGTTGAACAATTAACCGCAGAAATCGGCGGTGCATTTTCACCGCAATCTGGGCCTGAAGGGATTGTTTATCAAGCGTATGAGCATGATGGTTACCATCTGCGTCGTGTAGAGAATCCGCAAGGACTTGCCGATATACCGCTATCGACGCTACCGGTGGCCAACACCGTGAATGCGGCTCCGATAGCCACGGTCACTGCGACAGAGAAAAGTCAGCCAACAGGATACTCGCCATTATCGACGTTAGCGCCACGTTATTGGGTGCCGGTATGGCAGTCTGATGATAATCAATCGTTATTTGGTGTTGCTACTAGTGGCTCCGATGTATTGGGTCGCCACCAATATGACATCATGGCGGCATGGGACAGTAAAAATGCGTTTGCTGCTTATCAACTTGGCTATCAATACGATAACCGCTGGCAAGCGACATTAAGTCGTGAACATGAGTTTAAATTTAACGCATTAACGGGTAAAGACGATCGGATTGTTCGTCAGGATGATTTCACTCTGCAGCGTAACCATTTATGGCATGGGTTTGATGACCACTTAAACGTTGGCGTTGGAACCTATTGGCAGAAAGAAGCGTTGGTCAAATCTCCTCAAGGTTCTCACTATGCGGACGCGAGTAATGAATGGCTGGCCGGTGGTGCGATTCAATGGGATAACCGTGAAGGCTTATTGAATATCCCCGGTTACGCTTGGGGACATTACGCTGACTTAGTGTGGGAAACCAATATTGACGGTGACTACTCAGGACAGAAGTGGCAAGCACAGTGGCAGGCGAACTGGGATTTACCCGGACGTTTACGCTTAACAACGCATGTGGCCGCCGGTTATGCCGATGCTAAAGCTAAACCTTTTGAACTTGGTGGTTATACGGGTGACGAAGCACAACTTTATGGCCGAAATGAACTTAAACTACGCGGTTATGGTTCTGCGGCGCAAGTGGGCCAGCAATATGCCACACAAAGTATTGAGCTAAGCCGTTTGCTGTATCGCGCTGAGCGAAACTGGGGCTTATGGCCGATTGGTTTAGGTGACATTTCTGCGACCGCATTTGTTGATTCTGGTTCCAGTTGGAATTCTCAGCAAAGCTACAGTGCATTAACGGGCATCGGTGCTGAGTTACAAGTCGATGCGATCGTTTTGTATGGTAATGCGTTACCGATTCATATTGGATATGCCCATGGTTTAGACAGTAAGCTGGGCAAAGATGAAGTGTACATTAAGCTCGCGGCTGAGTTTTAAGAGAGAAAAGAGCCTGTATGCAAACAGGCTCTTTTCTCATCAGTCATTCATCTTTTGTCACTATTTTCATTCATTCGATACATGTTTTTTCTCGGACATAGCATCTAAAATTGATATAAATCAATTTTAGATGCTGTCTAATTTAGATAGCGTCAATGTTGATACCCAGTAGGGCTAATCAAATTGAGGAAAAAACGATGTTAGATACCCTCATGTTGTCGCGGCTCCAGTTTGCAGCCAATATCAGTTTTCATATCTTATTTCCTACGATAACAATTGCGTTAGCGTGGATCATGGTGTTTTTCAAATGGCGTTTTGTTCGTACTCAAGCTCAATTATGGCTTGATCTATACTATTTTTGGGTCAAGGTATTTGCGCTTACTTTCGCTCTTGGGGTTGTCTCTGGTATTACCATGAGTTTCCAATTTGGTACCAACTGGCCGGGTTTTATGGAAAAAGTCGGTAATGTTGCCGGACCATTACTGGGTTATGAAGTGATGACCGCTTTCTTTATGGAAGCCACTTTCCTTGGTGTGATGCTGTTTGGACGGGGAAGGGTTCCAGAATGGGTGCACACCTTAGCGACCGTACTGGTTGCGATTGGTACTTCACTTTCTGCTTTTTGGATTTTGGTTCTCAATAGTTGGATGCATACGCCAACGGGTTATGAATTAATCGATGGTGTTGTGCATGTGACTAGTTGGAAAGAAGTAATTTTGAACCCTTCCATGCCTTATCGTCTCGCCCACATGTTACTTGCTTCGTTGCTCACTGCCAGTTTTGTTATTGCTGGGATCTCGGCTTATCAGTACCTGCGTAATTCACAACTTAACGCCGCCAAAGTGGGCATGAAAGTGGCGATTATCCTAGCTGCTGTCAGCATTCCGGTGCAGATTTTGGTCGGTGATTTACATGGCTTAAATACGCTTGAACATCAGCCTGCAAAAATTGCCGCGATGGAAGGAGTCTGGGAAACAGAGCAAGGCGCGCCGTTGTTGCTTTTTGCTTGGCCTGATGAAGTGGCACGCAGTAATCATTTTGAAGTCGGGATCCCTAAATTAGCCAGCTTCATTTTAACCCATGACTTAAATGGTGAAATTCAGGGCTTAAATGAGTTTGCGCCAGATCATCCTCCGGTCAAGCCTTTATTCTTTGGTTTTCGGATCATGGTGGGTGTCGGGATGTTGATGCTCTTGGTGAGTTGGTACGGTGCTTGGCGATTGCTACGCCAACAATCACTACCGAAACCTTACTTATACACTTTAGTGGCGATGACGTTTTCCGGATGGGTAGCAACCTTAGCGGGTTGGTATGTGACAGAAATTGGTCGTCAGCCTTGGTTAGTGCAAGGGGTATTACGAACCTCAGATGCGGTAACGACGGTGGCGAGTAGCTCTGTAGCCACGTCATTAGTGATGTATTTAATTGTCTATGCGGTCTTGCTGGTGGCTTATATCCATACCCTGTTTTATTTAGCCAGACAGTTTTCATCGCCGACTGAAACCGCAACCACTAATGAGCAAAAGGTATCACCATGATCACACATCTACCTGAGATTTATCTATTACTGCTGGGCTTTAGTGTCTTTATGTATGCCGTGCTTGATGGCTATGATTTAGGCGTTGGCATTTTATTACCGCGTAATAATGAGCCGCAACGCGACCGAATGATCGCTTCGATTGGCCCTTTTTGGGATGCCAATGAAACGTGGCTAGTGTTAGGTATTGGTATTTTATTAATCGCGTTTCCTGCCGCTCATAGCTATATCCTTACCGAAGTTTATATGCCGGTCGCCATTATGCTGATCGCCTTGATTATGCGAGGTGTGGCGTTCGATTTTCGTGCCAAAGCGAACGCCGATCACAAAAATCATTGGGATTTGTGCTTTAAAACGGGTTCATTGCTCGCGGCCCTGACCCAAGGTTACATGATTGGTCGCTATGTGATGAGTTTTGAACAGTCCACACAAGCGTATGCCTTTGCTCTGCTCAGCGCGTTGTGTGTCACAGCGGCTTACGTGTACATTGGTGGCGCATGGTTAGTTTTAAAAACTGAAGGTGAGTTACAAAAACGCGCGGCATATTGGTCGCGTCGCGCTGGCTGGTTAGCGGCATTAGGTATTTTAGCGGTCAGTGTGGTTAATCCACTGTTTAATCCGATGGTGGCTGAGCGTTGGTTCAGTTTTCCTGAGATGTTACTGTTGGCTCCGGTGCCATTGGTGGTGTTAGCAACCATTTTTATGGTTGATCGTTATTTAAGACGGGTGCCGGTAGAGAATGATATGGGCGTGCAATGGCCATTCTTTGGAGTGATGTTGATTTTTGCTCTAAGTTTCCTTGGCTTAGCTTACAGCTTTTTCCCAGATGTGGTGCCTGGGGTGATGACAGCGCAAGAATCAGCCGCGTCTACTGCCAGCTTGTTAGTGGTGGGGATTGGGGTCGTGATTGTTATGCCGATGATCTTGCTTTATACCTTCGTTGTCTATCGGATTTTTAAAGGTAAGGCGACAGACTTAAGTTACAAGTAATCGCATTTAGTGGTATTGGAAAAAATAATGGCCTCGAAAGAGGCCGTTATTTTATGGTATTTACATAACCTTGCAGGCAAAGCCTTTAAGATAAAAACCTTCTGGGTATGCGGTATCAACGGGATGATCCGCAGCTTGTTCGAAGCGCTCGATAAACTTCACATCGCGGCCGGCATCTAGAGCTGCGTCGGCAATGATTTTTTGAAACAGGACTTGATCCATCAAACCAGAGCACGAATAGGTGAGTAGGGTGCCACCAGGTTTTAAAATTTGCATCGCCAGCATGTTAATGTCTTTGTAGCCACGACAAGCGCCGTTCAACTGAGCTTTAGACTCGGCAAACTTAGGTGGGTCCATAATTACTACATCAAATTGTGTGCCTTGCTCTCGGTATTCACGCAGCAGTTTGAACACATCCGCATTGAGAAATACCGCACGTTTTTTGCTAACATCAAACTGGTTGAGCTCGGCATTCATTTTTGCATTATCGAGTGCTGGCTGTGACACATCGGCATTAATTACCCGCTTAGCGCCACCTTTTAACGCGTATAACCCAAAACCACCGGTGTAAGAGAAGCAGTTGAGTACTTCTTTATCTTTAACGTATTTCATTGATTGCTGACGGCTATCCCGTTGATCTAGATAAAATCCAGTCTTATGACCTGCAACAATATCGACTCGAATTTTAATGCCATTTTCTTCAATCACCACTATCTCTGGGGGCGCTTCTCCGTGCAATACACCAACCCGCTCTTCTAAGCCTTCTTTCTTACGCACTGCAACGTCTGAACGCTCATAAATATGACAATCGGCAAAACAGTGTTTAAGTGCGGCGATCAAGTGCGGTTTTTGGTATTCAGCACCGGCACTGAGTAGCTGACAGACTAAATAGTTATCATATTTATCAATCGTGATACCGGGTAAGCCATCCGATTCCGCAGCAATCAGGCGATATCCAGTGACGCCGTCACGCTCAATCAATTCGTCGCGCAGTTTTTGAGCTTGCTGAATACGTTTGATAAAAAAATCATTATCAATGCTTTCATTGTTAAAGCTCCATACACGAGCACGAATTTGAGAGTGGGGAGAGTAAGCCGCTTTCGCTAACCATTGTCCATCATGCGTGTAAATATCGACCGTTTCACCAAGTTGTGGATCGCCTTCAACTTTGCTAATGCCACGAGAAAAAACCCAAGGATGTTTACGACGTAAAGACTTATCACGACCTTTGACCAGATAGATTGCTGGAGTCATAGAGCTACTCATATGTTTCATACAAAAGAGCGCGTATTGTCATGTAACTGACGATGAAATGCAAACAAGGATCACCCGTGATATATACTATGGTTGTTGATTATTTTTTATCATTAAGAGCTTCAGCAAGGAGGTGTTATGGTCATCCAATGTGAAAAATTTACAGTCACAGGATTAGTACAAGGCGTTGGTTTTCGTTATCACACCGCTCACCAAGCGCTCAGCTTGGGCTTAACCGGATACGCTAAAAATTTAAATGATGGTGATGTTGAGGTGATTGCTTGCGGTGAATCAGGTAAAATAGGCGAATTTTTTGAATGGTTAAAACAAGGGCCGAACAGTGCCAGAGTGGATCACGTTGATCGCATTACATCGATCATTGACACTCCTTGTCAAGGTTTTCACATACTTTAGAGACTAAGCCGCTAATTGGGCACTTCGTGGCCCCCTTGATTACAAGCACTTGGCTGGTTTTGGTAAACCGGCGAGTTTGGTCGCTTGTTTGGCTGGGCCTTTGGGAAACAGTTTAAAAAGATACTTGCTGTTTCCTTTCTCGGGGCCGTGCTCTTTCTCCATGGCTTTGACTAGCATTCTAATCGCCGGCGAGGTATTAAACTCGACATAAAATTGCCGTACAAAATGAACCACTTCTAAATGAGCTTCACTAAGTATGATGCCTTCTTCTTTCGCTAAATGGGGAATCATTCCTTCTTCCCAAACCGTATGATCAAGTAAGTAGCCTTGTGAATCTGTTTCGATACTTTTACCGTTATATTCAAACATCGCGAGTTGCCTAAACTTAAAGTGAGCATAGGGTAATAGAGAGAAAGAGAGAGCTCAAGAAAAATAAAAGCCCGAAAGCGATTTTCGGGCTAATGAATCATGTGGTTAGCACAAAAGGATTAGTCGCGCATAATACCAAGGATACTTAATAGGCTGATGAATAGGTTATAAATCGAGACATACAAGGTGATAGTTGCCGAAATATAGTTGGTTTCACCACCACGGACGATTTGTTGTGTTGTGAGTAAGATTGCACCAGTAGAAAATAGTACAAACATTCCGCTCATTGCTAAATACAACATTGGCATTTGTAGGAAAATGTTAGCAACCATACCAATGAGTAGTACAACAAAACCTGCCATTAACAGACCACCTAAGAAAGAAAGATCTCGTTTAGTGGTGAGTGCATAAGCGGATGCGCCCATAAAGGCAAGAGCAGTGCCCCCAAGAGCAGTGAGGACGACATCTCCCATTCCTGCGCCGATATACAAATTGAGAATCGGCCCAATGGTATAGCCTAAAAATCCAGTAAATAGGAAGGTAAACACTAAGCCTAAACCATTGTTACGGTTTTTCTCTGTCAGGAATAATAGCCCATAAAAACCGACTAACATAATCAGTAGACCAGGCCTTGGTAAGTTCATTGCCATAGAAATCCCAGCAACAACCGCAGACCATAATAATGTCATGGAAAGCAGCGCATAGGTGTTTCTGAGCACTTTGTTGGTTTGTAAGGCACCGTCATAAGACGAGGTGCGTGAATACATTGGACTGTTCATACTCTTCCTCATAGAAGCTGTAGTTAACTATGTAGACAGTAATGGGGTGAAAAGTTCACTATTTCAATCCCATATCTGTATTTTTGTTTACGAGAATAATAATCAAAAAGCGCGAATTAAGTGTGAACAAGTTGTAACATGATATTACTTGCGTTCGCTATCCATACTAGAACGGGACGCTCGCGCTTGTGAATAGGTAACCTTATTCTACGTTAAAATAGACATAATAATAAGAAACTTTTAGCGTATTGGTGGTGCGTACATAATTCCTCCGGCGTTCCAAAGAGCATTTAGTCCACGTGGAATGACTAGAGGAGAGTCTTCGCCGACATTACGTTGAAAGCTTTCATCATAATTACCGACTTGTTTAATCACTTGATAAGCCCAATCGTTATTGAGGCCCAGTGGTTGTCCAATGTCGCCTTCAACGCCAAGTAGTCGTCGTATTTCAGGGTTGGTTGATGTGCGCTTTTGGTCGACGTTGGCTGAGGTAATGCCGAGTTCTTCGGCGTTAATCATCGCGGCGAGTGTCCAGCGAGTGATATTTAACCAGCGGTCATCGCCTTCTCGTATAACGGGGCCAAGAGGCTCTTTGGAAATAATTTCCGGTAGAATAATCGCCGAATCGGGTTTGGCTAAGTTAAGTCGTAACGCATAGAGCCCAGATTGATCCCCGGTGATAGCAACGCAACGTCCTGCATTGAAGGCGCGGGCGATTTGTATTGCGGTATCAAAAACCACGGGTTGGTAACTCATGTTGTGATGGCGAAAATAATCATCCAAGTTCAATTTGGTGGTGGTTTCTGATTGGACACAAATCGGTTGATTATGAAGTTGACTGATTTGGGTTATGGTGGATTTTTTATTAACCATAAATCCTTGCCCATCATAAAAATTAACGCCAACAAAGTTGAGTCCCATTGTGGTATCTCGCTCAAATGTCCATGTGGTATTGCGAGAGACCACATCAACCAGCCCCGATTGTAGAGCTTGGAAGCGTTCACGAGCGGTTAACGGGATAAATTCGACTTTATTTTTGTCACCTAATACTGCGGCAGCCACGGCGCGACAATAGTCCACATCTAAACCTTGCCACTGACCTTTGCCGTCGGCATCGGAAAATCCAGCCAAACCAGTACTGATGCCACAAGTGAGCTTCCCTTTGGTTAGTACTTGATCTAACGTTGATGGCGATGCAAAAGCGATATGAGTTGTGAACAATAGCGATACAGTACAAGTCAAAATAGCCAATCGTTTTGCCATAGGAATTTCCCTCTTTGAACTAAAGTGCTTGGTCAACTTGCCGATCATTATAAGCGTAGATAAGAGAAGCCACTTCTACCAAGTCAAATTAATGTTAGATTGCTTCAATAACCTCTCTACTGTTGGTATTGTTTTTTTGTTAGCATGGCGTGACCGAATCAAATAAAAAGGTAGCAGACCAACAATGCGCTATTTCCCCTTGTTTCTTGATTTACTGAATAAAGCCGTACTGGTCGTTGGTGGTGGTGAAGTGGCATGTCGAAAAATTGAAACGCTACTGCGTGCAGGTGCTTATGTTACGGTTGTTTCTCCACAAATAGCGTCACCAATTCAAGTATGGGTTGAACAGGGGCGTTGCCAATGGGTGAAAAATTTTTATTCTTCACAGTTCGTTACCAAAGATTACCGACAGGTGTGGGCGACCACCGATAATCCTGAACTTAATCATCAAGTCTATCGTGATGCGACTGCGGCCGGTATTTTAGTTAATGTGGTCGATGACCAACCGTATTGCGATTTTATCACGCCCTCAATCTTGGAGCGAGGACGCATTCAAATTGCTATTTCGAGCGGTGGCGCTTCTCCGGTATTAATCCGTAATGTCCGAGAAACACTGGAAGCCGTTTTACCACAAAATCTTGCATTATTGGCCGATTTTGGGGCCTCAAAACGTAATTCGATTAAAGAATATTTACCCACCGTCGATCTCCGACGTAAATTTTGGGAACATTTTTTTGCGCAAAATGCCGTGAAAAATGCCACCAGTCGTGAAACATTAGAAAAGTGTTATCGAGCTGCACTTACGGAAGAAATTAACGAACGTGGCGAAGTCGTTTGGATAGAATATGGTGCAGATGTTGAACTTTTACCCCTAAAAGCATTGCGTTATATGCAGCAAGCAGAATTGGTTTTATTTGAGCAGGCATGCCCTTATGACTATGTTGATCTTTGCCGACGTGACGCTGAACGTGAAAGTTTTAATCATCCTGGGCAATTGAGTAAACGCCTAGTTGTGGCGAAACAAGCACAGCAAAGTGTCGTAATATTGGTCTCTGCTGATAAGCATGAATATTTATTATTACAGGGGCAAGAGCGAGTATTAAAACAAGCCAGAGAAGGGTAACAAGGGTAACGATACCGCGTTACCCCATCTGTGAATACGGTTAGCGTAGAGCAAATTGTTCAATAGCGACTGCAACGCCATCTTCATCGTTGCTCAAGGTAATATGATCGGCAATCCGCTTGGTTTCTTCCATAGCATTGGCCATGGCAATGCCGAGCCCGGCATACTGTAACATATGATGATCATTTTCAGCATCGCCCATACAGATCACTTCTTTGGCATCAATGCCTAAATGGTCGGCTATCGCTTTAACGCCGATACCTTTATTGCTTTTCGGGTTAAGAAATTCAAGGAAGAAGGCCGCACTTTGTACAATAGTATAATCTTGATGTAATGAAGAAGGTAATTGACGGATTGCGGCGGTTAATACTGGAGGTTCAGCAACCATCATCGCTTTGATAATAGGATGGTCATCAGATAATTGTTCGAAGTCCATCTCAGTAATTGGCAAATGATTAATCGTTGCTTCAACTTCTGTATATTGGCTGGTTTTTGGCGTAATTAACCCGTGAGTTTGACTAAAAGCGTGGGTATTAACCCCAAGTTCTTGAGCTAAGCGAGCCACCATTTTTGCTGAGCGGCCATCAATGATTTGTTGGTAAATAATATCACCGGTTCCGACATTCTGTACTATGGAACCATTGTAGTGAAGTACATAGTCATCCTGTGAGGTAAGGTCTAACTCTTCCAGTTTACTGCGCATCCCGGCCAGTGGGCGGCCAGACGCCAGAACAACGTAAATGCCCTGTTCACGAGCTTTTGCAATGGCTTGTTTGGTACGTGAGGAAATCTGTTTTTGGCTATTAAGCAGGGTGCCATCCATATCAAGAGCGATCAATTTGTACATGTGTTACCTAATGTGGCTGAATCGGACGGATTAAAGTATGACAAGATACGTGTTTTCTCTGCAAACTAAAAGTAAACGTGTGTAACTATTGAGCGTACAATCAAATTCTAACCTTGTTTTTTTCTTTTATTCATCCGGTTTTAAATTGACCAGACGAAACGCATCCATTAAGGTCTGCGACCTGAAATTGATAATGATAGATTAGGCACGTTGATTTTGTATAAAGTAAACGAAATATTTGAGACCATTCAGGGTGAAGGCGTTTTTACCGGGGTTCCTGCTGTCTTTGTCCGCTTACAGTATTGTCCGGTTGGCTGTGCTTGGTGTGACACTAAACAGACTTGGCATGCGCTCGAGCAAGATCAGCGTAGCATGGAACAAATCATGGTAAAGCAGGGGGATAGCCCGACATGGTGTTCGGTGTCTACTGATGAAATTATTTCGCAATATCATCGGCAAGGTTTTTCAGCCAAACATATTGTTATTACTGGTGGTGAGCCGTGTTTTTATGATCTGTTGCCATTGACGCAGGCGTTTGAAGCTATTGGGTGCCAATGTCAAATTGAAACCAGTGGCACCTTTGAGGTTCGAGCCACCGAGCATACGTGGGTGACTGTTTCACCGAAAATTGCCATGAAAGGTAAATTACCGGTGCTAAATACGGCGTTAGTGCGAGCGAATGAAATCAAACACCCAGTGGGAACAGAAAAAGATATCGAACAGTTAGATGCTTTGTTAAGTCAAGTGGTGCTACCAACCTCGACGGTCATTGCTTTGCAACCACTAAGTCAAAAGCTACGAGCGACGCAATTATGTATTGATACATGTATTGCTCGTAATTGGCGGCTATCGATTCAAACTCATAAATACCTAAATATTGCATAGAGGATAACAACATGAGCAAAGCTGTTGTGGTGTTCAGTGGTGGGCAAGATTCAACGACCTGTCTCGTTCAAGCGCTAAAAGAGTATGATGAAGTACATGCCATCACGTTTGACTATGGCCAGAGGCACCGGCTGGAAATTGAAGTGGCGCAAAAGTTAGCGATGAAATTAGGCGTGAAAGCGCATAAAGTGATGGATGTCACTTTACTCAACGAATTGGCTATCAGTTCTTTGACGCGTGATGAGATTCCAGTTTCGCATGAATTGCAAAGTAACGGCTTACCTAACTCTTTTGTACCCGGACGTAACATCCTGTTTTTAACGTTAGCGGGTATTTATGCTTACCAAATCGGGGCTAATACCGTGATTACTGGTGTTTGTGAAACCGATTTTTCTGGTTATCCTGACTGTCGTGATACCTTTGTTAAAGCAATGAACCATGCACTTGTTCAAGGGATGGCAAAACCATTAACCATTCGGACACCGTTAATGTGGCTCAATAAAGCCGAAACATGGGCGCTGGCCGATCAGCACCAAGCTTTGGAATTGATTCGCCATCAAACTTTAACTTGTTATAACGGAATCATGGGGGACGGGTGCGGAGCTTGTCCATCTTGCGATTTGAGAAAAGCGGGGTTGGAGCAATATTTGGCAAACAAAGCCGTGTGGACCAAGTCGTTACTTACTAAGGTCTGTTGATCTTTCGCGATTAAATTTTGTTCGAAAGGTCAACCGCCCCTAAACAATCGAGTAAAAAGAAGCAATCACGGAAATTTGCCACCATAAATAGCGAATCCCCTGTATGTAAAAACAGTATTTTTGCTTGACAAAGAAACCAACTGTACTATGCTGGATATATAACCAGTGGTAAAGGAGGTCATCTATGTTATGGGAGACATTAGAACGAGTTAACCGCCTGCGCCAACAGGCGATGTCAGATCCAGAATTTGTGGCGTCAGCCAAAAATCATGAGGAGACGTTAAAGTTTGTCGAACAAGAATTTGAACCTAAACGCAGAGGCAAAGCTAAGTCTGTAAAAGACAAAAAATTAGCCGATATTTATAAACAAACAGAATTTAGTTATAACCCTTCTGGTATCAAACATTGAATATGGTACGCCACATTATTTATAGTGTGGCGTACTCTACTTTCGGTGATCAATCTGTTCTTTTCGTGAGATGATGCGTCAAAAATCGGCTTTAACCACGTAGTAAGGGTTTGTTGGCTGCTTAATATGCTTAAGTTCAGAGCGAACTAAGCGATTCCATAACGATTTATCAAAGGTCGCTTTGGGAATCGAAGGATAAAGCGTATCAAGCTCTTCATAAGCATAACGCAGAAACTCTTTTTTCTTAATCTGGTTATATATTTTGAGTACTTGATTATGATGCTTTATCCATTCGAGCTTAAAGGCACGTAAAGCTGGCTCTGCTTGCTCGAGAGGCATGCGAGATAAATAGATTCGTTTGTAGGCAACCTTTCTGTCTATCATTGTTAACATGGTGGTTTGGATATAACGACCATGATGTGTAATCGAAATATCTTGTTCTGAAAAAGGGGACAGACACCAACCTTTTGGTAAAAACGTGGCGCTTTTATACTGTTGATTACGGAGTTTTATTGCGTCATATAAAACAATATCTGATGTGCCACGAAAGGTTGCTTGCCATTTCGCTATACGAACTTGAATTGAACCCGGTAGGCGGAATACGTGCATAAATTTATCTTGCGTCATAGCGATATATTGATCCAGTAAGTTGTTCTAACGATGAAATAAATCTTACCCAGTATTTTATATAGGGTGAAAATACGTTAATACTGACCGAGCCAAACTGAGCACACTCGTATCCCTTACTAATTGGAACAGCACGGACAGCAACTCCGAGCCATTTGGGTCTATCCCTTGCTACTTGAAGCTACGGGGCTACGTTCGTTCACCCCAATCAAATAGACTGTCTATGCTCATGGGGGACTCGCTCACTTGCCGCCAACCGGCAACGCCAAGTTGTTTGGGTATAGAAGATTATTATGATGTGTTGAGTGTGGAGCGTTATTCTACACGTAATATGTTTCAATACCCAAGTAACTTTGACATTCTTCTTGCTAGGGTCTGTTGACCTTTCGCGATTAAATTTTGTTAGAAATAAAAGCGTTTGTAGCTCCTTTCTACGGCGTTATCGGCTTCTCAGGTAGAATAACTACATTTCAAAGCCTCTGCCTTGTATAAAGAAGCCACAAACTGCTGCAAAAATCAGCTCGAAAGATAAACAGACCCTAGTTAACTCTTCAGTTTTAGATGGTTCGAATATATCTCTTTAATGGCTTAGTAAGATGAGTCCACTAGGTAAGGTATCACCAAAGATTCGTTTTGATTCGCTTATAGAGAGTTCCCCAATATGATCGATTAAATTGAGCCATGATACGGGTGTTTTACTCTGTGTCAGCTTCGTTATAACTTTTTGGCGAATATCATCATTGATATCCAACGTTCTATCGCCTGTTTTTCGGCAAATCATGACACAAGCAAAGGCAGCCATCGGTTCCGCTTGCCAGTCTTGCTCAAGTAGCTGAGGTAGCCATGGTTCCACTTGCTCCCTTGGAATTACCGTATGTTGGCTACCATAAAGTGGTGTTCGAGAGGCTAATCTTCCTACCGCCCACCAATGAGCTTGTGAAAATGGGTGCTGGTGGCAAGCTTTACTTAAAAACCAATCTGCCAATAGTCTCTTATCTTCAACCTCTAAGTGCTCAAGAGACGCCGCAAGGCGAACCATGGCTTCGTATCCCATCTCTTGCCCGGCCTTCATGGTTTGTGGGTTTTTTGCTGCGCCCGGATGAAGATATTTAGCAATATCTGCTAGAATGGTTTCCTGTTGCTCTTGGTTGAGCCCTCCGGCGATACGACGCCAGAACACCCACCAATCACTCCAACCTTGATGATTTTGAAATTGAATACCTTGTTGATAAAGTCCCCACACTTGTTCGATGCGCCATGCATCCGTTGCAGCACCGAAACCCGGACGGAGGGTAAAACCTGCTAAGCGCAACCAATTTTTCTCATGTTGTTCTGATCGACGGCGACGTTTACGTCCTTGCGCCAAGGTATCAAATAGATGGCGCAAGGTTATGAAATCCCATTCATCGCGCTTGCCTAACCTTTTTTCGAGTGTTTTAGTTAGAGTTTTTATCTCCTTTCCATCGTCACTATTTTTTTTATTGCCACTGTAAAGACGTGATATCAGCGCTTGACACTCGGTTAAATGAGTTGAACTTGCTGGTGGTTTTGTGTCTTGTGTTTTTTGGTTACGCACCTCAAACTCTAAAGCCCAGCGTTTTTGATCATCGTCAAGGCTAACACATTCCATTTTTAACGTACCGACCTCGGTTAATTGGCAGGCGAGTTGAACGGCCACTCGCTCTTTTTGGTTTGCTTTTAATTCTGCGCCGTCACTTTCTAAAGTAACAATATAGGGAGGGAGAGGGGAAAACATATCCGGATCAATCTTAACCATAACGCCATTGTTAACCGCTGTTTTTTGCGCTAGCGTGTCATGAGTTGAAGTAAGTAAGTTAAAGCGTACCGGCTCGCCAAGGGTTAATGAAAATTGTCGGCCCGTTAAACGGATTTCTTGTCCTTCTTCTGTCCCTTTGGCTAGAAGACACAACGCATTACCCATTTTGTTTTTTTCTGGTAGATGAAGAAAATAAGAGCGAGCCGCTCCGCCGCCAATTTTAAGTTGTGCCCCGCGGCGAGCTTTTGCAAAGGCGACTGCACCAAGGGCTACTGACCAATCAGGATGTGGGTTATCGAGCAAGGTAATGGGTGCTTTTCGCCAATGTTCTAATAACTGGATCAGGCGATTGGTGATTAAATCGCTATTGAAAAGCCCACCATTTAATAACAGGCCAACAGGGATGGCAGGCTGGGTACTCTCTTGCTGATGCAACGCTGAGAGAGCGACAGACTGATGCTGATGGAGAAATTCGGCAAGGTGTTTACTGATTGCAGGATCGGCAACATAAGGAAGCCCAAACTCAACCACCGCCCGTCGTCGTTTGTCCGGACGTTGTGAAAAATCGCTTAAGGGAAAAAAACCATCTAAAGCAATATCGAGAACTTCTTGTTGAGTTAAGCTAATTTTTCTTGTACCGCCTAGTAGTTTTGAACCACTGCCAAGCATGGTGATGTTCGCGACTTCCGGAGCATTGGTGGCTAACAAGTTTTCCTTGGCCTGACGGGTTTGCTGGATGAGTTTAGTTAAGTTTGCCGCATTTAATTTCTGGTGTTGGTTCAATCGTTGTTCTGCCAAGTGCGCTAAAGCTAGATCAAGGTTATCACCTCCGAGCATCAAGTGTTCTCCGACACCGATACGATTGAGTGTTAATTCATCTTGTTGAAACTGTGCCTCAATCAAGCTTAAATCTGTTGTCCCCCCTCCCACATCACAGACTAAGATAAGTGGTAGCGTTTTTAGCTCTTGGAAGGCCGTTTTTTGGTGTCTGGCGTACCAGTCGTAGCAAACCGCCTGGGGTTCTTCCAATAGTTGGATTTTGTTTAGCCCAGCTAGCGCAGCCGCTTCTATGGTGAATTTTCGAGCGGTTTCATCGAAAGAGGCAGGTACTGTGATGATGACTTCTTGATTTTCTAATCGATCACTCGGATGGCGATAGTTCCAAGCTTGACGGATATGATTTAGGTAACTGGCACTGGCAATAATAGGGGAGACTTTCTCGACATCATTGCCCGCAGCCCAGGGTAATATGTCAGCAGTTTGATCAACGGTGGGATGAGATAACCAACTTTTCGCGCTTGCGACTTGACGTCCGGCAACTTTTGAACCTAACTCTCGGGCCCACTCACCGATAATGACTTGTTCAATGTCGCCGGTTACCGCTTGATGATCCCAAGGGAGTGTGAGATCTGAGCTGGCAACTTGCCCTTGTGCGGGATGATAACGAAAAGAAGGAAGTAACGGTTTGCGGACGACTTCACCGGGCCCCACCAATTGATCAACAGGAAACAAGGTGATTTCAGATTGTGACAAGTTGTCAGTAATTTCACAGAAAGCGACGACAGTATTGGTTGTACCCAAATCAATGCCGACCAAAAAGCGAGGAGAGCCCATAAGACATACCTTTCATCAGTTAAACAACGACATGGGTGAAGATGCCGTATTTCCCAGTTCGACTGATGTTCAAAATATGGCCAAAATTGGTATGCCCCAATCACGCTATCGGTGATGTGGGGCAACTTATCAACGATGCCAATCGTTAAGCATCAAGTCATATGGGAAGGGTTATTTTAGTGTTGAGTTGGAGAATGATTCTCTTCACGGACATTAAACTCAACATGCCATTTTTGACCATTATCGGCAGCGATGGCTTCTAAATAGAGTGTGCCTAATTCAGTCACTCGAGCCGCAAGTGTTACAGGCACAATATCACCTTCACGACGACCTTCCGATACGGGAAGCGTCACTTGAATTTCTGGTAATTCTGTTAATTCACCGTCACTCCAGTAATCAAGATGTGTTCCGGCCTTATCTTCTCGGCGTACAGTTGAACCAAAAAATTGGAAATTAACCGGTTGACCAATGACTAAACCAAATGGTTGGCTCGCCATATCAACATTAGATCCTTCTTCCATACCGAAAGGCGCTATGCAAACGGCTTCGACAGGGGGAGCCATGCCTGGGATGGCTGGCATGGCACTTTCGATCCCCACATAGTAACTAGAAGCGATGCCTCCACGGATACGCACTCCTTGTCCTTGACGTACCCGACCATAATAAGCGGCACCACAAGCGACTGCGAGATCAAGATCGACGCCGGTTAAGCGTTTGGTAACCGGTGCATTAGCAGCGGTTAACCAGTGATTAATCGTTTGTTCAAGACGGTCTGCTAATAGTGCAGATTTCAGCACTCCACCATTGAATAACAAGGCACTAGGCTTGATAAAATTATGAATTGGATCCGTTGGTTGGTTCTCCATCCCTGGGATACTGCTCATAAATGGAGCAAATTCATCAGTAAGACCGGTTTGAGATTCGCTTTGTGCCATCGCTTGTTTAGATAAAAAAGCCGCAATATGACGCGTGATCCCTGCATCCTGTGCATAGGGAAGGCCCATTTGAGTTAATGCACCACGGTTTCGTTGTTGTGGGTGTTGATCAATCGTTACCGTAGGAAAAAAACCTTCAACTAAGGTTTGTTGCACCTCTTGCTGAGTTAATTCGGTTTTCAAGGTTGCCCCGAGTAGTTTAGAACCCCGGCTAGGTACGATGATAGGGACCGACGCTAGGTCAGGATCATTGAGTAACGCCTCTTTTGCATCTCGACAAGCATGGGTCATGGCTTGAACTTGCCAAGGTTGTAATTCTTTCCCTTCTTTTGCTAGCTTGATTTTTAAACAGTAGGCGAGAGCAAGATCCATATTATCGCCACCGAGTAGAATATGTTCACCGACCGCGATGCGTTTTAAGGCTAGGTTACCGTCATCTTCAGTGACTTCAACCAAAGATAGATCCGTGGTTCCACCACCGATATCGACCACGAGGACTACGTCACCAACACTCACTTGCTGACGCCATTGATCGTGACTGTTATCAATCCAATGATAGAGGGCAGCTTGAGGCTCTTCTAACAACGTGAGATGAGCAAAACCGACATTTTTGGCCGCTTCTGCGGTTAAATCGCGTGCCGCCGGATCAAACGAGGCCGGTACTGTGATGGTCACCTCTTGCTCTGCCAAGGGGGCACTAGGATGGGCGTGATTCCAAGCGGCTTGTAAATGTTCAAGGTAGCACTCAGTTGTCTTGAGGGGAGATACTTTTTCTACTTCTTCAGGGCTCGCGACGGGTAAGAAAGCATCACGACGGTTGACCCCTGCATGACATAACCAAGATTTCGCACTCGTCACCAACCGAATTGGGGTTTTCGCTCCAAGATGACGGGCAATAGCACCGACTAAAGCGCTTGGTTCATTTGTCCATGGTAGTACGCGAGCAGATGCATTCATTTCATGTTCATGAGGCTGATAGAGAAAAGAAGCCAATTGTTGGCGCGTTTCTACCGTTCCTGGTGCCGTGAGCTGCGGAATAGGCATCACTTGCACACCCGCTTGTTCATCTTGAGTATCAACGTATGACATCACACAATGCGTTGTGCCTAAGTCAATTCCCACACTAAATTTTGCGTTGGTTTTATTCGTTGGTGAGGCCATTGGGTTCATTATAGCTCCACCTCAGCTGGGGTAATGATAGAGACATCATGATGTTGAGCTAATTGCGGCAGGTGCATGGCTGTTGCTTTCCAGCCTTTATGGATCAGGGTACCTGTAAAAGGTGCATGACCAGTTACATTTCCGATTAAGCGAATCGATTGAGGGTTAAATCCCTCTTCAATAGTCACGCGTGTTTCTTCTGCTTCTGAGCAGATCGGCTCAAGAGTAAGGTATTCGTTGAGGACTTTTTGACCGCCAGAGTGAATCACTCGAGCTGCAGCGCCAACCTCTTCATCGGAGAAATGGGTTAAATCTTCTTGCAAAAAGTCAATGAGACGAGCTTCTTGTTGCATAATAGAGAGTAATTGCATGGCAGAATCGGTCGCAGCGGTCGCTAATTTAGATTGGACTTCAACGACTTTTTCAATCACTTTCTCCACTTCAACAATCTTTTCAACCTCAATAATTTTTTCGACGGGTTTCTCTATTTCAACAATCTTTTCAATGGGTTTTTCAATTACTTTTTCTACTATCTTAGACTTTCTGCTGAGAGAGAAAAGCAATAGAAAAAGCGTGGATGCTGCTAGGCTAGCATGGAACATATCGAATGTGCTGGGAATCATAGTTAAATCGAAGTTCATGATGAATTCTCGGTCGTTTGGTCAATGAATAAAAGCCATTAAGCTGGGTCATTAACGGTCAGAATGCGTTAGAAAATTAGGGCTAATATTACCATATTCAAGTCGCAAGGCATGGATAAATAGCAAGGTGGGCTAACTTTTGCCTGCGTTTGATTGATTTTTGATCATCTAAGCAGGCTTATGACGAGGATTACGGGCTACAGGTAATAGAGAGCATCGAATTTTTTTTCATTATTCGGTAGGATGCCATTTTTGTATCAGTATATAAGACAATCAAAACTGAGAGATGGGGCGATGAATTATAACCGAGTTGTGTGTTTTGACTTAGAAATGTGCTGTTGGAGTGACAATGGCGTCGGCACAACAGGCGAAATCATTGAGATAGGTTTAGCAGAGATTGATCTGAGAGCAAATCAGATAGTGAAACGAGCGCAATATTATGTAAAGCCAGAGCACGATGAAATATCTGCATTTTGTGCTGAATTAACAGGTATTACGCCACGAAAAATTGCCAAGCAAGGTCGTCCATTAGCCAACGTGTTGCAATCTATGGTAAAAAATTTTGGCGGCAACAATAAAATCTATGCTTGTTGGGGAAGGGATGATCGAATTTTGTCTCAAGAGTGTCAAAGCAAAGGGTTAGTGATGCCTTTTCAAGAATGCTTAAACTTAGCAACTCTTTACCGCATTCAACATCGGATGAAAGACCAACGCATCGGACATCGGGCCGCTCAAGAATTAAAAGGCATTGACTGGGAAGGCCGACAACACTCTGGATACGTTGATGCATATAATCTTGCCAAGTTGGCACTAACCATGCTTTAAGTACGGATGACTAGCGGGTTACAGGGGGCTCAACCACCAGTAATTTTGCACGGATAAATTGGCTGTGATCAACGTAAAGCAGTTCTGCAGTTTTGCGAATTACGGCCTCTTCTAGCGGATCAATTTCACCATCACTATGAGCGACTTCCCACATCGCTTTAATCAATTCGAAACGCGTTGCTTGATTTAAACTGCGTAATTGAGAAGTAAATTCATACAATGATGCCGATTGACGAACCTGTTGTTCCGATCGCGTCACTAATCGTTGCGCTTCCTCTTGATCAATACCCAACAGTCGTTCCAATAAAGTTAATTTGGCTTGCCGTTCTGTAGGACTGATTTGGTGATCGGCTCCGGCAACTTCACTGAGTAAACAAGCGATGGCAAAGTTAGGGTTCACCGTTTGTTGGCTAAGATCTTGTCCATCAAGTAGTTGCTTAAACAGGGAGGTGATTGCGTTAAACATA
Source organism: Vibrio fujianensis (assembly GCF_002749895.1). GTDB lineage: Bacteria > Pseudomonadota > Gammaproteobacteria > Enterobacterales > Vibrionaceae > Vibrio > Vibrio fujianensis. Next base: position 611,597 of record NZ_NBUS01000054.1, on the reverse strand, counting down.
GCTTTTCTGCTTTAATATTGTTTCATCGATTAGAGAGCGTTATTGGGATTTTGTTCCCTTTTTTCAAGCCGAAAGTAAAAGCAAGAAAGGGCATTGATGATTTTTAGAGTTGTTCACTAATCATTTCAATAAATTCGGCGCTGGTCATTTCATGAGCAGCAAGAAGCATTGCGACCAAAGCTTCAATTTTCTCTCTTTGGCCACTCTCTCCACGAAAAATTTGTGCTAGTTGGTAGCGGATAAGGTCAATTTCATGTTCAACAAAACCTCGTCCTTCTTCTTCCCCTTCGTTTTCTTGTGGGGCGTTGTCAAATTGTAAAAATAGCAGCTCATCATCCAGTTGAGTGCCGACTAACTGTTCTGGCAGCCAAGATTCACCCATCACAATGTCTGGGTCAATATCGCTAGGAATATCATTTAATCGTTGTTTGAGTTCAGAAGCTTTCACAATTTTTTCTAGTTAGTCATGCTTATGGCTATTTTAGCGGTCATTGGTCAAGAAAACTAAGTTTTCTATCATCAATCAGACATGATAGGCGAAATAATCAACAACCCCTAGGTCTTTATTGACAATTTTATGTTGGCTAAGGCCATGATACGGCTTTAACGTTAAAGGTGTGAGTAAGCGTCTCACTCATCAAGAAGTGGCTAAATATCGATAGAACGTGAGAGGGGATAGCTTCATCCCCCTCTACTGGTATGCTGAGTTAAAGTACCATTTCAGCTAACTGAGCTTTGGCTGACGCAATGCCCTGCGTGGCAGAATCTTCTCCCATGTTGAGAGCTTCTGCGTAAGCGAACTGGACATCAGTGATGCCAATAAAGCCCAAGATCGTCTTTAGATAAGGGGTAACATGATCGGTATTACCATCTTTATGGATGCCACCACGGGTGGTGATCACCACGACTTTTTTGCCGGTGATTAATCCTTGCACTCCCGATTCGGTATATTTAAACGTCACCCCGGCACGAGCAATCAAGTCAAACCAATTTTTGAGCTGTGTTGGAATGGTAAAGTTATACATGGGAGCCGCAATGACAATTGTTTCGGCAGCGTTGATTTCAGCAATCAAAGTGTTAGATAACGTCACGACGTTTTGCTGTTCTTGAGATAAATCTTCTGTAGCGCGTAGTGCGGTGGCGACAGAAAAATCCAGCACAGGGAGCGGCTCTGCTGCTAAATCGCGAATCAGCACTTCATTAGCTTTAAATTGGCTTAAATAAGTATCCAGTAATTTGCTTGATTGAGAATATTCACCAAGGATGCTGGATTTTAGCGCAAGTATACGAGACATATTTTTTTCCTTTTCTGTTCTATTTTGTTTCAATGAGTTGACGAGGCAAAGGTCAACGAATCGATAACGCAAGAGTAAGCCTGACGCTTGGATAACATAAGCGGGCAAATTTGCTTAACTTATTCAAAATTTTTGAAGGTAAAATCTCGTGATTTATACCTAACAGCAAATGTAGATGGTCAGGTCACTTGCTGACAACTCTGTGATACAATTCGTTCAGTTTTATAGATAAATAAGAATAGGTAATGCTTTGACTCAGTCACAGCCTCACTCAATAGCGCCAAGCGACGCAAAAGCAAATAGCGCTAAATCACTGCAACAAGCCCTTAAACAATGTTTAATTAAAGATCGTTTTCGATTGAATAAACGGATTACTGGCGCGAGTAAAATTGCTAAAGAATCAGCCCGTCATGCTGTCTTTGATCAGATAGCATTAGACATCGCCCGCTCTATGTTGGTCGTTCAGCAGCGCATGGAGCAAGAGGTGACAATTGATTATCCTGAACAGTTACCGGTTAGTCAAAAACGTGATGAAATAGCGAAAGCTATCGCTGACCATCAAGTGGTGATTGTTGCGGGGGAAACTGGATCGGGTAAAACCACTCAGTTACCTAAAATTTGTGCCGAACTTGGGCGTGGAAAATATGGGTTAATCGGTCATACTCAGCCACGCCGCTTAGCGGCTCGTTCGGTGGCAACTCGAATTGCCCAAGAGATGGCAACTGAGTTGGGTGGTTTTGTTGGCTATAAAGTCCGATTTAACGATCAAATCTCTGAACAGACACAGATTAAACTAATGACTGACGGTATTTTGTTGGCGGAAATTCAGCATGACCGTTATCTCAATCAATACGACACCATTATTATTGATGAAGCCCATGAGCGTAGTTTAAATATTGATTTCATTCTTGGCTATCTCAAACAACTGTTACCGCGTCGTCCAGATTTAAAAGTGATCATTACTTCAGCAACCATTGATCCGGAACGCTTCTCTAAGCATTTTTCTAATGCTCCTATCATTGAAGTTTCTGGTCGTACTTATCCTGTTGAGACGCGTTATCGACCTTTAGCTGGTGATGAGGATAGCGACCGTGATCAACTGGAAAGTATCTTTGATGCGGTTGATGAACTGTGTGCCGAAGGCTTGGGCGATATTTTGATCTTCATGAACGGAGAGCGGGAGATTCGTGATACGGCTGATGCTCTTTCCAAACGTAACTTACGAGATACGGAAATTGTACCTTTGTACGCTCGTTTATCCGCTGGAGAACAGAATAAAATTTTTCAGCCACACAGTGGGCGACGTATTGTGCTCGCCACCAATGTAGCGGAAACTTCGCTAACCGTTCCCGGGATTAAATATGTCATTGACCCAGGGACGGCAAGGATCAGTCGTTATAGTTATCGGACCAAGGTGCAACGTTTACCGATTGAGCCGATTTCTCAAGCCAGTGCGAATCAACGAAAAGGCCGTTGTGGGCGTGTAGAAGCGGGGATTTGTATCCGCCTTTATTCAGAAGAGGATTTTCTATCTCGTCCAGAATTTACCGATCCTGAAATTCTGCGAACTAACCTCGCTTCGGTTATCTTACAAATGACTGCGCTTGGATTAGGTGATATTGAAGCATTTCCTTTCGTTGAAGCGCCCGATAAACGCAATATTCAAGATGGCGTTCGTCTATTAGAAGAATTAGGCGCGATCAACAGCGAAGTCACCGATCCGAAGAAACGTTTAACTGAAATGGGGCGTAA
>NZ_NBUS01000054.1:607577-608540 GCF_002749895.1 Vibrio fujianensis | reverse complement strand
TTGCCCGTCTGCCGATTGATCCTCGTTTGGCTAGAATGGTACTTGAAGCGCCGCGATTAGGTTGTTTGAAAGAGTTAATGGTCATCGCATCAGCGTTATCTATTCAAGACCCGCGTGAGCGGCCGAGTGACAAACAGCAAGCTTCCGATGAAAAACATCGTCGTTTTTTTGATGAAGAATCCGATTTTTTAACCTTAGTGAATGTATGGAACTACCTGCAACAGCAACAAAAATCCTTAAGCAGTAATCAGTTCCGTCGTCAGTGTAAGCAAGATTATCTCAATTACTTACGAGTTCGAGAGTGGCAAGATGTTTATTTCCAAATCCACCAAGCCATGCGAGAAATGGGCTATAAACTCAACGATGAGCCGGGGAATTACCAAGCAGTACACAGCGCAATTTTAGTCGGTTTATTGTCTCATATCGGAAGTAAGGACGCAGAAAAACATGACTACCAAGGGGCGCGTAATGCTCGCTTCCATATTTTTCCTGCATCAGGATTGTTTAAAAAACAACCCAAATGGGTGATGAGCGCAGAATTGGTTGAAACCTCTAAGCTGTGGGCAAGAATTGTGGCGAAAATTCAGCCAGAATGGATTGAGCCGTTAGCAAAACATTTGATCAAACGTAGCTATAGCGAACCCCATTGGTCGAAAAAACAAGCGGCCGTGATGGCTTATGAAAAAGTTATGCTGTATGGGATTCCCATTGTGGTGAAGCGGTTGGTCAACTATGGCAATATTGATGCGACTTTAAGTCGTGAAATATTTATCCGCAGTGCGCTCGTTGAAGGGGATTGGGAAACAAAACATGCGTTTTTCAAACAAAACCGCTCACTGTTATTGGAAGTTGAGGAGTTAGAACATAAATCTCGTCGCCGAGATATTTTGGTTGATGATGAAGAGCTGTTTCAGTTTTATGATCAGCGAGTTGGAACGGAAGTGGTTTCTGGACGACATTTTG
>NZ_NBUS01000054.1:603585-607567 GCF_002749895.1 Vibrio fujianensis | reverse complement strand
TGCGTGGTGGAAAAAGGCTCGTCAAACTCAGCCAGATTTACTCAACTTTGAAAAAGAGATGCTTTTTAAAGGAGATGCTAGCCACATTACCGAGCTCGATTATCCTAATTTTTGGTATCAAAATGGTATTAAATTAAAACTCAGTTATCAGTTTGAGCCTGGTGAGGATAGCGATGGGGTGACGGTTCATATCCCACTTCCGATCCTCAACCAAATTGAGTCGACGGGTTTTGACTGGCAAATTCCGGGATTACGCCACGAATTGGTGGTAAGTTTAATTAAGTCACTACCTAAAACGCTGCGTAAAAACTTTGTCCCCGCCCCCAATTATACCGACGCATTTTTGGCGCGAGTCACGCCAATGGAGTTGCCATTACTCGACGCGCTAGAAAAAGAACTGCGTCGGATGACCGGGGTGGCGATTCAGCGCGAAGACTGGAATTGGGCGCAAGTGCCAGACCATCTTAAAGTGACTTATCGAGTGGTCGATCATCGCCATCGCAAATTAAATGAGAGCAAAGATTTATATGCACTTAAAGAGGCTTTAAAAGAGCAAGTGCAGCAAACTCTTTCACAAGTTGCCGACGACGAGATTGAGCAGAAAAATTTACATACTTGGTCATTCGGTGAGTTACCCAAGGTTTATCAACAAAAACGAGGCGGCTTTGATGTTAAAGCTTACCCCGCATTGGTGGATAATAAAGAGAGCATCGAGATTAAGTTGTTCGAAACAGAGTATGAGCAGCAGTGTGCTATGCAAGCGGGGCAGCGGCGCTTAATTTTACTCAATGTGCCTTCACCAATAAAATATTTGCATGCGAACTTACCCAATAAATCCAAATTGGGATTGTATTTTAATCCTTATGGCAAAGTATTAGATTTGATTGACGATTGCATTGCTTGCGGGGTTGATAAACTGATAGAAGAGCAAGGCGGGCTCGTTTGGCAACCAGAAGCATTTGAGGCATTAAAAGAGCACGTTCGTGCTGAATTAGGTGATACCGTTGTCGCGATTGCTCAACAAGTTGAAACGATTTTAACCACGGCTTATAACATTAATAAACGCCTTAAAGGGAAAATCGATTTTACTATGGCATTTGCGCTATCTGATATCAAAGCGCAAATGGAAAGCCTCATTTTTAAAGGCTTTGCGACCGAGTGTGGTTATCAACGGTTGCCGGATATTTTACGTTACATGAAAGCCATTGAGCGGCGGATGGAAAAATTGCCCATTGACCCGAATAAAGATCGGCTGCATATGTTGAAGATAGAATCGGTAACAAATAACTATAAAGCATTGCTGAATAAAATACCCAAAGGGCAGGCTGTTCCTGATGCTGTGAAAGATATTCGTTGGATGATTGAAGAATTGAGAGTGAGCTATTTTGCTCAGCAATTGGGGACGCCTTACCCCATTTCTGACAAGAGGATCATGCAGGCGATTGACGCTTGTTAATGAGGGTTTAGTCAGAAATTTAGTGACCCGATAAGCTCGCTGCTTGAGGTCCCTTAGGGATGACTCTATAATTTCTGAAAAGTGGTATACCTGCTAACTATAAATGATGGCACTGTTAATGGATACAGCAGTGGTTATTTTAAGTGGTGGGAAAAAGAGGCTTGCATAATGCGGTCTTCTAATGATGAAAAGGTTTATTATGAAAAAAACTCTTCTTGCACTGGTGTTGATCGGTGCATCTTCAACAGCAATGGCTGATGCGTTGGTTTACGGTGGGGCGTCTGTGGGGCAATCAGATTATCGTGGGGAATCAAGTACGGCTTATAATGTGCATGTCGGTACTGGTATCTTGCCTTTTTTTGCGGTTGAAGGTGGGTATAGTGATTTTGGCGAATTCAAAATTAATGGCGTTGATACTTCGGCAACGACAATGTATGCGGCATTAAAACCGAGCATCGATTTTGGTCCTTTGCATGTCTATGCACGCGGTGGTATCCACTCTTGGAAAACCGAAATTGGCGGAAGCAAAGATGACGATGGTTTCGATATCATGTATGGTGTTGGCGCAGAATATTTCATTATGGGGCCTTTTTCTATCGGCGCTGGCTATCACCGTTATACCCTTGATAAACATGATGTTAAGGTACTTTCTTTCAACGCGACATTCCATTTCCTATAAAAAATTGGCTTAACATAATCTTAAACCTCACCTTTATTTTTGCCGAATGATGGTGGGGTTTATTGTTGAATGCCCCCGTCGTCTATTCGGCTCGTTTATTTTGTTATGTCAGCCAGTGATGAAAAGCGACTCGTGACCAGTGAGAAATAATATAGTCAATTAAGGCTTGAGTTCTTCTGGTAGAAAACGCCGTTGAGGATGTAATAAATAGACATCAGAACCTTCCATTTGCCAATCAGCAAGTAATGGTATTAATTTACCTTGATGCAGTTCTTGAGTTATTAACCCTTTGGGCAGGCGAGCAATGCCCATATTTAAAAATGCCGCATTGACAATGGTGTCCAGCTCCTCTGATCCCAATCTTGGTTTCGGCATAAATTGAAATTTTTCTCCACTTTCCTGATGTATAAATACCCATGCTTGTTTTGTATTCAGAGTTAACAGCGGTAAATTAAGTAATTGTTCAGGATGTTGAAGATCGAGAGAATTCGCATAATCAGCTGAAGCACATAATAGTGATGGATTACTGGCTAACTTTCTGGCAACCCATTCCGATTGCGGCTGTGGCCCAAAACGCAGAGCAATGTCTAGATCGTGTCGAGTAAAATAATCCATACCTGCACCGACTTGAATATTGATATTAACGTTAGGGTGCTGTTGACAAAATTCTATTGCGAGTGGGCTGAGTTGATGACGAATTGGAATGATGGGAGCATTGATTACAATATCGCCACGATATTCACTTTTCGCTTGCAGGGCTTGCTCTTGTTTGAATTCTATTTCAGCAAAGAGTTCAGCATAGGTAGCAAATAGCAGTTCGCCTTCTTTAGTTAAAGTAATCGCTTTACTGGTACGGATTAATAAAATACGACCAATATCTTGCTCCAACTGCTGGATTCGCCGGCTTAAAGTGCTTGTGGATATCGCTTTTTGTTTCGCTGCGAGTGTAAAGCTACCACACCGTACGACAGCGATAAAAAGTGCCAAATCATCAAGTTTCATTATTAATCCCATTTTTGCAATTTTCTATCCCATTCTATCCTATTTTAGAAATGGTGTGATTAGGATATCTTGTCCGAGAACGTCTTTTCATCCATCAAGAGGGGCATATGCCAACCGACTCCACTTATACCGATAACCCAAAAATTATTTTTGCCAGTGTTGCCTTGGTGATTGCTTTAGGATCACTGGAAAAAAGTATTGTGACGACACCGCTCGCCTTAATTGGTCAAGAATTATCAGCAGGTGAGTCATTAACCTGGGTGATCACCGCTTATTTATTAGCGGCGACAGCGGTGTTGCCTGTTTATGGAAAGCTTAGTGATCTATTTGGTCGTGTTCGCATGCTTAATACCAGCATTTTTATTTTTATGTTGGGCTCTGCATTATGTACCTTTGCAATTGATCTTCCGACCTTGATTGGCTCGCGAGTGATCCAAGGTATTGGTGGCGGCGGTTTAATTGCATTGGCTTTTACTGTGATTGCTGATTCGATTCCTCCGCGACAAGTCGGCAAATATCAAGGCTATATTTCAGCGGTTTATGCCGTATCAAGCATTACTGGCCCTTTATTAGGTGGTTATTTTGCCGAGCATCTTACTTGGCGTTGGGTCTTTGGGATCAATTTACCATTGGGTGTGGTTGCATTAGTGATGGTTAACCGATACCTACGCCATCTTAATCGACGTCGTCATAGCCGGTTTGACTGGATGGGAGCTGGATTATTGATGATCGCCACCACCATGTTGCTATTGCTACTTTCATCGCATTCATTAATCTCCAATGGGTGGGGGGCATTTATTTTGCTACTGAGTGTGTTGGGGCTGATCGTTGTGGAGAGACAGGTG
>NZ_NBUS01000054.1:602980-603575 GCF_002749895.1 Vibrio fujianensis | reverse complement strand
GTGATCCGATTCTTCCTGCGAGATTGGCTCGATTACCCAACTATTTGACAGCCATTTTACTCATTATGGGATCACAAATGCTCATGTTTGCATTGCTTGTCTATTTACCTCTGCAGTTGCAATGGCAAAAAGGACTCTCCCCATCACAAAGCGGCACTATCATGGTGATTTTTATGTTTTGTATTACTGCAGGGGCTTACATTGGAGGGAAGTTGGTTGCCCATTATGCACGATATAAGCTACTCGTTACGGTAGGGTTTAGTTTAGCAATGGTGGCTATTTGGCAAATTCATTATGATATTTGGGTGAACTTTGCGTTAGGTTTTGCAGGGATTGGGCTTGGTTTTACTCTTCCAGCTCTCGGGGTTGTGGTGCAAAGCGTTTTGCCGGCCAGAGACCGAGGTATTGGGATGTCGCTATTTAATTTTGGACGAGAATTGGGTGGTGCATTAGGTGTCGCATTTTGTTCCGCACTTTTTTACTTACGTGTTCCACAAACCGTTACTGTGAGCGAGCAAGGAGCAAAACAAGCGGATACCAGTTACCAGTTACTCGCTCAAGGATTTAGTCTGGTCTATATCGGCATGAGTCTTTT
>NZ_NBUS01000054.1:593428-602970 GCF_002749895.1 Vibrio fujianensis | reverse complement strand
CTTTATGTGCCGTGCTATTAACCTTAGGACGATTACGGAAAGATGCCTTAATGGGCGATGAAAAATAAACGTCGACAGAGCGCGCCATACTGAATTTTCGTTGTTAGTCATCCATGGTGGTATGATTTCACAGCTCTATCCGATAGAATTGCCACATGATGCCTGATTAACGTTACCTTATGTCTTCTATTTTTCTTTGTGCCGCACACATGGATGATTTGCCCGAGCTTAACCAATTAATGTTCGACTTACATGATGAACATCATCAAGCTTGTCCGGAATATTTCAAAACGGCACAAGAAATAGAACAAGAAAAGAGTATCGCACGCTATCTTGATGATCCAGAATGTTTAGTCTATGTCGCTAAATGTGGAAGGAAAATTATTGGTTTTGTCACCGGGCATTTTTGTGAACTAGTGTCAACCGTTAGCCAGCCTGTATTGATGGGAAGTATTGATGAGCTTTATATAAACCCTGACTATCGTCAACAAGGCGTCGCTCGCGATCTACTCAGTCATTTAGAACGTGTCTTTATCACTTATGGTGTTAAAGAGCTATTTGTTGAAGTTTGGGCATTTAATCAGGCGGCACTACATCTTTATCAAGCATCTGGATTTAACCATCATATTCATTGGCTACGTAAATCTGTCACAAGTAGCTAAAAGAGCCAATTTTTATTGAAATATCCCCTCCCTACTTGAATCTGCAGGGGCTACGTCCTTTCACCCCAATCACATAGCTTGTCTAGGCTCATCGGGATGATGAGAGCTAGAGCCATCCTTGGTTTTCGTCACGGCTGTTTAAATTTGTTCCAGACAAATTTGTCACTCACTTGCTGCCGACCTGCAACTCCAAGTGGTTTGGGTTAACCAGAAAAAATTAGGTGGTGAGAGCATTTATTGGCTTTTTTTCATAAATCGGCTCGGCCAATCTGAAAAGATCGCGTCCACATGATCAAGATAACTAAATCTATTGGGGTCATTCACGGTATAGCACCAAATTTGATATCCGTGAATTCGTAAATAATCAATATGTCTTTGGGTTATCCAGCGATAGTTGAGGTTTGCACTAAATGCCTCAACGTCTCGCATGACTTCTTTGTCTTTGTTAGAGAGTCGTTCACTTAAAACACCGAGTCGATAGCCAGGACAGTGTTGATGTAGCTTACGAATAATCTCATGGCTAAAGCTAGAAAGTAGTACCTTTTTGGGGTCTAAGCGACTTCGATCAAGTTGCACTTTGAGTTGTCTTGCCACTTGATCTGCATCGTGTTGATCGATTTTGACTTCGATATTTAACCCTAATTGGTTATCAGCGGCGAGTTCAAGTAACTCTTGTAGTGTCATGATCGGTTCGCCACTAAATTGAGGATCAAACCAACCACCAAAATCGAACTGCTGTAACTCGGCTAAGGTATAGGCATCAATTCGCCCTTTTCCATTACTACAGCGGTCGATGGTGTGATCATGGCATACGACCAGAATATTATCTTTGGTGGGTTGAACATCAATTTCTACCCAAGACAACCCCATATCAATCGCAGCCTGTACGCTGACACGAGTATTTTCTGGATAGCTTCCAGCCACACCCCGGTGACCGATAATCATAAGTGACATAATGTGTCCTTAAGTGATGAGTATTGTTGATGCAGCAACGACGAGATCGACTCGATGTTGAAGGGCCAAATAAGTGAGATCTGCCGTTACATGGTCGACCAATAGATGTTGCATTTAGAGAGTTTATCACTAACGATGGGAGCATAACGACCTAATTTATTTTTGTCGGCGACTAATCAGCATCGCTGGCTCTGTTCAAGATAGAACGTCGTGCGCTTGCTGAAAATAACGCGAGGATTTGTTTTTGTTGAGTCGATAAGCTCACATCAATCCTTATGCAATGGCCCGTTTAGCAAGAGAGGTTGGGCATAAACGTTTACCTTGCTGATCAAAGAGGTGCAAGCGATCAGATGCTATGGAGAGGGTCAGTGGCTTATGCTCCGCAAGTGGTATTTCTGGAGTTACGGCGATAAAGTCAGCTCGGTTATCTAATCCGATAATTTGTCCGTGAACTAATTGATTTGGCCCTAAGGGCTCGATGACATGAATCTGTAAAGTCAGGGCTAGTTTGTGTTGAACATGCGAGATTTCGGCATGTTCGGGACGAATGCCCAACGTGAGTGATTCTGTGCTCAGTCCTTGGTATTGAGGAAGATAGAATTGCTGATCTGCAATATGCAAGTGACCATTTTTTAGTTGAGCAGGCAGGAAGTTCATGGCTGGGCTACCAATAAAACTGGCGACAAAGGTGCTGGCCGGCTGATGATAAACCTCTGCGGGGGTACCGATTTGTTCAATTGCACCGTCTTTGAGAACCACAATGCGATCGGCCAGCGTCATTGCTTCTATTTGATCATGAGTCACATAGACACTGGTGACTCCTAATTGACGTTGTAGCGTTTTGATTTCTAACCGCATATGGGCGCGTAGAGCGGCATCTAAGTTCGATAAAGGTTCATCAAACAAAAAAAGTTGCGGATCACGAACAATGGCACGTCCCATGGCGACCCGTTGCCGTTGTCCTCCTGAGAGTTTACTGGGTTTACGCGCTAAATACGCTTCGATCTTGAGCGTTTTTGCCACTTGCTGAATTTTTTCTTCGATGGTGTCTTTATCAACCCCGCGATTTTTTAATCCATAAGCAAGGTTATCGTACACACTCATATGTGGGTAAAGTGCATAGTTTTGAAACACCATCGCAATGTCTCGTTTAGCCGGTTTTTCCTTATCGACCCGTCGGCCAGCCAGATAAATCTCACCATCTGATATGGGCTCTAGTCCAGCAATCGAGCGTAAAATGGACGACTTTCCACAGCCAGATGGCCCTACCAATACAATAAACTCACCTTGTTGGATAGAAAGATCGACCCCTTTCACGGCACGGTGACCATTTTCGTAAGTTTTTACCAGCTGTTTGATTTCAAGCATCACGTTTTGCGGCTCCTGTGATGGAGTGTGGGGTACTAAATGGATAGCAGTATTATTTTTCACTTTCGACCAGTCCTTTGACAAACCAACGTTGGAAGATGACGACCACCAAAACGGGTGGAAGCATGGCTAATATGACCATGGCAAAAGCGTAGTCATAACGCGGTAAATTGGTTTCGTTGATGTTATTGAGAATTTGTTTTATCCCCATCACGATGGTGTTGTAGTGTTCATCGGTAGTCATCATGATTGGCCATAAATATTGATTCCACCCCACCACAAACATAATGATAAAAATGGCTGCCATCATGGTTTTTGATAAGGGGAGCAGTATGTCGATAAAAAATCGAATCGGCCCTGCATTATCGAGTTGTGCTGCTTCCATTAATTCATCGGGAATGGTTTTAAAAAATTGACGGAAAAAGAAGGTTGCGGTTGCCGATGCGATCAAGGGTAAAATTAAGCCACTATAGCTGTTGAGCATTCCTAGGTTGGAGACGACCTCATAAGAGGGAATGATCCGCACTTCTAAAGGTAACAGTAAGGTCACAAAAATTAGCCAAAACCAAGCACTGGCGTAGGGAAGGCGGAAATAGACAAGGGCAAAAGCTGCCATCATGGAAATAATAATCTTACCAATAGCAAAGCCAAGCCCCATGATCATCGAGTTTGTAATCATAGTGCTGGCGGTAACATTTCCAGCAAAACCAACGCTTTTATTCCATGCCTCTTGGTAAATGGCCACAGTATGCTGGCCGATGCTCCATTGTAGCCCTTCACTGATAATGGTATTGGGATGATGGGTTGAGCTGGCGAAAATTAACCAGATGGGGAGCAGCATAAACAGAGTGCCCGCTACCAGTATCAAATGGTCAGAAAGCTTGTTACTTTTCATCATTAAGCCTTTAGTAGTGGACGCGTTTTTCAACGTATCGAAATTGGATAAACGTCAGCATAAGTACCAGTGCTAACAACACGACAGATTGTGCAGAGCTACCCCCTAAATCAGCACCGACAAACCCATCCCGATACACTTTATAAACCAAAGAGGTGGTGCTTCCACCAGGGCCACCATTGGTCATGGTGTCGATCACCCCAAAGGTGTCAAAAAAGGCGTAGGTAAGGTTTATCACCAGCAGGAAAAACCCCGTTGGTGCTAGGAGAGGGAAGGTGATAGTCCAAAAACGTTTCGTATCACTGACACAATCCAACATAGCGGCTTCTTTGACCGCATAAGAGATTGATTGCAAACCCGCCAAGAAATAAACAAAATTAACCGCCACTTGTTTCCAGACAGAGACTAAAATTAATGCAAAAGTGGCATCAACGGGGTTGGTTTGGAGACTGAACTGCCAGCCAAACTGAGCAAAAAACTCCGTCAAAATACCAATATGTGGATTAAACAAGAAACCGCCGATGATCCCAGCGACAGCAGGGGCTACAGCGTAAACCCACGTTAATGTCACCTTATATGAGCCTTGGCCGTGAATAATATTATCCGCTTTGACGGCTAGTAGTAGGGCAATAGCGAGAGATAAAAAAGAAACCAAGAGGGAAAACAGCACAGTAAAACCGAGCGATGATAAATATTCTGGGGATTGAAAGAGCATCTGATAGTTTTCAAACCAAACAAACGTCGATGACATTCCCCAAGGATCTTCTAACATAAAAGAGAGATAGATTGCTTTGATTGCTGGGTAGACAAAAAAAATGGCGATGATCACGATCTGCGGTGCCAGCAAGAGATAAGGCAAAGGCGAGTGTAGAAATTGTTGTCGACGTTCCACAAGTTTTTCCAATTAAATTAATAAGCTATACCCTTCCTACTTGAAGCTGCAGGGATGTTGGCTACGTTTATCCACCCCCAATCACCTAGCTTGCCTATACTCATGGGGGATTTACTTACTTGCCACCTACCTGCAACTGCAAGTTGTTTGGGTATATTAAAATCCCCGCAACATAACTTGCGGGGGGGGGGGGGGGGCGATCCACATCATTGCATCGTGCGAGCAAAGCGGCTCAATAGTGTTTCACTTTCTGTTTTCACTTTATTCAGGCTATCTTTAACAGAAGAACGGCCCGCAAAAATATTGTCGAATTCTCGGTGCATTACTTCTCGAATCTGCGGGTAATAGCCTAAGCGATACCCTTTGGTCCATTCACCAGAGGGTAAGCTGAGTTGTTTGACACCCACTTCTGCATCAGGATGTTCGCGGTAATAACCTGACGCTTTTGTCATCTCATAGGCGGCATTAGTTACAGGAACATAGCCGGTGGTTTGGTGCCAATACATTTGAACTTCTGGACGTGTTAAGTAGGTAAAGAAAGCGGCAACGGCTTTATCTTCTGCTTTTGAATGGCCATTTAAAGCAAACAGCGCTGCGCCACCAATAAAGGTATGCGTGCCGTTTTTATTTAATGATTGCCAGTAGGGTAAGTAAGTGGTGCCAAAATCGAAATCGACTCGGTTACGTAAGCCACCGAAAGAACCCGATGATCCCATCCACATTGCCACTTCTTGACGTTCAAAGGGGATTTGGTTGGCATCCCAATTGCTGCCGTAATATTTAAAATAGCCTTTGTCTGACCACTCTTTCAGTTTTCCAATATGCATTTGCATATCTGGGGTATTCACCATGACGGTTGAAGAAAGTGCTTGATAGCCATTTTGCTGATCGGAGAGAGGAAGATTATGGCGAGACTTGAAGTTTTCGACCATGATCCAAGGTGTAAGAGACTGTGAAAACGCTGCATATCCTTTTGATTTGAGCTTGATAGCCAGTGCTTCTAGCTGCTCGTAGGTTGTTGGTGCCTCACCTCCAACTTGCTTGAGAATGTCTTTATTGTAATACAGCACCGGCGTGGAACTGTTAAAGGGCATGCCGACCATTTTACCGTTATTATCCGCATAAAAGTTACGTACACCTGCCAGATAATCTTGGGAATGAAAGGTATAACCCGAGTCAATCATAATATCTTGCACGGGTTTCGCCACGCCCGGAGCATTCATAATGGTGGCTGCGCCGGCATCAAACACCTGCAAGATGTTGGGTGATTGTCCCGCACGAAAAGCAGCAATGCCAGCGGTCAGGGTTTCAGTATACTCCCCTTTATAAATAGGCGTAATTTGGTAATCATTTTGTGAGGCATTAAAATCAGCAGCAATTTTATTGACCGTTTCGCCTAATTGGCCACCCATTGCATGCCACCAAGTAATATTGGTGGCTGCGAAACTGGTTCCTGAACAGGAGATAGACAGTAGGCTCGCTAACCATAGCTTATTCATTTTTTTTTCCTTAGTCAGTTTCGAACGAGACGATTCTTATTTCGTTTGATGCTGCTATGGTGGCGATGAAATGTGTCACTCCCGTGGCGATTAGGTTTCATTGTTGTGAAAGGTTTATGTCATTCAGAAGGCATTGAGAAATGTCAGCTTCGACGCTAGGGTCAATAGACCTTGGGCCTCGTGCGGTATTTTTGTGAAGTTATTAATAGATTAAATATTATTTCATCCGCTCATTTGCCTACTAGATACCTGACTGCTACTTTTAAAAAAACAGGCTGATATTCATGAACCATCATATCACTACTGAAAGGGTAGGAATGTAGCCAAAGATAATCATTAGAATAACGTCAGTTAGGCATAGGAATATAATCCATGTTAGTGATTAGACTTACCCCGTTGTTTATGCCTGTGTTGCTGCTATCGGGCATAGGCATTTTTTACTCAGATATTGCACTGGCTATCAGTGTGCCTCTTTTCATTGCGTCAATGATAAGTATCGGTTATGCCGCTTGGAATTATGAAGCGTATATTAAAACCGTTAAACAGCAAAAAAAGCAGATTGAGCAGCTTTCCTCACAGCAAGAATCCGAGTTGGAATCTTTTCATTCTCTTGAACCTCTATTTATTGAGTCTTTACCCATTTGGTCGCGGCATATTGATTCAGCAAACCATCATTTGACCGAGTCTGTGGCGGAACTCAGTGAACAATTTACTCAGTTAGTTGAGCGCCTTTCCCATTCCTTGTCGCTCCAAGCTGGTAGTGATCGCACTCAAGACCAGTCTATTCCAGAAGAAATTAATCAATGTCGCACCATGCTAAATGAGGCGGTAGAGGCTCTTCGCTCCGGTCAAGCGTTACGTCAGCAAGTACTGAGTGAAATGAGAAATTTAGTTCAGTACACCAGCGCATTGAAAAAAATGGCCAGTGATGTGGTTGGTATTGCAGAAAAAACTAATCTACTGGCGTTAAATGCGGCCATTGAATCAGCTCGTGCGGGGGAAGCGGGGAGAGGATTTGCTGTTGTTGCTGATGAAGTGCGAAGTTTGTCCCACCAGTCAAGAGAAACTGCTAACCATATGACGGAGCAAGTGAATACCGTCAACTTAGCGATAGAAAAAGCTTGTAACATGGTACAGCAAGTGAATAAAGATGAAACTGAACAGATGAACCACACCGAACAGCGCATCGATGAAGTGATGAGCCATTTTCAGCATATGCTGCACACTTTAGATACCCAAGCTCAAGGGTTAACAGAGGAGGCTCATCAAGTCAAAGAAACGGTCACACACGTTATTATTCGTTTGCAGTTTCAAGATCGAGTGAGCCAAATTCTTGATCAAATTAGCTTGAATTTAAAAGAGTTAAGTGAATCCATTGCGTTGGCGAAACAGGATCGAAATCATCCTGTTGTTGGTCAGTTATCACCACAAAAATGGCTTGAAAAGCTGAAAGGGAATTACACCATGATAGAGCAGCACCAAGTTCACCGCGGAGAAGAGCATCAATCGAATGTGAAACGGGCGGTTCAATCAGACATCACGTTTTTCTAACTCATTGGGGCTACCAATAAGGAGGTTTGAAGATGAGCAAAACCATTTTAGTCGTTGATGACTCTGCGGCAATTCGTCAAGTGGTGAGTTTGGCTCTCAAAGGGGCTGGCTATCAAACCATTGAAGCCACGGATGGTGTGGATGCGTTAAAAAAAATTCAGGGCGTCAAAATTCATTTAGTGATTAGTGATGTCAATATGCCCAATATGGATGGTATTACGTTATTAAAAGAGTTGAAAAAACAACCAAGTACTAAATTTACTCCTGTGATCATGCTGACTACAGAATCGGAAGCGGGCAAAAAAGATCAAGGCCGTTTAGCGGGCGCGAAAGCATGGGTGGTTAAACCTTTTGTGCCTGATCAAATGCTGGCTGCAGTCAATAAATTAATGCCAGCTTAGGGTCTGCTGACCTTTCGAGCTGATTTTTTCAGCAGTTTGTGGCTTCTTTATATAAGGCAGAGGCTTGAAATGTGGTGACTCTACCTGAGAAGCCGATAACGCCGTAGAAAGGAGCCACAAACGCTGCCCGAAAGGTTCGGCTAAAAGCGTTTTACTCTTTGTTGAGAGGTGTTTTGCTTAGAATGACTAGGCGACAAAGCTCTCGCCGCGATTAAAACGCTTTTATCTCGAACAAAATTTAATCGCGAAAGGTCAACAGACCCTAGGAGGTATGACATGCAGGTACTTGAGGAAAATAAAGAGCAAGTCCAAATCGCATTAACCGGTGAGTTAACCATTTATCAAGCAGATGCATTGTATGAATTTTTAACACCTTGGGCTGAGCAATCGTGTGATGTTGTCATTAACGTCGAACAAGTAACCGATATTGATACCAGCGCCATTCAATTACTATTGATGTTGGATAAAGTCAAAGAGCAGCAGCAACAACGCTTAATTTTACTGGGTGATAGTCCATTACTTCATCGAGTGATAGAAAAATTAGGGGTTAACCGCATGAAAAGTCAGTTGCAGGTGCTCTCTAGTCTAAAACAAGGATAAAAGTATGAAGATGGATCCCATGTTGTTGGCGGCTTTAGACACCTACTATACCGAAAGCCGAGAACTGCTCGAAACCATGGAGCTTGACTTACTAGAACTTGAAGCTGGCAATCGTAATGAACTATCTGAAAGGCTCAACGCTATTTTTCGAGCCGCTCATACGGTCAAAGGCTCCGCTGGAATTTTCAACTTAGATTCGATTGTGCATTTTACCCATAAAGTTGAAAATTTATTAGATCAGCTAAGAGCAACGCCATCGTCTCTTTCGAGTGAGATCATCAGCTTATTATTTCGTTGCCGGGATCATATGCTCAGCTTGTTGGATGAAGCGCAATATCAGCAAGTGGATGATCAAGACAATGCGAGTATTAGTAAATCGTTAATGATTGAGTTAGATCAATACCTTGTACCTTCACCCGCAACTGACTCGCGGGATGAGACGTATTGCCAAACCGAGCGTTGTGACTCGTCTTATTCAACTTCAGCAGCCTCATCTCACTATTTTTTATTTGTTCGTTTCCCAAAGACGGCATTGCAAGATGGTATGGATCCATTATCTTTTTTTACTTATTTGGCTAAGTTAGGCGAAATTGAGCAAATTATTTTAGATGACAGTGGGTTGCCGGATGAGTGGCAAGCATTTGATTCAGAGAATAACTATTTATGTTGGCAACTTTCCTTCACCACATATGCTCAAGCGAGTGAGATAGAAGAAGTTTT
>NZ_NBUS01000054.1:591840-593418 GCF_002749895.1 Vibrio fujianensis | reverse complement strand
GAATTTATTCGTGATGAAGGAGAGGTCTGGGTGTTTACTGAGGAGCAGTGTACGGCTGATTTTATGGCCAATTTACAACAACTCAGCCAGCAAAACCCATCCCATTTTCACTATTGTGGTTTATCGGTGAGTGAATCTACCGATTGTAGCTCGACGATCGGTGTCGAGCGCATCGAGTCTACGACTCCCTTAGTGAATGCAAATGCCCCTAAGTCTAAAGCTGCTAATGAAACACAGCATCGTGATTCAAAAAGTTTACGTGTCGATGCCGAGAAGCTCGACACGTTGATTAATCTTATTGGTGAACTGGTGACTGCTGGCGCTGGATGCGCACTACAGGCCAGCCACTATGCAGATAGTGTATTGCAAGAGTCAGTGTCCTGTTTAAATGGATTATTAGAAGAAGTGAGAGATGCCGCGCTCAAATTAAGAATGGTACCGATAGGGACGACCTTTATTCGATTTCAACGGGTCGTTAGGGATGTATCGAAAGAGCTGGGAAAAGAAATTGAGCTAGTTATCCATGGCGCAGAGACCGAATTGGATAAATCAGTCGTTGAGAAAATAGGCGACCCGTTGATGCATCTTATTCGTAATGCCATTGATCATGGCATTGAATCTCCAGATAGTCGCAAAGCACGAGGAAAATCCACTGCTGGAAACATTACCCTCAACGCTTACCATGATTCAGGAAATATTGTGTTAGAAATTAGCGACGACGGAAAGGGGTTGGATACCGAGAAAATTCGTCTAAAAGCGATAGAAAGAGGCTTAATTGATCCACAGAGCGTTCTTAGCCGTGAAGAAACGTATCAACTTATTTTTGAACCGGGTTTTTCAATGGCCAAAGAGGTGTCCAATCTTTCTGGTCGAGGGGTTGGAATGGATGTGGTTCGGCGAAATATTCACGAATTACGAGGCCGGGTTGAAATCGAAAGTGAAGTCTCTGTCGGAACGACTATCCGACTCATGCTTCCGCTCACCTTAGCCATTATTGACGGTTTTTTGGTTGAAGTCGGTCAAGAAGAGTTTGTCGTCCCCCTTGATTCAGTGAAAGAGTGCGTTGAACTGAATCATCACCTTGAAAAACGGACCGGTAAAGTAACCAATCATCTTAATTTAAGAGGCAACGTTTTACCCTTAATCGATCTACGTAAACAGTTTAATCTAAATTACCGCGCGCCTCGGCGGCAAAATGTTGTGGTGGTGCAAACCGGGGGGCAAATGGTTGGACTTGTGGTTGATCGACTCTTGGGCGAGTTACAAACCGTGATTAAACCGCTCGGTCCAATCTTTACCAATATTCAAGGGATCAGTGGTTCAACGATCTTAGGTAATGGGGATATAGCGCTTATCCTCGATATTCCAAGTTTAACACAGCAAATTATTCAGCAAGAATCTCAACAATTTACGATTCACTGAACAAGGGTATGAATTGAAGAAGTGAAGGAAAACTACGTTTATCAGATGAAGAACATGATGTTCATCACCTAAATAAGGAATCTGGCAATGTTTAAGAATCTCTCAGTAAAAATTAAGCTCAGTTTACTAATTGGGCTATTAGGTATTCTGTTGGTG
>NZ_NBUS01000054.1:584910-591830 GCF_002749895.1 Vibrio fujianensis | reverse complement strand
GTATCGGCGCAGCAGGGTTGTACGGGATGGGAAAAATGGTTGATGGATTAAAACATGTCTATCAAGACCGAACCATTCCTATCGGCCAACTGGGAGATATTAAAGCTCGCTTTTTGGGTAATCGTATTGCATTAGCGTTTGCTCAACTGGTGCCCGATGAAGAAAATATCGCGATGCAAGTTGCATTAGTGGAAAGTAATTTAAAAATAATAAACGAGAATTGGTCGAAATATGCGAACACGAGCTTAACCGCAGAAGAAGCACGTTTAGTAAGCCAGTTTGAACGAGACAATAAAGCTTTTATCACTCAAGCGATTGAACCCACCTTAGTAGCGTTGCGAGCCAATGATATCGAGACGGCTACCTCGCTAGCGGGAGATAAAGTTCGCCCGTTATATACACCAGTCGCCCAAGTGCTCGAACAGTTAATTGAACTTCAAATCAAAGAGTCAGCTAACCAATACCAAAGAGAAACATTACTTTACGATACGTTGCGCATAGTCTCTATATCGTCAATCGTGGTTGGCCTGATACTGGCGTTAAGTTTCGGTATTGTCATTATTCGAGGAATTTGTGGTCCTTTGGAAAGCGCAGTCCGGCTGTCTCAACAGTTGGCAAAAGGGGACTTGACCGCCAGTATTGAAGTAACCAGTAAAGATGAAATGGGCCGATTATTGCTGGCAATGCAGCAGATGGTGCAAAAAATCTCACAAATAGTGGGTGAAGTGAATGGTGCAAGTAATGCCTTAGCTTCAGCATCAGAACAGGTTTCTTCAACCGCGCAAAACTTAAGCCAAGGCGCGAGCGAACAGGCGGCTAGTGTCGAAGAAACCACTTCCTCCATAGAAGAAATGTCAGCTTCAATTGCTCAAAATACTGAAAATGCCAAAGTAACCAATGGTATTGCGAGTAAAGCAGCAAAAGAAGCACAAGATGGTGGTGCTGCGGTCACACAAACGGTCGCGGCGATGAAATCAATAGCGGAAAAAATCAGTATTATTGATGATATTGCCTATCAAACAAACTTATTAGCTTTAAATGCGGCTATTGAAGCTGCCCGAGCAGGTGAGCATGGAAAAGGATTTGCAGTTGTGGCGGCTGAAGTCCGTAAACTGGCCGAACGTAGTCAAGTCGCATCACAAGAGATCGGTGAGGTCGCCAAAAATAGCGTCGCATTAGCTGAACAAGCCGGGGAGCTGCTAGAAGAAATTGTACCATCCATTCAAAAAACAGCCGACTTAGTTCAAGAAATTAATGCCGCCTCAATGGAGCAGGCAACCGGTGCTTCACAAATAAATCAAGCGATGGAGCAGCTTAACAGCGTGACTCAGCAAAGTGCTTCGGCATCAGAAGAGTTAGCTTCAACTTCGGAAGAAATGAGTAGCCAAGCACAACAACTGCAACAATTGATGACGTTTTTTACCACCGACGCGTCGCGTGAAGTCCACACCAGTAAAAAACTGAATAAGCAACCCGTAAAACAGCAACACGAAACATCAACGTTGATTGATGATGATGCCGATTATGTTCGTTTTTAGGAGGTTAACATGACTGCATTAGCGGTAACTCCCAATGGTGAGGCGAATGACCAGCAATATCTAACGTTTTTATTGAACGGTGAAATGTATGCGTTTGCCATTCTGAACGTCAAAGAGATTTTGGAGTATGGGAAAATTACCCCGATTCCGAGAATGCCTAAATTTATTCAAGGCGTCATCAACCTTCGCGGTGAAGTTGTGCCGGTGATTAACCTTGCACACCGTTTTCATATTGAAGCTCAGCCGATTACCAAACGATCTTGTATTGTAATTATTGAGGTAGAAACAGAGACTCAGCGTCAAGATTTGGGGGTTTTGGTCGACAGTGTTTCTGAAGTCATTGATATACCGGGTTTAGATCTAAGAGCGGCACCTTCTTTTAGTTGCCAAATTCGTATCGACTTTATCCGTGCAATGGGTCAGTTACAGGATAACTTTGTCATCATCCTCGCGGAAGATAAAGTCTTATCGGTCGAGGAACTCGCCATGGTTGAGCAGGTGACTAACGAGTTAGTCACCTGGTAGAATAGAGGGGCTTCTTATGCCGTTTCTTGAATCGGTTTATCCAGAATGTTATCTATCGCATCACTTATCTGACCAAACATTTGTGCGTTATCAACGTTGGTTGTATGAGAGAGCCGGTATTTATCTCCACGATGGTAAAAAATCGCTAGTGATTGGCCGATTGGGATCGCGTCTTCAGCATCTTGGATTAGCGGATTGGGATGCTTATTTTAACTTTTTTACCTCATCAGTAGAAAGCCCGGCTCAAAAAGCTGAACAACAAATTGTTATTGATTTGCTGACAACTAATGAAACCTATTTCTTTCGTGAAGAAGCTCATTTTTCGTTTATTCAACAAGAGATTCTTCCTCAATACCTTGATCGCTCTCTTCGTTGTTGGAGTGCTGCTAGTTCATCTGGTGAAGAAGCCTATTCATTGGCGATGTTATTAATGGAGCACTATTGTCATCCTTGGCAAATTTTAGCCACTGATATCAGTAGCCGTGTTTTGGATGTGGCGAGACATGGTGTTTATCCACTGAGCCGAAGTGCCAATATTCCACTACATTATTTACAAAAGTATTGTCTTAAAGGGATTGGTGACAAAGCGAATGGGTTTAAAGTGAGCCGAGCGTTGCGTGAAAAAGTGAGCTTTCAGGCGGTCAATTTGCAAGATAACTTAGCGCGTTTTGGTCATTTTGACCTTATTTTACTCCGTAATGTGATGATCTATTTTGATGCGCGTTCTAAGCAGCGAGTGATTGATAATATTCAACGCCAGCTTAATGTCGGTGGATACCTATTTATTGGACACGCAGAGACGTTACAGTCTGTTCGTTCTTCTTTGACGCTGATCTCGCCTTCTATCTATCAAAAAGTTTAGAGATTATACCCAAACAATTTGAAGTTGCAGGTAGGCGGCAAGTGAGTGAATCCCCATGAGCATAGACTGGCTATGTGATTGGGGTGAAAGAACGTAGCCAACACCCCCTGCAGCTTCAAGTAGGAAGGGTATGGAATGGATGAATTGATTAGGAAATGCGATGACGCATAAAAAAATTAAAGTGTTGATCGTTGATGACTCGGCCGTTGTAAGACAGGTTTTCAGTCAAATGTTATCGGGACAGCCGGATATCGAACTATTACCTGCGGCGGCAGATCCTATTTTTGCCATGAAACGAATGCAGCAAACGTGGCCAGATGTCATGATTTTAGATGTTGAGATGCCAAGGATGGATGGTATTACCTTTCTAAAAAAACTGATGGCAGAACGTCCCATTCCGGTGATTATCTGCTCTACACTAACTGAGCAAGGCGCGCAAATTACTTTAGATGCGTTACAAGCTGGGGCGGTAACTATCATAACTAAGCCTAAAGTGGGTTTAAAAGGCTTTCTTGAAGAGAGCACCAACCAAGTACTACAAGCTGTCCGTTCGGCGGCTAAAGCACAACTAAAAAATTTACTTACTCCGCGTCAAACTCAGCTTGCTCGTCCGTCATCAACGGTCACAAAAAATGGGCCAACACCTTCGATTAATGCATTATTAAGCAGCGAAAAAATTGTTGTGATAGGAACCTCCACCGGTGGCACACAAGCGCTTGAGTATGTGTTGACCCGTTTACCGGCGCATTCGCCTGGGATTGTGATTGTCCAACATATGCCAGAGAAATTTACCGCAATGTTTGCAGAACGGCTCAATAACCTATGCCAAATTAGTGTCAGTGAAGCTAAAACGGGGGATCGTGTATTGCCAGGCTGTGCTTTGATTGCTCCTGGAGGAAAACACACTAAGCTCGTTCGAAGCGGAGCACAGTATAAAGTCGAGGTATTTGATGGCCCACCAGTGAACCGTCATAAACCATCGGTGGATGTCTTATTTCGCTCTACCGCTCAGCAAGCTGGAAAAAATGCTTTGGCCATCATTATGACGGGCATGGGAGATGATGGTGCCCGTGGGCTTAAAGTTCTACTGGATAGCGGAGCAAAGACGGTGGCTCAAGATGAAGCGACTTGCGTGGTATTTGGTATGCCAAAAGAAGCCATCGCGCTGGGGGCAGCACAGCATGTGAGTCCACTTGCGGGGATCATTACGCACATTCTTCAGTTCGAAGCCGATAGTCGATAGTCGATAGTCGATAGTCGATAGTCGATAGTCGATAGTCGATCTTAACCTATTACCTAAAAACAGCGAACCCGCTAAAATACAGTTGATAATGAGAGCTTTTATCAATAACATATCAGCATTCTTTCTTGGTAACAGATGATGATGATGAATTTGATAAAATCCAGCCTAATACTGCTTTCAGTGGTGTCCGTGCTGCCTTCTTATGCGAGTACACTGGATGATGCGAAAGCGATACAAAACCGGACCAATAACCACTCAGCCGTTAGCCAGAAAAAAATTGATAAAAGCTCGGCTGAAACATTAGCGCTCCAAGCTGAGATTGAACGGTTAAATGAAGAAGTAAACAACCTCACTATTTATCGAGATCACTTATCCGCTTTGGTAGTTAGCCAAGAAATGGAAATGAGTAATCTGGAAGAGCAGATGACAGAAATACATCAAACTCGCCAAGGAATTGTGCCATTGATGTATCGAATGATTGATGGATTAGAAAAAATCATCACGGAAGATAAACCGATTCGTCTTGCTGCCCGTCAAGAGCGCTTAGCTCGCTTACAGTTACTTATGTCTCGTGCCGACGTGAGTGATGCAGAGAAATATCGCCGTATTTTAGAAGCCTACCAGATTGAAATGGATTACGGTTCAAAACTTGGTGTTTATCAAGGCACGATTGATCTCAGCGATCAGGATCGGATTGAGGCAGATATTCTCTATTTAGGCCGTGTTTCTTTAGTTGCTCGTAATTTGAATGGCACTCGTTATTGGTCTTGGGATCAACACAGTAAGCACTGGCAACCATTACCTTCAGGTATCAAAGGTGACATTGATACCGCTTATCAGCTGGCCTATCAGCAAATTGCTCCAACATTACTCAACTTACCAGTTTCACTGACGGCGGCGGAGGCAACTCAATGAAACTTATCCGTTATATTACTGTTTTAGCACTGACTAGTGCGTTCATTTCTCCCATTTACGCTGATACGGTTTTACTTGAAAAAGCGCAGACAGAAAATCGGGTGCAAGGTATGCAAGACACCCAACGCGAAGCTGGTTTTTTAAAAACGGAACAGTCATTAAGAGAACAAAAAAATGCACTCCTTGCACAGCGAGATCGCTTACAAAATGAAGTGGATACATTATCAACGCGTTTTAGCAAAAATGAAAACAGTCTGGCCCGTTTGGAAGAAAAGCTGCGTCTTGAAACCGGAAGTTTAGGAGAAATTTTCGGTGTCGTTCGTCAAAATGCTAAAGAATTACAAGCTATACAAATGGCTTCCGTGACAGGGGTTGATCGCCAGCATTATGCTCCAATTGTAAAAGCCATTGTGGCCGCTCAATCACTCCCTTCCATGAAGCAATTAGTGGGATTATGGCAGGCAATGAACGAACAGATCATCGCTAGTGGTGAAGTGAGCCAAGCATCGATTGCGTTTATTGATGGGGAAGGTCATCAACAGCAAGTGAATGCGATTCGCTTAGGAGCGTTAGGTCTTGTGACTGAGCAAGGCTATGTGAGTTGGCATAATCAGCGTCAAGATGCGGTTGCGTATCAGCAGCAACCCGATAATGGGCCGAGTTATGCCTCGCTACAAACGCTCGTGCAAGGGGGAATGGCAAACGTCCTACTGGATCCGTCTCGCGGCTTATTATTGGAGCAGCTTGCGCTTGCTCCTACCTTACAGCAACGGTTCGAAGCTGGTGGTGTGATTGGTAAAATCATTTTGTTCTTGTTAGGTGTTGGATTGATCATTGCGATCTACCGAGGTGTGACGCTTGCGGTAGCACGACAAAAAATTCAGCAGCAACTCAAGACGCCTCATCATATAGGCAATAATCCGTTGGGTCGGGTGCTTTCGGTGTATGACAAAGAGCAAACCCGTAGTGTCGAAGCGTTAGAACTGCGTTTATTGGAAGCTGTGGTGGATGAGCAAGCCGGGTTAGAAAAAGGCCTTTCTATGCTCAAGCTGTTGGCCGCATTAGCTCCGATGTTAGGGTTACTCGGGACGGTAACCGGGATGATAGAAACTTTTCAGGTCATCACCCAATTTGGTAATGGTGATCCTAAAGTGATGGCAGGGGGAATATCAATGGCACTGGTGACCACCGTGTTAGGTCTAGTGGCTGCAATGCCTCTATTGCTGGCGCACAATATTTTGAGTTCGCAGGCCGAAAATATTCGTATCATTTTAGAAAAACAAGGAATTGGCTTAGTTGCTGAGCAAGCCGAACGTGAAAGTATGAATAACGATGCCAAAAAAGTTATCAGTCATGCTGCGTAAGGAGTTCATATGAATCAAGCTGATGGATTATTTTCCTTACCAAGCTTTTTCCTACCTCTTTCTGAGTTTATGGCTCAGGGGGGGGCCGTACTTTGGTGGTTAGCGGCGGTTGTGGCAATGTGCTGGTTGTTGGTTATCGAGCGTATTATTTATTTGGCCTTTATCTTTCCTCAACAGCGTAAGCAATGGATCGCGCAATGGCATGAGCGCAGCGATCAGCATTCATGGTATGCGCACGCTATTCGTTCAGGATGGATAGGACAAGCGCACATTCAACTCACTCAATATTTAAGTATGATCAAAGTGTTGGTGGCTATTTGCCCCATGCTTGGATTATTAGGTACGGTAACAGGCATGATTTCTGTTTTTGATGTAATGGCTACCCAGGGCAGTAGTAATCCTAAATTAATGGCCTCTGGTATCTCATTAGCAACATTGCCCACCATGGCGGGCATGGTCGCCGCTTTAGCTGG
>NZ_NBUS01000054.1:584408-584900 GCF_002749895.1 Vibrio fujianensis | reverse complement strand
TGTTTATCTATGCCCGGTTGGCGAAAACCTGCCGTTTGTGTGAGTTAAAACTTGAAAAATCCTTAAGGAGTCAGTGATGAGACTGGGGCGACGTTCATCGAATCAAGAAGAAGCACAAATCGATTTGACCTCAATGTTAGATATTGTGTTTATCATGTTGATCTTCTTTATTGTCACTAGCTCTTTTGTTCGAGAATCAGGGGTTGAAGTTAATCGTCCATCAGCAGCAAATGTTGCTGCGCAAAAAGATGCGGGTATTTTTGTTGCGATCACTTCGGCTAATGATATTTATATTGATAAAAGGCAAATCGACGCTGAAAGAGTCCAAGCAACATTAGAGCATTTACTGCTTGAGCAGCCAGAAGCCTCACTGGTCATTCAGGCCGATGAGCATGCCTATAATGGTACCGTGGTGAAAGTGATGGATGCGGCAAAAGGTGCTGGTGTAAAAAACATTGCGTTAGCGGCGGAGAAACGCGGATGATGCGTTTA
>NZ_NBUS01000054.1:580561-584398 GCF_002749895.1 Vibrio fujianensis | reverse complement strand
GCGATGCCTTTTGCAGCAGTGATTGCTGCCAGTTTGTTTACCTTTATGGCTTGGATGGTCAACAACGATGGATTGCGTTCACCACAACAAAGCCAGTCGTTGAGCTTTAATATGGTGATGGTTGAGCAAGAACAAGATGTTCAACGTCGTCAGCGAGCGATTCCAGAGCAACCTCAAATGCCTGAGCCGCCACCGAAAGCACCTGTTACAAAACCGCAAAGTACGGTAGCCAATACCGTAACACCAACCAGTGTCCCATCACTCGGATTAGATACGGCGATTAATGGTATCGCAATTAATGCGCCCACTTTTGGTGACTTTGGTGCCAACCAACAGGCATTACCTTTGTATCGTGTTGAGCCAAATTATCCTGCTCGAGCTCTGAAGCGTAATATTGAAGGTTATGTCGTTTTACGCTTTACCATCGATGAAACCGGTAGACCGACGGAAATTCAAGTGGTCGATGCCAATCCAAGACGAATGTTTGAGCGTGAGGCAATGCAGGCATTACGTAGTTGGAAATATCAACCCAAACTGTTAGATGGCACGGCCGTAATCCAGCCAGGTCAAACAGTAAAACTGGAGTTTAAGTTAGCCAAATGATCAGACGATTAATCATCTATCTACTCTTAATGGGAGCGGCTTCATCATCGGCTGCGGAGCTGAGCCCTTATGCTGCCAACAAAGCCTTACAAGCAAACCAGTTTGCTCAAGAAGAGCGCTTTATTGATGCCATTCGTGTATTAGAAGAAACGCAACTGACACGAGCATATGATAAGGCTTATTTAGCCCGAATGCTTGGGGTGTTCTACTGGCAAAATGAACAGTTACAACCGGCGATTCAGTCACTTAGTGATGCGGTGAATAGTGGGGAATTGCAAGAGGAACAAGAGTGGACAACAAGACGTATGCTAGCTGATTTGTTATTAATGGATCACCAATATCAACCGGCACTACCGCATTATTATCAATTAACTAAACAGGTACCTAAAGATCAAAAAGCGCATGAATTATGGTTGAGAATTGGTCAGGTTCATTATCAGCTACAGCAATGGAAAAAAACCTTAGAGGCAATGGCGCATTATCAGCATTTTCAGTTACCCGATCAAGTGACGCCATTATCGATTACATTAGGGGCTCAGTTACAGTTAGAATATTGGTCTGCCGCCATTGACACATTAAAACGATTAATTACTTTAGAGCCGAGTAAAAGCAATTGGTGGCTACAGCTTGTCAGTCTGGAACTTCGTACCGGACGGCAAAAAGAAGCTTTAAGTAGTTTGAGTCTGGCTAAATTGCAAGGCGTAGAACTTAGTCCTCAAGAGCTAAGATTACTGGCTCAACTGTATGCTCAAAATGGTATACCCGTACGAGCTGCACAGCTGTTAGAACAGTTATTGGCGACTAATAGTGATCTTGAACTTGTGACTGAGTGTGCAACTTATTGGCAAAGAGCAAAAGAGTGGGATAAAGCCATAGAATCGTGGTCAATCGCCGCGAAGAAAGATCGACAATATTACTGGAATGTTGCATTGCTCCAGAGCCAAAAAGGTGAATATAAACAAGCGCTCGCTTCATTAGATCACGTGACAGATCGCCAACGCCAGCCAGAGGTTGCTTTAGCTAGAGCTCGAGCTTTATATAAGCTAAATCAACTCGATGATGCATTAGCCCAAGCGAAAAAAGCCCATCATTTAAGTCCTTCTAGAGAAAGTCAAGGTTGGGTTGATTACCTGACTCAGCTTAGGGCAATCAACGCTCGGCAAACATCCTAATCAAGAAGGCGCACTCCATTGAGGGTGCGCCTTTCTTTGCCTATTCTATCGTTCAGTAAAAGCCATGAGTGGTTTATTGTCTTTCACTCTGTTTTTGTGGGAGTCAGGCAGAAAACGCATATTTACAATTGATGGAACAAGGGGCTGTGGGGAAGATACAAGAGCGTGAGCCGTCACACAGTTACTCAGTTTTCGCGAAGTAAGAAAGTTTTATCTAATGTGAGAGCGCTCGTAGCGTAAAATAAAACCCCAGATAGTGTTAGTGCAATCACATACTTTTCTTTATGCATCATCAGACATACAGTCAGAAGAGGAAAGAAAAATGCACTTAAAACTCTCACTCATTACGCTCTCATTGTTGATAGCGAATCCGATACAGGCCGCACCAGCTCAAGCAGAACCCATGCCCATTCTTAAAGCGAATGAATATCGTGAAGGAATTGCGTTAGAACAGTATTGGCAAAGTGAAAAATTGGATGGTATTCGAGCAATATGGGATGGAAAGCAACTAACGACTCGCACAGGGAGACTGATTTATGCCCCTGCATGGTTTACGGCGGTATTACCTCATTATCCTGTTGAAGGCGAACTTTGGGCCGGTAGGGGGCGGTTTTCTCTTGTTCAACAAACGGTACTCGATCACCACCCAACCGATGAAGCTTGGCAACAGATAACCTTTATGTTATTTGACTTACCGACTTTTTCCGGCGATTACCAAACTCGTTATCAACATTTACGCTCATTGACCTCAGCCATTAATCAAACACATATCCAATATGTAAAACATGAGCCGATTATCTCAGAAGAAGCGCTTCTTAATGAGCTTGATCGACTTTTCTTGTTAGATGCAGAAGGGATTATGTTAAGAAAGTTCTCTTCAACCTATAGCGCAGGACGAAATAATGACTTACTCAAACTGAAAAAACATCAGGATAGTGAAGCTCAAGTGATTGGCTATAAAATGGGGAAAGGTAAATATCATAATATGGTCGGCTCCCTGTTGGTGCGTAATGATGCGGGTATTGAATTTGCTTTAGGGAGTGGGCTAACTGACTTTTTGCGCCAACAACCTCCTGAAATTGGTTGTGTGATCACTTATCGCTTTAATGGTCTAACGGATTCTGGCAAACCTCGTTTTGCGCGATTTATGCGAGTTAAAGAGTCTTGTGCTTATGCAGAGACATTAACGTTTCGCTAGAAGAAGTTAGAAGCCGCGTTTATCGCGGCTTCAAGTAAAAGAGTATCGCTATTATTTGGTCGCATAATACATTTGGACGTCATCATCTTGGTGTTGTATCCAATACAAACGGAGCCCAAGCATTATTGCCGCTGAACTTAACCCCACAATGAAACCGATCCAAAAACCACTGGCTCCCATCGGTTCAACAATCCAATCTGTCATCGCGAATAGGTATCCTGTTGGTAGGCCTAAAACCCAGTAAGCAATAAATGTCCGGTTGAAAATCGCAGCCATATCTTTATAGCCACGTAGTGCTCCTGCGGCAACAACCTGAATGGCATCTACACATTGGTATACTCCCGCTAGAATGAGTAAGTGCATCGCCATCATGATAACTTCAGGGTTATGGGTATAAAGTAACGCAATTTCTTCCCTAAATAAAATGGTGAACGTTGCAGTAAATAAAGAGGCAATTACCCCAACGAGCAACCCGACATTTGATGCAATCGCGGCACCGGATAAATTTTCTTCACCAAGAGTATGTCCAACACGAATAGAAACGGCTGCACCAATACTCATGGGTAAGACAAAAACCAGTGAAGAGAAACTGAGAGCGACTTGATGGGCAGCCACGACCAATGGGCCGAGAGGTGCGACTAACAAGGCCACAGCAGCAAATAGTGTCACTTCAAAAAATAGCGCAGCCGCGACGGGGAATCCAAGTTTAAATAAGCGGCATTGTGCTTGCCACTGGGGACGATGGAAGGTGGTAAAGAGTCGAATACGCGCTAACCGATGAGAAGTTACCACATAAAATAGCAGCATGATAAACATCAACCAGTACACGATCGTGGTTGCAACCCCACAGCCGACACCACCCAG
>NZ_NBUS01000054.1:580114-580551 GCF_002749895.1 Vibrio fujianensis | reverse complement strand
GGCGCACCAAATTTACCGTAAACAAAAATCCAGTTTAATGGGATATTGAAAAGTAAGCCTAAGAAGCCTATCACCATTGCCGGTTTGGTCAGAGACATTCCATCGGTGAAGCTGCGTAAGGTTTGGAAAAGAAGAAAAGCGGGTACAGCAAACATCACCGCGTACATATAGCCAATGGTTTTTTCAGCCATTAAGGCCTCAACATCCATTAAGCCTAAAATGGTTTTGGTTTGGAATAGCACAAGAATGATCGGGATAGATACCCATAATGCTAAGCTAATGCCTTGTTGGATTTCAAACGAGATACGCTCTTGTCGGCCGGAACCATTTAACTGTGCAACAACAGGAACCAGCGCCATCAGTAAGCCGATACCAAATAAGATAGAGGGGAGCCAGATGCTTGCCGCAATAGAGACTGCCGCCATATCCGTTGCGCT
>NZ_NBUS01000054.1:576301-580104 GCF_002749895.1 Vibrio fujianensis | reverse complement strand
GCCCCCCCCCCCCCCCCGCCATGACCGTGTCGACAAACCCCATTCCGGTTTGCGCAATAGAGGCGATTAATACCGGCGTCGCTAATTTAATTAAGGTCGACGCTTCTTTTTTATAACGTTGCACTGTGTTCTCCGCAAAGAAGACTAGCTGAGCCAAAGAAAAGGCTCAGAGTTTGGTTATATAGCTTAGGAAAATGCCATGATATTATGTAGTACTAGGGTCAACAGACCTAGAGAGAATGATAAAGAAATGTCACACTAAGCACCACGAAAATTTATCGGAATAATGAAATGTTTACAGGCATTGTACAAGGGACCGCTAAAATTGTCTCGATTGAAAGGAAAACACAATTTCAAACCCATACTATAGCGTTGCCTCAAGCGCTTGCTGAGGGGTTAACCATTGGCGCATCTGTTGCTCATAATGGTTGTTGCTTGACGGTTACTCATATCGCGGATCGGTGTGCTTCGTTTGATCTAATGCAAGAAACGTTAGCGGTCACCAATTTAGGAACCCTTCAGGTTGGGGATGAAGTGAACGTTGAGCGAGCCGCAAAATTTGGCGATGAAATCGGTGGCCACTCAATGTCTGGTCATATCAGTGAGATGGCTACACTAGTCGACGTGATTGAGTCTAAAAATAATAAGACACTTTGGTTCGAGTTACCTAGCACTGCAATGAAATATATCCTGACCAAAGGGTATATTGGTCTTGATGGATGTTCATTGACGATTGGTCAGGTAGAAGGGAATCGTTTTAATGTTCATCTTATTCCAGAAACCTTACAACGAACATTATTTGGACGGCGTCAAGTCGGGGATAAAATTAACGTTGAATTTGATCCGCAAACACAAGCTATTGTTGATACTGTTGAACGAGTACTGATGTCCCAGTCTTGCAAATAAGTGAGCTGCTTTGCCCCGCTCGACGAATCACTTAGTTAAATCGTGATTAAGAGAATACCGCTTAACCACGATTTTTGTTTTTGGCAGGGAGGTTAAAATATTTGTTCATCATCGGCATCAATAGTTAGTTCTACGCTATCTTTTAGCTCATTAACGGTCATATTTAAATGTATCGCATGACAGCAAGCAGGACAGTCATCATAGAATTCTTGGCTACCATTACTCGCATCCAAAGTGATGCGAATAGCGTGACCACAATGAGGACAAAGTGCCGTTCTTTCGGTAAATGGTTTCATCTCTCTTTTCCTTACTTCTGTGGGAGATATAGTAATATTAAGCTGTTAAGTTGCTTAAAGTTGAAAATTAAGTATAAATTTTGAAGAAACACGTGAAATTTGACATCCCCCAACGCCTTGGCGCTACAGGTCGACGGTGAGCAAGTCGCAATGAGCATTCACTGATGATCTGATTGGAATCAACGAATGCAGCCCATACTGCTTGCGCTTCAACGAGAGTGGGGATATTGACCTCAATAATGGAGAGATTATAGTGATGATATATACGACGACAGAAACAGTACCTGGTCAGGAAATTACTGATATTTTAGGCGTTGTCATGGGTAATGTTGTTCAGTCTAAACATGTTGGTCGAGATATTATGGCAAACTTAAAAGGTTTGGTGGGGGGCGAACTGAAAGGTTACACTGAAATGTTGACGGACGCTCGAAATATGGCTATCGAGCGGCTATTAACAGAAGCAAGGTTATTGGGCGCTGATGCTGTTGTCGCAGTACGTTTAACCACCAGTGCTATTACTGATGGCTCTTCAGAAGTGCTTGCTTTTGGTACTGCGGTAAAGCTCAAAAAATAAATCAAGTCAATGTGCGCCTCTATCCATCGAGCGCTTTACTTTTATTGGTCAACAGAGACTAGTCAGCGAGTAAGTTTTTGATCAAGTGATCGGCTTGAGCTAAATACTTACCACCAAAATGATTGCAGTAGCTCAGAAGTAGGTAAAGATTATAGATGTTTTTGCGTTCTGCATAGTGAGCATCAAGCGGATAAATACTTTCATAACCGAGGTAAAATTCTGGCTGGAAACCACCAAACAGCTCTGTTGCGGCAAGATCGCACTCTCTGTCTCCCCAATAGCAAGCCGGGTCATAACTGATCGGCCCTGTTACCGATTGTGCGACATTCGTCGTCCATAAGGCACCATGAAGTAAAGATGGTTTCGGTGTGTGAGCACCGATCTTGTATTTAATGAGCCCAACGAACTGATCAATGTCCACCAGATCAATACCTTTTTCCTTGAGCAATTGGAGTTGCCAGCCTATACGCTGTTCAGCAAAAAATAGCGCCCATTTTTTATGCCAAGGGTTAGGCTGTATTAATGTACCTAGATGATTTTCCACATCAAACCCATACTCCTTTTGTTCTCCCCATTGGTGCAGTTTCGCTAACTGTTGCCCAAATAAGTAACTCTGCTCTGGGTTATCGAGCGGCTTCGTCGGCAAATAATTGAGGATAATAAAAGCATGATTTTTCGTTGTCCCGACTAACCTAGGTACGGGAACTGTAATCGAGTCACTTTCAGCTAAAAGCTTTAGATTTTGTGCTTCTAGTTCATAGTGGTGGATAAAATCACGTTGGTTTATCTTAACAAAGTAGCGTTCTATACCATTAGAAATAACATAGCAGTCATGAAGTTCACCGCCTGGTAATTTTTCTTTTTCAACAATACGATAGTGGATTGATAAGGTCTCTGAAAGTTGTTGTGCAATAGCCTGCCACATAGCGATCTTCCCATCCCTATTAATGTACACCTAGTGTAGGTGATGGCGTTAAATATGTTCAATTTTAACGCACATAATTTAGCCAGATTATCATTTTGGCAGCGCTAAAATATATAAATGTGATAGTTATCAAGTTTCTCAGCGGGTCTTAAATACACTTTTCCTTGTACACTGAGATTGAGGTGTAATAATGATATTTCTTATAGAGAGTCGCGCTACTCGTTCATCAAAGTCGCTTATTATGATGAGAGGCGATCTTTTTTGTTGAAGAAATGGCTCGTCGTCAAATATTCTATAGCATAAATCTGTGAAAAAGGTCGTTCATGGCTTAGTATTACTCAAGGGAACATGGATTCTGGCAGTAAGTGGTAAAGCGGAGAAAAAAAGTGGTTGTAGACACCGATGGTTATTCAGCTCTAATTGAACATTTATCGATGAACATGGACATATTTACTCGTGATGGTTACACGGGGAAAGAAAGTGTCGAAGATGTCATCACTGATATGGTTGCTAGTAACATTATGGCGATATTTGAGCAAAACCCTGAACTGCATTCAAGTGTCCGCTTTCAATTACTGAAAGAAGCGGATCTGGTGGTCGATGATTTAGGCGAAGTACTGGCTGGCGTTTGGTCAAAGCCTGCCACCAATGATCAGATCCTATTTTTAGATGAATATATTGCTTTGGTCAAAAATCTATTTGACTCTGCCGTCAGTAAATATGACTAAACCTCAATCGTTTTATCTCCTCGCCTCAGTTGATTCACTTATTGTTGACCACGGCGGATTTGCTATTCGTCGGAATTGCCATAGTTTTGATGCCCAATAAGGGTTATCAATTCTCGATATCACTACACCCTGTGACGTTGATGCATGCATAAACGATTTATTGCCTAAATAGATCCCAACATGGCGAGTGGTATGTGATGTTTTGAAAAAAACTAAATCGCCATACTGAGCGTGATGATACTCAATAGCTTGACCTTGTTGGCTCTGTAAGCGTGTGGTTCTCGGGAGTGATTGTTGCCAAGCGTCTTGATATGCGATCTGGACAAACGCTGAACAGTCGATTCCAGTTTTATTAGAACCACCGAGGCGGTAAG
>NZ_NBUS01000054.1:558803-576291 GCF_002749895.1 Vibrio fujianensis | reverse complement strand
AACGCCTTGCCATTGTTGATAGACCAAAAATAGTGAACTCTCTGGCCATTGTGGCGGCTGTAACCACTGTTGATGACTTGCGCTACGCTTGGGTGTGGTCGAACAGCCAATGACCATAAACAAAGCTAATAAGCTTAAGTAGTGACGTTTCTTCATTTTTCTCATCCTGCGGCATTTCTTCTTTTAATGACGACGAAAAGGCTGAGTTAGCATTTTATCTAGCCATTGTTCTCTAGGGTTTTGAAAGTCTGGTAGACCGATTATCATCTTGTCATGCCCGCGTTCAGGTTGAGCGCGATAAGTTGCAAACCATTGATCCCATATAGATAAACAAAAACCAAAATTGGCATGAGTTTCGACAGGAACAATGGAGTGATGCACGCGGTGCATATCAGGAGTCACCACAACTTTACGCAGCCACTTATCAAGGGTTAATCCTAACTTAGCATTGCTGTGATTGAACATCGCGCTCGCATTAAGGATGATTTCAAATAAAAGAACAGTAAGAGGCGATGCGCCTAATATTACTACGGCGATAATTTTTATGCCGACCGAAAGAATAATTTCAATCGGATGAAACCGAGCCCCGGTGGTGACATCGATATCTTGATCGGCATGATGCATACGATGTAAACGCCACAAGCTGGGGATGTAATGAAACAAAACGTGCTGAGCATAAATAATGGCATCAAGTATGACTAAACAAAGTAATAAGGCTAGCCAAGAAGGGACTGTAAGCCAATACATCAACCCGAATTGTTGCTCTTGTGCCCATTGAGCCGCAGAGAAAGCAACAACGGGCATCAATATAGTCACTAATAGACTATTTAACCCGACCAGCCCTAAATTATTAATCCAGCGTAGCCATATTGCTTGAGTGCGTTTTTTGCGTGGTAGCAATTTTTCCCATACTGCACAAGCGATAAGTACAAATAAAAAAATAACCAAGCGCCATGTTTCTGCTTGCATTGGCGTTGAACCTCCTATTCAGTAAAACAACTTTTTAAAAGAGTAGCCAGCTAGAGAGCTGAGCGGTAAAATTATCGCTCATTTCATTTTCCGTGATAGTTATGAGAATTCACGCTTTTCACCGTTTGTATCAGGATCGCCTGCAGCGATCAACTAAACCTTTTTTAGCCCGCGGCTCAAAAATAGCGCGCTGTTCATTTTGCCATGTACCACAAGCACACTGCTTATGCGAATTTCAGCCAGATATGGAGACCCACGTTGCGGTCATGTTGTTAGTTTCTGAAAATGAAGTCTTTAAACCCAGTAATACTGGGCGATTAATTGCCGATACAGTAAAAGAAACTTATGTTTATCAGTGGCATCGTACCGAACCTGATCCACAAATGTTATCACTACTCTCTGATCCTCATTTTCTCCCGATCCTGGTTTTTCCAGCGCAAACCGAGCAAGATCGAGAGCGTCAACTGGGTGCGATACCTCAATTAAAGGGAAACCAAAAACTATTATTAATTTTTATTGATGGTAGTTGGCGTGAAGCCAAACGAATTTTTCGCCGTTCAACTTATCTTGCCTCACTCCCGATTTTATCTATTGAACCAGAACAACTGTCGAGTTATTTGATGCGAAAAGCCAGCGATGAGCAATATTTGGCGACCGCAGAAGTTGCAAGTTTAGTGTTATCGCTGTGTGGTGAAGAAAAAGGAGCAGAAGCATTGCATATTTGGTTTGAAGCCTTTAAAGAAAGTTATTTGCTCGGTAAATCGCGACTTAAGCCAATGCTCGATAAACCTGCACTACAAAGATGGCAAGCTTATCAACAAACGGTTTAATAAAGCGAGGTGAGTCTAAATATTAATCTATCATGATGTTTTCATGTATAAACTTTGCCGTGAACAGCATAAACTCGGGGCATTGGTCACGGACAAGTTAATCAGCAATATGGATAATATTGCGGTTTTGTTTTTTGATAATTTGACCCAAGGTCGGGTATTTTTAAGGAGAGATAAGCATGTATTATGGCTTTGATGTCGGTGGTACAAAAATTGAGTTTGGTGTCTTTGATAAAAATTTACAACGTGTGGCAACCGAACGAGTACCGACACCAACAGAAGATTATGCTCTATTAGTCGATACCCTTGCTGGGTTAATTGCAAAATATGATGCTCAATTTGGTGTTGAAGGCACCATTGGTCTTGGTCTACCTGGTATGGAAGATGCCGATGATGGCACGGTTTTAACCGTCAATGTTCCGGCTGCAAAAGGCAAGCCTTTGCGCGCCGATCTTGAAGCCAAAGTCGGGCGGAGTGTAAAAATTGAAAACGATGCAAACTGTTTTGCATTATCAGAAGCATGGGATGAAGATCTGAAAAAGGCACCTTCGGTGATGGGGCTGATTCTGGGCACCGGTTTTGGTGGTGGTTTAGTTTATGATGGAAAAATTTTCTCTGGCCGTAACCATGTTGCCGGTGAAATGGGCCATATGCGTCTGCCGATTGATGCTTGGTTCCATTTAGGTAGTGAAAAAGCGCCTTTATTAAGTTGTGGTTGTGGTAACAAAGGTTGTCTTGATAATTATTTGTCTGGCCGTGGTTTTGAGCTGATTTATCAACACTATTTTGCGGAAAAGAAAGCGGCGATTGATATTATTACCGCTTACCAGCAAGGAGAAGCTAAAGCGGTTGAGCATGTTGAGCGTTTTATGGAGCTGTTAGCGATCTGCTTAGCAAATTTGTTTACTGCTACCGATCCGCATGTTGTGGTTTTGGGCGGCGGTTTGTCTAACTTTGATTTGATCTATCAAGAAATGCCGAAACGCATTCCTAAGCATCTCTTGTCTGTCGCTAAATGTCCAAAAATCATTAAAGCCAAGCACGGCGACTCTGGCGGTGTTCGTGGCGCTGCTTTCCTAAATATTAAGTAATTTGAATAAAGTCAAAAAGGCTTACTAAGAAGTAAGCCTTTATATTAACGACTGTGCGAGGTTTGTTTAAGCCTTTGGTTTTTTGCCGACACCATGGTTTTCTTTCGCTTGCAAGGTGATCAATCCAAAGCCTAACTTTTTAAAATAGTTATCACGGTAATTACGCACAGCTTTAGTATCTGAGACGGCTTCGAGCTGCAATTCCATCTTCAAATACTCGGAAAGATCAATCCCTTCTGCTTCAGCAACCGCTTCATGAATATTGCGATGTTTTTCATAGGAAAATGTTAATGTTTTCTGTTCATCTTTGTAGCTGTAAATAATGGTACGAGCCATGGGGTTCTCTATTTACTCTTATTAATGGGCTAAATTCTGCCTTGAAGTGGGATGATTGTCACGCTTTCACCGACACTCACCTTATCGACGGCGGGGTCAATCTCAATTAAACAGTTGGCTTGGCTCATCGAGTGTAAAATTCCAGAACCTTGCTTTCCTGTGCTTCTCACGACAAGTTGTCCAGAGGCATTTGTCGAGTAAATACCACGGCTAAATTCGGTCCGTCCTTGACGTGATCGCAACTCTTCACTAGCAATAGCACGAACTTTTAATGGTTGCCAGCCGATCTCACCTTGCATCTTGCGTAGGGCGGGTTCAACAAAGTTGATAAATGAAACCATCACAGCCACAGGATTACCGGGCAAACCAAAGAAAGGGCACTGTCCAATACGCCCAAAGGCTAAAGGGCGGCCGGGACGCATGTTGATGCGCCAAAAGTCGACTCGCCCGAGTTTTTCGAGAGCTGATTTTATAAAGTCAGCATCACCCACGGATACACCACCAGAGGTTAGGATCACATCCGCTTGTTGGGTGGCTTGTTGTAATGTGGCGATCATTTTATCTTCATTATCTTCGATAATACCGAGATCAATCACTTCACAGCCCAGTTGGAAGAGCAACCCGCTCAAGGAAAAGCGATTGGAATCGTAAAGGGTATGCTCGGATGGTGGGGTGCCAGGGGCTTGAACTTCAT
Source organism: Vibrio fujianensis (assembly GCF_002749895.1). Taxonomy (GTDB): domain Bacteria; phylum Pseudomonadota; class Gammaproteobacteria; order Enterobacterales; family Vibrionaceae; genus Vibrio; species Vibrio fujianensis. The sequence goes on along the minus strand of NZ_NBUS01000054.1, from coordinate 572,371 downwards.
CGCCGGTGGAAAATATAGCAACCTTTAGACGTCTTATAGCAGCAACATCGCTCATACCCAGCGAAGCAAGCATGCCCATTTCTGCTGAGTGGATTCGTTGCCCAGCATAAAAAACGGTTTGGCCTTGAGCAAGATCTTCACCGGCTTGGCGAACATTTTGTCCTGCTTTCACTGCATCCATTTTAAAAGAGACGGATTGATGAGTTTCAACGGCTTGCTCTCGCATGATCACGGTGTCCGCTTGATTTGGCATCGGAGCACCCGTCATGATTTTCATGCATTCCCCCATCGCCAGTGATTGTGAAGACGGATGACCGGCTAAAATTTCTCCGACAAGCTTGTAATGCGAACGGCCGAGATCATCACTACGAATGGCGTACCCGTCCATCGCTGAATTGCGATATGCCGGAACTGAAATTGGAGAGATAATCGGGTGGGCAAGTACCCGTCCATAAGCATTACAGATAGCCAGTTTTTCTTGACCATGAATTGGGGTTACCGCAGCAAGAATTTTCTCAACCCCTTGCGTAACCGAAAGAAAAGCGGGAGAAAGCGTATCGCAACTGGCGCTTGTTGCAGGCGGAGCAGAATGGCTTTTTACGTAGTTTAAAATAAATTGTCCAATTGCCTCTAAATCATTGATGGACATGTAAGGAAGGGCGGTTTCGATAGGCTCGTCTGCTGCAATCGCAATAATGTTGGGATCATTTAAGTATAACCAAGGTTTACCGACTTCTGCTCGGTGTAACTCAATTTTAGGGAACGCAATATTTTTACAACCTTCGACTAAAATTAAATCCAATTGCTGACTATCAAAACGTTGTAGTAACGCATTAAACTCAGTTTCTGCTTCTGGTGTTTCCGTCATCAATGCGTATCGATAACGAGAGGCCACCAACATTTGTGAGGCTCCTGCTTTACGGAGTCGATAACTATCTTTGCCAGGAATGTCGACATCAAAATCATGATGAGCATGTTTTAATATCCCAATACGTAGCCCGGCTTGAGTTAATTTAGGCAATAAGGCTTCAAGTAATGTAGTTTTACCTGTTCCTGAATAAGCGGCAAAACCCAGCAAGGGGAGGGATGGACGCTGAATATTCATGATTGTAATGCTCCAAATTGGGCCAGTTCTTGGGGAGTATTTAAATTGAAAAAACACGATGGGCGATCACTAAAATCGACATATTCGGTATGACATTCCTCGTAGAGCAATATGATTTTACGATCACCACGTGTTAAAAACGCTTCTAATCTGGGTAACACGCGGCGATGAAACAGGGTAAAAACCGGTTGTTGGTGCTGACCGTCATGAGCCACTAAGATTTCACTCTCTGTGGTTACGGCATTGCAAAAACGGGTGACAAAATCTTCACATAAGAGTGGACTATCACACGGAATAAAGCCAACCCAGTCGGTTTTTGCGTAGGTTAACCCGGCGTGAATACCACCCAGTGGCCCTGGATAGTGTTCAACTCGGTCGCTCACAACTGGGGCATATTTTTCGTAATCTAACTGATTGCGGTTGGCGTTGATCAACACATGTTTCGCTTGGGGTGTTAATCGTTCAAGGATATGTTCAATCAGGGGTTTGCCATTAAGCTTTATTAATCCTTTGTCTTTCCCCCCCATACGGCTTGCTTGTCCGCCAGCTAAAATAACCCAACTAGTTTGAGATGGAAGTAACATAAATGGTCTCTGATGATTCTGGAATAACATGCAATAAAGGCGATTCAACAAGTTGGTGGTTTTTGATCCACCACTGTTTGTGACATAACGCCGTTAATGCATTGGTTTGATGACTGGTGATCACCAAACTGGATCCACGGTTTAATAAATCTTTCGCCATTATAACTAATCTATCGATAGATTCTTCATCTAATGAAGCGCTTGGTTCATCCATTAATAAAATAGAAGGGCTTAATATCCAAGCTCTTGCCATGGCAACCCGCTGTTTTTCTCCACCGGATAAGACCGAGATGTGCTCGTGTGCTAATGTTTCTAAGCCAACCATACGCAAAGCGGTAATCACTTTATTGCGTTTGTCTTTGGCCGGTAAAGAAGAAAAACGAATCCCATAAGCGACGTTACGATAGACAGTATCATCAAATAAATAAGGCGTTTGGTGTAAGTACACGATGTTTTTATGAGCCCGGCTGCGTAATAAGCGCCGCCACCATACTTGATGTTGAGAGACAATACCGGTTGTAGGCGTTAATAAGCCAGCAAGGATTTTTAGCAATGTCGTTTTGCCAACTCCATTATCACCTTTAAGGTAGATCGCATCATGAGGGCCAAGCGCTAGCTGTGAGATATGAAATAAGCCTCGCTCATTAAAACGCATAGACAACTGACTCGCAGTAAGTTTTATCGACATAGGATATCCTTTCTATCGTTTTAAATTAGGTACGTAGATACCCTTTGCCCCGCATGCTTGAGAGCAAGAAGTTTAGTATCAATGCTAAACAAAGTAGGACGATACCGAGTGCGACGCCTTGAGCAAATGCGCCTTTTTGACTCTCCATGGCGATAGCCGTAGGAATGTTGCGCGTTAAGCCCATAATGTTGCCTCCGACCATCATCGAACAACCGACCTCGGTCACAATCCTCGAAAAACCAGCGATGATTGCGGCACAAAGCGGGAAACGAGTTTCCCAAACCATGGTCATCGCAATACGTGGGACTGAAGCCCCTAATGTCATGGCGGTTTCAACCGAGCGACGATCACTCGATTGTAGTGCACCATGCATCATGGAAACTAAAATAGGAAAACAGATCAGCATTTGTCCGAGAATCATGGATTTTTGTGTAAATAACAGCTGCCAATCACCAAGCGGACCTGATCGAGAGAGTAGCATATAAAGTAGCAGGCCAATCACGACGGTTGGAACCGCCTGTAACGTATTGATCAAGGATAACAGCAGCCACTTTCCTCGAAAATGGCTGTAAGCCAAGAGAAAGGCCAGCAGGACAGCCGGCAGTAATACTAGAATCACGGCAGCTAAAGAAACACTAAAGGAGACCGCAACAATCCCCCATAACTCAGCATCAAAGCTGATCAATAAAGCGAGAGCTTCTAAAGTTGTTTGCCAAAGATTCATCAATTATTACTTATCTGCATTAGCAACAAAGAGTGCCTGACCATTGAGTGTAAAGTTATTGATTAACGTTTGAGCTTTTGCATTCACTAACCAATCACTGAACGTTTTTGCCCCTTGATAGTTGATGCTTGGATAACGTTCAGGATTAACGAGAATAACTTGGTATGGGTTAAAAAGTAGTGAATCGCCTTCATACAGCATCGCTAAGTCCAGCTTACTTTGATAAGCCAACCAAGTGCCACGATCGGTTAAGGTATAGGCCTGCATTTCTGAAGCCATATTTAATGTTGGCCCCATGCCTTGTCCTACTGAGCGGTAACCTGGAAAATCGGTTTTTACTTGGCTCTTTGCCCAAATGATTAATTCTTTCTTATGGGTTCCAGAATCATCACCGCGAGAAATAAACGGGATCGAACTTGCAGCAATATGAGCAAAAGCTTGTTGTACGTTTGGCTGATCTGAAACTTGGGCGGGATCTGCTTTCGGGCCCACAAGGATAAAATCGTTGTACATCAATTTACGAGGTAACACACCATAGCCTTGTTTAACAAACAGAGCTTCCGCTGCTGGAGCATGTGTCATGACCAGATCAACATCACCATGTTCACCCATTTTTAATGCTTTTCCGGTTCCTGTAGCGATCACATCAACGGTGTAACCTGAATCTTTTTTAAATTCTGGCAGAAGGTAATCCAATAAACCGGAGTGATAGGTACTGGTTGTGGTCGCTAGTCGAATACGCAGGGGGGCATCAGCACTTAACGCATAACCACTCGTTAACATTACCAGGCTGAGCATAAGCTGCACGAATATTTTTATCATTGTATTTGTCCGTTATGATGCAAAAGAAAGGATTGCGATATGAATAGCAAACTCAATGCCAAGATATTTACGACAATTTTCATGCAAAAATAAAGAATAACCACGAATAGAGTCGTGAAATCGTGACAACTTACCTAAGCTAAGACAAAATGTCTCAACTTAACGCCACCGAGTGTGACGTTCATTGGGTCATTATGTCTATATGAGATGAATAGAGAGCAATATGTCTTACTTTAGTTGCAATAAGTCGATACAGCATTACCAAGCATTTTCCGTATTAGTGGTCGATGATGAAGTGGGGATGCAGTCGATTTTACAAAAAGCATTAAGCAAATGGTTTTCGAAAGTTGACTGCGCTGGATGTATTGACGAAGCGGAGCAATTACGTAGTGCAACTCATTATGATTTGATTATTTTGGATATTAACCTACCGGGACGATCGGGCATTGAGTGGGAAGCGATTTTTATCGATTCGGATCAAAAACCAGACGTAATCTTTATGACGGGGTATGCCGACTTAGAAACCGCTATTAGCGCGTTAAAGTTAGGAGCCGCCGACTTTATTCTTAAACCTTTTAATCTTGAGCAAATGTTACAAGCTGTCGAGCGATGCATGGACAAGCGGCTCAATCAGCGGATGCAATATGCGTTACAACGAGACTTTCAACGTCATTGCGCGACACAAATTTTAGGCCAATCAGAACAAACGGAGCAGCTCAAACAGGTCATTGTCCAATTTGCACCGTCAAGAGCTTCCGTACTCATTGAGGGTGAATCGGGCACCGGGAAAGAACTTGTTGCCCGCAGCATTCATGAAGCGAGCGAGCGACAAGGGCCATTTGTTCCGGTTAATTGCGGGGCTATCGCTCCTGAATTATTAGAAAGTGAGCTATTTGGGCATACGCAGGGCGCATTTACTGGCGCGAAAAAACATCGGGAAGGATTATTTCGGGTTGCCAATGGTGGGACTCTTTTTTTAGATGAAATAGGAGAAATGCCCTTCAATATGCAATCTGCATTATTGCGTGTATTAGAACAACGGGCGATTCGTCCTGTTGGGTCAGAAAAGGAATTATCCATTGATGTGAGAGTGGTGGCAGCAACCAACCGAAATTTATATCAAGAAGTCGAAGAAGGCCGTTTCCGAGCCGATCTTTATTATCGACTCAACGTATTAAAAATTGAGGTATGCCCACTGCGTGAGAGAAAGCAGGATCTACAAGAATTAGTACCTTTCTTTACTCAAAAACTATGTGCAGAGCTTGCAATTCGCCCTCCCAAATGGGCTCATGAGGATATATTGGCGCTACATACTTACGATTGGCCTGGTAATATCCGAGAGTTAAAAAACTTGATTGAACGAAGCTTATTGCTGGGCCAATCCTTGGCCCACCACTGGCAAGAGCCGATTAATCGGCCTGCATCGGATTCAGTGACAATGTCACACGGTGGGGAGCCAAATAGCGCCTCAGCGTCGGCCACTTTAAGGGGACAAGGATATCCAGACCACTGGAGTTTAAAACAGGTAGAAAAGGCGCACATTGAACAAATTGTTACTCGGCATCAGGGGAATAAATCGGCAGCCGCTCGAGATTTAGGCGTAGCGCGTAAAACTTTAGAACGAAAATTTAAAGAATGGGAACATGATGAACAATTCATATCATGAAAAAGCTTGGTGGCATAAATGGCAACGCCGATTTAAAACCATGGTTCGTTATCGTTTACTGATCCTTACCTCATTACCGATTGGCTTGACGCTGGTTGCACTGCTCACGATTAGCTTGTATTGGTCGTTACATTACACATGGCAAAGTGTCATGGTGGATATTTCTGAACGGTTAGGTGTGGCCGAAAATAGCATCGCTCTATTACAAAAAAGACAAGCCGACGCTATCCATGCTTTTGCTGATTCGTATCATTTTCAACATCAGATAAAGCAAGGTAAGGCGTATGAGGAGGACTTTACACAGTGGGTACAGCAGCAGAAAAAACAGTATCAGTTAGATTTTCTACATTTTGAGCCGATCCACACTTTAGCACAGCAGTTTCGCTATCTAGACTTAACTCGAAGGGCATCATTTTTTGATGTTTTAAGCCAGGCTGAACTGCAACAATTAAACCCTGATTTAGTCAGCCGAGCTCAGATTCCTATTTTGAATGGTCATGAAATAGAACAACGAGGATTAGTCAGTCGTACCGTTATCCCGGTAAAAAATGATCAACAAAGAATGATAGGATTTTTAGATGGCGGCATATTACTCAACAATAGTACCCTGCTCGTCGATCAAATTCGTGATCTAATTTATCCCAACCAGCCGTATAGCCCAGAGGGAACATTAACTCTTTTTCTTGATGATTTGCGCGTGAGTACCAATGTTCCGTTAGATAGCAATAAACAAGTCGGCAGAGCAATCGGCACTTACGCTTCCGCTGAGGTGGTCGAGCAAGTCCTGCAACAAGGAACACAGTGGGTAGATAAGGCTTATGTTTATGATGCTTGGTACATCAGTGCTTATCAGCCTATCTATGATCAATACCATCAAGTGGTCGGTATGGTTTATACCGGCTATTTATTGTGGCCTTTTATTCAAACCTATCTCACTAACATGATAGAGATGGGGAGTATCACATTGATTGTATTGCTGATTTCAGGACTGTTTGTTTACCGTGGGGCGCGCGATCTTTTTCGTCCGATTGAGCAAATTCATCGCGTTGTCAAATTAGTGCAGATGGGAAAGAATCAGCGGATTGGTTCACTGGGATTAGATGAAAAGCATGAACTAGCACAACTGGCTAAACAGTTTGACAACATGCTCGATTTACTGCAGCAACGCAAAGAGCAAATTCAACATGCCGCCCATCAACTCGAGGAAAAGGTGCACTCAAGGACGGTCAGCTTGCACGAAAAAACACGGCAACTTGAGCATCATATTCAATTACTTAATCAAACCCGAACACAGTTAGTTGTACATGAAAAACTCGCCGCGCTTGGTGAGCTAACTGCCGGCATTGCCCATGAAATTAATAATCCTACCGCGGTTATTTTAGGCAATGCAGAACTGATACGCTTTGAGTTAGGTGCAGATGCACAACGGGTTGAAGAAGAAATTGACACCATTTTACTGCAAGTGGATCGTATTCGTAACATTACTCGTAGTTTATTGCAATATAGCCGCCATGGAGGCGTTCAAGATGAAATTACTTGGCAGCATGTGAATCCGATCATCGAAGAAAGCATAACTTTAGTAAAAGCGGGCAGTAAAAAACGAGACGTGGTGTTTATTACTCAATTACAGGCCCAGTGTTCAGTCGAAGTTAACCGTCACCACCTGTTACAAATTCTGGTCAACTTACAAATGAATGCGATTCATGCTATGCAAGGACAAGGTCAATTAACCATTCATAGTGAAGATTGGATTGAATCTAATCATACTTTTGGTGCGGTGATTCATGTAAAAGATGAAGGATGTGGCATTAAGCCTGAGCATTTAACTCGAGTGTTCGACCCTTTCTATACGACGAAGAGAGATGGAACCGGGCTCGGGTTGTCTGTTTCACAAAGCTTAATCAGTCAAGTCGGAGGAGAGATCCGAGTCCAATCAGTTTACGGTGAAGGTAGTGTTTTTAGTATTTATCTTCCAGCTAAAGTGTCCCATTCATTACCAATAAACCAACGAGTGGGCTAAAAATTTTAATCGAGATGCTCTTTGAGCGTTTGATGGAGCATGGCATAAACGTTTATCCTATTATAAACCGCATTCATGCTCTTACTGGCCCATGCTGAACAGTGATGCAATTAATTTAAGTAAAATTAGCCTCATATAAAACACCGACTATACTTAAATCGATATGATGTGTATTGGAGTCATTATGCTTAAAAGTGTTCAGGTGATTTTCTTTACCCAGATGGTGTTGTGGGTGACGCTGATTTTGCTCAGCATGGGGTTTATGAAGTATCAGGTGTATCACCATCAACTTTATCAATCCTTAACTCAAGATGTGAATCATACAGTCAACCGTCTTTCGATCAGCTTGTCGAAACCCATTTGGGATTTTGACTTTGAGGGCGCAAAATCGATTGTATTATCTGAATTAAATAATGTCATTATTTCCGCTATCCAAATTAAAGATAGCGATGGCCGTAGCATCATTTTCTTTCATAATGCCCCTGATTTTCCTGAAGTTCGTGAATTATCTCCATCGCTTTATACTGGAACAAAAGAGAGCGATTTTTTTGTTGATGATTTTGGTGAAAAAAAACGGGTTGGGTCGATCACGCTTTATTACAACGACTTTAATATTGATACACAATTAAAGGGATTAATGAAAAATGTCATTATGGAAGTGGTGATCCTAGACCTATCGATTATTATTATCACATTATTACTATTGAGATTTACCGTTCTTAGACCGCTTAAAATTTTAACGCAACGAGTATCCGATTTAGCATCTGGAAATGGTGATCTTACAAAACGAATTCAATTGTCTAAGCTACATGAATTTAAAGAAATTACATTAGGAATTAATCGATTTACTGAATCTCTAGAAGGGATTGTCAAGCAGATAATCCATTCGACTGATACGTTAACACAGTCATCTCACTCTGGGTGTGAACTGGCTAGAAATAATTCGGCGAGTTTGAAGGAGCAGAAATCCACATTAGCGAAGATTTCACAATCGGCCGATGAGATTCAGCACTCCGTAAAACAAGTTACCGATGTAGCGCTTAATTGTGCGCAACAGGCGGTCTCTTCTAATCAGCTGACCAGTCGCATGCATCAATCGATAGAATCGACCTCCAGTGAACTACAACTCGTACAACAAAAGATGTTGCAGCTCAACAACACCATGAATCAATTGAATGCAGAAGGTGAAAAAATCAATACCATTCTTAATGTGATTAATGATATTTCTGAACAGACCAATTTATTAGCCTTGAATGCAGCCATTGAAGCGGCACGAGCAGGAGAACAAGGAAGAGGATTTGCTGTTGTAGCGGATGAAGTCCGTAATTTAGCGGTAAAAACGGGTCACTCGACAGAACAGATAAAAGCGAATATTAATACACTAAATGCAACAACTTCCATTGTGGAAAATGAGCTGGAAGATATTGCCATGTCCTTAAAGCACACGTCCGAACATTTTGCTAGTTCTCATCAAGTGATTGAAGAAATGAGCGAATTATCTAAAAAAATTCAAGATGAAAACCAGTATGTCGCGACACTGGCCGAACAGCAAAACGCGGCAATTAATAATATCAATACGTCATTACGGGCGGTGACTGACTCATCTCAAGATGTGTCTATCGGCGCTGAATCCACGTTAGAAATGACGAGTGAAATAATCAGAATCGGAGAGGATATTACTCAACAGCTCAATCAATTTAAAACGAATTATGATCAGTAGATTGTTATAGGGACATGGTCAATTCAATGAGTATTGAACGTTTAATGGAATAGGAAGGAATATAGTATGAAAATTAAATTTATCTTAACGGCGGTTTTATTATGTTTTTCTTCAATAGCAATATCGGCCAGTTTGAGTTCCCTTAAATTTATCACTGAAAATTACCCTCCCTTCAATTATGAGCAAAAAGGGCAATTAACCGGTATTGCGATTGATATATTAGAACATGCAACTCAAGCGGTAAATGATCCCGTCAATCGTCAAGATGTCAGTTTACAACCTTGGGCGAGAGGTTATGCTTCGGCATTAAATACACCTAATACGGTATTATTTTCGATGACGAGAACCGACGCTAGAGAAAACTTATTCAAATGGGCTGGCCCTATTGTCGAAAGTCGTATTGTCTTGTGGGCAGCGAAGGATCGTCAAATTAAGCTCTCATCGATCACCGATGTGAATAACTATCGAGTTGGGGTTGTACGAGAAGATATTGGAGAGCAGCTATTAAAAAGTGCAGGAGTTAACGATAATGTATTACGTTCATCAGCCACACCAGAAATGGTTGTTCGTCAATTAGATGCTCAACGTATTGATTTATGGGCTTATGGTGATAATGTGGGAGCATTTATTATGAGGGAGCATAATATTGATCCCAATAATTATGAAATTGTCTATGTCCTGCATGAATCGCAAACCTATTTTGCTTTTCATAAAGACACCCCCGATGAGTATGTCAGTAAAATTCAGCAAGGCATTGATATTATAAAAGAAAATAATAAGCTTAATCAGATAATCGACAGCTATCGTTAATAACTATATAAACAATAACTATACCCAAACAACTTGAGGTGATAGGTAGACGGCCAGTAAGTGAGTCCCCATGAGCATAGGCAGACGATGCGATTGGGGGTGAACGAGCGTAGCCAACACTGCGGTAGCTTCAAGTCAGCAGGGTATCGCACCATTGTTTGTTATTATTCCTTTGGAGATTAACGTTTCACATCAAAATCTACTTTTCTCGCACCGCTATAAATCTCAAATCTTAATCCTTTGGCTCGCGCAATGGTGGTAATACCAAATTGATTCGCAAGATCTAACCCCATTTGAGTCACGCCGGAACGAGAAAGCAGAACGGGTATTCCCATCTGTGCAACTTTAATCACCATCTCTGAAGTTAAACGGCCCGTCGTGTAGAAAATTTTATCTTCCCCAGTATCACCGTTTAACCATAATTCACCGGCTAACGTATCAACCGCGTTATGTCGGCCAACATCTTCAACAAAAGAGAGTACGCGGTTATCTTGACAAATAGCGCAACCGTGTACCGCGCCAGCTTTACGGTAAGTATCGTTATAGTGAGTTAATGCCTCTAAAGCGGCGTATATTTGTGATTGTTTCAGATCAGTCTGTGGAACTTGATACCCTTCAAGTTGTTGCATCACATTGCCATACATTGTCCCTTGTCCACAGCCAGATGTGACGGTTTTTTTCTTAAGCGCAGGCTCAACGCGTGCAATGTTTTCTTCAGTGATGACTGCGGCAGAATGGGTTTGCCAGTCAATAATGACTGATTTCAGCTTACTCGGATCAGAAATAAAGCCTTGATTTTTTAAGTAGCCAAGAACTAAAGCTTCGGGACGAGAGCCAAGAGTCATGAGCGTGACCACTTCTTTCCAGTTTAACAATACTGTTAAAGGGCGTTCACAAGCGATGGATTTGGTCAATGGTTCTCCATATTGATCGTACACTATGACATCGATGGTTTGTTGAGGGTTTTCACTCGGTTTTATGGTCGAAAATGTGTTAGGCACCGTGGCTTCCTATCAATGTGATTACTTAAGCTTTAGTCTGTGTATCGTATGCCAAGTCAGAGCAAATATCATTCCATGATTAACCTTGGGTCGGTTTGTTATCCCCCAACAACTTGGAATTGCAGGTCGGCAAGTGATGATAAATTGTCTGGAAAAATTTGCCCTAAGGTCTGTTGAGAAGCAATCCCATAAGCATAGACAGGCGAGATCATTGGAGTGAACGAACATAACCCACACCGCTGTCGCTTCAAGTAGGAAGGATATATGTGGCTTAATAATTGCTTGGTTTAGCTATTGTTGATCGTTTGATTCTAAATATTTTGCATGAGGGATTAGTGCTTATGCCTGTAAACGTTCCATGTACTGAATTACCAACCAAAACAGACTCGCAATGGCCGATCCGTTGTCAGCTCGTGTTGCAAGAGGTTCAAGTGGGGCGGTGGATGACCGCTCAATGGCAGTTAGTCGGATTTGATTTAGCCCCAACCGCCTCCGATATAGCTTGGTTGAGGTTGCAACTCTTTAGAGATGAACGGACGGATTACCGCTTTAATCTTAGTTCTCGTGAGCCCAAACTGTTTGTTATCTTAGAAAACCTAACCGAGCCAGAAGCGAAATTAGTTCGCTTAACCGCTGCACAAAATGTGGCGGCTCGTTATATGGATAGTGATTATATTGTCCTTTCCGCACCCATGCCACTTGCAGTACAGGCTTGGATGGAAGCTTATATTGGTCGCGAAGGTGAGTTGTTGGCGTGTCAAACTAAAAAGCGCAAGGGCGCAGGGAGAGCCAGTGGCAAGTAGTACTTTTTTCCATCGTTGGTCAAAACGTAAATTAAATCAAGAAGAGGAAAAACAACCTCTTCAAGCGACCTTTAAAAGTGATGCCTCGAGATTGGCTTCTGCCTCTCGTGATGACAGGAGTGACGATAATGCTGTGCAAACCGTAGCGGTTGACGATCCAAACCCATCAAGGATAACAAAAGAAGAAGGAACGCTTTCTTCACTATTACTTTCGCAGGCATCACAAGAAATAAAGAAAACGGCCCTACGCGAGCTTTTTTTTAATGGTGACTTTAACCAGCGTGATCAGTTGGATGATTACGATGACGATTATCATGATCAGACCAACTTAGCGAGCGAAATCTCGAAAACATTAAGAGAGTGGCTAGATGAAACGCAAACATCGACAGATCAATTGGCAAAGATAAGCAAAGAGCCATCCAGCAGCCAGGGTCAGGCAGAAGAAGCGAAGCTGCCTTCATCGCTTTTACCTGAACACGAGGCTAAACAAAATATCCTATAAAAAGTAGGGACATTTTGACCAAGTGGTTCGAACCGTCCTAAGACAAAATGTCTCACTGGTTATGTTTCTTCACTATCTTGTTTTGGATAATAGCTAACGCATTAATAATAAAAGTGTTTTTTGTTGGAATGTTATTTGCTAGCTCTATGTAATAACTAAGAGCAGGCCAATGAGTCTGCTTATATATGGAATAGAGCAATGTTAAATGATTATTTACAACAAGCGACGTCACAAGCGGGTCAAGCCCGTTGGTATGCGCTACAAAATACAGTTGAGCTTAATAATTTAATTCCTCCTACGGTGAGTTATCAAAGTGGTGGCCATACATTGATTATTGGCCCAACCAGCCTAGTTGAGCGGGCTGCCCAGCAATTGTCATCAATGCGTTCTGTCACACTTCTTTCCATTGATGGAGAAGCGGGCGACATGGAATCGTTGTATTTCGCTGATGCTGTACAAATCAGCGGTTATCTCGGTGCTTTCCTAGTCCAAGTTGACAATCATGGGTTAACAACCAATTTAGCCGATGTGTCGATTTCGCAAGCGCACTTCGATATTGTGCTCGATTTATCTTTGAATGGTGTGATGAAAGAAGAAGTTCCTGTCCCCGGCTATTTTCCTGTTGGTAGCGGTGGGTCTAAGCTCGCAGAGGCTTTAGAAACGATCCCAACCTTAATCGGGACGTTTGATAAACCGAAATATTTTCGCCTTGATATTCATTTATGTGCCCATAGCTCACGTGGTGTAAAGGGATGTGAGCGTTGTGTTGATGCCTGTCCTGCGGGGGCATTATCAAGTGAGGGCTCGTCGCAAACGGGGCATCACATCCAGATAAACCCTTATTTATGCCAAGGTGTGGGGACCTGCGCTACCGCGTGTCCAACCGAAGCGATTCATTATGCATTACCAAACCCGACAGATACGCAAAAATTTATTGAGCGGTTACTGAAACATTACTTCCAAGCTCAAGGTGAAAAGCCGATTGTATTATTTTGCAGTGAACGCCACGAAAAATACAACCTTATGGCGCTAAGAGCCTTACCTGATAATGTGATCCCAGTGCTTTTAGAAGAACTCCCTTCGGTGGGAATGGATACTTGGTTTGCCGCATTAGTTAATGGTG
>NZ_NBUS01000054.1:552555-558793 GCF_002749895.1 Vibrio fujianensis | reverse complement strand
ACTCAAGTTTTGTTTGCAGCAAGTCATCATATGCCTCAAACGATTTTGCGAGTACTAAATCAAGAGGTTGCATTAGCACAGACTTTGCTCGAATCATTGGGGATAGCCAAGGAAACGATCGATATTCTCTATCTAGAATCATTGCGTGACAGTGCTCCGACATTATGCACAGATGATTTTGATTTACGAATAGGAGAGCTTTCCGGGAATAAACGCCAGCGGTTATACCAAGCCTTAGATGGATTCGTTTCCTTATTACCGCAGCCGCCAGAAATGTTGCCGCTTAGCCATTCAGCCCCTTTTGGCCGGATTGAATGCGCAAGCCAAGATTGTACCTTATGCATGAGTTGTGTCGCCGTGTGTCCGACTCGAGCCCTACACCACAGTGGTGATATTCCATCATTAAATTTTGTTGAGCAAGATTGTGTGCAGTGTGGCTTGTGTGTTGCTGCCTGTCCAGAAAAAGCGTTAACGGCAATACCTCGTATGAATTGGAATGCGTCGGAGCGTCGGTCGGCTCAAGTTTTACACCAAGAACAACCTGCTCGTTGTCTACGTTGTCATAAAGCATTTGCTCCGCAATCGATGATCTCTATGTTACAAGATAAGTTACGCGGTCACTCTCACTTTTCTGATCAAACTGCGATAAACCGAATCGCTATGTGTGAAGATTGCCGAGTTATCGATATTTTTGAATCTATGGCAGAAAACCCAGAGCAACAACTCCACTATTGAGGTCGTTATAATGGAACAAGCAGACGCAATGCGCGCCGACATCTATCTTCTTTTAGCTGCATTATTTCGCCGTGCTCCTAACCAGCAGCAAAAAGAGTTTCTTGCCGAATTAGAGGTTGAAGAGGGTACGAGTGTCATCAGTCAGGCATGGCTTGATGTAGCGAATGCGGCACGTCAATCCGATCTCAATCAATTAGAAGAGGAATATCAAACAGTCTTTATTGGTATTGGTCGGGGTGAAGTTGTGCCTTTTGCCTCATGGCACATGACAGGGTCTTTAATGGAAAAACCATTGGCTGAGCTTCGTCAACATATGGCTGAACTAGGTTTGTCACGCAATGATGTGGTCAAAGAGCCAGAGGACCATATCTCTGCCTTGTGTGAAAGTATGGCTTTTTTAATTACTGAATCCTCCGATCATCAACAACCTTTTTTCAATCGTCATATCGCTCCATGGTTTGTAAAGTTGGCGCAACAAATTGAACAGGCGGCACATGCTCATTTTTATCGCGCAATTGGCGCTTTAATGCAGGCTTTTTTTTACTTAGAGCAAATTCAAATGAGCCCAGTAACCATGGCCAGTAAACCTAATACTCATACCATGAGAGTCAAAAATTTAGTCCAGTAGTCAGTCGTACATAATAACCGTTAGTAGACCAGCCGATGGCTACGACCTCTAGGTTACTTAGAACGGGAAAAGGAAGCAAAGTATGAAAAAAGCACAACAACCTATCAATACCAGTAGACGAGAGATGCTAAAAAGTTTAGCCAGTGCTGCCGTTGCTGGTGGTGTGATTACCAGTGTTGGCCAATCTGCCATTGCGGCTGAGCCACAGCCCGAAAGCGAACCAAAATTAAAAAAAGGTTATCACGAAACCCAACATATCCGCGATTATTACGAAACATTATAGGAGAGCGTGATGAAACTCATTAAACGTTCTGAACAGAAAGAGAAGCAGCCCAATAGGTTAGGTCTTAGTCGTCGAACTTTTATAAAAAATAGTTCACTTGCTGCTGGCGGTGCGGTGGTCGGTTCAGCGCTCTTTGCTCCGGGAATGATCAAAAAAGCCCAAGCCAATACGGTTAAGCGTGATGTAAAAACAGAGATTAAACGAACCATTTGCTCTCATTGTTCGGTCGGTTGTGGTATTTATGCTGAAGTACAAAATGGTGTATGGACGGGGCAAGAGCCGGCGTTTGATCACCCGTTTAACGCGGGCGGACATTGTGCTAAAGGAGCGGCGCTGCGTGAACATGGTCATGGCGAAAGACGACTAAAATATCCGATGAAGCTTGAAGGTGGCCAATGGAAACGACTTTCATGGCAGCAGGCGATTGATGAAATAGGCGATGAATTATTAAAAATCCGTCAACAATCAGGACCAGATTCAGTTTATTGGCTAGGCAGTGCTAAGCATAGTAACGAACAAGCCTACCTATTTAGAAAAATGGCTTCATTGTGGGGAACCAATAACGTCGATCACCAAGCTCGTATTTGTCACTCCACGACGGTCGCAGGGGTTGCGAACACTTGGGGTTATGGTGCAATGACCAACTCATTTAATGATATGCACAATAGTAAATCGATTCTATTTATTGGTTCTAATCCCGCTGAAGCTCATCCCGTTGCGATGCAGCACATTTTGATCGCTAAAGAAAAGAATAATTGTAAGATCGTTGTTGCCGATCCTCGTCGGACGCGCACGGCAGCCAAAGCCGATCACTATGTCTCTCTTCGACCCGGTACCGATGTGGCATTTATTTGGGGTGTGCTTTGGCATGTATTTAACAATCAATGGGAAGATAAAAACTTCATTCGCCAGCGTGTTTTTGGCATGGAGGAAATTCGCCAAGAGGTAGCGAAATGGCATCCTAAAGAAGTCGAGCGCGTCACCGGGGTGAGTGAACGGGATGTTTATCAAACCGCTAAATTGCTTTCTGAACACCGTCCTGGTTGTGTCGTCTGGTGTATGGGTGGCACACAACATACGACAGGTAATAATAATACCCGTGCCTATTGTGTGCTTGAACTCGCGCTCGGTAACTTAGGCAAAGCCGGCGGTGGCGCGAATATTTTCCGTGGTCATGACAATGTGCAAGGCGCAACCGATTTGGGTGTATTGGCTGATTCTCTCCCTGGTTATTACGGTCTATCTGAGGGAGCGTGGCGTCATTGGGCTAAAGTATGGGATTTAGATTTCGATTGGATTGCAAATCGATTTGATAGTGGTACGTATGGAGGCAGCAAGCCGATGAATACCTTTGGTATTCCGGTTTCTCGTTGGATAGATGGAGTTTTAGAGGATAAACATAATATTCAACAGCGAGAGAATATTCGAGCTATGTTTTATTGGGGCCATGCAGTGAACTCCCAAACGCGTGGTGTCGAAATGAAAAAAGCCATGCAAAAGCTCGATATGATGGTGATTGTGGATCCGTATCCAACCGTGGCAGCGGTTATGAACGAGCGTCATGACGGTGTGTATTTATTGCCAGCGACCACGCAATTTGAAACTTATGGTAGCGTGACGGCATCTAACCGGTCTATTCAGTGGCGAGATCAAGTCATTGAACCGCTGTTTGAGTCGAAACCAGACCATGAAATTATGTATCTGCTCAGTAAAAAATTAGGATTTTCGCAGCAGCTCTTTAAGCATATTCATATTGAAAACGATCAACCTCTTATTGAAGATCTTACCCGTGAGTTTAATAGAGGCATGTGGACCATCGGTTATACTGGTCAAAGCCCTGAGCGCTTGAAAGCTCATCAACAAAATTGGCATACCTTCCATAAAACGACGTTACAAGCGGAAGGCGGCCCCATTCATGGTGAAACTTATGGTTTGCCTTGGCCATGTTGGGGCACGCCTGAGTTAAAACATCCAGGAACTCATATTCTTTATGATACCTCTAAACCCGTCGCTTTAGGTGGCGGTACATTTCGTGCGCGTTATGGGGTCGAATTTGAAGGTCAATCATTATTGGCAGAAGAGAGTTTTTCTCAGGGGAGTGAAATTGAAGATGGCTATCCAGAGTTTAATGACAAACTCTTGAAGCACCTTGGTTGGTGGAATGACCTTACCGATTCAGAAAAAATGGCTGCTGAAGGTAAAAATTGGAAAACAGATTTGTCTGGTGGCATTCAGCGCGTGGCGATTAAACATGGTTGCATTCCCTTTGGTAACGCAAAGGCGCGAGCCATTGTGTGGACTTTCCCTGATCGAGTGCCTTTACACCGTGAACCGCTTTATACCCCTCGCCGAGATCTGATCGCCGATTATCCAACTTGGGACGATAAAGACGCCATCTTTAGGATGCCGACGTTATATAAATCCATTCAAGACATCGATAAATCGCAAGAATACCCGATCATCCTGACCTCCGGTCGTCTGGTTGAGTATGAAGGTGGTGGCGAAGAAACTCGCTCAAATCCTTGGTTGGCAGAGCTACAGCAAGAGATGTTTGTTGAGGTAAACCCGAAAGATGCTAACGATCTAGGTTTTAAAGATGGTGATATGGTGTGGGTCGAAGGCGCAGAAAAAGGTCGTATTCATGTTAAAGCCATGGTTACCCGTCGAGTGAAGCCGGGTATGGCCTTTATTCCTTTCCATTTTGGAGGCAAGTTTCAAGGTGAAGATTTGCGTCATAAATATCCAGAAGGCACTGATCCTTATGTCATTGGTGAGTCAGCAAATATTGCGACCACTTATGGTTATGATCCGGTAACTCAGATGCAAGAAACCAAAGTCACCCTCTGTAATATTCGTAAAGCGTAAGGAGCGAACCAATGGCTAGAATGAAATTCCTTTGTGATACCAAGCGCTGTATTGAGTGCAATGGCTGCGTTACTGCTTGTAAAAATGAAAATGATGATGCCTTAGAGTGGGGGATTCAGCGGCGACGTGTGGTGACACTCAATGATGGGGAGCCCGGAGAAAACTCAATCTCGGTTGCTTGCATGCACTGTACTGATGCGCCTTGCATGGCGGTTTGTCCGGCAGATTGTTTTGTTCACACCGACGACGGCATTGTTTTACACAACAAAGATCTCTGTATTGGTTGCGGTTATTGCTTGTTTGCATGTCCGTTTGGAGCACCTCAATTCCCTAAACAAAGCGCATTTGGTGAACGAGGGAAAATGGATAAATGTACATTCTGTGCTGGTGGGCCAGAGACAGAACCCGGTTCAGAAGAAGAACGTCGCAAATATGGAGCCAATCGTATTGCAGAAGGGAAACTCCCTATGTGTGCATCTTTATGTTCAACTAAGGCACTACTTGCAGGTGATGCGGAAAAAGTGTCTGATATTTTTCGTCAACGTGTGGTAGAGCGAGGTGCGAAAGGGGCCGGATGGACAGATGGTGAAGATCTTGCTTTTGATGCGACAAGGAGCTAATCGGTATGCGACACAAGATAGTGTGGGCCACACAATTTATGTTACCGATACTGGTAGTGTGGTTGAGCCTTTTGGCTCTACCCTCTAATGCTAAAGAAGGGGCTCAATCGGAAGTGGCACAACGAGAGATCACTCAGCTCGCAGGCGCAGATTATTGGCGACAAGTTCGACAGGGACAAGAAGGCTATACCACTTCGACATTTCCAGAGCATGGTATTTTGATCAGCGCGCCAGGAGAAACTTGGTTTGTGCTAAAAGAGAAATGGATGTCCCCCGCGGGAGCGATTGCTATTTTTGGTAGTATATCCATGGTCGTTATGGCCTACTGGTTATTAGGGCCGCTGATGCTGAGTCAACCGCGCACCGGGCGAAAACTCACTCGCTGGTCTCGATTAGACAGAGCCTTGCACTGGTGCATGGCGTTTACTTTTTTGACCCTAGCCTTTAGTGGCTTAATGCTTGTTTATGGGAAACACTTTCTCAAGCCTTATATTCCAACAGACTGGTGGGGAATGGTGATTTACTCAGCAAAACAATACCATAACTACATAGGGCCCTTGTTCTTTATTTTGTTGATCTTGATTTTATTGAAGTGGTGGCGAAAATCATTATTTAACAAAATCGATATTCAGTGGTTCCTTAAATTGGGTGGAATGGCTGGAAAATATAAGGGAACACACCCTTCTGCCGGTTTTTCTAATGGCGGAGAAAAAGCCATTTATTGGTTATTAATTGTGTTTGGAACCTTCGCGGCTATCAGCGGGTTGATCCTAGATTTTCCTATTTTTGGTCAAACACGGCGAGATATGGAATTGTCTAATTTAATCCATATGGTCTCTGCATTGATTTTGATCTGTGGGTTTATCTTCCATATCTATATTGGGTTATTTGGCATGGAAGGAGCACTTGAAGGAATGGTGACAGGAAAAGTCGATGAAACATGGGCGAAAGAGCATCATGATTTATGGTATGAGGAGATGGACGCTCAAGGTAAGATCGAAGCAGTAGATAAAGCAGCACCTGATCAAACAAGGAATCATACCGAAAAAGGAGGAGAGAATGATGTTGCCCGCGAATAAGAACAAATCGGTATGGTTCGTTTATATT
>NZ_NBUS01000054.1:542300-552360 GCF_002749895.1 Vibrio fujianensis | reverse complement strand
TCGCTATTGGTTTAGTAATGCATGGCTAGCCGCTGTTGGTCATGCTATCCCTTATGTGGGAGTGGCCATCGCTGCTGGAGCCATAACATTATGGATTTTTCGGATGATTCAAGGAATGAAACAATTGCAAGCTAATATTCTCCATCAGCCGTCAAAAGGGCCTAATCTGTAAATGAGCGACGTATAAAACCAATGCCTTAGTATTCGAACTGAAACACCCAGCTTGTCTGGGTGTTTTTTCAGCGTTAAACGTGATGTAGGTAGTCAAAAGTACTACTATTGTCTAATCCAGAAAACTAGGTTGACGCTTACAATCGATGTTAAGCTAGTTCTAATATAGTGAAGAGAAGGAATATGGTATGAACTTTCCCTATCAAAATATTGTTGTACTAACCGGTGCGGGAATTTCTGCCGAGTCTGGTATTCAAACGTTTCGAGCTCAAGATGGTTTATGGGAAAATCATCGTATCGAAGACGTAGCCACACCAGAAGGATTTGAACGTGATCCTGATCTGGTACAAACGTTTTATAATCAACGTCGTCGCAAGTTACAGTCAACAACGATAGCGCCCAATGCTGCACATATTGCTTTAGGCGAGTTAGAAAAAAAACTTCATGGCCAAGTTACCATCATCACTCAGAATATCGATAACCTCCACGAACGAGGAGGCAGTCATAATGTCATCCACATGCATGGAGAACTATTAAAAGCGCGATGCAGTGTTTCTAATCAAGTGATTGAGCAGCAGGATGATTTAAACATGGGAGATCTATGCCATTGCTGCCAAATTCCGCAACAGCTACGGCCTCACATTGTTTGGTTTGGGGAGATGCCATTACGTATGGGAGATATTTACACCGCGTTAGAGCAGGCCGATTTGTTTATTTCCATTGGCACTTCCGGTGTTGTCTATCCTGCTGCAGGATTTGTGCATGATGCAAGAATGCATGGTGCACATACCATCGAAATTAATCTTGAACCGAGTGCTGTGGAAAGTGAATTTGCAGAGAAACGTTATGGCAAGGCGAGCATTGAAGTGCCTCGTTTAGTTGAGGAATTATTAGCTTTACAAACCGAATCGAAGCCCGCCTAAGGTTGCCCTTTGACACCATGGCGAACCTATTAATAGTGTTCGCCTTCAATCAGAAATATTTTGATTTGGTGAGGCTGGTTAAGTGTTTAATCCCGCAGCGGTCATCATGATTCGAAATAGGCTTGAAATAATACCTAACGCGAGAACACTGCCTCCCCAAAGACCGATCATCCATGCCCATTGGATACACCATTGTTTTATCTTCATAGAGACTCCTTACCAATTTATTTAGTGATAGGCTTGACCTTGTTTTACTTTTCCTGAAAAAACGTAATAACTCCAAGAGGTATAAGCCAGTATTATGGGAACAATAATAGCGGTACCTATGAGCATAAAAGATTGACTACTGGCCGGCGCGGCAGCATCCCATATTGATATGCTCGGTGGAATAATGTTAGGCCAGATACTGATGCCAAGTCCTGCGAATCCGAAGAGTACGATCAGCAATGCCATGATGAAAGGGCTACGCTCTTTACGGGTTCTGATTGAACTGGCTAGTTTAAAGCATACTATCCCAGTAAGAACTGGCACCGGAACCAGATAATATAAATTGGGTAGCGAAAACCACCGTTCGGCAATCGATGGGTAAGCAAGTGGAGTCCAAATACTGACAATAATTAATATTGAGATCATGACTAGCAAGATGTAATGAGTAAATCGGTACATCGTATTTTGTAGTTCACCTTCAGTTTTCATAATTAACCATGTACTTCCGAGCAGTGCATACGTTGCTACCAAACCGAACCCGCAAAATATTGGGAAAGGAGTGAGCCAATCAAGCTGACCCCCCGCAAAAACACGGTTTTTAACATCGAACCCTTCAATTAGAGCGCCAACCACCACGCCTTGGAAAAAAGTCGTTAAAATAGAACCGATCATAAAAGAGCGATCCCAGAACTTTAAATGATTTTCCAATGCCTTAAAGCGAAATTCAAACGCCACACCGCGAAAGATCAAAGCAATCAACATCAGCGTTAAAGGGATCGTTAATGCTTCTATAATGACCGAATAAGCGAGTGGAAAGGCACCTAAAAGCGATGCGCCACCCAGTACAATCCACGTTTCGTTCCCATCCCAGACGGGAGCTACGCTATTGACCATGACGTCTTTTTGCCTCTCATCCTGAATCAAGGGCATCAAGATACCGATTCCCAAATCGAAGCCATCCATAATGATGTACATCAGCGTTGCAAAAACGATGATTGCGAACCAAATCACGGATAAATCAAAATGCATATTCTTTACCTTTATTGCTATTAGAGAGACTACATACGGCCTGAAATGGTTGTTAGTTCATGGGGTTCATTTTGCTCGATAATATCAGGCCCTTTTTTGATCTGATGGATCATGTAGTAGTAACCAAAGCCAAACACTAAGCTATACACCACAAGAAAGCACAATAGGCTTATGCTCATCTGAAGATCGCCATGTGTAGAAACAGCATCGCGGGTTTTTTGTACGCCATATACAACCCACGGCTGACGTCCAACCTCGGTAGTAAACCAGCCAGCGAGTATGGCAATAAGACCAGCAGGGCCCATAAGTAGAGAAAATTTGAGGAACCAACGTGAGGTATAAAGTGTATTTTTCTTTCGCAACCATAGACTGTAAAAACCTTGAACAATCATCAATAAACCTAGCCCGACCATGATCCTGAATGACCAAAATACGATAGGGGAGTTCGGTCGCTCATCTTTAGGGAAATCTTTTAACGCAGGGATAGGCTCGGTTAAACTATGGCGCAGAAGTAAGCTACCTAATATTGGAATTTTTATTGCAAAGTTTGTTCGCTCTTGTTCCATGCTCGGCATACCAAATATGATTAATGGTGTTGGTTCGCCATCGCTGTTATCCCAGTGACCTTCAATGGCGGCGATTTTTGCGGGTTGATACTCTAACGTATTTAATCCGTGCATATCGCCAATAATCGCCTGAAGAGGCGCGAGGAAAACTAAAAGGCCTAATGACATCGAAAACATAGTTTTTATCGCTGAAGATTGGTTTCCTTTGCGTAGGTGCCAAGCGGCGGCTGCGGCAACAAACAAGGCCGAACTAACAAAAGCAGCAACGCTCATGTGGACTAAACGATACGGAAATGAAGGGTTAAACACGATAGCAAACCAGTCGGTTGGTACCACGCGTCCATTGACGATTTCATAGCCTTGTGGTGTTTGCATCCAGCTATTTGAAGCAAGAATCCAGAAGGTAGAAATAATCGTACCTAACGCGACCATGGAGGTGGCAAAAAAATGCAGTTTTTCACCAACCCGATGCCAGCCAAATAACATCACGCCAAGAAATCCAGCCTCAAGAAAGAAAGCTGTTAAGACTTCATAAGTAAGCAATGGCCCTGTTATTGAGCCGGCAAAATCAGAGAAACCACTCCAGTTGGTGCCAAACTGATAGGCCATAACAAGGCCAGAGACAACCCCCATTCCAAAGTTAACGGCAAAGATTTTAGCCCAAAAGTGATAGAGTTTTTGATAATCGGGATTACGGGTTTTGAGCCATAAACCTTCGAGAACGGCGAGATAGGTTGCCAAACCGATAGTAATGGCGGGAAAAATAATATGAAAAGAGACAGTGAAGGCAAACTGTATCCTTGCAAGGATCAATGCGTCGAGGCCAAACATGAAACTTCCTTTGAGCTTATTAGTATTATCAGAATGCTAGTTTAAAAGGAGAAAAGTGCAGGAAGTAGATACAGATAAACACGATAAATCCATAACAGAATATTAACCAAAGTGTTATTATTTTGAGTAGTGCAAATCGCGAGGTTGTGAGTATGGCAAAATATCAACAGTTAGTTGAACAGCTTAAAAGACAGATAAAGTCGGGGATATGGCACTCTGGGGATAAGCTTCCTTCTCTTCGTCGTCAATCTGAACATTCTGGCTTAAGTTTGATGACGGTATTGCATGCATACCAGCTTTTAGAATCACAAGGCTGGCTCATCTCTCAACCTCGCTCCGGTTATCGAGTTGCCCCCAGGATGAAAAGCGCACATGAGACTCAACAAGTCTCAACTGCTGTTGCATGGACGGAGCAAGTCGATATAAATGCATTTATCTTCGATGTGTTGCAGGCCAGTAAAAATCCCTCCATAGTTAACTTTGGCTTTGCCTATCCAGATCCAAGCCTCTATCCGCGTTACCACGTTAATCGGGCGATGAGTGCCGCCGCTCGTAATATGCCGATTTCTTCCACATTTGATAACTTACCACCAGGAAACGAACAATTGCGCTCAATTATTGCGAAGCGCTATGCCGCTAAAGGTGTTGAGATTGCACCAGATGAAATTATCATTACAGCAGGAGCGTTAGAGGCATTAACATTGAGTTTACAGTCATGTACTCGACCTGGGGATTGGGTTGTGGTTGAGTCACCTACATTCTATGGCGCTCTGCAATCGTTAGAAAGATTAGGGTTAAAGGCATTATCTGTTAGAACAGATCCTGTGACTGGAATTGATTTAGATTCTTTGGAAAGGGCGTTACAAACGCACGATGTCAAAGCATGTTGGCTGATGTCGAATTGCCAAAATCCTTTAGGATTTACCTTAACCAACGAGAAGAAGCAACAATTGGTTGAACTTATTCGACGATATCAGATCCCGATTATTGAAGATGATGTATATAACGAACTTTATTCCGGAGATGAACCCGGACATCCGTTAAGAATGTTCGATGATACAGGTAATACCATGCTGTGTTCATCGTTTTCTAAATCGTTAATTGCTGGGCTTCGTATTGGGTGGGTTGCTGCAGGGAAACAAGCGTTAGAGATTCAAAAGCTACAGTTAATGAGTACACTAGCGACAAGTGCGCCAGTTCAGATGACGTTGGTGCACTATTTGACGAGTCGTAATTATGAATCGCACTTGAAGCAGTTGCGGAAAAAACTGTCTGAACGAAAACGCAAAATGACGGAGCGACTCAAGACACTTTTACCTAAAGAGGTCACCGTGTTCAGTCAAAGTGGCGGGTATTTTATTTGGTTAGTGCTTCCTAAACAGATCGACGCTTTGCAGGTATATCGAGAAGCATTAAACAATAATATTAGTATTGCCCCAGGGAAAATGTTCAGCCTTACCGAACAATATGATCATTGTATTCGGCTTAATGCTTCTTTTGAGTTAAATCTGAAAAATAGTCTTGCACTAAGCACGTTATCTAACATCATCATTAACCAACTGTTGTGATATATCGAACACATTGCTGCGCCTATCCTCAAACAACTTGGAGTTGCTGCTAAGCGGTAAATTGGTCTGGAATAAATGTGAACAGTCGTAGGTTGGTTTTGTTAAGAGCCAAGAATGGCGAGGTGGGGTGAAAGAACATAACCGACACCACTGTAGCTTCAAGTAGAAAGCGGGATAATCTCTCCATAAATCAACAGCGACACTTGTGTCGCTGTTGATTTATCTGGTAAGCAATGATTATTTTACTTTGAGTCGTTGGAAATATTCATCGTAAAGTACGCTGGCGTCACCGACTTCATCTTGCCATTCACCACTTTCCATAACCGATTGTGGTGGGAAGATATTTGGATCGTTAGCAAATTCTTCTGGTAGAAGTTTATGCGCGGTTTTTACTGGCGTCGGATAACCAATTTCTAGAGCGATTTTCGCAGCATTTTCAGGACGTAATAAGAAATCGATCATCTTATGAGCTGCTTCGACATTTTTAGCTTCAGCGGGTATGGCTAAGCTATCCATCCAAAAAATAGCGCCTTTTTCAGGCCAGATAATATCAATCGATGCGCCTTCTTGACGTGCCATATAAGCGGAGCCGTTCCACAGCATTCCTAGAGAGACTTCTCCGGCTAGAAATGGGTTGGCAGGAAAATCGGAGTTAAATACTAATACGTTAGGCATTAACTTGGTTAACTCGTGATAAGCGGCTTCAATTTCTTTTGGATCGGTAGTATTAGGGGAATAACCCAGTTTGCTTAATGCGATATGGAAAACTTCACGCGAGTCATCCATTAGCATGAGTTGACCTTCCCACTTTGCATCCCATAAGTCGCCCCAATTTTTAATGGCGCTTTTATCTAACATATCAGTATTGATACCGATGCCCGTTGCTCCCCAGATATAAGGAATAGAGTAGTTGTTATTAGGATCAAATGATTTGTTTAAAAAGTTAGGGTCTAAATCGGCAAAGTGGCTAAGTTTCGATTTATCTATCGCGCGTAACATGCCTTCTTTACGCATTTTTGAGACAAAATAAGTCGAAGGGACAACTAAGTCATAGCCTGAGCCTTGTGTTTTTAACTTAGCATACATGCTCTCATTCGATTCATAAGTGGAATAAATAACTTTGATTCCGGTCTCTTTGCTAAAATTTTCAAGAATTTCATTAGGGATATATTCAGACCAGTTGTAGAAATAGAGTTCATTGTCGCTAGCCATAACAGAGGTGGTGAATAGCGCGGCTGCGCATAAAGCGCCAGCATACAGTTTACTTTTCTTCATTACAGTTCCGTATTCTTATAGCAATAGCCTAAATTAGGCAAAAGGTGAAGCTAATCAGTGGCTAAGTATAGCAGACCCAAAAAAAATAGGCAGCTAATGCTACCTATTTATCAATACTGTTAAGTTATTGTCCGGCTTTTAACTTCATGAAATAATCTTCATACTTCACGGTTTTATGGCCAACGGCGGCTTGCCACTCAACACGATCTAAATCTTCTTGTGAAGGGAAAAGCGGTTCAACATCTTTAAATTTTGCATTAGATTGGGCGACCCCGGTTAGATATCCAGTATCACGAGAAATCTGCTCCGCAATTTCAGGACGCAATAAAAAGTCGATCATTTTATGTGCTGCTTCGACATTTTTTGCACCAGAGCTAATCGCAAAGTTATCGACCCATCCGATTCCGCCTTCTTTTGGGAAGATTAATTTAATCGGGAGCCCTTCTTTCTGTGCTGCAGCGGCTGAACCATTCCACAACATACCTAGGCCAACTTCGCCAGAGAGATAAGGAGCAGCGGGGTTATCAGAGTTGAAAACCAACACATTTGGCATCAGTTTACGTAACTCCGCATAAGCTTCATCAATCTGCTTATCATCCGTTGTGTTACCGGAGTAACCAAGTTTACGCAGAGCAATATGGAAGACTTCACGCGTGTCATCCATCAACATGAGCTGACTGGCTAATTCTGGTTTCCACAAATCACCCCAACTTTGAAAATCGTTGGGATCATACATATCGGTATTGACCGCAAGCCCGGTAATTGCCACAACATGAGGAATTGAGTAGTCGTTATTTGGATCGTAAGGCTTATTGAGATAGTTCGCATCTAAGTTAGCAAAATTGCTTAACTTTGATTTATCTATCTTTTGCAGCATTCCCTCATCGCGCATTTTCGACACAAAGTAAGTCGACGGTACGACAAGATCATAGCCTTGGTTATGGGTTTTTAGCTTGGCATATAAAGTTTCATTCGATTCATAAGTAGAATAAATAACTTTAATCCCGGTTTCCTTAGTAAACTGTTCTAGTATGCCACTATTAATGTATGGCCCCCAGTTCATAAATACCAATTCCTCATCCTGCGCAACCGCTGTATGTGATAACAGAGAAAGCGCACATGCACTACCAGCTAATAAAGTAGCCCATTTTTTCATTGACGTTAGCTCCAAACCAAACGTAGCCCCATGGGGCGTTATATAGAAAAACAGAATGACGATCGCCATTCTGTTCCGTGTTAAATATCAAGTGAATATTACTTCACTTTTTCCCTTGCTAACAACTGTGATGTGATCACAAGTAGTAATGAAACGACTAGCATCACGGTTGCCAACGCATTCACTTCTGGTGAAATTCCAACCCGAACCATCGAGTAAATTTTTAGCGGTAAAATTTCGTAGGTGGGCCCGGTCACAAACGAGCTAATAATCACATCGTCTAAAGATAGTGTAAAGCTCAATAGCCAACCAGCGGCAACAGCGGGCTTCGCCAAAGGAAAAATGATTTTTTTCAAAATTACCCATTCACTTGCGCCTAAATCTTTTGCGGCTTCTAACATTTTCACATCAAAACCGTTTAAGCGGCTGTATACCGTCACAACCACAAATGGTAAACAGAATGTGATATGGGCAATTAACAGCGTAAAAAATCCGAGTTGTGCGCCTAAGACAATAAAGAGTGCTAGTAGGGCAATGGCCATGACAATGTCTGGTGACATCATGACGACAAACAACATACCATTGACCATTTTTTTACCCTTGAATTGATATCGAAACAGAGCAACGGCCGTTAGGCTACCGATGAGGGTGGCAGCAGTGGCGGAAAATACCGCAACAGTAATTGAGTGCCATGCAGCTTGCATCAAGCTATCATTATTCACTAAAGCGTGATACCACTTGGTGGTAAACCCACCCCAACGGATGCCGAACCGGTTATCGTTAAAAGAGTTGACGATAAGCACTACGATAGGGAGGTATAAAAAGAGATATACCAAGCTCATAAAGCTAAATCTAACTGTTCTTCCCATTAGTCTAGCTCCACTTTTCTATTCAATAATTTTCCAGCACGATAGTAGGCATATAGCATAATGGCCATTGCTGCGGTTAAGGCGATACTGGTTGCAGCCCCAAACGGCCAATCTCGAGCATTTAAAACTTGGCTCTTAATCACGTTACCAATCAGCAAGTTTTTCGCACCACCAAGGAGATCAGCAATATAGAACATGCCTAATGCCGGGAGTAGAACGAGTAGACAACCACCAATAATTCCGGGCATCGTTAAAGGCAATACTACTTTGATCAGCGTTTGTAGCTTATTGGCACCGAGATCTCGCGCAGCTTCAATGTAAGTGCTATCGAGTTTTTCAATCGCAGAATAGAGCGGTAGGATCATAAAAGGCAGTAGAATATAGACCAAACCAATCATCACGGCAGTTTCGGTGTACATGATACGCAATGGTGTCTCGATTACTCCGATTCCGAGCAGTAACTTATTTAAGATCCCTTGGGTACCTAATACTACTTTTAATCCATAGGTGCGGATTAATGAGTTGGTCCAGAAAGGAACAATGATAAGAAATAGCATGATAGGACGCCATTTTTCTGGCATTTTGGCCACAATATAAGCAAAAGGGTAGCCAATGACTAAGCAAAGCAGTGTTGCGACAATCGCCATATAAAACGAGTGCAGCATGACTTTGGCATACAAAGGATCCATCAAGCGTAAATAGTTTTCAAAGGTAAACGTAAAATCAATCAGATTGGATTCATCACGAGTGAGAAAACTAGTTCCAATAATCATCAGATTAGGAATAAGAACAAACAGAGTCAGCCATCCGACAATTAATGCGATAATCGCATTTTGCAGATTAATCTTGTTGCTCATCATTGAGGACCACCTCCCAGCTTTCAATCCAAGTAATCGCGACTTTTTGGCCGATAGAGTGGTCTACGTCGGGATCATCCTCATTAAAAAATTCACTGACTAACACTCGCATACCAGAGTCTAACTCAACGATCGACTCTAACGTCATTCCTTTATAAGTTCGATCAGTGACGTGGCCGACAATGCCTCGAGTTTCCGACTCTTTAATTTCTTCGATAAGAAGATCTTCAGGTCGAAGTAGAACTTGCAATTTATCGCCTTTTACGACCGCTTGATCGTAGTAAACAATAGCAGGCACATCATTGATCGTGACTTTTATCCGCTTATCATCGATACGTTCTTGCATTTCTGCATTAAATACATTGATTTCACCGATAAAGCGCGCAACGAAGAGGTTTTTAGGTTCTTCATAAATCTCACGAGGAGAGCCATCTTGCTCAATAATTCCATCACGCATGACAATAATACGATCTGACATCGATAAAGCTTCTTCTTGATCGTGAGTCACGAAAATAAAGGTAATGCCTAGTTTACGTTGCAGCTGCTTAAGCTCGATTTGCATTTGTTTACGCAGCTTATAGTCAAGAGCCGATAAAGATTCATCAAGA
>NZ_NBUS01000054.1:541428-542290 GCF_002749895.1 Vibrio fujianensis | reverse complement strand
GTAATACTTTCGGTTTATTAACCACGGCTCGAGCAATAGCGATACGTTGTTGCTGACCACCTGATAGCTGGTGGGGTTTGCGTTGCGCCATTTGTTCTAAACGCACCATACGCAAAGCTTCCATCACGCGAGGTTCAATATCGGCACTAGGAACTTTCTGCATACGCAATCCAAAGGCAACATTGTCGAATACGGTCATATGAGGAAATAAAGCATAACTTTGGAAAACCGTATTAACATGCCTTTGTTCGGCGGGAACTTGGGTAACGTCTTGACCATCAAGTAATATTTGGCCAGCATCAACCGTTTCAAACCCAGCGATCATTCTTAATACGGTGGTTTTACCACACCCTGATGGGCCAAGAATAGTCAAGAATTCACCATGATTCACATCTAAGTTCAGGTGAGAGATGATCTCTTTTCCATCGAAGCTTTTGCTAATGCCAGATAGACGAATAACTGGCGTTCCTACCGAGTGTTGTTTATTCAACGTCTGTTTTTCTCCTACGTGTAGTCGTTATACCCTTATCCTACTCCTTATCCTGTTGAATGCATCATTGATCTATTCACAGTAGAAAGTGAGTAAGCAGTGTACCGGAGTGTGACATAAAGTAATTTTAGTGATACAACCAACAGATTGATGACCATCAAGACCATGAAATCGAGCCATCATTAAGTAACTTGGTTATGTTCTTAAAGGGCGCATCATAATTATCATAAACGCTGAAATCAAAGTATTTTCACCTCTTGAAACAGAAAAATTTTTATGGGCAAATGATGGTGATCTTTAACCAAGCTATTTTACTAAGTTTCAACGCTTTCAAGCGGTTAATTATTGACCATGTAAAGCAGAAAGCAAGTC
>NZ_NBUS01000054.1:533024-541418 GCF_002749895.1 Vibrio fujianensis | reverse complement strand
AGTTTGGTAATGAGATTTTAGACTGCGCCGTATTTCAGTATAATGATCGAATATTTTTCATTTTGGTGTGTTCGCTTTTTAAACAGCCAATCTAGGGCAAACTATGAGTAATAATTTAGAAAAAGAATTCAACTTAGGCGGAACGGTTGAGCAGGCCCTTTCGGGGCAATATCAACTCAAAGTTGGAGAAATATTAAAAGAAGCGTGGGATTGTACCCTAAAGCATTTCTTATCCTTTTCTCCGGCGGTTGGGATCATGATTATAGCTCAGGTGGCTATTTTCTTTATCGCCTTGAAACTGATGATCGGTGATCCATCGCTCATTCTGACCGCATTAGAGCAGGCCGAGGGGTTTCCACAAGAAATAGTACAGGGAATATTGATCGCTAATTTCAGTTATGAAGTGGTCAGCGCGCCGATTTATGCTGGTGTGAGTTTAATGGCCATGAGCCACGCCGCTGGGTTAAAAACTAAAACGAGCCATATTACGAAAGGGTTACAATTTACGATTCCAGTGATTGTAGCTACTTTATTGAGCTTATTGTTACAAGGTATCGCCGGAATGATTTTTCCGCTTTTATCGATGTATTTTTCATTAGCATTTAGTGGTGCCATTCTTCTTATTTGTGAAAAACGTGTACCGCCTGTTCAATCGCTCTGGATTTCATTGCGTGCAGTCAATAGAAAACTTATTCCTTTGGTGGCCATTTATGCGTTATTGATGCTGATGTTTGTCGCTGCGGTATTATTTTACGGTATTGGACTTATTTTTGTGTTGCCTTTCTTTTTTCATGTTAAAGGCATTATTTATCGAAATATGTTTGGTATTCGTTTGAAAATTATCGCCACCAAAAAACCAAACGATCACGATAATGATAACTCAGACTCACAGGTGTTTAATGCGTAAATTTACTTTGATGCTTATTGGTATCGTACTGACAATCTGCGGTGGTCTTTATGTTTATCAAAAAATGGCTGATGAGCCCGAGGCGGTACTCCAAGGGCAAGCGGTATCTGACGCTCCCGATTTTCGGTCTATCAACGATGTACGAGAAAAAAAACATGCCTTTTTCTCTTACTTAAAACCTGGGGTTGCTTTTGAAAATGCTCGGATTTTGCAAGAGAGGAGCCAGATTACTCAGTTACAGCACGTTGTAAGTAAAGGTAAAATGTCAGCCCAGCATCGAGCGCTAGCCATTCAATTAGGTCAGCGATATGGCATTGAGTGGCAAGACACTCAGACAGAGGCATGGTTTGATGCAATGTGGCATCGAGTTGATGTTCTACCTGAAGCGCTGGTACTAACTCAAGCCGCCAATGAGTCAGCTTGGGGAACTTCACGCTTTGCTAGGGAAGCGAATAATTATTTTGGCCAATGGTGTTACGTACAAGGTTGTGGCCTGGTTCCTTTGGCTCGTCAGGAGGGGATGACTCATGAGGTAGCAAAATTTAGTTCAGTACAAGAATCTATCCATCGTTATTTTATGAACGTCAATCGCAACCCAGCCTATCACGATCTCAGAGAAATCCGCTTTCAGTTACGTCAGCGTGATGCAGACCTTTTTAGTGTCGAAAGTGCTATGGCATTGAGCAATGGCTTACTGAAATACTCGGAACGTGGTGAAGATTATGTGCACGATTTACAAACGATGATGCGTCATAACCAACCTTATTGGCAGAGTGAATAAACATGAGACTACCGACGACACTTCTACTAACTTGCCTATCATTGGGAGCTTCGCTTCCTGCTCAAGCACAAGAATACATGTTTACTTATTCAAAGTTGTTTTCTCAGTTAAAACACAACACAAAAGAACAGTATTCGGATGTGAAAGTCGGTATTTTTTTTGTGAATGCCGAAAATAAACAGCTTTGCCCGATTGAAAAAGCATGGATGGAAAAAGAAGCTCATTATGAGTTATTGTCTTCCAATAAATCTTATGAGTTATTACTTCCTCTCGATAACCATTTACGGCAAGCCAACCCACTGGTTTTTGTGGATACACCAAACGATATGCGTTGTGATTTTTCTGTGGTGGTATTGAGCAAACAACCACTAGAAGCGCTGGTCTCTTATCAGCAAATCAACCATCTGTTGCCACAAATGCAAAGTTTATTACAAGAGTTGGGGGGCATGTTTGCGGGTTGGTTTACACCGCAAGTTACTGGTGTCACATTAGAATTTGACCCTGAAATGCAGGGACACATAGAGTTGAGTAGTGGAGAATGGCTGCCGATTATTGATGGTAAGGTTCAAGTTTCGCTTGAACAGATCGGTGAGCAGGGTTGGATGCGATTACCTAAGGCAACTCGGCGAGTATTGCCTTTCTTGCCAGAAGCTAGTTCGAGGTGATTACTCAATACTTCGATGCGCATCATAAGACGTGCATCGAAGTCGATAGTGCTTCTTTATACGTTAGTAATATCAAGCATTAAGCTTGGATCAAACTCTGTTACCATATCTTCATCATCTGGTTTTAGCTGTGGAAGCGGTTCTTTATCAAAACCAATATCGCCACCATTAATGACACCAGAATCACGGTTTATTGATTTAAAATCAAAAAGTTCACAGTCAGCTAAATGGCTCGGAACCACATTTTGCATGGCTCTAAACATGGTTTCAATCCGCCCCGGAAATTGTTTATCCCACCCGTTTAGCATTTGTTTAATGTTTTGTCGTTGTAAATTTGGCTGAGAACCACATAAATTACAAGGAATAATCGGGTAGCCGCGCAGATCGGCATATTTAATGATGTCTTTTTCTCGACAATAAGCGAGGGGGCGAATAACCACATGCTCACCATTGTCAGAAACCAATTTCGGCGGCATTCCTTTCATTTTGCCCCCATAAAACATATTTAAAAATAACGTTTCAAGGATATCATCACGGTGATGTCCTAGTGCAATTTTCGTGGCACCTAATGCTTTGGCTGTGCGGTATAAAATACCACGGCGCAAACGTGAGCAGAGCGAGCAAGTGGTTTTACCTTCAGGGATCTTCTCTTGTACAATTGAATAGGTATCTTCTTCAATAATTTTGTATTCCACACCCAAACTTGCAAGGTATTCAGGAAGAATGTGCTCAGGGAAACCGGGTTGTTTTTGATCTAGGTTCACAGCGATTAATGAAAAAGAAACGGGGGCACTTTTTTGCAAACTCATCAAAATATCTAGCATGGTAAAGCTATCTTTACCCCCCGACAAACATACCATGATACGATCGCCATCTTCGATCATATTAAAGTCTGCAATGGCTTGGCCGGTATTACGGCGAATACGTTTTTGTAATTTATTAAAATTGTATTGTTGGGCTTTGGTTAGTGCTTGGGTCTGCTCTGTCATTAGCTTGCGGTCTTTAATCTTCAAAACAAAGTGAAGTGCGTATGATACGGATATATGATCGAGATGCTAGGGTTTGTTGACCTTTTACGATTAAATAAAAACGCCCAAAAGCAATCGCTGGGCGTTTTTGATCAGCAAATATTAAGTGAGGATTAATTCGCAACTTTTGGATCAAGCGGGCTGATGTAACCTTTAGGTTTTAGTGCTAAAACATCACAATTGATTTTATCGATCACTTGTTCTGCTGTATTACCAATAAAAACTGCAGACAGGCCAGTTCGTCCCGTTGTTCCTAAAATAACCATGGCTGCGTTGAGTTTTTCAGCTGCGGCTGGAATCACATCTTCAGGTAAACCTTGTTGAACCACCGTTTGTTCTTCATTCAAGCCATGTTTTTGGCGTAATGCTTTCATTGCCGTGAGATGATGACCACGAACTGCATCGGTGTAAGTCGTTGGGTCAAATTCTGGCAGCTCAATTGTAATATTAGCTGGTGTAACCGGATAAGCATTCACCAAGTAAGGCATTGCATCCAATCGAGAAGTTAAACAGAGTAACTGTTCAACCATAATATCATTCAATTCAAGGTGCGCTTCAACTTCAGACCCTACATGAACAGAAGCGATAATATTCGCATTTTCAGGCCAGTCAGCATTTTTAACCAATAAAACTGGGGTTGGGCACTTGCGCAATAGATGCCAATCGGTGGGGGTGAAAATAACCGACTCAAGAATATCATGCTTGCGCGTCCCCTTAATCAGAATATCGTGTTCACCAGAAAAAACCTCTGCGATGATCGCTTCATAAGGACGATTGTGCCAGACCACTTTGACGCTAAAGTTAATGGAAGAATCAATATAATCTTCAGCTACTTTTTTCATCCACTTTTCTCGTTGATGAATGACACCTCGTCGCATGGCATCTCTTTCATCCATCGAAAGCATAGAGGTCATATCATAAGAAAAGTCATAAATCGACATAAAGAAAGTAATTTGGCTCGGGGAACGACTTTTTGCGGCTAACTGAACCGCTCGGGCAAGTGCTGGTTGTTCATCGTGATTAATATCTGCAACCACTAATATCTTGTTGTAGATGCTCATAACAGACTCCTTGTTTGTGTAGGAGGTTTAGGACCCACCAACCTTAGAGTTACTTTAGCGCAGTTAGCGTCAGAGTTTTAGCGAATATGAGAAGATTTTTCGGAAAAGTATGAGGTAGCTCATTAAAGAGCTACCTCATTGAACTTATTTAGATTCTTTTGACACACCAGCCAATTGCATTAACGCATCATGATCTAAGATGGTGATATATTTGCCTTTTACGCTTAAAATTTCAGATTTTTGAAATCGACCCAGTAGGCGGCTAATGGTTTCGACCGTTAAGCCTAAGTAGTTACCAATATCTCCACGGGTCATCGTTAAGCGAAACTCTCGCGGGCTGAAGCCACGTTGAGAAAAACGCGTCGATAAATTATATAAAAATGCGGCTAAACGTTCTTCTGCATTCTTTTTAGACAGCAAGAGAATCATTTCCTGATCGCCTTTAATTTCATTACTCATCAAACGCATAATTTGTTGACGTAGCTTAGGCATTTTCCCTGACAAGTCATCAAGAATTTCATAAGGAATTTCACACACCATGGAAGTTTCTAATGCTTGCGCAAAACTGGGATGACAATCCTCGGTAATGGCATCAAAGCCGACCAGATCACCAGCAAGGTGAAAGGCAGTGATCTGCTCATCGCCTTGTTCGGTAATGGTATAGCTTTTAATGGTTCCTGAGCGTATCGCATAAAGAGAACGAAGTTCATCGCCTGCTTTAAACAGTTCTTGACCCTTTTGAATTGGCTTTTTACGCTCAATAATTTGATCAAGCTGATCTAACTCTGACTCGTTTAATGTAAATGGAATACAAAGCTGACTAATACTGCAGTCTTGGCAGTGAATTGCACAACCACCAGATTGAATGCGCTTTGCAGCAGGCTTATCAGAAATCATAACAACCTTTCACTAAATTGATATACATCAAGATTCTACCATTCATTAACATGAAAGGATAGTCTAAAAGTCTCACTCACTTTCTTCTTAAGATAGGGCGAGCAATATTTCAACAGCGCCATAAGCGGTATAAAAGCCATAGGCAATAATTGAAAGAGCGGCTAGTTGACGAAAATATTTAGACTGTTGAATATGTTTTAATTTAGTCGCACTCGCGCCTATAGCTAACATCGCTGGTAGTGTCCCCATGCCAAATGCGCCCATAATTAAAGCGCCCGAAATGGCACTGCCTGAAACGGCAGCCCAAGTCAGTATGGAATAAACTAATCCACACGGTAACCAGCCCCAAATAAAGCCAAATGGGATCGCTTGCCAACGGGATGTTAAGGGTAAAAAGTGGCGTCCTAATGGTGAAAGGTAATACCACAGTTTTTGCCCAACCGCTTCTAACTTTAATAGCCCAAACCACCAGCGACCAATATAAAGACCCAGTATGACCATAAACATGGCGGCCAATAAACGTAACCAAATGAGAGATTGATTTAAGCTAGCGAGTTGAGAGATTGAGGCGGTGAATCCACCAATCAAAGCGCCAAAAACCATATAGCTAATGATACGCCCTGCATTGTAAAGAAGGAGAGTATGAGACATAGGATGAGCAGAGGGGGATCCGATGGTTAATAATGAACTTAACCCGCCACACATCGCCATACAGTGCCCAGCTCCGAGCAGACCAATCACAAACGCTCCAATAAAATCTGGCGTGACCATGGCTTATTTGTCCTCTTTTTCTTGTGGTTCTAGGCGGTATTGTGATTTGCAAGCATCGGTTTCTTCTTGTTTTGGCTCTTCATCATCAAACAAAATGTTATGACCTTGCCGCTCTAAATCTTCAAATTGATCATGTTTTACCGCCCAGATAAAAATCGCACAGGCGAGGGCGGTAAATAAAATGGCAGCGGGCACTAATAGAAAAAAACTATCCATGGAACTTCAATAACCTCATTGAATTTGCAATCACGACAACCGAGCTGAGCGACATTCCTAAAGAGGCAATATAAGGCGGGACATAACCCATTATGGCTAAAGGTAGAATCAGTAGGTTATAGAACAAAGATAGCCATAAATTCTCTTTAATGATTTTCCGAGTGTTAAACGCAAGTTTTCGAGCTTTAAGCACATTACTGAGTTTGTCATTCAATAAAACCATATCAGATGAAGCTTTAGCGACATCGGTTCCTCCTCCCATGGCAACAGAAAGATGCGCGCCGGCTAGGACAGGAGCA
Source organism: Vibrio fujianensis (assembly GCF_002749895.1). Taxonomy (GTDB): domain Bacteria; phylum Pseudomonadota; class Gammaproteobacteria; order Enterobacterales; family Vibrionaceae; genus Vibrio; species Vibrio fujianensis. The sequence continues at coordinate 534,793 of NZ_NBUS01000054.1, read as the reverse complement.
TCATTAATACCATCACCAATCATTAAGGTGATGGTATCATCCGGTAGAGAGTGTAGATAGTTTAATTTTTGTTCTGGAGTCACATTCGCAACCACATGTTCAATGCCCATTTTGTCCGCGACTCGTTGTACGTTCAATTGATTATCTCCGGATAATAGAGTTAAACGAATCCCCGCATTTTTGAACTCAGTGACCATCGCCAAGCTCTCACGACGAATCGGATCGCGGTAATAAAATGAAGCGATCAACCGTGTATTACTACTGAGATAAATACAATCGAGTTCTTGCGCATCGAGATCGGATTGACCTAAAGTAAAAGACGCCGAGCCTAATCGGAGAGTTTGTCCTTGATAAATGCCCTGTAGACCACTTCCTATTACGTTTTTTACCTGTTCAACTTGATAACTCTCATCCGCAAAAGAAGTAAAAGCTTTCGCTAAAGGATGATTAGCATGTCGCTCTAAACTGGCGGCAATGGCTTGACATTGCTGGAGGGAAAAATGTGTATCATGTACTTTTGTTTGATAAATCTCGATGCGACCTTCAGTCAGTGTTCCCGTTTTATCCATAATCAAGTGATTCACTTGACAAAGAGTTTCAAAAACATGCCCTTTACGGAGTAAAATGCCAAAGTGGCTTAAACGAGAGGTCGCACAGGTAATTGCGGTCGGAGTGGCTAATGCGAGGGCGCATGGGCAGGTTGCCACTAAAACCGAAAGCATGATCCAAAATGCGTTTTCTGGATGATAAAAGTGCCAAAATAGCCAAGTCCCTGCGCCAATAACTAATGTCGCTATGACAAAATAACGTGAAACAATATCGGCAATTTCTGCAATTCTTGGTTTACTTATCTGGGCGTTATCTTGCATGCGAACTATATGAGAAATCATTGACTCTGCTTTATTTTTAGTTACCTGCATTTCAAAAGATTCATCACCATTTAAAGTGCCAGCAAAAACATCATCACCCATTATTTTCACGACAGGAACGGACTCCCCTGTTAACATGGACTCATCCACATACACTTGCCCTGAAAGAATTTTTCCATCAGAAGGAATATTTTCTCCTGGTAACACTCGTAATGTATCGCCTACATTCAATTGCCTTACAGGGACTTGTGATCCATCAGATAAGGTAGCAAACGTTGGCACCAATTTGAGCAAATTTGCACTATGAGCAGAGGCTTCTCGTCGAGCTTTCATCTCAAAATATCGGCCAAGTAATAAGAAGAAAGCAAACATGGTTACCGCTTCATAAAACACCTCGCCTGAACGGTTGACTGTCGCAACAACACTTGCAACATATGCCATGATCATTGCGATAGAAACCGGGATATCCATACTTGGTGCGCGAGCTTTGATGCTTCGCCATGCATTTTCATAAAATGGCCACGCTGAATAAAGCATGACAGGAGTGGCAAAGAAAAAGCTAACGATCCGAAAATAATGTTTAAAAGCGTCATCGAGATCGGAAAAAACTTCTAAATAGAGTGCAACAGCAACCATCATAACCTGCATCGATGCGATACCGGCAACACCGATACGATAAAGGTATTGCTTTGAAGCTCGGTGGTATGCTTGTTCTTGATCGTCTTGTTCAAAAGGGGAGGCTTTGTAACCTAACCTTTGTAGTTGGGTGATAATGGCACTTAGTTTTATTTTCGTGGGGTCCCAGACGAGTCGAGCTCGATGAGTTAGGGTATTGACACTGACTTCTGCTATTCCTGCTTGTTTTAGCATGTGTTTTTCAATTAACCAAGCACAGGCGGC
>NZ_NBUS01000054.1:515079-533014 GCF_002749895.1 Vibrio fujianensis | reverse complement strand
AGGAAACACCTTCGAGGCCTAACGTGACCTCATTATACTCATCATGCTTAAAAACAAATTCCTCTTGAATCGTGTCATCATCATAGTGAGTTAAGTTTTTAAGCGCATCAGGAACAAGGTCAATTTTTTCGGCCGTTTTTTGTCGGTATTGGTAGTAGGAAACAAGGCCACTGTCTACTATCGTCTGAGCTATCGTTTGACAGCCAGGGCAGCACATCTCTCGTTGTTCGCCTAAGATCATCACCGTCAATTGGGTATCGGCTGGGACATCTTCGCCACAGTGATAACACGTTTTTTTCATAAGCCTAATTCAGCAATTGAGTGGCAGCGACCGAGGGAAAGTTGACCTTTCCTTGAATCAACCATTGATCGTTATGCGGCGATAATTCTAAAAACCATGGACCGTTGAGCGCTTCATCCAATTTTATTCGATAATGACCTTGAAAGTCGGCAGTCACGAGTTGAGTAAAGTCACGATCCGGCAACGTTCGATGAGCAAACATAATATTGAGTGCAGGGTAATGCGGCAAAGAACCTTTATCGAGCTGAATAACGACATCGTTACCTTCTGAAAGAATCGCCGCTTTGAGGTGATGGCGTTTTGCCTGATTAATTTTTGATAAGTCAATATTGATTCCTTTTCCTTTTTTATAATAATCCTCCGTGACCATAGAAACTGAGTTTTGATGAAAGATAAAGACAACAACTAAGGTTCCAATGACCACCATCGAAGGTAATATAATTAAGAACCAGGGCCAGAATTGTTTATACCAAGGTTGTTCCATAAGAATATTCTCTACAACAAAAGATAGAACATAAAACTGATAGAGAACCAGCCCCTTTTAAGGGGCTGATTTGAAGCGCTATTTCATTGTATCTGAATTACTCAAACTCCAGACATAAGCGGCAACAAGCTGAACTTTATCTTCACCCAATATGTCCAACCATGCAGGCATCACACCGGAACGACCATACATAACGGTTTCTGTGACATCGGCACGGGAACCGCCAAAAAGCCAATATTGGTCGGTTAGATCTGGAGCACCAACCGCAGGGTTTCCTTTACCATCAGTACCATGACAAGCAGCGCAAACGACAAAACGATTTTTTCCGGCTGCTGCTTCACGGGCATTAACAGAACGGCCTGAGAGACTCAAGGTATAGCTGACGACTTCTTTAACACCTTGTTCACCAAGAGAGTCTTTCCATCCAGGCATTTCACCGATGCGACCGTGGCGAATCGTGGTAATAATCGCCTCTGGTTCTCCACCATAAAGCCATGCTTTATCGGTGAGATTAGGAAACCCTTTTTGTCCGCGAGCATCAGAACCATGGCATTGAGAACAGTTTTGCAAAAACAGACGTTGACCAACATTTAAAGCGTCTGAATCGGCGGCAATCTCTGGTAATGAGCGTAGTTCATCCCCGCCGTTTTGGTAGGCAAGTTTTCTGAATTGTTCACCAAAGTAAGTTTGTGCGTCATCTAATTCTTTTGCGTATTGAACCAAACGCTTATTTTGTTGAGCGGCTTCGATAGAGGATTCAGATGCCGCTAGTGAACGCACCGTTTGATCTGAACTCTGCCAGCCAAGTAACCCTTTAAAGTTACCCAAACCAGGATAAAGAGCGAGATAAATCGCGGCAAAAACAAATGTTCCAATAAACAAATATGTCCACCACTTAGGCAGCGGATTATTGATTTCTCGGATGCCATCATAGTCATGGCCCATGTCTTTGCCTTCTTCTACCCCCATTTTGTCTTTCAAACACCAAATGAGTAGAGCCGCACAGCCCAGTAGTGTTCCGACTGTGATGACGATAATCCAAAGACTCCAAAATGTCGTCATTGCTTGGTCTCTCCTTGTTTTTTCGATGAAGATGGCTCTTCGTCGAAGATGAGATTAGCTGCTTCATCAAAACGTGCTTTACGTTTCTTCCCGTAAGCCCACCATACAACACCAATAAAGCAGACAAACAGGACAATGGTCCAAATACTGTGAATCGTACCGATATCCATAAATACTTCCTCTATTTCATTGCATGACCAAGCGACTGAAGATAAGCAATGATAGCATCCATCTCTGTTTTACCTTCTAATTCTTTTGGTGCATTGGCAATTTGTTCATCGGTATAAGGCATACCAAAGCGATCACGGAATAAGGCCATTTTCTGTTGAGTATGCTTATCACTGACTGCATTTTTTGCTAACCATGGGAAACCAGGCATATTAGATTCAGGAACCAACTCACGAGGGTCAATTAAATGAACACGGTGCCACTCGTCAGAATAGCGTGCACCCACTCGAGCAAGATCTGGCCCAGTACGTTTTGACCCCCATAAGAAAGGATGTTCCCAGACGCTTTCACCGGCGACGGAATAGTGCCCGTAACGTTCAGTTTCTGAGCGGAAGGGACGGATCATCTGGCTATGACACACATGACATCCTTCACGGATGTAGATATCACGGCCCTCCAACTCTAAGGCAGTGTAAGGACGTAAATTATCGACCGGTTCATTGGTTTGTTGCTGAAAGATCAAGGGCGTAATTTCGACTAAAGCTCCCAGACTAATAGCAAAGACGATCAAAATAGCCAGCAAACCTACATTACGTTCTACTATTTCATGGCGGTTTTTAGCGTTATGACTCATGCTCTCAATCTCCTTATACCGGCTGAGGAATAGCTTTTAAGCTATCTTTCGGGGCTGAAATGGTTTTATAGGTGTTATAAGCCATGACAAACATACCTGATAAGAAAATAAAGCCACCAATAAAACGAACGGTATAAAAAGGATAAGAGGCTTGAACAGACTCAACAAAACTATAAGTGAGTGTGCCATCAGAGTTCACTGCACGCCACATTAGTCCTTGCATTACGCCTGAGATCCACATTGCGACGATGTATAACACTGTACCAATCGTTGCGAGCCAGAAGTGCATGGTGATTAAACCAACCGAATACATACGTTCTTGTCCAAATAAGCGCGGGATAAGGTGGTAAACGGATCCGATAGATACCATAGCGACCCAACCTAAAGCTCCAGAATGCACATGGCCTACCGTCCAATCAGTATAATGAGAGAGGGCATTGACGGTTTTAATCGACATCATCGGCCCTTCAAAAGTTGACATACCATAGAAGGAAAGCGAAACGATCAAAAAACGTAAAATGGGATCATCGCGTAATTTATGCCATGCACCCGACAGCGTCATAATACCATTGATCATACCTCCCCAAGATGGTGCAAAAAGAACCAATGACATCACCATACCGAGAGACTGTGTCCAATCGGGGAGTGCGGTATAATGAAGGTGGTGCGGGCCAGCCCAGATATATAAAGAAATCAAAGCCCAAAAGTGAACGATAGAGAGCCGATATGAGTAAACTGGACGTTCAGCTTGCTTGGGAACAAAATAATACATCATGCCTAAAAAACCAGCCGTCAATAAAAAACCAACCGCATTATGGCCATACCACCATTGCACCATGGCATCAACAGCACCTGAATAAATACTGTATGATTTCATCATTGAGACAGGAATCGCCATGCTATTGACTATGTGTAGAACAGCCACAGTGATAATGAAAGCACCAAAAAACCAGTTCGCGACATAAATATGTGAGGTTTTACGTTTGACTATCGTCCCAAAAAAGACCACAGCATAAGCAACCCAAACGATAGCGATTAAGATATCGATCGGCCACTCTAACTCAGCGTACTCTTTACTGGTGGTGTAACCTAAGGGCAAAGATATAGCAGCGGCAACAATGACCGCCTGCCATCCCCAAAAGGTAAAGGCCGCAAGTCGGCCACCAAAAAGACGAGTTTGACAGGTGCGCTGTACAACATAATAAGAGGTTGCGAATAGGGCACTAGTACCAAACGCGAAAATTACCGCATTTGTATGCAGAGGACGTAAACGACTATACGTCAACCACGGCGTATCAAAGTTGAGCTGTGGCCATACTAATTGAGCGGCTATCAAAACGCCCACAGCCATACCGACAATACCCCATAAAATAGTCACAAGGGTAAATTGACGAACGACTGTGTAGTTGTAGTTTTGTCTAAGCTGCTGTTCTTGGCTCATTTGCATGCTTCCAATGTCTAATTAACTACACTTTACTTTCAACACGACTCATGTCGTAATGCCACCAAGTTGACAACAACAAGCAATCGCCACCATAAAAATAATGGTTATCAAATGCTTGAGAGTTGTTGCTGACTTTATAAAAAAGTGGCATTTTCCAAACGCAACTATACTGCATTTAACAATTTAATGACAGGGATGTAACCTTAGTATTGTTCTGGGCTTGCTTTTTTATTTAAAAAGTTTGAAGTTTGTTACATAGGGAACACAAATCAATGCCATCAGAAAGACTTACAAAACACAGACTTGTTCAAATTACCATCACTTTAACTATTTTACTGGTTGCGTTTATATGGCGCACCATAACGCATGATGACGTTGTCACTCTTGACTGTGTCATTCAACCTAAATGTTCGTTAATTGTGAATGAAAAAGTGCTTACGATAACAAGAAAAGAAAACGATGAAGTTGGGTACAGCCTTTATTATCCTATTGAGGAACCGTGGACGATCACGCCCAAAGAAAATGTGATTAAACAAGAGAGGAATAGATGGTTGGTCAGTGAAGCGACATCAGAAATATACATTGTTGAGTTGGGTATCAAAATTCGTCTTTTATCAAGCAAATCAGGATAAAAATTATACTCTACCTTTCAGATCATGTATAACAAGCAAAGAACTTTTTAAGTATATATACAGATGCGATTAATTACCGCTTACACTCATATATTAACGCCCCAAAAAGCGATAGACCAACTGCAAGAAGAGCTCGAAAAAGAGGGGATCGCGAGTCTTATTTGTTATTATTCAGAAGAATATGCTGGTCATGAAATTCAACATGCGCTCACCCAAGCCTTTCCTTCAACGCCTTTCATTGGCTGTTCTTCCTGCTGTGGGGTCATGACCGATCAAGGTTACCATGCGGGTCCCGTGATTGCGTTAATGGCGATTTATGACTCGTTTTATAGTGCCTATGGCACTGGGCTTATCAATTTTACACTCGGCTGTGACTATAAAAAAAATACCCAAATCGCCCTTCAGCAAGCATTAGTGTCAGCCGACCGAGTGGGTGAAGTTCCAAGCTTAGTTGTTTTACATTCAACCCCCGGTAATGAGGAACTTTTAATTGATGCCATTGATGAAACATTTGGTACTCAAGTTCCTATGATTGGAGGAAGTTCAGCTGATAATGATATTCAAGAGAAGTGGTCTATCATCACTCAAGATGGCTGGAGCCAAAACGGCATTGCTATTCAACTGTTTTTCCCTTCGCAGCCATTACTCACTGGACTAAGCGCGGGTTATTCACCGACCGAATTTGAAGGAAGAGTCACAAAATCGGCTGGACGACTAATTGAACAGATTGATGGAGAAAGAGCGGCTGATATTTATACGGAATGGGTCAGTGATCATTCTGGGATGCAAATCAACGATGATTATCTTTTTCAACATGTCACTCGCTTCCCGTTAGGACGAGTGGCCGGTTATGTACACCAACAGCCCTACTATAAATTATCTCACCCAATTCGAATGACAAAAAATGGAGCATTAGAACAATTTTCCACCATTAAAGAAGGTGAGCGGATCACCCTGATGACCGGCTCGAAAGAGCAATTAATTAATCGAGCGTCCAAAGTAATTAAAGAGGTTAATACTCAAAATTATCATGAATCGCTTATGCTTGGGGCGATCATCATTTACTGTGCAGGTTCAATGTTACGATTAGGGAGTGAAATTTCAACCGTTTACCAGCAATTATCCAAACAGATGCGTGGACATCCTTTTATCTGCCCCTTTACGTTTGGAGAACAAGGACGGTTTACTGGTGGTGAAAATGCGCACGGTAACCTTATGATAGCTTCGGTTATTTTTTATGAATCAGAATAACAATTAATGATGGAACAAGACAAAATTGAACAGTTTAATGAGATGTTACTTGAGCTTGAGCGGAGTAAAGAGCGCGAGCTCAAACTCGCTGAAGAGAACCGAGTTATATTAACCGCGATTTCTACCTTAAGTCATGCCGATAATAAGCATCAGATATTTGATGAATTAAAGAATGTACTACATCGATACATTAAATTTGATGACTTTGTTGTTATCTCTAAACTTAAAGATAAAACTACGTTTGCTACTTTTCTTGCCTCTAATCAAGCGTTTAAAGATAAGTCTTGGTTAAATGGTGATAAATTTCGACGTGTATTAGAAGGTGAGTGCATTATTCTTTTCGAGCCTATCAAGCTAGAAGAGTTTGATAATCTGAATCCCTTTCTTAAAAACCAGATAAAATCGGCGCTTTTTACGGGTATTCGAACCGAAACAAGCGACTCTATTTTATTATTGTTAGGCAGTAGAAAAGGGCAGTTTAGTCTAGAAACGAAAGCAACATTGCAACGTTTTCGTCCATTACTCGAACGAGCGATCAATGATATTGAACATAAAGAAGAGTTACAGCGTCTCGTTGAATTGAAAACGCGCGAATTAACAATAGCACAACAACAAGCAGAGCAAGCGAATCAATCCAAATCTCAGTTTTTAGCCATGATGAGTCATGAGCTGAGAACGCCGCTCAACGCTGTATTAGGATTGATTGAAATTTTACGTAAAGACTCCAATCGTTATCAACAAAATCTGCTTGAACAAATGGAAGGCTCAGCTGAGCTTTTACTGGTCATTATCAATGATATTTTAGATTTAAGCCGTATTGAATCAGGGCATTTTAAGTTACATTGTCACTGGGTTCAGCTCCATAAACGTTTAATGCATGCGCTTGGGTATCATCATAAAGCCGCAGAAACGAAAGGGATCCGTTTTAATGTCCGAACATCCATCTGTGATCACTATGAATACTGGGTTGACCCAGTTAGATTGATGCAAATTCTGTTCAACATTATTGGTAATGCTATAAAGTTTACTCACATTGGCAGTGTCGATGTTTCATTGATAACCGCACGAGATCAGTTGGTTATTGAGGTTAGAGATAGCGGCATTGGCATAGAACAGCAACGAATTGAACATTTATTTTCACCTTTTATCCAAGCTGATAGCTCAATTACTCGTAACTATGGTGGTACTGGCTTAGGGTTAGCAATCACAAAACATCTAGTGAAGTTAATGGGAGGGGAAATCACCGTTCAAAGCCAACTTGGTGAGGGCAGTCAGTTCACCATTAAGTTACCTGTTGAGTCTCGTTTAAATCAAAAAGCCACTGTTTCTTCAACGACTAATATGACGTTGCGCAAACCCGCACAAAATGTAAGTAGCCAAAATATCTTGGTAGTTGAAGATACAAAAACAAACCAAGTGGTCATTCAGTTAATCCTATCTCAGATGGGTTACAATGTAACAATTGCAGAGCATGGTTATCAAGCGATTGAACTCGTAAAGAGCAACGACTCTTTTGACCTAATTTTTATGGATATTTCTATGCCGATTATGGATGGTATTCAAGCAACCCAGCAGTTACGAGCCAATCACATTCAAACGCCTATCATTGCGCTCACCGCTCATGCGATGCAAAGTGATCATAAAGTATTTCTAGAGGCAGGCATGAATGATGTCATTTTAAAACCGATACGTAGCCAAGAACTGCAACGTCTTACTCAGCTTTATTTACAAAGAAATTAATCTTTGCTCTGTATCGCATAATTAGCTTTATTGGTCAGCCATGACACAATAAAGCTAATTATATACTTTATGGTAAATAGGTTATGTTCAATGGAAAATAGCGCGAGTGAATAGAAGTCATCTAAGCTTGAAAGGAATAGTCATTTATTGATTATAGCCACGTTATCACATTTAACATAATATACCTAATGCGCACTTAAGTATAACAAGGCTCAATAAGATTGACATGCGAATTACCTCATGTTTTTATGGGCAAACGTTAATCAATAAGGATATGTAATGAAACGTGAAACTCTTGCCTTGCACTATGGTTATCAACCCGATAGCCAACATGCTGTCGCTATTCCTGTCCATCAAACAACCTCATTTAGCTTTGACAATGCTCAGCATGCCGCTGATTTGTTTGATTTAAAAGTTCAAGGTAATATTTATTCTCGAATTATGAACCCTACCTGTGATGTGCTTGAACAGCGGATTACAGCCCTTGAAGGTGGTGTTGGCGGCTTAGCCGTTGCTTCCGGAATGGCCGCAATTACTTACGCCATTCAAACCATCGCTGAAACTGGCGATAATATCATCTCATTAAGTGAACTTTATGGTGGAACTTATAATTTATTTGCTCATACGCTACCAAGACAAGGTATTGAGGTTCGTTTTGTAGATAAAGATAACTTCAATCAAATTGAGCAACTTATCGATCAAAATACACGCGCAATTTTTTGTGAAAGTATCGGTAACCCTTCTGGTAGTTTGGTCGATATCCAAGTTCTAGCTGATATTGCTCATCAACATGGCGTTCCTTTGATTGTTGATAATACTGTTGCGACGCCATTTCTATGGCGTCCTTTTGAACATGGTGCCGATATTGTTGTGCATTCTGCCACTAAATATATTGGTGGGCATGGCACAACAATCGGTGGAGTCATTGTCGATTCTGGAAACTTTCCATGGGCCGATCATGCCGAACGATTTCCATTACTTAATCAGCCTGATGTCTCTTATCACGGCGTTAATTATACTCAGGATATCGGGGCGGCAGCCTTTATTGCACGCGCACGAGTTGTCCCCTTACGTAATATGGGAGCTGCATTAAGCGCTCAATCCGCTTGGAATCTTTTGCAAGGATTAGAAACACTCGCACTACGCATCGAACGCATTAACCAAAATAGTTTAGCCATTGCTCAGTGGCTTACTCAGCATCCTCAAGTGAGTTGGGTGAACTATGCTGGATTACCGACTCATAAAGATCATCACTTAGCTGAAAAATATATGCAAGGACAAGCATCGGGTATTTTAAGTTTTGGTATTGTCGGCGGGCGTGATGCTGGCACTCGATTTTATGATGCACTAAAGTTAATTCTTCGCTTGGTTAATATTGGTGATGCTAAAAGTTGTGCGGCTATTCCCGCAGCAACAACCCACCGTCAACTGAATGACGAAGAGTTAAAAGCAGCCGGTGTTTCAGCTGACATGGTTCGGCTCTCTATTGGGATTGAACACATTGATGATTTACTTTCAGATCTTGATCAAGCTTTACAAGCCTCACAATAATATACACTGCTGATTAGCCTCCTATTTTAATATTTTAGGCTCTTATCATTTAAAGCTCATCAAACGTGACATTGTCACCTCCTTGGTGAGCTTTTTATTTATCTCAATCAAACCTTTTTGCCTCCGCAACTAAGATCCATCCCACATCGTTGTTATACCCTTCCTACTTGAAGCTGCAGGGGTGTTGGCTACGTTCTTTCACCCCAATCACATAGCCAGTCTATGCTCATGGGGATTCACTCACTTGCCGCCTACCTGCAACTCCAAGTTAGTTGTTTGGGTATATTGTCCTTAATAAGAAAGTGACACTGTTGCCTTTTAGCATATCCTACTAGTAAAGATATTGGTGCTATTTGTTTTTGTAATAAAATTACAAGGCATGTTTTTTGACTAAACTAATGAGAAAGGTGGCAGTGTTTTATTCTGATGTAATGCATTGAAATTTATTCATTTTATGTTTTTTGTGTTTATTTGAAACAAAAAAAGAGCGCTTTTAGCGCCCTATTCTTCGACCTTTACTGTAATTTATTCTTTGCTTTGAGAGGTTGTTGCTTGCTCCGTTCGTATAGCTTCGGCAACGACTTTAATGGCTTGTGCCGTACTCATACCTTGTGCCATTAAGTGTTGAATTTGTTCCACGGCGGTTTGTTGCTCGGCATGGGTTAACGTTGGGAAATCATCTAACATAAAAAAGGCTCCTATAAAGGAGCCAAACTATAGAGCTTCATTTAGTAACTCGCAAGGAAGTTTACATAAGCGCCCATTGCATTTTCGTTCGTATAGCTAGCACCCACGTCTAGTTGAAATAATCCGAGTGGCGAAAGCCCTATTCCGGCGGTCACCGTATCTTCTGAATGACGATAAGCTAAGTTTTTATTGTAACCTGCTCTTAGTTTTAGTTGTCGCATAATATCGATCTCAGTTCCGACTCGAATCATTTGCGTATCATCAGCAAAATTTTTATATCGCTTATCGGTATTCAAATCATAATCGACGCTGAGGGAAAAATAATCAGCAACAATTCCTGCTCCAAAGGTGACTTGAGGACGAATTTGATATTCATATTGTGTATTGCCAATACTACGGGTCTGTATATCTCGGCTGACTAAATTATTGACCGAAACACCTAATCGATAAGGGCCATGAAACCATAATGCCCCCGCATCAATATTAAAGGTGGTTTCACCGGTCCCTTCATCTAAAAAGTCTTTAAACTCATAGTTGGTAAAACTGGCTTGATAAACGTAGGTATAGATACGTTGTAACTTTGGGCTGATGCCAAACGACATGTGCTGCCCTAATACAGTTTGATATTTTGCTAATGATATTCCAACCTCTGTTACCGCGACTGAAACAGCATTGACGGTACTATTTTGTGCTTTTTCCAGCGTACAAAGATCTGTATTTCCTGGGTCTGAACATGTATCGGAAATGGCGGGAGCGGCGAAGGCTTCAACATAAGCTTTGCCAAAAATATTGGCAGAGATATAACGATTCGGTATGCCAAAAGCAACGACTCCCCCAACATTCGCGTTAAGGACACTACCATCTATATCGTTCAGTGCGGTTTCTAGCTCACTGGCTTTTGATGGATCGCCGCTGTTGATTAAATCAGCAATATTATCAATGCCTTTTACGAGCTTATTGGGATCATTATAGGTAAGGCCGATACTCGGTAAAATCATACCAGCATCATCACTACGCCGATAAATCGCAACAATGGCCGGATTATAAAATGGCGCAGTTAGATAGTTTGCTGCCACGACTCCAACCCCACCCATAGCATCGCCACGGGCTTCAACGGCATAGTTTGCAGCGAACGTATTTCCCGCTGCTAGCGTAACCGATAACGCTAAAAGGTTAATTTTATACTTCATACCAGATAAACCGTTCGTTTCTTTTTTCTATTAACGGCTTATTGTCTATTAACTTGAGTTATTCCTCTAGTGAAACGTTGTATGTTTTACTAATAACTTGAGCTTGTTCTATGGTGATAGCACCTTGCCAACGTTGATGGGTCATCGAGACGGCGAGTACATAGCGATCGGAGGCAAGATTGGTCAATTCAAGTTGTGTTGGATAGTCAGACTCATAACTTTTTGTCCATATTTCTTTGTATTCGTTATCTACATAGTCAAAAACGGAAACATCCAATTTGGGTAATGGGCAGTATCTATTCAGTAGTGCGTTTTTATCTACGATCCACTGATCTTTTGATGACCAATGCACTGTTTGTTTGGCTTTAAAATCGCTTAAAATAATCCAGGAACTCCAAGAGGTTTGATCACTCGCGGTAATATCTAATCGATATAAGCCTATCGATAATTTGTTATTCAAATTATAACGTTTAAGATAGGTTCGCCAACCATTAGTGACATCGTCACCTTTTCTACTAAATAAAATATCGGAAGAGAGTGGTTTTTTGACCCATTTTGTTAATTTTACGTCGGTGAGTTCTTTACTTGTTTGTGCTTCAACTAAGACTTGATAAGCATCTCTCCCCGGGCTTTGAATGTCGATATTGGTAATAGTTATCGATTTTATCCATTCAGGAAAAGGTTGATTATTTAAGCTTTTTCCACAATCGATGGAAAGTGATTGCACGAATAAATCATTGAGGTGGGATTGAATATTTTTGTTCTGTTTTAGTTGCCACACTTCAACTAAGGAAGTAAACATTCCTTCAAGATCATTGGTTAACAAGTTTTGATGGGCTTGAGTCAAAGGAGTGTTTGTCTCAAACCAATCGCTACTATGTAGTTGAAAAGGCACGCTTAGCAACGTGCCCAGAATCAATACTTTTTTTGGCATGAAATTAAGCTTTCATTTTATATCCTACACCACGCAAAGTTTCAATTTCTAATCCGGGAAGCTTTTGGCGCAGTTGTAGAACATGTGTATCGACAGTTCGGGTTGTTGGGAAATGGTTATATCCCCATACGTGATCAAGCAACTCATCACGAGTAAAAACACGACCTAAATTACTGGCTAAAAATAGCAATAGATCAAATTCGGTTCGAGTTAAGGTAATAGACCGATCATGAAAGAATACCTCTCTTGTCGCTTTGTCAATCACCAAGTTCGGGGTAATAACTTTGCTATCATCTTGTTCATCACTATCGGGGGAACGAAGTTGTGCTCTAATTCTGGCAAATAGTTCTGCTTCTGCAAAAGGTTTTGTTAAATAGTCATTTGCTCCTGCATCAAGCCCGGTCACTTTATCTTTGACTGTAACCAGTGCGGTTAACAAGATCACGGGAACATCCTTGATTTTTTTCCATTCCGTCATATGTTGTACTGAGTCACCATCGGGTAATTGGCGGTCCAAAATAACTAAATCGGCTTTTTCCCAATATTGTTGTACAGCGGCAATGGTTTCTGCATGTAAACAGTCATATCCTGCTTGCTCCAAGCTAACTAATAGACCGTCAGCGAGGTTTTTATCATCTTCAACGAGAAGCAATGTCTGTTTCACAGGGTATCTCCAATATAAAAGTGGTTGGTGGTCCAATAAGGGTCATTGTTCCCCCCATTCTGCCAACCATCGATTCTACTATAGTTAAGCCAAGTCCTAAGCCACTTTTGCTTACAAATGGCTTGCGTAAATGACGCCAATCTTTATGTGTTAGTGCCCCTTGGTCTGTCACCTTGATCGTCACAACATTCGGTTGTGTAACAACTTCCAACGTCACGGGGGCAACGCCATATTTGACCGCATTGCGAATTAAATTATCCACACAAGTTCCAAGCCAATAAACGTTAAGTTTTGCGGCAATATCTTGATTAATAATGAACTCAATCGGTTCTATAAATTCTTCTTCAACCTTATATTCTAGCCATTCCGCAACCGAGGGAACCCAATCGGTTGCCAGTGGCTTATTATCCGATTGCAGATAATCTTTACTTGCTTCAGCTAATTGCCTTAGTCGCCTTGAGTCTTCACAGAGACGACGAAACTCATCGTATACAGATTCGGGTAAATGTTCAAATTCACGGCGAAAACCTTCAACCGTTAATGATAAGCTTGCAATCGGGGTTCTAAGCTCATGCGTCAAAATCTGTAAAATAAGCATGCGGCTTTTCATTTCTTTTCGTTTAGAATTCCAGCGATAGATTAACCAGCCGATCACTAATAGGATATTGGCAATCACCAATATCACCATACTTATTCGTAGTAGATCAGAATGATCTTTTACATCCCAACACAAATTACCACGTTGTACAAAACAAGTACTCTCATGACCCGCTAAGCTAAATGATAATCCCGCATTAGCGGCATTTTCCTGCCAGATCCCCTCTTCAAACAGATAGTACTTATCCCCTTTTCTCAGCCAAAATAATTTACCATCACTAAACATAAGTGCACCTGAAATCAATGCACTCATGGTGTACTCATCCATCTGTTGTAGACGACCAAGAAGATCATCTTCAGGCGCTTTGGGGCGTTCTTGAATGTGCATAAATGGTTCAAGTTCGGCAAACCTATCTGGATAAGCGTTTGCATAGCGAGCGGCATAACTTCCACCACCAGGATGAATCAATGCACTTCGAGCAAACCAACGTGTTGGTAACTGAGTTCCTTTACAGAGTGCACGAGTAAACACCAACGGCTCGGTCATTAAAGGATTTAAAGGTAAATTACCAGAACACGTTTCAGCTAACCGATACAGCAATTGGATATCCTTTAACGGATATGCAGCAGTCTGAGGTAGCATGGTTTCGTGAATTAATAAACGAGTCGGATATTCTTTTTGTATGCTACGAATATCGTAATTCACTACAGAGCTTTGATAATCAAACGATGAAACAAACTGATCGATTCGCTCCGGTAGTGAATCGGCATAAACTGAAAAAGCCGATGCAACTGCCCATAAACCAATGAGAGTTCGTATAATCGTAGCCACCAATATTAATGTTCGTTTGATCATAAAACCCCAAAAATGGAGATTAATTATCTAATAGATATAAAATGTTGTTGTTATTTCCCTGTCAATAATAAACAGGGCTAATGTCAAAAAGAAGACTGGCTATTAGCCAAAATAATGAAAGCCAGCATTTGCTGGCTTTCATTATTAAACCTAGAGATAAGATTACAACGCTTTAGATATAGAGTCTACACTCTCTTTGGCATCACCAAATAACATATAAGTATTGTCTTTAAAGAATAGTGGGTTTTGCACACCGGCATAGCCCGTATTCATGGAGCGTTTAAAGACGATGACATTTTTAGCATGCCAAACTTCCAAAACGGGCATACCTGCAATTGGGCTGTTGGGATCTTCTAACGCGGCTGGGTTAACCGTATCATTGGCTCCGATAACTAAAACGGTATCGGTCTCAGCAAAGTCATCGTTGATTTCGTCCATTTCTAGTACGATATCATAAGGTACTTTAGCTTCTGCTAATAGAACATTCATGTGTCCAGGTAACCGACCAGCAACCGGGTGAATTCCAAAACGAACCTTGATTCCCTGCGCTCGCAGTTTTTCGGTGATCTCATAAACTGGGTATTGAGCCTGAGCAACCGCCATACCATATCCAGGAGTGATGATTACGGAACTTGAATTTTTGAGTAGATCGGCAACATCTTCTGCGTTCATTTCACGGTATTCACCTTGCTCTTGATCGGAATTAATCACGATTTCTTGACCAAAGCCACCAGCTATGACACTAATAAATGAGCGGTTCATTGCTTTACACATGATATAAGACAGAATGGCACCTGAAGAACCAACCAATGCACCGGTCACAATTAAGAGATCATTAGCTAACATAAACCCAGCGGCGGCGGCTGCCCAACCAGAGTAAGAATTCAGCATTGACACAACCACTGGCATATCGGCACCACCGATCGAAGCCACTAAATGGTAGCCAAAGACTAAAGCAATCATTGTCATAACGATTAAGGGAAATAACCCTCCATCAGTATTAACAAAATTAATCATTAATAGTCCAGATACAACCAGCGCGGCAAGATTTAACTTGTGTTTATGTGGCAAATTAAGTGGTGATGAATTAATCGTGCCACGTAATTTACCAAAAGCAACGATAGAGCCAGTGAAGGTCACCGCGCCAATGAATACTCCAAGGAAAACTTCGACTAGGTGGATCACATGTTCAGCATGAGTGGTAACCGAAGGGGCATCTAATAAGCTATTGTAGCCGACCAAGACTGCCGCCATACCAACAAAACTATGTAACATAGCGACCAACTCAGGCATTTGGGTCATTTCCACTTTTTTTGCTAAGTGGATACCAATCCCCGCACCGATAACCATCGCCAGTAAAATCCAACTGAGCCCTTGGGCATCTGGGCTAAAAATAGTCGCAAATAAGGCAATCGCCATCCCTGCAATCCCATAATAGTTCCCTGCCCTTGCCGACTCTTGCTTTGATAGACCAGCCAAACTTAAAATAAAAAATAGAGCAGCCACAATATAAGCCGCGTGTACTAATCCTGCAGACATTGTGAACTCCCTTAGTCTTTACGGAACATTTCAAGCATACGTTTGGTTACCGTAAAGCCACCAAATATATTAATACTTGCAATTAAAACAGCAATAAATGCCAAAGCGGTAACCACGCCATTTCCTTGCCCAATTTGTAATAATGCCCCAACAACAATAATACCGGAGATAGCATTCGTCACCGACATTAAAGGGGTATGTAAGGCATGTGTCACGTTCCAAACAACGTAATATCCAACCACACAAGCCAAAACAAAAACCGTGAAGTGACCGAGGAATGCAGCAGGAGCGACAGAAGCAACCCATGCAAAAGCACTAACCCCAACCGCAAGGCCGAGCAATTTTTTAATCGGTGATGTCGGTTCAGCTTGTACTTTTTCAACGACAGGTTTAGCTGGTGTGGGTTGAGGTTGCGCAGACACTTGAATTGGCGGCGCAGGCCAAGTAACTTCGCCCTGTTTAACCACAGTCACGCCGCGTAAGACCACATCGTCAAAATCGATATTGATTGTGCCGTCTTTCTCTTTACAAAGTAATTTAAGTAAGTTAACTAAGTTGGTTGCATAAAGCTGTGACGATTGCGTAGGTAAGCGTCCAACCATATCGGTATAACCAATGACCTTGACACCATTTTCGGTCACAACTACTTGATCTTTGACAGTATATTCGCAGTTTCCGCCATTGGCTGCTGCTAAGTCAACAATGACACTTCCCGCTTTCATGCTATCAACCATCTCTTTGGTGATCAATTTAGGAGCTGGCTTACCTGGGATCAGTGCTGTTGTAATGATGATATCGACATCTTTTGCTTGTTCAGCATAAAGCTCTGCTGCTTTTCGATTAAACTCATCAGACATCTCTTTGGCGTAACCATCCCCAGAGCCCGCAGCTTCTTGGGAGTTAACTTCTAAAAAGTCAGCGCCCATAGATTGCACTTGTTCTTTGACTTCTGGACGTACATCAAATGCACGAACAATCGCGCCTAAACTTCCTGCTGCCCCAATAGCTGCAAGACCAGCCACACCGGCACCGGCAATAAAAACTTTTGCAGGGGGAACTTTTCCTGCCGCGGTAATTTGGCCAGTAAAGAACCGTCCAAACTCATGGGCTGCTTCAACAACGGCTCGATAACCCGCAATATTCGCCATGGATGATAGCGCATCTAGCGCTTGCGCTCGTGAAATACGTGGCACACAATCCATCGCCAGTACATTAATATTTTTGCTCGAAAGCTTTTCCATCAGTTCCGCTTGTTGTGCTGGCCAGATAAAGCTAATTAGTGTGGCTCCATCCTTGAGCAAAGCAATTTCGTCAATTTCATCATGACTAACAGGCGCGTTCACTTTTAAAATCAGTTCTGAATTCCACACCTGCTCTTTATCTACAATCGTGGCTCCTGCCGTTTGAAAAGCAGAATCTTCAAAACTGGCTAAAATCCCCGCTTGGGATTCAATGACGACATCAAAACCTAATTTTATTAACTGTTCAACCGATGAGGGGGAAGCAGCAACTCGCGTTTCTCCTGCGAGAATTTCTTTTGGTACACCAATTTGCATAGCAGTTCCTTGACTATTGGCACAATGATTATTCTATTTTTCTCTGTTTACCTTTAAAAACCGATCATCGCAATCGACTCCGCATATAAGGGTATATCAGACTAGAGTGACGTAATGTTAGCTATCTAACTTGCATGAAGTCAGAGCAAATAGCAAATAGACTCAAGCCACAGCTGAGAAAAATAGGGCTTTGCAAAGCACACAAATAAATAAAAGAACGATAAGCATATCGACTTAGCGTTCTTTTATTTATGATTTCTGTCAATGACTTGGTTAATTACTGAAAGATCTGACCACTCATCTGATCAATGTAGAGCTGTGCTTTCTTTAACATGAGTTCTTTTGCTTGTGCTTCACTGGACAGTAAATCAGAGCGGATGAAACGATGTTCTTTCCATTCGCCATTCACCTCCTGAGTAATTCGCCCGGCAACACGATATTGACCGTGTTCATTAATCGGATCCTGATAAATTAAAAAACCTTTATATTCATAGGGTTTTTCATCAATAATGTCATTTTTTAAGTGACGACTAAACCAACGAGAAAATAAGCCCACAACTACTCCTTATCGATTAATTTCTCTCCCATAATGGGGGTTTCATACCATTCTAAAGGCATTTCGTCATCCACCGTACGTGTCCCAAA
>NZ_NBUS01000054.1:512543-515069 GCF_002749895.1 Vibrio fujianensis | reverse complement strand
AAGACGGGAATGATAAGCTCTCGATCGGTTCGCCTATCATTGATGATCATCGGCTCTGCGGCTTCAACTGCCGCGACAGCTCGCTGTTTTAATATCACTAAGCGTTCTTCTGGCAGTGAGGATAAAAAATCAATATCAAAGCGAATATACACAGGCCGAATTTGATTTAATGCTAAACAGGCTAAATCGGCTAATTGATCTGTATCATATTGTGAAACATAGTAACTTTGGGCTAGGACTTGTCCAACTAATGTTTCCATATAATTATGGACTTCCATGTTCAGTTGCATCGTTGAATTCCTTATCATTTCATAGCAGACAAAACAATTCTATCTCACTTATAATACAAAAAGCCTGTTACACTTCAGCAAGATGGTTGGCAATGAAAGCTAAAATTAGCATTTTCAGCGAAAACGATATCGTTATGTTCACGTCTAGTTTAGCAAAAGGTTGGCAATTGATGAAATCAACGTATTCTGATCACTAGGGTCTGTTCACCTTTCTGGCTGATTTTTGCAAATTTTAACGGCGAAAAGTCAACAGACTCTCCCGAGAGATAAGTCATCGCTCTTTTTTTCATAATGTCTGGTTTGTTCTTTACCTCATAATTACAGCAAATGGTTTAAAAATAAAACATGTTTACGGGCTTTACCTCCTCGTCTTGGTTTCGTTTTGCTTTTCCTCTTCTCTTGCTGCTCGCGGTATGGGCAGGGATGAATAACGTTATTTTCGTCAGCCAAACCAATAGTGGTTTTGCTGGTACGCTCCCGTATGTGCTTTTTTTCGCCGCCATTGCTGTCGCTCATCTATTTAAGCAAAGTCGTATCGCGATGATCGCTTGTACCCTTATGATTAGCTATTGGGTGATTCATTATCGTTTACAAACCCCACTGACGACGGGGTCAACCTTACTTGAATTATCTTTATTAGCGGTATTGCTGCCCGTTGCAAGTCTCATCAGTTACACGTTACGTAATGAAGGACTTTTTAGTAAAGGCTTTGTATTGTATCTGGTTCTATTAATATTTTTTGCTTTGTGGAGTACATTGATCGTGGTTCACTTCGACTCTGAGCCGCTTAATGGGCTCAATGGGCTGCTTTATGTCGAACCAAGACTGTCTCGCTTACCTGTTATCGTTGTCCTATATCTTGCTTTGATGTTAGGTATTTGTGCCATCGTGCTCTTGACCCGAAATCGTCTGATGGATGCTGTCATGTATACGTCGATACTATTTATGACTGTGACTTTTGTTTTTTTTCATGTCCCCTATATTTCCAGTACGATGTTTTCATTAGCGGGTATTTTTCTGCTTCTATACTTACTCTCGATTGGCCATGAATTGGCATTTAAAGATCGCCTTACCCAGTTACCAGGGCGCTATGCTTTAGATCTCGATTTACCACGATTAGGTAAAAAGTTTACTATCGCTATGCTAGATATTGACCATTTCAAAACCTTTAATGACCAATTTGGCCATGATACGGGCGATGATGTACTCAGATTAGTAGCCAGTCGATTACGGCAGATACCAGGTAAAGCTCATGTTTACCGTTATGGTGGTGAAGAATTTACCCTTTTATTTAAAGGAAAATATGCCTCTCAGGCCGAGGAGTCTCTTGAGTGGTTACGCAACGATATTGAGCAGTATGATCTCGTCATCCGTAATATAGAAGAACGCCCTAAAAGTCAGCGGGCTGGCGTGAAAAAACGCCATGAAGGGGGGAAAAACTCGGTCAACATCACGGTGAGTATGGGAATTTGTGATAGCCGTATTGAAAGCGATCCGAAACGAGCCTTAAAGCTAGCAGATGAAGCTTTATATAAGGCAAAAAAATCGGGCAGAAACTGTATTAAACAAGCCTCGCTTACTACATCGACGGCGTATTAAACAGTAATCCCCCTAAATAAAGGAGGATTACATGAAGAAAAGGCGATTTAATTTTGTTGTTTTTCTTGTACGTACTGACGACTGACATCAACAATTGCTACATGTTTAAAGAAACTTCTTCCCAACAAAAGTGGAAAAGTTAAATGAGTTCTATTGGCTAATGTAAATTCTGTTTTTTCTTTTAGATCACCAATTTGAATCCACGTGACAACCACTGGGCGGCGATGTGCCGCTTCACTAGCTGATTGACGAATGCGAACCCAACGTTCAACCGGAAGATTCATTTCGTTGCTTTTAATACCATCATGTTCAATTCGAAATTTAACCCAGTCTTTGCCCCCTCGATCAAATGGCACAATGTCTACAGCACTGATGGAAGACGTCGCTGCTCCAGTATCAATTCTTGCCCGGAAATGTTCCTGTAATGCAGGTACATATACCCACTCTTGATCACCAAGAATTAATTTTCCATCCGATGTTTTAGTCGAAGATAAAACTAATACCGCAGGCTCTATTGAGTGAGGGGCTAAATGGGTTTCCTCCTCGATAGCCACTTGGTTACTTTCTGGTGGCACATGTTCAATGGGCGTCAGTTCTTGCTGCTGTTCCGGCGTACTGTGTGGTGCGGGTAGAAAGG
>NZ_NBUS01000054.1:511417-512533 GCF_002749895.1 Vibrio fujianensis | reverse complement strand
GCAAGCACTCAATGTGCCAGAAAGTATACCTAGGATAAAAATTTTCCAGTGTGATTTCATTCATTCACCTAATCAAACATCAGTTAAGATACCTTAACTATCGCCTCTGCCACATAAGGAATATCTTGTTCGGTTAACCCTGCGATATTAATTCGACCATCAGCCACACCATATATTGCAAACTCTTCTCGCAATCGATGCATCTGCGCGGCACTAAATCCAAGCACGGTAAACATCCCTTGATGACTTTCAATAAAATCAAATTGTGACGTATTATGTTGATTTCTCAACTCATTACATAAGGTTTGACGCAAGTTTAACAAGCGGTGTTGCATGGTATTGAGTTCTTGTTTCCAAAGGGAGGTTAATGCCTCACTTTGTAATATGGTTTTCACCAATGCGGCACCGTGATCCGGTGGCATGGTGTAAGTCGAGCGTGCTAAGGTCAACATTTTGCCCCGAGCGTTCGCAATCTCCTGCCCGTTTTTTCCTAATACTATAGCAGCCCCTGTTCTTTCTCGGTATAAACCAAAATTTTTAGAGCAGGATGTGGTGATCAACATTTCCTCAACTTTTGCTGCCATATAGCGTAAACCGCTGGCATCTTCTTCGAGCCCACCACCGAAGCCCTGGTAGGCAATATCAACAAAAGGAGTAAAGCCTTGTTTAAGAGCTAACTCTGTAATTGCCTGCCAAGCAGAGAGATCAATATCGGCTCCTGTTGGATTATGGCAACACCCATGCAATAGCACGACATCTTTTGGCCCTGCATGAGATAAATCATCCAACATGCGTGCCACATCAACTAACTTAGTCTGTGGATTGAAATAAGCATAGTATTTAACCTTTAATCCTGCGGCTTCCATCACTGGTTTATGGTTAATATAACTAGGATTGGTTAGCCAAACGGTGGTTTCTGGTTGAGCGACCCGCATTAAATCACCAAGCATGCGTAAAGCGCCACTAGCTCCTGGGGTTTGAATTGAAGTCAGACGATCAAATACCGGCGTCTCCCCTAATACTAGCTTAGCGATGTACTGATTAAACTCTTCACAACCCGCTAATCCAACATATGACTTGGTGGTTTGTGTATTTACAACCATGGCTTGTGCCTGC
>NZ_NBUS01000054.1:505519-511407 GCF_002749895.1 Vibrio fujianensis | reverse complement strand
GCACCGCTTGCATTATTGGTGTTTCGCCTTGGCTATTTTTATACACACCAATCCCGAGATCTACTTTTTGAGGGCGTGGATCTTGGCGAAATGCGACGGAAAGCGAAAGAATGGGATCTAATGTTGGTGTTGGTAAATGTGAAAGCATGAAAGTCACAACCCTTTGAAATTCAAGTAATGACTTTCAAGTAAACACCAGATAAGGAAAAATCGAAAGTGATTTTTACAACTTTAAGTAATGAATGATCTGATTACTGCTCCCTCGCCAGTCTAAACTCGGGTCAGCCAATGATTGCTCAAATTTACCATCGATCAAGACATCAAGGTAATCTAACACTTGCCGCTGCTTTTCATCTAGTTCGTGTAAACAATATCCGGTCCATAACCAAATATCTTTTCCAACACACTCTTTCTTTACTCGCTCAACCAAATGCAATACCGCTGCGACATTGTCTGGATGCAGTGGATCACCGCCGGAAAGAGAAAGCCCCCGCTTCGGTATCCGAGAATCATTAAGATCCGCAATAATTTGATCTTCCATTGCAGTGGTAAAAGGACGTCCAGAATCTAGTGGCCAAGTGCTTTTATTGTAGCACCCTCGACATTGATGGAGACAGCCGGAAACGAACAAAGTACAGCGCGTGCCCGGCCCATTAACCACATCAATTGGATAGTATTGATGATAATTCATAAAATCACAGATGTTTCACACGACGTTTAACTTCTTCTTGTTTGCCGAAGTTAAATGGACGGGCATCAGGACTACCTAAATAACCGCATACACGCCGAGTCACCGACACTTTTGAAGAATCGTGGTTGCCACATTTAGGACACACAAACCCTTTACTGGTGCATTCAAATTCTCCCGTAAATCCACATTCATAACATTCATCAATGGGCGTGTTCGTACCATAGTATGGCACTCGGGTATAACTGTAATCCCAAACGTTCTCTAATGCTTCAATGTTACGTTGCATATTGGGGAATTCACCATAGCAAATAAAACCACCACTCGAGAGGGAAGGATATGGCATCTCAAAATCAATTTTATCGTAAGGATTCACTTTCTTTTCAACATCTAAATGAAAGCTATTGGTGTAATAGCCTTTATCGGTTACCCCATCAATGACACCAAATTCTTTAGTGTCAATACGACAAAAACGACTGCATAGGTTTTCGCTAGGGGTACCATAAAGGCTAAAGGCATAACCCGTTTCTGCTTTCCATTGGTCAACTGCAGCACGAAGTTTTCCAATAATATTTAAGGCATGCTCACGTAGCTCTGCGCTATCATAAACGTGTTGCTGTTGACCAAATAGCGCATTCACAGTTTCATGCACCCCGATATAGCCTAATGAAATCGAAGCTCGACCATGTTTAAATATTTGCGCGACAGAATCATCCGCTTTTAAACGGACGCCACATGCCCCTTCCATATATAAGATAGGCGCAACACGTGCTTTCACATTCTCTAATCGATGGATACGTGTTTCTAACGCTCGACGTGCAAGCTTCAATTTTTTATCTAATAAGCGGTAAAAAGTATCAAGATCACCTTTCGCCTTGAGCGCAATACGCGGTAGGTTTAAGCTCACTACACCTAAATTATTACGACCTTCATGGACTAATTCGCCATTTTCCTCATATGGGTTTAAAAAACTACGGCAGCCCATCGGGGTTTTAAATGAGCCTGTGACTTCGACGACTTTGTCATAGTTAAGAATATCAGGGTACATACGTTTAGAGGCACACTCTAACGCTAACTGTTTAATGTCATAGTTAGGATCATCCGCTTTATGGTTTAGGCCATCTTTGATGGCAAAGACCAGCTTAGGAAATACTGCCGTTTTACGATTTTTTCCAAGCCCCGCAATGCGATTTTTTAAGATAGACTGCTGAATTAACCGAGCTTCCCAACTGGTTCCTAAACCAAAGCCAAAGGTAACAAATGGCGTTTGCCCATTCGCTGTATGTAGGGTATTGACTTCATACTCTAATGATTGGAATGCGTCGTAACATTCTTTTTCAGTACGAGCCATTGCGAAAGCCTGAGGCTCTGCAATCTCCCATTCTTGGGCGATGGCCAAATGTTTGTTATAGCTAGAAGTCACATAAGGAGAAAGAACTTCATCAATACGGTTAATGGTTGTGCCACCATAAATATGGCTAGCCACTTGCGCGATAATTTGGGCCGTTACTGCCGTTGCGGTAGAAATTGACTTCGGTGTGTCGATTTCAGCATTACCCATTTTAAATCCATGGGTTAACATGCCATTTAAATCAATCAACATGCAGTTAAACATGGGAAAAAATGGTGCGTAATCCAGATCGTGATAATGAATATCCCCTTCTTCATGCGCTTGTACAATGTCACGTGGCAAAATACGTGTTTTGGCATAATGTTTTGCCACTATACCCGCTAGCAAATCACGTTGAGTTGGAATCACTTTACCGTCTTTATTGGCATTCTCATTGAGAAGATCGGCATTGCTTTCTTGAATTAATCCTTCAATTTCTTTAGTTAACGTACTCTGCTTCTCTCGAGCGATGTCACGATCATGGCGATATTCAATGTATGAACGAGCCAATGCTTTATACGGACCTTGCATGAGTTCGTTCTCTACCAGAGTTTGGATCTCAGCAATATGAACTTGTTCATACTCTTTGAGTTTAAGCTCGATTGCCAACGCAACATTTAATGCATAAATTGCGATTTCATTAGTGACCTGATCAGCTGCACTTTCCACAGCAGATTGAATACGATCTCGACTAAATGGGGCTTTTGATCCATCTCGTTTGATTACTATTGGTTTCACCATTTCTCCTTACCCAGCATATTCACAGAATTATCCACAAATACACCATATGGTTATTATATTGCACGTTGAGCACTATATGTTGTGCTGTATTTAACGAAAAGCCAGTGGGCTGCGTATTGATATAGATCAATAAAAAACGGACAATGAGTAAGAAGGAATCAATCTTATAGAATAAGATCTCAATCTACTATGAAAGTAAAAAATGAGGTTTTCATAAAAATTTATGTTGCTTTTTTTGTACTCCAATCAAGTAAAGGGCTGAGAGCAATGCAAGAAAAAAATAACCAAAATAATACCGTAATGGCACGAATTTTTATCCCCTAGCGAGTGATTATGGTTCCGAAAAGTTATTCACAATGACAAACAAAAAAAGCCCCAATTAGGGCGTGTTGATCTTTAGCGGTTAAATTGTATGCGAAACAAAAATGTATTCACCGCGGTGAGAGGTCAACAAGCCCTGAGGCAATAGATGAGGTGGGTGATAAAATACGATTTAATGATTTTGCATTTTCAGCCAAAAGTTCATCACACTTAATCCAACGATCATCGAAATAAAAAAGATCCAAACATCCGGATTACCCAACGCTAAACTCGATACAGCGGGCCCCGGACAAATGCCTGCGATTCCCCAGCCAATGCCAAACAGTGCCGCACCTAGAAGTAACTTGGCATCAATCGTCCGGCTTGTAGTTAAACAGAACTCTGAGGCATTCCATGGTTTTTGCTGGGGCTTGATTAGTAAAAAATAAGCTGGCAGAAACACCAACAGAGCACCGCCCATGACAAAGATCAAACTGGGATCCCAAGTCCCTGCAATGTCTAAAAACCCAATCACTTTTGTTGGGTTAGCCATTCCTGATATGGCCATTCCCACGCCAAATAACACCCCAGAAACGAGAGAAGTCAGCTGAAAGAATATTTTTCTCATAAGGTTATCCTTACTTTTATTGCATTAAAGTAGGTGAAGACGAAGATAGACGGTAATACCGGCAACCAACATAAATATCCCCGTTGCAACGATAGAACGAATGGATAAACGCCCGATACCACAAATGCCATGGCCACTGGTACAACCGTTACCTAAACGTGTTCCTAATCCGACCAGTAATCCCGCACCAATTAACAGGCTAGTTTGAGTGCCATAAGTCATGGGAACATCGCTGGTGAACAGATTAACCCCGGCGACCCCACCAGCAATCATGCCTACCACAAATAATAATCGCCACATGAAATCTTGTGCTTTAGGAGAGAGAATGCCATTTAAAATGCCGCTAATTCCGGCTACTTTTCCATTAAGTAGTAGCATCAAGGTCGCTGAAATCCCCAATAATATGCCGCCAAGCAGCGACGCCCAAGGAATGGAAAATGTCATAATTGCCCCTTTGTTGGTTCACGCTAAACTAAGAACAGAATACCGCTTGTAAATGGTGGATAAATTGACTTAATCGACTATCGGTTAATGAATAAAAAACCTGCTGAGAAGATTTGCGAGCTTGAATCAATCCGTGTTTTCTTAATACTGCTAAATGTTGAGAAAATGCTGACTGACTCAATGATGAACTCTTCATCAATTGCGTCACACCAACTTCTCCTTGCGTTAATTGACAAACTACCATGAGTCGCTCTGGGTGAGCCATGATGCTTAACAATTCGGCGACCTCAACCGCTCGGGTGTGCATCTGATTGACATTTATTCCATCCATACCTTATCCCTCGCGTTGTCATTGAGTGTTAATCATACGTAAAGACAACTAAATTAGTCAAACCTTATTTAGAGCTATCAAATTTAGATAAATTAAAATTAGACATAGCTAAAATAAGGTTTTATAGTAGAACCAATTTTGCAACGGAGGCTAAAACTATGACAATCGAAAATGGCATCAGAGTCATCGCAGGAAGTATGATTCTTCTCTCAGTACTATTAACCGTGTTTATCCATGCTAATTTTATATGGCTGACAGTGTTTATTGGTGCCAACTTGCTACAAAGCGCATTTACCGGTACCTGCCCTGGTGTATTTGTCCTAAAAAAAATAGGCATACTAGCTAAGTAAATTCGAGTCTATTGCCGTTGCCCAACCTATTGCTGAGTGGGTATAAAAAAGATTCATCCTTTGCCCTACCACTTAACCAGTGTAGGGCATGTATTTTTTGGAGTCGTTATGACAAAAATCGTTATCGTGGGCGGAGTTGCCGGTGGCGCTTCTGCCGCTGCCCGGGCTCGTCGTTTAAGTGAAGAGGCTCAAATTATTATGTTTGAGCGAGGCCCTTTTGTTTCATTTGCTAATTGTGGATTGCCTTATCATATCGGCGGTGACATTAAAGAACGTAGCAACTTACTCCTGCAAACCCCTGAAAGCTTTTTAGCCCGTTTTAATGTTGATGTACGGGTGATGAATGAAGTGTTGCGCATCAATCGTGATACCAAAACCGTCACAATCCGCAATCTCATTGATCACACGGAATATGAAGAAAGTTATGATTTTCTTCTACTGAGCCCCGGTGCTGGCCCTGTTATCCCCCCGATTTCAGGCTTAGACAATCCACTCACCTATTCACTGCGTAATATTCCGGATATGGATAACATCATGAAGGCGATTCAGATGAATCAGCCTAGCCATGCAACGGTGGTCGGCGGTGGATTTATCGGATTAGAAATGATGGAAGCCTTTCATCAATTAGGCATCAAAACCACTTTGATCGAAATGGCCGATCAAGTGATGACCCCGGTCGATCGAGAAATGGCAGGTTTTGCTCATGCCGAAATCCGAGATAAAGGCATCGACCTACGTTTAGGGGTTGCACTTCAGTCGGTTGAGTTTGTGCCAACGACCTCAATTGCTAATGCTGATGCTGGTGAAACCGTCAGACAGCAGCACTTATGTGGTCAATTAATGCTAACACTTAATAACGGTGATACCTTATCGACTGAATTGCTGATCATGGCGATAGGCGTGCGTCCTGAAACTCAACTGGCGAAAGACGCTGGTTTACAAATTGGTGAGCTTGGTGGCATCTGGACCAATGAGTCAATGCAGACCAGTGATCCGTCTATCTATGCCGTGGGAGA
>NZ_NBUS01000054.1:504159-505509 GCF_002749895.1 Vibrio fujianensis | reverse complement strand
GCCATCGAAGAGAAAGATTTTGTCACAGGAAAACCAACACTAGTGCCACTGGCAGGCCCAGCGAACCGTCAAGGTCGAATGGCTGCCGACAACATGCTTGGCCGCAATGAAACTTACCAAGGTACACAGGGTACCGCAATTTGTAAGATTTTCGACTTGGCGGTAGCTTCAACCGGTAAAAATGAGAAGCAACTTAAACGTGAAGGCATTGAATACGAAAAAGTTTATGTGCATACCGCAAGTCATGCCAGTTACTACCCAGGGGCAGAAATTGTCTCATTTAAAATGTTGTTTGATCCGAATAACGGTAAAATTTTCGGCGCACAAGCAGTCGGTAAAGACGGTATTGATAAACGGATTGACGTGATGGCGGTTGCGCAACGTGCCGGTATGACCGTTGAACAACTGCAGCACTTAGAGTTGACTTATGCACCACCGTACGGCAGCGCAAAAGATGTCATTAACCAAGCCGCATTTGTTGCCACCAACCTGATGAAAGGTGACGCTAAAGCGATTCATTTTGAGCAACTTGACACCCTAACCGACGATCAAATTCTGTTAGATGTCCGCAACCCGGATGAACGGCAAAATGGTTGTTATCTCAAAGGCGACATCAATATTCCGGTCGATCAATTACGTCAGCGGCTGCATGAGTTACCGAAAGACAAAGAGATCATTATCTACTGCCAAGTTGGGTTACGCGGTAACGTCGCCTATCGCCAGTTGGTGAACCACGGCTTTAAAGCACGTAACTTGATCGGAGGGTATCGCACTTACTATTTTGCTCACGCCTAGCACACATTTAGTTCTCAGCCAGTGGATTACCCACTGGCTTTTACTGATTGAAAACAGACCCTAGTACAATTACCCTTTGAGATCTGCCTGCCCTTGGGCATTGGTCACCGAAAGCGTTTTCCCTTGGAGTGCTTTAGGTAAAGCAAGCGTGAAAGATTCCCACATTGGCATCCGACGACACATATCTTGTTTAACGCGCATCACCGATACGGTTGCTGCTTGTTGCTGGATTGAGTCTATCTGTAACGCAAAATGATCCGCCTGGCTGCATCCATTCCCCTGTGCTTCAAAAACGATATAGTGTGAGTTTATTTGATAGCTCAATAGAGGGACTTTATCCCCTGCTACAGTGGTATTGGTTACAGCAGTCTCTGCGCCACTACAAGCACTCAACATAAAGGCCAATACGATGCTGAATACGACTCTTATCACCATTTCACTCCTTGACGAAAACGGAACCAACCGAGTAAGCCTAACCCCAATAAAGACCAACTGATACTGCCACCTGAGCTAGAAGTAGTAACCTCTTTATTTTCTTGGTCACGCTCAAACATC
>NZ_NBUS01000054.1:503734-504149 GCF_002749895.1 Vibrio fujianensis | reverse complement strand
AGGCAAACGATAATTTTTCATTATTTTCTCGGTTAGTCGTAACGGTTAGCTGTTGAACTTCACGGGCATCAGTCGATCGAGGAAACAGTTTTTTTGAGGTTGAGGTGAGATGAATGCTACAGCTATTAGAAGGCTCTAAAGTCGCATCAAGACAAGTATTGGTTGTTATGGTGAGCTTGGAATCAGGCTCAAGTTCTATGTCAAGAATAGATAATGCCGAATCAGAGGTATTCTCTATGACAAGCTCTTCTTCTACGCTTGGTTGAGTGACTTTACGATAAGTATATTGGGAATAACTGATACCCAATTCTTTTATCTTGGCGATCCAATCTTGAAAATAAGCAACATTAGCATAAACCCCATAGGCGTTTGGCTGAGCGCAGCCATTCCCCCAACTAACGATACCAACTTGCTG
>NZ_NBUS01000054.1:499270-503724 GCF_002749895.1 Vibrio fujianensis | reverse complement strand
ACCTTCTTTAACCACTAAAGGCCCGCCACTATCGCCTTGGCAAGAATCGTATCCCCCCTCTGGAAAGCCAGCACAAATGGCATCCTTACCAATCTTGGCATAGGCACCATTAAGATTTTGACAGGTTGTTCTCGGCACATAAGGCACATCGACTTGTCTCAGCACTGATGGATAGTCGGGTGTTTGATTACGATCTGATACCTTATTTCCCCAGCCCATGACTGTTAAATTTTGCCCTTCCGAAAGCCCTTCTCCCGTTGTTTTTAGCACTACTGCGTCAGCATTAGGTTTCGACCTTAACTCAATCAAAGCAATATCATTGCTGTAATCACTAGCAGCCGCATAGTTTTGATTCACATAAACTGCTTTAATTTCGG
This sequence comes from Vibrio fujianensis, assembly GCF_002749895.1. GTDB lineage: Bacteria > Pseudomonadota > Gammaproteobacteria > Enterobacterales > Vibrionaceae > Vibrio > Vibrio fujianensis. The sequence goes on along the minus strand of NZ_NBUS01000054.1, from coordinate 503,347 downwards.
CACGTTCGCCTTCACTACTCGCTTGACGTAAATTATGCACGCCAATATGCACATGAAAATCGTTAACGTTGATTCTCTCGATACAGTGGGCTGCGGTCAACACCCACCCATCACCCAGGTAACTCGCGCCACAAAACTGTCCTTTATAAGTATTAATTGCATTATTTTTGACTAATGCAGTCATAAAAGGCCAAGCGTTTACGTCTGACTCTTTTCCTCCGATGATTCTAGGCATCCATTGATCCAAAGACCATTGCTGATTGTGAGTATTTGCACTGATCTGTGATGCAAATACACTCGCCAATACACCAACCCATATACTTTTATACATTTTGTTTACCAAACCAATTTTATCTTAAACTATTAATAGCTTGATTTAGTCAATCAATCAATGTCGAGCGCAACAACATCGCTTAAAAATAGGTTTTGCCTATCAAAAGAATAGATATAAGCAATTTTCCTTTATCAACTCAAAGTGGGAATATACTTACCGAACGCAAGACATTGCGAAATCAAAAACTTACAAGAAAGGAAAGTAAAGAATGATTAACACTCATATCAAACCATTTAGCGCAACAGCATATAAAAACGGTGAATTCGTAGAGATCACAGAACAAGATGTTCTTGGCAAATGGGCCGTGTTCTTCTTCTACCCAGCAGACTTTACGTTTGTCTGCCCAACTGAGCTTGGTGACCTTGCAGACCATTACGAAGAACTACAAAAACGTGGCGTAGAAGTGTTCTCTGTCTCAACAGACACCCACTTCACTCACAAAGCATGGCACGACAGCTCTGACACGATTGGCAAAATCAACTACTACATGGTCGGTGATCAAACGGGCAACATCACTAACAACTTTGGCGTGATGCGTGAAGGTCAAGGCCTAGCAGACCGTGCGACCTTCCTTATTGACCCACAAGGGGTGATTCAAGCGATGGAAATTACCGCTGAAGGGATTGGTCGTGATGCAGAAGATCTGATGCGTAAAATTAAAGCGGCGCAATACGTTGCGGCACACCCAGGTGAAGTATGCCCAGCAAAATGGAAAGAAGGTGAAGCCACGCTTGCTCCTTCGCTAGACCTAGTCGGTAAAATCTAACCTTTACCGCTAATTAAGAGCAAGCCGGGTGTTTTACTTTGACGACCTAAATGCCCGGTTTGCTCTCCCTTTTCGTTCAATCTCTAACATAGATAAAAACTTAACAGCGACCAAAGGGCATTTCGCATTTATCCAGAGTAGCCATTCTCTTTATCACATTATTCGACAGGATTAGATAACCATGCTAGACCAAGCGATCAAGCAACAATTACAACAATATCTCAGTAATCTGAAAGAAGAAGTCCGTTTAGTGGTTAGTCTCGATGAAAGCAAAGCTTCACAAGACATTCTTTCACTCGCGAATGAAATTGCAGACCTCAGTGCTTTAGTATCCGTAATCCAAGATGATCAAGCCAGTGCACGTAAACCCGTGATGACGGTGACTAACCCAACCAAACAGACTCAACTACGCTTTGCTGGCGTACCTATGGGGCATGAATTTACCTCTTTAGTTTTGGCTCTGCTCCACTCCGGTGGGCATCCCATGAAACTTGAACCTGCGGTTATTGAACAAATTGCACAATTGGATAAAAAGCTGGATGTGGAAATCTTTATTTCTCTATCTTGCCAAAACTGTCCGGATGTGGTGCAAGCCTTCAACATGATGGCAGCGATCAATCCTAATATTCGTGCCACTATGATTGACGGTGCTCTATTCCAAGATGAAGTCAAACAGCGCGACATCATGGCAGTACCGAGTGTCTTTATTAATGGCGAATTATTTGGTCAAGGCAGAATGAGCCTTACTGAAATTCTCCATAAACTCGATGATGGGGCCGCTCAAAAAGCCGCAGCAAGCTTAAATGACAAAGCCCCCTACGATGTACTGGTTGTCGGTGGTGGCCCTGCGGGAGCGGCAGCAGCAATTTACGCAGCGCGTAAAGGCATTCGTACCGGAATTGTCGCCCAACGCCTTGGCGGTCAAGTGATGGACACCATGTCGATTGAAAATTTTATTTCCGTTAAGCATACCGAAGGCCCCAAATTGGCGGCAGATTTAGGCGAACACCTCAAAGAGTATGGCGTGGATATTATTACTGAGCAGCAAGCCAATAAACTGATGGGCGCTGATTTTACCAACGATGGTAATATTCACCTCAGCCTTGAAAGCGGTGCTCAGTTAAAAAGTAAAAGTGTGATTTTAAGTCCGGGAGCTCGCTGGCGTGAAATGAACGTACCGGGTGAGCAAGAATACCGCAATAAAGGGGTTGCCTACTGCCCTCACTGTGATGGCCCTTTATTTAAAGGGAAAAAGACAGCTGTGATCGGTGGCGGAAACTCAGGGATTGAAGCGGCGATTGATCTGGCAGGAATTGTCGAACATGTCACCGTACTAGAGTTTGCTGATACGCTACGGGCAGATCAAGTATTGATCAATAAAGCCAACTCAACACCGAATATCGAAATCATCACGATGGCACAAACCACAGAAGTGATTGGCGATGGAAAACGAGTTACTGGGCTGAAGTATAAAGACCGTAACACCGATGAAATCAAGCAGCTCGAACTCTCAGGCATTTTTGTTCAAATTGGACTGGTTCCTAATACCGAGTGGTTAAAAGATTCAGACGTTGAGCTTTCTGATCGTGGTGAAATTGAAATTGGTAGCCGTGGTGAAACCAGTATGCCGGGTGTCTTTGCTGCTGGTGATGCGACAACGGTTCCTTATAAACAAATCATTATAGCGATGGGCGAAGGAGCCAAAGCCAGCCTTGGCGCGTTTGATTACCTTATCCGTCAACAGAACTAACCTTATCTAAAGACGATGACTCTTGCGATGCGGCGGACTCCTTTTCTAGGCCGCTATCGTAGGAGTCTTTTTTTCATGAATTCAATCGCGCTCTGGCTTTTGGTCTGATTTTTAGTAGAAAAGCTCAGCATCAACCTTTATCCACTGCTAGCCATGCTGATGATACGCACAAAATCGCCGCGCTTAGCGCTTTATTGATACGTTTAGGTTGACATTTCAGCGTAACTTTTTAGCATGAGGTTTTTCCTTGATGAGAAATTTTTCATGTCAGAAACGACTCAAACTGAAGCACCGACCATTACTTTAGATACTATTTCACCTGAACTACGCCAAGTGATCGAGTTTGATCAAGTGCCAGAGCAGATGTACAGCATGGTGACTTCCATCCATGAGGTCTCAGAGGAAGTCGTTCGAGAGGCTTGGAATAGCCTGCCTGCTAGTGCACAAAATATCCTGGATAATTTTGAACAGTTCCATGCACTTATTTCTGTTAGTCAGGCTTTTGCTGGTATTGAGGTAATGGAAGAATTTCCAACGCTAAACTTACCTCAAGAGATGACGGAGCAAGATAAAGAAGAATATCGTGCTCAATTGCTTGATCAAGTGTTGCATAGCTGTGTTAAAGATATGGTTAAGCAAGTTAAAAAAGCTCGTCGCGATCCGATTTTAAAACGCGACTTTAAAGACGTTTTTCAAAAATAAATAACGGCTAAACAAATCCTAATATAGAAGCTCGCGATAAGCGGGCTTTTTTATTGCGCCTGCTTTTTTCCTACGGCAACCTGTCTATCCTTTTTGGCACTGATTTATCCTTTATCGTCACTTCAGCCAATCATGATGGTTTTCGATCCCACTTCATGTTTGCCATAAGATAGAAACTACAGCAAAACATGATCAAGATCAAAAATAAACGAGTGAAAACTGCCATTTTTTACTGTTTAATGCTTTCATACGAACATAAACAAACAAAAAAGAATCAAAAAGGCCATCGATATGGAAAAAAAACAGAGCTTAACGCAATTTAACGAACATGAAGTGTTAGATATCATTGTGGTTGGTGGTGGTATTAATGGCGCTGGCATTGCCGCAGATGCGGCAGGGAGAGGATTAAAAATTGGGCTATATGAAGCACAAGATTTTGCCAGTGCCACCTCATCAGCTAGTTCTAAATTAATCCATGGCGGCTTGCGCTACCTTGAGCATTACGAGTTTCGTCTCGTCAGTGAA
>NZ_NBUS01000054.1:491901-499260 GCF_002749895.1 Vibrio fujianensis | reverse complement strand
CACTTGCTGAACGCGAAGTGCTGCTTAAAAAAGCCCCTCACCTCGTGACGCCTATGCGCTTTCGTCTTCCTCACCGCCCTTTTCTTCGTCCTGCATGGATGATTCGTATTGGGCTATTTTTATACGATCACTTGGGTAAACGAACCTCTTTGCCTGCCAGTCAAAAAGTGCCACTCAAAGCAGGAACCGTTACTAAACCAGAAATGAAGGTCGGTTTTGAATATTCAGACTGCTGGGTGGATGATGCACGACTAGTCATTCTCAATGCGATGCAAGCCAAAGAGCTTGGCTCTGAAGTCATGAATTACTGCCGGGTTGAGAAAGCCGTGCGAGAGGGATCGCTCTGGAATGTGACTTTATTTGATGAACGCACGCAAAGTCACTTTGTGCGTAAAAGTCGCGCATTGGTGAATGCAACAGGCCCATGGGTAAAACAATTTTTAGACAGTAATATTCAAATTCGCTCACCTTATGGCATCCGATTAATCAAAGGTTCACACATCATCGTTCCTAAAATTCACGATGAACCGCAAGCGTATATTCTGCAAAATGAAGACAAACGTATTGTTTTTGTTATTCCTTATCTGGATCAATATTCAATGATAGGCACTACTGACGTTGAATATAAAGGCAACCCTAGAGAGGTCGAGATTTCAAGCGAAGAACGTCAATATTTAATCAATGTCGTTAATCAACATTTTATGCGTGAAATCAGTATTGATGACATTATTTCCGAATTTAGTGGGGTTCGACCACTGTGTGATGACGAATCAGACTCACCACAGGCTATCACTCGCGACTATACTCTCTCGCTTGATCAACAAGGAGAAGAAGCCCCCTTACTTTCCATTTTCGGAGGCAAACTCACCACCTATCGTAAGTTGGCAGAAGCAGCCATGAAACAGCTCTCTGCATTCCTACCACAAATGAAGTCAAGCTGGACAGATCAATCCACCTTACCGGGTGGCGAAAATTACCAACTCAAGGCTTTGTTGACTCAATTCAAGCAACAAGTTCCATTTGTCAGTGATCAAACTTTAACACGCTGGCTGAAACAATATGGTTCACGTACTCAAGCGCTACTGCACGATGTCAAAACGATCGATGACTTAGGCATAGCCTTTAGTGAGACGCTTTTTCAACGAGAAATTGATTATTTGATTGAGAACGAATATGCCTATCGAGCGGAAGATATTTTTTGGCGACGGAGCAAATTAGGCATTGACCATGATGCAGACTGTATCGCACAAGTCGCTCACTATTTGGAACCCGTTGCTGAAGCGTCACATCAAACGCTCGCCGTTAGTTGATCGGCTGGTGTGTTTGTTGGTTCAAAAGCGCTCGGGAATCCATCAGATCATAAAATATGGATTCCCAATCGAGAGCGGTTCGATTTAACCTGCCACCCCTGTTAATGTTTATTACGCAACTGTTCTAACTGCTGTTTAAATAATGCAGGCATGGTATACAGCAACAATAATCGAATCGCGTGATTAACCATCACAAACGCAGGCTCTAATCCTAGTAAAAGGGCCACCGCGGTCATCGCTTCAACACTTCCGGGCACCCAAGAGAGCAGCAAAACTAACCAGCTCATTCCCAACCAGTGTGCGGCTAAAAAAGAAACACCAACCGCAACCGTTAATCCGATAAGCGTCACCATCATGCCGGCTTTTGAGTAACAAAAGGCTTCTCGTAACGTCGTTTCCGCTAAGCGTATGCCAATCAATACTCCCAGTAGCGCGGTGGCAAATAACACCAGAGAAACGGGAACCAATAATGCATCGTCAGGCATCACGCTATTCACGCTTGCTGTAATTAATAGCGAGGCAATCATATAAGGAGCTGGAATACCAAATTTAATCGAGAGTTTCCCACATAACATACTGATAGCGACCAATATCAATAATATCGTCCAGTGCTGAATCGTCATAGTGACACTATTAATTGCCGTTTCCGTCGCACTAGTGGAGATAACCCCTGCCATCAAGATCAAAATGATCAAACGAACCGAATGCGCATACACTAATTTGGATGACGGTTTACTGCCCGATTCACTGATCACCAATATGGCTGCCATTGCACCAGGCACCGCCCCCAATAGCGACTCAAAGGGATGCCACCCTTCACGTTTATAGAGCCAATAAAAACCGCCACTGGTTTGTAACATCAGGCAAATAATTAAACCAATCACCATCGGGAAACTTAAGGTTTGGGCCAGTTCCCCTATCGAAATAGTGGCTCCAACGCTGATCCCTAATACCACTTGAATAAACATCAACAAAGTTTTAGGCAACGTTAAGCTAATATTGGCTTTTTTTCGCAGAAGAACAACCAAAATTGCGGCGATAAACAGTTCGGCTAATGGCAGTGAGAAACACACGCCAATCGACATCGAAAGCAAAGCTATCATGGTAATTTTTAATAGATTAGACAAAGAATTTCTCTTGAACACAAAGAAGCCTCACTCGGCTTTAAAAGCCATACAGACAGCAATACACGTTAACAGCAAAGCTTATGCCACACTCGGATGAAAACGACTCCAGCTCACCAAAAGTAGACCCGCAAAAGCAATCCACACCAAAGTAGCAAAACTGAGAGTCCACAGGAGATTAAATTGATAACTGAAGTAATAAACGGCCAATAAATAAGCGGCATAAGGAATCAATGAATACAACCCAAAGAGCACGGTTATTCTTAACTCTTCCATGGTACGTTCAGTACCAACAATGTAGTGAGCGATGAGGGCAAAAGTAGGAAAAAGAGGAACCAAGCCAGAAATAAAAAAACTTTTACTTTTCGAAAGCAGAGCTATCAGCAAAACAGCCAATGCACCGAGCAAACATTTGAAAAAAAGAGCCAGCATAACCATCCTTATCTTTTGCGACACTCACCGCATTTGACTATAACGCTATGTAACCAAATGTAAAGTAAGAGTTATCACTCCATGATAAACACCGATTTAACGTGAAAATAGGCCGCCATGGATCGCCGGTATTTCGTTACTCCGGATTCAACGGTTTGAGTTCAATCACATTACCTTCAGGGTCTTCAATGTAAATAGAGCGGCCAAATCCTTGTGCACCATAACGTTTGGCAAAGCCTGAATGTGGGATCTGGTGGTGATCGAGATAGTGAATAAGCGCAGCTTCAGCAAGCGGTGAAATCTGTAAACAAAGATGATCGACATTACGCCCATCTTGCTGTGGTGGTTTTCCTCCCTCCTGACCGAGCTCACTATTGACGGTCACTAAGTCAATCAAAGCACTACCGGCTCGAAGTTGTGTCAATCCAAGTTCTTCAGGTAAGACGCGTTCAATCTGACAGCCTAATACTGTGCAATAAAAATCCAGCATCTTTTCCAATTTTGTTGTTCGTAAAACTACGTGATCCAATCCATGTATTGTTAGCATGGTACTTCTCCTTATTATCATGGTACTTGCAATGCAGCATGACCAGAGTTTGGCATGACTAGAGTTTGTTGACCTTTCGAACAACACAACCTACCTCAACGCTAAATTTGCAAAGCTCTGCTGAGTTTTATTTTATCAAGTCAGCTTAGCATCAAACAATCACGGCTTTCTGTTCGCCTTATTCGATTTAATTGTGGCTAACTCTACAACTCCCTTCTTCAGTGGCATACAATAGCGATTAATTTGATATTATCCTAATCGGAGCCAAGATAAGTGAGCGCAAAATATACCCATCTAGCCTGGCAACTCAATTGTGCAAATCCAGCAGAAAAACTGGCTTTACTGATGCTCGCAGATAGTACCGATGATATGGGATACGTAACGGTGAACTTAGAGCATATGGGCCCGTTGTGCTGTATGTCTACTTTTGGATTAGCCGAATGCTTACGGGCATTATGTGAGCAAAAAAAACTAGAGAAAATCAATGTTGAATATCGCCAAGGTATGGAACTGCATATTTTTAAAATGCGGATTGATCAAAAAGATACCGAGGTAGCCCTGACTACTCCTGCACCTGCACCTGCACCTGCACCTCAGGAAAGCTTTCCTAATGTACCGAAGCAAGCGTTACATTACCGTAATAACGCCTCTAATCTGATGCAAGGCAATGCGATTGCGACACATGATTTAGATGAAAATGAAATTCCAATGTGGGCTGAACGAGCTTTCAAATTTTCTGGGATTAGCAATGATCATATTCTGGTTTGGAAAAAGTTCGTTTTATGGCATAAATCAAAAGCGAGTGAGTTATTAACCATCTCTCGCCTAGAAAACAAACTTCAGTATTGGCTGACGAACGAGAAACTCAATGAAAGACAGCAAGCGAAAACCTCTGAACATTCAGGAAATCGAGAGCAAACTGCGGGAAATGGGTATAAACCGAAGCTTAGCCCATCTGAGCGCTTCCGACAGCAGCTTATCCAAAGAGGAAAAAAACCCACCTTCTGAACCAACCACCCCACAAGTGGTTGGAGATGAAGAACCATCTGACTGGTGTCTGCATGTCTTTGGTTCTTTTCTAAGCGTTTATGAAACGCAGTGGGAATACCAGTACGGCAGCCAGCCTACCGGCAAGTTTATTGATTTTGCCGAATCAATCGATGCCAATAGCCTGAACCGAGTGCTAAAGCATTGCCATGAACGGATTCAATTGGGTAATAGCTGGCCGCCACAAATGGGCGAGCTATGGGTGCTACGCGATGCTTTAACCGCAGAAGAGCTGTTAGACAGCCGTATTCGTGTGCTTTCGCGTGAGCCTGAAAATCAAATTGAAAAGTGGTTAGTGCAAAATAAATTGTATGATTTAAAACGGGTGGCGGAAAATAAATTGGATCAACTGTTTAAAAAATATTATTTAGAGGCGAAACGGTTGGAAGAAAAGGGCAAGCTCATTACTGAGTTGCCTGATAACTTGCTGCCCGCCCATTCGATAAAAAATGTCAATGATATCAAACGAGAAGAGTACGAACTACAGAACGGCAAACAACTTAACCCACGCATACAAGCCATTTTAAATAGCAAAAAAACACCCCTTTAGGCGCAGCGCTGCGCCTACCATTTTTTAATGAAACGGCCGAACACATTCGGGTGATAATGCCAACAGTGGTCAAACATACTCATGACTTCTGGGTTGCCATAACGTGACAATGTCACCGCATGAAAGCGATTCTTGCTCGCTTTTAAGGCTTGGACTTGCTGTAAAATCGTTTCATTCTGTTTTGGTGCAATAAAGTCGGAAAGAATGATCAGGTCAGCGTTGTTATAACGTGCTTCATTCATTTGCTCAATCGATTTTGCTATAGCCAAATCTAAATCGGTTCCACCATGGAAGGTATAGCTGAGAAAATCACTCGCTTCTCTGAGCCCATCTTGACGAGTCAGCTCATAGACGATCGATTGCGTTGAAAATAACACCACATAGCAATCACGCTCTTCAGCGAGCGCAATTTGCATCAAGGCATAAGCCAGCGCTTTGGCACATTGTTCAGGAAAACCTTTCATCGAACCTGAAGCGTCAACACAAATAATAAATGGCCCTTTTTCTATCTCCGTAGGTGCATGCGCAGCAGATTGAGCATGAACTTTACGTAATGTTCGTTGCTTCCCTTGCATGCGATAATTCATTAATCGCTTATCAATCAAATGTTTATAGAAAACAACCTCCAGCTCTGGATAAGCCAAAAATAAAGTTTCATTTGGAAGAAGTCGATTTAAATCATCGCTAGGATGAATTCCGACAATATCATCCGTCGCTTGATCAGACTTTTCTTCGCTCATCGTCGCTTGCTCTTCTTGAGTAGAATTAAAGTCAGGAGCATCAATTTGACTGGCCATTCTGCCAAGTTGCTGGGCAATGTTTTGCAATTCTTGATGTTTTTTAAGGAATTCCGCATGACGTTTAATGATCGATAAATCCATGCGACTCAATTTGGCTGAAGCCATATCCCATAAGCGACCAACATTACCTTCACCGCCCTGATCGGTTATCTGTTGCATGTTACGTAACGTTTCAATCCGCTGATAGAGTTCAAGGTACTCCTTTTCTTTACTGCTTTCGATCTCAATCAACTGCGCTTGTTTTATGTCGTGGCATAACGCTTTATACCAACAATCACAAAAGAAATGCGCAAACATTGGGTTATTAAACGTTTTTTTATCATCAACTAACTGACGTGCTTTGGTATAAAAAGAGGAGTGCCACTCCAATTGTTGCAATAAATCCGGTAGCTGTTTCATAAAAGCGCGCTCGCTTAGCTGAACCGTTTGCTGATAAAGCGCGATTTCGGTTTGAAAATGCTCTTGCTCTCCCACTCGAGTAATACGATGTTTTACACGGTTATGCCATCTGGCCAAATGGTTTTTGACTGAGGAACGAAGCACCTCATTTTCGACCATGATAAGTTGTGAACGAGCGAGTAGATCGTTCACCGCTGTTTCGATGATACCCGATTCAGCAATGGCTAAAACGATGTTGACACTATCTGGCCCAAGCATTATTTATCCTAATCATGCAAAATACTCTGGTAAGGATTTGATACGTTGAACACGCTTGGTACACTCTTGCTGTGCGGATTCTAACTGTTGCTGTATATGGTGTAAGCTTGCTTCCATCGCGGTGGGCAATTCAGGATCGATAAAACTATGGGGAAGTGAGCCATGAAAATCAGAACGAACTTTCAATAAATGGTGCTCTGCCTGTTTCAATTGACTCAAGGATTGTTCCGTTTTTTCTAACCAGTCTTGATACATTCCTTGTTCTAAGCCCTTTTGACTGGCAAGGGCTAATCGTATCGAACGGTTGGCAATATCCTTCACCACCAAGTGATTATTTGCATCGCGTTCAAAGCATAAACGACATAAATTAGGGTTGTGATTGACGTAGCCATAAATATCGCCTTGTCCTTCTTTGATCAAGCGCTCCATATCTGCCTGTGTGACATATACCCAACGGCTATCTCCTTTTTCCCCTTCAGCAACAGACATATTACTTTGCAATAAGACCAATTTAATCAAATTTTTTGCCTGTCCAATTTGGTACGTTTTCGCTTGGCTAAAATCATACTGATAAATCTGTTTTTTTCTTAATCCATTTGAAGTTTCCAGCGATAACGTAATCGATAAATCAGCTTCGATTTCTTCTTGAACCGTAGCAATTGTAATTCGACAAGTATCACATTGCTGCTCTACTTGAGATTGATCAAAAGCTTCTCGCAGCGCAAATTCACGAATGATACGATACACCAACTCTCTTGATTCGGGACTATTCCATAGGCAATCTTGCAGTAATAACAAGTCCAGCGGGCTAATGTGGTCACGACCATTAAAAAATGCACTAGCTTTAAGTAGCTTTACTGCTTTTTTCCAACGCCGATCTGACACATACACG
>NZ_NBUS01000054.1:481432-491891 GCF_002749895.1 Vibrio fujianensis | reverse complement strand
CTTCAATTGGCAAGCCGCTCTCTGCCGCTGCTTGTTCTAACATACTTTTCAATTGGTACAGTTTTTCAAAGACATCATTGGTTAACGTTAATTTATTTAATTGAGACTGCCATTGATGATATTCGGCATCGGTTATTGCTAAGCCTGCAGGTATTTGGGCTTCTTGTTCCGTTCCTACTGTCAGCATCGATTTAAAGTTTTGTTTATTCTGGATTCGATTGACAAAAATACGCACTAAAATCCGGTCATACAATGCGTCTAACCCACTCTCTTCATCTGGGAGTTCATTCGATGCAGAAATCAACACCCGCATAGGGACTCGTTCAATATCACTCCCATTTTTAAACGTTTTTTCATTAACCACGGTAAGGAGCGTATTTAAAATCGCAGGGCCTGCTTTCCAAATTTCATCGAGAAAAACCACTTGAGCAGTTGGTAGATACCCCTCTGTCAAACGCACATAGCGTCCGTTATCTTTCAGTTCTTGAATACTCAAAGGGCCAAACACTTCTTCTGGCGTTGAGAAACGAGTCATCAGGTATTCAAAATAGCTACTATTATCAAACGCTTGAATCAATCTTTTGGCAATTAAACTTTTGGCAATTCCGGGGGGGCCAAGCAAAAAGACACTTTCGCCGGTCAACGCCGCTAGCAAACAAAGTTTAATAGTACTTTCTCGTTCATAGACGCCATCTGAAAGGGCTTGAGTTAATTTATTGATTCGCTCTGCCAGTAATGCTTTTTGAGCATAAGAAGGAGAATTGATCATGAATGGCTCCGCTGAGGGGAAAATGAGTGGTTATCAATCAGTTTATACATTGGTTATAATTTTGTTACATGAACTAATTCATTTCAACGTATTTTTATAGCAGATCTCTTTCAATTGAACGCGAGTGCAATCAATGTTTTCACTAATCCATTTCATCGAATACACCATTACGACCATATTGTTGATGATAGATTGTCCCCCCATATGCTTTGCCTCTCATTTAAATATCCCTCATTTGTTAAAGTAAACCACAAAATAACGCCATCGCCGTTGGGATAGGCTCAGTAATTAGGGTAAGGTGCCCCTTTCAGATTGCAACGAAGACCGTTTCATGAGTAAAACCGTACATCAATGGAAATCAATTAGCTTAGTGGAAGAGTCGGTGACCTTACCGACAGGAAAAGTGATCACCCATACCACGATAAAGCATCCTGGCGCTGCAGTTATTTTGCCGCTTACCCGTGATAATAAAATTATTCTGATTAATCAGTTTCGACCCTCGTTAAATAAATGGTTGCTAGAACTTCCTGCCGGAACCATTGAGGAGAACGAACTCACTCTCGACTGTGCTCAACGTGAATTAGAAGAAGAAACGGGTTACAGCGCTCAAGAATGGATTCAATTGGGGCAAGTCACCCCTATGGCCGGGTTTTGTGATGAAATTCAACACTTATTCGTTGCCAAGCAACTCAAGTTGACCACTCGTTTAGTTTGCGATGATGATGAAGTGATTGAAGTATTGGCTTTATCAATGGCTGAACTTGAGCAGAAAATTATAAACGGTGAAATCAGTGATGCCAAAACCATTGCTTGCCTAAGTAAAGCAAAATTATGTGGCTATCTGCCCAAATAAACGATGTGATAAGAGGTATTTTTTATTGCTCAATCGGCACAAAACGCTGCCCATTTCTTGAAAAACAGCAACACAAGATGATGAATTGTGCAGTCAATCGCTCAAGCGAGCCGTTGTTGGTGAAAGTTGCCCCGGTATCTGGTAAAACAGCGGTGATCTTGGTTGATGAAGAAGAGTAATGAACGAAAAAAGACAAGGGCGACGCAGCGCTCAAGATGCCCATCAAACTCGATGCCATATTCTTAAAATTGCGGCCAAACTATTTTGTGAACTCGGCTATGCACGCGTTTCGTTACGTCAGATCAGTGAAAAAGCCGGGGTTTCACATAGCTTAATTCGTCATCACTTCGGCAGTAAAGAAAAAATCTGGCACAGTATCAGTGATGGTATTCATGACTACATGGAGCATTATTTACGTCGAGTCATTGATGAGATTCCCAGCACCACTCCCGCAAATGTCAAACTGTACCTTTTTACGATGCGTTTACTCGCTCATGGGTTAATCATTAAACAACCCATCCAATTGATTGCTGATGCGGTACGGCAAGAAGACGCTTTGTTTGATTACTTTATCGACACATCGGGTGAAATCGAACATATTATTGAAAGTTTCGCTGAGCAATATAATCAGCAATGTCCAGAGTATCCGATCAAAATATGGGAAGTGAAATGGCAGATGATCATGTACACCCACAGTGCCGCTAGTTTAACCCCATTTTTAAGGGAAACCTGGCGTGACGAAAATGCAGATTTAGCGCAATGCCTACTCAAGCACTGGCAACTGTTTAATGAGTTAATGATTCATAAATATCGAATTACCCCCCAATACGTTCTCAGTCCTAACAGTGTAGAAGAGTTAGTTTATGACGTAGGCTATAGCTGGGAGCAGCAATGTGCAAAAATGCAAGAAGAAAACCTGTCTGACTGATGTCCCAACCATTGCTGTTTATTTTTATCAAGGATGATCTGTTATTTTTTTCCTCGTTTAGCGTGAATTTTTAACTTAGCTTTCAGTTTACGTTTTTCCGCTGAACGACTCAAACGACGGAGGGAGGGGGCCTCTGCGGCCTCGTATTCCAATGATGGTTCAAACCCTTTTAGCCATTCTTGAGGTAGCCGTTGATCAAGTAACTGTTCAATGGCTTGTAGCATCGGTTCTTCATCTGGGCTCATAAAAGAGATGGCCATTCCGGCTTGACCCGCTCGCCCAGTTCGCCCAATACGGTGCACGTAATCCTCTGCCTTATAAGGCATATCATAATTGATGACTTGTTCTAATTGGCAAATATCAATTCCTCTTGCCGCAACATCGGTGGCAATCAATGCTCGAATTTTTCCTGCTTTAAAATCGTCAAGTGCTTTCTGACGAGCACCCTGACTTTTATCACCATTGATCGACGCGGCTTTAATACCATCGAGTTTTAATTCTTGCGCTAAGGCATCACTGCCCTGCTTGGTTTTCGTAAACACTAAGACTTGTTGCCAATTGCGTGAGCCAATCAAATAGGCTAATAACTCACGCTTACGCTTTTTATCAACGGGGTACACCATTTGTGTCACCGTTTCTGCCGTTGAGTTCTCTGGTGTGACTTGGACTTCTTTGGGATCATGTAATAAACGATAAGCTAAACTTTTGACTTTATTATCAAAGGTTGCAGAAAAGAACAGCGTTTGTCTTGCTCGATTAAGCTTTCTTAACACACGTTGAATATCAGGCATAAAGCCCATGTCGAGCATTCTGTCGGCTTCATCCAAAACCAGTGTTTGCGTCTGCCCAAGGTATACACTTTTTACATGAACATGATCAAGAAGGCGTCCCGGTGTTGCCACTAAAATATCGGCCCCGCCTTGCAAGTTTTGCTTTTGCGTATTCATGCTGGTCCCGCCATAGGCTACAACAATTTTTAAATTGCTTCCCTTAGCATAAGCTTGTAGATGATCAAAAACTTGCTGGGCTAACTCTCGAGTAGGAACCAAAACTAACGCCCGAATATTCTTACTCCCTGCTATGGACGTTACTGGCTCTTGCGCTAACCGCTGTAACAAGGGTAAGCCAAATGCGGCCGTTTTCCCCGTTCCCGTCTGTGCACCTGCCAATAAATCTTTTCCCGCTAGAATATGAGGAATGGCCTGCTTTTGAATTTCAGTCGGGGTATGAATGTTTAGTGCAGCTAAACGTTCAACCAAAGTAGGAGCAATACCTAATTGCAGGAAAGTTACCGAATGTGAAGACATATTTATTTACCTAAAAACGAATAGGCGCTCTGAGGATCGCCAACCGATAATGGGAGCGGATGATAGCAAATTTGTTAAACCTTGGCTTTAGTTAACCTCGCCGGTCTATGCTCATGGTGAGAGGTATTTTTGGCTCAGACCAAAAGACAGCCTACGGCTGTTTAAATTTCTCACTCACTGGCGGCCTACCAGCAACACCAAGTTGTTTGGCTATATTCATCAATAAATGATGACAAGCTAACCATTGCAAATAGTCAATGTGTACACTTAAATTTACATTTGTGGTTTTAAATTTTTACAACCCCATTGACCCATTACTATTCTTTGTTCAAAATAGACCAAAACAAGCAAAAAGACCGGATAACATTCGTTTCATTTCAACTGTTATCCTCTTGCAACCACAACAAACGTATATTTATATTTACATTATGAAAAAATCCAAACTCTTAGGCAGCAGTTTGATTATTGCTGGAACCACGATTGGAGCCGGAATGCTGGCGCTTCCTTTAGCATCCGCAGGTATCGGTTTTTCCACTTCGTTGATCATTATGCTCACATTATGGGCTCTTATGGCTTTTACGGCTTTGTTGATGGTTGAAATTCACCAATACGCCAGTAAGGACGCCACCTTACACACGTTAGCGAAAGAAATTCTTGGCGATAAAGGTAAATGGATTGCGACTTTTGCGATGCTTTTCCTCTTTTATTCGCTATGTGCCGCTTATATCGCAGGCGGCGGAGCTCAATTTACTCATCGCTTAGCGGAGTTAACAGGAATTGACGTTTCTGGCTCGATGGGAACCTTGCTGTTTACCTTTATTGTTGCAACGGTTGTTACGATTGGTACTGCCACGGTCGATACAGTAAATCGTGTGCTATTTGCAGGGAAAATTATTGCCATGATTATGGTGCTCACATTCCTTGCTCCCAATGTCACAGAGTCTTATTTATTAAGTATGCCGTTAGAACAAGGGTTAGTCGTTGCCTCTATTCCCGTTATTTTTACCTCTTTTGGTTTTCATGGCAGTATTCCAGCGATTGTTAATTATCTTGATGGGCATACCCCATCGCTTCGTAAAGCGATTGTTATTGGCTCAGCCATTCCTTTGATTATTTATATTCTTTGGCAACTGGCGACGCTAGGTGTTGTCAGCCAAGCTAATTTAGTGCAAAACAGTGGGCTATCGGCACTGATTCGAACACTCGCACAAACCGCTCATCAATCAGGTTTAAGTAATATGATTGGTATCTTTGCAGATTTAGCGCTGTTAACCTCTTTTCTTGGCGTCAGCTTAGGGCTGTTTGAATTTATGGGAGATACGCTACGTAAACCTGGTGCCCCGAAAAGTCGCCTTCGCGCCTCCATTGTTACCTATACACCACCTTTAGTGTTCGCACTATTTTATCCGCAAGGTTTCATTATGGCACTTGGCTACGCCGCCATTGCACTGGCTGTATTAGCCATTTTTTTACCGATTGCTATGGTAACGAAAGTCCGTCAACAAAATACCAGTGTGCACTATTACCAAGTGGTTGGAGGTAAACCTGCTTTACTCTTTACCGGTGCTGTTGGTTTCATCATTGTGACAGCGCAGCTTTTGATCACGGCGGGCATTCTGCCTGCCTTAGGTTAATCATCTCTGACTTAACCAACCCAGCTGAAGTGTTGTGGCACTTCAGCTGGGTTCTTTTGTCTTATATGGGGAGTGAACTTGCCGAAAGATCTGAATGGCAATACTGCCATGGTTCCGTTTGCTGATGAAGAATACGGATTATGTGAGCACCATGAGACTGTGCACGATAAAAAATGGCATGTTTATGATGATCGTGGCGGCGAAGCCCTTCGGCAATTTCCGGACACTCATAATCCATCAAATTACCAATGTCTCAGATCGTACAGTAATACGAGTTGCTAAAAAGTGGGCAAGTGAGCGTTCAGCGGGATAAGAAGCCTAGCGTACGTTTTCGTTCTATTAAGCTTTACCCCTATATATCGATCTATCTCTCATTTTTAATACTTTCATACATATTCATTTCATCAATTTATGAGATATTACACAACTTTGCATCCCTATCAGCCGTACACTTGCTGAGCTAAAAATCAGCTGCACCGGAGAGACTATGAAAGAAGTTCAATTCAGGATGATTGACCGTGTGTTTATTAAAATGTCGATCAACGATAAAATGTGGGCCATTTTGGCGCTCTTTATTTTAACACTTACTGCCTTGGCAGGATCCCGATACTGGCAAACCGTTCAAGACTTTGAAGCGCAAGCTAAATTGGCGGTCGAGTATAAATTACAGGGTATTCTTAGCCAAAAAGAGATCAGTAGCATTCCTGGTTTAGAGACTCGCCCCACTTTATCGGATACTCAATATCAACAAGGTCAAGCCGTGGCAACTGGGCGTGCCAGTAATGGGCAAGTCTATCGTTTGACTGAAGATTTTACCCAGCAAGAGCAAGCGATGCGAACAAGAGCTTTAACGACGCTATTGCTCAGTTCTTTGTGGCTAATCCCTTTTGCAATATTTACATATTGGGTCGCAACCTTTATTGGCGGCGCACTTTGGGTGTTATACACCACAACACAAAAAATTGCTCAAGGCGATCTAACGTCTCGGCTAGGATTCCATCCTGGGCGCGATGAATTTGGTACAATTGGTTGTGCATTAGATAATGCGATGGATACTCTCACCGATCTGGTGGTGACCGTAAAAGATAACTCAACCACACTCACTGAGACTTCACGCTCTTTTGCTAGCGAGATGAAAGAGAGTGAAACACAAATTTCCCATCAGTATGCATCGCTTGATTCCGTGGCAACGGCGATGGAACAAATGACCGCCTCAGCACAAGAAGTCTCTACTATTTCGTTACAGGCCAATCAACAAGCGGTTCAAGATTCTCAGCAAGTGGCTACCAGTCAACAACGTGTCAACCAAGCGATTAATGAAATTGAACAACTATCACGCTTTATTGCTCAAACCTCTTCATCGGTGACAACATTAAATGAAAATGCGATTCAAATAAATGAAGTGATAACCACGATCAACGCCATTTCTGAACAGACTAATTTATTGGCACTCAATGCCGCCATTGAAGCTGCGCGGGCCGGTGAACAAGGTCGAGGATTCGCAGTTGTCGCGGATGAAGTTCGTACCTTGGCAAGCCGAACTCAGTCTGCAACCGTCGAAATTCAAGCCATGATTGAAAAGCTCCAAACAGAAAGTCAGCACATTGCCAAAATTACCGATCAGACGGTTAGCCAAGCCGATACCAGCAGTCAATTGGTGACGGAAATTGGTCATGATATTGAACATATCGCAGAGTCATCACGCATGATTAACGATATGAGTGTGCAAATTTCAACGTCAGCAGAAGAACAAAGTGCGGTTGCTAATGATATTGCCTCTGAGTTGAGTGATATTCGTAACCAATCCAATACCATCCGCCGCGTGGCAGAACAGTCATCTTCAGGCATTCAGGAAATTGCTCAAGCGACACAAAACTTGAGCCAAATACTCAGCCGCTATCAAACCAACTAGCGTCTGTCCCCTGAACATCAAGCGAGTAGCCAACCAATTAGCGTAGCTACTCGCCTATCTCTATATCGCGTTGGTGAGTATATCCGGCACATGACTTATGTCGGCCCGACCACTTTCGCTAATGCCGCCAGATAACCGCGTTTTTCCGCGAGCTGAATTGCTTTTTGCTCTACTTCTTGTTCTGTTAAACGCATACTCATCGGATGTTGCTGCTCAATCGAGCATGGTGCGGAATTTGCCACGAGTTGCCAGGTTGTCACAATTTTTCTCGCCGCTTCTAATGCCGAAGATCCTTTGACTATTTCTATTCGAGCATAATGGTTCGGTTCAAACGTCACGTCTGCTGCACGTAAAGATGCATCTTGTCCTGGAATCTGCTGCGCCCCAAACAATGGAGTTCCAGCCACCTCAGCAAAGGTGAACTCGGGAACGAATTGACTCATATGATCAATCGCACGACGTGTTCGCTTAGCCACTGCTTCTGCCGACCAACCTTGAGTCATTTTCTGCTGCAAATAATCGGGTAAGCGTGGTTGTGATGATTCTATACTGGAGGCAACTAATCCATCCTTAAACAAGGTAATATCTTGAGTCATACCATGCAATTGAAACACACCATCCGCGTAAGGCGTCAATTGAGCCATCCCTTGCGCAGTGCCTCTTGGCCCATGGAAAATCACTTCTGGCCATGCTTGGTAACAACGCGGCCAATGAGAAACATAAGCGGCTTTAAATTCAACCAACCGCTGACGAGGATTGGCCGTTAAATCATCGACAGTTCCAGTTTCATAACCGCAAGCATTAATTAAATAGTCACAGGTCAACGCATGTGTTTCGCCGCTACTATCTCGATAAGTAAGATGCCATTGATTATCGATGAAGGCTGAATTAATGAGCGTACTGTGGGTAAATACTTGGCAGTTATCTAAATGCTCTAGGGTTAATGTGGCACTAGCGGCAAGACGAAAAACACTCCAACCGTACTCTTGTACCGCAATAACCGGATATTTCAGTTGCGCTAAATCCGCATGTTGAGCAAATGGAATCAGCCACTCATCGAGTGTTTGAGGGCAATGAGGCTGGGTCAGTTTGGCTAACTGTGCTAATTCTTCTTGCTGGTAGAGACGATAATAGTGCTTGGGTTGACCAAGAATTTGATTACGAGGATCCTCGGCAACTAGCTGCTGATAAGCGGTACGAATGACCTCAAGCCGTGGCAACAGATCTTGTGGGTGTCCGGGATCAGAGTGTGGAACGGCAATCACGGTCGGTCTTTTGTTTAAGGTATGAGGATAAAGCCGAATGGTTTCTATCGATTGACGCAATAGCTCGATACATTGTGTTAAAGAGATTTCTCGATACAGATTACCTCCAGCATGAAGGTGGCATATCGGCGGGCCATCCACTAAGCCCGCATTTTTTTCCAGCAAGGTAACATTCACTCCTCGTTCACCGAGATGGATGGCTGCGGTACTCCCCGCGATGCCTCCGCCAATGATCGCCACGCTAGGAACCGATTGTGTTGATTTCATTGATATCATTTTACTGCCGCTGGTGATTGACTCGTTATCTAGTGTAAAACGAGTCAAGCGTTATGAAAATCACATTTTTCACAAGGTTATTGCTAGGGTCAGTTTCATCAGCAAACAGAAACCAGCTCACTCACGGTTTATTAAATAAAACAATGGATAAATTCGCCGGAAAAGATAAAAAAACACTTGACTCATTATTGGCAAATTTTGCCTTTTTTCATCATGTGAATAATCCAATTCCGGTAAGCTTGATTGCTATTGGCTTAACAGCAAAATGTAGCGGATTCATATGCTAAGTTATCCCAAACTTTATCCACCGTTTTTGTGGATAAGTGATTAACTTACTCAATGAATCGCTAATCAAAGGCTTTGTTTATTGGTGTTAATAATTTGTTTAGCAAGCTTCCGACAACTAGGGCTAACGTAAAACATGTCAGTAATGGTAGCAATAACCACATCTCCCAATGCATTTGAGGTGGCAAGGAAAATCCCCAATGCATAATACCAGCCACGACTGCCTCAGCACTCATACTGGCGATCAACCCAGCCACCAATGCCATTACACCAAATTCTGCCCAAATCGTGCTGTTAACGCGACGACGACTGGCTCCCAGCGTCCGGTAAAGTTGTAGTTCTTGCTGCCTTTGACTCAAGCTTAGCCGTAATAAAGTAAAGATGAGCAAGAGTCCAGCAAGCATACCTAAAGCGGCTAAGATGGTCATTGCCCAAACAATTTGGGTTAACAGGATTTGTATTTTTTCCCCCATCTGGCGAATGTCCATCAAGGTGACGGTTGGAAACTGCCTTGATAAGACGGTCAGCACAGACTGATGATCGGCATTAATACGAAAGCTGACCATCCAGCTGCCAGAAAAATTTGCCATCACATCAGGAGTAAAAATAAAAAAGAAGTTGGGTTTCATCTCACGCCATTCAACTGCACGAATGGAGTTAACCACGGCTTCAACAGGCTGACTGCTGATCAAAAAGGTGAGTCTATCGCCAAGATGAATGCCAAGTTCATTAGCCAGCGCTTGTTCAACCGAGACGCCGCTTTTATGGTTCCATTGCCCAGCCACAATCGGGTTATAGCTTGGCAATGCCTCTGACCACGTTAAATTAAGTTCCCGTCGTAAAGCATTCGGCCCCTCTCCATTTTCGACACGCATTTGAGCTGGCTGACCATTGATTTCGGTGAGACGACCTCGAATAATCGGAAAAGCAGTTGAGCGTTCAATCCCCGCATTATCGAGTTCGGCTAAATAAGCGGCCTTCTCATAACCCGCAATATTGATTGCAAAGGCATTAGGGGCATTCTCTGGCAATATTCTTTGCCAGTCGGCCAGTAAATCTGTTCGAACTAACCACATCACCGCTAACAACATTAAAGAGAGAGATAATGCCCCAAACTGAAGCCCTGTCACTAAACTAGAACGACTCATTCGGCTCAAAGCTAACCTCATCGAGGTGGTAAGCGGTAATCGATGTAATGCTCGTGTGATCGCCAAGCTCACTAACGCTAAA
>NZ_NBUS01000054.1:479149-481422 GCF_002749895.1 Vibrio fujianensis | reverse complement strand
TAACAAACAGCCCCAGTATGCCAGCAATCACCATCCATACCAATGAGTTGTGCCAGTAAACAACAATCATCGATAATACGGGGGCCAGCAGTAGTGCACTATTCCAGAGTAGACGGGGCGATGTTCTGGTGCTTTGCATCACACTGATGGCTCTGATATTTAATAGATTTCCAAGTGGTATGCCTAACGCAGGGACGGCAATTAAGCCACTAGAGAATAACGCCACTAAAATTGGCCTGGTGCCATAAGCTGGTAATGGATCAGGCAATAGACCCGCTAATGGAATCCTTAATGCGTATTCCAATATAACCCCAATCACACTGCCCGCCACGGCCGCCATGGCAAACAACAGAAGCACCTGAATAGTTAGCCAGCGTGCAATCCATTTTTTGTTTGCACCAAGGCTTTTTAGCATCGCAATGGTACGTTGTCGGCTTGCTACGTAATGCTGACACGTTAACACTAACGTTGCCGCGGCCATAATAATGACCAATGCCAAGGTCAATGATAGATATTGCTGAGTACGCTCAAACACTTCATTGGTTCGATTGGCTGTTGCTGTCTCTCGCCATTCGTCGCTAGGGGTTAATTCAACCGTGTCTTGCAGTGCCAATCGTTCATGTTCAGTCGCATTAATAAATAAGCGATACTGAACTCGACTACCCAATTGTATCGCGCCTGTTTTTTCAATATCCGTTTGATGAATCAATACCGTTGGCATTTGCTGAAATGGATTAAAGCTTAATCCGGGTTGGGTCATGATTTTCCCAGTCACGATAAAATCAGCGTCTCCAACGCTCATGGCATCCCCCACCTCTACCTCTAACTGGGAAAACAAACGCTCATCAAGCCATAGTTCATTGATGGATACATGTTGCAAGGTACGCTGCCCATCAGACAATATCAGCGAGCCACGTAAAGGGTATTGGCTATCAACCGCTTTAACCGTCACCAGTTGCATAGCATGCTCACTAAATGCCATGGTCGTGAAACGAGTCATTTGTGACGTGGCCAAACCACGTTGCTCCGTCATCTGTAATAACGTGGTCGGTATTGGATTGGCAGAAACAAAAACGCTATCAGCAGTTAAGGCTTCTTTCCCTTGCTTAACAACAACTTGTTCCATACGTTGTGCTAACGCTGTTAATGCAAAAACACAGGCAATAATCAAGGTTAAAGCTATTGAAATCGGCCATAACTGACCATGGCGAATCTCATTTAAACTCCACCGCATAAGACGCCAATTAAGCGTCAAAGAAGACAGAGGGTTCATTTTTGCTCCTCCAATAACCCTGAATGCATATAAAAACAGCGATCGCAACGCGCAGCTAACTGAGTATCATGGGTCACTAACACTAGGGTTGTTCCATGTTGTTGGTTCAGATCAAATAAAAGATCAATAATTTTGCTTGCGGTTTCTTGATCGAGATTCCCAGTTGGCTCATCTGCAAATAAGATTTGTGGCTCCACCATAAACGCTCGAGCTATCGCTACGCGTTGTTGCTCACCTCCAGAAAGCTGCGCCGGTAAGTGATGCATTCGATGCGCTAAGCCTACTGACGTGAGCAGTGCTTCTGCGCGTGGTTTATTTTCTGACTCTCCTTTTAATAAACAAGGTAAAGTCACATTTTCAAGTGCTGACAAGCTTGGAATCAGTAAGAAGCTTTGGAACACAAACCCCACTGAACGACTTCGAATTGCCGCTCGCGCTTCATCATCTAATGTGGATAGTGGATGACCAAGCAGATGAATTTCACCATGACTAGGTACATCTAACCCCGCCAGCAGTGTCATCAACGTTGACTTTCCAGCCCCAGAACTGCCTACAATAGCCACACTTTCTCCAGCATAAATCGTCAGATTAATGTCACGGAGGATTGTCAATGACTCCTGTTTGGTGGAGACTAGTTTAGATAATGATTGTACAGAGATAATAACGGAGCTTTGCATGGCGAAATGGTTTTCCTTGTTATTAATATGGTTTATTCCTGCGAGCGCTATCATGTTCGCTACCAATGTTAGTAGTAGCACACTATTAATCTTAGGTGATAGTCTAAGCGCAGGATATCAAATGCCTTTGCAACAAGCTTGGCCCAATTTATTAGGGAATAAACTTGCCCAACACTCTGCTGGCGTCACGGTGGTCAATGGCAGCATTTCCGGTGACACCACCGGAAATGGGCTAGAGCGGCTACCGGCATTATTAGAACAACATCACCCAGAATGGGTTTTGATTGCGCTAGGTGCTAATGATGGATTACGTGGTTTTCCGC
>NZ_NBUS01000054.1:474748-479139 GCF_002749895.1 Vibrio fujianensis | reverse complement strand
TTTAGGAGCCATGATCACACAGATCCAAGCTAAGAATGCACAAGCGATTATCATGCAAATCTTGACACCTCCGAATTATGGTCGTCGCTACAGTGATGCCTTTGCAAACATTTATCCTCGCTTAAGCGAGGACTTCTCTCTCCCTTTAATCCCTTTTTTTCTCGAACAGGTGATCATAAATCCCGAATGGATGATGGCAGATGGCCTACACCCAACCTCAGATGCCCAACCTTGGATAGCAAACTACATGACAGAGCAGCTCACTCCTTGGCTCTATGTTGAGTCATCCCAATGACAGAACCATGCTTCACAAGCATCTAATGATGGTTAAAAGTCTCTTTTTTAATGGTCTAGCTCAATAAACTTTACCTAGCTTTACGTTATGTTGAAGCCTCCCCAAGTAGCAATAGGTAATTTTTTATGCGCATAGAGCCGATTATCCAAGGTGTGGTTGCTCGCACCGCCCACCCTTTGGGATGCAAACAAGCTGTACTCGAACAAATTCGTTACGTCAAATCAGCAAAGGCTATTTCTCACGGGCCGAAACGAGTTTTAATCCTTGGGTCTTCCTCGGGGTTTGGGCTGGCTGCGCGAATTGCGCTTACTTTTGGGGGATCTGATGCAGATACGATAGGCGTTTCCTTTGAGCGAGCCCCCTCTGAAAATCGTATCGGCAGCGCGGGTTTCTACAATAATATTTTTTTTAAGCAGCAAGCAGAAAAAGCCGGACGCACTGCTATCAATATTAATGGCGATGTATTTTCAAAAGAAATCAAAGGACAAGTTATTGAAGCCATTGAAACTTATTTTGAAGGTGAAGTTGATTTAATCATCTACAGTATCGCTAGTGGTAAGCGTCCCAAGCCTGAATCGGATCAGTTTTGGCACTCCGTCATTAAACCCATCGGAGAGTCCGTCTCTGGTGCGACCATTTTGCTAGAAAATGATACGTGGCTAGAAACAACCCTTCCGCCCGCCACAGAAGAAGAAATTGATCATACCTTAAAGGTGATGGGTGGCGAAGATTGGGAAAGCTGGATCGACACATTAATTAATAATGACTCACTCGCCCAAGGTTGTAAAACCATCGCTTTTTCTTATGTTGGCCCCAAAATGACTCACCCTATTTACCTAGATGGAACATTAGGCAGAGCCAAAATCGACCTTCACCAAACCAGCCATTCATTGAATTTAAAACTAGCAAACTTTGACGGTAACGCTTATGCGACTGTATGCAAAGCCTTAGTCACCAAAGCCAGTGTTTTTATTCCGGCGTTTACCCCTTATCTGCTGGCGCTTTATCGGGTGATGAAAGAGAAAGGAACTCATGAAGGCTGTATTGAACAAATGCAACGACTCTTTAGTGATAAATTGTATGCCAACGTTCCAGTACCAGTAGATAGTGAAAGGCTATTACGTATGGATGACTGGGAATTAAACCCAGAGACTCAAACCCGTGTTCAAGAGATCGTACAACACATGACGGCAAATAATTTTGCACAAATTGGCGATTATGATGGATTTAAACAAGATTTCTTGCGACTCAATGGGTTTGGCATGCAAGAAGTAGACTACCAAACCGAGGTTGATTTATCCTCATTTATTCCATCACGCTAGTCTGAATTTGGTTGTTGCTGTTATTCGCCTGCGCTACAACAGAAAATTGAGGGATATGGATGAAAGTCATCGTTGGCTTTCATCATTGCCATAAGCATTAGATAAAAAATATTGATACCGTGCGTTCAGCATTAATCAATTATCAGCCACAAACGAGATAAATCTTTTCCTAACCGGTGGGATTATTTATCATGCTTTACTCTGTGCGGGGTGCTCCCTATAATCCCCCTCCTTTCTTGCCCTAATAAGTGATACTCGAGATGGATTTACTAATAGCGACACTGAAAAAACTCGAAAAACAGAATTACCGTCTTTATCAAAAAATCAAAGGACAGTATGATTTTACTGACTTTACTCTGTTTATCGATCACGTTCAGCCTGATCCTTATGCTTCCGCCTCCCGATTACGTGCGACGCGTGCATGGTCACTCACTGGTTTAGAGTGGGTTAAACAGCAATCGCCAGCCTATCAACAAGCGGCACGTGACTTTATCGCTCGGCGCTTTGCTGAACTGGCAAAACAAGAAAACAGCTTATCTATCGCCTTAACTGGACAAACCGTGCTCGATAGTACCGCCGTTATTTTTAATGATGAGGGTATTGAACTGCGCTTTCGTATCAACTTGCCAGCTGAAGGGCGCGATATTTTAGCTAAAAAAGCACTTAACATTTTAACCTTTCATCTGCCTAAATTTGTTCGCCGTGCTACCCTTGAGCGAGAATTAGATAAACAAGCTTTCATTCAGCATTGCCAACTGATTGAAGATCAAGACGCTATGCGTAACCAGCTCGCTGAACAGGGTTTGGTGGCATTTGTTGCCAATGGCAGTATTTTACCTCGTCTCGCTGGTGATAGTGATCTTCCAATGACAGAAGCGGTTCCTTTTCAGGCCCCCTCTAGCTTACAAGTTACCTTATCAACGCCCAACCAAGGCTTAATAACCGGAATGGGGATTCCCAAAGGCATCACGTTAATTGTGGGTGGTGGGTTCCATGGTAAATCGACCTTATTAACCGCATTAGAACGTTCTATCTACAATCATATTCCCGGCGATGGTCGTGAACGTGTTGTCATGGATACTCACGCAATGAAAATTCGGGCTGAAGAAGGACGTTGTGTTCATCATCTTAACTTGTCTAATTATATCAACCACCTTCCGATGGGCAAACATACCCATGACTTCAGCACACAAGATGCTTCTGGGTCGACCTCTCAAGCCGCTTGGTTACAAGAATCAATAGAAGCAGGCGCAAAAACCTTGTTGATTGACGAAGATACCTCTGCCACTAACTTTATGATCCGTGATGAAAGAATGCAGGCCCTCGTCAGCAAAGGCGATGAACCGATCACGCCTCTCGTTGATCGTATTGGTCAATTGCGTGACACATTAGGCATTTCTACCTTGATCGTTATGGGAGGGTCTGGGGATTACCTCGATGTAGCAGATACTGTTATTCAAATGCATGACTATCAAGCGCTTGATGTGACAAAAAAAGCCAAAGTGGTTATAGAACAACACCCAACGTTACGTCGTAACGAATGTGACACGCCACTCACGATATTAACTCCGCGCCAACTGAATCGCAGCGGACTACAAAAGTTATTGGCTGAGGGTAAATTCCGCGTTTCTGCAAAAGGAAAAGGCTCACTCCGTTTTGGCAAAGAGTTGACTGATATTTCTGCACTCGAGCAATTGGAATCCACCTCTGAAATTAATGCCATTGGCTGGTTATGGTTTCAGTTGGCTCAACAGCCAGGATGGTCAACTAACCCGGCATTGGAGATGGAAAAGCTACTTGATGGGCAGTGGTATGCAAACATGCCAAATCAAGGCGATCTCGCTAAGCCGCGTATTCTTGATGCAATGGCCGCTTTAAACCGTTTACGCAAAGCCCAATTTAAGGGCTAAAACATCCGCTCTTTATTGCATCGATCTTTATTGCTTTATTCTGCCAAGCTTTACTCTGAATAAGGCAATAAGACCATAAAGATGCGTGACGGCTCAATACTAAGCTTCTGGTTCTTGGCGTAAAACGTTCCATGCAGCACATAAGATTCGAAAGCGCTCTGCGTTACCGTTATCCCGATCTGGATGCCAGCGCAGTGCCAGTTTTCGCCAAGTTTTTCGAATTTCAAAAGAGGAAGCCTCTTCTGTTAATTCAAACAAACGCAATGCTTTAGCACGATCTAAGGTTTTAATACTCTCCCCGCCCACAAAACGTTGGTAGCGAGTCCAAAACTCATTCAATAAACGTCTAACTTCCCCTTCACTTGCTTCGTAGTGCTCCCAGTGGGTGTAATAGTCTCGTAGTGGATCATGATCATCAATCACGTATTGCGCATGACGAAACATCGGGCGTAAAGCAATGTCCATCGCTTCAACCTGAAGCCAACTTTTGGGGTAGAGCATCTCTTGTAACTGGTACAGAGCATTCATAATCAAAAAATTGCGCTTAAAAAGATCTTTCTCTCCAGTCGCATCCAAAACTGGCATTAACCCTTGTTCGCTTAAATGTGCCGCCAAGGTGTGCACCTTCCAGCCCGAAGGTTGGCGCTTTAGCACTTCCAAAATGGGCCATAATA
Organism: Vibrio fujianensis; assembly: GCF_002749895.1. GTDB lineage: Bacteria > Pseudomonadota > Gammaproteobacteria > Enterobacterales > Vibrionaceae > Vibrio > Vibrio fujianensis. The sequence continues at coordinate 474,938 of NZ_NBUS01000054.1, read as the reverse complement.
ATGGATTTTCCATATACGATTGAAAGGTTGTGCTCAATGCTTGTGTATGTGACATGCGATCCCCATCCTTGCCTGTATGCTATATATTCAAAGCTAAAGTAAAGGATTTGTCGAGTACCATCCTATCTAGATTGTCAGTTTTTGAACTCGGCTCTGTTTCTTAGCCGCTTATCGAATAAAACGAGGTAAA
>NZ_NBUS01000054.1:467499-474738 GCF_002749895.1 Vibrio fujianensis | reverse complement strand
CTTCTTGCTGTCTAACACTTATTCGAAGTAAAATACCAATTGAACACTGTTCACAAGGAAATTACTGATGTTGATGAGGGAATACAAATCGTTATGATACTATCCAAACCCATCGCTTTATTTACTCTAGCTTATTTACCTATTTTCCTGTGTTCGGCAATAGCTCCTACTTCCCATGCGGTATGGATTGCTGAAATTTTACCAGCAATATTAATCCTATCGGCTTTATGGTGGCTCTCGTACTACCATACGTTAAGTAAAACAGCTTACTTACTTGCTTTTATCTGGTTGGCATTGCATACAATTGGTGCTAAATACACCTTTGCTGAGGTTCCTTTTGATTGGTTTAATCAGCTTGTTCATTCTTCTCGCAATCAGTTTGATCGAGTCGCACATTTTGCGATTGGTTTATATGCCTACCCCATCGCCGAATGGTTATTGCGCCGACAGTTAGCTAACCGGATGATCGCCACTTTATTTGCACTTTTTTCTGTTATGAGCGTCGCTGCAGGATATGAAGTTATTGAATGGTGGTATGCAGAGCTTGCGGGTGGCGAGGAAGGTTTAGCGTTTTTAGGTTCACAAGGTGATATTTGGGATGCGCAAAAAGATATGCTTTGCGATACATTAGGTGGCATCACAGCACTGATCATCCTGAATTGGCAGTGCCACAAAAACCCACATCGATTTACCCAGTAACGGTCGATACAATGCAGATGCTACTGTTCATTGATCTGAGTATGTTGATTTAACCAAGATAAATAAGGATCAAATCCTTCGCTAATTGGAAGCTGTATAATTTCAGGAATTTGATAGCAGTGTAAACGAATTATTTCCTCCTCTAGCGCTGGATAACAGGCTATACGCGTTTTTATAATCAATAAAATTTCATCGTCACAACAAATTTCATTATTCCAGCGATAATGGCTCTGAATAGGTAAGGTCTGTATACAAGCAGATAAGTGCTTAGAGAGCAAAGATTGAACCATCAACTGAGCATTTTCTGGCCGGTTGGTGGTCGTTAATACTATACAAAAGCTTTCATTACTCATGACATCCTCAGCATTATTTGACTTAGAATAGATACTCTATCAGCTCATCCAATTGGCTTATTAATTGAACATTAGGATGATGAAAATGGTTCAATGAGCTGAGTGGCTGAAGCTGAAATGTGGCAACACCTGCACTGACTCCCGCTTTCACGCCTTTTGCTGTATCATCCACATAAACGCACTCATCAAGAGAAAACCCCATATTCATGGCGCAATAGCGAATAAGATCGGGCTCAGGTTTCCAACTGTTTGCCTCGAAAGCTGAAAAGATTTTACCATCAAAGCGCTCTGCCAATCCGGCCCGAGAGAGACAACTGACCATTTTTTCATAAGGGGCATTGGAAGCCACACAATATTCAATCTGATACTTGTCAAGCTGTTGCAATAAAAATTCACTACCAGGCATCGCTTTAAGTTGTGTCATAAAAATAGACTCAAGTTCTTGTCGGTAGCGGGATTCTAACAGATCGAGATCGGCACTCATTCCTGCTAATTCTAGTGTATCTGATAAAATATCGGCAATTTTCCCTCCAGAAAAATGCTGAGCCACATCCTGGAACGTTAATTGCGCACCTAATGCATTAAACACTTTAACTAAAGCCATGCAGCATAAACGTTCACTATCAACTAAGGTTCCTTCGCAATCAAATATCACGCAGCGAAACTTTGCTTTTTCCATATTACACCTCCTGTTACTCAAAAGTGTATACGGATAGATGCATAACAAAATGATACAGTTAACAGAATCAAGTAAGATGACCCAACCGATGCTTATATCTTCAAGCTATGTCACTCTTCTTGCCCGCTCGTTGGCAACTCTGATTCAATATATAGACGGCCACTAAATGGACGACCTTCGAGCCATTTTTCGAACACGGCACAAGCAAAATCATTCGGTGTTCCCAAAACCTTCTGATTATGAATGACGATATCGGAGATCAATACACTTTGTTCACATTCGGTTAATAAGGCAGCCGCTACTGGTTGTGTATCCACAAATCCTAAAAATAGAGAACAAGGTGACGAATAAATGATTTGCGTAAAAAATTCCACCAGCAATGCCCGTTGCTCTTCTTGTGGACAACGTGATGCCTGAAGTAATGCAAACATAATCGTCAAGCGATGAAAATCAACTAAATAAATATTATTTAGATGAATACCATGCTGAGTATTGAATGCCAGTGGAGTAACCTGCTGCTGTCTATTGAGCAATAGATAAAGATCTCGTCCTTGAATACTCTCTGGGGTTGGATATAACACATTGACATGCTGACAAAGCCAGTTGTTTTTTTTATCCACAATGGCTTGCATAGCAAGATCGACAAAAACGTGGGTCATAAGGTGATACTTCTTATTATGAAAGCGAGACATCGATAATGAGCCCTTCACTATCAACATCAACCGCGGTATTGTGGCTATCTTAGCATAATTCTCCCCTACCTTTCTTGTTCATTACTGCTATCATCACTCCATTCGAAGAACAGCCTCTTAGCGAGTATCAATATGAAAAAAATAGCATTAACCCTTGGCTTATCTGTATTACTTGTAGGATGTGATAATAACGAAGTAGGTGATGTGTCGCTTGGTTTATTCACAATGAAAGATAAACCTATATTTACCAACACTATAACACAACAATTTTAACTGATGAAATCAATGTATGATATAATGTCATAAGTCACATAAATACAAGGACATACAAATGAATAATATGCTAAAAGTGGTATTGGTCACTGCTCTTCTAGCTGGGTGCTCTGATAGCGAAGTTGGTGACGTATCACTTGGCGTTTTCACCTTAAAGGACATAAAGGTGTCGAATTTAGATGATGAAAAGATCCCAGGGGTGACTTGTCACATTGCTTCTATTGAGGCCGATTTTAGCCTTTCTGACCCTAGTGACAGTTCTATATCTTGTCGTCAAACGGGTGATATTACTCCTGAGATGATTGCAACTATCGACAAAAGTAAATCTGGTGAGGTTGTATTCAAACAATCGAAAAGTATTTTCTTCAAATCGATGAAAGTAAGGCGTATCTATGATGCGGATAACCAAACATTACTCTACCTCTCATACACCACTAAAGAGACTGATGGTAGTTTCAAGCATAGCCTTTCTACTGTACCACTTTGGGGAACTGCTGCTTATGTTGAACCAGTTAAAGCAAATAGTGCCAATTAACCACCGAGCACGTCTGACTATTTGTAATAGTTTATTCAACATCCCCAATGTATACGCTCATGTACGACTGTAAGTACGAATGCCTTCGCTAATCGTATATATCAACAACACCAAACTTGGCCATCTAACCAAGGTTACCGATGGCCGAATGCAATTTTGCTACGACGAGAAGTGGCTGGCACAGTCGGACGCGAACCCGATTTCGCTATCTCTTCCACTTCAAATCCAACCGCACAAAGGTGACCCTGTAGCAAATTACTTTGAGAATCTATTGCCTGACTTAACTTCAGTACGCCGAAACCTCCAGAATCGCTATCAGACTACTTCAACACACATGTTTGACTTATTACACGCAATCGGTCGAGACTGTGTAGGCTCATTATCATTAGTGCCTGAAACTGAAATTGTGGATAGTTTAGCTCCAACAATGTTGGAGCCACTTTCAATTGATTGCTTGTACGAAATATTATCTGCACATAAGCACGACATCCCACTTGGCATGCTCAATGAGCTGGGTAATTTTCGTGTCACAGTATCTGGCGCTCAAGAGAAAACCACACTGTTGAAGATGAAGAACAATTGGTATTTACCTAACTGCAATTATCCCAGCACTCATATTCTCAAGTTCCCAATCGGTTTTATTCAGCAACCATTCGCGACGTTAAACATGACTGAGAGCGTTGAAAATGAGTACTTCTGTATCAAACTAGCAGAAGCAGTGGGCTTTAAAGTGCCTCACGTGGAGATATTAGACTTTAATAATGTGAAATCTTTAGCTGTTGAACGATTTGACCGAGTTTGGTCTACAAGTGAAAGTGTCCCTATAAGGTTAACTCAAGAAGATATGAGCCAGGCAATGTCTTTACCGACCAACTTGAAATATCAGAGTGACGGAGGAATCGGTATTACAGAAATAATGCAGCTATTGAACGGTTCAACAAACGCACAAAAAGATCGTGATGACTTTATGCGCTTTCAAGTTTTTCAGTGGTTAGTTGGTGCGACTGACGGTCATGCAAAAAACTTTTCAATTTTTATTGAGGCCAATGGTGCTTATAGACTAACCCCCTTCTACGACATTATGTCAGCCTTCCCCGCATCAAGTGGCAGAGGCATTAACACACGTAAACTAAAACTAGCGATGGCTCTCAAATCCACTTCAAGCGGCAATAAGTGGCATTTAGAAAAAATCTATCCGCGTCACTTTATTGCAACAGCAGAAACTGTTGGTTTCTGCACAGTTCGAATGCAAGAGATACTTGAAGAGTTTGTTGACACATTTCCTAATGCTATTGAACAAGTAGTTAACCAGCTACCCAATGGCTTTCCTGCTCAAATCATTGATTCCATTGCCAGCAATTCGCTTAGAATCCTTGGTAAAATAAAGCTCTAGCCGATCAGGGGATAGCGGTTTTGGCAAAAAATGAGTTGGACAATCCTGATTTAGCTACAAGTAGCTAGCTCGAAGATGTCGGATAGGCGACACCTGTTACCAGATGCCGCCCTCCTAAGAACCGTACGTGCAACTTTCACTGCATACGGCTCAAGCCTCCGCTAAGGCGTATTACGTTACCCAGCAACCTAGATAGCAGTTAAGGCAGGGTCAAACCAAGAGTGACGACTCTCCTTTTTCGGCTTCCTCTTTGCCAAGTAATCTTGGTAAAGCGGATCGAATGGGGTTGCTGCACTTCTAATTTTCACATGCCTTTTGATCGGCGTTTTCGCTATTTGAATTAGGTTGTAGTGACAGTCCATATTGGCGATTTTCTGCCAACCGTGAAATTGCCATCCACCACCTCTGTTCATGTAGTATTTTCGCCTTACCCAGTCTTTTGGTTTAGTGGGATGACGTCTAACCGCCCATCACCACAGTAACCAGAAGATTTGATGACCGAGGTAACCGAAAGTGCGCTTTGCAACGCAGTGGCGATAATAGTTCGCCCAACCTTTCAGCTTAGGGTTCAGTAATCTAATGAGATCATTGACTGGCATTGTTGCGTGCTTCTTGATGAGTTCACGCAAGTTACCCAAGAAAGAGAGAACGTTGCTCTTACTCGGTTTGATGAGTAGTTTGCCTTTGTACTTCCTGAGGTTAAAGCCCAGAAAATCAAAGCCATCATCTATATGAGTAATGTGTGTTTTCTCTTCAGAGAGTGTCAACCCTCTTTCTTTTAGAAAATCAATCACCCTTGGTTTGACTTTGTTAACAAGCACATCTTTTGACGAACCTGTTATCACAAAATCATCCGCATAACCGATAAAGTTAACTCGTTCTCCCGATTTCTTAGCGACTTCTTTCACGAGCTTTTCTAGGCCCGCAAGCGTCAGTAACATAAGCGTTGGAGAGATAATTCCTCCTTGCGGAGTTCCCTCTGACGTTCGGTAGAACAAGCCCTTATCGATATAGCCAGAGCCTAACCACTGCTTCAGCATCCTTTTGTCTATTTGAACATGTTCAAGTAGCCATTCATGCCCAATCTTGTCAAAGCAAGCTTTAATATCCCCCTCCAAAACCCAGCGACCTGAGCGCTTAAGACACAAGCATTTGAAGCATTGTGCTATTGCGTCAGCCGTACTGCGATTAGGGCGAAAACCGTAGCTATTTGGATCTGCTATCGTTTCCGATATCGGTTCCAAAGCAAGCAGATAAAGCGCTTGTTGCGCTCGGTCTATCATGCATGGAATGCCGAGGGGTCTAAGTTTGCCATTCTTTTTCGGAATGTAGATACGTCTGAGCGGTTTAGCTCGGTAGCCTTTGCGATTCAATTGATCCACTGCGGTCATTCGACGGGCATCCGTATTCCAAATGACACCATCGATTCCTGGAGTGTTACTGCCTTTGTTTTGGGACACCCGCTTCACAGCAAGTAATTTCGCTGATCTGGAGTGCGTTAAGATCCACTGCAAAGACTTCGCTTTACTGTGTTTTCCCTCTCGAGTTGCTTTTGCAATGCGCATTTGAAGCTTTAACACGTGCGACTCGACAGCTTTCCAATCGATGGATTGCCATTGAGTGCCATTAGGAGAAGCACTAACTTCTGATGAAGCCACCATTTGCGTTTCTCCTTAAATAAAGTTCTTCAAATCATCTTGCAACGGGAGACCAGTTAGAAGTCAGCTCGCTTTCGCGCCAGATATAAACCTGTATCCACTTCATTACAAAGCGGCCTTTGCTTTTTCTAACCTCCTTTACCTGCACACCTATCGGCAATCTTCGCAGACTGCTTTCCCAATGGGAGATATACAGGCTTACCCTGTTCCGTATGTCGCGCAAAATATCAGCTTAGATGCCCACTATAGTGCGGAGAGTGCATCGATCACGAAAGAGTACTGTCCAACTTCTTTCCGACTCTCATTACCATTTTGGCCACAGCGTATTAACCACTTCCGCTGCTTTATTCAGGATCCTAGGGTCATCTGGTGATACAGATGGTTCACTCTTATCGTGGTGAACAACGCTTCATACGACTTCAGGTCGCACGGACAAAAATGAGTTATCGACCTTGCTAACTTAGAAATTCATTAATTAATTCAACTATGGCTGAAGTCGCTTAATAGTACGTCTAGTGTTAGTGGTACAGATCAGTGTTATGCCTACCCTCACTTTCTTCTTGCTTCCAGTGCAAGCTACTTCATTATATGAAATAATACTTATATTGTTGATTGAACGAGAACTCTATGAACGGACAGCTCGAAGTTGCTAATCGCTCTTCTGTTGAACAAGATTTGCAGGCACTTTTAATTGGTCAATCCCTTGGTGAGTATAACTGTGTTGAGGTCACAGAAATATTTGCGATAACTGATAAGGGAGTGCCACCAAAGAACATTTTTACTCTTATGGTCGCAGAGAGTAGAGAATCAAAAAATCTCGTTCTAGATGAATACGCTTTTGTAAACGATAAACCAATAAAGGTTTCTATTTTGAAATCTTGGACCATTGGAATCAAAACGTATTTAGTTTCTGTTGATAAAGCTATTGAGATGTTTGCTACTGCGGAAAGCGACAAT
>NZ_NBUS01000054.1:451294-467489 GCF_002749895.1 Vibrio fujianensis | reverse complement strand
ATAGCTGTGGTCAAAAGGTAAAAACATCTGAGTATGGTTATAAAAAGAGAACTTTCACTCCACCAGACTCTTTTGAGACTGTGCCATTAAACTCTGTATTAAAAAATAATTTTAACAATGGTTCTTATGTCGTTGAGCTTACAAATCAACATAAGACTGAGTTCTCGATGTTTTTTGAAAAAACAACGCTATTACAAGAGCTTGCTGACGGGCTTTTGAAGTACCTACCAATAGATATATCATCGTTATCTGACAGATTAGGGAATGTAATATTTCAAATTCCAGTAAAGGCGATACAAACGAGAACTACACTATTATCTAATCGTAAGTCAATTGAGTGCAAAATAGCATGGCATCCCAATATACAGCCTAGAGATCTAATGGTATGTGGCTATCAAGAGGATGATGATTTCAACAAGGACGATTTTCATATAGTACATTGCTCAAAAACATCTGAATCTGTCACGATACCATTCAATCATAAAGGGGCTTACAGGCTAACAATATGGGATGCAGAAAGTGAACTAACACTTAATTCATTAGCGCCATCTTCCTTTATTACAACAATTGGTTTCTCATCAAATGTTATGGTAAATGAACAAAGAGAGCTATATCACAATGATGGTAGTCGTTCTACTGTTCCATTGATTGTTCATTCTGATACAAGAACTGTTGGAGATAAGCAACGTAGAAATACTAATTGGAGCAAAGTTAGAATATACGAAAATAACCGAGGCAAGTTAAGAGAAAGTCTAGAGTTTGTTCAATATAATCCAAAAGGTAAAAATAAAAAAATTGAACACGAGAAAGCACTGTTAGATATAAGATCATTAATTAACAAGTATGGTGAGAATGGGGTTTATCTTTGGGACCCATATTTATCGCCAAATGATATAGTAAAGACACTTTTTTATTCTAAATTTAGTAACTCTACACTGAGAGCAATTAGTTCTCTAAAAGAACCTCCAACAGAAGAGAAAAATAGTATTAATTATATTTTTGATAAGTATAAATTTGAATTTGAATCTTATGCCCCAGAGATGAAAATAGGAATTGACCTACAATTCAGAAGTCCAAGAAACAATATCGGGTGGAAATTTCACGATAGGTTTTTAATTTTCCCAGATTTTAACAAGTTACCAATGGCATGGTCATTAGGCACTTCGGTTAATAGTTTTGGTCAAGAACATCATATATTACAAAAGTGTAGTGACGCTAGATTGATTTTGGATGCCTTCAACGAACTATGGGCTGAGATTGACAAAGATGAATGTTTAGTTTGGGGTTCAAAATGACTACAAGTGCAACATCTGGAATTTATAGCCAGTTGAATGAACTATTTCAGGATGCAGCTAATTTATCCAAAAGTGACAAGATTTGGGATTTATATAGAAAGGCGGAGACCATTTCAGGTTTAGACTTCCTTTTAAAAAACAAAGGATTAAGAAGCACAGTACTAAACCAAGATGCAATAACTGCATTGAAATGGTTGAATCATAAAATAAAAGCCTTAAATAAGTTCGACTTAGATACTATAAAAGGTATATTTTTTATTGTTGGATTAGTATCAAATCATTCTGACTTTTGGTCTTCTTTAAGAAGTGATGGTGATAAATTACCCAAACAATTAGTTGATTGTTCAAAATTCATTCTTGGCAATTTTTCAAGTGTTATACATTTTGATTTCAATACGAGTTATCATGAAGAAAAAAGGAAAGAATATATTATAAAGATAGTTTCTGATAATGACTGGTCGAAAATATATGACGAGTATCATCGTAGCCATGAGAATTTTGAGCACAGTATTTGTTATAGTTTAAAGAGCGCATTTACCTTACTTTACTATTTTGATGAAAAATCTCTTATGTCTATTTTAGATGTTAAGAGAGATATTCCCTTCATATGGGGGATGATGGCTCTTATGGGTAAATCTAAAGCTATGACTATTGCATTAGGCACTACCAACCAAACATTAAAATTCTGTGCTATTGCATCTGTACTTCCATTTTCAGGAAGGGACTCACTTAGTGAATTCGAGAGTGACAACTTAACTAAAGTATTCTTGAATATTATGGAGGATGAAAAGTTGTGGCAGCATTGGATGAGGATTTTAAACACCTATCCGTCACGTTATCCTCACATACAATTGAGCCTTGGTAAAGCTCTGGCTCAAACTACTTCTGAGAATACTATACAATCCTATTTTAAAGCAGTTGATCTCTATGCGGTTGATTTTCATGATATTGGTAGAAAGTCCGTATCGGAATGCCTTGAGTCGTTTTCTCAATTAGCCAATGAGGAAAAGCAAAAGTTAACTTGGGATTTAGCCTTTAGAATCTGGGATAGCTGGGATTTTGGTGTTAAAGATAGTCATTTATTTGAAATTAAAGCTAGTGCTTTAGACTATGCAATAACAAGATATTATTTAGACTGTTGTGATTCTGAACGGCGAAAAGTTCTTATCGAAGAACTCTGTGGGAAGCTAAACAATATTGATAACATTTGGCATCAAACATCATCTAAACACACTACTTACTGGTATCTGCACCATTCTAAGTTTCAGCCGCTACAGCATGCAGAGGAAGTGAGCCGAAACACAAACTTACCGTGCCTAATGCAAGGTATATTTTATCAGCATAACTATGGAAAATATGAAAACTATATCCAGTATATGATTGATTAGCTGTTAGATGTGGCGGTTTTCTCTGCCACATTACTTCTTCTATGGCAAACTTGATACACCAGACAAAATTCGATCTAAAACTCTAACTGATTTTGGGGCGTGCGACGTGAGGTCGTATGAAGCGCTGTTCACCGCTTGATGAGTGAACCATCTGTATCACCAGATGAACCTAGGAGCCTGAATAAAGTAGCGGCTTTGACAATGTAACGAAGGTTGGTATTTGCCAATCGGGATCTAAATCGCGAGAGAACGATCCTCCTGATAACCACAATCGGGTAAGTGCTAGGTAGTCAGCATGATGAACATAAGTGAATCCGCATAAGGTGCGTTATATGATGAATCAGCGGAAGTGGTTAATACGCTGTGGCCAAAAGGCATGAGAGTCGGAAAGAGATTGCCCCATGCTCTTTCGTGATCGTTGAACTCTCCGCACTATAGCGGGCATCTACACTGACATTGCGCGACATACGGAACACGGTAAGCCTGTATCACTCCCTCTGGGAAAGCCTTCGTGGCCGATAGTAATGCAGGTATAGGAGGTTGGAAAAGCGAAGGCTGCATTGTAACGATGCAGATACAGATTCATATCTGATCACGAAAGTGGGCTGACTTCCGACTGGTCTTCCGTTGCAAGAAAATTTGAAGAACTTTATTCAAGGAGAAACGCAAATGATGATTTCAAAAGAGATTAGTGCCTCTCCTGACAGTGCTCAATGGCAATCCATCAATTGGAAAGCCGTTGAATCTCATGTTTTAAAGCTTCAGATGCGTATTGCAAAGGCAACTAGAGAAGGTAAACACGGCAAGGCTAAATCCTTACAATGGATACTGACTCACTCTCGCTCAGCAAAGCTTCTTGCTGTTAAGCGAGTATCACAAAACAAAGGCAGTAAAACGCCTGGAATAGACTGCGTTATCTGGAATACAGATACGCGCCGTATGAAAGCAGTCAATCAACTGAGCAGAAAAGCGTATCAAGCTAAACCGCTCAAGCGTATCTACATCCCCAAGAAAAACGGCAAACTCAGACCACTTGGTATCCCCTGCATGGTCGATAGAGCGCAACAAGCGCTTTATCTTCTTGCGCTAGAACCAGTATCAGAAAGTCTTGCTGACCCTAACAGCTATGGTTTTAGGCCAAACCGCAGTACTGCCGATGCTATAGCACAGTGCTTCAAGTGCTTGGCTATGAAACGATCTGCTCAATGGGTTCTTGAGGGTGACATCAAAGCTTGTTTCGATAAGATCGGACATCAATGGCTGATGGATAACATTGCCATCGATAAACGTATGTTGGAACAATGGTTAAAGTCTGGTTTTATGGACAAAGGGTTGTTCTATCGCACTGACGAGGGAACGCCACAAGGTGGGGTTATATCCCCAACCTTGATGCTAATGACTCTCGCAGGGCTTGAGCAACACATAAAGTCTACCGCTCTCAAAAAAGGTGCAAGAGCCAACTTTATTGGATACGCCGACGATTTCGTCGTCACTTGTGCTTCAAAGGAAGTGCTGGAGAACGATATCAAACCGTTGATTGCTGATTTCTTAACAGAAAGAGGCTTAACACTCTCCGAAGAGAAAACGCACATTACCCACATCAGCAGAGGTTTTGATTTCCTAGGTTTTAATCATAGGAAGTACAAAGGGAAATTGCTCATTAAACCGAGTAAATCCAACACACTACTGTTCTTGAGTAACTTGCGCGAACTCATCAAAAAGCACGCAACCATCCCTGTTAACGATCTTATCAAGATGATAAATCCGAAACTCAGGGGCTGGTCGAATTACTATCGACACTGCGTTGCGAAACAGGTATTCGGATAGGCGTTGTTGCCTAAATAATTTGAACCTTTTCCAAGTCCTGCGATCTGATCCCTTGTGACGGTAAGAGCGGTGGTGACATGGGCAAAGCGAAAAAAAAGATAACTAACTGGGCGGAGTACAATAAGGCTCTGTGCAAGCGTGGTTCGGTTACGTTCTGGATAGATGACTCAGCTATTGATGCATGGCAATGCAAAACTCACCATGGTAAGCGTGGTAGAGGCTTCCAGTACTCAGATACAGCGATTGAAACTGCTTTGATGATTAAGGGCATCTTCTCTCTGCCATTACGTGCACTGCAAGGCTTTATCGACTCGATTTTCAAGCTATTGGATGTTCCTCTGACGTCCCCTGACTACAGCTGTATCAGTAAACGCTCGAAGACGGTTCAGGTCAAATATCGCAATAAATCTAGAGGGGCTATCCGCCATATCGCCATTGACTCGACTGGCCTCAAAGTCTTTGGTGAGGGTGAATGGAAAGTGAAAAAGCATGGTGCAGAAAAACGCAGAACATGGCGCAAACTGCACTTAGCTATTGATGTGGATACTCACGAGGCGATTAGTGCGGAAGTCAGCCTTGTCAATGTGGGCGATAGTGAAGTACTGCCTACGTTGCTCAACCCACTACGCAGAAAAGTCATTGCCGTATCTGCTGATGGTGCATATGACACAAAGAATTGTCACGAGACTCTGAAAAAGAAAGGTTGTACACCGTTAATACCACCTCGAAAGAATGCATCACTTTGGGAAGATGGTCATCCCAGAAACGAAGCGGTAACAGCGCTGAAAAATGGGGCAATAGCAGAATGGAAAGCCGAGTCTGGTTATCACTATCGCTCAATATCTGAGACTGCAATATCCCGATATAAGGGACTCACAAGCGGTAAACTGAGCTTGAGATGTTACAACGCTCAAGTGGGCGAAATCATGGCGAATGTCAAAGCTATAAACAAAGTCATAGGACTAGGTATGCCCGTAAGGAGCTAACCGCTAGTCATATATGGCATCGTTGATCCTCAAGCTGATTTGATCAACAACGCCAAACCACTAACCACAACAAGGGCAATCAAGCACATATTTAAGTGATCGTAATCACTCGTTTATGTTCTTTTCAGGGTTTAGGAACACCTCATCGATATAACGCTAGCCTCTAGTTTATCTGCTCCATCTGCCTAGCTTAGCTAACCTCCTCGAAATGCATAGAGAACAGGAAAATTTCATAAGAAATAGATCCCCCCGTGCATGCACGGGGTACTTACTGTTACAACTCATGCGGAGTTGACCAGAATCCTTCTCACCCTGGGCCTAACATAATTCGCTATAACCTGTTCATTTACGACTACGCTACTGAAAAAGTAACCTAGTGACCGAACAATGTTATCTTTCCAGTAAACCTTACTTAGTCAACTGAACGGTTTTTGCATGTTGCGTATTTCGTTGATTGCGAACACCTGAACCAGCACTTTTTTCTTTCCCTATTTTTACTCTAAGTGTTCGGATTGCGCCAGTTTTCTCATTGACCATCCTGCCAGTTCTATTCGATGACTATCGTGAACGAGACGATCCATTAGAGCGTCTGCGACGGTGGCGTTGCCGATCATGTCGTACCACTACTTTACAGGTAGTTGGCTGATGACGATTGTGCTGCTGTTTTGGTAGCGGTCTTCAAGCACTTCTAACAAGTGACCCGCATGTTCTTGAGTCAGTTTTTTCATTCCCCAGTCATCGAGGATAAGCAGTGCTTTCTTAGCCAACGATTGCAGTTGCTTTTGATAGCTACCATCCAGACGACCTGCGGTCAGGTCATCGAGCAAGCGAGTTAATCGGTAGTATCTGACCGTTTGTTGTTGATCACAGGCGCTGGTTGCTGCTCTAACGCTTTGGCCGCATGACTTAAGCGCAGGGTTTTGAGTTGGTCGTTCAGTGCGTTCATATCCTTTTTCTCCTAGTGATAACAGTTCGGGCCACGAACATTGCTGTGAACAAGGTTCGGTGTGCTTGAGGTGTCTTTGCTCAGTTGCCCCTCGCGATTGTTTTTCAGCAGATTATTGATAAAGGTGTAGTTCGGTTTCGTCAGCATCAGTGCATCTTTACAGGCCTGCTCTAAGCGCGACTCGCCATGGGTTTTACTCAGATTGAGCAGCCCAAGACAGGAACGATAGGCCTGCTCTGGATGAGGCTTAGCGTTCAGCATCTTATTGACGACTTCTCGCGTTGCAGGGCCGATATTGGCTCCCCAGTTGAGCAAGCGTCCAGGCGACCACTTTTGATGTTGATGGTTACTCGGCATGTGCTCTGGTTGAGTGCTGTTTCCACGTTACCTTTGGCTGCGTGGATGTTGAGCGATCAAGTTACCTTGGTGGTAGATCTGCACCTTACGGTTGGAGGCTTCCAGCTCGACATGGTGGCCAACCAGTTGATGGGGAACCGAGTAGTAGTGACGGCGATATTCGATGTGATAATCAGGCCCAACCTTGGCTCGTCTCGTTTCGTTTCGGTATAGAGGTATCGCTGCTTGGGCAGCGGCTTTAATGAAGATTTATCGAGTTTGTCGAACAGCGCTTTGCGTCTCGCGCTACTGTTTCATCTCACGTCGGTTTAACTCATCCATCAGCGCTCGGATAGCGAGATTCAGCTCTTTGAAGGTATAGAAGGTTTGATGGCGTAGCCGCATCATGATCCAGCGTTGGACGAGGAGCACCGCATTTTCTGCCTTGGCTTTGTCTTTCGGTTTGTAGGGGCGAGCTGGCATCACGGCAGTTTGATAGTGATTCGCCAGTTTCTGATAGCTGTCGTTCAGTCTCGGCTCATAACGATTCGCTTTGGTGACCGCGCTGCGTAGATTATCGGGGGCCAAGAGATGGGGGACGCCACAGAAGTGCTCGAAGGCATTGGCATGTGCCTCTAACCAGTAAGACTTACCTTGACTCGGGAAGGCTTCCACATAGGTGTAGTTGGACGCGCCTAAGGTCGCCACGAACATTTCGGCTTCGCTCACTTCACCTGTGTCAGGATTCACCACTTGAAGCCGAGGCCCACAGTAATCGATAAACAGCTTATCACCTGCCACATGAAGTTGGCGCATGCTGCGCTTTTGGGTTTTGAACCAGCTGCGAGTGAAGTGCTCGCAGAACTGAGTATAAGCGTAAGCTTGCTCTTGATATTGCTCATGATATTCCTGCCAGAGCAACATCTTCGTCATACCTTTACGTCTGAGTTCGACAGCGTATTGCGTGAACTCTGGCATGACTTTATCCTAACTGGTTTTCTTGCCGTGATACTGCGCCTGCGTGAGATCAGCATCGCTGCAACCTTCGGGTAGAGGCCAGCCAAGTTGGCTTTGTTTAAAGCGAGTCAGGAGTTCCGATATGGTGGAGGGGCCGAGTTTAAGGCAAGTGCGATGCTGCGATTTGAGAGACCGCAGTCGTACTTAAGGCGTAATACCTCTTTGATTTTGTTCATTGGAGTTCTCTTTTTAGCCATTGACGCTTCCTTACGTTCTTGTTTAAGAAGTAAAGAATAGCGAGCTATTGATTTAAAAGAGAAAAAGGAAGGATTTCGGCATTCCGATCACCGATTTCGGAGTTAGGCTAAAAGTAATCGGATAATCGCGGGGGAATCAGTGAGCGGTTTAAACCGAAATGGGTGATTGGATAATCCCGAAATGACTGATCGGAATGCTCCGAAATATGCAACATAGGTCTAATCTACGCATCTAAGGTCGCTACGAACACTTCTGCTTCGCGTACTTCGCCATCATCAGTGATAATTGACTTGGAAGAGTAGCCATTGCGGGAATTGGAGTTTGGTTTTTGGGAGTATTTTTCGTAGCCAAGGTGCTCATCAAGCTCAACATTTAATGCTGTCTCAACAGTCACCTTGGTTAACATCTTACGGAAGTTATTAAGATCAGATTCGGTCTTGATTGATTTAGCAGCTTCACGATCAAAAGCTTCAAGTGCTTTCTTATCCATACTGTCCATCCTTAGCCTTTAAGGCTTAAGTTTAGACAGTTAAACAGAATTAAGGATAGTCTCGAATGTCTAATTGTGAGTCACCAGTTCAACAGAGTAAGATCTAGTCGTGACTACTCCATCATCGGATGCGTAAGATCGATGATGGAGTACTACAATTGATTACTATAAATGATTATCATTAATTAATGTTAATTTCTTGATTGCATCCTTCTTATTGTATACTTCACAATCAACCATATATGAAATTGTTGGAAATCTCATAAGATACACAAATAGCTCATCAATGGTTTCAAATGATTTGAACCTAGCAGGATATAGATTTTTAATATATCTAACATTGATTTCAAATAGTTGTTCAAATCCAGTTATAGAAAGCTGATCTGCTTCGAGTTGTTTGTGTATTTGAGACTTCACAGGATTCAAACTTTCTACTACTTCTGTTCTGTAGTAGTAATTTGCACCAAATTGCTCTATTAGTTCATCTAATAAGTAGTGAACAAATGTTTTGTTTTCACTTAATTCAGGTGTATTCGAGTAGTATCGTTTCGAAACATTTATAGCATTATGTTCAGTAGCATTGTCTATCGCTTGCTTGACTCTTTTGTAATGTTCTGAGCGATAGACGCTGTAATGTGTGACCGCCATAAAATCCCCTCCCAAATTTTTAATCAACTCTATTACATACAAAGCATGAACAAAAGTGACCATATTTTGTATCTGTATTTTTATCTGGATTCCAACAATACTATTGGAAAACGCATAATCAATTCGTTCGTTTCGTAAAAATGGTGCACTTCTACACCTTTAAGTCGGTGAACTTTTAACTTATTTCAAATATTTTTCCTTTATTCGAGACAAATGGACTTTCAAATCAAAGTTAGTAATTACTGCGTTCCCTCCTGAAAGAGAAATCCTTACTTCCTTAAACAAATGCATTATTAAGTCATATGCCTCTGATTCATCGTGGTTTTCAACGTTAATCTTGATAGAGTTAAACATTAAGTCTGATGAAAATTCATCTTGATACGCATACGTGCGAATTACATAATCGTCAAAACACACAATCACAAATTTCAATAATTTCGTTGAACAAACTTCCATATGAACGACATTTTGTCTTAGTTGTTGATTTACTGCTTTTCTCATCAACAATCGCTTCGAATAGTCCTCGCTTCGAAGCTCTTTTTTAATTGTTCGTTTATCGATTGGCTTTCCTGATTTTTCATATTCTCTTTCAACGCCTTTAACCTGTTCGTCAATTTTAACAAGTTCATTTTGTACGGTATGTAGTGACTCTTCATTTTTTGAGATTGAGTCAAGTAATAGAGTTGCATCAAGATTCTGTGTCACTATACTTTCAAAAGTTTTCTTCAAACCGTTTGCTTCTAGTAACAACTGTTCTTTTTCACTGTTCAAACGAGATTGTTTTATGCTGAGTCTTTTGAGCTTTGTTTTCAGTTTAGATTGAGTCGTAGAGAAAACAGTATAGTTTGAAGATGTGGCAAAACGTAAAAATGCCATTTCAAAGTCTTTGTAAATAATATTCTCTGCATCACAACCATCTTTCAGAATTGCGTTTTCACATCGAAGGTACTCAAACCAATCAGATTTATCGCTTTTGCCAGTCTTTCTCGTACCTTTAAAGACCAGACGACCACCACAGGTACATCTCAACACTTTTGAGAATACGTGTGTTTTGTCTTCTGGCTCTGATACTTTTTCCCCTTTATTATTCATCGCAATGACTTTTAATGCAGTTTCATATTTTTCAACAGTCACAACAGCAGGAAAGTAATTTTCCATTTCAGAAGTCGCATCTACTTTGTTTGAACGTGTTTTAAAAATACGCTCAGATTCACAAAAGTATTCTTGGTCTTCTACAGTTTTAAGCGTGAATGTACCTATTGTGCTTTTGTTTTTGAACAAATTAGAGATCGCAAAGGTGTGCCACTGTTTAGCTTTTCTACAGTTTCCATCTTCAAAGGTTGGGATTTTTTTTTGGTTTAGCAATTGGCATATCTTCGTATGACCTAAGCCTTGAATCTTCCAATCAAATATCTGATTGATAATTAAAGCTTTTTCTTCATCTAACGAAAATTCACTAAACGAGTCTTTCCTTGCTACTCCATTTTCATCAACAAAATCATAAATGATTTCAGATTCTAAAATCCATCGCGGTGTTGTTGATTGCTTTAGCCCAATATGCTTATGCTTTCCTTTCTGCGTTGGGTGATTGTAAAGATACTCTAACGTTTCTCTTCTACGCCTATGTGCATCAGACACATATACGCTCTTAACCTCACTCTCGTAGTGCGCACTAGACATTTTGATGATTGATATAAGCATACTTTCAAGATCTGCTTCTTTACTTGAATACAAACAATCATCAATAGTTGTTACGATATTAAATCCACGCTTTAGGATTCTAGAAAACTGCTCATAAGCAACTTCTGGATGTTGTCTAGAGAATCGATCAAATGCGTGAAAGCATAGGTATATGTTCTCACACTCTTTAAATGGCACATCTTCTAGCACGTCGAGCAATAACGCCATTTGGCCTTTTTCAAACGTCTTTGAGAGCTGACCTTGCTTTGCAAAGCCTGAAACACCCTTATCAGTGAATATGAGATCATCGCTGATATAAAGGTTGTTTTGACTTGCGTAGCGTTTCGCTTCTTCTAACTGACGCTCTAGCGACTTTCGACCTACTTTGTCTTGCTCCGTTGTTGAGAAACGTGCATATGGGATACAGATACCGTCAAATATGCTCTTGTCATAATCAAACATAATCAATCCCTTTACCAGAGTAGAACTTACGCTTCAGACGTTGTAAAGCTTCGATAAGATCTCCATTAGAAACGACTTCAGTTTCCCCTCGTAACGAACGTTTAATCTGATGAATGTAGATAAGAAATAGTTCATAGTTAAGTTGAGAATCTTCTACTTCGTAACTGATCTTTATCGTGTTGAACATTAAATCATTTGCATAGTTTTCACTATATGCGAACGTTCTAATCACATCGTCGTGAAAGCATAAAATCACAAACTTGCTATGTTTTGAGGAACAGACCTCCATCCATTTAATCTTTGAATGTAAGAAGTCGTTTAACTTCTTTCTCATCATTATCTTGGTTTCGGTCGATGAGTTTTTTATTCTCTTACTATATTCAACAATATCAAGAAAATCAGACTCTTTTGAATCGAGAGATAGTTGTAACTTAGTGATTCGAACTTTCAGGTCATTTATTTTAGTTTCGATTAGGTCAGCAATTTTCTTTGCTTCATTTAGTGCAACAAGAACATAGTCGGCGTTGAGACCTTGACTAATTGCTGATTCAAACGTCTTTTCAAGACCTGAGTTCTTTAACTTTAACTCTTTCTTTTGTCCGTTTAGGTATGTAATTTCAGCTTGAAGGTTCTTGATTTCTGTCTCAAGTGACTTATCACCGACTAAACACACTTCTCTAAAGTCAATATGATGGACGTATTTGAAAAATGCTTGCTCTAGTTCTACATAGTTTATGTAATCATCAAAACATCCATTCTTAACCAAAGCGTTATTGCATCGTAACTGCTCTCGATATACAGGTGCTTTGTTCGATCTTTTATTAATTTGGGAACGGCTATATTGAAGCGTTGCGCCGCAATAGCAACTCATAAACGTTGCGAAGATGTTTGTTCTCTCACCGATGCGCCCTAGCGGCTTTCCCTTTTTCTCTTGAAACTTAAGCACGTTTGCTAGTCTAAACACTTCTTCATCAACAACTGCTGGATAATAATTCTCTAATTTTGAAGTGACTTCTTTCTTTACCTTTTTAGTCTTAATCTCATCAGTTTCTTTACAGTGGTATTCTTCCGTTACCATCTCCTTTAACGTAATGTGACCTAGCACTTTATCTGAGGTGATGATATTTTGAACTGCATAGGGGTGCCATTTCTTAGCTTTTTTGAACCTTCCTTGCTCAAACACTTCAACACCATCATTATTGAGTTTTTGGCAAATTCTGGTATAACCAAGCCCAGCAATTTTCAAATCGAAGATTTTTCTTACAATTTCTGCTTTATGTGAATTTAGGGAGAATTTTTTAAAAGTGTCTGTACGTTTTGAACCGTTAACATCAGTGTAGTCATAAGTAATACTTTCTTGATCTATCCATCTAGGTATTGACGGTTGAACCACACCTATATGCTTGTGTTTACCCTTCTGGGATGCGTGATTGTAAAGATATTCAATGACCTTTTTCTTTCTGCTCAACGCATCAGTAATATAGATCGACTTGTTTAAACTCTCTTGCCAAGCGGTCGTCATTTTGATGATAGAGATGAGCATATTCGACATACCTTTATCCCTACGATCATAGAGTTGGTTGTCGATAGTCGTGACGATTTTGAATCCACGATTCAGGATTTTGTTGAAGTGCGCTTGAGCTGCATCAGGTGACATTCGACTGAATCGGTCGAAGTTATGAAAAGTAATGTAGACATTATCACGCTCTTCTGGAGGAACTTCTTCAAGCAGCAAAAGCATCGTTGCCATCTGCCCTTTTTTAAAGGCTTTTGAAAGCTCACCTTGGTTTGAATAGCCTGAAACGCCTTTGTCAGTAAAAATAAGGTCTTCATTAATGAAGAGGTTATTACGTTTAGCGTATTCCCTCGCTTTTGATAATTGACGCTCAAGAGACTTTTTGCCGACTTTCGATTGTCCTTTTGTCGAAAAACGTGCATAAGGTACACATATGCCTTTGAACTTCGTTTTATCGTATTGAAAAATCTCTTCTCTTAAAGCTTCTGCGCCTATCATTATAACCTACTGAAAATTAATGAGATAACAACATTATATCACAACTTGTAATAGTGTTGGTAATAATGTCTTTATCTAAAGATATTAAAATTGCATCGTTAGATGATCCAATTGTGACTGGGGTTACCTGCCATATTGCCTCGATTGAAGCTAACTTAAGCCTTGCAGACCCGAGTGACAGTTCTATCTCATGTCGTCAAACCGGCGAAATCACGCCTGAGATGATCGCCAAAATTGATAAAAGTAAATCCGGTGACGTGGTCTTTAAGCAATCCAAAAGCATTTTCTTTAAATCAATGAAAGTCCGCCGTATCTATGACTCAGAAAATCAAACGCTGCTTTATCTATCCTATTCAACCAAAGAAACATCAGGGAGCTTCAAGCATAGTTTATCAACCGTGCCACTCTGGGGAACACAAGCTTATCGTAATGAAGCCACTGTACCTCAAAGCTAAAGTAACGCATGCCATAAACGAGGATATTGTTTAAAATTGATTCGTTGAGCCTAATTTTACTTGGCGTTATAGTAGGTTACCTACAATGGTCAAACCCCTCGGTGTATTAATATGTTGTTAACAGAAGGCTCTTCAACCAAAAACCAGCACACCTTTCTTAAGTATCAACAACATCGTCTAATTCATATTTTTGACCTATTCAGTGAAGGAGTTTTTCACATGGGGGTTGATGGAAGCATGACCGTTTATAACCCCCAATTTTATGACCAATTTGGGTTTTATCATTCCACAATTTCTTATCAGGATTGGCTATCCATCGTTCATCCAATTGACCGAACAAAACTTGAACAACGCGTAAAGCAGCATTTAGAACAAGAATCACGAGTTACCACAGAGTATCGAGTCAAGCGAAAAAATGGCCAATATTGCTGGATTCTCGGTACTGCAGTCACCAAGACCGATCAAGGGGAGCGATTTATGGTCGGTAGCCACCGTGATATTTCTGATCAAAAAAAGCTGAACTCTTTTTTACATCAAGCCGCCTTTTATGATTCAGCATCTGGAATGGCCAACACAACCAAACTACTGCGTGATATTAATGACATTAAATGCCATGCCACCTCACCTCAAGCAACCTTGATTTATATTCAAGTTGAAGATATCAAATCCTACCTTAACCACTATGGTTCCGATGTTATCCAACATATACTTCACCATATGAATCGAGCGCTCAGCACGTTAATGCATTACGACGCGACTCTTTATCGAGTGCGCACTGATGATTTTGCTATTTTGCTCCGCTCATCAAAAAATCAAACCCAGCTTCAAGCGCTATGCCATACCATTCTTGAACGCTATGCTCAGTCTGCTCAAGAACAAGGGCACCTTTTGGGAGATAAAATGAATATTGGGGTTTATCCCAATTTCTCTCTTGAACACGATGCCGCACAAATTCTTAATATTGCCTCTCGAACCTGCCAATATGCGGAAGAAAAGAGTGATTCTCGAATTGAAATTTATAGCGGTCAAACGCAACAAGCCGTTGATCGATTTTTTTATATTGAGCGAGGGCTAAAAGAAGCATTATTCCAACATTCGCTTTCAGTGAAATTTCAACCGATCATTGAGGCCAAGACCGGCAAGGTAGCCAGCTTTGAAGCGTTAGTTCGCTGGCGTTCTCCGGCGTTCGGTGAAATTTATCCTGATGAGTTTATCCCTTTAGCTGAAAAAAAAGGGTTGATTACCGAGTTAGGTTACCAAGTGTTTGAACAAGCTTGTCGATTTATCAGCCAGTATCATGCTGTCCATGGCGTCAGCACTCGGATCAATATTAACGTCTCTGTTTTACAGTTATTAAACAGTAACTTCCCTGTCAATATCAAAATGATGGCTGATGCGGCCGGTGTTGCTCCGTCGTTAATTGTGTTAGAACTGACCGAAACTGTCATTTTAGATGGTAATCGTCATGCAATCCGCCAGTTAAACACACTGAATGAGATGGGATTTCAACTCTCATTAGACGATTTTGGTGCTGGTTTAAGTTCAATCTATAGCTTTTTCGATTTGCCACTCGACCAAATTAAAATTGATCGTACGATGGCTTTAAAAACGCTGATCAATCCAGTCTCAGAACAGTACCTTAGTTTTATTATCCAATTGTGCCATTCCAAAGGCATGGCTGTCGTGATTGAAGGGATAGAAAACGCAAACATGCAGCAAGCATTCGAAACGATGGGAGTTGATTACCTGCAAGGCTATTGGTTTGCTAAACCTTTATCGTTTGTCACAGCAAGCCGTTATACCTTGCTTGGTATCCTTAACCGCGAAAATAACGCTGTGGTATAAAAGGCATTTTAACCACCCGCATCGCGATCCGCTTTCCACGAACCTCTGCAAAAATCGTTTGATCAATAACGGCCCAATCGCTGCGTACATAAGCCATGGCAATCGGTTTTTCTGCACTCGGCCCAACCGTTCCGCTGGTAACGACACCAATTTTATTTCCTTTTTCGTCAAATAATTCCGTGCCTTCTCGAACGGGGACTTTCGTTACTCCCACTAATCCGACCCGTTTACGAGTCACCCTTTGGCTTTCAATTTGATGCAAAATCACCTCTGCGCCAGGGAAACCACCTTCCCTTGCTCCACCATGACGGCGTGCTGGAGAAATCGCCCACATTAAACCGGCTTCAACCGGGGTGGTCGTTTGATCCAAATCATGCCCGTATAAACACAATCCACACTCGAGACGAAGTGAGTCTCGAGCGCCAAGCCCTATCCATTCAACCTCATCGGCATTCATTAATGTTGAGGCAAAGGTAACCGCTTGTTCAGCAGGTAACGAAATTTCAAAGCCGTCTTCTCCGGTATAACCACTACGGCTAACAATGCAATCAATGCCGTTGATTTCCATTTGCTGAATATCCATAAAATGTAATTCATGTACTTTAGGT
>NZ_NBUS01000054.1:448714-451284 GCF_002749895.1 Vibrio fujianensis | reverse complement strand
GCCAACGAGCCAATACATTTGCCGCAGCCGGGCCTTGCAGTGCCAATAATGCACGATCATCGACGACATCAACGATGACATCACTGGGTAAATGAGTGCGTATATGATCAATGTCTTGTTGTTTGCAGGCAGCATTAACCACTAAAAACAGATGATCACCTAAGTTGGCAATCATAAAGTCATCTAAAACGCCTCCTTGTTCATTGGTGAATAAAGCATAACGCTGCTTGCCGATGGAGAGATCTATCACATCAACCGGAACTAATGCTTCTAACGCTTTTGCAGCATTTGAGCCAGATAGGCGTAATTGCCCCATGTGAGAAACATCAAATAATCCAGCCGCTTGTCGTGTATGTAAATGCTCTTTCTTAACGCCTAAAGCATACTGAACGGGCATAGCGTAACCGGCAAAAGGAACCATTTTAGCGCCCATTGCTAAATGCATAGCGTGTAAAGGAGTCACGCAAAGATCGTGAAAAGTCTGTAGAGCCATTGCTATCTCCATGACGTTTAATTCAAAAACCAACGCGCAAAAAGCGCGATCAAGTCAACATTTTCAATCATAAATAGAATGCGCTGATTGTTCATGGCCAACAACCTTTACTCATAAATATGCATTACATTTAACACCAAGATCACATTTAACTGAATTCACTGAACTAAGAAGCCTTATTTTTCAATCGATAACCAACTTAAACACCATAAAATATTTATGATTAGACACTCAACACATTTTACTCACCCGTTGATAACAACATCAAACAAAACAACATTAAACAAGGGAACTGGTTGTACATGGGGCATCCGGAATTCAAATAACGCCTTGTTATGTCGTTAAAATGTGCTTTCTGTAACAAAAAACAGCCTGAGATTTCTTATAAAAAATTTTTAAATTGAACGCCTATTTATGAAATAGTATGTTATTAATTTGTTAGTAGATAAAATTCCTATCGATTCGGTGATCGATAGCGCAAAAGTTCTCACCTAGCTGTTGCAAACTTGGGGTTGGTTTAACAGCCAATCACGCAAGAAAATAGAGAACGTTATGACTCTCTATCCGTTGAGTATTTAACCGTATACAGGAGACAACACAAATGGATAAAACGCTTAAATTTACCGATAGCCACGAGTGGGTTCGTGATAACGGTGATGGGACAGTAACGGTCGGTATTTCTGAACATGCGCAAGAAATGCTCGGTGATGTAGTTTTTGTTGAATTACCTGACATAGACAGTGAATGTGATGCAGGTGATGGCTTTTCTTTAGTTGAATCAGTCAAAGCCGCTTCCGATATATACGCTCCGGTCTCTGGTATCGTTATTGAAGTCAATGATGAACTTTCTGATAGCCCGGAGCTCATCAATGAATCTCCTTATGATACAGGCTGGATTGCTAAAATTAAGCTATCAGACCCCACAGAACTCGACGATCTTAAAGATGCGGATGAATATCTCCTCACCATCGAAGAAGAATAAAGAAGAATAATTAACTTATGATAGATCAACGATAAAGCGACCTTTGTCCATGGGTGGCTTTGTTGATTGTGGACTTGAGGTATCGGCGCTGATTCAACGAACTTCACTTGTTGCGATTTTAAAAGGTAAAGAAAAATGACCACACTGCTTGACAGCTTACAACCCAAGAATGAATTCATCGCTCGTCATAACGGGCCGAATACAGCAGAACAAGCCAGCATGCTCGATGTGGTTCAAGCGAAAAACCTTGAAGAATTAATAGCGCAAACCATTCCTAAAAATATTCGCTTAACGGCACCACTCACACTTTCAGAGCCAGAAAGTGAAGCAGAAATGCTCGCCCATCTCCAACGTTTTGCTCAACAAAACCAGCTTAAGCGAACTTTTATTGGTCAAGGGTATTACAATACCTTCACACCCAGTGTCATTTTACGCAATGTTTTGGAAAATCCTGGCTGGTATACCGCTTACACCCCCTATCAACCAGAAATATCTCAGGGTCGATTAGCCTCGCTGCTTAACTTCCAACAAATGATCATTGATTTAACAGGGATGGAGATTGCTAATGCTTCGTTACTCGATGAAGCAACAGCAGCAGCAGAGGCGATGACGCTTTGTCATCGAGCTGGAAAAAGTAAA
This sequence comes from Vibrio fujianensis, assembly GCF_002749895.1. Classification (GTDB taxonomy): domain Bacteria; phylum Pseudomonadota; class Gammaproteobacteria; order Enterobacterales; family Vibrionaceae; genus Vibrio; species Vibrio fujianensis. Next base: position 449,170 of record NZ_NBUS01000054.1, on the reverse strand, counting down.
CACAACACTTTTTTTGTCGCCGATGATGTCCATCCTCAAACCATTGAGGTAGTAAAAACACGAGCCGCTTTTCTTGGATTTCATGTGCAAATCGGCCCGCTTGATAGCTTGACCCAGCAACCAGCTTTTGCCGCTCTGTTACAAAACCCCAGCACGACAGGAGAAGTGCGTGATTTAACTGCAATTATCAACAAAGCCCACGCTCAAAATACCCTAGTCACCGTCGTCACCGATTTACTTGCTTGCACCGTGATTAAACCGGCCGGAGAAATGGGGGCTGATGTGGTAATTGGCTCCGCGCAACGATTCGGTGTCCCCATCGGTTATGGCGGCCCTCATGCAGCCTTTATGGCTACACGTGAAATCTATAAACGTACCATGCCTGGGCGAGTAATTGGAGTCTCTATTGATAGCAAAGGCAATCAAGCACTGCGCATGGCGATGCAAACCCGAGAG
>NZ_NBUS01000054.1:445794-448704 GCF_002749895.1 Vibrio fujianensis | reverse complement strand
CATATTCGACGAGAAAAAGCCACCTCCAACATTTGTACCGCACAAGCTCTATTAGCCAATATGGCTGGGTTATATGCGGTCTATCATGGTCCAGATGGGCTTAAAAAAATTGCTCGTCGAACTCATCATTATACTGCCATCCTTGCGGCAGGACTGACAAAAGCCGGATACGAATTGGCTCAGCATACTTTTTTTGACACCTTGACGATCCAGACCGGCGATGCAACAGAAAAATACTACCAATTAGCTTTGGAGGCCAATATCAATTTGCGTAAATGGCCGCATCAGTTAGGGATCAGTTTTGATGAAACAACGACCTTAGCCGACATTAAAACCTTATTTGCTCTTTTTGAGGTCGAAGCATCGATTGATGACCTATCGACTAAAATTGCCGAAAATGAATTCGCCGCCATTCCTCACTCATGTCAGAGACGATCCAACTATCTCATGCATCCAGTATTTAATACCTACCATACTGAAACGCAGATGATGCGCTATCTAAAACAATTAGAGAACAAAGATTTTTCTTTGACACATGGCATGATTCCACTGGGTAGCTGCACCATGAAATTAAACGCGGCAGCAGAAATGATCCCTATCTCTTGGCCCGAATTCGCGTCGTTACATCCATTTGCACCTAAAGAACAAGCTGCTGGATATGCTGCGTTAGCTGATGACCTAAAACATAAATTGTGTGAAATCACCGGTTATGATGCCTTTTCTTTACAGCCCAATTCAGGCGCATCGGGTGAATATACGGGGCTAATTGCGATCCAACGTTATCATCAAAGCCGTGGCGAGGGACATCGCAATGTTTGTTTAATTCCCAGTTCAGCTCACGGTACAAACCCTGCGACAGCATCCATGCTATCTATGAAGGTTGTTGTCGTGCGCTGTGACCGTCTTGGTAACATTGATCTGAGCGATCTTTCAGAAAAGATTAACATATACCGCGACCACCTTTCTGCCATTATGATTACTTACCCGTCTACACATGGCGTCTATGAAGAACAGGTCCGCCAAGTCTGTGAACAGGTTCATGCTGCCGGTGGGCAAGTCTATCTGGATGGGGCGAATATGAATGCGCAAGTTGGCTTAACGTCGCCGGGTTTTATTGGCTCTGATGTTTCTCATCTGAACTTGCACAAAACGTTCTGCATTCCTGCATTCCTCATGGCGGTGGCGGCCCAGGTGTTGGACCGATTGGGGTAAAATCCCACTTAGCGCCTTTCCTTCCGGGTCATATTCAACAAGGCGGGGATGGCGAGCATTTTTCAGTATCGGCTGCACATTTAGGCAGTGCCTCCCTGCTCCCTATCTCTTGGGCTTATATTACCATGATGGGAGCACAAGGCCTTGAACAAGCGACTCGATTGGCGATATTGAATGCAAATTACATCATGGAACGTTTACGTCCTTATTACCTTATTCTTTATCGAGGGGTACATGGACGAGTCGCTCATGAATGTATTATTGATATCCGCCCCATTAAAGAGCAAACTGGGATTAGCGAGGAAGATATTGCGAAACGCCTGATGGACTACGGATTTCACGCACCAACGATGTCTTTTCCCGTCGCAGGCACTCTCATGGTTGAACCAACAGAATCAGAAAGTCTTGCCGAACTGGACCGCTTTTGTGAGGCGATGATAGCGATTCGCGAAGAAATTAAGCAGATCGAACTCGGCCATTGGTCGATCACAGATAATCCATTGGTCAATGCCCCACACACATTGATTGATTTAGCACAAGACAAATGGTCACATCCTTACTCAAGAACACAAGCGTGTTTTCCATCTTCCCATGTTAAAGCCAACAAATATTGGCCAACCGTTAACCGGGTTGATAATGTCTATGGTGACCGTAACCTTATCTGTTCTTGCCCTGATGTTGAACACTATTTAAAGTAATAAAGCAGAAACTTAAAGTAAAAAGCAGAACGTGCCAAATAACATTTACTGGGATTGTCTTGGTTTCTGAACCATTAGCTGCGACAATGGTATGTCAATCCATACAAGATCAATTATCATGAAACTGTTAGTTAGAAACCTTGCTCGTACCACGACTGAGCATGAGTTAAGAGTACTCTTCACCGATTTTGGACAAGTGACCGAGTGTACTTTAGTCCTTGACCAAGAAACTGGTCTATCAAAAGGTTTTGCCTTTGTAACGATGCCAAATGATGATGAAGCAAAATCAGCCATCAGCGCACTTAACTTAACGTTATTCGCTAAAAGTAAAATTCGGGTAAAAAAAGCGGATTAACAATTGAGCAGGACGAGAAGATCTCGTCCTGTAACATTCACTGTCTATTGCTACTTCTAATGCGTACCATATTTCGCTCTCATCCATAATCATTGAGATGTATAAATTCAAATAATAAAAAAATAGTGCTAGCTATTTAAATTACTCCGTGTATAGTATCACTCGGCTCTTAAAGAAGAGTTGTTAATGTAAATTCAGTGTAAGTTTAGTGTTATACAAGTCGCGAAACCTTTCGTTATACCTGTGTCAACTGCACCTAGATCGACCATTCAATAGCTTGTCTCAGCCAAAAACTAATTCAATTAACACTTAAGATATATAGAGGTGACTATGTCTGGTAATACGACTGGTACAGTAAAATGGTTCAACGAAACTAAAGGTTTTGGTTTTATTTCTCAAGATAACGGCGGTAAAGATGTATTCGTACACTTTAATTCTATCGTTTCTGATGGCTTCAAAACTTTAGCTGAAGGCCAAAAAGTGAGCTTCAACGTTGAAGAAGGCAAAAAGGGCCCACAAGCGACTCAAGTAACCGCTCTGTAAGTCTATATTGCTATTATAATTGCAAAACGCAGTGCCTCAGCACTGCGTTTTATTTGGTTCAACAAAACGTTAAGACGCAAATTTCATTCCAATAATACCTAG
>NZ_NBUS01000054.1:445517-445784 GCF_002749895.1 Vibrio fujianensis | reverse complement strand
AATCCTAAGCTTGCAATTTTTACCATGCTAACGGGCTCTCCCCAAAAGACCAGACCTACGATAGCCGTTCCTACAACACCGATACCAACCCACACACTGTAGGCTACCCCTAACGGTAAGGTTTTTAATGATAAACCCAACAAAACAAAACTTAACACTAAACAAGCCAAAGTAAGTATTGAAGCGACAGGCTTACTAAACCCTTCGGTATATTTAAGGCCTGCAGCCCAAGCCACTTCACTCAAACCTGCAATAAAAAGTATCAAC
>NZ_NBUS01000054.1:432303-445507 GCF_002749895.1 Vibrio fujianensis | reverse complement strand
AAACAAAGCCATAATTCGACCTCTGTTATCAATAGGGCCGTCCCTTGAATGACAATAGAGCGGTAAGGTCGTCCTTACTTCTAAATAAATCGATAAAACATCAAAAAGTCTGTATCCGCGCCAAATAGCATAATTAAACGTTTTTATCGATAAGTCGTATCTTGCACACTAAAAAATCCCCTATCTAGCCCGTCCTCTACTCACTCCGTGCAAAGTAGTAAGCTAATTAGCGTTGTATCCAAGGTATCCGGTAAAGCAGTAGCGCTGCAAGTAATAAACTGCATCCAACAATTTTATTAAACGGCAGGCTTTCATGATAAAACCAAACGCTGAGTAATAAGGTCCACACGGGCTCTAACAGCATCAACAACGCTGCATTCGCGGGATGTGCTTTTTTTTGTCCGATTGTCTGCATTAAATAACGTAAACTGGTCGCTAACAACACGCTTAGTGTAAACCATTTCCAAGTTCCTAAGCTTATCGTCTGCGGCCAAGCTTCCAAGAAAAACGATAATAATAAACCCACCATACCGGCAGTAAACAACTGTAATGTGGTCAATAGCATGGGAGGTAACTTCGCTGAGCATTGGCTATTAAAATTAAAATGCAAAGCCAAGCCAAATGCAGCGATAAGAAACCATAGTTGGTTAGGTGCTATGTGCCATGCGCCGTTCCAAGAAAGCAAAAAAAGTCCAAGTACAGCAACCGGTAATGAAAGCCAAAACGCTCGGTTTGGTTTAAGGCCAAACAAAGGCCATGCTAGGAGTGGTACAAATAACATGGATAAGCTCATAATAAATGCGCCTTCACCCAGTGTGGGACTGATTGAAATCGCATATATCCAGCAAAAAATTGAGCCGCCCAAAAACAGCCCCACCCCCATTGCTTTAAAACAATCCTGACGGGTTGCCTGTTTAAATGCAGAAAAGCAAAAAGGGGCTAAAATACACGCCGCGGTCACAAAGCGTAATCCAATAAAGCCAAATGGCGGTAAACCTTCGATTGCCTGCTTGGAAAACACCCACCCAGCAGCAGCAAGCATGGTTGTGATGATCAAAATCAGTTCAGAGCGGAAGTTAGCAAACATAATTTAGGGTCTGAGCCTTTCGGAGTGAAAGAAATCGATTGTGCGATATTTTAACGTTCCTCTCAAGCCAATTAAATAACTCACAACCGCATAACACATTACGTCCATCTAAAAAAACAACCAAAATAAGAATATAAAACCAACAATAAACCATAAAAACAAGACAAAAAACTATGAAAAAGACATTAACCCGGTTTCATTGAATTTAAAATCAGCAATAAAACAGTGTATTTAACTACCAAGCCAAAATGACCATATTATCTATTTATGGTAACGTAATTAGAATTAAGATTTGAATATGGTTTTACATTCAGTGAAAGAATCTGCCAAAACTCTAAATTTCAGCACTACAAATAATAATCCCGAATGGAATACACACGATACGTATTGGTTACTGAGCCTATTTGGTACCGCTGTCGGCGCTGGAATTTTATTCTTACCGATCAATTTAGGATTGGGAGGATTTTGGCCTTTAGTGATCTTAGCCTTGCTCGCTTACCCTATGACTTATTTGTCTCATCGTGGCTTAGCTCGCTTTGTACTTTCTTCCCAACAAAATCAGGGAGATTTTACTGATGTAATTCAAGAACATTTTGGCGTGAAAGTTGGTCGTACTATTTCTTGGCTCTATTTTTTATCTATTTTTCCTATTTTACTAATTTATGGGGTTGGCTTAACGAATACCGTTGAGAGCTTTCTTGTTCACCAAGCAGCCGTCACTCCGCCACCTCGAGCATTACTTTCCGGCTTTCTAGTGTTGATCCTCTTTTCAATTATGTTAGGTGGAGAAAAAGTGATGCTACGTGCGTTTGCTGTGATGGTTTACCCCTTAGCCGCAATATTACTCACGTTATCACTGTATCTCATACCACGTTGGAATATGCCTTCACTCACGCTTCCTAATCTCACTGAATTTACCCAAACTTTATGGTTAGCAATTCCTGTGGTGATTTTTTCCTTTAGCCATGCAGCAGCCATATCAAGTTTTGCTCATATCCAGCGTCGCCATTATCAACAAAACGCATTACTCAAATCAGAGCAAATCCTCAAACGTACCAGTTTATTACTGATTGCTTTTGTCTTAGTGTTTGTATTCTCTTGTATTTTAACCCTTTCACCCGATCAATTGTTAGAAGCTAAAAAACAAAACCTCTCTATACTTTCCTACCTTGCTAACGTAACGCATAACCCACTGATTGGAGCATTTGGGCCATTTATTGCTTTTATTGCCATTACGTCTTCCTTCTTAGGACATTTTCTTGGTGCAAGAGAAAGCCTCAATGGACTCATAACCAAACATACCCGTCTTTCTTATTCGATTGCCGATAAGGTCGGTATTATTTTTCTCTTTCTCACCATTTGGATAACCGCCATTCTGAATCCGAGCATTTTGGGCATGATGGAAGCATTATCTGGCCCAGTCATTGCTATTATTCTCTTTATTATGCCAATGGTTGCCGTGTACAAAGTGCCATTTTTACAGGCTTATAAAAAAAGCTTCAGTACCTATTTTATTTTTGTCAGTGGCGTATTGGCCGTTTCCGCCCTGCTCTTTCGATGGCTCAATTAATTTCCCCACACTAAAGAACAGATTTATCAATGAAAATAGAAGGAAAGATAAGTTATTTGAATTGGATTAGAAAATATATGGCATAGACTGTGTTGACTAAGAATTAACCAAGTTCTACCTTATTATGTAGTCTTGATCACATTCGGAGGTCCACCAATGAAACGCACCAGCCCAAGTTATCGTCTTCAAATGATAAAAGAAGTCGCTAATCGTCATCAATCAACTACCACTGATCCAATGGCCGACTATATTCAAACCCTTCTTAATAAAAAAAATGCCCATCCAACCCAAAAGCCAGAAAAAAAACGGATTTTTTCTGGTCTTCATTTTGACGAACATGCAGGCGGTTGGGTCAGTGACCGTTGGGTAACGAAATAGTTGCTATCTAGCGGTTTATGAGCATGAATGTCATAGCGTTTAATGACTCATTCAAAACAATTCATGCTGTGGGTTATCCATTTCAACCTGAAGTGAATGTTTAACATCACTGGCACGTTTTTTCCGCTGATAACGCTGACGACAAAGATGGATAATGTGTAGTTGTTGAGCTGGGGTCATCTCTAACCAAGTAAAGCGTTCTTCTCTCTTACGCATACACCCTTGACAATATCCCTTATCATCAACAACACATACGCCAATACACGGACTAGGAATTTGGAAAAACTCTAATTGCTCCATAGAGGCTCCTTTATCATTTCCTATTGACCAACCAATGACTTTATTTTGACAGAAACCACGTTTGATTAACTATACTAACCAAGTTTTTCATATTGGGAGTGTTGATAAATGAAGCTTAGCGCAAAAACTTTATTGGTTGCAATGGCTCTGCCTGTTTTGGTTACTGCGTGCGTAAGTAATGTTGACCAAGCACAAATAACCGTAGATGATCTACAGCATCATAATTGGCAACTAACCCATATTGATGGCCAACAGTGGGTTAAGAATGAGCATAATGAGATACCACGTCTTGAAATTGGCGAAAACATGATGGCAAGTGGAAATGCAGGTTGCAATAATTTCTTTGGCCAAGCTGAGTTAAAAAACAATCAGTTCCGTATTGAAAAAATGGGCATGACCATGAAAATGTGTATTGGTGACGCGATGGATACGGAACAAACCGTTTCTCAATCACTCTCAGATTGGAGCCATGTTACCCTTTCTGATAATACATTAATTCTAAAAAATGATGCTCATACCTTAACGTTTACTCTACGCGATTGGGTTCAATAGCATAAAGGATGGCAGCTCCATGCTGCCATCTTCATAAGCTCTACCTTATCGATCGCTGCATGATTCAGTTTTTAAGTATCAGATGCATCATCGATAAGATTTTTTCTCATTTTTCATCCATAATAAGTGATAAATCATTACGTTAATTAGGATAACTATGAGAAAGCTGCTTTCATTTTGCCTCGCTTGCCTGCTCTCTTTTTTTGCTCAAGCACAATCTTGGTCTGAGGTGGTTGAAGACGCAAAAGGACAAACCGTCTATTTTCATGCTTGGGGTGGAAGCCAAGAAGTCAATCAATACCTTCGCTGGGCGGCTCAACAACTCAAAACTCAATATGGGGTAAAGCTTGTCCACGTTAAAGTCACCGATATTGCAGAAACGACTAGTCGATTAATCGCAGAAAAAACCGCAGGACAAAATAAGTTAGGAAGTGTCGATTTAGTCTGGATTAATGGGGCTAATTTTAAGTCGATGAAATCTAACCACCTATTATACGGCCCTTTTGTTCAACAGCTTCCAAACTGGCAGTTGGTTGATCAGTCACTACCCGTTAATGAAGATTTTTCAGAACCGACCGAAGGTTTAGAAGCGCCATGGGGCGTTGGGCAGCTAGTTTTTATTTACGATCGTCACAGATTGAATAATCCACCACAAAGTTTTGCAGAGTTGTTAAGTTATGCACAAGCCTTCCCTTATCGCATCACTTACCCTCGCCCTCCTGAATTCCACGGTGTCAGCTTTCTAAAAGCATTACTGATTGAATTAACCCATCATGATCCATCGCTGGCTCTGCCGGTCGATGATGCTTCATTTCCTCTTATTACCGCTCCATTATGGAATTACCTAGATAAGCTTCACGCTGTCGCATGGCGAAGTGGTAAACAATTTCCCTCAGGTTCTGCAGAAATGATTCAACTCTTAGATGATAAACAGATTGATCTCGCTGTCACATTTAATCCGAATGCAGTTTATGCCGCACAGGCATCTGGAAAATTATCAAAAAACACGGCCAGTTATGCGATGGATATGGGAGCACTGACCAATATCCATTTTTTAGCGATACCTTGGAATGCCACGGCTAAACCTGGCGCACTGGTCACGATCAATTTTTTACTCAGTGCCGAAGCTCAATCTCATAAAGGCGACTTAACGATCTGGGGCGATCCCAGTGTTATTCAAGCTCAGTACTTAAAGACAACACCATACAATTCAATTCGTTATCCATCTATCGCTGAGCCTCATCCCAGTTGGCAAACCGCACTCGCTCAAGCGTGGCAAAAACGCTATGGCCAAGCCAAGTAGCCATTATTCATGATGTTACGATTTGGTTATTGTTCGGCGATTTTTATTTGCATTGCGCCTATTGTTCCGGGAGTTCTGGGGCTGGTGAGTTCGGCGTTTTCTTTCATTCCTGCATTAGGACTTAATCAAATCAATCTTACCGGGTTTATTGAACTAACACAGTGGGCTGGTCTTTCCCACTCATTAGGATTATCGATCAGCTCTGCATTAATAAGCACCTACCTCGCATTAGCCGTTAGCTTTGCTATTTTATCAACCTTCTGGAATCAAAAACGTTGGTACCGAATTGAAAACTTACTCTCGATTTTACTCGCGTTTCCTCATGTCGCATTCGCGATTGGTTTTGCTTTTCTGTTTTCACCCACCGGGATGGTTGCACGACTTCTGCACTTAATAACAAATGATTTAATGAGTACACAAAATAGCACATGGTTAGTGCATGATCCTCATGCATTAGGGCTAACGCTTGCGTTAACTTTTAAAGAAGTGCCGTTCTTGCTTTTCATGAGCCTACCCATTTTACAGCAACTCAACGTATCATCTTTACTTTCGACGGGAGCCTCTTTAGGCTATTCACCACCTCAAACTTGGCAAAAGCTCATCTTCCCTCTATGGCTAAGCAAAATGCGTTTTCCTCTTTTTGCGGTGATTTGCTATGGCATATCTGTTGTCGATATGAGCTTAATTTTGGGGCCTAATACGCCACCAACATTCGCCGTATTAGTATGGCAGTGGTTTTCTGATCCTGATTTACAAAGACTACCACGCGCCGCTGCCGGTGCCATGCTGTTGATGTTTACTGCGATAGCAATGCTAGGTGTCGTTACGCTAATCGAGTACTTTCTTTTAAAGCGTTACCGACGATGGATGTGGTCAGGACGGCATAAACACTGGATTGCTGGTCAACCACTACTGATTATATTAGCGAATACCTTCTTGCTAATGATTCCCATCATGCTGATCTGGAGCTTGACCCAACGCTGGCCATTCCCAGCACTCTGGCCACAGCAACTGAGTTTACAATTTTGGCAATTAGAGTGGTCTACTCTAGTGCCTATCCTTTATAACAGTATTGAAATAGCTTTTATCAGTGGTAGTTTAGCGCTTGTTTTTGCGCTTATTACTCATGAATATCACTTAAAGGCCAAGTCTTCAATACCGACCTATATCTTGGTATTATCATTATTAATCCCCCCCATTTCATTATTATTTGGTTTACAAATCATCACCTTGCTCTTTTCCGCACACAGTTATCGGCTGTGGGTCATCTGGGGGCATCTATTTTTTGCTTTTCCCTTTGTCTATCTTGCGTTAGCTGGGCCTTGGAAAAGCTATCCACTCAACTACAACAAAATAGCCGCAAGCTTGGGTAAAACACCTTGGCATATCTTTTGGCGCATCAAAATTCCACTTCTCATTCCTGCCATCGGTTATGCTTGGGCTGTTGGTGTGAGTGTCAGTTTGGCTCAATATTTACCAACATTAATGTTAGGTGCTGGGCGAATTACAACCATTACAACTGAAGCCGTTACGCTCTCCAGTGGTTTTGATCGCCGCGTGATCGCCATTTACGCATTATGGCAAACGCTACTACCCTTCTTCTTTTTCTTACTTGCCATTATAGTCAGCCGGGGTTATTCATACCAACGACATATAAAGCATCACAGAAGTAAAATGTTATGAGTTTTTATTTGCATGATTTATCCCTCCAACATCGTGCTGGCAGAATCCTGTTAGAATCATTTAATCTCAGCATAATCACTGGTGAAATAGTCAGCTTAATGGGGCCAAGTGGTTGTGGAAAATCGACCTTACTCAGCCTCATTGCAGGTCACATTGATCCGGCCTTCACTTTTTCAGGGGAGATCATACTTGATGGATGCCGATTAAATTCACAACCGCCTTATCAACGCAACGTTGGTCTATTATTTCAAGACGACTTACTGTTTCCTCATCTACGTGTATGGGAAAATTTGGCTTTTGCACTCCCTAACACGATAAAAGGCCAACAAAGAAAAGAAATAGCATTGTATACATTAGCAGACGTTTCGTTAACCTCTTTAGCCGACGCTTTCCCTCAACAGATCTCGGGCGGCCAAAAAGCTAGGATCAGTTTACTGCGTATGCTACTAGCAAAACCTAAACTCGCTTTACTTGATGAACCATTTAGCAAGCTAGATAAAGCCCTCCGCGATCAATTTCGTGACTGGGTATTCGAGCAACTGCGTCACTGGCAAATTCCAACCTTAATGGTGACACATGATGCTGAGGATGTGCTTCATTGTGATCGCATCATTCACTGGCCAAAGGAGATAACTCATGCTTGATCGCTATACCGTTCCTGCTGTTCGGTGGCCTCTCTCTAAACTCGCACACATTCTTGACTCGGTGAATATTACTGCGAATCAAATCACCGTATTTGGTTTTCTCTTGGGGAGTTTAAGCTTACCTGCATTATTATTTGAACAGTATTTGTTGGCATTATTATTAATTTTAATCAATCGTATTTGTGATGGACTAGATGGTGCCGTTGCTCGTATACAAGGCTTAACGGATGCGGGAGGATTTCTCGATATTAGCCTCGACTTCCTCTTTTATGCATTAATTCCTTTTGGATTCGTCCTCGCAAACCCAGAAGCGAATGCGGTTGCTGGAGCATTTTTGATTTTTTCATTTATTGGTACAGGCAGTAGCTTCCTTTCTTTTGCTATCATGGCTAGCAAACGAGATATTATCAACCCAAGCTACCCCCATAAATCGCTCTATTATATGGGGGGACTAACCGAAGGAACGGAAACCATCGCCTGCTTTGTACTGTTTTGCTTGTTTCCTAACAGTTTTTCTTTAATTGCCTATTTATTTGGCGCTGCTTGTTGGCTAACCACCTTGACTCGACTGTATTCGGGCTACCATACTCTGCGTCACCCCTCCAGCCATCAACAGGAGTAAAAGATCAACGAAAGACAAGGGCTTTTAATGAGGCCTCATGATCAATATCTGCAAACTCTGGCGGGTTCTCTAATCGATATTGAAAATTCAGTTGTGGCGCTTCTTGTTTCATGCCATCAATTAAAAAATTACTACTGACCATTGGTGAATTAACACATGCAAGAACTTGCCCTTGCTCCGCCAACAGCTCAGGCAAACGGCGTAATATACGCTGATAATCTTTTGTTAGCGCAAAACTGCCCTTTTGAAACGAAGGTGGATCGATAATGATCAAATCATAAGGGCCTGAATGGGTAATTTTCCGCCATGATTTAAAAATATCGTACCCCAAGAAATTGACTTGATTGAGAGAGTGCCCATTTAAGTTATGATTTTCCCGACCTTTGGCTAACGAACCTCTTGCCATATCAACATTGACAACTTTATCCGCCCCGCCAGCAATTGCCGCGACTGAAAAACCACACGTATAAGCAAAAAGATTGAGTACCGTTTTATGCTCAGATTGGGAACGCACCCACTCTCGGCCCAAACGCATATCTAAAAACAACCCCATATTTTGATTCGTGCCAACGGTTAACTGATAGGATAAACCGTTTTCTTGCACGATAGGATGGGTATTTAACTCCCCGACGATCACCTGTGAAGGGGCACCATTAGCATACCGATACTGTAATAAAATGCACTGTCCCGCTTTCGTTTGCCACAAGGTTGAATTGGCTAATGCCATTAAACCTTGTGTTAAAACTTGCAGATATTTGGCATCGACCTCTTTGTATAACGTCACGACCAATTGGCCTTGTAACCAGTCTGCGGTCAGCTGTTCCAATCCTGGCCATTTTCGACCACGACCATGAAATAAGCGACGAACTTCATTAGGCGCGTTTTCAAGCTGTTGATGTAATTCTGTAAAAAATTGGTTTAATGCTGTGATATTCATAAATTATTCATTAGAGAGTGAGGGCCAACTTAATAACCAAGGAGTCAGCCAAGTATCAATTCCTTGACAGACGGTAGGGTGATTCCATTTATCACCAAGATGAGCATTTTTTCTGGGATCACTGATAAATTCAAAACGCTGATTTTGATAAACAAAACACAAGCCGAATGCATGCAGATAACCTCTATCTGACACACTGCTTGAGTTATAAATCGGATCACCAATAATCGCTGATCCAATCGACTTTAGAGCCACTCGTATTTGGTGAGTTTTTCCCGTATGCGGCTTACATAAAAATAGTCGCTCACCGGGTTCAGCTGGCAAAGAAAAAAACTGTGTACGAGCTGGATTTTCCTGTGAAGTTAATAACTTCCAACTCGCCCGGCGTGAGCGTTGCATATCACCGCTGATCAATCCCTGTTTTTTTTTCGGTTTACGGTTACCAATTGCTAAATAAAACTTTTCAACGGCTCGCTGTGCAAAAGCAAGCGAGAGTAATCGAGCCGCCCCAGAGCTGCGAGCCAATAACAAAAGCCCTGATGTCATTTTATCAAGCCGATGAACTAAATAGAGTTGGTGATCACCGGTTTTTTTTGCAATTTCTTGCAACAACATGACTTCACCATCATCTTTATGAACTGAGACATTAGGATGCTTAATAATTACTAAAAAATCCTGATGAGTATAGAGAATGTCAAACATAGCACCGCTCTCAAATACGCCGCATTATACAGAAACCTGACGCTCCGTCGTTACTAAAGAGTGGCAAAAAACAGTAAAACCGCCCTCAAAGGCGGTTTTACTGTTTTTTACGGCAATAGTTCAAGTTACGCGAAAAAGACCATCAACATTAAAATCGGGCACACAATACGAACATACAACGGCCAGATTTTCCAAAACCAGCTATGTTCAATTTCTGGATAACCTTGTTTTAACTCCGTTAGAATCTGATTACGATTCCAGATCCACCCTACAATCAGCGTGATTAATAAAGCGATAATCGGTTGAGAATAAACCGTGGTAATTTCAATCACTAATCCAAATAGACGGGAGAAATTAAACACAACAATACTAGAAATTAATGTTACTAGCCCGCCTATCCACAACACTGCCGTTGTCCGTTTTTGTTGTAATTCTTCGATAGCACAAGCCACAGGAACCTCCAGCATCGAGATAGAAGAGGTCAATGCTGCAATAATCATTAATAAAAAGAAGACCAAACCAATTAATGCACCAACGGTTCCCATGGTTTCAAACATGGCGGGCAATACCGTAAAAACTAAGGTATCAGAATTCAGTAGTTCACCCGATGACGAGAAAATTTCAACGCCGTTATGTTTAGCAACAAACATCGCAGGTAAAACCATCAGTCCAGCAATAAATGCCACCCCAGTATCCAACAGCGCCACTTGTGCCGCTGTTTTTGGTAAGTTCGCTTCTTTTTTAAGATAAGAGCCATAGGTGGTCATGACACACACACCTAACGAAAGTGAAAAGAAAGCTTGCCCCATGGCGCTAACCACTAACTTAGGAGTGAGGTGAGAAATATCAGGAACCAAGTACATTTTCAAACCTTCCCATGCTCCATCCTGAGTAAAGATATAGACCGTTAATAAAGCAAATAAGGCAAATAACAGTGGCATTAAACGCGTTGACCACTTTTCAATACCATTAGCCACCCCATTCCGGACGACGACCATGGTCAAGATCATAAAGGCCACCATCAGAACTAAATTACGCTCGGTGGTAAAACTAATTAACCAGTGGCTCATGGTTGGCATCCCAATTAAATCAAAACCACTTCCAAACAATGAACCCACTAACCAACCCGCAACAATAGCGTAAAAACTCAAAATTAATGACACTACAATCATACCGACGATACCCAAAAGTATCGCCCCTGCTTTACCTTGTGGCCAAGCCGCTCGGAACGAACGAATAGGATTAGATTGACCATAGCGACCAATCGTCAGCTCAGCAACGAGCATAGGAAAAGCCAGTAAGAAGACCATCAGCAAGTAGACAATCAAAAATACCGCGCCACCATTACTGGCCGCTTGAGTGGGGAACCCCCATACATTGCCAAGTCCAACTGCGGAGCCCGCAGCCGCCATGATAAAACCAAATCGTGAAGAGAATTGGCCTCGAGAACTACTCGCCATTATCTTTATACCACTAGATTGTATTGATACTTACGATGCCAACTTAAGTGTACACATATGTGTACAGCAATAAAAAATTAAGTCACACCCAGAAGGGTAGTAAGTAGAACAGTTTAAGCATAAAATTGGAAGTCCGAACTTTATAAATTCTAGTTAAACCGCATTTTTTATTTAATATTTGATGATTTTTTCGACGCATTTAATTTATACTCTGTGCCTATTGTAAAAATCATACTCCTTTTATGCGGTTTCTATTTCATATCCCATTCTCCCTCTTCCTTATCTGATACTTTCCCTTTACTATCCAGATTGGTAATTATAGGTATCAAATCAGTATGGATAAGATTTATCACTTTTTAATGCTTGCTGGCATCGCAATCTATTGGCTATTAATTGCCGGTATTACTCTGCGTGTCGTACTAAAACGTAGAGCTGTCAGTGTCTCTCTTGCTTGGTTAATGGTGATTTATATACTCCCTATTGTTGGAATTATATGCTATTTCCTGTTTGGTGAGCTAAATCTAGGGCGTAAACGTGCCGAACGGGCCAAAGAAATGTTTAAACCTTTTGGCGAATGGTTTTTAAACCTAAATGACTGTCAAGCTCATTTACCAGAAACCATGGGAGCCCCTATCTATAAAATCGATAAACTCTGTAACCATCGAATGGGCATTCCCGCCTTAAGTGGTAATAGCTTATCGTTGCAAAACTCACCAAACGAGATCTTGCATTCAATTATTGAAGACATCGAACAAGCTCAGCACAATATCCGTATGGAGTTTTACATTTGGCATCCGGGAGGTTTAGCCGATGCTGTTGGATCCGCATTAATTCAAGCCGCTAAACGAGGCGTGGATGTAAAACTGTTACTTGACTCTGCTGGTAGCCCACGGTTTTTCCGTAGTCACTGGTATAAAATGATGCGTACAGCGGGTATCCATGTGGTACAAGCTTTAGAAGTCAGCCCTTGGCGGATATTTTTACGTCGACTCGACTTACGCCAGCATAGAAAAATCATCGTGATAGACGACAGCATTGCTTATACTGGCTCAATGAATATGGTGGATCCTGCTTTTTTTAAACAAGATTCTGGAGTGGGTCAGTGGGTTGATATTATGGTTCGAATTACCGGCCCGACCGTAAATGTCTTATCAGCCATTCATTGTTGGGATTGGGAGGTAGAAACTGGCTCTCGTATGCTACCTAAGATTCCAGAATGCCAACTTGATGTAAATATTCCACAGCATCCGATACAGGTTGTTCCCTCGGGACCTGGAATGCCTGAAAATTTGATTTCTCAAGTATTGACATTGGCGATCAATCAGGCGAATGAGTCGGTTCGGATTACCACTCCCTACTTTGTCCCTAGTGCCGATCTACTAGCAACCTTAAAAATGACCGCACAACGTGGTGTAAAGGTTGAATTAATCATTCCTCAAAAAAATGATTCATTTATGGTGCAGTGGGCTTCACGGGCTTTTTATGGCGAATTGCTCCAAGCTGGAGTTATTATCCACGAGTTTTATGGCGGTTTATTACACACTAAATCGGTGGTCATCGATCGGCAGTTCTGCTTAGTCGGCACCGTAAATTTAGATATGCGTAGCTTATGGCTTAACTTTGAGGTGACGTTAGCGGTTGATGATGAAGAATTTACCCAGCAACTCTATTGGCAACAAGAAAACTATATTAACCAGTCCCAAGCCGTTAGCGATTCACTATGGGAAGAGCGCTCACTAGGCCATCGTTTTTTAGAACGGTTATTTTATCTCTTCAATCCCTTGCTTTAAACTTCTAGCACCCGAAGGCCTGCTTACATAAAACAGGCCTTCGGGCTTGCATTCAACCGCGCCTTCATGTTTTAAATACCCTATTCACCATTGAGAAAAGGACAATTCATGTCAGAAGGCAAAAAGACTCAGCTTGTGACCGCTGGACGCAATAAAAAATGGACGCAAGGTGCCGT
>NZ_NBUS01000054.1:429934-432293 GCF_002749895.1 Vibrio fujianensis | reverse complement strand
TACCCCGCCCGTACAACGCGCTTCAACCATTATATTTGATAGTGTAACCGAAAAGCGTCACGCGACCATTAACCGAGCCAATAAAACGTTATTTTACGGTCGTCGTGGAACCACGACCCACTTCGCGTTTCAAGAAGCGATGAGCAATATTGAGGGCGGTGCTGGTTGTGCACTTTATCCTTGTGGGGCCGCCGCCATCAGTAATACCATTCTTGCGTTTGTTCAGTCTGGCGATCACCTATTAATGGTCGACACCTGTTATGAACCAACTCGAGATTTCTGCAATACCGTCTTGAAGAGATTTGGGGTAGAAACCACCTATTATGACCCAATGATTGGCGAAGAGATTCATACCCTAATCCAGCCCAACACTAAGGTGTTATTTACCGAATCTCCCGGTTCAATCACAATGGAAGTGCAAGACATTCCAACCCTAGCACGAATCGCTCATGACCATGGCATTATTGTTATGATGGACAACACTTGGTCTGCTGGAGTCAACTTTTCAGCGTTAGACTATGGGGTGGATATTTCTATTCAAGCTGCGACAAAATACATCGTCGGACACTCCGATGTGATGTTGGGTACCGCAGTGGCTAAAGCACCATTTTGGGATCAACTGCGCGAACAGAGTTATTTAATGGGTCAATGCATTTCGCCTGATGATGCCTATCTTGGCCTACGCGGATTAAGAACGTTAGATGTCCGATTACGCCAACATGCCCAAAGTAGTCTAAAAGTGGCACAGTGGTTAGCGCAGCATCCGTTGGTTGATCATGTTCGTCACCCTGCACTAGAGAGTTGTCCTGGCCATCCGGTTTTTCAGCGAGATTTTACCGGAGGTAATGGTTTATTTTCTGTGGTGTTAAAAACTAGCTATCCACAAGCAACCACCGCTTTGCTCGATGGCATGCAGCACTTTAGTATGGGTTATTCATGGGGTGGCTTTGAAAGCCTGATTTTAGCGAATGAACCAAACAGCTTTGACAGTTTACGTACCGTGGCTAACCCCCATTTTACTGGCACACTGATTCGTTTGCATATTGGGTTAGAAGACGTCGATGACTTGATCGCGGATCTGGCACAAGGGTTCGTTCGTTATCAAACAATGTTAGCCGAAAAAATGGATCACTGAGCGTTGTTCAATCAGGCAGCAAATCAATCGGTTGATAATGCGTTTTGAATGCTATCGAAAATCACAAGCGGTTTTTACTCGATTAGAGCGTCATGGCGCTCTAATTTATCTAGCGGTGTGGGCAATGCAGCAAGTGATCATTGACCATCCCCACCGCCTGCATAAACGCATAGCAAATCGTTGGGCCGACGAACTTAAACCCATGTTGTTTTAAGCATTGGCTCATCGCATGAGACTCGCGGCTAGTACTCGGAATTTGTTTCCTATCCTGCCACTGATTGAGGATGGGTATTCCCCCCACAAACGACCAAAGCAGCTGACTTAAAGAGCCATATTCTGCTTGTAATACCAACGCAGCTCTCGCATTAGAAAAAACCGAGCCAATTTTCCCTCGGTGCTTGACCACATCAAACTGAGCAATAATAGCATCAATCTTAGAGTCATCATGACTGGCCAAAACCGTAAGATCATAATTCGAAAATGCTTGCCGATATCCTTCTCGTTTCTTAAGGATAGTCAGCCAACTGAGTCCGGCTTGTGCGCCTTCCAGCGTTAAAAATTCAAATAAAACCTGATCATCATAAACCGGTTTCCCCCACTCGGTGGCGTGATAATGTCGCTCGAGAGGGTGTGTCATTTCCCACGCACAGACTATCGGTTCATTCATAATAAATACTCTATTTTTATCGATTAAATTCGATTCATTTAACAAGCAAGACCACGGATAGTTAACACCAATGACAGACTACCCCTTAACCATAAATAATGACAAACCGAACACAGTAAATCATTGCTGAAGCTGGTTGTTAACCGTGCTCCATTTATCCAGCATCACGCCGCATTATGATGGAGATTAAGATTGAGCTATGCTTCATTTCGTGGCATGGTGCGATAGTTTCAGTTACTTTCATCAGAAAATCATCATTAACCTTTGGAGAACCGACAAATGATCGATAAGCTGACCTTTTCATTTGGCCTTGTTCAGTAAAGAATGGTAAATTAACTGGATTTTGAGGCACAAGCTATCTCGCTTAGCCTTGTTGCTCACAGAAATACTTCACTATGAACTCTTTATTAAGACTGACTCTCGGATTATGCGCTCTCACCGTACTTACAGGCTGCGGCGAAAGTATTGATCATAACAATATTCGCCAGTCTGGCTTTGTGTATTGCGGTCAAAGTACCCCGACTACCTTTAATCCACAATTGGTAGATAGTGGTATT
>NZ_NBUS01000054.1:417692-429924 GCF_002749895.1 Vibrio fujianensis | reverse complement strand
CTGAAACGCTAAGCCCGCAAATATATGATACGCTATTAACCTTAAATCCAGAAACACACCTTCCACAGCCCAGTTTAGCAACCCAGTGGGTCGTTAAAAATCAAGGGCTAGAGTACTTTTTTACCTTGCGTCAAGACGTTCAGTTTCAATCAACCGCTTGGTTTACTCCAAGTCGTCCACTGAACGCCGAAGATGTTGTTTTCAGCTTCCGCCGAATCATTGATACCTCTCATCCTTTTCATGCCATAAACCACGCGACTTATCCTTGGTTTAGCAGCTTAGACTTTGCGGGACTGGTCCAAGACATCAAAGCGATTGATCCGCAAACGGTAAAATTTACTCTCAATCACCCAGACAATACTTTTCTTACTAATATTGCAACAACTTATGCGGTTATCCTTTCTGCCGAATATGCTCAACAGTTGGAATTAAACCATCAACGCGCAATGTTAGATAGCCATCCCGTTGGTACTGGGCCTTTTTATTTGGAGCAGTATCAGCCAAGTGACTTTATTCGATTACGGCGTCACTCTAACTATTGGAATGGCCCAGCACAGATGAGCCAAGTGGTGTTTGATATTTCGCAACGAGGTACTGGCACATTAGCCAAATTATTGCGCCATGAATGTGATGTATTGGTTTCTCCGATAGCCAGTCAGATTCCGACCATCAAAGCGCAATCAGATCTCGTTCTTGATACGACGTCAGCCATGAATGTCGCCTTTATTGCGGTAAATACCCAACGTCCTATTTTGCAAGATGTGCGCGTCCGTCAAGCACTGAATTTTGCTATTAATCGAAATAAAATTTTAGATTCAGTTTATTACGACACCGGCAGTGTTGCTTATAGCATTCTTCCGCCTTCCTCTTGGGCTTATCAACAAGATAGCGTTCAAGTCCGTTATGACCGACACTATGCCCTCGCCCTACTCAAAGAGGCTGGATTTAGCTCTGGACTTAAACTGACAATGTCTGTCCCGATTGAACCTAGAGCGTATAATCCTAGTCCAAGAAAGACCGCAGAATTAATTCAAGCCAACTTGGCAGATGTTGGGATAGATTTACATCTAATCTGGGAAGAGCGTTCAGAACGAAATGAGTTCTCAGCACGTGACGAGGTTGATTTATCTTTAACTGGCTGGGCAGGCGCAACCAGTAACCCAGATCATTTTCTACGCTCATTACTCTCATGTAATGCCAATCAGGCAGGCGTAAATGTTGCTCAATGGTGTGATCGTGAGTTTGATTTCCTATTGGATTTAGCGTTAGAAACTAACCGACCACGCTATCGATTAAACCTCTATACTCAGGCACAGAATATCTTAAATCAAGCCTTTCCCGTGATCCCATTAACACATGGTAAACAGTTTAAAGCTTACCACAAATCACTTACCGGATTTTATCTGAGCCCATTTAGTACTCAGCCTTTTCATACCATTGAGAGAATAAGTGAATAATGTTTAGTTACACACTGCGCCGATTAAACCTCTTTGTTATTACCTTGCTGATTTTAACCATGGTCGGTTATTCACTCCTACGCCTTGAACCCACATCGCCTATGGCTCATCAAGAGTTTTGGTTCGGTTGGTGGGTTTATCTTAAGCAACTCGTCAACTTAAACTTCGGGATCAGTAAAGGCGGGGTGGCTATTTTTGAAGAACTACTTTTTGTTTTTCCTGCCACACTAGAGCTTTGTTTCGTCGCCTTCATATTATCCTTATTGATTGGCATTCCACTAGGCACATTAGCTGGTATGAAACAAGGCAAATGGCTGGATACGATTATTTCATTTACCTCGATGTCAGGTTATTCAGCTCCGATTTTCTGGGTCGCTTTAATGATGATCATGATTTTCTCGCTTCAGTATGAAATTTTTCCCGTGGCGGGACGCTATGACCTACTCTATCAAATTAAGCCCGTAACCGGATTTGCCTTGATTGATGCTTTTCTTGCCCAAGGGCCTTATCGTAGCCATGCTCTAGCAAGCGTCATTGAGCATATGGTGCTGCCTTGCTTGGTGCTAGCTTTGGCACCGACGACTCAGATCACTGGATTAATGCGCGCCTCCGTTGCTAATGTGATGAGTGAAAATTATATTCGTGCCGCTCGCATCAAGGGACTCTCCTATTATCGGATTGTCACTCAACATGTGTTACGAAACGCAATCCCGCCTATTATTCCTAAGTTTGGTGTGCAGCTCTCAAGTATGTTGACACTGGCCATTATTACCGAATCGATCTTTAATTGGCCAGGAATTGGCCGCTGGTTACTCGATGCGCTGGCCAATAAAGATTATGTTTCCATTCAAGCCGGGGTCATTGTGGTAGGCACTCTGGTGTTAACGGCCAGTATTCTCTCTGATTTAATCGGCACTCTGGTGAATCCTTTAGTAAGGAAGGAATGGTATGCTAACCAATAATGTTTACCAAGAAGAGCATATTCCAAGCCAATTTGAACGTTTTTGGCGTAGTTACAAAGCGAATAAGCTGGCGATGTTTGGTTTATGGTGTCTAGGAATTATCTTCATTCTTACATTATCTTCACATTGGATCATACCTCATGATCCTCATATCGCTTCTGGGGAATTATTAATGCCACCGTCGTGGGATCCTTCAGGAACCGTGCAATTTTTTTTGGGTACTGATGATTTTGGACGCGATATTTTATCTCGCTTAATAGATGGCTCACGAATTACCTTTGGTGCTGCGTTATTGATCACACTAATTGCCACGCTGATTGGTTGTGTGATCGGAACATTGGCGGGCATGACTAAAGGGCTACTATCTAGCACCTTGAATCATTTACTTGATACCGTCATGTCGATCCCCTCGCTACTTCTAGCGATTATTTTCGTGGCATTTTTAGGGGTCGGAGAGTTCAATATTATGCTCGCTATCTGTTTAGCATTGATCCCTCGGTTTATTCGTTCCGTCTATATTACTGTGCATAGTGAAGTAGAAAAAGACTACATTCTAGCCGCTCGCTTAGATGGAGCTAGCGATGTCTATTTACTTTGGTATTCCATCTTACCTAATATTTTACCCGTGATAACCGCAGAAGTAACCATGGCATTATCGATTGCAATTTTAGATATTTCAGCATTAGGCTTTTTAGGTCTGGGGGCGCAATCACCAAGTACTGAGTGGGGAGCCATGTTAGGTGATGCCGTTGAACTAATTTACCTTGCC
This sequence comes from Vibrio fujianensis, assembly GCF_002749895.1. Taxonomy (GTDB): domain Bacteria; phylum Pseudomonadota; class Gammaproteobacteria; order Enterobacterales; family Vibrionaceae; genus Vibrio; species Vibrio fujianensis. The sequence goes on along the minus strand of NZ_NBUS01000054.1, from coordinate 426,736 downwards.
CCCTGGACGGTCACATTACCGGGTATCGCCATTATGTTTACTGTTGTTATGATCAACCTCGTTGGTGAAGGGGTTCGCCAAGCGCTCAATGCGGGAGTTGAATAATGCCATTACTTGATATCCGTCATCTCACGATTGAAATTGATACCCCACAAGGTATTGTTAAAGCCGTTGATCGGATGAGTTTAACCATGAATGAAGGTGAAATTCGTGGTTTGGTTGGTGAGTCTGGCTCAGGAAAAAGTTTAGTTGCGAAAGCAATTGTTGGGGTGAGTAAAGAAAACTGGCGCATCAGCGCTGATCGATTAAGACTGGGAAATGTAGACTTATTACAACTCACCCCTCGTGAGCGTCGGCGAGTGATCGCTCGTGACATTGCGATGATTTTTCAAGAGCCATCTACCTGTCTCGATCCTTCTGAAAAAATCGGTGAACAATTAATCGAATCGATTCCTTCCCGAACCTTTGAGGGGCGTTGGTGGCAACGCTTTACTTGGCGAAAAAAACAAGCAATTGCTTTATTGCATAAAGTCGGTATTAAAGATCATCGACGTATTATGAGCAGCTATCCTTACGAAATGACGGATGGCGAATGCCAAAAAGTAATGATCGCCATGGCGATTGCAGCAAAACCTAAGTTATTAATTGCAGATGAGCCAACCAATGACTTAGACCCGATCACTCAATCGCAAATTTTGCGCTTACTCAGCAGAATGAATCAGGTCAATAACACCTCTATTTTACTGATTGGACATGACTTAACGACCATTACCCAGTGGGCAAACCGAATCACCGTTATGTATTGCGGCCAATCTGTTGAATCTGCTGATACACAAAAAATCATGACCGAACCAAAGCACCCTTATACGGTTGCACTACTTAAAGCCATGCCTGATTTTAGCGACTGGATTCCTCATAAACAAAAATTACAATCTTTACCGGGATCTATTCCTCCACTTCAGCACTTGCCTATCGGTTGTCGGCTCGGCCCTCGCTGCCCTTACGCACAACGCCAATGCGTTGAAGTGCCTGCGACTCGTTGGATTAAAAATCATAAATTTGCCTGTCATTTCCCACTCAACATGGAGCCCTAGCCATGAGTGCATCATTATTAGAAGTCAACCAGCTATCTAAAGACTTTATCACTCGCTCTGGCTTATTCCGTAAAAAAATTCAACAGGCGGTAAAACCCGTTAGTTTTTGTTTAGAAGCTGGGCAAACTATCGGTTTTATTGGCCAAAATGGCTCAGGAAAGTCAACTTTAGCTCGGATGCTAGCAGGTATGGTCGAGCCAACCTGTGGCGAAATTTTAGTGAATGGCGAGCGACTTGAACACCAAGATTACTCAACACGTTGTAAGTTAATCCGGATGATTTTTCAAGATCCTAACACATCACTCAACCCTCGACTGCAAATTGGTCGAATTTTAGAAGGTCCACTCAAGCGTAATACCAATATGACGCCTGAAGCACGACTAAAGCGAGTCAAAGACACCTTACTTCGGGTGGGGTTACTGCCTGAGCATGCTTATTTCTATCCACAAATGCTAGCAACGGGGCAAAAGCAACGGGTCTGTTTAGCTCGTGCGCTCATTTTGCAACCTTCGATCATTATTGCTGATGAAGCTTTAAATGGTTTAGACATGGCCATGCGTTCACAGATCATCAATCTTTTTCTTGAACTACAAGAAGAGATGGGCGTCTCGTTTATTTATGTTTCCCAACATATTGGTATCGTCAAACATATCACTGATAAAGTGATGGTCATGCATGAAGGTGAAGTGGTTGAATTCGGAGATACCTTGCAAGTGCTCTCTGAACCTCAGCATCCAATCACCCAGCGGATGATCGAAAGCCATTTTCAAAAAGCACCGAGTTTCAAATAATATCCGTGCAACATAACAAAAGGCCCACATACTAATGTGGGCCTTTTGTTATACAAGAACACAAATGCGCTTCTAGCGCGCTTTTTGTTGTTTATTCAGCTCGAAGTCGAACTCATCAGGAAATAAAACCACGCCCTCTTCTTTATCATTTGGAAAAACAACAACCGACAATTGATCGTCACTTAACCCAGGAGTCCAACGGCTACGCCATTGATGAAGAGGAATGGCTTGGGCCTGGCAATCAGCCCACTCACCCGTCGCCCAAGCCTGAGCCAACTCTTGGTGAGGCCAGACCGGAACACAGTCGTCATCTTCTGTATTTAGCATTACACATCCGTGTTGATCCGTTAAAATCCACACCTGTTGATGCTCAATGATCTGCTTGAGCGAGTATTTCATCCGCTGATCTGAATCATACTGATTAAGCGCTGAAATTTGCTCTGCGTTCAGTGAATCTACCATGGTTTACTCCCACTGTTTTTCGTGCTGAGATAATACCTTAATTGAATGATTACGCTAGTTCCGTTTGTAACCAAGGCCAACCTTGTTTCTTACGACTGAGGGTATTATGCATCATTAGTACACCATCTTGCGCATGTTTCTCTAATTTGATTGACCATTCACCTTTAAAGAGCAAACGCGTTTGAGCGGTGGTAATATCCGTTAACATCAAAGCGGCTAACGCTAAATTATCTTCCTCACAACGACGTTGTAAATCCATTTCTAAGTCGTCAATCAGATCGCCGACCTGCTCTAAGGTCGCTAACTCGACTTGTCCCACAATCACATTGCGTCCATCAAGAGGATAAGCTTTCAGATCTTTTTCTACTAACTGAGCAGCACTTAAGCCTTCAATATCCGTTTTTGCAATTAATAACTGTTGTGTAAATGCACCTAAATCCTCTACTTGAGCTAAGCTGGCCAATTCAGTCACCGCTTGTTTATCTTTTTCAGTACAGGTTGGAGAAGCAAAACCGACCGTATCAGACAAAATAGCAGACATCATTAAAATTGCTAATGGCCGAGTGATAGGAAGCCCTTCCATCTTGCATAAGTTAAATAAGATGGTGCAAGTACACCCCACAGGCCAAATCCAGGCTTCAAGCGGATTAATTGTCATCACATCACCTAAACGATGGTGATCGACAATGCCCAGAATTTCAGCTTGGCTCAGATCATCCGGCGCTTGTGCCATATCGCTATAATCCACCAACCAGACTTTCTCACCCGCCACCGAGGTGCGAAGTTCAGGAGCAGCCACTCCTGCTTGATTTAAAATATGCTGAGTTTCTCGGCTTATTTCACCCTGACGGATGGCTTTGGCTTTTACACCACGAGCATTGAGTAGTTCTGCTGCAACTAACGCACTACAAATACTATCACTGTCTGGATTTTTATGACCTACCACTAAAATCATTGCTTTTCCTACTGAATTTGTCTTAAAAATGGGTTATCTATCCGGAAACTCAATGTACAAAATTTCATGATACATACTTGGTGCTACATCAAGAAAAATGCAATTTCTCCACTATTTGTTACCCACTTTCATCTCTTTAACACAAGCAAAAGATAAGCACACTGATATATGGTGATTATTTAGCCATGGCAGTTATTTATTGATGTTAAAACAACATTACTGATAAGTGAAAAGCAGAGAATAGACGAAAAGTTAACAAAATAAGCATTTGTATCTTTTTATTATCAATAGAAGGTATTTTAAAAAGAAAAATAAGGTTTTTATTGCTTGTAATACGATAAAAGGCTGTAACACTGCTCAAATCATCACCAGCAATAAACGCCTAATGAAACAAAATAAATGAAATATTAATTTAGCAAATCAGAGAGTTAAGGTTACTCACGGGCTTTAAAGCAACTTATCCACAGAAAATGTGGATAACAAAGCGATAAAATCGCCCACTTATGACGATTTTATCCCAAATTGATTAATCTTTAAGGTATATCAACCAATACCATATACCAACGAACACACCACCGCCGACAATATTACCTAATGTTACAGGAATCAGATTATTCATGATAAAGTTAACCATGGTTAGATCTGCATATTGAGTTATATCTGCCCCTGTCACCTGCCAAAAGCTTTCAGGCGCGACATACTTAATGCCAATAGCCATCGGAACTTGGTACATATTCGCAATACAGTGTTCAAAGCCTGACGAAACAAACATCGCCACCGGTAAGATCAATACCATAACTTTATCCGTTAATGAACGCGCACTGAATGTCATCCATACGGCCAGACAGACCAAGATATTACACATTAACCCGAGCGAAAAAGCTTGGAAGAATCCATGGTGCAGCTTATGTTCAGCAATAGCCATCGCATTCAACCCCAACTGACCGCCATCCTCCATAAATTGCCGAGTCGAAAGCATAATAGCCACAAGCAAAACAGAACCGCATAAATTACCAAAGTAAACCACGATCCAGTTTTTTACTAATTGAGGCCACGAGATTTTTCCACTGGCTTTGGCTACCAAAGTTAATACTGAACTGGTAAATAATTCACCACCAGTAATCACAACTAGAATAAGGCCTAAACTAAAAGCTAAGCCACCGATTAATTTAGTAATACCATAAGGAATATCTTGGGCTCCGGTCGTGACCACCGTATAAAAAATAAAAGCAATGCCGATATGTATACCCGCAGAAATGGCTAATAAAAATGATTTGTAGATAGGCTTGGTTGCTTTACTTTCCCCTGTTACCGCCGCACGTTCAGCCATTTGTGGTGGAAGAAGAGAGTCAAATTGGTTCAGATCCATAAATAATGTTACATTTTGATACACACAAAAGAATGGCGGATAATCGCTCTATTTCTACGATTATTCAAGGGTTATTGTTCAGGTTTACTAAAAATGTTTTAAACGTGATTCTTAGCACAAAGATAGCACTTTCCCTGACCAGATAAATGCGCAAAAAAAACACATAATGGTTCAAGATAACAGTTCTACCGCATAATAATTGCGTCTTCCAGCGTCGCCCTTTATGGTAAAAAGAAATTAACCATAGAGGGTTTGCGATGAAGTTTTCACCCCATCACCTTGATGAATTAAACCTGCTACTTCAGTTTGATGTCAGCAGTGCAGCAACCGGAATCAAAGTCCACACTGATGCGGCAGAAACAATCAAAAATGCCGTTCAACGCCTGTATGATAAAGGGCTATGTACTTTACCAGACGGTGGGTACCTTACTCATGAAGGCATTGTCATGGCTGAGCAAGCGGATCGCATTTTACAAGTTCTCTCCCACCCTTAATGACGGCTCCCTAAGTCACCGACCATGACTTAGGGTTCTGGTATTTCTAATCAGCACCCCTTAGTATAGACAGTACGTTTACTCACAGAAGTCATCACATGCAACGGATCGCCATCATAGGAGCAGGCTGGTTGGGCCTACCTCTTGCACTGCATTTACAGCAAGCCGGTCATTGGGTTTGTGCTAGCCGTACCAGCCAACAAAGGCTGATAGAATTAGAAGAAAAAGGCATTACTGGTTTTGTTTGCCAATTACCCCAAGCTGAGGCATTAGCGGAGACATTAATCCATAATCGCTGTGACACGTTGATCGGTTGCTTTCCTCCTGGCTTTCGCGTGCGGCAAGAGACACAGTACATGGCAAGCTGGCAAACGTTGGTCGCCCAAGCTAAACGCGCACAAGTAAAAAAAATCATTATGATCAGCTCAACCAGCGTCTATCCAAACCAAGCAAAAGAGATGTTGGAATCAGATGCTTCATTGTCACTTGCTAAGCATAATGATCTTTTTTCAGAAAAAGCCAACATTTTATTAGCCGCTGAGCAATCTGTGATTGACAGTGGGATTGATTATACCTTACTACGATGTAGTGGGCTTATCGGCCCCAATCGACATCCAGCCCGATTTGCCACACGACTTTCTCAAGTCAGTGATTTAGCGCCCGCGAACATGCTGCATTTAATCGATGCCATTCGTGCCATTGATTTTTCTCTCCAACACCTAAGCCACCAAGTGGTCAACGTCACGACGCCTAATACCGTGAGTAAAGCTGTGTTTTATCAAGCGGCACTTGAGTCAGTCAACGCTGAGACCCCACTGCCCCCTATCGTGCATCTTGCCGATAAACGTATCCTTTGCAACAAGCTGCTCGATGCCGGTTTTTCTTTTCATTATTCTGATACGCTAAAGGCATTAGATCACCATGAGTAACCATCTTTATCAACATTTAGAAACACTGTGGCAATTTATGCAAATGGGTCATGTGCTTCAGCCTGCCGATGTTATTATTGTGCCTGGGAGTAATGACACTCGGGTCGCCGAAGTGGCCTGCCATCTCTATCAACAAGGGTTAGCACCATGGGTGCTTTTTTCTGGTAATGTTGGACGATTTACCCAAGGGTTATTTGATCAAAGTGAAGCAGAAACCTTTGCACAGATCGCAAAAGAATGCGGTTTACCAAGTGACGCTATTTTAATTGAGCCTCAGGCCACCCATAGTGGTGAAAATGTCTTGTTGAGTTATCAATTACTAAAAGAAAAGGGAATAAAAACAGAGCGTATTTTGGTTGCTCATAAGCCGTATATGGAACGCAGAGCTTATGCGACGTTTATGAAACAGTGGCCTGAACAACTAAAATTACTCCAAGTGACTTCTTCTTCGGACACACTATTTGATTACCTCACTGAAGACTTAACCTTAGATTTTATCATTCAAGCTTTAGTCGAAGATTTTGAACGTATTCAGCATTATCCTGCGCAAGGTTTTCAAATAGAACAAATGATTCCAGATGATGTGTTGCTTGCTCACCAAGCCCTCAAACCACTTACGATTTGACTCGATCAGGATGGGTTTCCCATCCTGATTTAATCTCAAACTTTATCGTCCTAATGCTTCTTTATAGTGCTGACGACACACTGAAACATATCGATCATTACCACCAATATCGACTTGATCACCTTCAGAGATTGCTTGACCATTTTTATCGGTACGAATTACCATGTTGGCTTTTCGTCCGCAGTGGCAAATGGTCTTCAACTCGATCAATTTATCTGCCCACGACAGCAAATATTTACTACCTTCAAACAGTTCACCTAAAAAATCAGTCCGTAACCCATAACATAAGACCGGAATACCTAGTCTATCGACCACTTCTGTTAACTGGTAGACTTGTTGACGAGTCAGAAACTGGCATTCATCGACTAAAACACAATGGCGTTTTTGCTCACGGTTGAGAACCGTGATGGCTTCGAGTAAATCAGTTTCTTGTTGAAAAAGGTGAGCATCCGCTTCCAGACCGATACGAGAACACACTTTACCGACCCCGAAACGATCGTCTATCGCGGCGGTAAAGATAACCGGAGTCATTCCCCGTTCTTGATAATTGAAGGAAGATTGCAATAAAGTGGTCGATTTACCCGCATTCATTGCTGAGTAATAAAAATACATCTGAGCCAACGGAAAGTTTTCCTTTAAAAACATAAAAAGCGCACTATTGTAGCAAATATTTATAAGCTGTGGATTTATCTGACTGACAATATGGCGATAAAAAAGGGTGGCATTGCCACCCTAAAGTAAAAGAGTCTTGAAAGTAAAAGAATCTTGGTTATTCTGCTTTTGCTTGAGCCAGATTAACCGCAATAGCTAACTCGTCCAAAGCGGCAGGATTAGCCATGCTAGGCGCATCGGTCAATAGACACGCGGCTGCCGTCGTTTTCGGGAACGCAATCACATCACGAATGTTTTCTGTACCACACAACAACATCACAAGGCGGTCTAAGCCAAAGGCTAATCCAGCATGTGGTGGTGTGCCAAATTTAAGCGCGTCAAGTAAGAAACCAAATTTCAAGCGTTGTTCGTGCTCATCAATTCCTAAAATATCAAACACCGCCGCTTGCATGGTTGCATCATGAATACGAACCGAGCCACCGCCGACTTCATACCCATTGAGTACCATATCATAAGCATTTGATAGTGCTTCGCTTGGGTTTGCTTTTAGTTGTTCGGCGGTCATATTCAATGGTGAAGTAAATGGATGGTGCATGGCGGCAATATTGCCTTCTTCATCCGCTTCAAACATGGGGAAATCGATCACCCAAAGAGGAGCCCAAGCCATTCCATTGGTAATGTTAAGATCTTTGCCAACTTTAAGACGCAAAGCTCCCATCGCTTCCGCTACAACATTGGCTTTATCTGCACCAAACAAAATAATATCGCCATCTTGGGCTTGAGTACGCTCAATAATAGCATTTACGATGGCTTCATTGAGAAACTTAGCCACAGGTGACTGGATGCCATCGATACCGGCATTCACATCATTAACTTTTAACCATGCCAAGCCTTTCGCACCATAAATAGCAACAAATGTCGTATATTCATCAAGCTGTTTACGAGATAACGCTGCGCCACCCGGCACGCGAAGTGCGGCAACTCGACCTTTCTCATCATTGGCAGGTGCTGAGAACACTTTGAAGTCAACCGCCTTGAGTAAATCTGCGACGTCGATAAGCTCCATCGGGTTACGTAAATCGGGCTTATCGCTACCAAAGCGGCGCATGGCTTCACTGTATGACATGACAGGGAACGGCCCCAAATCAACATCGAGTAACTCATGCCACATCTCACGAATCATTTGCTCGGTCACCTCACGCACCTGATCCGCTGTCATAAATGAAGTTTCAATATCGATCTGGGTAAATTCTGGTTGACGATCGGCACGTAAATCTTCATCACGGAAACATTTTACGATTTGGTAGTAGCGATCAAAACCAGACATCATTAATAGTTGTTTAAACAACTGAGGAGACTGAGGCAGCGCGTAAAAACTCCCTTTATGAACTCGGCTAGGCACAAGATAATCACGAGCACCTTCTGGTGTTGCTTTGGTCAGTACTGGGGTTTCAATATCTAAAAAACCTTGATTATCAAGGAAGCGACGAACAAAACTTGAGGCCTTAGCGCGTAACTTAATACGGTCACTCATTTCTGGACGACGTAAATCAAGGTAACGATATTTTAAACGCTGTTCTTCTGAGTTTTTCTGGTTAAAGTCGAGTGGTAATACATCAGAACGGTTAATAATCTGTAATGCTGAGGCCAAAACTTCCACTTCACCGGTTGCCATACTATGGTTAACTTGGCTATCTGGACGAGCGCGGACTT
>NZ_NBUS01000054.1:414575-417682 GCF_002749895.1 Vibrio fujianensis | reverse complement strand
ACCGGTGAGTTGAATGCAAAATTCATTACGAAGTTGGTTGGCGACAGAAAATACATCGACCATATCGGGATCAACCACAACCTGAACGATACCTTCACGATCTCGCATATCAATAAAAATAAGACCGCCTAAGTCACGACGGCGATTAACCCAACCGCATAATTCTACGGTTTGTCCTGCAAGGGACTTGTTCAGGTGACCACAATAATGGCTACGCATAATGAAATTCCCAACCTCTATATTTATCATCTAATTTTCAAGCCGCAGATACTACGATTATCCCTACGACACATGGTTCCATTTATACGCTGAAAGCGGGTGAAGATCGACCTTCCAGAATATAATTTTACTGTGTTTTATTCCGCACGCTTTACTTTGCTTAATAATCAAGCAGATTTTGATTAAAGCACCAGCAATGGAAAAATTGGCGCTGATTATAGCGCTAAAATAGCGTCTTCTTCAAAGAAACGCGTCCTCGTTTTATTGAGTAGGCATGTTGGGTGCTCCCCATAGAAGTAACCGAACGAACCACGTTCCCACCACAGACCCTAATGACAGAAACTGAAAATTTTCATAAAATGTGCCCCTTTTCCATCTTTGAGCGATACATTTAGTTCAATTGATACCGGCATAAGGTGCTCCTATGAGCTCAAAAGACACTATATTCTCAGCCCCAATAGAAAAAATCGGTGATTTTACCTTCGATGAACGGGTGGTCGAAGTCTTCCCCGATATGATTCAGCGCTCAGTGCCAGGCTACAGTAATATTATATCGGCGATTGGCATGCTTGCTGAACGCTTTGCAAAACCGCATAGCCATTTATATGACTTAGGTTGCTCCTTAGGGGCGGCCACACTTTCTATGCGTCGCCACATTAAGCAAGAAGGCTGTAAAATCATTGGGGTAGACAATTCATCGGCGATGGTTGAACGCTGTAAACTACACGTGAATGCTTACCGTTCTGATACCCCGGTCGAAATCATTGAAGCCGACATTCGTGATGTGACGATTGAGAATGCATCGGTAGTGGTACTTAATTTTACTTTACAGTTTTTATCGCCTAACGATCGCTATACACTGCTTGAAAAAGTCTATGCAGGCTTGCGTCCGGGCGGAATTTTAATTATCTCAGAGAAATTTATCTTCCCTGATGAGAGCGCTCATGAGCTATTGATCGATTTACACCATGACTTTAAACGCGCTAATGGCTATAGCGAGTTAGAAATTAGTCAAAAACGCAGTGCTATCGAAAACGTCATGCGTCCTGATTCGGTAGAGAGCCATAAAAAACGCTTTAAACAGTTGGGTTTTTCAAGCTACGAAGTCTGGTTTCAATGCTTTAATTTCGGCTCTATGTTCGCCATAAAATAATTCTATCGACCCCATGGCCAATCACACATCACTTTTGTTTGGACATCGGGTTTGTGCACGATTTAGGAACACATTCCATGTTTAATTTTGGTCCACTTTATCAACGCCTTGCTCAAGATACTCGTCTACAGCCTTGGTTAGACGTTCTGCCTAAGCAACTGTCTGATTGGCAAGAAAAACCTCATGGCGATCTGGATCGCTGGTTACGTGCTTTACATAAAATTTCTGATACTCCACCAGATACCGTTGATTTAAAAACAGCAGTGAATGTCTACAACCACCAGCCACTGGCGACCGGAGAGCAGAAGAAGTTAGAAAACTTGCTAAAAACGTTTCATCCATGGCGCAAGGGCCCCTATTTTCTTCATGGTATTCATATTGATACCGAGTGGCGAAGTGATTGGAAATGGGATCGCCTTCTGCCACATATTTCACCGTTAAAAGGTCGCTCAGTATTGGATGTCGGTTGTGGCAACGGCTACCATATGTGGCGTATGCTCGGTGAAGGCGCATACCAAGTGATCGGCATTGACCCATCAGAACTGTTTCTCATTCAATTTGAAGCGGTTCGCAAGTTAATGGGGAACGATCAGCGCGTCCATCTCGTTCCATTAGGCATTGAACAACTCCCGATGTTACAAGCCTTTGATACGGTATTTAGTATGGGCGTCTTATATCACCGACGCTCGCCGCTAGATCACCTGATGCAACTAAAAAGTCAATTGGTCGAAGGCGGAGAATTGGTTCTAGAAACCTTAGTGATTGAAGGGGATGAAAATGCAGTATTAGTGCCGTTTGATCGCTATGCTCAAATGCGTAACGTTTACTTTTTTCCTTCCGCCAAAGCGCTCAAAGGTTGGTTAGAAAAAGTCGGGTTTGTCGATGTCCGTATCGTTGATGAAAATACCACTTCATTCGAGGAGCAAAGAACCACAGAATGGATGACGCATAATTCTCTCCCCGACTACATTGATGCTGATGATGCAAGTAAAACGGTTGAAGGATACCCAGCGCCAAGACGGGCAATTTTAATTGCCAAAAAACCATAATTGACACAGTTTTAACCCGCTCATTGGCGTATAAGTCTACCCTAGCAAAGGATGTGCTGCGCATCTTTTGCTATAACTAATGAAACAAACTACCAATAAAAATAAGGTCGCAAATGTTTAAGCGAATAGTCCCTCTTGTCGCACTTAGCCTGCTCTCTGGTTGCACACTTTTAAAAGGCGACGAATACCATCAAACGACGCTGGCTGCCATTCATCGCTCCGAATCCAATATCTCCAACAAAATGACAAATTTAGAGCTGCATATTAGTAACCAAATGGATTATATCGACAGCCTCGAAACCCAGCTTGTCGAACTCAAAGACCAGCTCAAAACACTAAAAACCTTAGCCGATCGTCCTGTCATTGTGACCAAAGAAGTCTCTCAAACTCCAAACTCGTCGGTCGCCAGTAACACCACACCAAGCGTGCCGCGTCATGATGTGGTTTTGGGTGAAATTGAGAAAGTGACCCTTGATGCTATCGAACAAACCTTTGATGCCCGAGTCGATACAGGCGCTGCAACGTCCTCTTTAAATGCCATTGATGTTGAAGAATTTGAGCGTAACGGGAAAAACTGGGTACGTTTCCACCTCGGTGGTGATGACAGTGTCAAAGATGAAACAAATTGGATAGAAGCGCCTATCGTACGGTTTGTGCGTATCCGTCAATCAACCGCCGAACAAACG
>NZ_NBUS01000054.1:413672-414565 GCF_002749895.1 Vibrio fujianensis | reverse complement strand
AGCGTCGTCCCGTCGTTGAATTATGGGTAAAACTGGGTGCAATTCATGAAAAAGCACAATTTACACTGGCTGACCGTTCGCAAATGAGCCATCCAATTCTACTCGGTAGAGAGTTTATCCGTGACATTGCGGTCGTGGATGTGAGTCGGAAATACATTCAGACAGAAACAAAATAAAATACATAAGGTCAGTTATGACATCACGAGTTCCATTCTATTTATCCATTTTCTTGCTGGTTGCGGTCGGTATTACCTTAAGTATGATACGCCACCAAAGTTATGGCGTACCTTGGACACCGGGAGAAACCCGCCAAGTATGGGATATTGAAGCGCGTATTGAGTTTAATGCCCAAGGAAAAGAAGTTAAAGTTTCCCTAGCCGCGCCTCATACACAAGATGGTTTTACCTTAGTGGGCGAAAATGCTTCCTCGCCCGGTTATGGTATTTCTTACATTAGCACCGATAGCGGGCGACGTGCCGAGTGGTCTATCCGTCAAGCCAGTGGGCCACAAACCATTTACTATAAGGCGCAATTTTTAGTCGACCCGCAAGCGAAAAGTACGCCGATTCCTCCGGTTCAAACGCTCAACAAACCCACCTTTGATGGGCCAGAAGAAATCGCAGCGATTGCGCTCATTGAGCAGGCAAATCGTCATTCTGCCGATGAAGTTACTTTTACTCGTGAGCTAATAAAAACGCTCAATGACAGCGAAAACCAAAATGCCGCTTTACTTTTGAATAAAATGAGTAAAGTCGAAGCGGCACAAAAATTACTCTCTTACCAGCATATTGCTAATAAAGTAGTCGGCGTGATTAAGCTAGAAGATGGTCGTCGTCGTCAGTCCATTCAACATATGAATCAAGTCTGGGATGGGGGGAAATGGGTTTTATTCA
>NZ_NBUS01000054.1:407751-413662 GCF_002749895.1 Vibrio fujianensis | reverse complement strand
CCAGAAACGGGGATTCAACCCACTCAACCTAACCTTTTAGTATGGGATGAATCGAATATTTCGCTACTGGATGTGATCGGCGGCCAAAATAGCCAAGTTCATTTTACCATGATTGCGCAAGAGGTTTCTCCCCAGCAAGCCACGACCAGTAAAGTGGAAGCAGATGGTTTACTCAACCTCTCGATTCATAGCTTGCCTTTGGAAGAGCAAGCAATGTTTAAAACGATTATGCTTATTCCTATTGGTGCTCTGATCGTGGTATTTTTACGTATCATCATCGGTTTGAAAACCTCTGGTACTTTTATGCCAGTACTGATTGCCGTGGCCTTTGTACAAACACAACTGACCACTGGCATTGTGGGTTTCCTACTGATTGTCGGTACCGGTCTGATTATCCGCAGTTATTTATCGAAACTCAATTTATTACTAGTTGCTCGTATATCGGCCGTCATTATCTCGGTTATTTTAATTATTTCGGTCTTTACCGTGGTGGCGTTCAAAATTGGGTTAACCGAAGGTTTAACCATCACATTCTTCCCGATGATCATCTTGTCATGGACCATTGAACGTATGTCCATTCTCTGGGAAGAAGAAGGAGCAAAAGAAGTCATTCTACAAGGTGGCGGTTCACTATTAACTGCCGTGCTGATCTATTTAGCGATGACAAATAGTTATGTCCAGCATCTTACCTTCAACTTTATTGGCTTACAGCTGGTTGTGTTAGCCGCTATCTTATTGCTCGGAACCTATACCGGTTACCGTATCACTGAGTTGCGTCGCTTTAAACCTTTGGTGGATGGAGATTAAGATGTTTCTCTCTCTTTCTGAGTACACCTCCCCTTTCAAATTGCGCCGCAAAGGGATCATGGGGATGAACAAACGTAACCACAGTTATATCGGCCGTTATAATGACCGCTCTAAATACCCCTTGGTTGACGATAAACTGCAAACAAAATTAATTGCTCAACGAGCAGGCTGTACGGTGCCTAAATTAATTGGTGTGATCAGCAACCAAGGTGATGTAAAACGAATTCATAGCATGGTTGAGCACTGGCCTGGTTTTGTTATTAAGCCAGCTCGTGGTAGTGGGGGAAAGGGAATTTTAGTCATTAGTTCTCATCAAAATGGGCTATATACCAAACCATCCGGTTCAACCATTACTAAGGAAGATGTTGAAAGGCACATCAGCAACGCTTTAGCTGGATTATTTTCATTAGGCGGTAAAAATGACGTTGCCGTGATAGAAAACCTAATCAAGTTTGATGATTGCTTTGATGGCTTTAGCTATGAAGGCGTACCTGATGTACGAATTATCGTTTTTAAAGGTTATCCCGTTATGGCGATGATGCGTTTATCGACTTCAGCCTCCGATGGAAAAGCAAACCTGCACCAAGGAGCGGTCGGGGTTGGAATGGATATCGCTACCGGTAAGGCTGTGCGTGCCGTTCAGTTTAACCGTCCGGTCACCCATCATCCGGATACCGGCAAAGATCTTTCAACCCTGACCGTACCACATTGGGAACGGCTTTTAACCTTAGCGTCCAGTGCATGGGAAATGACCGGGCTTGGTTACTTAGGGACAGATATGGTACTCGACAAAGAAGAAGGCCCCATGGTGCTCGAACTCAATGCTCGTCCGGGGCTAGCCATTCAAACCGCCAATGGTGCTGGTTTGCTTCCTCGTCTCCAACATATTGAAAATTTAGGTTCATCATTGATTTATCCGACCCCAGCTGAACGGGTAGCTTATGCGGCAAAACAGTTTGGTAACCCAGAAAAATAAGTGACCAAACCGCTAATCTATTTCTGCCGATACAAAAACGCCTTCATATCGAAGGCGTTTTATGATCAAAGCGAACCGTTAATTTAACGCTTCAGCCAATTGTTGCGCTTCACTTTTTACTTGCTCTTGATTTGCAAAACCACGTAAACCTACCACATGGACATGTTCGTGATCTTTAAAGACTTTACGAACAAGCTTGTAAGTTGTGCCCTTCTCTGGGCTAATATTTTCCGGCGCGGCGATCAACAATTGCATATCCAAACGCTCACAAAGCTCAAATAAGGTAGCGATTGACTTTGCATCCAAACGTGCTGCTTCATCTAAGAAAAGCAAGCGACAGGGAACAATATCTTTACTGCGTAAACGACGAGATTCTTCTTCCCAGCTTTGTATCACCATCAGCAGGATCGATTGCCCCGTACCAATAGCTTCACCAGTAGACAATGCGCCAGACTCGGCTTGTAGCCAACCATCGGAGCCACGGTTCACTTCAACACTTAGCTCAAGATAATTACGATAATCCAGCAGCTCCTCCCCCAACACCTGAGGTGAACGCTGTCCCATATCAATGTGTGGGTTGACTCGTTGGAACAGTTTCGCCATTGCTTCAGAGAAAGTATAACGAGTGCTTTCAAACAGGTCTTTATGCTGCGTTTGTTGCTCAGCTAGCCCACTGAGCAAAATTTCATGACTTTCACGCACTTTGACGTTAAGACGAACGCCTTTCACTTGACCAAAGGCAATATTCGATAGCCCTTGGTTAAGCATACGAATACGATTTTGCTCACGTTGAATCGTCTTACGGATAATACTAGCAACAGAATCAGAGCTGATCGCCAAGCGATTTTCTCGCTGAGTCAGTTCTTCTGTTAGACGAGCAAGCTCAACCTCCATTTCCTCAATCGCTTCAACTGGATCATCTGTTCGAATGATATCTTGACGAATACGTTCCCGTAGATGCTGATAAACAGCAATATAAAACAGCACCTTACGTTCAGGATGTGCATTATCTTCTGATAAGCGTAACGCATCGCGTAATTCTTCATTATTAGCAACCGCTAAACGCAAAGCCCCTAGTGACTTATCCGACATCGAGCGGAGTTCACTGGCTGATAAATACGCCAGTTCACGCTTATGTAAACGACGTTCGACATCATTTTCACGCGCCAGGCGCAATACTGAACACCAACCCGCTTTTACATTCACCACCAAGGTACGCAGGTCTCGATATTCTTTTTCCAATTTTTTCAGTCGCTTAACTAACGACTTCATTTCCATTTCGGTCGAGGTGATCGTTCGCTCATATTCACTCCGACGACCACGAGAGCTATGTAAACGTTCATGCAGATCATCACGACGTTGCAAAGCACGACTTAATGCGCTCTCATCGGCCTGAACCCCAAATTCTTGTAGCTCTTGCTTAAATTCCTGTACTGTTTCCAGCTTGGCTTGATGAGAGCTTTTTAAAGACGCCAAGACTTGATGATACTGACTCAACTGAGTTTGTGCTTGCTTTAATTCATCGCGACGACGATTTCGAATGCTTTCCGCTTGTATGAGTTTCCCTTTCAACTGCTCACTTAACTCACTACTCTGGCTAAGTAGATGAACAGAGTCAGAGTAAGAAAAATGCTGGCGACGCTCATAGAGATCAGACAGAGCAAAGATCTGACTTTTTAAGCTTTGCAGCACCTGATCCGCTTGTTGATATTGCTGCTCGAGTGCATCAAACTGCTCTGGATCCACCTCTAGAGCAGAAGCCAGAGCCTGTAACTGTTCAACCGTTTGACGATGCTGAGCAAGAAAGACCTTCGCTTGGCTCAGATGCTCCAATTTATCATTCAGTACAGTTAAGCGCTCCTGCAAGGTATTTTCAGCCAGCAGACGCCAATTCGGAGCAATACTATCGAGTGTCGATAAGGCTTGTTTACTCAATTGGCGTTGGCTGCGTTGTTGCAGCTCTTGATTTTCCAGCTCAGTTAGCTGACGAAGTACCTGATTGCGTTTTTCACGTGCCGTCAATAATGCTTGCTCAGGATCATCTTCAAATGCGCACTGTAAATGCTCAGCCACAAAAAGGTTAAAACTGCTGTATAAACGTTGCAGTTTTTGCGAATCAAAAGCCGCTTTGGCATGCGCTTCAACGATCTCTTCTCGTTCTAAACGAAGTTGCTCTAAACGTTGCTCACGAGCAGCTCGCCCAAATAAAGGGATCTCTGGAAAACGAGAATAGCGCATTTGTCGATCATTTAACTGAACACAAACCGCCCCGGCTAACTCTTCAACATCAATCGAACTGTCATCAAAGGCATCGATATCCCCTTCGATTAAATAGAGATCTTCAGGACAATCATCCAGCTCAACCAACTTCTCTTTTATGCCAGATAAATCAGAGACCACGATCGCATGCCGAGCAGGGCCATACATCGCACTAAAATAAGGCGCATCCTCCAGAGTAATATCATCATAAATTTCAGACAATAAAACGCCACCTAGTGTATCGGCCAACCCTTTCAAACGAGGATCGTTTGAACCGCCCGGTGAAGCAAGCCGCTCAATTTCGCTATCAAGTAAGGCTCGACGCTGAGCCAGTTTGTCCTTCTCCAGCGATTGTACTTTTTCACGCTCTAGCAGCGATTGCATCTCCCGCATGACAGACTGGCGGTCATTTAACTCAGCACCACTTTGTTCGCGTAAAATTGCTAAAGCATCATTGGCTTGAATCCATGCTGGAGCAATGCTTTCACAACGGGCAATATCAGAGTGTAGTTCTTGCTCAAGGCGACGTTGCTGACTTCTCTGCTCACGTAGCGTTTCTTGGCTCTGCTCCAAACTCTCTAACAACGCTTGGTGGCGTTCACGCTCTAACTCAAGGCTATCTTCTTCACTCAGAAGAACCTGATGGTGCTTGTAATAGTCATTGACTTGCTGCTGTACAAGGTTTTGCTGTTCAATTCGATGGTGCAGATCTCGCTGTTGCTCCAACCACGACTGTTCATTTTGTACTACCTGTTGAGCATCTTGTGCTTGACGTAAAATAGTTTTCGCATGTTCAGCCGCTTGGCTACGGTCGACGTCTCCCACCACGCTTTTCACTAAACTCAGCGCTCGTTCAAACTGCTCAGCCGCCGCTGATGACATATCCAATTTGTGTTTTACTGATAATAGCTCGCTGGTTTTTTGCTCTTGCTGGGCATTCAGCTCACTGATTCGCGCATGAGCAACTTCTGCGGAGAGAGTGGGATCATTAAGCTGCTGGCGAGCTTTGTCGAGGGCTTGTAACGCTTGTTGGTATTGCAAAGCGCGGGTCTGTTGTACATCAAGCGCTTGTTGATAATCAGCCAATTGCGTTTTCAGGCTATCGACTTCTTCCTCGGCCATCGTCGCTTGTTCTTCCGCCAACATGACACGTTCTTGCGCTTCTTCGACCACCATTAACTGCTCTTCAAGACGAATACTGAGCTCTTCTAAATCCTCTTGATAACGAGCAATTTTTTCTTGCTGTCGCAGGGCATTTTGCATCAGTTGTAAATGATCGGAAGCGCCTTGGTAATCTTGCTCTAGTGCAGACTCTTGTTCAGCCAGCATTTCTAACTCTTCATGAACACGATTAAGTAACTGGTTTTGCTCAATTAGGGTTTCACGAGCGGTAAAAAGCTCTTGGCGCAGCGACAAGGTTTGCTCAACGTTAATACGACGCTCATTCGCGTGGCGCATATAGTCAGCAGCAACATATTGGGTTGACTCAGCAATTAGATGTTTGAACAGATCTCGATCTGCTTGCGTGTTTTTAATGGCTTCTAAAGTCATGCGATTTTCACGCAATGCCGATTCCATATCTTGGAACGCTTTTTTCACTCCGCCATTTTGTGGCAATAAATAATCACGCAATGAGCGGGTAATCGCGCTGGAAATACCGCCATATAACGAGGCTTCAATCAAGCGGTAAAATTTGGAACGGTCACTGCTATTTCGCAGTTTTTTAGGCACCACGCCTGATTCAAACATCTGACTGTGGTAATCCACAATCGAAGCAAATGGTTTGAAATGTGCCCCTTCGATACGACTCAGGGCTTCTTTCACTTCATTGAGCTGACGAACACGGGCATGGTGATCTGAAACACTTTC
>NZ_NBUS01000054.1:406624-407741 GCF_002749895.1 Vibrio fujianensis | reverse complement strand
TCAAAATATCCGTCGGTTTGATATGGCTAGGTAGGCCTTGAATAACAAAGGGTTTAATATCAACTTTCTTATCTCGCCCAGCCACTTGCTGAAGTTTGACCGCAAACAAGAAACGTTGATGACGTGAATTCACCACATCAAGTGCCGCATAACAAGCTCCCGGCTGCAATTTACCATACAGTCCTTTATCACGAGAGGCTTGTGAGCTCCCCGCTTCCGTTGTATTACGAAAGTGCAGTAAGCTTTGGTCAGGAATTAATGCGGTGATAAACGCCGCCATTGTGGTCGATTTGCCTGCGCCATTACCACCGGATAATGTGGTCACTAAATTATCGATATCAAAAGTTCGGGCAAAGAAGCCATTCCAGTTGATCATGGTGAGTGATTGATATTTACCTCTTTCAATCATGCTTCATCTTCCCATACTTCATCTTGTTCATGTTGTGGTTGCAATTCAACTTCATCAGTTAATAAGCTTGGTTGGTTAGGCTCTTGGTTATGGACGACCGCCTCACCATCGCGGATCAAACGTAATTGTGCTTGACGCATATCATCCCCTACTCGCACATCGGCCCCAAAACGGAAAACCGCCTCGGTAATACGAAACTTGGTTGTCTCGCCGATATGAATAAGCATACCCAAACGACGTAATCGACGTAACGAAGAGCGAACTTTTTCAAACAATTTTTCTTTATCTAAATCTGAACCCGTGGCACGGTGAGTGACCAATTTCATCAGTTTTTTCTCATCAACTAATGAGAGCAGTTCTTCATACAACTCTTGGTTGGTAAAAATGCCTTCGTGCGCCAACCGCTCAGGGCTTAAATAGAGAAAACAAAGGACTTTACCCACCAGCATATCCAGTTCAGATAGCACGCTGCGGTTAATCAAGGAGGTTGAACGCGGCCGAAGATAGAAAAAACCTTCTGGCGCACGAACTAACTCCGTATTATAACGTTGGTAAAATAATGCCAACTCAGGTTCAAAATCGGATAAGAAAGCATGGTTATCTAGATCATCACTAGACACATGCCGCCCTGCGCGCAATTGGCTATCTAAAGCCGGGAAAAGCGGATTCACTATCGCTTTGGCCAGTTGCTCTGGCATATATTCATTA
>NZ_NBUS01000054.1:403225-406614 GCF_002749895.1 Vibrio fujianensis | reverse complement strand
TCGGTCGATGACATTTGCTTGTACCTTTGCCCCAAATTCGTTAATGGCTTGCCAGTTTGGTTGAACGGCTCGGTAATCCGATTCAGAATAACCGAGACGCACGGCTTGATCGACGACGATTCTAGCCAGATCAAAGTGCTGTGTACGCGGATGTGAAGCGAGGTAATCACGTAACACGATACCTAAATCGATGGGTAACTGCTGTTCTTTATGAGCTTTAAGCATATGGCCAATACGCTCTGAAATTGCGTCGTGCACTTGCTGAAACTCTTCATATTCCACGTCCATTGGCCGCTGCCCTGTCACCTCATCATCTCGGAGCACTAATGCTTCATCACGCAGATCGGATAAGCGTTCTGCCTCTGCAAATGTTAATAACCATGGCTGGGTAAAATAATCATTCATTGACTGACGAAGACGTTGACTGAAGGCTCGATTTTGATCCATATCAATGGCCGTTCGGATAAATTTATGCACATGTCGATCATAACCTATCCATAAATCAATCGCTTGTTGGCCCCAATTGATGATGCGATCCAACTTCATTTGCAGTGAAAATAGCACTTCTTCAATAAATTCAAGTTCAGGATCGCCATAAATTTTTTCTTGAATATCGAGAATTTGGGTTTGCAGTTCATCTCCTGCAGCCTGCAAGGTATCTTGCAGCTCTCGCAGTGTCGATGAGGTTTCTGATAATAAACGTTCACACTGTTGAATGGCGTCTCGCCAATCTTGATTGAGCAGGTCAGCAATTTGCTGTTTTACCGATTGCTGCTGTTCATCCAAAACGCGTTGGTTAAGATCAATGCGATCAAAAATTTCTCCGACAGAGTATTTCAGTACGCCATACACGTTTTTTTTCCAGTGCTCTGTTGTACCGCCCTTCTGAGCAGATTCAGCCGCTTTCGCCATTTCATCGGCGACCATCGAAAGCTGAATCGAGAGCTTTAATTTGGAAAACTCACGATGACGAAGGTAGTAGTCAGTGATCCCCATTGCAAGTGGTGAAAGACGATAGATACTCATTCCTTCTGTCACTTCGCTAGTAAATCGACTGATCAAGCGCTGTTTGACTAATTCATTAATGGCATTATTTGCTCGAAAAGCCGAAGGCTCCCCCGTCTCCGTAAATAGTCGAGTTACAATGGCAAAAGCATCATGCAACTCGCCTTCACCAAGCTCTTCATCAAACCGTTCATGGCTCAACACGGCAATGGCAATTAAAAAAGCTAACCGCTCTGCACTGAGGTTCAAGGAGAAATCATGCTGCTTAACCCAACTCACCAATTCATCAATGGGCTGCTCTGCAGCGTTTTGAGTTAATTCACTCATGTTATACCTGTTCTTTTTTCTTAGCCCAAACATGGATATAGCGACCTAATGATAGATAAGGTTCTTGACGGCAATAATGTCGTTCCAGAGCCAAAAGATCTTCATATTGATATTCACCCATATTTTGCATGTTACCAATATAGTCACTAAAACAGCGAATACCGGATTTTCCACAAATTTCAAATCCGGCTTGTTCAATCCACTGATAAACGTCGGTCGGCAATAAACCTTGTTGAGGCTGAAGTTTAAAACGTTTGCGGTGGGGCATTCCCGCTAGAATATGAGGAATATTGCCACACACTGCATTTTTGTACACCAAGCCATGTTGGTTATAAAACATAATCGATGCCATTCCACCCACTCGCACTTGGTTCAACAAATGGTGCAATGCCTGTTGAGGATCTGCCAACCATTCCATGACCGCATGGAACATCACAATGTCGACAGGTGCTGGTAAATGTTTATCGATCGCTTGGACAGGGGTATGTACAAAGCAATACCGTTCAAGTAAACCATTCTGAATAACCGCCTGTTTTGCCAAATGCAACATTTCAGAAGAAAGATCGCATAGAGTGACATTGTGACCAAATTTCGCTAATCTTTGTGACATCTGTGCCAAACCACCGCCCGCGTCTAAAATGTGCAACGGAGCTTGTGCTTCATCGAAATGGGTAAGTAGACTCATGAGGTCTTGCCAAACAATTACTTGGCGAATCTCACCTTTGTCAGAACCATAAATGTTTTTTGCAAATTTGTGGGCAATATCGTCGAAATTACGGTCTTCTGTCACTGTGGCTTGAGCTATGATAATCAATCGTGCTGCTATTCTGTCATAGGAATGGCAGGAATAAAGAATCTTTCGCTGATTTTACTATCAAGTGCTGTTTTTTCGGACTATTTTGTTTATGTTTGAGCTGAAAAAAATCGTTTCCTCGCTTCTGATGCCTTTGCCAGCACTGCTGATCATTGGTTTTGTCGGTTTAATGTTAATCATGTTTACCGCCAAACGTAAAACAGGCTGTCTTGTGGTGCTCTTTGCATTGAGCGGTCTGTTTTTAATTGCCTTTCAACCCCTTTCTAGCCGCCTCTTAATGCCTTTAGAGCGTCAATACAGCGCGTTTCTGCCCGTCGACGGTTCCGTTGATTATGTGATGGTGCTTGGCAATGGCCATGTTGTGGATGGTACGATTCCACCCACCTCGGAGTTAACTCGAACGGCATTGATGCGCTTAACGGAAGGCATCCGTATTTTACACATGTACCCTGGCGCTAAGCTGATTTTATCAGGCTATGCCGGTGGTACTGAATTTAGCCATGCGAGAATGCTCGCCAAGGTGGCTCTCGCGCTTGGTGTGTCAAAATCTGATATTATTTTACTGGAAACCGCACAAGATACTTGGGAAGAAGCGCGGCAAGCTGCTGCTTTTGTTCAGCATAAAAAACTGGTTCTTGTCACTTCTGCAAGTCATATGGCACGAGCGATGAATGAATTTCACTCTGTTGGACTCACGCCTATCCCTGCTCCGACCAACTACCTAGCCCAAACGAAGGTGAGTCAAGCTTGGGATAAATACATTCCCAAAGCCAAATATCTAGAACAAACAGAGCGCTATTGGTTTGAAACGATGGGACTGATGTGGCAATCGATGCGAGATTGGGTCAGTCAGCATAACAACGCTGAACTCAGTGATACTCAATAACCAATAAACCAGCAAATCAAGATACACGGCTCTTGCTCACAAATTGCTACGTTTACTGACAATTTTGTATGGCTATAATGCATATTTAAGCTAAATTTCATTGCGGGTTGAGTCGTTGCAGTCTAAAATCTTGCTCGCTACTGACAAGATGAATGTAAAAATCAAGCCGCTATTTAACAGCGGTTTTTGTTTTTTTATTACTTTTAGGCTAATTAAAGCCGGTGCCCAAATCATGAAGCGTTATCGTCAAGCAACAGGCAAAATGGCTATTTTTCTCAGCCAGTATCATAAAATCAACATCGCCTATCGCATCATAACGCCGAATGCCCCTATCAGAGGGAAGCCTGGGTATAACTA
>NZ_NBUS01000054.1:396833-403215 GCF_002749895.1 Vibrio fujianensis | reverse complement strand
GCTGCACTCAATGAAGTGAAAGCCTATGCCGGCTCCAGCAGTCATTGATAGGATAAATTTATGGCTACGATTAAAGACGTTGCGCGCTTAGCGGGTGTATCCACAACGACCGTATCTCATGTGATCAACAAAACCCGTTTTGTTGCAGAAACGACACAAGAAAAAGTACTCGAAGCAGTTAAGCAACTGAACTACGCACCAAGCGCGGTGGCAAGGAGCTTAAAATGCAACACAACACGTACAATTGGTATGCTCGTCACGCAATCAACCAATCTTTTCTTTTCTGAAGTGATTGATGGGGTTGAAAGTTATTGCTACCGCCAAGGGTATACATTGATTTTATGTAATACCGGTGGGATTTATGAAAAACAACGTGACTACATTCGCATGTTGGCAGAAAAACGTGTCGATGGCATGTTGGTCATGTGCTCTGACTTAACAGAAGAGTTACTGGAAATGCTCGAAAGCCACCCAGACATTCCTAAAGTCATTATGGATTGGGGGCCAGAAACATCTCAAGCGGATAAGATCATTGATAACTCAGAAGAAGGGGGTTATCTCGCAACGAAGTATCTGATTGAGAAAGGGCATAAAGCTATCGCTTGTCTTAGTGGTCATTTTGTCAAAGCCGCTTGCCAAGAACGGATTACTGGATTTCGTCGTGCCATGGCCGAAGCGAACCTTCCCGTTAATGATGATTGGATTTTAGAAGGTAACTTTGAATGTGATACCGCCGTTTTAGCGGCCGATAAAATTCTCGCCATGGATACCCGCCCAACCGCTGTATTTTGTTTTAATGATACGATGGCACTTGGCTTAATCAGCCGTTTACAACAACGTGGAGTTAGAGTTCCTGACGACATGTCCATTATCGGATACGATAATATTGAACTTGCTGAATATTTTTCGCCACCATTAACTACCATTCACCAGCCCAAACGCCGAGTCGGTAAAAATGCCTTTGAAATACTGCTGGAACGAATTAAAGATAAAGAACACGAACGCCGTACATTTGAAATGCATCCAGAAATTGTTGAACGCGATACGGTACGAGACTTAACCAAAAAATGATGGATAAGCGTAACTAAACCGATTAAAATCACTAAAAACCGAACCAGAGTCACATTTTCAAAAAAATGAAAAGTGACAACGGTTCAGTTTTAATGACTTTATCATCCGTATTCTGAGGTAATACTCGAAATACAGTATGTCACGCACAGGGCAAACCATCTGAAAGGGTGGGACGCAAAGCCTCCGGCCTAAACCCGAATGTGGTAGGTAGCGGGGTTGCCGATGGCTAAACTGCATAGACAGGAAGTTAACTTCTTATTGACATCTTTTAGCAGTTTTTTGCTAGTCTCTCGGACCTGATTTGGTGGCGAATTAGTTAATACACCGAGATTTACAACATGGATAAACCCGTATTAAAAGACTCAATGCGACTTTTTGAGCCACTTGGCCGTATCAAATCGCGTTCAATGTTTGGCGGTTTTGGCATTTTTGCTAATGACACGATGTTTGCGTTAGTGGTTAATAACCAACTGCATATACGAGCAAACGATAAATTAGCCGCCAAATTTAAACAACAAGGTTATCAACCCTATGTGTATACAAAAAAAGGGTTCCCCGTTGTGACCAAATATTATGCTCTTCCTGAAACGAGCTGGTCAGATCCGCAATTCATTTTATCTGAGGCACAATCCGCTTTAAAAATTGCTCAACTTGAACGAGAAAACCAAGAGCAATCAAAACCAGAACGGCTGAAAGATTTGCCAAATTTACGACTAGCCACTGAGCGCATGTTGAAAAAAGCCGGCATCAACTCCGTTGAACAACTGCATCAACAAGGCGCACTGGCTGCTTATCAAGCGATACAACAAAGCCATTCCAGCGAAGTTAGCCTAGAGCTATTGTGGGCATTAGAAGGCGCAATTGAAAGAAAGCACTGGTCAGTCATTCCGCTTTCGCGACGCGAGGAACTTATTAAGCGTTTATCTTAAAAACACTCTTTTCATGCTTTTCAGCACTCAAACAGTAATTAGTCCATCAGCGAGTTGTATACCCAACCAACTTGCGTTGGGCTAATTATTGTCATGGTTTAACCTAAATCACACGATACCCAAATATGTTCTATTCTGTATCCATTGGATAACGCTAAATTTTGCCACTAATTAAATTTTTCCACTATAGTATAGGCCGCTCAATGACCCGAAAAATGCTGGTTGGATTGATACTACTTGCGATAGTGATCTTGCTCGCTGTCAATTTACAACAATATCTCAATCTAAGCTCGATCAAACAGCTCCACACTCAACTATCTCTATGGATTGATGAACATTTTGCCATCGCAGCTCTGCTCTATTTTGTTTTATATGTCTTATTAACCGCCTTTTCCGTTCCTGGCGCGGCTGTATTTACTCTTCTTGGTGCGGCCTTATTTGGTTTTTGGATCAGTTTATTTTTAGTGTCTTTTGCCAGTACACTGGGAGCAACGATCGCCTTTTTGATTAGCCGCTATTTGCTCAAAGAATGGGTATACCGCCGCTTTTCTGATAAGTTGATTACACTCAATCATGGAATCAGTCAAGATGGTGCCTTATACCTATTTTCGTTAAGACTGATGCCTATTTTGCCTTTTTTTCTGATTAACTTATTAATGGGGCTCACCTCGATAACGACTTGGCGCTATTACTGGGTCAGCCAATTAGGTATGCTACCTGGAACGGCAGTGTATATTAATGCGGGAACTCAGTTGAGTGAAATAGATCAGATCTCGGGGATCATATCCCCTTCTGTGTTATTTTCTTTTGTATTACTTGGCCTTTTTCCATTGCTGGCCAAATGGCTAATTAAACGATTACGCTATCAGCGGACAAAGCACCATTAATTGCTTTGCTGGTAAATAAAATCGATAGAGACTTGATTAAACAAACGCGGCTGCTCAACGTTACAGACATGGCCGCAATCAGGAATTTCTACTAATTCACTCTGCTGATGTGCTGCAACCATCTCTCTAACGGGATGAAGAAACATATAATCACACGCCCCCATTACATATAACGTAGGAATCGGTAACGCTCTTTCTTTAAAATAACGCATTAATGGATTCACTTCAGCCGTCAAGGTAAACCAGCGTTTAAACTCTTTTTGACAAAGCTTCTGGGCCTCTCTGACAAATAAGTGTCGAGATTCTTTTTGGCTTGATTGCGGCATGACAACGTATGCAAATAAGCGGTAAAGCCACATATAAGGCATGATATGTTTACTCAAGTGGCCAAGTGTCACCAAGACTTGTGAACGAATATTTAATCGAGTAACCGCTCCGCCGAGTACCATACTCTTGACACGCTCGCCAGCCAACTCTGCCATATTTCTAACAATAATCGTTCCCAGTGACATACCAACAAAGTGAGCGGACTGGATTTTGAGATGATCAAGAACACGCAAAACATCCTGCGTTACGGACTTGAAAGTATAGCGCTGAGCCAATAAATCTTTTAACAATTGATTCGACTTACCGTGCCCACGTAAATCAACCAAGAGCAAATTAAAATGCTGTTTATAGTCTTTTATCTGCTTAAACCAGATAGAAGAGCTTCCTCCTGCACCATGAACAAAAACAACCCAGTCTTTACTGGTTGGATGGGGATAAATTTTATGAAACAACAAACCTTGGGGCATGAACACCACATAAACTCAACTTACTTAGTAGAGAAGATTAGCATAATTTACCTTGTACATTTGCTCATAGTTGTAAAAAATCATGTATAAAACATGCCGATATTGGCTCACTGACAAAGCACAGAGCGCATCAATCACGACTACGCTCTGCCTCCCTTCATTAGTAATCGAAAATTGCCGAACGATACATCTTTAAGTATTCCTGCGCTGAATCAAGCCAACTAAAGTCTTTCTGCATCGCTCTTAATTGAACCTTTAGCATTTCATCCGGATTTTGCAAATAAAATAACAAGGCTCTTTGCATCGTAATCAACAAGGCTGCCGGCGTTGGATCCTGAAAACCAAACCCTGTTGCTTGCTGAGGGTACTTATCATAGTCTTGAACGGTGTCTTTCAGCCCACCAACCTCTCGAATGATAGGCAGAGTTCCATAAGCCATACTGTATATTTGGTTTAGCCCACACGCTTCAAATTCCGATGGCATAATAAAAAAGTCTGAACCGGCTTCAACCAAGTGAGCAAGACGATTACTATAAGCTTCAATAAAAACAAATTTGTTAGGATGGGTAGCTGCAATCTTATGTAATTTTTCAGCGATTTGAGATTCTCCCGTCCCTACGATCACCAGCTGCACTTCATTGCGCAAAAACTGATCGAGAATCGGTAGTAAATAATGGAATCCTTTTTGGTGGGTTAATCGACACACCATGCCGAACATTGGTATCGCAACTTGTGGTAATGCTAGCTCTTGCTGGAGCGCTTGCTTACTGCTTGCCTTCCCTGATTTTAAAGCATTCTCTTCTGCATGGTAAGTTTGTGGTAGATAACGATCCGTTGCTGGACTCCACTCAGAGTAATCACACCCATTGATGATTCCATGTAGATCGCGCGCACGGCGAACAAAATCGTCCACCAAACCGTGTGAACCTAATGGTGTTAACAACTCGGAAGCATAGTTAGGACTAACCGCATTAATTTTATCAGCAAAGGCAATTCCTGCTCTTAAAGTACTCACATGATCATGGCCATACTGTAAAAATTCCATTCCCGATAGATTCAATTCAGGGATAATTTCCAACTGATGATAAGAAAAAATACCTTTAAAAATAGCATTATGGACAGTTAATATGGTTTTTATGCCGCTGTAATAACCATCATCACGATAACGCGTTTTTAATAAGAAAGGGATTAATGCCGTGTGCCAATCATTCGCGTGAATAATATCCGGGTGAATGGCTAATTTAGGTAAAATATCTAAACAAGCGGCGGAAAAAAAGCCAAAACGCTCGCCATTATCGACATAGGCATGGTTCTGCTCTGCATATAAGTCTGGTCGATCAAAATATTCTTCACAATCAATCAAATAGACAGGCACCTTGTCGAGTTCAGTCAAACGAACTTGATAACGAGTATGTGGCCAATGCAATAATTCTGTTTCAAGAATAACCGGTAAATTTTGTTTTTCATCAATGGTGCGATAACCAGGTAGCACAATGGCTACCTGATGACCAAGATCCATTAAAGCCTTTGGCAGTGCCTTCGCCACATCGGCTAAGCCGCCACTTTTCACTAGTCCTTCAGCTTCTGAAACAGCGAACCAAATGTTCATTTTCTCATGATTAGAATCCAAATTTTGTCCCTTTTGCTATCACAACAATTCCTTCGTCAGAAACATGGAACCGTTGTCTATCCAGTTCTAAATCTTCACCAATAACGGTACCAGGGGCGATTTCTACATTTTTATCAATAATCGTGCGTTTAATCGTACACCCTGCACCAATTTTAACGTCACCTAAAATCACCGATTCACTGATCAACGATCCATGGGCAATGTTGGTTCTGAAGCCAAGTACAGATTTATAGATTGTCGACCCTTGTACATAACTTCCTCCGGAAATTAAGCTATCTGTAATCTCCACTTTTTTCTCATCCATATCAACGAACGTGGCAGGTGGTAATGGAGGATAGTAAGTGTGTAATGGCCAACTACGGTTATATAACGAGAATGGCGCATCTTTTTGTAATAAATCCATATGAGCAGACCAGTAAGACTCTATGGTACCGACATCACGCCAGTAGGTTATTCCCTTTTCCCCTTTGATAGTATTAGTTGAGAAGTCATACACATAAACGTCACCTTGAGGAAACATTTTGGGGATGATGTCCTTGCCAAAGTCATGACTCGATTGTTCATTGGTCGCATCTTCACGCAGTTCTTTACATAGCGTTTCCGTTTCAAAGATGTAATTTCCCATTGAAACCAGAGCCCATTCTGGAGCCCCAGGAATCGATTTGGGCTGTTTAGGCTTTTCTTCAAAGCCTATCATTTTCCCATTCGTATCGACTTCAATCACACCAAATTGTGACGCTTGAGACAATGGCATGCGTAGGGCGGAAACGGTCAGTTTTGCTTCTACACGGCGATGGAACTCAAGCATTTGCCGGATATCCATCTTATAAATATGATCGGAACCGAAAATGCAAACATCATCAGCTTCAGAGATTTCGACAAAACGAAGGTTTTGATAGATAGCGTCCGCTGTACCTTCATACCAACGTTTACCATCACGCATTTGAGCTGGAATGGAATCAATAAAACGATCTCGTATACTGGAAACATTCCATCCTTTTTTCATGTGTAAATAGAGTGATTGAGATTTAAATTGTGTTAACACATAAACTCGCATTAAATCGGCATTAA
>NZ_NBUS01000054.1:392378-396823 GCF_002749895.1 Vibrio fujianensis | reverse complement strand
GATAGCTTCCACCAAACGGAACGGCAGGTTTTGTACGGGATTCAGTCAACGGCATCAAACGCGAACCTTCACCGCCGGCCAAAATCATTCCTAATACACCACTCATATTCTTCTCCATCATTTTCCATTGGTTTGCCGTCATGTCAAATTAGGGGGGGAATGACGACGCTTTCCTTAGTCACTGATTACATTTGTTAACCGAACTTCAGGGAAGTATAAAATGCAATCAGTTGTTTATTACTTTATCGAATTTATGTTGGAATACAAACCCCGAATACAGATTTTGTGCAGCAAGTAAGTCCGATATGTTCAACACTTCGCCTTGTTCACAAAATGAGGCGGCTTAACACCATAAACTCTAACATTTATTTCACGATTTCCATCCCAAAATAAAAAATACTCACACAAAAATAATAGAAAAATGTGACAGTTGATATAGATATATTAAAGGAGATAAATAAGAAAAAACGCTACAAAGGTAGAATATCATCGCTAAAAACTCGATTTAACTATCAATAGTGTACAATTAATAGCCATTCCCTTCCTTTAAATTTGCTCTATATCCCAACAACTGGCAGTTGCAGGTAGGCGGCAAGTAAATAAGTTCCTATGCGCATAGATAGACGCCATTAAGGTGAACGGAACGTAGCCAACACCGCTTCCGCTTCGAGTAGGGAAGGTATATTGAGAACAGTAAAAAAGCAGCCATAGGCTGCTTTTTTACAATGAATGATTTCATTATTTGGTTTTCTTACGTTTGTCCGTAATATCCCATTGCCCTTCGTGATAAAGCGCCGTCCAACCCGACGGTTTTCCATCAATTTCAGTTCGAACATAGTGTTCTTTACTTTTACGGCTAAAACGAACAACCGTAGGGCGGCCGTCAGGATCAGCCACTGGCGCTGAGGCTAAATATTGATATTTTTCAGACAACCTTTCTTTAAAACGGACTAATTCTTCGACTAAAGGCGCACGAGTTTCTCGTGATTTAGGGAAGTTACTGGCAGCGAAAAATAGACCAGAAGCTCCATCTCTCAAAACAAAGTAAGCATCCGAGTTTTCACAAGGTAATTCTGGGAAATGAACCGGATCTTCCTTCGGTGGCGCAACTTCACCATTTTTAAGTATTTTTCGAGTGTTCTTACAGTTGTCACTCGTGCAGCCCATATATTTACCGAAACGCCCTGTTTTCAGCACCATATCAGAGCCACACTTATCACATTCAACAACGGGGCCGTCGTAACCTTTGACCTTAAACTCGCCCTCTTCCACGATATAACCTTCGCAGTTCGGGTTGTTACCACAAACATGCAACTTACGCTTACCATCAATCAGGTACGCATCCATTGCCGTTTCACAGATAGGACAGCGTTTTTTGGCACGCAATGCAGCCGTTTCGACATCCTCTTCAAGAACATTAATAATGCCCTCTTCATCGCCCAAATTAATGGTGGTTTTACACCGCTCTTTAGGGGGTAAAGCATAACCGGAACAGCCAAGGAAAACGCCGGTCGATGCAGTTCTTATTCCCATAGGACGATCACAAGTCGGGCAAAGAATATTAGTCATCACAATATGGTTCGGTTTCATTCCACCAACCGACTCATCTTGTTCTGCTTGCTCAAGATCACCGCTAAAATCAGCAAAAAAAGCATCCAATACTTTTTTCCAGTTGGCATCTCCTTCTGCGATTTGATCGAGTTTTTCTTCCATTCGTGCGGTGAAATCATAATTCATTAAATCCGCAAAACTACCATCAAGCCGATCCGTAACAATTTCACCCATTTTTTCAGCATAAAAACGGCGTTGCTCTACTTTAACGTAGCCACGATCTTGAATCGTTGAGATGATCGAAGCATACGTTGAAGGGCGACCAATTCCCCGTTTTTCCAACTCTTTGACCAACGCAGCTTCGGTATAACGTGCCGGCGGCTTGGTAAAGTGCTGCTTGGGATCTAGCTTTTCAAGCGATAACCTATCACCCACTTGTACTGTTGGTAAGATTTGGTCTTCATTTTTACCCAATGGACGTTGAACCCGAGTCCAACCATCAAATTTAAGAATTCGCCCTTTCGCTTTTAAGGTAAACTCTGCCGCTTTAACACTGATCGTGGTGGAATCATATTGAGCGGGGGTCATTTGACAAGCCACAAATTGGTTCCAAATCAAGGCGTACAATTTGTGTGCATCCGCTTCCATCCCTTCCAAATCATCCGCTTTAATTTCGACACTGGAAGGACGAATTGCTTCATGCGCTTCTTGTGCTCCTTGCTTGCTTCCATACACATTTGGGCTATCCGGCAAATAGGCATGACCAAACTGTTGATCAATATACTGACGAACATTGTCTACCGCTTCAGCACTTAAGTTTGTTGAATCGGTACGCATATAGGTAATGTACCCAGCTTCATATAAGCGCTGAGCTAACATCATGGTTTTTTTTACGCCGTATCCTAAACGAGTACTGGCCGCTTGCTGTAGCGTGGACGTAATAAATGGTGCACTCGGTTTACTACTGGTGGGTTTATCTTCACGTTTACAGACTTCATAAGCCGCTTTTTGCAGGATGGAAACTGCAGCTTGTGCTTCTTGCTCATTGGTTGGCTTAAAGGGCACGCCTTCTTTTTGTGCGACCAACAAACGAAAATCAGCTTGCGATTGTGTTTTTGTCTCTGCGTGAATATCCCAAAATTCTTCCGGCACAAATGCCTTAATTTCTCGTTCACGTTCAACCAACAGTTTCACCGCAACGGACTGAACTCGTCCAGCAGAGAGCCCTCGTGCCACTTTTTTCCACAGTAGAGGAGAAACCATAAAACCGACGACTCGATCCATAAATCGACGTGCTTGTTGCGCATTAACCCCATCCATGTTCAGCTCACCGGGTTGTTGGAAAGCTTGCTGAATGGCATTTTTAGTGATTTCGTTAAAAACTACCCGTTTATACCGCTTTTCATCGCCACCGATGATCTCACGAAGGTGCCAAGCGATGGCTTCTCCCTCGCGATCCAAATCGGTTGCGAGATATACGCAATCGGCGTCTTTGGCGAGCTTTTGCAGTTCATTTACCACTTTTTCTTTGCCAGGAAGAATTTGATAATTGGCTTCCCAGCCATGAAAAGGATCAATACCCATTTTTTTTATTAGGGCGTTACGCTCTTTCTCTTTTTTTAAGCGTTCTTTTTCTTCTACAGTCAGTTGTTTATTCGCTGTAGATGGAGTCTTTTTGGTCGCGGTACTACTTTGACCAGCAGTAGGCAGATCGCGTACATGACCGACACTAGACTTTACGATAAAGTCTTTACCAAGGTATTTATTGATGGTTTTAGCCTTGGCTGGTGACTCCACTATAACAAGTGATTTACCCATAATTGACTCAAATGCCCTTAATCACGATGCGAAAAATAAATCGCATGATGTTCTAAAATATTGCTTCTTTTTTTACTATCGAGCCAGACAAGCAGAAGATCAACTTGTTTTTATAAAAAAGCACTTATTTGCTCGACAAATCGACGAAAACTCGTTCCGAGCTTGAAAACCGCACATACTAATCAGAGTCTGATCTAGATGCGACAGAAAAAAAGCAAAACATGGAGCAAATCACAAAATAGTATGATTACAGAATCTTAGTTTTCCTGTTTTTGATCATGGCTTTTACGTGTCACAATCATACACTATGTCCAAAACATCATGGGAATAAAACATGAGCGATAAAAAATCCATTAGTCAATTTGATTTATTGCTGATTGCCAATCAGCTTATTCAAGAACACGAACAGTATATCGAAGGAATGCGCGCAGAAAGCGTGGAAGAAAAAGATCAGGTTTTGGTTTTTAAAGGCCCTTATTTTTTGAATGACGACGGACTACCTACTGAGAAAACAACGGCGGTATTTAATATGTTTAAATATTTAGCTCATCATCTTTCTAAAGAGTTTTCGTTACAAAAATAATCAAAGCCTCAGACGAGGCTTTGATTTTCAACTCAATGACTGATCTGGGAAAATTTTTCGAAATAATCAGGGAAGGTTTTCGAGGTGCATTTGGGATCATTAATCGTCACTGAACTATCACTCAAAGCAACTAATGAAAAACACATCGCGATGCGATGATCATCGTAAGTATCAATCATTGCATGGCGAAATGCTGTAGGCGGTGTAATGATGATGTAATCCTCACCCTCTTCCACAGTTGCCCCGACTTTACGCAGCTCTGTCGCCATCGCCGTTAAGCGATCCGTTTCTTTCACTCGCCAGTTATAAACATTACGAATGGCTGTTGTACCTTTGGCAAATAACGCCGTCGTAGCGATGGTCATCGCTGCATCGGGAATCGCGTTAAAATCAAGATCAACACCGTTGAGCTCTTTTCGGCGAGCGATCACATAATCGTCCCCCCATTCAATCTCCGCCCCCATTTTTTCTAAGGCGTCAGCAAAATGAACAT
>NZ_NBUS01000054.1:388903-392368 GCF_002749895.1 Vibrio fujianensis | reverse complement strand
ACCTTGGATGCTATTTTTACCAATCCCCGTCACTTTAACTTCACCGCCTTTAATCGCAGCAGCCGCTAAAAAATAAGAAGCCGAAGAGGCATCACCTTCAACCAAAAAATGCCCTGGGGAAACATAAGATTGACCTGCTGGGATCACAAATTGTCGGTAATCGTGGTTGATCACTTGGACACCAAATTGCTGCATGATGTGTAAGGTAATATCAATATAAGGTTTAGAAACTAGCTCACCTTCAATATTAATAATAACCTCTCCGTCAGCTAAGGGAGCTGACATTAAAAATGCCGTCAAAAATTGGCTAGAAATGGATCCGTCAATCGATACCGCTCCAGCATTTAAGCCGGTGCCACGAATACGCAGGGGAGGATATTGTTCATTTTCCAAATAGTCAATCTGAGCCCCCGCTTGACGTAAGGCATGGACTAAATGACCAATCGGACGCTCCTTCATTCTGGGTTCACCTGTCAAAGTAAACGCTCCTCGCCCCAAACAAAGTGCAGCCGCTAGCGGGCGCATTGCTGTGCCAGCATTACCTAAAAAAAGCTCTAACGGTTGTGAATGTTCAAACGGTTGTCCTAACCCTTCTATTTCACATTCTGTTTTATCTTCCGAAAGACGGTACACAACACCTAGCTGATTTAGTGCATTCAGCATATGGCGAATGTCGTCACTATCGAGTAAATTGGTCAAGCGAGTGGTACCACGGGCTAATGCTGCTAAAAGAAGCGCTCGGTTCGACACGCTTTTTGAACCGGGAAGGTTCACTTCACCATTAATTTTGGTAATTGATTTTAACGTAAGGCTTTCCATTAAAGTTGTGTTTCCTTGCACTGCCACTATGCCTATTTTTATCTAGCGCAGTAAAATTCTTGGTACTAGCAGACTACCCAAAATAACCTAAAATCGCCAGTGTTAATCGACCTTTGCCAAGGATAGCGTTTACTACCTTTCTTTATCCACACGTACGCCTTCATCAAAATATAAAATACGCACCCGATCACCGGGATGAAATAGCATATGGCTGTCGACATCTTGAATCACATCAACAAGCTTACCCGTTGAAGTACGAATTAATATTTCGACCAAATGATAATCAACCTGAACAGCTTGTTTTCCTTGGTGTTGAGAAATACTCGCGCCAGCCAATACCCCAACCGCAGTTGCCACTTGCTTGCCTCTTCCGTCACCCAATTGGTGCCCTACTAATCCCCCCACCACTGCACCAAGTAGTGTTTCCCAGCCTTGCGTTTTTGATTGAAGAATCTCTTGCTGAGAGATATAGCGGACGGTTTCCACCTGACCAAAAACAACATCATTTACTGGACGAGCTTGATTCCGTTGATAAGTGGCATTGGCAAATAGAGGAAAAATCAATAAGATCAAAATCCATCGTTTCATCTTGTGCTCCGATTAAAATAAGTGACTAAGTGATGACAATTTATCTGACCGAGTTGGCTGCGGACCATTTTACCTTCCCCTCTCCCGATATGGCGTTAACCGAACCAAATGGTTTGCTCGCCTACGGTGGCGATTTGCGCCCTATGCGTATATTGTCTGCTTACCATCATGGTATATTTCCTTGGTACGGACCAGGAGAACCGATCCTCTGGTGGAGCCCCGCCCCTCGTGCGGTCTTTAATCCTAAGACATTTAAACCCGCCAAAAGTGTAAAAAAATTTCAAAAAAAACACGCTTATCGAATGAGCCTAAATCATGCGACTGACCGTGTTATTGAGTTATGTGCAGCCGTGCGGCCGGCAAATGAAACATGGTTAAATCATGAGATGCGCAACGCTTACCAGCACTTGGCAAAACAAGGGGCTTGTCATTCCGTTGAAGTTTGGGAAAATGAAACATTGGTTGGAGGACTATATGGGATTGAAGTCGGACAGCTGTTTTGTGGCGAATCCATGTTTAGCCTTGCGACCAATGCTTCTAAAATTGCACTTTGGGCTTTTTGTCAGCATTTTTCGCATCACCAAGGTAAATTAATTGATTGCCAAGTCATGAATCCGCATCTTAGGTCATTAGGGGCGACTGAATTATCACGGAGCGAGTTTATGCAATCATTGCTAAGGTTAAAAGAGGTATCTGTCTCTCACTCTTGTTTTCAGCCACAATGGTTACCTTGCCCCTTAACGAATTCGATAGAGGAAAAAGGATGAGTGCAGAACCGCAACAGATTAGAGTTGGCCTAACCGAAAATCATTCATGCAGTTATCTGCCTGAACGGATGGAACGGGTTGCGATCGCCCTTGATCCATCAATGAGGACGAGTGAACATTATGAGTTGCTTCTTGCGAATGGTTTTCGCCGTAGCGGGGATGTAATTTATCAACCGTATTGCGATTATTGCTCCGCTTGTCAGGCATTACGCGTTTCTGTCAATGATTTTCGGCCCTCAAAAAGTCAAAAACGCTTATTAAATAAAGCAAAAACGGTTCAATGGCAGTTGAAACCAACGATGGATAAAGATTGGTTCCCACTCTATGCTCGTTATATTGAAGCGCGTCATCAGCAAGGAAGCATGTATCCTCCGCGCAAAGATGAATTTGATAAGTTTGCATGCTCAAACTGGCTACAAACACAATACTTACATCTTTATATCTGCGGCCACCTTGTCGCGATTGCCATTACCGACATTTTACCCAATAGCGCCAGCGCTTTTTATACCTTCTTTGAACCAGAGCACTCACTCTCTTTAGGCACTTTAGCGGTTCTCGTCCAAATCGAACTATGCAAACAAATGAATAAAGAGTGGCTCTATTTAGGCTATCAAATTGATGAATGCCCTGCGATGAATTATAAAGTACGCTTTCAACCGAATCAAAAGCTAGTCAAACAGCGTTGGCAAGGGTAGAATACGCCCCAACTTTACATATTGTTGTTTTAACGGCAGAATGCGCCGTTGATTATTTTCGCCAAATTTCTAAAGAGGATTAAATGGCTAAAGAAGACGTAATTGAGATGCAAGGTACTGTCCTTGATACTCTTCCAAACACAATGTTCCGTGTTGAGCTAGAAAATGGTCACATCGTGACAGCTCACATCTCTGGTAAAATGCGCAAAAACTATATTCGTATTCTTACTGGTGACAAAGTTACTGTAGAGATGACTCCATACGATCTATCTAAAGGTCGC
This sequence comes from Vibrio fujianensis, assembly GCF_002749895.1. GTDB lineage: Bacteria > Pseudomonadota > Gammaproteobacteria > Enterobacterales > Vibrionaceae > Vibrio > Vibrio fujianensis. The sequence goes on along the minus strand of NZ_NBUS01000054.1, from coordinate 389,218 downwards.
ATCGTCTTCCGCGCTCGTTAATCTCTGATTGCCGAATGCAACAAAAACGGAGCCTATCGCTCCGTTTTTGTTGCATAAGACTAACACTTAACACTCGATTATAAAAAAGCACCATATTTACGGTGCGTTTATTATTTATAAGGCCAGCCTACGGCTGTTCAAATTTGTTCCAGACAAATTTATCACTCGCTTGTCGCCTACCTGCAACTTCACATTGGTTAGGTATATATTTCTTAATTCACAACTTCTTCCCGAGAACCTAAGCATTTAAAGGTGAGTTGATCATCGGCAAGCTCAACTTTGACCGTACCACCA
>NZ_NBUS01000054.1:385238-388893 GCF_002749895.1 Vibrio fujianensis | reverse complement strand
CAACCAAAGCGCCAAATAATAATTCATTAGCAAGTGGTTTTTTCAATTGATCTTGAATGACTCGCCCCATTGGACGAGCGCCCATATCTCGATCATACCCTTTGATAGCAAGCCAATGCCTTGCATCTTCAGAGACCTCAAGTGACACGCCTCTTGCATCCAGTTGAGCTTGTAACTCAACAATAAATTTATCAACTACTTGATGAATAACTCGTTCATCTAAGCTATTAAACCAAATGATATGATCTAAGCGATTACGAAACTCTGGAGTAAAGACTTTTTTAATCTCCGCCATTGCATCATGACTATGATCTTGTTGAATCATACCAATCGATTGTTTTACCGTTTCAGCCACACCCGCATTGGTCGTCATCACTAAAATTACATTACGGAAATCCGCTTTTCGACCGTTATTATCCGTTAATGTGCCATTGTCCATCACTTGCAACAGGAGGTTAAAGACATCTGGATGGGCTTTTTCAATTTCATCAAGCAAAACGACCGCATGAGGGTGCTTAATCACAGCATCGGTCAACAAGCCACCTTGATCGTAACCAACATAGCCAGGAGGCGCTCCAATTAAGCGGCTAACCGAATGACGTTCACCATATTCCGACATATCAAAGCGTAGCAGCTCGATCCCCAATAACTTGGATAATTGGACGGTAACTTCCGTTTTACCAACCCCAGTTGGCCCTGCAAAAAGGAACGAGCCAACCGGCCGATTATCTGAGCCGAGACCTGCGCGAGTGAGTTTGATCGATTCACTCAGCACTTCTATCGCTTGATCTTGGCCAAAGACTAACATTTTCATCTTCTTATCAAGATTTTTCAAAATATCTTTATCGGATGAAGAGACCGATTTTTCTGGAATTCGCGCCATTTTTGCTACCATAGCTTCGATTTCAGCAACCCCAACGGTTTTTTTACGTCGGCTAGCAGGCATCAGTCGGATTCTTGCACCGGCTTCATCGATCACATCAATCGCTTTATCCGGCAAATGGCGCTCATTAATATATTTTGCTGATAACTCTACTGCGGCCCGTAATGCTTTATGGGTATAGCGTACATCATGGTGTGCTTCATATTTAGGCTTTAACCCCATTAAAATCTTGGTGGTATCATCCAATGACGGTTCTAATACATCAATTTTCTGAAAACGACGTGATAACGCGCGCTCTTTTTCAAATATCGTGCTGTATTCTTGATAGGTGGTTGAACCTATACAACGTAATTTGCCACTGCTTAATAATGGTTTAATCAGATTCGCGGCATCCACTTGCCCACCCGATGCTGCACCAGCACCAATAATCGTATGAATCTCATCAATAAAAAGAATCGCGTCTTGTTCTTTCTCTAATTGTTTAAGAATCGTTTTAAAACGTTTTTCAAAATCACCACGATACTTGGTTCCAGCAAGTAACGAACCAATATCTAATGAGTAGATGACACTGTTTTGAATGACGTCCGGAACTTGCCCTTCCACAATCCGCCAAGCTAGACCTTCAGCAATTGCCGTTTTACCGACCCCAGCCTCACCCACTAAGAGCGGATTATTTTTACGACGGCGGCATAATACTTGAATCGTACGCTCAAGCTCTTTATCTCGACCAATAAGAGGATCAATCTGTCCTTGTTTCGCGAGTTGATTAAGGTTGCTAGCAAAGCTTTCTAATCGCTCATCGCCATTGGTGTCATCTAAATTCCCAGGGCTAAAAGCGTCAGCAGCAGGATCATCACTCGCGCCGGAAATTTTAGTAATCCCGTGAGAAATGAAGTTCACGATATCAAGTCGACTAATATCATTTTTTTTCAGTAAGTACGCCGCGTGGGACTCTTGTTCACTAAAAATAGCCACGAGAACATTCGCGCCTGTGACTTCATTACGTCCAGAAGACTGAACATGAAAAACAGCGCGTTGTAGCACTCGTTGGAAGCTGAGAGTTGGCTGAGTTTCACGCATGTCATCATTCGCAGGGATAAGAGGCGTGGTTTGATCAATAAATTGATCCAGCTCTTGTCGTAATGTGTCAATATCAGCTTGACAGGCCAATAATGCATCCTTCGCTGCATCGTTTTCCAACAATGCCAGTAGGAGGTGCTCGACGGTCATAAATTCATGTCGTTTGTCTCGCGCTCGAGCGAACGCGCCATTTAGACTAGACTCTAGTTCTTTATTAAGCATAAGGCCTCCTTAAGGAACAACCACATTGTCTGACAAGCCTAAGCTTGCTCCATAGTACACAGTAGTGGATGCTCATTTTCCCTTGAGTACATGGTCACTTGCGCTACCTTTGTCTCTGCAACCTCTGCAGTATATGTGCCACAAATGGCTTTTCCTTCATAATGTACCCTAAGCATGACTTGTGTTGCTCTTTCGATGTCCATTGAGAAAAAACGCTCAAGAATCTCAATCACAAAGTCCATCGGGGTATAATCATCATTATTGAGTACTACGTGATACATTGCCGGGGGGCTTACCTCGGTCTTTTCTTTCTCCAGTAAATCTGAGCCTGGAGTTACCCATTCAAAGTTTCTACTCATGACGGCCATAGATCAGAGTGTTTCTCAAATTATTACCCATTGTCATCCTATCCATCAGCGCGGTTTATTCACTTAACTTGCTGTCTGTTCAGGTGAAAAACAACCCTTACCTAGAGACTAATCCAGCAATGGTACCGCTGCAAATAAAACATGACGATTCCTTGTCGGTTACGGTTGTAACCGTTCAAAAAAACAGCTAAATATGCACTTAAATTCACAATATGCATTGCTATTTGCAAATTTCATTGCATTTTTCCATCCTTCATCACTCAAGCAGCACCTCTTTTAGACAAAAAACTCAATGCGCTGACCCCTTAAAGTGATTTACTTATAAAAGTGACTATCTTTATACCGCTCCCCTATTGACTGTGCTCTATCATTGACTACATTGGTCAATTAGTGAGTAAAGATTTGGCAGCGGCTAAACCAGCATTCACACCAGAAACGCTCGTTTATGGAATCAGAGGAGCGAGTATTTCTGTCAACACTATCAGTTACAAATGCATGAGGGATGTATAGCATGGCTACAGGTACAGTAAAGTGGTTCAATAATGCCAAAGGGTTCGGTTTCATTTGTCCAGACGGTGGAAATGAAGACATTTTCACCCATTATTCAACGATTAAAATGGATGGCTACCGCACACTAAAAGCGGGGCAACAAGTCGCCTATGAAGTTGAGCAAGGCCCCAAAGGCTTCCACGCCAGCAGTGTTGTTCCTATTGAAGGACAACACGCAAAATAAATCCGCTGCCATACTCGGAGTGATCGTTTTATAACTCAATCAGAGATGAACTCATCCCCAGCGTTACTGCAGATTTAATGGATAAGAATCGAATTAACGTCACCATTAACTGGCTATTGTTCCTCTTTGATACTTCACACCAAGTAACATATAAAACCCCAATATAATATTGGGGTTACTTAAATTTTCCATCAACGATTAAGCACAAGGTTAATGGTGCTCTTCATTGAGCAGATCGCCCTTCGCTGCAGATAAATATTGCATCATTGACCAATAAGTAAGAATAGTTGCAATATAGATAGCCACATAGCCCATCCAAACCATCCAATCGTCATAACGCCAGATCAATACCCACAGAGCAAACATTTG
>NZ_NBUS01000054.1:380478-385228 GCF_002749895.1 Vibrio fujianensis | reverse complement strand
CCAAGACACGGCCACACTGGCTCGTTTGCCAATTTCGGCCATCCATTCGCGTAAAGCTGAAATAATAATCTCACGACCAATCATGGTCACCGCAGGAATAGTAATCCAAATAGAATGGTAATGTTCCGTGATAAGAATTAACGCAGTTGCAACGAGCACTTTATCTGCAACCGGATCAATAAAAGCCCCAAACCGAGACGTTTGACCGAGTTTTCTGGCTAACATGCCATCCAGCCAATCAGTAAATCCGGCGATCCAGAAAATCATCGCGGCGGCAAAGGGGGCCCAGTTGTATGGCAAATAAAACGCCACAACAAATACAGGAATGAGGAAAAGTCTTAATAAAGACAAGATATTGGGGATGTTAAAACGCATATTTTTAGGCTCTTATTAGTTGCGGCTTTATGGTGCGGCATTTTTACTATTGTTTCAATGCTTGGTAGATATTTTCCGCCAAAGAATAACTAATCCCAGGGATTTTGGCGATTTCTTCAACAGTTGCTCGTTTAAGCTCCTGCATTCCTCCCATATATTTCAATAGAGCTTGACGACGTTTAGGGCCAACGCCTTCAATGCCTTCTAGTGAACTGGTTCGGCGAGTTTTTCCCCGTTTGGCTCGATGTCCAACAATCGCATGGTGATGGCTTTCATCTCGAATGTGTTGAATGAGGTGCAAGGCGGGAGCATCACTGGGAAGATTAAACTCTTTTCCTTCCGTAGTGATCAAGGTTTCTAAACCTGGCTTGCGAGTTATACCTTTAGCGATACCAATCAACAATGGCCGCTTAGGCCAATCTTGCCAACACTGGCTAATGATCTCATGCGCACGGTTGAGTTGTCCCTTACCACCATCGATAAAGATAACATCGGGGATCTTATCAATATCGAGCTGTTTAGAATAACGTTTTTCTAGTGCCTGTCCCATCGCTGCATAATCATCACCTCCCGTTATTCCTGTGATATTATAACGACGATACTCAGCTTTAACTGGCCCATCTTGGTTAAAAACCACGCAAGACGCGACGGTGCTTTCTCCCATGGTATGCGAGATATCAAAGCACTCCATGCGAGTAATGTTGCTCAAGCCAACGACCGATTGAAGCGCTTTAACCCGCTGATGGATTGTCATTTGATGATTCACTTTTGCCGTCATGGCACTGAGCGCATTGGTATTGGACAATTTTAAATAGCGGCCCCGAATTCCAGTAGGTTTTACATGAAAAACCACTTTACGCCCAGCTAATTGACTCAGCGCCGCTTGTAACGGCACGGTATTCTGCAATAACCCCTCATTGAGAATAATTCGGCTAGGAATAGTACGCCCTTCATTATGACTAAGGTAATATTGGCTTAAGAAGCTTTCAAACACTTCTTGTTGCCCAGTGCGGATTGGTATTTTAGGGAAATGACTACGACTACCAAGCACCTTTCCTTGCCGAATCATCAAAATATGAATGCAAGCCAGCCCTTTTTCTTCAGCAAACCCTAGCACATCCATATCATCCATCGAATCGTCAGACACATATTGCTGTTCCTGAATTCGACGGATAGCCTGAATTTGATCTCGATATTTTGCCGCATCTTCAAAGCGCAATGCTCTGCTCGCCTGCTCCATCTTCTCGACCAACACTTCCAGCACTTGATTATCTTTACCTTGCAAAAATAGACGCACGTAGTTCACGAGTTCAATATAATGCGTATCGGAAATGGTGTGCTTAACACAAGGAGCAACGCATCGACCAATCTGATACATCAAACAAGGACGAATGCGGTTGCTATATACGCTATCTTCACATTGACGGACAGGAAAAATCTTTTGAATTAAATGCAACGTTTCACGGACGGCACCGGAATCAGGATAAGGACCAAAATATTCCCCTTTGCGCTTCTTCGCTCCCCGATGTAAAGACAAACGGGGGTGTTTATGAGCACTGATAAAAATATACGGGTAGGACTTATCATCACGCAGCAATACATTATATTTAGGTAAGTACTGCTTAATATAATTATGTTCGAGAATAAGCGCTTCTGTTTCCGTGTGTGTCACTGTCACATCAATTTTGTCAATATGACTGACTAGCGCTCGAGTTTTTTCGCTATCGACTTTGCTACGAAAGTAACTGGACAAGCGTTTTTTCAGATCTTTCGCTTTACCAACGTAAATCACCTCAGCGTCGGTATTATACATACGATAAACACCGGGCTGATGGGTGACCGTTTTTAAAAAAGCGTGCGCATCAAACTCAGACACTATAATTTCTCGGTATCGAGCATCCCATGCCGAATCGCCAAATGGGTCAATTCAACATCACCACTTATGTCTAATTTAGCAAAAAGACGATAACGATAACTATTGACTGTTTTTGGACTCAGGTTCAGTTGATCTGAAATGTCAGTTACTTTTTGTCCTTTAGTGATCATCATCATAATTTGAAGTTCACGCTCAGACAGGCCTGCAAATGGATTTTCAGAAGCGGGTGAAAATTGGCTTAATGCCATTTGCTGAGCGATTTCAGGAGAGATATATCGCTGGCCACTATTCACAATACGAATAGCATTCACCATTTCATCGGGCGCGGAACCTTTGGTTAAGTAGCCCGCCGCTCCGGCTTGCATCACTTTGGTTGGAAACGGATTCTCAGTATGAATCGTCAGAACAATAATTTTAACATCTGGATTTAGACGCAAAATTTTCTTGGTCGCTTCTAAACCGCCAATACCTGGCATGTTCATATCCATTAATACGACATCAGTATGGTTGCTACGGCACCATTTTACTGCATTTTCACCGCTATCAGCTTCCCCTACTACGTTCATTCCACGGACGTCTTCAATAATACGTCGTATCCCTGTGCGAACCAGCTCGTGATCATCTACAAGGAAAACATTGATCAAACTTGTATCTCCACGCTTATCTATTCGCTCTGTTATCACAACGATGGACAACAGTCTGGCTGCTTAGTCTAACCTAAATGGCTAACCTGCTGCCAATGAATATGTGCCTAAAGCTAAATTTTGGCAAGAATTTCTTTAATAATCTGTGGGATGACATGCGCATTTAACGCTTATATAACCTGATAAGCATAGTTTTGAGCAATTTGATGTAACCACCGATCTAATTTGAACACACAGCAATGGAACCAGTGCAACAAAATCAATACAAAAATTGAAGGAAATCACTATTTTTAGTTGAAAATGCAGCTTATTTCATATATTTATACCGGCGGTCAATCAATGTTATATCTGACACTTTTATGATTAGTGAGATGTTTCTCAAAGCTAATTCGTGCATGATTCCATTTGTATTGATACTAAAATGATAATTAAGGGAAACTTATGAAAAAATTACTTGCAGTGGCCGCTCTAGCGGTACTTCCTCTTTCCAACGCGGCTATGGCAGACTCAGACATTGGTTGTGGTTTGGGTACCATGATCTTTGATGGTCAACAAGGTAAAGTGTTTAAAGTGCTTGGTGCAACCACCAACGGTACTTCAGGCAACCAAACCTTTGGTATCACTTTCGGTACGCTTGGTTGTGATGGTACTGGCACCATCGATTCTGCGCAAAAATTAGCACTCTTTATTGACGGTAACTTAGACAATCTCGCTCGTGATATCGCACGTGGTGAAGGTGAAACGCTAGCGACACTTGCTGAAGTTTGGGGTATCCAAGAAGCAGATAAAGCGACATTCAACCACATGGCAAAAGAAAACTTTGCCCACGTATTCGAATCTGAAAATGTAACGTCTCAACAAGTGTTTGCTAACTTAAATACTTTAGTTGCACAAGATCCAGCGTTAGCCGCTTACTCAATCTAAGTGACTGACACACGAAGTCTCCCAACTCCTCGGTTGTAAAGCTGACTTCGTTGCTCAATAAACGTTATTAGTGCCCGTCAGGGCACTTTTTATTGCTCGGCACATCACAATAATGACTCTATCGGCATGAGACTCTCTTTTATTACTCGTCGCAGTTTACTTTCCTGTTGCCTACTCGCAAATGGGTTGCTATTCAACTCGAGCGCTTTGGCTCGTTCCCAAGTGGATATTCCATCCCTAGCCCAGCATCCATACTGGCTAAAACTTGGGCATTACTTACCTTCTTATCTGTCAGGTTATCGCAGTACAATAGATTCTCGCGAGTTTTTTCTCGCTCACAATGGAAAGCAAGATCCAGAAGCAGAGTTAAGAGCAACGCTTGAGCAGCTTTATCACTCAGAGACTGCTATCGCACATCAAGCACGTTGTACTTATCCAGCCCGATATCGTTGGATTGAGTCTCAATATGGCAACGATGATGTCACGCTTAACTGCCCTGAATTAGACAATTGGCGCACCGTGATTGACCCAGCAGGGATGACACTCATTTTCCCGACAGCATTTATGAATAATCCTTCCTCCATGTTTGGTCATACCCTACTCAGAATTGATGCGAAAGATCAAACTCGTCATAAAGAATTGGTTGCGTTTGCGATTAATTTTGCGGCCGAGCCTGAAAGTAATGACAATGCTGCATTGTATGCTATGAAAGGGTTGTTTGGTGCTTATCCCGGTCGATTTACCGTCATGCCGTATTATCGTAAAGTGCGTGAATACAATGACATTGAGTCTCGTGATATTTGGGAATACCCACTTAATTTAACCGAACAAGAAGTCGAGCGGGTGCTACTGCATTTGTGGGAAATGCAATTAGCCGAGTTTGATTATTATTTCTTGGACGAAAACTGCTCTTATCAACTGCTTGCTTTGT
>NZ_NBUS01000054.1:373415-380468 GCF_002749895.1 Vibrio fujianensis | reverse complement strand
ACAATTGGCCCGTGATGACTTACAATTAGTCGCAGATTTTCCACTACAAGCCATCCCTTCAGATACTGTCGGTGCATTAGCGAAACAAGGACTTATTACCACACCACGTTATAGAGAGTCTTTTGGCACGCGTTTAATGCATCAATCACAACAAGTCTCTCCAGAGCTTTTTCAAGCCGCAAAACTGGCGACCCAAGGTCAATTTCCCGATCCTAACCAGTTTAACGATCAGGAATTGGCCACCATTTATGAATTTGCCTATGAATGGCTCAATTTTCAATTGTATGATCAAGGCTTGGAACGCGATCCAACGGCGCAGCGACTGACCAAATTGTTACGACTGCGTAGCCAAATCAACGCCCCATCACCTTTTGAGCCCGTCCCGATACCGGCTTTTTCTCCTGAACAAGGGCATGGTTCGGCACGACTCGGCATTGGTGGCCAATATTGGCACCATACACCATCAGCGTTGAATCTTGAGTGGCGCGCCGCCTATCACGACTTATTCGATGCTCAACAAGGCTTTATTCCTGGCGCGCAAATTAGCTTTTTGGATCTGCAATTAAGCCAAGACCAAAATAGCACCACTCGTTTAGAAAAGTTGTATCTGCTTGATGCCATGACGGTAGCGCCAAATCACAATCTATTCTCTAGTGCATCATGGAATATGCGAATTGGCTTTGACCGTCAGCCGAGTCAACAACAACGTCAAGGACGATGGTTTTTGCAAGGTGGTTATGGACAAGCGTGGGGCGATCCTAACCGTCTGCATGGCTATGGATTAGCATCATTGGCATTCAATCATGGTTCGCTGACCGATTATCGTTTCACGACTGGTGCGGGAATTGAGGCTGGCCTACTCTGGCAAGCAGCAGATAAGCACCGTTTAGGGCTACAAGGACAATACTTAGCTTTATTTAACAGTCATGCTGATCATCATAGCCAGCTTAATTTGACTTGGAACTGGAGCCTTGCTCGCCATTGGGCACTGCGCAGTGAAGTTCGCTATCAGCATTGGCAACAAGAAGAAATGAGTGCAAAAGTCACTGGTTATTTTTATTACTAAGTGCCAAAAGTAAATCGCAGTGACCCATTATAATCATGTTCACTTTAGTTTATAAATATCATGAAATTGGTAAGGTTCACTGCCAGACCGACCTCAACGCGTCCTGACGCGAATAGCAGAAGATGATATTATCTTCTGCTATTTTTTAGGTATCCCCAAACGACTTGCTGTAGCAGGTAGACGACTAGCAGCAAAGGAAGATATTTTCTGCCTAAATACTGCCATCAATAAGGTTGACTGTGACTCTCGAATCAGGTTTTGTTCTCACCCGCCAAGCAAAAGATATCAATGGTAAAAGTCACATTGAGTTGTGGCTGGCGACAGATCAAGGGCCAACACAGTTGATTATCGAGGGCGAACAAGCGGTGTTCTTTATCGAACAAACGCAGATTCAAGCTTGCCAAGCCATCGCCAAACAACAGCAAATAGCCGTTGATGTTCGGCCTCTTGAGCTTAAAGACTTTAACCAACAGTCACTGGCAGGTTGTTATTTTGCCAGCCATTATCAAGCATCCAAACTGGCTCAAGCGCTCCACCAAGCAAATATCATCACTTTAGAAGCCGATATTAAACTGGCGGATCGCTATTTAATGGAGCGATTCATTCAAGGCAGCCTTGAGTTTACCGGCACCATAACCCACTACGGCGACTATCGCCAAGTCCGTCAAGCAAAATGCCGACAAGCGGACTATTTACCACAACTCCATGTGGTTTCATTAGATATTGAATGCTCAGAGAAAGGCTTACTCTACTCCATCGGTTTACATAGCCCCATCGACAGCCGCGTGATCATGGTCGGCCAGCCACAGTCCGCTGAAACCACTATCGAATGGGTCAGCGATGAATATCACTTACTGAGTGCTTTAGTCGATTGGTTTCAACGCTTTGATCCGGACGTGATCATTGGCTGGAATGTGATTGATTTTGACTTTCGCTTACTGCATAAGCGGGCCGAATGGCATAAATTAAAGCTCAAACTTGGCCGAGCTAAGCAGGCCAGTTATTTTCGATCAGTTGCGCAAACGAACCAAGGCTTTATTACCATTCCCGGACGCGTAGTACTGGATGGAATCGATACCTTAAAAACCGCCACCTATCAGTTTCGCTCTTGGTCTTTAGAGGCCGTGTCCCGTCAACTGTTAGGAGAAGGAAAAGCCATTACTCAGCCGCACGATAGAATGGAAGAAATCAATCGCCTTTACCGACAAGATAAACCTCAGCTCGCCCATTATAATCTGCAAGATTGCATTTTAGTCGAGAAGATTTTCCAACACACTCATTTACTAGACTTTGTTATTCAACGCTCTCGATTAACCGGATTAGAGTTAGATAGAATTGGCGGTTCAGTCGCCGCTTTTACGAATCTCTATCTGCCTCAACTACACCGTGCTGGGTATGTTGCGCCCAACCTGCACTCCGAAAACTGGATTGCCAGTCCAGGTGGTTATGTCATGGACTCTCGCCCTGGCTTGTATGACTCAGTCCTACTACTTGATTTTAAAAGCCTTTATCCCTCAATTATCCGCTCGTTTTTAATTGACCCTTTAGGGCTGATTGAAGGTCTACCACTTGAGATCGGCAATAAACCACATCAATCGGTCGCTGGATTTCGTGGCGGCCAGTTTCATCGTCAACGCCATTTTTTGCCGGCCATGATCGAAGCACTGTGGGCCGCTCGGGATATTGCTAAGCAAAACAACGAGCCCGCCTTTTCGCAAGCGATCAAAATTATTATGAACTCCTTTTATGGCGTACTTGGATCATCTGGCTGCCGGTTTTTTGATACTCGTCTGGCTTCAAGTATTACCATGCGCGGCCACGAAATCATGAAGCAGACCAAAACCTTAATTGAGGCGCAAGGTTATCAGGTCATTTATGGTGATACCGATTCAACCTTTATTTCATTAGGTGGCGCATTTAGCCAAACACAAGCTGACAAAATCGGACGTGACTTGGTCTGGCACATTAACCAGTGGTGGGCAACCCATCTTCAGCAAGCCTACGGATTAAGTTCTTTTTTAGAGCTGGAGTATGAAACTCACTACCGCAAGTTTTTAATGCCGACCATTCGTGGCTCAGAAACGGGGTCGAAAAAGCGCTACGCTGGCCTGATTGGTGAGCCCGGTGCGGAAAAAATGGTGTTTAAAGGCTTAGAGAGCGCCCGCAGTGATTGGACGCCTCTTGCCCAACGTTTTCAGTCTGAACTGTATTGGATGATATTTCACGATCAGCAGCCCGATGAATATATTCGCACGACCGTTGAGCAAACGTTAGCTGGAGAGTTTGATCAGCAGCTAACCTACCAAAAGCGCCTGCGACGCAAGCTGCACGAGTACCAAAAAAACGTGCCGCCTCAAGTACGCGCCGCTCGCCTAGCAGATGAAATCAATGCGCGTTTAGGTAGAGCTTTACAATATCAAAACAAAGGCACGATTGAATACTGCATGACACTTAATGGCCCGGAACCTAAACAGTACTTATCGAGCCCTATCGATTATCAGCATTACATTGATAAACAACTCAAACCCGTTGCCGATGCGATTTTGCCTTTTATTAACCGTCAGTTTGAGCAAATTATCGCGCCGCAACTCGGGTTATTTTAACTCCGAGAACATTAACCTATCTTAAATTCAGTCTTTTGGTATTGCTTAACTAACCAAGGGCCAAAGCTATCTAATAAACCGATCACCGAACGCTTGGCGATCACTCGCCCTTTCAGTAGAATCTTTAAACGGTCAATCTCGGTTTGTTTCTCTGGGTAATAACGTAAAAACTGCTCGCCACACTGCCGTGGATCATCAAACCAATTTTTGTCTTGATACATCACCAATGAATAACTGGCGCGCAGTAGTTTTTTAGCAATAATCTGTTGTGCTTGGACTTGCTGATCATCACGCTTCGCTTTGACAATACTCTCACGATAGAACAATAACCAATCTTCAACATCCATATTCCAATGTTTAGCAATTTCCCAACTCGGTTCATAATCACCAAAACATTCCGCAAGGTTATCGCCATAAATACAAACGCTACAGTGGCGTAACAAGAAACCCCAAGAGAATAGGCTGTCTAAACTTGCTACCTCTTTTACTTCCGCAGTTTTAAAACTGACATCAGTGATAAACGCAAAGCGTTTTTGAAAACGCCAGCGAATGGTATTAATTAACGCTGTTCGAGTCTCTTCAATCGAACCATAAGTCACCACAATCACATCCAAGTTAGAATGATGAGGACGGGCGGTTTTGCGTGCCACGCTACCATACAAATACACACTATGTAATTGTTTGCCTAATCCGGCACGTAATAAAGCGAGTAACTCTTTAATCGCGGGTTGATAAGCGGTTTGAAAAAGTTGTTGGGGGTCGATAGGCGACAAGGTCATGCCGGAAAATAACTCTATAAGCTCAACATAAGGTTATGATCTCTTATGCGTTAGCTTGAAGCAATAGTCAAAACATGACTAAACCGATTTGATTAGGCTTGTTAATCGTAGTGCAAGTATTTCTTTTCTAGTGAAGCTTTAGTTATAATGCGCCGAAATCAAGCACAAAGGGTATTTTCCATGCCAAAAGCAAGTGAACTAAAAAAAGGTTTTGCCATTATTTCTAACGGCAAGACATTGTTAATCAAAGATATTGAAGTGACGACTCCCGGTGGTCGAGGCGGTTCTAAAATCTATAAACTGCGTTGCACAGACTTAACCACGGGGGCTCGTGTTGACGAGCGTTATAAATCTGACGATTTTCTTGATACGGTAGAGATGAACAAACGCAACGTTTCTTTCTCTTATGTCGATGGTGATGATTATATCTTTATGGATAATGAAGATTATTCACAGTTCACCTTCAAAAAAGCGGATATTGAAGATGAACTGCTGTTTATCACTGAAGAAATTCAGGGTCTGCAAGTGGTCTTGGTTGATGGTGCTCCCGTTGCGATTGAACTGCCTTCTTCGGTAGAGATGGTCATTGAGGAAACCGATCCTTCCATTAAAGGAGCATCGGCATCTTCACGAACCAAACCGGCTCGCTTTGCGACAGGCCTCGTTATCCAAGTACCTGAATATATTGCAACCGGTGATCGTGTTGTTATTAATACGGCAGAACGCAAATTTATGAACCGAGCATAATCATGGCTGAATTGCTCAGTTACGATGAAGCCATCGACACCGCTTACGACATTTTTTTAGAAATGGCGGAAGATAATCTTGAACCCGCTGATGTGCTACTTTTCGTCGCTCAATTTGATGAACGTGGCGCAGCTGAAGTGGTTGATATTAGTGATGATTGGGATGCGGAAGTTGGCTTTAGCGTCGATAAAGAGCGCTATGCTGAAATACGAATTGGCTTAGTGAACGAAACCAATGACGTATTAGATGATGTTTTTGCGAGCTTATTGCTAAGCCGCGATCCCACGCATAAATCTTGCCATATTCGCTGGAAACGTGACTAACGTTAGTCATGTCAACCTAACCGTCAAAATGCCAACTTATCACGAGCTGGCATTTTTTATGCGGTGACCAAACCACTTGACGTGACAGGTAACAAAAAGAGTCGTTATTCTACTAACTGATAATGAATCACATACAGTTGCTTTATTCCTGGGTAAATATCGCTGATCACCTGTTTCAACTCCGTTAGCGTCATATTTTCCTGCTGAGCATGAAACTCATTTAAGTCATCAAACTGGATGGGTTCAACATTAATGATTTTTAAGCGACAAAACCAACGGCCTTCCTCTAAGGTACTGACTTCAACAATGGAATTGGGTTGATAATTTTTCTCACTTTCATCACGGATGGTAATCACTTTTTTCCCTGCTAGAATATCGCTTTCAAAACGTGAGAAAAAGGTCATTTGAGTGGGAATGGTCGCTGATGGCGTTAACATATTTTACTATCCAATAAGGCAATGGCTAAATTAATGGCCGATTAAGTGTCAGGAATAGACCTCGATTTTACACTAACCAAGCGTTAATTCACTCGATTTAGTTTCCCCAGCGACACCAGTTAACACTGATTGGACCATTAAAACTTTTCTTGGGGCTATAATCGGTAACAGTTTTTATCGACAAGTATTCATTATGCTCAAACCTTATTTTTCATCGACTGAACATCAGTTCCAATTTACTCGTCAACAAGCCAGCCACTTTGCAAAAAAAGTTGCCGGTGATTTTAATCCGATCCATGACGAAGATAGCAAGCGTTTCTGCGTACCAGGCGATCTGTTGTTTGCCGTGTTATTGAAAAAAACGGGCATCAGCCAAAAAATGCGCTTTAACTTCTCAGGAATGGTCAGCGATGGCGTTGCGCTGCATGTCGAAAGTCAATCTAGCCAAATGAGTGCATTGGTCGATCAATCGGGTAAAGAGTATCTATTGATGCAACGCGATGGTGATGTGTGCCATGACCCAATATTTATTGAGCATGTGATTCAAAACTATGTGCAGTTTTCTGGGATGAACTTTCCACATATTCTGGTACCGCTCATGGAGCAGCAACAAGTGATGATCAACTGCCAGCGGCCACTGGTCATTTATGAAAGTATGGAAGTGGAATTTGAGCGGCTGGATCTAAGCCAACCGGAAGTGGAGTTTAGCGGTGCCACCTTTGATGTGAATGCTAAACGAGGCGTCGTCACCTTGAACTTCACCTTTAATGATCAAGGCCAATTAGTCGGTAAAGGCACGAAACGGATGGTGGCTAGTGGGCTCAAACCTTATGTTCAATCAGATATCGATGATCTCGTTCAGCGTTTTAATGATCGTAAACAGCAGTTTTTGGCTGGATTAGCGCAAGCGGCGTAAACCACTCTGCTCCACCGACTTCGGTGGAGCAATCTAATTATATCCAACGCCTAACCCGTGATTTATAATTCGTGTATGCTGTGCCAAATACCCGTTCTAACACCCGTTCTTCAGGCTGAATTTGAAAACGATTCATATAAAGCACAAAACATATCACAACAAAACCGCCCCCCCAGTTTTGA
>NZ_NBUS01000054.1:372324-373405 GCF_002749895.1 Vibrio fujianensis | reverse complement strand
CAATAAGCGCTCCCAACAATCAATAATAGTAACCCCAAATACATCGGATTACGGCTAATATGAAAAATACCAGAATCGACCATCGTCACTGCCTGTTCAGGCTTAGTGGGGTTGACCGTTGTTTTCGCTAAACGAAACTGTAGCACAGCGGCCAAACCAACAATCCCAGATAAGACAAAACAGAGCGCAAAAATTGCTTCTCGATACGGAAGATTCATATTGGCATATGGAATAAAATAAGGCAGTCGATTAATCAACACCAGAGTCACTAAAAAAAGGGCGACTGGCGGGATTTTCAATTCTAAATATCGCATCTTGACTCCTCAGGTTTATTGACCTTTCCAGCTGTTTTACAACGATTTGTGATTTATTTACATAAGGCAGAGACTTTAAAATGTGGTTACTTTACATGATAAGCTGATAACGCCATAAAAAGGAGCCACGAACGCTGGCCGAGGGGTCAACCGCCCCGAAAAACGCCCTCGATGAGGGCGAAAATACTCAAAACTTACGTCAGGTTTAAATGCCAAACAACCGTCAAACCGATGGCCTCTTAAATCAATTGCAGTAAAGCCTGTAGTGGATGTTTCGGTTGTATTTTTTCGAACCGTTTTACTTGGCTACGGCAAGAATACCCAGTCACTAAACAGCGATCTTTAGGTAACTTATCTAGGGTTGGTTGCCAGCTCAATGCATAAATATCTTTGGACATTTGCAGTTTATCCAGCTCATGTCCAAAGGTGCCCGCCATCCCACAACACCCCACAGCAACAGCTTGTAGCACTGCACCAAAATGATTAAATATTGCCATCCACTCCTTTTCTGCATTAGGCAATTTAGTTTTTTCGGTACAATGCGCTAATAAATACCAAGGCTCAGTATCGCCCATCTCTTTGCTATTAAACTCACTCAAACGCGGTAACAACCATTCATGTACAGTGAGCACCTCAAAATCACCACGCTCATCGCCTAACATTTCCACATATTCATCGCGATAGCAAAGGACTAACGCTGGATCAACTCCAACCATCGGGATATTAAGATCCGCCACCTGTGATAAAAATCCTGCTGCATTTTCAGC
>NZ_NBUS01000054.1:358843-372314 GCF_002749895.1 Vibrio fujianensis | reverse complement strand
GTTGAACGAAATTGCTTCAGGAACCCTTTGATATGCTGCGCCTTACCATTGGGTTTAAAGGGTAATAAAATAGGATTTTTACCTAATTTAACCAACAGAGCGATAAAGTCTTCAACCACTCCCGCATCATAATAGCTCGTAAATGGATCTTGAACGATAATAACGTGCTGCTCACGTTCTTGTTGACTCAACGACATCAAATGTTGCATATCAAAAGCAAGCAGCGGGTGGCGACGTATTCGAGCGGCTAACGTAGGCACTGATAATAACGGTGTATCCACATAACCAACGGTCTTGGCGGTTAAACTTCTTACCCATTTTTGAGCGACAACACCATTCACGACTCTAGGCGCTTTAGCCATTATAGGGAGCAGGGTTTCGATATTCGCCACTAAATAGTCTTTCACTGGACGAGGATAGCGCGAATGATAAATATTCAGAAAACGTGAGCGAAAACTAGGAACATCGACTTTAATGGGGCACTGGCTAGCGCACGCTTTACAGGCTAGACAACCATTCATAGCTTCATACACTTCATGAGAGAAATCATACTGACGATGCTTTTGTATTCCATGGCGTACGCGGTCAAGCAACGTTTTTATCGTCGCGGTTTTCTGTAATGTTTGCTGTTCTAAATCTAGAATATCAATGCCTTGCTCGGTCAATTGACGCAACCACTCACGCACTAATCCTGCGCGACCTTTTGGAGAATGACGTCTATCGGCAGTAACCTTCATTGATGGGCACATCGGGGAACTGGTGTCGTAGTTAAAACACAAACCATTGCCGTTGCATTCCATCGCTTGTTTAAAGCTATCACGGACTTTGACATCAATTTGTCGGTCAAAATAACCACGTTTAGTACCTGATACTTTAACCAACTCAAAATTGCTATTGAGCGGGGTACAGATTTTACCCGGATTCATTTTATTATGTGGGTCGAAAGCCGCCTTAACCCGCCGAAGTTCGGTAAATAATTCTTCGCCAAAAAATTCAGGCCCATACTCTGAACGATACCCTTTACCGTGCTCACCCCACATTAAACCGCCATATTTAGCGACTAATTTCACGACCTCGTCCGACACTTCATGCATCAATAGCTCTTGCTTTGGATCGCACAAATCCAATGCCGGGCGTACATGTAATACACCGGCATCGACATGACCAAACATACCGTAGGCGAGACCTTTACCATCAAGCAACGCTCGAAACTCAGCAATAAAATCGGCAAGATGTTCCGGAGGAACACACGTATCTTCAGTAAACGCGACAGGTTTGGCTCGCCCTTTTTCTGCTCCCAACAAGCCGACCGCTTTTTTACGCATATTGTAAATTCGATTAACACTAGCGAGATCACTGCACACTTGATAGCCAATAATACCAGCTTGCTGATTCGCCATCATATCGTCTAGCCGCGCAGTCAATTGAGTGACCAAAGCGCTCACCGTGCTTTCATCATGATCGGCATATTCCACCATGTTAATCCCTTGCATTTCTTTGCCAGGGACATCGGTAAGGAGATCGTTAACACTGTGCCAAACGATATCCTCTTTTGCTAAATTAAGCACTTTAGAATCGACCGTTTCTACTGAAAGGGCATTCGCTTCCACCATCAACGGCGCATTGCGCAACGCTGAATCAAAACTGTCATATTTTACATTAACTAACGTACGAGCTTTAGGAATTGGAGTGAGATTCAGTTTTGCTTCAGTAATAAAAACCAAAGAACCTTCAGCCCCGCATAATACGCGGGTGAGATTAAACTGGTCGTTCTGTTCATTAATGGCATTTTTTAGATCATAACCGGTTAAAAAACGGTTTAAGGGTGGAAATTTTGCGAGAATTTGCTCTCGATGACGACGACAAACGTCTTCTGTCACCCGCTTGGCAATAAAGGCATACTCTCCCTCTTTCGGCTCGCCCCGTGACCCATCAGTTTCCCAAATAGAACCATCGGCAAACACCGCTTGCAGCGAAAGTACATGATCGGAGGTTTTACCATACTTGAGTGAACCTTGCCCGGAAGCATCCGTGTTGATCATCCCGCCGAGAGTTGCTCGATTACTGGTTGAAAGATCAGGCGAGAAAAAAAAGCCGAATGGACGCACTGCGTCATTTAGTTGATCTTTGATCACTCCCGCTTGTACTCTCACCCATCCCTGCTCAGGATTGATTTCAAGTATTTGATTCATATAGCGAGAAAGATCAACCACAACCCCTTTGGTTAATGACTGACCATTAGTACCCGTCCCACCGCCACGCGGGGAGAAGGTTACTCGTTCAAATTCTGCCTTAACACTAATTTTACCAATCAGTGAGGCGTCATGCGTGGACTTTGGATAAATAACCGCTTGTGGTAACTGTTGATAAACACTGTTGTCGGTCGACATTGCTAAGCGGCTTGCATACTGTGTTTCTATATCACCGCTAAAACCTGCCGTTTTAAGCTCATGTAAAAACGTTAACACAACAGGGTCAACATCAGATTGAAGATGAAGTCTTGGTAACATTTGCTTCCTGCCCGTACTACGCTGATCCAATCAGCATTGGCTTATGGGTTAGTTTGATTTTATTCTTTGAATCTGATCACTTTACAACATTTAAAAAGGTGATCAAATCAGAATCTCTGCTACACATCCGTTGAAAGGGTATTTTCTTGTGTTATGACCTGTTTATATCGCCAAACATTTGCAAATGTCCGTTGACAACCCACCCATAACCAGACATAAACGCTATGATTATAAAATGTGCGCAGCTATCTGGCTGCTTACTACCTACTAAACGAGGAAAAGGATCATCCCATTTCCGCTAAAAATGAGTCTCTACGGGTGTAGTTATGAAAAAGAATAAAATTGTTACCACAGAAGACATCTTACTAAAACTTTGCCAATCCGTTTCTTCGGTGCTGTCAGCTGCGACAGATACCCATATCACCTATTCTGCAATGGTACAGAAGATTAGCAAAACCTCACTCAAACCAGATTTTGGCTGTTTTGTCTTATTTGATGGCGGATTTTCAGGTTTAGTCGTGATTAACTTTACCGCCAAAGCCGCCTTGGAAGTCTATTCTCAATATATGCGAAATATGGGCATACCCGAGGAAGAACTTGCTGTGTTACACACATCCGATGAAGTGGGAGATGTGTTAGGCGAATTAATGAACCAGTTAGTGGGTGATTTCACTAACAAGGTGCGTAAAGAACTACAAACCAATATTACTCAAAATCAGCCCAAAATGTTGTCATTAAATAAGCAAGTTATCTTATCGGTAGACACTAATCTCGACCGACCACAAGCTCGTCGTGTTACATTCTCTACTGAAAATAACCATATTTTTTATTTAGAACTTGCTATGGATAAAACGGAATTTATTCAATTAGAAGAATTTGAGGTACAAGATGATGAAAGCCCAGATTCCATCCTAGAGGCAACTCGGCAAAAAATGTCATCCGAACCGAAAAAAACCGAAACGCCTAATGCAGACTTGGCTTCCGATTTGCTCGATGAACTCGGCCTATAATAGGCTCAACATCGTTAGATAATCATGAGCGGTTGTCCTTTTCATCATATGACTATCGCTCACTCCCCTCTTCTTGCATAAATAACAGTTGAGTCAGTATATGTCTGGCCTACTGTGCTTTAATTTCTGCAATAAAAACGGTAAAATGTCTGACTTTTCTCAACGCCATGGAACCGTTTTTATAACTCGATGGATAAACAAAAAGCCTTAAAGAAAATTGCCAAATGCCTTGAATTAGGCAATTCAGCTAATGTGAATGAAGCCGCGAATGCTATCAAGATGGCTCATCGGCTTATGCTCAAGTATGGTCTAGATAAAGACGATATTGAGTTTATTAAAATGGGGAAAACACAATCAACTCACTTACTCCCCGCCTCTATTAGCGCTGGAATTCTGCGTGTGATTCGAGGCATCAATACTAAATTTGGCGTCGAGGCGGTATTACTTAATCACAAAGGCTTAAAGCGGGTTGAATTTATTGGTGAAGCCGATCGTGCCATCTTTGCCGCCTTTGCTTTTGACATTATCTACCGTGAAATGAATGAACAAACGGGACAATTTCGTAACAGTTTCGCAGGCAGTGGAACTCCCACCAGTGAAGTCTCGCGTCGAGTTAACTCATTTCTATCAGGTTGGGTTGAAGGCGCTTTAGAAAAACTACCGACCATCACGCCTGATGAAGACTCAACCAATAAAATTAATAATTATATTGATAAAGAATTTCAAAATATTGATAGAGAAACCTTTAAACAGCAGCTCAAAGAGGCTATGAAAAATCTAACGGCTGACTATGAAGTGGGATTAAAAAAAGGACGAAAAGTATCCGTAAATCGCCCCATCGACGGTGCACAAACACCGAAGTTATTAAAGTAATCGGGTTTATGAGTTCTAGACATTAGCCGCTGATACGATGACGCACTAAAACAGCTCACTCAAGTAAGTGACTTAATCTCATTCACAAAGCCCTATTTGGGCTTTTTGCTATTCTCACTACCCTATAGGAAATAATAGGCTAAAAAATTCTATAATCAGCTAAGGTCACCAAAATCACTGTAGCTTCAAGTCGCAAGGGTATCAAATGAAACCGTTGATGTCACAACTCCTCATATTACTGATGCTGATTCCCTCTCTCAGCCACGCTAACCAAGTGCAATTATGGCAAAGCCAAACAAGACAAAGTAACACCCAACCTACGCAATACACCTCACACACCAGCGTCGAGCACCACACAACACCAGATAATCTCTATCAGCTAGAGCAAGCCGCGCAGCAAGGAGACACATCAGCGATGGAGCAATTAGCTGATCACTATTTAGCTGATACTCATCAGCCAATGCACACAGCGCAAGCACTACGTTGGCTGATTAAGTTAGCAAATTTAGGCAATACTCAAGCTGCCATGACCATTGGTGAAATGTACCAACGGGATGTTCCTTTCCCTGAAGCATTAACAATGGCGGAACTTTGGCTCTATAGCGTTGCCGATCGCGACCCTGAAGCCGAACGTCATTATTCTTTGATTTTACAAAAGAAATTCAACCGGCAACGAGCAAAACAGATTGCCAATATTAACGCATTAGAGCAAGCAAACGTCGATTCAGGCTTACAAACATTACCAACTCCTGATATCTCACAACGTAGCCCTGCTAATTCATCAAAGACTTATCCGCTGATCATTGGCTTACTACTGATAATTATTGCTGCGACGCTGTCATGGTCTTTTTTACTGAAACCTGATTTGCGCTTATCTAGCACACTTCCGAGTAACCAAATAGAACAATTACATCAGCAATTACGTGGACAAGCTCAAATGATCCAGCAACAAAAACAGCAATTAAATAAGCTTTATCGAGAGCTTTCTCGTCGTCAGCAGAAAGATGGCGAACAACAATGGAAACTCGCCTGTGCCTTGTTTGGCTTTAATCCAGACCAACTCCCGAATGAACGTATGATTAAAGCACGCTATAAGCAACTTTCAAAAATTTATCACCCAGACTCACAAGGCAGCAATGCTGAAATGCAAAGGCTTAACGAATCACTCAAACTAATACTACAAAAAACCAACAAATAAATGCAGATCAGGTACTAAACTTGTTTAACTCTCCCGTTTCTTTGAATTAATTTTGTAATCCTACCGATTCTTGTCGAAAAAAATAACAAAAAGTTAACTTAATGCTGCTTTTATGTGATAATACGCCGCGATAAAAACCAAGATGATCAAGGTGGGAAAATGTTTAATAGCGAAGGCATGTGTGACTGGTGTAAGCAACTAGGATTACTGACCAAACATGAATATATTGATGGAAAAGCCCATTATGCTTGCCACCGTTGTCATGACTTAGCACGAATGGATGTACGGCTATTTAATTTAGCTGAAATTGCCCAGCAGCAACGGCGAGCAACACAACAGATATAAAAAGCGCCACATGGCGTTTTTTTGTACTGCAAGCTCCGATATTTACTGGCATGTAAATAACGACAGATCGATACCCCCACACGAGAAATTTCTACTTGATCACAAAATAAGATTTTCTTCTCTCTTTACGACAAAAAATAACCTGCCTTATTTATCAATAGAATAAAGAAAAATACTTACTCCAAAAGCCATTTTAGAATGGATAAGATAGCGACGCATGGCTTGATCCAGATAACAATTCATAATACTGTATAAACATACAGCATGTATTAAAGGACAGTATTATGCTCAACACTAATTTCGTCCCCTCTCTTATGATTGGTGGAAATGCTTCAACGGCCTCTTACCCAACACCATCTGCCGTTTATGGTGGAATAAACGATAGAGTCATGATGCGATTGGCTAAACTGTCACAACAAAAACAATGGATTTTTTATACTGCGCAATGCCCTCGTCCCCAATATCATCAATTAGCGGCTTATCAAATCCAATGTGAAAAAATTATCCACTTAAAAGCCTCTCAGACCCGATCTGAAATTGAAATCGTGATGAAAGCGATTCAATCAAACAATGCAAGCGCTATTATTGCCTCTGGCGATATTGATCTCATCAGTCAAAAACTACTGGCACATATGGCAGTCGAGCATCAATGTGAGGTTTTTTTCCTAACCTCATCGACACGCGCCTTCCATTAAAATCGCAACATACCGGAAAGAGACAGCAACCAAAGCAATCGTTTGCTTTTTTCTGGCGAACATCAATAATTCTGGTATGATGCGCTCTGTGACCAAGGCAGTTGTCCTGATGCCGACTGCTTTCTTTTCTCTACGACGTTTAACCCAGATAGGAATGTCTCAATGAGCCTTGCTGATCAAGTTCTTGCCGTCAATGACGACCTCCCCATTCGTACCCATCACCCCGTTCATAGCGGTAAAGTTCGCTCTGTTTACTGGCTAACGGAACAAGATAGTAAACGTCTGATTCAGCAAAAGGGCTACCCCATTGCTGAAGATGCCCCTCTAGCTATTATGGTCATCAGTGATCGGATATCCGCTTTTGACTGCATTTGGCATGCGGAGGGAGGCGTTCATGGTGTTCCCGGCAAGGGAGCAGCTCTAAATGCCATTTCAAATCATTGGTTTAACCTGTTTAAGCAGCAAGGTTTGGCTGATAGCCACATTGTCGACATTCCTCATCCATTGGTGTGGATCGTTCAAAAAGCCAAACCGATCAAAATTGAAGCGATTTGCCGTCAATATATTACCGGCTCCATGTGGCGAGCCTATGAAAAAGGGGGACGAGAATTCTGTGGTATCGCTTTACCTGAGGGGTTAAAAAAAGATACCGCGCTACCCGAGTTGTTGATTACCCCTTCCACGAAAGGGATTTTAAAAGGCATTCCCGGCGTACCAGAAGCGGATGATGTTAATGTGACACGGCAAGACATTGAAGCAAATTTTGCCGCCTTCAACTTTAACCAAGCATCTGATATTAATCTCTATGAAAACCTTTTAAAACAAGGCTTTACTGCCATTAGCCATGCATTAAAAGAAATTGGACAAATCTTTGTTGATACTAAGTTTGAATTTGGCTATGTCACTGATGTTCATGGACAAGAAAAATTGATTTACATGGATGAAGTAGGAACCCCCGACTCATCGCGAATTTGGGATGAATACCACTACCAATCTGGAAAAATTGTCGAAAACTCTAAAGAGGGCTTTCGTCAATTCTTACTCAACTATTTTTCAGATCCCGATATTTTATTAAACAAAGAGCGGATGCTAGAACGAGAAGCACTTGCTCGTGATAACGCGCTCCCACTGGAGGCTTTCATGGCTATCTCTCATGTCTATCTTGGTATCGCAGAAAAAATTGTAGGGCATCCTATTGAATTAAGTACAAATCCTAAGCAAGAAATTATCGATATTTTACGCGATCAATATGGATTAATTGACTAATGCCACACCCAATAAGGTGAAACAAGGAAACTGGGTGAAATGACCGTAATAAGTAATTTCACCCTATTGAATACCGTTTGGCTTAAGCTGGCGATTTTTATTTGAATCGAGAATACGGTTCACATGCAACACCCTTATAAAGTAATCATAAATTCATCTCTCTCTAACGCTTGAATCTGAGCGGCACTTTTTTCTTGAATCAAAGTGATTTGCTCCGGCTCAAGTGCATAGGGCATAACCAATTTTAGCTCTTCAATCCCTTCTAATTTGGCCAATTTAAGTAACGTAATTAAGTTGGTTTCGTCACTTCTACGAGTAGATAAACGCCGTAACGCCATCTCCCATAGCCGCTCTTCCTGAGTTTGGCTGAGTTTGACGGTATCTTGCCAAACCGTACCAAAGATTGGGGAAAAGGATAATAAAGCTTCTGAAAAGGTCCATTTTTTACGACAAGATACACCTAAAAAATTGGTGTAATCAAACACTACAGCGATGCGTTGTGATGGGTCCATATCTGCCTCGATCTCAATAGTATCCTAACCTCCTTACTATTATGCAGACTTGCTTATATATCAATGTGATATATAAAAACAATCTTCTATGCTTATAAATTGAATCTAAGCGGAATATAAAAACCAATACAGTAACAAGCCGTGTACAAATTCACCTCAATATGTGTCTGGTTGATTAATATTTTCGTTGATGAAAGAAATTTATACAATATCAACCACTCGACTTACTTTTTAAATTGCGCTCGGTAGCGTTCCCAATGCGGTAATTCCCTACGTTTTAGTACCATTTTCCGTAACCCACTTTGGTAGATAACATAAACCCACTTACGCTTAAGATGGTACTCCACTGAGAGTTGTAAATCGCCATTGCCTAAAGCTTTTTTTCGCTGTGCTCTGCGGATAAAAAATCGTCACGTAGCGGTTGGATCGGGAGATCAGACTGAGTCACAAGAATGTCGCACAAAAAGAGGCTAATAATAACGGAAAATGCGTTATTTTTCGTCCTTTTTATTACTTCCTTAGTGGTTATTAGCCGGAATTAACATAATCAATCGAAGGTTAGCTCTTGTCTATTTACAAGCGAGTCGATCAGCCGTTATCATTTTTGAGTTCCTTGTTCCCATCTACCCTACATAGGCCAAAAATGAATAACGATAAACGTCCGCTTTATATTCCTTATGCAGGCCCAGCCCTGCTTAGTACTCCTCTATTAAACAAAGGTAGCGCTTTTAGTGCAGAAGAACGGGCTTCTTTTAACTTGGAAGGTTTATTACCAGAATCAACAGAAACGATCCAAGAGCAAGTGGTGCGTGCTTATCAACAATACTGCAGCTTTGAAAGCGATATGGATAAGCACATCTATCTACGTAATATCCAAGATACTAACGAAACCTTATTTTATCGTTTAGTCCAGAATCATATTTCAGAAATGATGCCGATTATCTATACGCCAACGGTAGGCGCAGCATGTGAAAACTTTTCTAATATTTATCGGCGCGGGCGTGGGCTGTTTATTTCCTATGCCAATCGTGATCGGATTGATGATCTACTAAATAATGCAGCCAATCATAATGTTAAAGTGATCGTGGTTACTGACGGTGAACGTATTTTAGGGCTTGGTGACCAAGGGATTGGTGGCATGGGCATTCCCATCGGTAAGTTATCCCTTTATACCGCGTGTGGTGGGATCAGCCCAGCCTATACACTGCCCATCGTATTAGATGTTGGCACAAATAATCCACAGCGTCTGGCAGATCCTATGTACATGGGCTGGCGTCATCCACGCATTACCGGCATTGAATACGACAATTTTGTGGAAGACTTTATTCAAGCCGTACAACGTCGTTGGCCTGAAGCCTTAGTTCAATTTGAAGACTTTGCGCAAAAAAATGCCATGCCTTTACTCGAACGTTATAAAAACCGTATTTGCTGCTTTAATGATGATATTCAAGGAACAGCAGCCATTACCGTCGGTTCACTTCTTGCGGCATGTAAAGCGGCGGGGAGTAAATTGTCTGAACAACGCATTACCTTCTTAGGTGCAGGCTCAGCAGGCTGTGGTATTGCTGAAGCGATCATTGCTCAAATGGTTTCTGAAGGGATTGATGATACGCAAGCTCGCTCTCAAGTTTATATGGTCGACCGTTGGGGATTATTAGAAGAAGGGATGCCTAATTTACTCGACTTCCAACAACGCCTAGTGCAGAAAAAATCCAATACCAAGAAATGGAAATCGGAAGGCAACGGCTATTCGTTACTTGATGTCGTTCAGCAAGCCAAACCCACCGTCCTCGTTGGCGTGTCCGGCGCACCAGGCCTGTTTAGTGAAGACATCATCAAAGCCATGCATGCTCATTGCCCTCGCCCGATTGTCTTCCCACTGTCAAACCCAACCAGCCGGGTAGAAGCGACACCTTCCGATATTATTCGCTGGACCAATGGTGAAGCATTGGTTGCCACTGGCAGCCCATTTGATCCGGTATTGCATGACGGAAAAACCTATCCCATCGCACAGTGCAATAATAGTTATATCTTTCCAGGAATAGGCTTGGGTGTTCTGGCTGTTGGAGCAAAACGTGTGACCGATGAAATGTTAATGGAATCAAGCCGCGCCCTCGCACGCTGCTCCCCACTCGCCATCCATGGTCATGGGCCATTGCTACCTCCGTTAGAGTCAATTCATTCAGTATCGAAAAAAATCGCGGTTGCCGTCGCGAAAAAGGCCATTGAACAAGGCGTTGCTTTAGAAATGACGGATGAAGCTTTAGAGATTGCCATCGAGCAACATTTCTGGCAGCCTTCCTATCGTCGCTATAAACGTACTGCTTTTTAATCAGATTCACGAGCGGTTGAATATTTGAGTGAGGTGACATAGAGCGCATCACTCAACCTTAAGATTGTTTGCGATAAGCCCCGTTTCTGGGGCTTTTGTAACTAGAGGATCAATATGCTGAGTTTTTTTGCCCCAGCTGGACACTATATCGCCCCATACCTTGCTGAAATCTCGATGGCATTCATTGCCTGTTTTCTGGTTATGTTGGGAGGTGAAATTAATGCAATCCTACGTCGAGTGATGCTTAACCAACACTTTATTGTGCGAACATTAGCCTTTATCGCACTCAATGCATTTGGTTACGGCTTACTCATTGTAAAAGCTAGCCCTTACTTAGCTCGGACATTGTCTCATTTAGAGCGAGGCATGATGTTTAGTCTTGTTATCATCAGCTTTATTGTGATAGGCCTATGGGCACAAAAAAACCGTCAAATTTAGCACTTATCCAATTGTGCCGCCGACTTAGAATCGGTTCAAAATTACGCACCGGCGCTACGATGCTGGCCTTACTAAGCTTAGTATTTGTGATTGTGATTTTGACGCTTGATCGCTGGATCAGTTGGCAAGCGGATACTCAGATCATCAATGATACTCAGCAATTACCTCATTTTGAGGTCGCTGTAGTACTCGGCACCAGTAAATATCTTGGCCGAACCCTTAATGATTATTATCGCCACCGAATCGAGACGGCGATTGCACTGTATCAACAGCAAAAAGTGACCCATTTTTTACTCAGTGGTGATAATGCACACCGTTCTTATAACGAACCGTGGACAATGAAACGAGATCTACTCAAAGCTGGTGTACCGGATGAAGCCATCTATCTTGATTATGCTGGATTTAGGACACTCGATTCGATTGTGCGCGCTAAGCGTATTTTTGAAACGGATGATTTTTTGATCATCACTCAACGCTTTCACTGCGAACGAGCCCTATTTATTGCTAAACACCATCACATTAACGCAACCTGTCTTGCGGTTCCTGGCCCAACCCACTATTCTGGCTTTAAAGTGCGTCTGCGAGAAGTTTTTGCCAGAACGAAAGCTTTTTTAGATCTTTATCTATTTGATACTCAACCTAAGTTTTTAGGCCCTAAAGAGCCTATAAAGTTAGACAAAACCACTACAGCGCCTATACCGGATTAATTTTTTTAATCCTAACCCCCATTGAGCCAAGCTAATAAAAACCATCCATTAACCTAATGAGTCATGTCATGTCTTTCACTGTTCGTGGCGTATTAAATAAAATGCGCACCCACCTTAATCCTCAAGTTCAATATCAACTCCCGGTTGGCGAACACCTTATCGATCTCAATCCCTTGATTGGTAAAACACTGACCCTACAGCATACAGGTCATATTTATTGCTGTGCCTGCGGAAAGAAAACCAAAAAAAGTTATTCACAAGGCCATTGCTTTCTTTGTATGAAAAAACTAGCCAGTTGTGACATGTGCATCATGAAACCAGAAACGTGCCATTTTGATCAAGGTACTTGCCGAGAGCCCGAATGGGCACAGACTCATTGCATGGTTGACCACTATGTTTACCTTGCAAATACTTCGAGCTTAAAAGTGGGCATTACCCGCCACAACCAAATTCCGACACGTTGGATTGACCAAGGAGCAACACAAGGGTTGGCTATCTACCAAGTGAAAAACCGCCATATTTCCGGATTGATTGAAATCGAACTTGCCAAGCATATCGCCGATAAAACCAACTGGCGGACTTTATTAAAAAAAGAAGGGAAACCTCTTCCCTTACTTGAACAAGCAGAAACACTCAAACCGCTCTTAGCTGACACGGTTACCAACATTAAGCAACAGTTTGGTAAGGATGCGGTAACGGAAATTTATCACACCATAACGGATATTGAGTATCCTGTTCAGCAACACCCAGAGAAAATAATATCACATAATTTTGATAAACAGCCGCTCATCACTGGCCGTTTGCAAGGAATCAAAGGTCAATATTTGATGTTTGATACTGGAGCTATCAATATCCGAAAGTTTACCTCTTATGAAGTAGAAGTGAGTGCTTAACCAACGGGTAAGCTCGATCATTAACCATCAAACAATGCTTAAATTTTGAGTGCGATGAAACGGCCCCACATGGCCTCACATACAACAAAATTTAATGAGAGATAGCATGATAAATTTACAACAATCATCTGTAGCAAAAGCTTTTTGGCATTATACCTTACCGTCTATTGCTGCACTCATGGTCAGTGGCACCTATCAAATTGTCGATGGTATCTTTGTTGGCCATTTTATCGGAGGCGATGGCCTTGCGGCTATTAGCCTCGCTTGGCCATTTGTGGGGGTTTTACTTGCGTTTGGAATGATGGTAGGCATGGGGGCCGGTGCTCACGCGTCACTAAAAATGGGAGCAGGGCAGCGCCTGCAAGCTAATGGTTATTTGATGCATGCTTTACTACTATTATTAGTAATTGGACTGCCACTGGGCTTGTTACTACATTTTTTGAGTCCCAATTTTTTGCATTTACAAGGAGCCGAAGGTGGCGCTTATACACAAGGGACTCGTTATCTTTACTGGATGATGATTGGCGCTCCCGTGGTCTTGGGTAGCATCGCCCTGCCACTATTAGTCCGTAATGCTGGCGCACCACGCTTAGCGACCATCGCGATGGCCATAGGCGCTCTCGGTAATATCGCACTCGATGCGCTGTTTATTGGCTATTTTCAATTAGGGCTGCAAGGAGCGGCTTTTGCAA
>NZ_NBUS01000054.1:347856-358833 GCF_002749895.1 Vibrio fujianensis | reverse complement strand
CCTCTTGGGTGAATTGAGTTCTGTCATGATCTGCCTTAGCTACTTACTCAGTCGCCGTAGCCACTTACCATTATCTTGGTCGACCTTTAGTTGGAAAATTCAACCCATCATCGACATTCTCAAAACCGGATTATCGAGTATGTTGATGTACCTTTATATCAGTTTTTCAATTGTATTACATAACATGCTACTGCTGCATTATGGGCAAGCCATTCATGTTGCTGCCTATAGTATCGCGGGATACTTAATTACTTTCTATTACTTAATGGCCGAAGGGACAGCGGGAGGCATGCAACCTTTAAGCAGTTTCTATTATGGTGCCAACTTAAAAAACCGTGTCAAAGCCTCCTATAAAATTGCCTGCCTGTTTACATTAGGTAGTGGCATTCTATTTGTGTTGGCCATTCAGTGGTCGCCAGAATTTTTTGCGCAATTTTTTATTGCACAAGACGATCAAACCTTACTCACGACCACAACCTGGGCTATGCGGCTCTTTCTGTGCGCGATGTTTTTGGATGGTTTCCTTATTTTAACCGCCACATGGTTTCAGTCACTTGGATTAGGTAACAAAGCCACTTTTATCACCATGAGTAATATGCTCATTCAAATCCCATTTTTATTGGTGTTACCTAAATTTTGGGGGCTGAATGGTGTGTGGCTCGCCGTACCCTTGTCTAATATTTGCCTCTCATTGGTGGTCAGTTATATGCTCCTTAAGCAGTGGCAAGCACTCGACCATTCAACTCAAGAACAATAACTTGCTGTAATAGCTTTTCATTATCAACAATATTTTCTACAATCGATTAACTTTTTCAGCATTCAATAGCGGAGTCATCATGAGCGACGTGAAACACTGTAAACTTCTTATCTTAGGCTCAGGTCCAGCTGGCTATACTGCCGCCGTCTATGCTGCACGCGCAAATCTGAACCCTGTACTCGTTACTGGAATGCAACAAGGCGGTCAGCTCACAACCACCACAGAAGTCGAAAACTGGCCGGGAGATGCCGAAGGACTAACCGGCCCCGATTTAATGGAACGTATGGAAGCACATGCCAAGCGATTTGAGACGGAAATTGTCTTTGACCATATTCACCAAGTCGACTTTTCTCAGCGCCCTTTTCGTCTCAAAGGTGATAGCTACCAATATACTTGTGATGCCTTAATTATTTCGACCGGAGCTTCAGCAAAATACCTCGGTTTAGCATCAGAAGAAACGTTCAAGGGACGAGGCGTTTCTGCTTGTGCTACCTGTGATGGATTCTTCTACCGTAATCAAAAAGTCGCCGTTGTGGGCGGTGGTAACACCGCGGTTGAGGAAGCGCTTTACCTCTCCAATATTGCCGCAGAAGTCCATCTAATTCATCGTCGTGACAGTTTTCGTTCAGAAAAAATATTGATCGATCGCCTGATGGAAAAAGTCGCAAGCGGCAATATTATCTTGCATACCGAACGTACATTAGAAGAAGTACTTGGCGATGATATGGGCGTTACTGGCGTACGCTTAAAAGATACACGTTCTGGCACCTGTGAAGAGCTAGCCGTGATGGGCGTTTTTATCGCCATTGGACACCAACCTAATACCGATATTTTTAACGGCCAATTAAAAATGCAAGAAGGTTATATCTGGGTGCAATCTGGCCTTGACGGTAATGCGACTCAAACCAGCGTAGCAGGTATTTTTGCTGCAGGTGATGTGATGGATCATAACTATCGTCAGGCGATTACTTCAGCAGGAACAGGCTGTATGGCCGCTCTAGATGCAGAACGCTATCTCGATAGCCTAAATAATCAATAAAGCACAATAAATTATGTCTTGTTGACCAACAACGCCCCAACCCAGCGGTATATCCGCTGGGTTTTCTTTTGTATACTAACGACCTTCCGTTCCAATAATAATTATCAATAAGCCTTTAAAATGGATAAGAAAAAGCAACGCAGTCTCAATATGTGGCTCAAACAGCAAAGCAAGCTCGCCAAGCGCTGGCTCATGCTTGCCATTGGGCTCGGTATCATATCTAGCTTATTTTTGCTCGTTCAAGCCGCCCTCATCGCCACGATTCTTCATCAGTTGATTATTGAACAAGTAGACAAGTACACGCTCATTCCTCAATTTATCGGACTGATGGCAACAATCGCGTTACGATCGATCTGCTCATGGGGTAGAGAAATGGCCGGTTTTCACGCCGGGAAAGAGGTTCGAACCTACATCCGGCAGCTTATTTTTGAGAAGTTACGCTCCTTAGGGCCAGCTTATATTAAGGGCAAGCCCGCAGGCGCTTGGGCAACATTAACGTTAGAGCAAGTTGAAGATATGCACGACTTTTTCGCTCGTTACCTGCCTCAAATGTCACTCGCCGTGTTGATCCCATTGATTATTTTAGTCGTCGTCTTTCCGCTAAACTGGGCGGCTGGATTAATTTTCCTGATAACCGCCCCTTTAGTGCCACTCTTTATGGCTCTCGTTGGAATTAAAGCCGCAGATGCCAGCCGTAAAAACTTTAAGGCTCTGCAACGTTTATCTGGTCACTTTTATGACCGTTTACAATCAATGACAACGATCCGGCTGTTTGATCGCACTCAAGCAGAAACGGAAAAAATGCGTGGCGCATCAGAAGTTTTTCGTAAACGAACCATGGATGTATTACGCATCGCTTTCTTATCCTCTGCGGTATTAGAGTTTTTTACCTCGATTTCTATTGCTATCACCGCGGTCTATTTTGGATTTAGTTTTATTGGTGAATTGAATTTTGGTCACTATGGCGCAGGTGTGACGCTCTTTGCTGGCTTATTTATATTAATTCTCGCTCCTGAATTTTATCAGCCGCTGCGCGATCTCGGTACCTTCTACCATGCTAAGCAACAAGCGGTGGCTGCGGCCGAAAGTATTGCGGATTTTTTAGCCATTGATATTGAGAAAGTACCTTCAGGTCATCAGATACTCAATCACCAAGAGTCGATTGAGATTATTGCGCAAGATCTATGCGTATTTAGCCCAGAGGGGCATCCGTTGGTTGGCCCCGTTTCTTTTACCTTATCCAGAGGGCAAACCACGGCATTAGTCGGGCCGAGTGGCGCTGGTAAAACCAGCTTAGTGAATGCGATTCTCGGTTTTATGCCTTACCAAGGAAGCCTCACCATCAATGGGATTGAACTAAATCAATGCGATCATCATTGCTGGCGAGCGATGATCAGTTGGGTTGGGCAAAATCCGCTTTTGGTCCACGGCAGCATCCGTGACAACGTCACTCTGGGAAAGACCGAGATTGATGACCAGCAATTGCAAACGGTACTTGAAGAGGCTTTTGCTCGTGAGTTTGTGGATCATCATGGGTTGGATTATGTAATCAATGATCGCTCTGGAGGATTGTCCGTTGGCCAAGCACAACGTCTCGCTTTAGCCAGAGCTATGTTACAAAATGGCATGTTCTGGTTACTTGATGAGCCAACCGCTAGTTTAGATGCCAAAAGTGAACGATTAGTGATGCACAGCTTAGATCAACAAATTGCCAATAAGACCGCACTACTCGTCACCCATCAACTTGAACCACTTCGCTCAGTTGATCAAATATTAGTCATGCAAGATGGGCATATCGTACAAGTAGGAAGTTTTACTCAACTTAGTGAACAACCAGGACTGTTTGCCACAATGCTAACCGCAAACCAAACCAGAAAAGCCGCGGATAAGGGGAATTTAGATGCGTGATTTACTACCCTACCTCAAACTGTATAAAAAACATTGGTTTAGTTTATCTCTCGGGATGTTGTTGGCCTTTCTCACTCTTTTTGCATCTATCGGTTTGTTGACGCTATCTGGGTGGTTTTTATCTGCCGCAGCCGTTGCTGGACTCACGATAGCTCGGGAGACATTTAACTATATGCTACCCGGAGCCTTTGTTCGTGGCTTTGCGATGGGGCGTACGGCTGGACGTTGGGGTGAACGCGTCGTTAGCCATAACGCAACCTTTAAATTATTAACCGATTTGCGGGTGTTTTTTTTCCAAAAACTAGCACCGCTCGTACCTGGTCGGCTATCTAGCCTACGAGATGCGGACTTATTAAACCGTTTAGTCGCAGACATCGATGCCATGGATCATGTTTACTTGCGCCTTATTAGTCCACTTACGGTCGGAATACTCGGTATCGCTGGCTTAACCGCTTTACTCTGTTGGTTTGATGCCACTTTAGGACTAACCCTCGGCGGTATTTTACTTCTTATCTTACTCACTTGGCCTCCTCTTTTTTACTGGCTCGGTAAACGCAATGGTCAAGCATTAACCGAGCATAAGGCCCACCTGAGAATTGCCACGTTAGACTGGCTACAAGGTTACAGTGAGTTAGTCATTTTTGGTGCTGAAGCTCACTATCGAAAAGCTATTTTTATCGCGCAAGATAAGTTGCTGTACAACCAAAAAATTAATGCTCATTTTACCGGTCTAGCGCAAGCTTTTTTACTGCTTGTCAATGGTTGGGTTTTAGTTCTCATGCTCTGGCTAGCGGCCGATGGTGTCAACGGGCAAGCCCCTGATCCAATGGTCGCTCTCATCGCTTTTGCCACCATGGCTAGCGTTGAACTCCTTATGCCAATTGCCGGAGCTTTTCAACATTTAGGACAAACATTAACCTCTGCTCGACGATTAAACGAAATTCTCCTTAGTGAGCCAGAAGTCTCCTTTACCGAACAACCCACCGTCCATTCGGGACAATTTGATATTTATTTTGATCATGCTTGTTTTCATTATCCAGACAGCTCACAAACGGTGTTAAACCAGATTAACCTCGCGATCCCAACAGGAAACAAAGTAGCCATTGTTGGCCAAACTGGTTCTGGGAAATCGACCTTAATTCAGTTGTTATGCCGTTATTGGGACGTACAACAAGGTCAAATCACCCTTGGTGGCACCCCTCTACAAGCGTGGCAAGAAAGTGACTTACGCTCTGCAATAAGTGTCGTTAGCCAACGAGTTGATATTCTCAATGGTAGCCTACGCGACAATCTAGCATTAGCGAAACCTCATGCTCAAGAAGATGAACTTTGTCAAACACTTATCGATGTAGGTTTAAATAAATTACTTGATGGTCAGGGTTTAAACACTTGGCTCGGTGATGGTGGCCGCCAGTTATCTGGTGGCGAAAAGCGACGTATCGGAATCGCGAGAGCATTATTGCATGATGGTCCAATCTTACTGCTTGATGAACCCACAGAAGGTTTAGACAAGCAAACCGAGCAGCAGATTATGACGCTATTACAAACACAGTTTGCCCATAAAACGGTGATTTTTATTACCCATCGATTGGTCGATCTAGAATCAATGGACACCATTTGTTTAATTGATCAGGGAGAAATTGTAGAACAAGGGGATCATGCCACGCTACTTGCCCAAAAAGCTCGTTACTACCAGCTATATCAAACCTTATAATCCTTTCATCGATAAGCTCTCGGCAAGAAAACATTGCCGAGAGCTAGGATCTATTGAAGGAAACGACATTCTCTCAATGTTATTCCACTGTCAAGGAATGATGTTGCTTTACCGATTTAAATTCTTCCGCCTTATCTGAGTAAATCACTTGGTTTTTTCCTAAAAATTTCGCACGATATAAAGCTTCATCCGCTCGATGTAATAAGCTGTCAATTCCGACATGTTTTTTTGTTGTCGTAACACCGATACTCACTGAAACGGTAATGTTAGGAGCAAATAGTGTCTGTTGGATAGATAACCGTAATGCCTCTGCAAACTGTTTCGCTTGATTGGCATCCATTTCGGGTAACATGACAACAAACTCTTCCCCACCAAGCCGTCCGATGACACCTCGCTGACGAATCACTCTTTGAAATGACTTAGCACACAATTTTAAAACTGTGTCCCCCATTGCGTGCCCATATTTATCATTGACTTTTTTAAAATCATCGACATCTATCATGGCAATACTAATGGGGAAACTCTCGTTTTTTAATAATTGATCTGCCTGACTAAAAAAAGCTCGACGATTAAATAGACCGGTTAAGCTGTCACGAGACGCTTGAATAAAGAGCTCATTATTCAAGCGCTCTAACTTCACGAGCAAAATGATTAGCGTACTGAGTACACTATAGATTATACCTACCATGATAAAAGAAGCTTGGACAAGGCTTGTTCCATGCAATTGGGTACAAAAATCCGGATACCAATATGACAAGAATGCCCGCATAAGAAACCCTAAACCAAATAGCCCCATGGTACACATTAACCATTTTTTTAAGTGTGCATCACCAAAATCCTGACTGAGGTAAAGAGTGTAGGTAATAAAAAATAATTGGGCACTAACCACAAGGCTTGCATAAGTCACACGAGTAGCAATATCGTCTATATACACGCCCATCAATAGTGTTGTAATCACAAAAGGAAGCACAAGTTGCCACACAGGGATTTTTGTAAAAAAAATCCTTCCGAAAGCAAAATGGCCAAATGAAAAGGCGATCGTAACACAGGCATTATAAAAAATAATCGCGCCAAAAGGATGAAGCAATGGACGCATATAAAGAAGAAAATTCGCTAATCCATGCAGAAGTAGTGATGCAATCCAGTATTTTATCCCTGGCTCTTTGCCTCTTTCAATCATCAATAATATTGCTAATAACCACTGAATCATGGCCTGAGTGATCAGCAAGGTGGGTGAATCAAGTTCGATCATATAGAGGCTTCACTGGTTTTTAAGTCAATCATAAGATCCCATCCGATGATAACAGTATCAATCATATCATCAATAAAAAGCTAGCATGAATAAGAATTATCAATCCATTGGCATCTTATTATAGTTATGGTAACCATATTGTTACACAGCGAAATTGTTACACAGCTAAGTTTGCGCGAATCGCCATCCAATTAAAAAGCTTGCAGCAAGTCGCCCCTTATTTCATCACGATCAATAGAACCTAATTCTGTGACTAAAGTAGGTAAATATAACAAACCCACGATAATTCCGTTAGGAAGAGAAATAACACATTGAACTCGTTGCCAATTTATATATGATACTTGCCCTATACCTATTATTGTGACATGGATGATAATCGGTATACTCTTTATGAAATGACAACAAATACTCTTTTTCTGTCACTCAATACAGGATCAGACTCAGAGATAAACAACGGAGTTGCTAGTGAAAAAATTATTACTTGCCTCAGCTGTCGCTGTCGCCGCGGTTGGTGGTTATTACTACACAACAGGTTCAGATACTTCAACTGATGCATTGTTAGGGTCAATCCCTGCCGATTCCCCTTTGGTTGTTATGCAAACAGAAGCGTACGACCATTTTGAATACGTCAATACCATGGGGAAATCCCAACAAAGTTTGTATGATTTATTCGCCGATTTCGACCTGACTGCAGAACAAGATTTCATGGTCGCTTATTTAGATGGCTATTTACAAAGTGCTGTCGATAAAAAAACCTTTAAAGCATATTCAGGTACGCCAGATAAAGTAAAACCGGTTTTTTATACGTTAGGTATGATCCCTGTTTATAAAATACAGTTAGAAGATACTGCCGCATTCTGGAATACCATCGATCAAACAGAACAAGCCACGGGTGCAACTCATCAAGCAACTAAATTGGGCAATATTGATTATCGTCGCTATAGACTAAGCGATGAAAATGGCGAAGAGATTAATCTAGTCATCGCGGTTCATGACAATGTGGCTACCTTTACGCTTGATTTTCCTTTACTTAAAGAAGCAAATCCACTTAAGTTAGCATTAGGGGTTGAAAAACCACAAAAGGCTTTTGCTGACAGCGATATTCTTTCTGGACTACAACGTAAATACGGTAAGCAATACAGTAGCTACGGATATTTAGATCACCAAGAGATCATTAAAGGTTTTACCCAACCAGCAAGTAACTTACTTGCTCGACAAGTCGATATCCTGCAAGAATACAACCCAGAACCTTTTATCGAAGAGTTACGTAAACCGAATTGCCAAAGTGAATTTGCAACTATCGCCAGCCACTGGCCAAGAACCGTTGCCTTAACTCATTATCAAGCTAAAAATGATCAAGTGAATCTTGACGGACAGATTGTGCTTGAGAGCACCAATAAAGTCATTCTTAATGCAATCCAATCGATACGCGGATTTATGCCTAAAATGTCGGCTCAAGACAGCATCTTTGAATTCGGATTCGGGTTAGATGTTGCTAAATTAGCGCCAGCAATCAATACCATTTGGCAAGATATCCAACAACCCACCTATCAGTGCGATTTTTTAGCCGAAATGCAACAAGAAATGGGTTCAGAAAACCCAGCGGCGATGCTAAGTATGGGCTCAAGCATGGTCAATGGCATGAAGGGAATGCATTTCACCTTAAATGATGTCGCTCTGGATCTGCAAAAACCTTATTCTCCCCAGTTTGAAAAACTCGATTTTCTATTTACCTTATCCGCGGAGAATCCTATAGCGCTGCTCCAAACAGCTCAGATGTTTATCCCTCAACTCGCACAGTTAACCATTCAACCAAATGGTAATCCGGTTGATCTTTCTGCATTACTCAAATCAGAAACAGGCGTTTCTACACCACTCTTTGCACGCTTAAATGACAAGCATCTTGCGCTTTATGCAGGTGAACGGTCATCAACAAACTCGCAAAGTGTGTTGGCATCGTCACTAGAGGCACAAGGCTTATTCCAATTTGCCGTGAACGCACCACGCGTATTGGAATTAATGGAATTAGTGGCAGAGATGCAAGGTGAAGAAGTACCAGAAGATATTAGTGCAGGGTTAAATAGCAATGCCGTTTCTCAAATTACTTTTGATGTAAATGATCATGGTTTTGTTTTAGGCTATGACCATAACGTAAAAATGAAGAAATAGTCACTGTTTTATCTCACAATAAAAACCCCGAGCATGCTCGGGGTTTTTATTGGCATTCAAATAATAAAGCACTTAGCGATGAGCTTTGCCACCTTGAGAGCGGCCACCTTGCTCGACACCACGGTTTCGCGTACTAGAAGCCGGTTTACGACGAGCATTGGCAGGTGTTTTACTAGTTGTCGTTCCGTTTGTGATACGGGTTTTAGGTTTAGTTGAACCTGTTGTTACGCGTTCTTCATGACGACGAACCGCCCGACGAATTTTCTGGCTACGAGAGCGCTCACGCTTACGAGAAGTGTTGTCTTTAGATTGGTCAAGCATACTTTCTCGCTCAGGGCGTAATTCAACCAATTCACGCAAATAATTCACTTGCTTGAGATCAAGCTCCATCCAACCGCCACGAGGCAGTTTTTTATCCAAGAAAATATCGCCATAACGAACACGTTTCAAACGGCTGACTGTGGTATCTTGAGATTCCCATAAGCGGCGAACTTCACGGTTACGTCCTTCATTAATTACTACGTAAAAGGTATGGTTCATACCTTCACCGCCCGCATAGACAACATCTTCAAAACGGGCTAAACCGTCTTCAAGCTGCACACCTCGAACTAAATTGCGGACTTTTTCTTCGTTAATTTC
This sequence comes from Vibrio fujianensis, assembly GCF_002749895.1. Lineage (GTDB taxonomy): Bacteria > Pseudomonadota > Gammaproteobacteria > Enterobacterales > Vibrionaceae > Vibrio > Vibrio fujianensis. The sequence continues at coordinate 349,355 of NZ_NBUS01000054.1, read as the reverse complement.
GCCGAACACACGGACTAAGTATTCACGTTCAACCTGACGGCTAGGATGCATTAAACGATTCGCCAACTCACCATCCGTCGTAAATAGCAGTAAGCCGGAGGTGTTTGCATCCAAGCGCCCTACTGAAATCCAACGAGAACCGCGAATTTTTGGCAGGCGATCAAAAACCGTACGACGACCTTCTGGGTCATGGCGAGTACAGAGCTCTCCTTCGGGTTTATAATACGCTAGCACTCGGCAAATAACCTCTTCTTGTGCTTTGGCTGAAACCACATGCCCGTCGATACGCACAACTGCATTTTCATCGTCTAGGCGCTCGCCCAGAACAGCTACCTTGCCATTAACACTTACACGTCCAGCTCGGATCAGAGCTTCAAGCTCTCGACGAGAACCATGACCAGCACGTGCTAAAACCTTTTGTAACTTTTCGCTCATTTATCTACCTATGATGTCGTCTTCTCAGACGTCGAATGACAATATGCGACGTTAAAATCGCGGTCGCGCATTATCGCAAATAACCAGAAGAAAAGCATCCGTTTTATCCATCATCACCTTTACTCAAATGGTGTCGGATCTCCCGCACCCAAGCGGGTCACTCGCATCTCATCTTCACTAAAATCAATCACTGTTGTGGGCTGTTCCCCTAAATAACCGCCATTTAAAATCACGTCGACGACATGCTCTAAACGATCACGAATTTCTTCAGGATCCGCTTCCGTTGTTTCTTTACCGGGTAAGATCAACGAGGTAGACATCAAAGGTTCACCCAAGGCTTCCAGTAAGTCTAGCGCAATTTTATTGTCTGGCACTCGAATACCAATCGTTTTACGTTTTGCATTCATTAGCCGACGCGGCACTTCTTTGGTTCCTTTAAAAATAAAGGTATATGGCCCCGGAGTATTATTTTTCAGCAGACGAAAAGCCGTATTATCCACTCGGGCATACAATGAAAGCTCAGATAAATCACGGCATAATAGGGTGAAATTGTGCTTATCATCTAAACGACGAATTTGGCAAATACGCTCTAAAGCCTGTTTATTTTCTAACTGACAACCCAGTGCATAACCAGAATCGGTTGGATAAACCACAACCCCACCGTTGCGAATAATGGCTACCGCTTGATTGATCAAACGAGCTTGTGGGTTTTCAGGATGAACATAAAAAAATTGACTCATTCTTATTCCTCATTATCGAGTCTCTCGACTCTAAGGTCTGGAAGATGCTTCCAATCTTTCCAAACCGGTTCAACGCCTGCGGGCAACCAGAGATTTCGTCCTAACTCCATCCACGGAGAGGGGTAATGGAAATCACTGCCTTGCGAAGCGAGTAGATTATACTGTATCGCGTAATCACCGAGGGTACGCTTCTCTTGTGGAGCTTGTTGCGGTTGAGCGACTTCCATCGCATCGCCACCAGCTTCAACAAATGCATTAATTAAGCGCTTAAGCCATTTCGCCGTCAAGTCATATCGGCCCGGATGCGCTAAAACCGCCTGCCCA
>NZ_NBUS01000054.1:340444-347846 GCF_002749895.1 Vibrio fujianensis | reverse complement strand
AGCGGCATGAATGGCTTCTATCGCGTCAGCCATCGAACACCAAGTGGGAGGAACATAACCTGGGTTATTACGGGTTAAATATTTTTTAAAGACTTGCTGCATGGTTTTTACATAGCCTTCATCCACTAACCATTTAGCAAAATGAGCACGCGTTATCGGTGCATCGCCAGCAATCGCCTGCACTTCTTCCAATACTCCAGGGCGAGTGGCTTTGGCGAGTCGTTCCGCTATTAACTCAGCTCGATAAATACGCCGCTGCTTTTGCTTTTCAATTAATGTCGTTAATGCCACATGCTCAGGGTCAATATTCAGCCCAACGATATGGATGTCTTTATTTTGCCAAACGGTTGAAAACTCAATACCGTTAATCAAGGTAATCGGATATTGACCCGCTTCAATGTACGCATGAGCGGGAGCCAAAGCATCTACCGTATCATGATCAGTAATCGCCAACACATCAATGTTGAATTCCAGTGCACGATCAATCAATTGGTTAGGCTCAAAGCGTCCATCCGATGCCGTTGTGTGACTGTGTAGGTCAATTTTCATCATTTTTTCATTTTGTCTATTATTAAGGCTTGACTTTTCTCTCTCGCACTAGTTAACTAGTACACAAATACAAGAGTACCGTGCTAAGGCTTGCTATGTTACAAGAATTTAACTCAAACCCTAAATCTAATTTCAGATCAGTCAATACTGAACTGAATGGATGGCGTATCTGGGTTCATACCTGGCGGGCTGATGTGTACTGTTAGTTAAACAACGCATTGATAAAGCCCGCTCCCACAGCGGGCTTTTTGTTCGCACAATCAAAACAAACGACACGCGGTAAATCGCCCCTAAAACGTCACCGTATTGAATAGACAAGGAGGTCTTGTGAACAAGACCATGAGCAGACAAAAACCAGCACCGATCCACGTTATCAAGCAAGCGCTGGACTATACACAAGATCCCACCGCACTTTTTCACGCTTTATGTGAAGGGAAAACAGACTGCTTACTGCTGGAATCAGCAGAGATCAACTCCAAACAAAATCTCAAAAGTTTGTTACTGATTGATGCCGCAGTACGCATAACGTGCATTGGCCATGAAGTCACATTTAAAGCCCTGAGCGACAATGGTCGTGACTTAATTCAAGTGCTGATCGAGCACCTCAATGAGTCGGTCACCGCTCAGCAGCAAGAAGATTCACTGATTTTATCTTTTTGTGCTCCTTGCAATACGCTTGATGAAGATTCTCGATTGCGTGAGGCTTCTTCCTTTGATGCCCTTCGGCTGGTTCAGCATAGTTTTGACCTCACCCAACAAGATAAACATGCCATCTTTCTCGGTGGATTATTTGCCTATGACTTAGTGGCGAATTTTGAACCATTAGGTGAAGCGAAAGCCATCAATCACTGCCCTGATTACGTTTTTTATGTGGCAGAAACACTGATGGTAGTCGATCACCAACAAGCCACCTGCCAATTGCAAGCCACCGCCTTTACAACAAATACCGAGACGTGTACTGCGCTGCAGCAGCGTCTCAACCAAATTAAACAACAAGCGAGTCAATCGTTAGCTCAACCTGTTGCACAAACACTGACACAAATAGAGGTGGCCACCAATATCAGTGATAACGATTTTTGTCACTTAGTCGAAGATCTCAAACAGTATGTGGTACAAGGCGATATTTTTCAGGTTGTCCCTTCACGCCGTTTCACTTTGCCCTGTCCTTCACCGTTAGCTGCTTATCAACGATTAAAAGAAAGTAATCCAAGCCCTTATATGTTCTATATGCAAGATGAACATTTTACGTTGTTTGGTGCATCGCCTGAAAGCGCACTCAAATATGAAACACAGACTAACCAAATTGAAATTTATCCGATTGCTGGCACTCGACCTCGAGGAAAGCGGGCTGATGGCTCAATCGATTATGATTTAGATAGTCGAATTGAACTGGAACTACGCTGCGATAAGAAAGAAAACGCCGAACATATGATGCTGGTCGATTTGGCTCGTAATGATGTTGCGCGGATAGCCAAAGCAGGCACTCGCCATGTGGCCGATTTACTAAAAGTGGATCGATATAGCCATGTGATGCATTTGGTTTCTCGTGTTGTCGGTCAGCTGCGTGATGATCTTGATGCGCTACACGCTTATCAAGCCTGCATGAATATGGGCACCTTAACCGGAGCACCAAAAATTCGGGCAATGCAACTGATTCGAGACGTCGAAAAAGAACGTCGAGGTAGCTACGGAGGAGCTGTCGGTTACCTGACTGGGGAAGGCGATTTAGATACCTGCATTGTCATCCGCTCAGCGTATGTCGAGAACGGCATGGCTCATGTTCAAGCGGGGGCCGGTGTTGTTTATGATTCTGACCCACAGTCGGAAGCCGATGAAACTCGCGGAAAAGCGCAAGCCGTTATTTCTGCTATTCAATCCGCGCACCAAGAATAAGGATAGCGATCATGGCAAATATCATATTTATCGATAACTTTGACTCCTTTACCTATAACTTGGTCGACCAATTTCGTTCACTCGGGCACCAAGTGACCATTTATCGGAATCATATCGCGGCTACCGTTATCGAGCAGGCTATCCAACAGTTTGATAATCCGGTACTGGTATTATCTCCGGGCCCAGGAGCCCCCTCTCAGGCAGGAGCCATGCCCAACATTCTTCAACGCTTGAAAGGAAAAGTACCCATGATCGGCATCTGCCTCGGTCATCAAGCGATAGTAGAAGCCTACGGCGGTATCGTTAGCGGAGCCGATGAGATTGTCCATGGTAAAGTTTCCATGATGAAGCATCATCAACACCCTATTTATCAAGGTTTAGCATCACCATTGGCGATTGCTCGTTATCATTCATTAGTGGCCACTCAAGTGCCAGAGTGTTTAACCGTCACCGCACAAGTCGATGGGTTAGTGATGTCTGTCGTCCATGAACAAGACAAAGTGTGCGGATTCCAGTTTCATCCCGAGTCCATTATGACCACGCAAGGAGCCACTTTATTAAAAAATGCCATTAATTGGGTTTTAGGACAATAAACCGTCGATAGGTACTATTTTTACCCGCTCTTTATCAATCATTTTAAATGTGGGTCTTCAAGGATACGGAGAAATAACAATATGCAACATATCATCAATAAACTTTATCAGCAGCAGGCGCTTAATCAGCAAGAGAGCGAAACGCTATTTAGCGCGATTATTCGCGGGGAATGTGATGCTGCATTCATGGCTGCGGCGTTAACTGCCCTTAAAATCAAAGGGGAAACACCAGCAGAGATTGTGGGAGCGATTCAAGCTTTACTCGCTAATGCAGAACATTTCCCACGCCCTGATTATGATTTCGCGGATATCGTCGGCACTGGCGGTGATGGAGCCAATACCATTAATATTTCTACCACTGCCGCATTTGTTGCTGCCACATGTGGTGTAAAAATTGCTAAACATGGCAACCGTGGCGTCTCCAGCCAATCAGGATCGTCCGATCTCTTAGACGCGTTTGGTATTAATATGACCATGAGCGCGAATGATGCACGTCAAGCTCTGGATGATTTAGGGATAACATTCTTATTTGCGCCGCAATACCACGGTGGGGTTCGCCATGCGATGCCTGTGCGCCAAAGCATGAAAACTCGCACTATTTTCAATATCTTAGGCCCCCTAATTAACCCAGCTCGTCCCAATATTGAATTGATGGGAGTCTACAGTTTAGATTTAGTTCGTCCTATTGCCGAAACCATGCTAAAAATGGGAATGAAACGAGCCGCTGTGGTTCATGGGGCAGGGCTAGACGAAGTCGCGATTCATGGCGAAACGCAGGTGGCTGAAATCAACGATGGTAAAATCATTGAGTACACATTAACGCCAGCCGATTTTGGCCTAAACACCTACCCACTGGACGCAATTCAAGGCGGTACTCCACAAGAGAATCGCGCCATCATCACCAACATTCTAACTGGCAAGGGAACGCCTGCTCAAATGAGCGCCGTCGCAATTAACGTTGCCCTCTTGCTACGCTTATTTGGCTTTGAAGATCTCACCGTCAATGCCGAGCGTGCGATGGATGTCATGAATTCTGGTAAAGCCTACCACTTGGTTCAACAACTAGCAGAACGAGGTTAAATTGACATGTCTGAGCATGATGCATCCCAGCAATTATCTGAACACATTTCCCTAAAACACACTCAAATGGCGGAAGTGTTGGCAAAAATCGTAACAGATAAGGCGCTCTGGGTGGCGAACAGAAAGCTCGCTCAGCCTTTAAACACTTTTCAAACGTTACTTTCAAAAACGGATCGGGACTTTTATCAAGCTCTCGATCAGAGTCAAACCGTTTTTATTTTAGAGTGTAAAAAGGCTTCCCCCTCAAAAGGGCTGATCCGTGATTCATTTGACTTAGATTATATCGCCTCAGTTTATCACCAATATGCCGATGCAATTTCAGTGCTGACCGATGAAAAATATTTTCAAGGTAGCTTCGATTTTATTGCCCGAGTTCGCGCTCAAGTCTCGCAACCGGTGCTGTGTAAAGACTTTATGATTGACCCTTACCAAGTTTATCTCGCTCGTCATTACGGCGCGGATGCCATTTTACTCATGCTTTCTGTGCTTAACGATGAACAGTATGGTCAATTGGCTAGCATTGCCCATGAACTGGGAATGGGCATATTAACCGAAGTCAGCAATGAAGAAGAATTGCAACGTGCGATTGCACTCAAAGCCAAAGTGATTGGCATTAATAACCGTAACTTACGTGACCTTTCCACCGACTTAAATCGCACGAAACAGCTCGCACCACAACGACCAAAAGAATGCATTGTTATTTCTGAATCTGGTATTTATAACCATCAACAAGTCCGTGATTTATCTCAATTTGCGAATGGTTTTCTTATCGGTAGCTCCCTGATGAGCGAAGAGAATCTCGAACAAGCGGTACGTAAAGTGATCTTGGGTGAAAATAAAGTCTGTGGATTAACTCATGCCCATGACGCGGTAAAAGCCTATCAAGCAGGTGCGGTTTATGGCGGATTAATTTTTGTTGAACCGTCAAAACGCTATGTCGATAAAGAAGCGGCACGTCTGATCATGAGCGGCGCGCCATTGCTTTATGTGGGTGTATTTCAAAACCATCCTATTGATCATGTGGTTGAAATAGCTCTCGACCTCAGTTTAACCGCAGTGCAACTGCATGGGGATGAAGATCAAGTCTATATCAATGCGCTGAAAACTCGTTTACCCGAGCACATAAAAATTTGGAAGGCTTATGGCGTCACCAACGCATTACCTAAGTTATTTGATCATGTTGAACGACATTTATTCGATAGTAAGGTCGGAGATCAAATGGGCGGTACTGGGCAAGCTTTTGATTGGCAACTCATTACTCAGCCACAGCGCATCATGCTCGCCGGGGGAATTACCCCTAACAATGTGAAACAAGCCGCACGTATTGGCTGCCTTGGGGTCGATCTCAATTCCGGCGTTGAAAGCGAGCTGGGGAAAAAAGATGCGGCGAAGTTACAGCAAGCATTCAGCGCACTACGAGAATACTAATAATTTTACTTTTGAAGAATAAGACATGGTAATCATGTCATTAGATGTGAAGGAATAAGAGCATGGCAAAACTTAACGCCTATTTTGGCGAGTACGGTGGTCAGTTCGTACCACAAATTTTAGTTCCAGCCCTCAATCAACTGGAACAGGCATTTATTGATGCTCAGCAGGACTCTGAGTTTCGTTCCGAATTTATGACGCTGCTGCAAGAGTATGCTGGCCGCCCAACGGCACTGACGCTCACTCGCAACATCACTAAAGGAACAAAGACGAAACTGTATCTTAAACGTGAAGATCTCTTACATGGTGGCGCACATAAAACCAACCAAGTTTTGGGTCAAGCGCTGCTCGCTAAGCGCATGGGCAAAAAAGAAATTATTGCAGAAACAGGCGCTGGGCAACATGGCGTGGCAACCGCCCTAGCCTGTGCTTTGCTGGGCTTAAAATGTCGTATCTACATGGGAGCCAAAGACGTCGAACGTCAAAGTCCAAACGTTTTTCGGATGCGTTTAATGGGAGCGCAAGTGATTTCCGTCAACTCTGGCTCAGCGACCCTAAAAGACGCTTGTAACGAAGCAATGCGAGATTGGGCGTCCAGTTACGAAACCACACACTATTTATTAGGCACTGCCGCTGGCCCTCACCCTTTCCCAACCATCGTGCGAGAATTCCAACGCATTATTGGCGAGGAGACCAAAAATCAAATTTTAGCCCGTGAAGGTCGATTACCTGATGCCGTGATCGCTTGCATTGGCGGTGGTTCAAATGCTATTGGCATGTTTGCCGATTTTATTGACGAAGCCTCGGTTCGCTTGATTGGGGTGGAACCTGCAGGAAAAGGGATCGATACCGCTCAACATGGTGCTCCTCTGCGGCATGGCAAAACGGGAATTTTCTTTGGCATGAAAGCCCCCTTAATGCAAGATGAAGATGGTCAAGTTGAAGAGTCTTATTCGATATCCGCTGGATTAGACTTCCCCTCTGTTGGCCCACAACACGCACACCTACATGCAACAGGCCGAGCCGAATATGAAAGTGCCACCGATGATGAAGCGCTAGACGCTTTCCAACTGTTAGCCCGCCAAGAAGGAATCATTCCAGCGTTGGAGTCATCTCATGCTTTAGCTCATGCGGTCAAAATGGCGTATGCAGAACCCAAAAAAGAACAATTATTAGTGGTGAATTTATCGGGACGAGGCGATAAGGACATTTTTACCGTCCATAAAATTTTAGAAGACAAAGGAGTGCTGTAATGAACCGTTATCAATCACTTTTCCAGCGTCTGGCTAACGATAAACAAGGGGCATTTATCCCATTTGTTACTATCGGTGATCCTTCGCCAGAACAATCGCTGCGCATCATGCAAACCTTAATTGATGCGGGTGCTGATGGTTTAGAGCTCGGGATTCCTTTTTCTGATCCTTTAGCCGATGGCCCAACCATTCAAGCCGCAAATATTCGAGCTTTAAACGCCGAGACGACCCCTGAGGTATGTTTTAGCTTAATCGCTCAGATCCGGGCCAACAACCCAGATTTACCGATAGGATTACTCATGTATGCCAACCTCGTGTATGCGCGTGGGATTGAAAACTTTTATCAACGTTGTCAGCAAGCGGGAGTCGACTCTGTGCTGGTCGCCGATGTTCCAACCAATGAGAGCCAACCCTTTGTGGCCGCGGCAGAAAAATTTGGTATTCAACCGATTTTCATCGCCCCACCCACGGCCGATGACGCCACATTACAAGCGGTGGCTCAGTTGGGTAAAGGTTATACTTATTTACTGTCACGATCCGGGGTAACAGGAGCGGAAACCAAAGCCAATATGCCAGTGGGTACACTCCTACAACGGCTAAATCAAT
>NZ_NBUS01000054.1:338709-340434 GCF_002749895.1 Vibrio fujianensis | reverse complement strand
TCAAGCAGCACCGGCACTACTAGGGTTTGGTATTTCAGAACCAGAGCAAGTCAAACAAGCCATTCGAGCGGGGGCAGCAGGTGCCATTTCTGGTTCCGCCGTGGTAAAAATCATTGAGAAACACATCAATGAACCCGAGAAAATGCTGGCTGAACTGCACACATTTACCTCGGCGATGAAGGCTGCAACCCGCAAAGCTTAGGTAAACCTATCACCTAACATAGAGCAATAGCTGTCTACCAGATGAGGCACTATTGCTCTTTCTATCCAGCCGCCCCTCAGTTGCATCGATTTTCTAACGCTTCACTGCGTCAGAAAATCTTTATCAATATCACAAAAATTTTACCTAACAATGCGATATTTTGTTTCAAAATATCTTTATTGGTTTAGCTCATGCCATAATTTGGTTAGACTGTCAGTAATTTACTACTTGGATCTTGCTTTATAATGAAACAACTGCTCGATTTTATTCCACTGATTATTTTTTTCGCTCTGTTTAAGTTTTACGATATTTATGTCGCAACAGGGGCGCTGATTGCAGCCACAGCGATACAAATCATCGTGACCTATTTTCTGTTCAAAAAGGTCGAAAAAATTCAGTTAATCACCTTTGCTTTAGTGACTGTTTTTGGTGGCATGACGATCTTCTTACATGACGATAACTTCATTAAATGGAAAGTGACCATTGTCTATTTAGTCTTTGCTTTAGGCTTAGCCATTAGCCATTGGCTTGGAAAATCTGCGATTAAAGGCATGCTCGGTAAAGAACTGACTCTACCTGAAACGGTCTGGACAAAAATCACCTGGGCTTGGGTTGTCTTTTTCCTCGTGTGCGCGGTACTCAATATTTATATCGCCTATCAATTATCACTCGATGTATGGGTCAACTTCAAAGTATTTGGTCTACTTCTCGCAACCTTCGCCTACACACTATTGACCGGTATTTACATCTATAAACACCTGCCGAAAGAACAAAATAGCTCTAAACATTCTTAACTATTTTGAGTCGAGAAGACATTTCTGGTTATAATTAACCCTCTTTTTCAGCGGCCTTCGCGGTCGCTGTTTTGTTTGCTGTGGATGCCAATCATGAACCAGAATGTAAACTCCCCCAAGGGGCAGCTTTTACTGAGAACACTTGCCATGCCGGCCGACACCAATGCCAATGGTGATATTTTTGGTGGGTGGATTATGTCGCAATTAGACTTGGCTGGTGGCATTCTCGCTAAAGAAATTTCCAGTGGAAGAATTGTCACAGTTTCAGTGTCAAGCATTACCTTTAAAAAGCCCGTCAAGGTGGGTGATGTGGTATGCTGCTACGGTGAATGTACCAAAATTGGCCGGACATCGATGTCAATTAACTTGGAAGTATGGGTTAAACCAGTTAAAGAAGACGGCGTACTTGACCGCTTCCAAGTCTGTGAAGCAACGTTTAATTATGTTGCTATTGATGCAGAAGGACGCCCAAGAGTGATCAACCACCAGCATTGATCACCGCAAGGAATGAACCTCACTTTTAAAATCATTGGATTTGGTGCATGACCTAAACCCGTTCACCATTATAAGGATAGCAATATGTGGTATGTTATTTTCGCCCAAGATGTAGAAGACTCGCTAGCGCAACGAATGAGTGTCAGAGCAGAACATTTAGAACGCTTACAAACTTTACGCAATGAAGGTCGGCTATTGGTTGCAGGGCCACTCCCTGCGATTGATGCAGAAGAT
>NZ_NBUS01000054.1:334283-338699 GCF_002749895.1 Vibrio fujianensis | reverse complement strand
CCGGAGAGGCCGGATTTACTGGTTCAACCATCATCGCTGAGTTTGACTCTTTGCAAGCCGCTCAAGCTTGGGCGGATGCGGATCCTTACCACAAGGTTGGCGCTTATGCGCACGTTATCGTCAAGCCGTTTAAAAAAGTTTTTTAACTATGAAAAAATCATTACTCGGTATCACCAGCCTCATGTTTATTCTGCTTAGTGGATGCAGCTCTACTGGTGATCAACAAAAGCATTTAGAACTATTAGCCGCCAATCGTGCCAGTGTACTCAATGCCGAGCTGCCGATTGAACAAGGGCCACTGAATATCATGCGTGCTAGCTCTAAAGGTACAATGATCGAAATGATGATGATCTACAATATTGATCAGCAAGGTGCACAATCCCTTACCCAAGTGATAGAAAACAGTGTTCAACGTTTTTGTTCTAGTACCGATATTCGAGCCAATCTTGATGCGGGTATCAGTTACCGATTACAAGTTCGTAATCCAAGAGGTCAACTAATGGTCGATCAAATCGTCACTAAAACTCAATGTCACTGAGTTACTCCATGCCATCGTATTCAATCAACAAAGGCCTCACTAGAGGCCTTTATAATGAAAATATAATCCCCTCTATTTTTTCTGCCATTCTTCACGTAACGCTTTAGCAGCCAGCACTAAGTTGGTTAATGCGGCTTCCACCTCTGGCCAATTTCGTGTTTTTAGCCCGCAATCGGGGTTCACCCATAACCGTTCAACAGGGATTTTCTCCGCAGCTTTACGCAACAACCCTTCAATCCAGGCTTGTGATGGAATGTTAGGGGAGTGGATATCATACACACCCGGCCCTATGGCATTCGGGTAATTAAACGCTTCAAATGCTTTGAGTAATTCCATATTCGAGCGCGAGGTTTCAATGGTAATCACGTCCGCATCAAGCGCGGCAACAGAATCAATAATTTCATTAAATTCGCTATAACACATGTGAGTATGGATTTGTGTTTCAGGCCGAGCGCTCGCAGCCGATATTTTGAACGCTTGCACTGCCCATTGTAAATAAGCTTGATGATCCCGTTTCTTCAATGGTAAGCCTTCACGAATCGCAGGTTCGTCAATTTGGATAATATTGATGCCTGCATCCTGCAAGTCAGACACTTCATCACGCAACGCCAATGCCAATTGCTGAGCAATTTGCTCCCGAGTAATGTCTTCACGTGGGAACGTCCAGCAAAGGATCGTAACCGGCCCAGTCAACATCCCTTTCATCTTTTTACTGGTAAGTGATTGTGCATAACTTGACCACTCTACCGTCATGGGCTTCTCTCGTTCAATATCGGCTACCACTATGGCAGGCTTCACACAACGAGAACCGTAACTCTGCACCCAACCAAACTGCGTGGTTTGGAAACCAGCAAGATTTTCAGCAAAATATTCCACCATGTCATTACGTTCGGCTTCGCCATGCACCAGCACATCCAAGCCCAGAGCTTCTTGACGTTGAACCGCATCGGCAATATGTCCTTTAAGCGCATTCACATAATCCGTTTCAGCTAACTTGCCCTGTCGGTAAGCTCGACGTTCGGCACGAATATCTCCCGTTTGTGGGAAAGAACCAATGGTTGTCGTCGGTAACAGGGGAAGCCCAAGCACTTCTTGTTGATGGTAAGCACGCTCTGCATAAGGTGCACTTCGCTCAGCAAGAGAATCGGTAATACTGTTAAGCCGAGCTTGAACTTGAGGCTTATTAACATGAATGGCTTGTTGACGCGCTACAATAGGCTGACTGTACGTCTCACAGGCCAATATTGCTGCATGATCGCCATCTAATGCTTGGCCGAGCAGCGAAATTTCGGTCAGTTTTTGTTTGGCAAAAGCGAACCAGCTCTGCACTTCTGGTGAAAGGTTCGCTTCTAGTTCTAGATCAACGGGGCTATGGAGTAGAGAACAAGAGCTGGCAACCCATAAGCGATCCCCCAACTGTGCTTTTACTGGCTGAAGTTGATTGAGTTGTGAAGCGAGATCGGCTCGCCAGACATTCCGTCCATTCACCACACCCGCCGATAATACCCAGTCTTGAGGAAGCTTTTCTAATACCTCATCGAGTTGCTGAGGAGCTGCTGAAAGGTCAATATGCAGACCATTAACGGGCAGTTTAACAATTTTATCTAACGTATCACTTACAGAATCAAAATAGGTGGTCAACAGTAATTTCACCTCACCTTGAATCACCTGATAAGCCAGTTTAAAGGCCTCTTGCCACGGCGTTTCAAGTTCCAGAGCTAGGATCGGCTCATCAATTTGTACCCAAGTCACTCCCTGCTTGGCTAATTTAGCTAAAATCGCTTGATAAGCAGTAAGTAGACGAGGAAGTAATGTCAGTCGATCAAAACCTTCCCCAACCTCTTTACCTAAATAAAGATAACTTAACGGGCCAAGAAGAACGGGTTTAACCGGATAGCCAGCTTTGACGGCTTCATTCACTTCATCAAACAATTGTGGCCAACTTACCTCAAAACTATCTGTAGCACTAAATTCCGGCACAATGTAATGATAGTTAGTGTTAAACCATTTAGTCATATCAGAAGCGGCGCTGCCACTGCATCCACAATGATTTTGTGACTGACCACGCCCGACTCGAAACAGCGTATCGAGATCAGGAAAACCATGACGATGGCGTTCGGGAACATGACCAAGCAAAAGTGTTGTCGTTAATACATGATCATACCAAGCAAAATCACCCGCAGTCACAAAACTCAACCCTGCCTCTTGCTGCTGGTGCCAGTTTTGTTGACGAATACTTTGTCCAACCTGTTGCAGTTGAGATTGCTCAATTTCACCACGCCAATACTGCTCCAGGGCAAATTTTAGCTGACGTTTTTCACCAATACGTGGGTAACCGAGAATATGCGTTGTCGTTGCCATGTGTTTTATCCTTCTATAGATAGGTGCAGACATTAAAAGACATCTGGATGGCTAAACTATCGCGTAACATGATACTGAATACAATCACCAATTATTCAACTTGTTTATTAGAAAATTTCATGTTTATAAACATTTCATTCGTAGGATTAACAACAAATAGCCATCTAGATGTTTACACGGTTAAAAAAAACACGTAAGTTTAGATAAATTAATAATAAAAAAGGGAAGGTGAAGGTGATACATGATCGAGCTTAAACATTTAAGAACCTTAGTTTCACTGCGAGAAACGGGCTCACTAACCGCCACCGCCACGGCTTTACACCTGACTCAGTCGGCGTTATCCCATCAAATAAAAGATCTTGAAGCTCGGATTGGTGGACAACTTTTTCTCCGCAAAACACGCCCGGTTCGTTTTACATCAGAAGGTAATATTCTGCTGCGCATTGCCGATGAAATATTGCCACGCTTAGCCAAAGCAGAGAACGAACTCGCCAGCCTGAAAGAAGATGTGAATGGACGCTTACACATGGCAATTGAATGCCATTCTTGCTTCCAATGGTTAATGCCTGCCCTGCGTGAATATCAATTAGCTTGGCCCAGTGTAACGCTCGATTTTTCCTCAGGGTTTGGTTTTGAACCCTTACCTGCATTACTAGCAGGAGAGCTAGACTTGGTGATTACCTCTGATATTTTACCGCGCTCAGAGGTGCATTATGAACCCTTATTTGACTTTGAAATGCGCCTTATTACTGCAACCAACCATCCACTCGCTGATAAAACCGTCATCACACCACAAGATTTGGCCGAACAAACCATGCTGTGTTATCCGGTACAAAAACAACGCTTAGATGTCGTCAAACATTTCCTACACCCGGCAGGCGTAGAACCAGCAAAGTGGAAACAAGCAGACAATACTTTAATGCTAGTCCAAATGGTGTCTGCCGGATTAGGCGTTGCCACGTTGCCCAACTGGGCGATCAGTGAATTTTCACGCCAGGGACTTATCACCAGCAAACCATTAGGCGATGGATTATGGCGTCGGTTATTTGCCGCAACCCGCCACAGCGAAAAAGACAAGCGTTACTTACAAGCTTTTTTTGCTATCGCTCGCCAACAATGCAAAAGCCACCTTGACGGGATCAAGATGGCTTAAATTATGCGGAAAACAAGCTATTAATACGATTTAAACTGGTTGGTGAGAGGGTCATACCTAAAGCCTAGATTACTCAACTTACCAACCACATGTTGTTCATTCATCTCATACATGGATACGAGTTCATCCAAGCTATCACACTCTAAACGCAGTTTTTCATTAATAATGCCTAATAAAATTGCGTCATCAAGACGGCTAATGTTGCTTAAATCCATCATTTTGCTCCTTTCTCGTCGCCCTGATAGTAAGCTTAGCTGCAATTTTATCAATCCGTCGTGATTTTCCTCTCGAAATATCGCCGACAATGACCCTATAAATAAAGACGATAGAAACCGGTTACCGCAACTAACATCAAGAGTAACGC
>NZ_NBUS01000054.1:329196-334273 GCF_002749895.1 Vibrio fujianensis | reverse complement strand
CAATAAGGAGACTTTGGTCACAGGTTTTACTAATAGTAAATGCCAACACCAAGCAAAAATACCCGCGACCAATAACGAAAAGCTCACCAGTAGTGGCTGGATCATAGCTGAAAGCTGCTCAGCCTCAAGTTGATATGCGTAAGGTACAATGCAGAGCGTTGTCACCATTGCCGATAAAATCCCCACCACAGGTAAAATGCGGTGAAAAGCTTGTAGACGAGTTTTAGCGATCGTCAATAGCAAATGGCCAAATAACGCACCGAGTAAAAATATCAGACTCAATAGTGTAATGGCCATTGAACCATTCAGCGACTGCCCCATCAATATAGCCACAAATGCCAAAGCTAACCCATCGGCAAGGTACAAAACCCACAGCGGCCCTTCATGGCGTGTCTTTTTGGTTTGCACTTGAGAATAAAAATAAAGCAAAGCAAAGACAATTAAACACACCTCGATTTTCAGTGAAGCGACAGCAAGCCATAAGATAGCTAACGCGGGTAATACTTTATGTAACCGGCCACGTTGACCTGGACAGATATCACCTTTCACCAATACTAATGTCAGTAATAATTGCGTGCCAAGCAACATGGGGGCCATAACGCTCAGTAAGGAATCAAGCATACATTCTTCATTAACGGAAAATTTGGGACGATGATACCAAAAGCCATTCGATTTTGCCTACCGCTTTACCCACGAATTCAACACTTCTACCGCTCACATCATGCGCCACTGACTGTTTTATCATTGCTATGGCTTGGATTCGTTATTTGTACCGAAAATCAACTGTTCGCAGAACACACAGCTTGAGTATTTGTTTATAGTTAAGACAAAAATAAGAGGTTATGATGAAAAAACTGTTATTAGCAAGCATGCTTTGCCTCCCCTTACTTGGCTGCATGGCACAAGAGCCATCTCCCCCTTTACAATCCGATCAACAATGGGTAACTGGGCAACTCGAGAATGGACTCACCTACCACATCTATCCAGATCATCATCAAGCGGTATCGATTCGCCTATATTTTCATACCGGCTCATTGCAAGAATCCCCTACACAAGCTGGCTATGCACACTTTGTTGAACACATGGCATTTAATGGCAGCCTCCATTATGCCCATAATGATGTCATTACCATGGTACAGCAAGCAGGAGCTAGCTTTGGCCCCGATCTTAATGCCTATACCACTTATCAAGAAACCGTTTATACACTCGACTTACCCGACAACCTCGCCGTAGATAAAGCATTACTTTGGTTTAGAGATATTGCCGATGGACTCACCTTCTCTCCGCAAGAAGTCGAGAAAGAGAAAGGGGTAATTATGGGTGAGTTTCGCCACCGCTATCGGGAAGAAAAACCATTAGAACAACAATATTATGAGCATTTGATTGCAACAACCGATTATGCAGAACATGACGTGCTGGGCACGAAGGTACAGGTTCAGCAAGCCACAGCACAAGATCTCCAAGCATTTTATCAACAATGGTATCAACCTCAATTAGCAGAAGTCGTTATCACCGGTAATCTAACACTAGCTCAAGGCGAGGAATGGATTCAACGCTATTTTTCCAGTTGGCAGAAAGGCACAACGCCTCGACCAGAACCGGTAAAAAAACGCCAACAAAACCTGCAAGACTACGTTGCACACGTAGCAACTGGCGAACATGCCAGCTTCTCATTACTGATTGGTCGAGGCCGTCATTCTATGACGACTCACGAGCAGTTATTAGACCATCGATTAGATAATATTGCTGAACAATTAATTGATCAGCGCCTAAAAACGGTATTTCGTGACAGCGCCCAGCTGCATTCACAATTGTATGCCATGAACTATCCTGTACTTGATCAACGCTATACTTTGATTGGTAGTACATTCCCCTACCAACAACGCTCTCTTGTACAAGAACTAATCTTATCAACACTCTCTTCACTGCGTGATTTTGGTGTCACACAAGAAGAATTAGAGGCTCAGCTGCATCCATTCAAAGATGATCTCCAGTATGCAGCACAAAATAAATATGACTTATTACCCAATCAACATGCCAATCATCGCATTTGGGCGATAACCAACCAACAAGTCCTGCAGAGTACTCTCGACTTTCAATATGGCCTCAAACAACTACTCAATACCGCAACCATAGAGCAGGTTAATCAACGTTTAAAACAGTTACTGAACGGTGATGCTGCCATCATTATTGGGGCAGATAAACAAGAGAACCTGGAACAACTTACCGATGAATTGAGCCAGTTAAAAAAATTAAGAAAACGTCGCGGGACGCAATTGAATGCAGCGGATGTTGATACCATTTTACACCAGCCAACGCAGCCTGGGGAAATTATCACATCCCAATCGATTCATAGCGATCCCGAGATCGTGCAATGGCAACTCGAAAATAACGTCAATGTTTATCTCTATAGAACCTATAACAATAGAAATCAGCTGCACCTTTTTTATAGCCGTGTCGGTGGAATAGCCTCATTACCCAGCGAACTTTATTCAGCCGTTGATATTACGCCAATGGTCTTAACTCGTTCAGGGATTGGCAGCATGGATGGGTCACAGGTTGACAGTTATATGAAAAGAAAAAATATGTCTATGCAATTCATTATAGACACGACCACACATTGGTTAAATATAAACGTCAATAAGCCAGATTTAGATGACGCGTTGGCCTTAATTCATCAATATTCCACCGCACCTAAGGTTGATAATGCGCAATTGGCTGCAGTAACACAAACTCAGCAAGAAAACTTGCGCCAATTTTTGACCACGCCACTAGGCCAATTTACCAATGAGATCAATCTCGCCTCTTATAGTAAGGATAGTTATCAGCAACTGCGCTATTTAGTAGGCCAACCCACACCGACTCGAACACAAGTTCTTAACGTCCATCAACAGCTGTTTAAACAGGGAAAGTTCAACCTCATTATTGTTGGTGATATTGCCCCATCCGACATCACTCCACTGTTACGTCAGTACATTGCCAATATCCCACTCATTGCCCAACCACCAGTCGAGATTAATCCACACTTTAAACCTTCACTGGTCAACAGAATAGAAAAGACCATCAATACTGAAGATAGTGCCGTCGTCATTCATCGTTATGTCTCATCTGATGTATCCAACCAAAGTGCTAAAAAAATCTTCCTCGAAGACATGCTACACCGTTTAGTCAACCAAAAATTACTCGCTAATATCCGAGAAAGTAAAGGATTGGATTATACCCCCATGATTTACGTAATTAATAAGGATGGCGAACCCTATTCTGATTGGCTGATGATTGCACATGTGGCCCCTGCAAATGTGGCACAAACAGAACAAGCTTTTCAAGAAGTGATCACCAGTTTAACGCAGAGTATTAGTGAAGAAGAGACTCAGACGGTCGCTAAACAATTAATCGTGGCACTTAAACCTATAGAGGATAAACCGGAACAGATGGCCTTCATGCTCAACCGCTATATCACCCATGGCTATGGTTTTGAAGCCTTAATGAATATTGAAGCGACCGCTCAAAGTATTACCGCTCAGGAAATGCATCAAAGAGCATTACAAATTTTTGGTGATGGGAGTAAAAAACAAATTAGCATCATGCTACCCAACTAGCCGATAAAAAAAGCCAAGCTTACCCTGCTTGGCTTTTTCAATCGGCACAGCCACTCAGTTACTTTTTACCACACAGAAGTAGGTGTACTTTGCCAATAACATGGTAAACTGCTGCGCTATTTTATGTGGCCTATTTTTTCACCAATAGCAACCACTCAAAGGTCAAAATAAAATTAGGGTGACAGACCCGGTATACCCAATAATGTGCCCCACCTTTGCCCAAAGCCATGAGAGTAAGAGTCAACTAAATGATTGTAAAGAAAATAAATGAACACAAAAAATACTGGGCGGAATGCTTTGGTATTGCTCCTTTCCTTCCAACTTCACGTAAAGAGATGGAGACTTTAGGATGGGACAGTTGTGACATTATTATCGTCACCGGAGACGCCTATGTCGATCACCCTAGTTTTGGCATGGCTATCATCGGTCGCTTACTTGAAGCTCAAGGATTTAGAGTTGGGATCATTGCCCAGCCAGAATGGCAAGATAAAAGCGCGTTTATGGCTCTCGGTCAGCCCAACCTATTTTTTGGTATCACTGCGGGCAATATGGACTCCATGATCAACCGCTATACCGCAGATAAAAAGCTGCGCCATGATGATGCCTACACCCCCAATAATGAAGGTGGGAAACGTCCAGATCGTGCTACCTTAGTCTATTCTCAGCGCTGCCGTGAAGCGTATAAAGAGGTTCCTATTGTTCTTGGTGGCATTGAAGCGAGCTTACGACGTGTCGCGCATTATGATTATTGGTCCGATAAGATTCGTCGTTCGGTACTGTTTGATGCCAAAGCGGACATACTCCTATTTGGTAACGCTGAACGCGCTTTAGTGGAGGTTGCGCATCGACTTGCAAATGGCGAGCCGATAGCGACCATGACCAACATTCGTGGTACTGCGATAAACCTACCGCACGCTCCCGACGGTTTTACCATCATCGATTCCTCGCGTATTGATAAACCGGGCAAACCTTTTGTGCCAACCAATCCTTACGACGTTGAAACGCTATGCGACACGAAATCGGACACCGCAGAAATCGAAGCCAAACCGATTACCATCCGGGCTTCTCGCCATGATTCGCTAACGACAGCCGTTCGTTTACCCTCTTATGAAAAGTTGATCAACGACCGTATTTTATACGCACATGCTAGCCGTGTACTGCATTTAGAAACCAACCCTTATTCAGGCCGCGCTCTGATTCAAAGCCATGGTAACCGTGAACTTTGGGTAAACCCAGCGCCGATTCCATTAACCACCGAAGAGATGGATTATGTTTTTGATCTGCCTTATGCCCGGATTCCGCACCCTAAATATGGCAAAGCCAAGATTCCGGCTTACGATATGATCAAAACCTCGGTCAATATTATGCGTGGATGCTTCGGTGGCTGCTCTTTTTGTTCAATCACCGAGCATGAAGGACGGATAATCCAAAACCGTTCTAAAGAATCCATACTTGGTGAGTTGACAGCCATTAGAGAC
>NZ_NBUS01000054.1:317350-329186 GCF_002749895.1 Vibrio fujianensis | reverse complement strand
AAGTCCCCGGTTTTACCGGGACAATTTCAGACTTAGGAGGCCCGACCGCCAACATGTATCGCTTGGGTTGTTCAGATCCTAAAGCAGAAGCAAACTGCCGCCGTCCTTCTTGTGTGTTTCCGGGAATTTGTCATAAGCTCAATACCGATCATAAACACACCATCGATCTTTATCGAGAAGCCCGAAAGATTCCTGGTATTAAGAAAATTCTTATCGCTTCTGGGGTACGCTACGATTTAGCGATTGAGTCTCCAGAATATGTGCGTGAACTGGTGACTCACCATGTGGGGGGTTATCTAAAAATTGCCCCTGAGCATACTGAAAAAAGACCACTGGATTTAATGATGAAACCAGGAATGGGTACTTATGACCGCTTTAAACAACTGTTTGAAAAATACAGTGCGGAAGCAGGTAAAAAACAATATTTAATACCTTATTTTATCTCTGCTCATCCAGGAACCGAAGACGAAGACATGGTCAACCTTGCATTGTGGCTTAAAAATAATAACTATCAGTGTGATCAAGTACAAAATTTTTACCCCTCTCCGATGTGTAATGCCACGGCCATGTATCACTCACAAGTGAATCCGCTTAAACGCGTGAAATATAAGAAACGAGAAGATATTACCGTAGCCAAAGGAGAACGTCAGCGTCGCTTGCACAAAGCACTGCTGCGTTATCATGATCCTCTTAATTGGCCACTTATCCGTGAAGCATTAGTCGCAATGGGTAAAAAATATTTAATTGGTGACAAGCCTGGCTGCTTAGTCCCCGCTGAAGATAATGAGCAATCAACAGCAAATCCACGTCGTAAATCAGGTCGTCACGGTTCTAACCGCTTTGCAACCAAACACACTAAACATCAACCGGGATTTGATGCACTTCGCGATCATGCGTCAAGTCAAACTCGTGGCAGTAAAACCAATCAGAACAGCCGCCCTAAAACAAAAGTCAACACGAAGAAAAAACGGGGAAACTCCGTTCGCCCATAAAGCGGAGTATACCTCTTAATAAAAAAACCTCAGGTATAAATACCCGAGGTTTTTTTTACAATCTATGTTAGTGATTTCTCACAACATCAATGATTACACAATGAATTTATTCATCACTGCATCTTGACGACGAACGTTCTCTAACTGCTCTCGCATTTGATCATTTGACTGACTCGCAGTATCAGAAACTTGAACCGATAAATCTTTAATTTTCACCGTATTCGCGTTAATTTCTTCAGCTACTAAGCTCTGTTCCTCTGCCGCTGATGCAATTTGCATATTCATATCCGTGATCTGTTGGATAGCTTGACGAATACGCAATAACGCATCATTTGCTTCACAAGCTTTGGCGACTGTTTCTGTCGCAGTATCTTTACTTTGTTGCATCGCTCCTGCAACGGCACTCGATCCGACTTGCAATTGCTCAATCATATTTCTGATTTCAGTCGTCGATTGTTGCGTTCGTTGAGCCAGAGTTCGAACTTCATCAGCAACCACGGCAAAACCACGACCGGATTCTCCTGCTCGAGCTGCTTCAATGGCCGCATTTAACGCCAATAAGTTGGTTTGATCAGCAATATCATTGATGACTTTTAAAATCGTCTCGATATTGGATGTCGCGACTTCAAGCTGCTTCACTTCTTCAACCGCTTGATCGATTCTTAATGCAAGGGCATTGATCGCCTCAGTGGTATGGTTAACCACTTGTGAACCTTCTTCAGTTGCATTATCCGCTTCTTGGGCAGCGGAAGCGGCCCCTTGTGCGTTGCTGGCAACATCATTAGATGTGGTCGCCATTTCATGCATCGCGGTTGCGAGCTGCTCCACTTCATGCATTTGATTTTGCATTGCCTCAGTTGAAGATTGCAAGCCATGCGCTGTCGATTCGGTACTATGCATAATTTGCTGACCAATTTGCTTAGATTCACTAATTAACCGTTGCAAAGTTTCGGTAAATTGATTGAACCCGGTGGCTAGCCGCGCAAATTCAAAATCTGTATTGGTATCTAACCGCTTCGTGAGATCGCCTTGCCCAGACGCCACGTCCTGTATTGCATCATTTAAGGTGTCCAAAGGCCGCATGAGAACACGAAGTATTAGCGAAAGAATCAAGGTACTGATGACTAACGCAATCACAGAATAAATCAAAGCACTGCGCCGCAAATCATCAATAGCAGCAAAAGCAATACTTTCATCCAGTAAAACGCCAACTGACCACTTTTCACCCGGTATATCGACAAAACGCAACTGATAGTCTCGTCCATCAAGCGTTATTTCTTGTATCTCTCGACTCATTTTGACTCTGGGTAAGAAGTCAGACATGGGTTTACCATTTAATTTCTCATCAGGGTGAGCAACCAGTGTTCCGTCATCGGCAACAATAAAAAGATACCCTGCATCAAATAAGGAAACTTGGTTCACTAATTTGGCTAGCGAGACTAAACTCACATCAAAGAAAATCGCACCGGAAAATTGTCCTTGATATGTCACTGGCGTCGCGATAGAAATTAAAATTTCTCCGGTTGCTGAATCTGCGTAGGGAGCTGTGATCGTCAACTGACCGGCATTTTTAGCATCTCGATACCAAGGGCGAACTCTCGGATCCCATGTTGCTCCTGGATCCCAATTAGGATCGCTACCTACGTGACCCCCATTACTTTCATATCCAAAACCCACCAAAATAAAATGATCGTTCAAAACGGGCTGCCTCAATATATCGGCAACATGGTCTGGCTCAATATTATCCTCGACTAATTGAGTGACATACTGAGCGAGTACTTTACTTCCATTGAGTTCTTTACTGACCGTACTGCGCACACCCTGTACTATCTCTTCAGCACTATTGTTGACTTGTGTTTCAATTTCTGTCCGTACCGTGAAATACTGTTGTGTCGACAATAATGCCAGTGTTAAAAGCAACATCACCGAAGATGCTGCAACCACTTTATGGCTAAATTTCATGGGTTACCTCTCTAAGCAAATTATCCCTATCATGCACGTTTTACTGTGCGATTCCCTTAACCACATCAGGACAACCAGCAAGCCATTCTCGGCCTTACTTCTTTCCTTACAGAGCCTAAAGGTTTTTGCTAAGCCATTAACACCAAGCCATGGTCAGTTTATTGTTATTTTCATTATTGAGTATGGACCAATAGGAAGCAGTTTTCATTATAATTGATCGTAAAGTATCAATAAAAATAATGATAAACTGCACAGAAGCGTGAGAAAGGTTCATCAGGAGTAAAAAGGCTCACTCGCATGAGCCTTAAGTCGGACCCATTTGGGGCATCAATCATTAAGCGTATTGATTTTCAAACGCTTGCATAAAGTCAACTAAAGCTTGCACCCCTTCCAGTGGCATAGCGTTATAAATAGAAGCGCGCATACCACCGACCACGCGGTGTCCTTTTAATGACAACAAGCCACGAGCTTCGGCCAATTCTAAAAAGGTGCCATCCAACTCTGGTTTTGCTAATTGGAAAGGAACATTCATCAGAGAACGATTATCAGGATGAATGTTATTACGATAAAAGTTTGATGCGTCAATATAGTCATAAAGCAGCGCAGCTTTAGCTCGGTTTACTTGCTCTATCGCTTGCACACCACCTTGCTCTTTTAACCATTGAAAAACTAACCCAGAAAGATACCAAGCAAAGGTCGGTGGGGTATTAAACATGGAATCTTTTTCGGCAAGCACTCGGTAATTTAGTGTCGTTGGCAAAGCTTGATTCGCTAAATCAAGTAAATCATCACGCACAATCACAATACAGAGCCCGGCAGGGCCAATATTTTTCTGAGCTCCAGCATAAATAACGCCATATCGAGTAATATCGATTTCACGTGACAAAATCGTTGAAGACATATCCGCAACTATCGGCTTATCCGTAACGGGTAACTCATTGATTTCTATGCCATCGATAGTTTCATTAGGACAAAAGTGCACAAAAGCAGCGTCAGGGTCAATATGCCATTCACTGGCGGGAAGTACTGCAATTTTTGCATCTTTCTCAGTTTTCGCATCAAAAATATCGACCTCGCAGTATTTCTTTGCTTCTTGCACCGCACTGGCCGCCCAATATCCCGCATCAATGTAAGTGGCACAAGTCGCTTGGCCGAGTAAATTCATCGGAACCGCTGCAAATTGAGCTCGAGCACCACCTTGACAAAATAAAACTTTATAATTGTCAGGAATCGCCAATAAATCACGCAGATCTTGCTCAGCCTGTTGCGCTACATGGATAAAAGGCTTGCTGCGATGACTAATTTCCATCACTGACGCGCCAAGACCATGCCAATTGACAAATTCTGCCTGTGCTTTAGCCATGACCGCTTTAGGTAGTGCAGCGGGGCCCGCACTAAAATTAAAAACAGTGTCCGTATTCGGCTCCATGTTTAGCTTACTCCTGCTATAAAAATGTGATTTGGACTTACTATAACTCGATCAAAGAGATTGAAGAAGAGCCAAAGATGATGTCTTTTAAAATTTCATTTTGCTCTTTTATCAACAATGCTTATTTAAGGCATGGACACAATCACCCTAACAGCGACAAATGAACCTTTTCCAGCCTCTCTGAACCTATACCCAAGCAACTTGGAGTTGCAGGTAGGCGGCAAGTGAGTGACAAATTTGTCTGGAACAAATTTGAACAGCCGTAGGCTGGCCTTTGGTGAGGGCCACGGATGGCTCTCATCATCCCCATGAGCATAGACAGACAGGCTATGTGATTGGGGGTGAAAGAACGTAGCCAACACCCCTGCAGCTTCATGTAGAAAGGGTATAATGTTTACTGGAGCAGAAGTGGCATCATCAACGCGGTCAACGGAACTTGTTTACCACTAGCGAAAACCAATAGCCCATTGTGAATATCCACTTTTAATTGATAACCTTGTTCATTGTGTGTCGCCATCTCCATCAAGACTAATTGATCCACGCCTTGCTGGATAAAGGGATAATCCTTCACCAATGATTGCGATACCAACGCCTCTAAAAAACCGCTTAAAACTGAAAAAAGTGCGCCGGGATCGTGTAAAACATCATGGGTGCCCTCTGGTACTGTCAGCTGCCATTTAGCCTCCAACTCACCTTGTCCTATCGTCAGCGCTAATCGATTTAGCGTGAGACTAAAGCCTTGTGAAAATAGTTTCTCAATCGCAGGGCGTGCTTGATTTATCAAAGAATTCGATAAAGTGCGGCCACCTTGATAAAGTTCAGACAACTGAGTAAAGGCCTTTCTATCCACATCACCAAGGGTAAAATCAAAGATTGCGTCACGAATTTCATCATCACCAGTTTTTAGTGCACGAACAGTCACCATATGCTGGCCAGTGAATCGTTGCTTGGATGCATCCATCGAAGAACGAAACTCATACATGGCGTGATTCAGATTAAACCTGGTAGCCTGTCGAACATCACGAATGGTCATTTCTCCCAAGGTTATTTTATGTTGGCCAACCCAAAAACCCTTCTCTTGTTTGCCCTTTCCCTCACCATAAACATGAGCTAATTGTACTTGTTCACCATTGGTAAAGTTCAAGGCAATAGATGGAAGCGTTAAAGCATAACTGATCTCACCCAAAATCGATGCCGTGCCTTGTAAACTTGAAGCGGTCATGGATAACGTAAACGGCTGTTCTCCTTTTGATTGATAGAACCAATTATCTAAGTGCATTTGAAAATCTGTACTACCATTGAGGCGAGTCTGAGTGTTGAGCTGTAGAGGAATATGGGTTTGTTCCGAAAAGGTCGAAACAGCCGAAAGGCTAAAGGCATGATGCTGAATATCGCTGTTGATCACCCACTCGCTTGGTAAACCTTGTTGTTCAAGCTGCCGTTTGATATCTCGATCTAAAACCGTGTATCGCGTCACCGCTGAGGATGAAAAATAACCTCGCTCATAGCTGACTAATTCGGTTTTAACTTGATCATTACTTAGGTTTGCCAAGCCATCGGTGACTATTTTTTGACCGACCTGCCCAACTGCTAAAGGCCAACAAAGAATTAGAGCAACCGCCCCACCCACAGCGCCAATTCGTTTCAGCGTTTTCATAAAATAAGATTTTCCTTGTAATATATCCAGTCAACCTCACCGACGCATTGACCCGCGAAAAGGAACTGGGCTGATCGATTGGACAACTCAGTCTATAAGTTTGGCCAAAAACCATCTCAATGGACAATAAAAATGATTGCATGAAGAAAATTAATTTCTCATTGTACAGATTCAAGGTTCTTAAACCCAGCTCTCAAATAAACTGTATAAAACTTGTTACAATGTTAGAACTATGAATAGATAGGTTTGAGAACATTGTGAATTCATATGCGCTACTTTGTTTAGACAATAATCCCGTCAGCGTCGAGCAGTGGCGTCATGAATTGAGTGCCTTTATCACGAAGTTTGACCTCTATACCGCAGAATCATTCGAAGAAGCTGATCAAGCTCTCGAATTTATTGAAGAGCAAAACCAGATCGTCGCCTTGGTGATTGCAAGCCATCATCAACACTTTGATGGTGCTAACTTTTTAGTCCAGTTGGATAAATTAGCACATACCAAAAATGCAAGAAAAATCCTTATCAGTTGCGGGCAAGATATTCAAGCTATTCTAAATGCCGTCAATGAAGGTCGACTGGACTACTGCTTAACCAAACCCCTACAAGACAATGTGTTATATAAAACCGTCTTCCAAGAATTGACCAATTATATCCTGCAATATGATAAAGATAATATTCTTAGCTACAGCACCCTGCTCGACCAAACCCGTATTCTTCGCGCTCATATTGATAATAAAATGCACCTCTATCGAGAAGGTTTCATCAGCGATTATCATCGCCTAACCGATCACCAACTGGCCGAACAAGTGATTGGTGCGCTACGTCAATTCTTTGCTCAAGCCGACGAGACTCGAGCTTGTCGAACCTACTCCGCTGAACATTTATTAACCAAAGAAGGAGAAGCCAACCAGTTTTTATGGTTTATTACTGCCGGAGAAGTTGCACTCTATAAAAAAGATGAACAGGGTCAACAAAGGGAAGTCGTGCGCCATACTAAAGGTAACTTAGTCGGTGGGATGTCTTTTGTTACAGGAGAACCTTCTTTTTCAACGGCAATTACCTTAACTAAAACAGAGGTCATCAAACTTGATCGAGATGTGTTTGCCAAGGTTATGCATAATGACACGCAGCTATTACCACTTTTCACCAACTTATTATTACGACATTTTAATCGTCGTTTACAACGCAGTATTAATACCAAACTGCAATTACAAAAAACCATTGAATCCTTAGAGTTAGCACATCAACAGCTTATCGAGAGTGAAAAAATGGCCGTACTTGGACAATTAGTTGCAGGTGTTGCACATGAGTTGAATAATCCCGTTGCTGCCATCTTACGAGGAAGTGATACATTACGCACCCACCTCAATCAATTGATTTGTCATAAGGCTTTACAACCATTAGAGCAAAAAGGAGTACAGCTCCTTGGGCAAGCGTTACAAGTCAATCCAATGTCAACCGCCAAAGAACGTGAAAAAGCCAAAACATTAGAGCAACACATCCATCATCGATTACTTGCAAAAAAAATGGTCAAACTCGGTTTAGAAAATGACCACACACTACGTAATCAGGTAAAAAATAATCCGCAACAGGCAGAACAAGACATAGAAATGCTGGAACGTTACTATCTTGTTGGCAGTAACTTACGTTCAATTCAAGTGTGCGCACAACGTATTGCGGATATGGTCAAAAGTTTAAAAAGTTATGCGCGACCAGACGATGAAACCTTCCATCTCGCTGATATTCATGAAGGATTAGAGGATACACTGATTATCTTTGAAAACCATTTAAAGAGACACACCGTTGAAAAACATTACGGTGATATTCCACCAGTATTATGCCTACCGATTGCGTTACAACAAGTTTGGACTAACCTGATTTCCAACGCCATTGAAGCCTTTCCTGAACATGGGTCATTAACGATTAAGACTGAATTACAGCACGATCAAGAAACAAGTTACGTTGTGGTTAGCTTTACCGATAATGGCAACGGTATTCCACCAGAACGTCAACAACAAATTTTTGCATTAAATTACACCACCAAGCGGGAAGGACATTTTGGGCTCGGTATTGGTCTATCAATTTGTCAACAAATTGTCCACCAACATCGAGGATGGATAGCCGTTGATAGTCAAGTCAATAAATACACCACGATGCAAGTCTGGTTACCGACCACCTCAGAGCGTATATAGATATTAAGGAGAATAAAATGCATAAGTTAATGATTTTATGTGTTGATGATGAAAGAGAAGTTCTCGATAGTGTTCTGCAGGATCTCCGTGATTTTGAAACTCATTTTATTATTGAGGCGGCAGAGTCGGTAGCAGAAGCTAAAGCGGTTATTGAGGATTATCAACAACAGAAAATACCGTTAGCCCTTATTTTATGCGATCACATTATGCCAAAAGAAACTGGGATTCATTTCTTAATTGAACTCAATCAACAGGAGCAAACCCAGAAAACACGCAAAATACTACTGACAGGGCAAGCAGGATTGGATGATACGGTCGAAGCCATTAACCACTCTAGTTTGGATTTTTTTATCAATAAACCTTGGCAATCAAAACAGCTTTGTCAGATTGTACGTGAACAACTCACGCAGTATGTAATCGAACACGAGCAAGATTTAATGCCTTGGATACAAATCTTGGATGCGGAACCGATTCTAAATGCCATTGCAGCCAATCGTATGAGCTATGGCGAATAGTTAATCAAAAATGATACAAGTGGCATTTTTTTTGCTTGTTTTTTGTTAAGGTGACAAAAGCCTGACATTTTAGAGTGGAGTTGTCATGCGTGAGTGAATTATGATGTAAGAGCCAAGTGGCCTAACATAAGCCACTCCCCCATGAAAATAAAATCAGTCAAGAGTGTATTGACCTTGTTTTAGGTAAACTCTGCTGATATACCGTGCTTAGGTTATGTTTAAGTTGTAGCACTTTGTCATGGCGGAAACACCGCTTTAATATGGAATTCATCATAAACAGATAGGTTTATCGAGATTATGCGCAAAACAATCCTTGCAACCGCACTACTTTTTGCTTCAGCACACGCTTTAGCCCAGGTTGACCCCAATAGTCCGACGGTCATGAGCAACTTCAATTATGACTACATTGAGGCCAGAATTGGTATTAGCCCAACCACTTATGGTGCAGGCTTTAGTAAATCAATTCATCCTAATGCTCATGTTGTCGCTCGCATTGACTCAGAATTTGATAGTGATTTTGATTTGGCAACCGGTTTCGGTTTTCATGCTCCAGTCAATAATTGGGCCGATTTTACAGGGGAAATGTTATTTCGCTTACAAGATCGTAAACATCAAGGCAGTGCCGATACCGGGATGGAACTTAATCTTGGCGTACGCCAGTGGCTAGGGCCACAGTTTGAAGTCGGCGGCAAAGGAGGGTATGTCTCGATTGATGATAACGACGATTGGTTCGGTTCCGTTTTTGCCCGTTTTCATTCAACCGAACTTTTCTCACTGGGAGCCGAAGCCCGTTTTAATGATGCTTATGGCGATCAAGTTTTATTTACTGCGCGTTTTAATTATTAATCGCCTTGTGTACGATAACCATCACCCTACTGATGGTTTAGATAGGCTAAGAAAAAACCGAGGTGAAGTCCTCGGTTTTTTCTTTTATGCTGATGTTAATGGTGCTGACAGTACTCAAGAAGCTGTCGCTTTCTCGGCTCTTGTAACAATTTCCAGTGCACGCCTTCAATCGCCCCTGCAAATTTCCATAACAATTTTACATCAACATCGCTACCATAAACTTGTCGCACTTTACTAAACACTTTTGGTGCACCTAGTTTAATGAAGGTATCAACATCATCAATACCAGCTTTTTTTACCATCCGTTCTAACGTTAACTGCATATTGGGCAGATCACGTAAACGACGACTCGCTTGAGATTTTTGAAAATTACGCTGCATAATTGAATAACGAATCGAACGTTGAATAATGCTCTCTAGCTCTGGATGCTGATTTTCAAATAACTCGGTAATATCATAGTAATTCACCGTAGCAGTTGTTTGCTTCTTCACATGTCGGTACTTCTCGCACCCTAAATTGATAAGCTGTTGATCCAACTCCTCACTACCACGAATGAAAATCGCTTCTTCCGTTAATAATGCATACATGGCATCTTGCTGAAATAAGCCAATACCACCAAACATAGAACGCTTTTGATAAGCGCCAAACTTAATAACATAATCAAAAAATGTATGCTCACTCATCTCCATGGATCCTTTCATCGTCGTCCCCGAGTCACAAAGATCACCAGAAGCAGCAAGTTATAGCGAAATAAAAGTAGAGGTTTATCGCAAGCTTATTTGTACTACATGCCCGCATATTTATTTCTTTCTATGATAGTTAATGAAGCGAAATAAGTCCGGACTTAACTCACAGCAAATAAATTTTAAAATTAAAATTATGAGATCAGATTCACAACCTTAGGATATTGAATCGTCAATATCATCATAATATTCATACAAAATGTATAGTCAGTCATTAAATTCAGCATCTCTATGGCAATTTCTGCGCTTAAAGGTTGCTTCACAGGATTAGCCATCGGTAGAATGACTCGACTTTCCGATTTTACTCATACTCAATGAACCATTTATCATTTTACTGGCTTCCAGAGAATAAACAGCAACTTATCCAAGGATTGGAGAGTGAATTTGCTCAGTTAGTTGAACTCTCTATTAGTACAGGGCAGATTTCGCTACCTCCTATCCCCGATGTTGTCATCAAAATACAGGCATTATCTCGTTCTGAATCGACTTCTATTTTTGATATTGCCACCTGTTTAACCGATGATCCTAGCTTAGCTGCCGTGGTGATTCGTATTGCAAACTCAGTGGTATTTAATCGACGTAACATTACGTGTACCGACTTAGTCACAGCAGTTTCGCGCTTAGGGATCCACCGAGTACGTGACATTGTCACAGCACAAGCCATTGAGCAGCTAAAACATTCGATTAATTTGAGTGCCGAATGTAATAAAATGCTCACTCGCAGCGCAAGCGTCGCCCGTGAACTCGGAGCCACGATGGTGTTAGTAGCACAGAATTTCAAACGAATAGAGCCTGAAGATTATCTATATCTTGAGCAAGAAAAAGCCCTTCTGGTTGGGCTATTAGCTGATATTGGCCTATTTTGCTTAGTCAATGAATACCATCTTTATCTTGAAAAAGGGCACTACCTTGATCCTGATATTGCAATGCAAATATTTCACTCAAGTTGCTCAACCACCAGCAAGCTTGTGTTAAAACACTGGGGATTTGACGATGATTTTCTCGAAGTTGCTTGTAATCAACAATTAGTGGATCATTGCCAAGAAGTCAGTTACCTTGATATCGCTCGCATTGCCCATCATTTGCTCCTATTTAGAAAACAAGATGAAGCTTTGGATGAGCATGACGTTGAAATCAACGTTACGGGAGCGGAAGTGCTTTACCACCTAAGTAGTCTTGATGACCAAGAATTTCGCTCTCAGCTTAAGGCCGTAATCAACGCTAGTGGCTTCTAATTTGTACAGCTGAGGAATATATGCTTTCAGGGATGTTGTTTATCTTTGCTCCACTGGTGGTGGGGTATCTCTTTTCTATTTCCAATAAGAATGGACTCTTATTGCTTAATCGAGCCACGGTTTCACTTATCTACCTGATCTTATTTTTGATGGGGCTTAGTCTTGCAGCATTAGATAATTTAGGTAGTCATTTACAACTGATTTTGCAATTTGCTGGCACTTTTTTTGTGGTGCTCGCAGCCTGCAATCTACTCGCACTTCCTTG
>NZ_NBUS01000054.1:312331-317340 GCF_002749895.1 Vibrio fujianensis | reverse complement strand
TTGATAAATGGTTACCCCTCGATACCCAAACCACACACACCAAACTCCCCCTATCAAGTATGGCGTTAGAATCATTGAAACTCATTTTGGTGGTCGGTGGTGGCCTTGCGATAGGAGTGTTACTAAATTTTGATCTTTCTTGGGTAGAGAAAACTAGCGAATGGATTCTATTCGTTTTACTTTTTTTTATTGGTGTTCAACTACGAAACAGTGGGTTAACACTCAAACAAATTCTCCTTAATAAACATGGCATGATTATCGCTGCCGTCGTTATTATAACTTGCTGGATTGGTGGAGCGATCGCGGCCCTTATCCTCCATATTCCGCTTTACCACGGATTAGCCATGGCATCCGGATTTGGCTGGTATTCGTTATCTGGGATACTGATGGGGGATGCCTTCGGCCCAGTTTATGGTGGAGCCTCTTTTCTTATTGAGTTGAGTCGAGAGCTTGTTTCTCTCGTGTTAATCCCAATGCTGATTGGCCGTAAACCATGTACCTCAATCGGCTATGCGGGTGCAACTGCGATGGATTTTACTCTCCCTATTATTCAAACCACAGGTGGAGTAAGGTGCGTGCCTGTGGCGATCGTCAGTGGTTTTATTTTGAGCTTATTAGTGCCTGTATTTATGCTGTTTTTTGTCTCTCTTGCAAGCTAGATCGCAGGAATAAACCAACGCATCATTTACAATAAGAAAACATATTTAAGCTCAATGCAACACCAATATCACATAATAAGCCCAATTAAGGGGTAAACTATACCGTCTCACAAGGAATCATTTTGCTATGAAACGCTCTATTGTCACTTTGCTGCTGGCCGCGGCCAGCTCAATGACTGCCACGGCAGCCGACAATCAATGCCTCGCTCAAAAGTACGATGCTTACATTGATGCATCTTTGGCTTGGTATCAAGATCTCGCCACAATCACAGCAGAAAAATATCCAGATCTAGCTGACGTCAGCCAATGGTTTCTAACGGGACGCCAGCACCATTTTGAATTAAATCGCACGGCGGTACGCTATTACCTTCAACATCAACCTGAGAAAGTGGCCACTTCACAACCGATAGAATCTTGGCTCAAACTAGAGCAACAAGAGATAAAGCAACTCGCCACTCGCGATGATGAGTTAGGTCTCAGCGCGAAAACAACGTTCGATGATCGTCAAAACAAACCACACGAAAAAAATTATCAATTACGTTCCGCTTTTGCCGAGTTACTCAGCCACCCTAAGCAGATCGAACCCGTACTCAATCGATATAATCAAGCAATCGCCAAAGCGGAACGCATTCATTGCTTATAACATTCATTGCTTATAAATTGTGGTCATGCTCACTTTGTTACCTCGAGTATCACGTCAAATCTAAACGAATAAAGGCGGGACATTGGTTTCATTTTCGTTTAGATTGTTTCGCTTGAAGAGATCGACAGCTAATAATATAACGACACGGTATGGCACCAGAATACAAAACAGCGGATGTAAGCTTTGATAACCTTCTGCGCATCTTTACAGTTCCAGAAGGGCCCGATTCAACCCTGACTCGTATTGAGGCAGAACTGTCACGTAATTTAAACCTATTTCTGCGCGAGCATATTGTCGCGGAAGAAAAACCACTCAAAGAAATAGAGAAGGACTTCTCGAATCCGCACATTCCCGAAGCTCCAACATTTGTCTCTGATCACACTCAACATCTGATGGATACCTTGGTCGCCCAGTCAGTACATACTGCCTCGCCAAGTTTTATCGGCCATATGACTTCGGCTTTACCTTATTTTTTGATGCCGTTGTCAAAAATCATGATCGCTTTAAACCAAAACCTCGTTAAAATTGAAACATCTAAAGCATTTACCCCTCTTGAACGGCAAGTGCTAGGTATGCTGCATCGACTCATTTACACCCAACCAGACCATTTTTATCAGCAATGGATGCACAGTGCTGATCATTCACTCGGAGCTTTTTGTTCAGGAGGAACGGTTGCCAACATTACCGCTTTATGGGTCGCCCGTAATAATGCACTAAAAGCACGAGATCATTTTACCGGGGTTGAAAAAGAAGGCCTATATAAGGCGATGCAGCATTATGGCTATCAAGGGTTAGCCATTTTGGTTTCTGAACGTGGACACTACTCACTCAAAAAAGCAGCCGACATATTAGGTATCGGCCAAGATGGGCTAGTAGCCGTACGTACAGATGAAAATAACCGCTTATGCCCTATCGATCTGCAATCTAAGATTCAAATGCTAAAAGCACAGAGAATTCATCCTTTTGCTGTGATCGGCGTGGCCGGTACAACCGAAACAGGGCATATCGATCCACTACATGATATTGCTCGTATCTGCCGAATTGAACACTGCCACTTTCATGTCGATGCTGCATGGGGAGGGGCGACTTTAATGTCAAAAACTTATCGCCACTTGCTTGACGGAATCGAATTAGCAGACTCAGTGACCATTGATGCACATAAGCAGCTGTATATTCCAATGGGTGCTGGCATGGTATTATTTAAAAATCCCAATGCCATGAAAGTGATAGAGCATCACGCACAATATATTCTACGCCAAGGATCAAAAGATCTCGGTAGCCACACCTTAGAAGGCTCTCGCTCTGGTATGGCGATGCTCGTTTATGCCAGCATGCACATAATTAGCCGCGCTGGCTACCAACTACTTATCGATCAAAGCATTGAAAAGGCAAAATATTTTAGCTCACTGATTGAACAACAACCCGACTTTGAGCTTGTTTCACAACCCGAGCTTTGCCTGCTAACTTATCGCTATCTACCCAAACCAGTCAAAAACATACGAACAACGATATCTTTACCAGAAAAAACACACTTGAATCAGTTACTCAATGAGTTAACAAAATTTATTCAGAAAAAACAAAGAGAAATGGGTAAATCTTTTGTTTCAAGAACTCGTCTAAATCCCCTGAGTTGGGAACATTTGGATACCCTAGTTTTTCGGGTTGTATTAGCAAACCCCTTAACGACACACGATATTTTACAATCGATACTGCAAGAACAAAGAGACATTGCGACAACCTATGCTCCCCTCTTGCTCGAGCAAATCAATCAGTATTGTCAGCAAATTGCGACACAGTAACGCAATCCTATCGATGAGGCATATTTACTAAACAGAAAGAAAAAATGAAAATTTCTTTCTGTTTGCTGTAATTTGTCCACCATAATAAGCCATGAATGTACTTATTCTCGGCTTATTAATCACTAAAACTGTAGTTTTTATAAAATTTAGTTTGAGGCTTGTCATATTCTTATCAATTGATTGTGTGTTTCGTTTCTGAATTACGATGACTTCGGTTTATACTCACACAATGGCGTTGGTGCCTGTGTCGTCTTAGAAATGGTTTGTTTCTCTCCCCTAAACAGACACAAGCAATAAACCAACGAGTTGTTCTCTAGGCCCGCGTGAACACTATGAATACATTAGAAAAAATCCAAAAAAATCTGGAAAACTTTAGCAAGTCGGAACGTAAAGTCGCCGAAGTGATTATGGCGTCGCCACAAACCGCCATTCATTCCAGCATTGCCACGCTGGCAAAAATGGCCGATGTGAGTGAACCGACTGTAAATCGCTTTTGCCGCCGTTTAGATACAAAAGGCTTTCCTGACTTTAAACTTCATCTCGCCCAAAGTTTGGCCAACGGTACTCCTTATGTAAACCGAAACGTCGAAGAAGATGATGGCCCAGATGCTTATACGCATAAGATTTTCGAATCAACCATGGCGTGTTTAGATGTCGCCAAAAATAGTCTCGACCCGATGCAAATTAATCGCGCAGTCGATCTTCTCACTCAAGCTAAAAGAATATCTTTCTTTGGACTGGGAGCCTCCTCTTCCGTTGCTCGTGATGCACAAAACAAGTTTATTCGGTTTAATATCCCCATTACTTGCTTTGAAGATATCGTGATGCAGCGCATGAGCTGTATCAACTGCACCGATAATGATGTAATTGTCTTAATTTCACATACCGGGCGGACGAAAAGCCAAGTGGAGATCGCAAACCTCGCTCGTGAAAATGGAGCGACTGTCATTGCGATTACGGCCAAAGATTCACCACTTGATAAAGCAAGCTCATTATCAATTTGTTTAGATGTCCCGGAAGATACTGATGTCTACATGCCAATGGCAAGCCGAGTGGTACAAATGACCGTGATTGATGTGCTGGCAACAGGATTTACACTCCGACGAGGCTCGGGGTTTCGTGAAAACCTAAAACGAGTAAAAGAAGTATTGAAAGATTCTCGCTACGATAAGTTATCGCAATTTTAAATCATCGCAAATAAAAACGGAGGCTTATACTCCGTTTTTATTTTACCCGATGCTCCTGACTTGAAACTGCAATGAGATTGGCAAGGTTTAGGATACCAAAAGGCTGATTTATCAATGGCGCTAGCAATTAACTTACCACTCAACGGCACCCCTAACCGCCGCCTATTTGAGAGACAGCAAGCATTAAGGGTTTAATTCACTTCCTTGTGCCAATATATCTTCTTCTATCACTTGCATTTTAACCTCATCAGCAACCACCTCAACTCTCGCTTTTCCTACTTCATCACAAGAACAAACCTGACGTAAAATATAGACTAAACGTGCATGCGTTAGAGGAAGCGGATTTCCTTTTATGGCTTGAGAACGTAACGTATCTTGCGCAACTTGTTCAAATGAGGTAGTACAAACACCAAATTGAGCGAGAGTCGGTAACTTCAGTTTGTCTAACATCATTTGTACCCAAAGTATCCCATCCTCAATATTGACATTTTTTCGCTTGGTTAATATTTGTGAAATTCGATAATAACGCTGCATAATATCATGACGCTTCTCTTGCTTGGCAGCGTTAATATTTTCACGCATCACATAAGGGGCCAAACGCGCGGTAATGACACTATGTGGTGCATCTAACTTTCCACCTAATGCCGAAGCCAAACCATGAGCGGCACCTAACTTGGCATTAGTGATTGCCATCCCTCCAAGCATCGCAGCAAAAGAGAGA
>NZ_NBUS01000054.1:308084-312321 GCF_002749895.1 Vibrio fujianensis | reverse complement strand
GAGCGTGCCGAGGGTTCATCTCGACAACATGCCGCGACAGTTGAACGCGCTAAACGACGCAGCCCTTCTTCACAAATCATATCCGTTAACGGATTCGGTTCACCACAGACGTAAGCCTCCATTAAATGTGTAAAAGCATCCATTGCGCCACGTCCAGAGGTATAACTATCGGTTCCATAAGTTAAGCTCGGATCAATAATGGCGACAGCAGCCAACATATCCGGACTGCGTAAACTCACTTTCACTTTATCTTGCCCTGATTTTAGCACAGCATTTTTAGTGACTTCTGAGCCTGTACTGGCAGTCGTGGGTATTGCAATAAATGGTAGCGGTTTGGTTTTTAACGGCACATTACGACCCACAACTTCAACATAATCATACACATTACCTTGATTGGGAATAATGGCCGCTAACGCTTTCCCCATATCCAGCACACTCCCCCCACCTATCGCGACCACCACTTGAGGTTGAAAACGCCGTCCAGCCATCGCCGCTTCTTCGACCATGGTAATGTTGGGTTCACCATGAATAGCAATATGTTGATAGCGCATATGCTGTTGCTGCAAATACTGAGTCACCGTCTGAGCACGCTGAAGATTTTTACCTGAAACTAACAGTACACTATATCCATATTGATTAATCATGGATAACGAGTTTTGCAATACGCCTTCACCGAATACAATTCGATTCGATGTCATAAATTGAAACATGCTGCCTCCACGCCGCCCAAACTATCCTGAGAGAGTTCAAGCTTGCGATCAATTCAGCCATCATTTTTTGATGCAGTGCAATGAGCGAAGAAATAAAATAAAAATCATTAAAGAGTATGCACATCATCACATCCTTCATGCACAATTACACCTTGTTATACCCAAACAACTTGGTGTTGCAGGTAGGCGGCAAGTGAGTGACAAATTTGTCTGGAACAAATTTGAACAGCCGTAGGCAAGCGATGTGATTGGGGTGAACGAACGCAGCCAACACCCCTGCAGCATCCATTAGGAAGGAGATACCTTGGGTGATGAGAAGAAATGAGTCATTGAATCGAATAAAAAATCAACCATTGTTTTTGCCTATTAGAACGAATGCTAATTCACGCTTTATTTCCTAATTGGGATCGGGCATAGTTGCGCAAACAAAATAAAGGAGACAGTTATGTTCGTTGTGATTTTTGGCCGCCCGGCTTGTCCTTACTGTGTTCGAGCAAAAGAACACGCAGAAACCCTAAAAGCAAAACGTGATGACTTCAACTATCGTTATGTGGATATTCATGAAGAAGGGATCTCAAAAGCTGACCTAGAAAAGACGGTTGGAAAACCGGTTGAAACTGTGCCGCAAATCTTTATCGACCAACAACACATTGGTGGCTGTACTGAATTCGAAGCGTATGCAAAAGAGCATTTAGGACTGTTTGACGAATAAACACCACGTCTGCAACGATAAGAAAACCCCGCCCACCTGTTGCGGGGTTTTCTGTGTCTATTCGATGAAAACTCGTACAAAAATAAAAAAATTCACTTATATTTTTGACTATTTACGATACAATCATCACAATTTAACCACCCCCTGCTTGCACGCTTAAATTGAGCCAAATTGTGAATATCGACGTTGTACTTTTGCTAGAACAAAACCCCATTCTTCTTATTTTTGTCGTCTTAGCGATAGGCCTTGCCTTCGGAAAAATACGCTTTGGCAGTTTACAACTAGGAAATTCGATCGGCGTACTGATTACCGCGCTGGTGATGGGCCATTTAGGCTTTTCATTTAATGCTGAAGCCCTAACGATTGGTTTTATGCTATTTATTTATTGTGTCGGTATCGAGGCTGGCCCTAATTTTTTTAGCATTTTCCTCCGCGATGGTAAACATTATTTGATTCTCAGTTTAGTCGTATTAATCACGGCGATGTGGATCACTTATTTTGCAAGCCATTATTTCAATCTCGATTATGGCTTAGCTGCGGGAATGATGGCCGGAGCGCTAACCTCTACTCCAGTTTTAGTTGGTGCACAGGATGCCCTCAACTCTGGATTAGCCGCTATTCCTCGCAATATGGATTTATCATTGATTTTAGAAAGTGTATCGGTTGGTTATGCGATGGCTTACCTCATCGGCTTAATTAGCATGATCATGTTTGCCAAACTCTTGCCTAAATTACAAAAACAAAATCTGTCCGATTCAGCCCAACAGATTGCTCAAGAACGCGGGATTGGTGGACAACGAAAAGTTTATCTTCCAATTATCCGTGCTTATCGAGTTGGCCCCGAATTGATCAATTGGGTGGATGGCCGTAATTTGCGAGAATTGGGTATCTACCGTCAAACTGGGTGCTATATAGAGCGAATTCGTCGTAATGGTATTCTCGCCCATCCAGATGGGGATGCAATATTACAAGAAGGGGATGAAATAGCATTGGTCGGCTTCCCTGATAGTCATGCTCGCCTCGACCCCAGTTTCCGTAATGGGAAAGAGGTCTTTGACCGTAACCTTCTCGACTTACGCATTACCGAAGAAGAAATTGTGGTAAAAAGTGACAGTATCGCGGGTAAGCGACTTTCTGATCTTAACTTATCAGAATATGGTTGTTTCTTAAACCGAGTAGTACGGGCACAAATAGAAATGCCAATGGATCTCGATATTGTGCTTGCGAAAGGAGACGTTCTGCAAGTCAGCGGTGAGAAGAGTCGCGTTAAAGGGTTAGCGGAAAAAATCGGTTTTATCTCGATTCATAGCCAAATGGCCGATTTAATGGCGTTTTGTAGCTTCTTTATTCTCGGTATCGTGTTTGGTTTAATCACCATGACTTTTGGTCAAGTCTCATTTAGCTTAGGTAATGCAGTCGGGCTGTTATTATCTGGTATCACCCTGGGTTTTTTACGCGCGAATCACCCAACCTTTGGCTATGTGCCACAAGGTGCCCTAAATATGGTTAAAGACTTAGGCCTAATGTTCTTTATGGTCGGCATCGGTTTAAGTGCAGGGGGGAAAATGTTTGATCATTTATCCGATGTGGGGCCTCAAGTCATCGGGCTCGCTTTTATTGTCAGTGTGTTACCCGTGGTGTTTGCCTATC
Source organism: Vibrio fujianensis (assembly GCF_002749895.1). Classification (GTDB taxonomy): domain Bacteria; phylum Pseudomonadota; class Gammaproteobacteria; order Enterobacterales; family Vibrionaceae; genus Vibrio; species Vibrio fujianensis. The sequence goes on along the minus strand of NZ_NBUS01000054.1, from coordinate 309,249 downwards.
TTGTCGGTGCTTATTTGCTTAAGATGAACCGTGCCTTACTTTTTGGTGCCATTATCGGAGCCCGAACTTGCGCCCCTGCTATGGATATCGTTAATGATTATGCAAAATCGACCATTCCTGCGCTCGGTTATGCTGGCACCTACGCTATTGCCAATATTTTAATGACCTTAGCCGGAACCATCTTAATTATTTTAAACTAAAGTAAAGCAATGAGTTAACAAAGCAAAAAGGCGCAAATTGCGCCTTTTTGCTATTTTTGATGGAAACCATTAAGCTCAGATATCGATTACATCAAATGTGACTTCAGGATTGACATCGGCATCATAGTCCACACCATCAACACCAAAACCAAACAGCTTTAAGAACTCTTCTTTATACCCTTCATAATCCGTCAATGTTTTTAGATTTTCAGTGGTAATTTGTGGCCATAGTTCACGGCAATGTTGTTGAATATCGTCACGTAATTCCCAATCATCCAAACGTAAACGGTTCTGTTCATCGGTTTCAGGCGCACTACCATCCGCTTTATACAAGCGTTGACTAAACATACGGTAAATTTGCTCCATACACCCCTCATGGATACCCTCTTCCCGCATTTTTTTAAAGACCATAGCGATATAAAGTGGCATCACTGGAATAGCGGAACTTGCCTGAGTGACAACCGATTTCAAGACAGCAACATTAGCACTCCCGCCTTTGGTCGCGAGTTGTGCATTTAATGCCTTAGCGGCACGGTCGAGATCCATTTTTGCACGACCCAACGCCCCATCCCAATAAATTGGCCAAGTCAGCTCGGTACCGATATAGCTATACGCAACCGTTTTACAGCCTTGAGCCAAAACGCCTGCTTCATCAAGCGCTTGAATCCACAATTCCCAGTCTTGTCCGCCCATGACCGTAATGGTATCTTGAATTTCTTGCTCTGTGGCAGGTTCAACACTTGCTTCAATAATAACATCTTTATTGGTATCTACCGCAGTTGAGGTATACGTCTGACCAATTGGTTTCAGTGACGAACGAATCACTTCTCCGGTTTCAGGCAGTTTACGCACTGGCGACGCGAGCGAGTAAACGACCAAATCAATTTGACCTAGATCTTGCTTAATCAACTCAATCGTTTTTTGCTTTGCATCATCAGAAAACGCATCACCGTTAAGACTTTTTG
>NZ_NBUS01000054.1:305226-308074 GCF_002749895.1 Vibrio fujianensis | reverse complement strand
TACAGACCTTCAGCATGTGCCAATTTTTCAAAAGCTGCGGCATTGTAAAAACCCGCCGTTCCAGTTTTTTTCTCAGTGCCCGGTTTTTCAAAAAAGACGCCAATCGTCGCGGCACCACCGCCAAAAGCTGCGGCAATACGAGAAGATAAGCCATAGCCGCTAGAAGCCCCAACCACGAGCACCCGCTTTGGCGCATTCGCAATCGGCGCTTGTGCTTTGGTGTAGGCAATTTGTTCTTTTACGTTCGCTTCACAACCCACAGGGTGGGTTGTGGTACAGATAAATCCACGAATTTTCGGTTTGATGATCATATTCAACTTCCTTCAAAAATCTTGCTTAGGATAAAAGTTTCAACGGCAAATCGCATCTTATTTCGATTAAAATGTACTTTTTTGCCAAGTGGTTGGAGCTGTTAATCATCATTTTGCCACAATCCGCTTAAAAATGAGACAAGGCCTCAAATATGAGGCCTTGTGAACAGGGGGACAGCATACCAACTAACGCTAAGCAACATGATTGAGTTTGACTGGCTTGACCTTGTTCGTGCGTACTTCTGACATATCATGGCTAAAATGGTCGACCTGAATCGCCTTATAACGCAATTTATCGGCAGCTAAAATTGCATCGACTTCATCATCAGTGAGCACACCCGCCGCTTTCGCTTGTGCTAAACGTTCCATCAATGGCCCTTTACGAGCAACCTTGCCTTCTTTTACCGCCTTATTCATTTGTCGCTCTAGGCCCTTGACACTGTACATGGCAAGAAATGCTTTTTCCATCAAGCCGACACTATCATTTTCATCTTGCCCGACATAACACAAATGGGTTAGACGATCTCGGTGGGCTCCTGGGGTCATTAAGCTTGCCGCAATTTTCACTGTCAAATCATCACTAGGAGCCTGGTAATGGTTGCCTAGTGGGAAAAGTAGCCCTTTCATGGCCATACCAACCACTTTTTGTGGATAATTACGATACGCATCATTCAATGCTTTTGCCGCGTGATGTAGGCAATATTGCAGTGAATAATGGACATAGTCTAAATCGGTTTGTTGCCTTCCTTCGTCTTCATAACGCTTGAGTACAGCTGAAGCCATGTAAAGATAGCTAAGACCATCACCTAAACGGGCAGAAATCATTTCTTTGCGTTTGAGGTCGCCGCCCAGGGTGAGCATGGCAAAATCGGCACTGACTGCCAGAGCACGACTTAAACGAGTCATTTGCTGATAATAAACTTTGGTTGGCCCACTCATGTCTGCCTTGATCAAACGAGAGCCAGTTAACGCCGCTCCAAACGCGCCAAAGGTATTTTTAAGCGCATGACCAATATGTTTAAATAACAACTCGTCAAATTGCTTGGCACCTTCATTCGCATCTGGGTTTGCAGCCGCCTCCATTTCTTTGAGTACATATGGGTGGCAACGCGTAGCCCCTTGCCCGAAGATCATTAAGTTACGCGTGAGGATATTCGCCCCTTCGACGGTAATTGCAACCGGTACACCAAGGTAATGAGAAGAAAGATAGTTCATCGGCCCATCTTGAATTGCTCTTCCTGAATGAATATCCATCGCATCATTTAAAATAATCCGACCAATTTCCGTCATATGGTATTTAGCGATAGCGGTAATAATCCCGGGTCGTTCTTTCAGATCAAGTGACGTGGTGGTCAGTGTTCGTGTCGCTTCAAGCAAATAGGTCAGACCGCCAATACGTCCCAGCGCTTCAGCAACCCCCTCAAATTGACCAATCGACAGGCCAAATTGTTTACGAACATACGCGTAAGCTCCCGTTGTTCGGGACGTTAAGTGACCAATCGCGGTTCCGAGAGCGGGTAACGAAATACCACGTCCGGCAGACAAGCACTCAACGAGCATTCGCCAACCTTTTCCAGCATAGTCAACACCGCCGATCAACCAATCCATAGGAATAAACACATCGCTCCCACGCGTCGGACCATTCATAAATGCCAAACCAAGAGGATCGTGCCGCTCACCAATCTCGACGCCTTTATGGCTGGCCGGGATCAGTGCACAAGTAATACCAAGCTCTTTTTTATCACCCAATAATCCTTCTGGATCGCTCAGCTTAAACGCCAAACCCAACACGGTCGCCACCGGAGCTAAGGTGATATAACGTTTATTCCAATTTAAGCGGATGCCTAATACTTCTTTCCCTTCATGTTTGCCATAGCACACGATGCCTTGATCGGGAATACCGCCAGCATCCGATCCTGCTTCTGGCCCGGTCAAGGCAAAACAGGGAATTTCAGTGCCATCGGCTAAACGAGGTAACCAATAATCTTTTTGTTCCTGTGTACCATAATGCGATAATAGCTCACCAGGCCCCAATGAATTCGGCACCATAACGGTAACCGCAGCACTGATACTACGTGTTGCAATTTTAGAAACGATGGTGGAGTTTGCTAACGCAGAAAACTCACGTCCTCCATAAGCCTTCGAAATAATGAGTGAGAAGAAGCGCTCTTTACGCAAAAATTCCCATACGGATTTAGGCAAGTCACGATCATGCTTGGTGATTTGATATTCATCAATCATGGAAAGTAGTGTTTCTAGCTCATTATCCATAAAAGATTGCTCTTCTTCACTCAGAGCCGGTTTAGGGTAATGATGCAATTTTTTGAAATCGGGTTTGCCTGAGAATAATTCGCCATCCCACCAAACGCTTCCCGCTTCCATCGCTTCTTTCTCAGTCGCCGATAACGGTGGTAAAACCTGTTTAAAGAGTTTAAAAGCAGGGTCACTAATCCATTTTCTTCTTAGAGAGCTCATTGTCAGATCCTTTTGTTCACTGGTTAATTGTTATAGTTATGGTATTGGTTTGAGTTACTTCG
>NZ_NBUS01000054.1:299098-305216 GCF_002749895.1 Vibrio fujianensis | reverse complement strand
GCCACACCGGCAGCCAAGTAAGGAATAATTTGATCAATCATTAAATTAGCATCCACTTTAGCTCCGAAGGCGTTTTCAGCAATCTCAGCTAATGCTTGGCTAGAAGCCATGGTGAAGACGCACGTCCCGAGAGTGAAATGTAGCCGCCAGAATAAAGCTTCCCGAGTCAACCCAGGGTTCGCTCTCATGACTGACTGAGTAAATAGATCAAGTACTTCATCGTATCGTGTAGTGATAAACCAACGTAAATGGCCTTGAACATCGGTATAACCACGACCAATCAACAGCATAAACCGGCTAGTTCCATTCGGTCGTACCTGATTCAATGCTTTTAATGGCCCCCGCAACGCTTCAAAAACCGCTTCCATGGTATAATCATCACTGGCATTAAGTTCGATCAATGAGACTCTCACCGCTGGCATAAATGCTTCAAGATAACGGTTTAATACCGCACGAACGAGGGTCTTTTTTCCACCGAAATGATAATTGACAGAGGCTAAGTTCACATTCGCTTTACTAGTAATGGTACGAAGAGAGGTATCATTAAAACCATGCTCGGCAAATAACCCTTCTGCAACATCAAGTATTTTTTCTTTGGTACTGCTCTTCGAAACCATTTCAATCACCCGTATCAAACGCTTGTTTGAAATATACCCATGAAACAGAAGATTAACAAGCGATTAACATCACAGTTTTTAGCCATGGTCAGACCAGCTCGATTTATGCAGACTTAACCGCCTGAAAACCTATCGGTTTACAGTGATCCTAAAAAATTTGATTAATTTTTCTCTTTTTAAGGAACTCTTTTGCTTTCGCCCAGTCTGATTGATTGTAGTTGGCAGAGTATTAAGAGTTTTACGGCCGTCGAACTTTCTTCTTTACTGACAACCACAATGCTGCTTTTTCTTATTTAACTCCTATATTTTATCCGCCCAGTTCGACTTTGTTCTGGGCTTTTTTTCGTACTAAATATCGCTTGCACCAAAGAAAGGGTATACTTCGCCGTTTCCATATTTCACCTAGTGAGCTCAATGAAATTAACTCAAAGCCCGATCACAGAACATCGTTTTCAAGGCCACGCTTTTTATCTCAAACGTGATGATCAACTTCATCCACAATTTTGTGGTAATAAAGCACGAAAATTTCTTTCTTTGTTGCAAATGGAGCGGCCAGAAATCAACACATTGATCAGCTATGGCTCAGTGCAAGCCAACTCGCTTTACTCTTTAGCTGGTTTAGCCGCGATTCGTGGTTGGCAACTCGAATACTATGTTCACCATATTCCTGACTGGCTCAAGCAATACCCTATCGGTAACTACCGCGCCGCATTAGAACTCGGGGCAAATGTGATAGAGACAAAGGCTTTGTCTCCTAATCATCCGCATCAATACATTCTACAAATACGCAAACCCGATGAGCAGTGTTTATTCATTGAAGAAGGTGGACGCACGCCTCTTGCCGAATATGGCATAAAGCAACTGGCTCATGAATTGCTAACATGGATTCAGCAGCAACCCAAACAACGCTGGGCTGTGGCATTACCTTCCGGTACAGGTACCACGGCGCTCTATTTACATAAGGCGTTAAGCAGGCACGAGATTGAGGTGATCACTTGTCCATGTGTGGGTGGACAAACGTATCTTGAGCAGCAATGGCAACAACTTGGAGAAAGCGATTATCCTACGATTCTATCACCTGAGCGAAAACACCATTTTGGACGTCTTTATTACCACGATTATCAAATTTGGCAGCAGCTACATCAGCAAACTCATGTCGAATTTGAGCTTTTATATGATCCTTTGATGTGGCGCTGCTTAATGGATTGGTTACCGCTGCATAATGATCTATCGTTAATCTACCTTCATCAAGGTGGATTATTAGGGAATGAAAGTATGCTCCCTCGCTATCAGCGACAATGGGGCTGAGATAAAAGAGGAGTGTTTATTATGCTAAAGAAAATATCACTGATCATCACCTTACTGGTAAGCCAGACGTTACAAGCCGAACCAAATCAAACAGACACCAAAACCGTGCTACTTGAGCACAATAACTTCCAACGCGTCTGTTACTATCAAGATAAGGCTTATTCTGAAGGCGCGATTTTACCCATTGGACAAACGGTACTGATTTGTCAGCGAGCGAATAAGTTTGAAACTAATGGCTCATTGAAATGGCACCCCATCAATGAGCCAACCCATCCCACAGAACAACGAGTACCCTAGGAGGTTATATTACAGTCCCCCCATTAAGGTATATTTCACCTCTTGGTACTCTTCTAATCCTTGTTTCGCGCCTTCTCGTCCTAAACCGGATTCTTTCACCCCCCCAAAAGGAGCCACGGTGGTCGAAATGAGCCCTTCATTGATGCCAACAATGCCACTTTCTAATTGCTCACTCATCCGCCACGCCCGAGCGTGTGATTGAGTATAGCAATAGGCCGCTAAACCAAAATGGCTACGATTGGCCCGTTCAATCACTTCGTCTTCACTCGTAAAGCGGAATAGTGCAGCAAGTGGGCCAAACGTTTCTTCATGAGCCACCAGCATATCATCACTCATTTCAGTTAAAACATGAGGAATAAATAAGCGACTTCCCACTTCAGGTAAGGTGCCAAAAGCCACTTTAGCGCCTTTTTCAAGGGCATCCTCAATGTGACTACGGACTTTATTGACCGCAGCGTCATTGATTAGTGGTCCGATTTGAGTCCCGGTGACTAATCCATCACCGACTGTGAGTTTACGCACTCGATCAACCAACTTGGCAGTAAATTGCTCATAGATACTATCATGCACATAAATACGGTTGGCACACACACAGGTTTGTCCCGCATTGCGGAATTTCGCAATCATGGCTCCCTCAACCGCAGCATTTATATTGGCATCATCAAAGACAATAAAAGGGGCGTTGCCACCCAACTCCAAAGAGAGTTTTTTTACATTGGAAGCCGATTGTGCCATCAAAATTTTGCCAACCCGAGTTGAGCCCGTAAATGAGAGCTTGCGAATAAGAGGACTTTCGGTCAAAAGTTGTCCAATCATGACGGCATCACCGGTGACCACTTGCAATAATCCATCAGGTAATCCAGCTCGTTTTGCTAACACCGCTAATGCTAGGGCGGTAAATGGCGTCTCTGGCGCAGGCTTTAACACAACAGCACATCCAGCGGCAAAAGCGGGAGCGCATTTGCGTGTTACCATCGCCGCGGGAAAATTCCACGGAGTGATCGCCGCAACCACGCCAATCGGTTCACGAGAGACTAAGATACGTGCATCTGCTTTGTGCGTTGGCACTATCTCACCATACGAACGCTTCGCCTCTTCAGCATACCATTCGACAAAACTCGCCGCGTAGGTGATTTCTCCTTTCGCCTCTTGGAGCGCTTTACCTTGCTCATGGGTCATTAACAGGGCGAGATCATCGGCATGTTGTTCAATCAAGTTAAACCATTGGCGCAAAACTGCAGCCCGAGTTGCAGCGGTTTGCTTGGCCCACTGACGCTGCGCCCGTGTTGCAGAAGTAATTGCCTCCGCCACTTGCGGTTCGGTCAACGCTGGTACAGTTCCCAGTAGCGAATTATCATAAGGATTAGTAATTGAGGTCGTTTTCCCATCGCGGCTCGCGACCCATTGTCCATCAATAAAACATGCTTGCTGAAATAGGTTGGGATCGGATAAGTGCATAACTTCTCCTCCGTTATGAGTAAATAGAGTAATGAGCAGCTAGCATATACCTTTATCATTAAGATGCTAGGGTCTGTTTGGCAGGGTTGCTATTTTTTCGGTTTTTAGCTTTATCAAGCAGATCTCGCTTTCGGTAACCAAAATGAGATCAATGTCGTAAGTAGTAAGAAGACAAAGGAAACCCATAAGCAAGCGGCAAATCCCGATACTTGAAATACCCAGCCGGAAAGAATCGTCCCGATTAACCGCCCCATCGCATTCGCCATGTAATAGAACCCAACATCCAAAGAAACCCCCTCTCCTTTAGCGTAACTGACAATTAAATAAGAATGCAGTGAAGAGTTAACCGCAAAAATAGCACCAAAGATCAAAAGCCCAAAAACAATCACCAGTTCAGGTTGCCATTGCATTTGAATGCTATAAGCAATCGCACCGGTCACTAAAGCCAGTACCGCCGCCCAGCCAATAGCTGCTTTTCCGTCTGGTATCTGGCCGGTCGCTTTCCCGGTGATCCGAGGTGCCAATCCTTGCACGATACCGTAACCAATCACCCATAAAGCAAGAAAGCCCCCCACGGTACTGTGTCCCCAGCCAAACACCGAACCTAGATAAATCGGCAAGGCAATCACAAACCAAACATCCCGCGCGCCAAACAAAAACATTCGAGCGGCGGAGAGAATATTCACACTGGCGGATTTAGAAAAAATTTCAGAAAACTTAGGTTTGGTTTTCGCTTTCCCCATCTCAGCTTGCAGCATCAATAAGCTGCCAACAAAAACGGCGCTCAGAACTAAAGCCATCGCCAAGACCGCATATTGAAAGCCAATACTAGTTAACAACGCTCCGCCTAAGAAAAAACCAGCCCCTTTTAACGCATTTTTTGAACCGGTTAAAATAGCAATCCATTGATATAACGCCCCTTGTGCATTATTTGGCACTAACGTTTTAATGGCGCTTTTGGCACTCATTTTATTGAGATCTTTTGCAATACCAGACAATGCCTGTGCCGCCATCACCCAAGGAACCGTTAACCACACGGATGGAACCGCTAACATTAAAAGAGCCATAATCTGCATACCAAGGCCGATATTCATCGTACGATTCAACCCTAAGCGTGCCCCAAGCCAACCTCCAATCAAATTTGTCACCACACCAAAAAACTCATAAAACAAAAAGAGAGAGGCAATGGCGAAGGTTGAATAACCCAAATCGTAAAAGTACAACACGACCAACATCCGCAGTGCACCATCAGTAATCGTGAAGTTCCAGTAGTTAAAAGTCACCAACATATACTGACGTATTGAAGAATTAAATTGAGACAACATGGTGAATTCTCGCTGACAAAAGAGTGGCTCACGCCACTCTTATTAAAGGGTTATTTTTTGGCAATCCGTTCAATATAATTAACTTGCACTGCTTTAGTAAATGCTCCCGGGCGCAACGCCTGAACTTGGGGGATAATACGCGCCAGCGGCCAGCCTTTTTCCAGCAATAAGTGCGCCGCTAATAATCCGGTGCGCCCCGAACCACCAAGACAGTGCAAAGCGACTTTTTCACCATTCTCTATCGCACGATGTAAAGCCGGGCTGATTTGTGCCCACTGATGAGCAAATACAACATCAGGCGCACAATCATCTTCAATCGGGGCGTGAAACCAGTCCATATGAGCCTCTTGTACTCGTTGCGCTAATTCGCTCACCCCCTGTTGCTCCATCTCCTGCTCATTAATGGCCGTCACCACCGTGGTTACACCTACCGCTTTTAGCTGCATAATACTGTCGGCTAACGAGGTGCCTTTCGTACCGGGGCAAGGCGTTAAAATCAACCCGGCCCCGTTGTCTAACGGCAATTCCCATATTGGATGTGTCATCATTTGCTTCCTTATGCTAAAGCTACTTTACGGACTAACTCAGCCGTACGAGTGGCATAGCCCATTTCGTTATCGTACCAAGCATAGATTTTCACCATCCGTTTACCGACCACCATGGTTGAAAGTGCATCAACGATGGTTGAACGCGGATCCCCTTTATAATCAATCGAAACCAGTGGCCGTGTTTCAAAGCCAAGAATGCCCTTCAGCTCATTGTCTGACGCTTCTTTTAACAGAGCATTGACCTCTTCTGCGCTAGTATCACGTTTCACATCAAAAATAATGTCGGTTAAAGACGCGTTCGCTAGCGGGACTCGCACCGCGTGGCCGTTAATTCTCCCTGCCAAATCAGGGAAAATTTCGACGATTGCTGTTGCCGAACCGGTTGTCGTTGGAATCAAGCTCATCCCGCAAGCACGAGCGCGACGAAGATCTTTATGCGGAGCATCCAAAATGGTTTGAGTATTGGTTAAATCGTGAATCGTGGTAAAAGAAGCGTGTTCAATGCCGAGTTTTTCATGAATCACTTTAACAATCGGAGCAATGCAGTTGGTGGTACAAGAAGCGG
>NZ_NBUS01000054.1:287525-299088 GCF_002749895.1 Vibrio fujianensis | reverse complement strand
CGTCACGATGCGATGTTCTTCGGGGTTAAAGCTTTGGTCATTGACGCCTACCACAATATTGGCAATGCCCGCTTCTTTAACGGGTGCAGACACAACAACCCGCTTCACTCCCTGTGCAAGATATTGATTTAAATATTCACTTTTACGATGCACTCCCGTGGCCTCAATCACCACATCGCACCCAGACCAATCCACTGCATCAATCGCTTGTTGTTGCGTGGTGTGAATCAATTTGCCATCGATGATCAGAGTCTTACCCTCTGCTCGAACGTCATGATGCCAACGCCCCTGTACCGAATCAAACTCAAGTAAATGCGCCAACGTAACAGCATCACCCGCGACGTCATTGATCTGCACAAATTCCATGTCCGGCCAATCATACGCTGCACGTAAAGCTAACCGACCGATACGGCCAAAACCATTGATTCCTACTTTAATCGACATAATCTTTCCTTTTTAAAAGCGTATGGTTAGACACAGCACTGTGGGCGTAACTTCATCGCCGCTAAGCGAACCATGTCTTGCTGGTATTCTTCTTTTAAGCAGTTGGAATCCACCAACCCTTGGATCTGTTTTCTCATCCAACCTGGCAGATGTTCAGATAAACGATAAAAAACCCACTGCCCTTGGCGTACATCCACCACCACACCACTTGAACGCAATAAAGCCAAATGGCGCGAAATCTTTGGCTGACTCTCTTGTAAAGCCTCGGTCAGCTCAGCAACACAAAGCGGTTGTTCACGGGCGATCATCAATAAACAGCGCACTCGGGTTTCATCAGCCAGTAATTTAAAAAATTGATGAGGAAGCATAGTTATTACCTTATATGAATATACGCATATATTACAGTTGAAACGTCACACGTCAAGACAAGCTCGACGATTGTCATAAAAATTTCATCCTAAGAAAGACAACGGTGTAAGAGATATCAGGATGATACTGTCATGATAAAGTCATAGCGCTATAATAAGGTTCCTTGCTCCGGTTCTGTTTCTTTCATTCCCTTTTTTATTTTCCGCTCTGTCACATGATTGTCATATAAAATCCATTTTACTGTCACACAAGCCGCCCAAAATTCAACTCAGTTAAACCAAACAAAGCCGCTTACGGAAGGCGAATCAGCCACAGCGGTTTACGATCTGAAATTAACGAGGGAAATATTATGAAGTTTGGACGCAACGCGCTATTGCTTGCCTCAACCATCGCCACGGCTATCTCAGCACCTGCAATGGCCCGTGAAACTATCCAAATTGCTGGCTCTTCCACTGTGTTACCGTTTTCATCGATTGTCGCAGAAGAATTTGGTCAAACATTCGCCCAGTTTAATACACCGGTAGTCGGCTCGGGTGGCTCAAGTGGTGGTTTACGTCAATTTTGCCAAGGTGTCGGGGTCAACACCATCGATATCGCTAACGCCTCTCGTGCAATTAAAAGCAGTGAACTAGAAAGCTGCCGTGCTAACGGTGTCACCGAAGTAATTGAAGTCAAAGTGGGCTACGATGGTATCGTTTTTGCCTCTCGCACAGACAGCGGCAGCTTTGCTCTCAAACCTGAACATGTGTTTAAAGCAGGTGCGGCTCAAATCCCTCAAAATGGCAAAATGGTCGCCAACCCATACACCAATTGGAAACAAATTGATTCGTCACTGCCTGATCAAGAAATTTTACTTGTCATTCCTGGTTCTAATCACGGCACTCGTGAAGTATACGAAGAAAAAGTGGTTCATCCTGGTTGTGAAACTTTTGCAGAAGTGCAAGCTCTGGATAAAAAAGCCAAAACAAACTTCTGTAATGCAATCCGCACCGATGGACGCGTAGTCGAAGTTGCTGGTGACTACACAGAAACCTTGGCTCGTTTAGATGCACAACGTAATGCTCTTGGCGTCTTTGGGTTGAGTTTTTATGACCAAAACCGTGACCGCCTCAAAGTGGCTACCGTTAATGGTGTCACGCCAAGCTTAGAAACCATTGGAACGGGTGAGTACCCAGTTTCTCGGCCACTGTTCTTCTACATTAAAAATGCCCACGTTGGGGTTGTCCCAGGGTTACTTGAATACGCACAATTTTTTGTCAGCGAGCAAATGGGTGGCCTGGGTAGCCCATTAGAAGCCGCTGGATTGATTCCAATGGATGATAAAGAACGCGCTCAAGTTGCAAACAATATTCGTAACCGTAAAACACTTTAATACCCAATAAAGTGGCAAGAGGTTGAAGGTTCAGCCTCTTGTTGCTGTTTTAATAAGGTAAGGACAGTAATGAGTAATATGATGCTAATGGTTGTACTACTCGCGGTGATGGCTTTAGCATATCAGCTTGGGCTAACCCGCAGTAAAAAAGTGGCATCGACCAATACGGGACAAGTACAACGTCTACACTCCCGGCCGGTTTACCACGGTATGCTCACTCTCTTGTGGGCAATTGTGCCTGCGTTTATCGTATTTGTGCTTTGGTCAATTTTTTCGCCGAGCCTGATCCAATATTTTGTTCTCGATCATCTACCTGCAGAGTTTCAACCCACCACAGCTGATCATGCACGAGTGTTAATGAACCGACTGAATAATCTCGTGAGCGGTTTTGCGGTCGCCGATGATTTTGCCCGTTATGAAATTGCGGCGGCTGACTACCTGCAACACCTCCAGTTCCGCAGCCATGTATTACTCAGTGGTTTAATGGCAACACTGGCCGCAACAGGATTAGTCTTTAGTACTCGCCGGATTCGAGCCGATTTACGCGCTCGCAATCAGGTTGAAAACGCATTGCACATCTTACTGATTCTTTGCTCTGCTGTCGCTATCTTAACCACCATCGGCATTGTTCTTTCTATGGTGGGTGAAGCCTTCCGCTTCTTTAGTTTTGTTAATCCGATGGATTTTTTCTTCGGTACGACCTGGAACCCGCGCTTCTCAACCGTCGGGGCTAGCGGACAGACGGGTTTTGGCATGCTGCCTCTACTGGCTGGCACCTTCCTGATCGCTTGTATCGCACTTGCGGTCGCAATCCCTATCGGGTTGATGTGTGCGATCTATTTAGCTGAATACGCGCCAAATCGAGTCCGTTCGATTGCAAAACCAATCATTGAGATTTTAGCGGGCATCCCAACCATCGTATACGGCTTTTTTGCCTTAATCACCGTCGGCCCATTTTTAACCGAATTAGGTCATCTTCTCCATATTGATATTCGTGCCACTTCTGCACTCACGGCAGGGATAGTCATGGGGTTAATGGTCATCCCATTTATCTCATCATTATCAGATGATATTTTAACTCAAGTGCCTAAAGCGCTGCGTGATGGTTCGCTCGGCTTGGGCGCAACTAAATCAGAAACCATCCGAAAAGTTGTCTTACCTGCAGCATTGCCTGGAATAACTGGCGCAGTTTTACTTGCTGCCAGTCGAGCCATTGGTGAAACCATGATTGTGGTTTTAGCCGCAGGCAATAGTCCGGTCCTCACCGGAAATCCTTTTGAAGCGGTCTCCACCATGACGGTCACTATCGTCAATCAATTAACCGGTGACACAGACTTTGCCAGCCCTCAATCATTAGTCGCCTTTGCATTAGGGTTAACTCTGTTTGTGATAACCCTATTCCTTAACGTCATTGCCTTGATGATTGTACGTAAATATCGAGAACAATATGAGTAATGTCATGGACAGTATCATGCAAAATTTAACCACAACTCCTGCAGATACCACACGTCAACGGGAGCAAACCAAACATCGGATAGCGCAATCACTTAAGAAGCGTCACGCGAGTGAACGTCGCTTTAAAATGTTTGGTATCGGCGCGGTAGGTTTAGCACTCAGTTTCGTGTTGATCTTATTTGTCTCTATTCTTTCCAAAGGCGTACCGGCTTTTTGGCAGGCCACTATCAGCTTAGAGGTCTACTTTGACCCTGAGGTTATCCGTATAGACCCTAAACCAGTTCAACACAATGAAGAGTCGGTAGCTGAATTTCAGCAACGTATGTTAGCTTGGCAAACAAGTCTTGCCATGGTCAATTTCAACCGTATTATTATCAACAGTTTAGCCAGCGAAATTCCGGAAGCGACCCGTTATCAGCGTGATGCTCTGCGTTTAATCACTAGCGGTGAACGTTTTGCGCTACGCGATATGGTCACCAATGATCCAAGCCTGATCGGTCAAACGGTACGCCTTAATCTTCTCGCTGACGCCAATGTCGATGTCTGGTTAAAAGGAAATATCGACCGCAATTTACCGGACTCTCGTCAGCAACTTAGCTCAAGAACCCGTGCTTGGGCCGATGAGCTGGCTGAGCGTGGTGTGATTGAAAATAAATTCAGCACAGCCCTGTTCATGAATGTCGACTCACGCAGTTCTCTCGCCTCTGCGGGGCTTGCAGGTGCCTTTATGGGCTCTGTCTTTATGATGCTAATTGTCATGGTGCTAGCGGTGCCGATTGGCGTTGCATCTGCCATTTATCTTGAAGAATTTGCGCCTAAAAATAAACTCACCGACCTCATTGAAGTCAATATCAATAACCTCGCCGCCGTCCCTTCAATTGTGTTTGGTTTACTTGGCGCTTCGGTGTTTATTTTGTGGTTTAAACTGCCGTTATCTGCCCCGTTGGTTGGTGGGCTGGTGTTAACACTAATGACCTTACCTACGGTCATTATTGCCACTCGCTCTACGCTCAAAGCGATTCCCCCGTCAATTCGTCAAGCGGCATTAGGTATTGGGGCATCTAAAACACAAGCCGTGTTCCACCACGTATTGCCTCTTGCCCTACCCGGTATATTAACGGGGGCTATTTTAGGTATCGCTCAAGCATTAGGAGAAACCGCCCCTCTCCTTCTCATCGGTATGAATTCCTTTGTTGCCAGTATACCGGGAACACCGATGGATCAATCGACCGCCTTACCCGTACAAATTTTCCTCTGGCAAGGCAATGAATTACGTAACTTTTTTGAAGCAAGAACCTCCGCCGCCATCATTGTCTTGTTGGCACTGATGATCAGCCTAAATGCGTTGGCAATTTGGTTACGTCGACGCTTTGAAACACGATGGTAATCAATATGATAAGTGAAGCAGTAATGAAAAAACAGTCCATGGTTGACCCCAAAGTAGTTCGTCATCCATCTAAAGTCAATGTGGTCAAAAAACCCAAAATGGCAGCTCGTGATGTCAAAGTGTTTTATGGTGAAATCGAAGCTTTGCATGGCATCAATATGGACATCGTTGAAAATGAAGTGGTCGCTTTTATCGGCCCCTCTGGCTGTGGTAAATCCACCTTTTTGCGTTGCTTAAATCGAATGAATGACACCATTGATACCGCACGTGTGGAAGGCGCTGTCACGCTTGATGGACAAGATATTTATCATCCAAGCTTAGATGTCGTTCAGCTACGAGCTCAAGTCGGAATGGTATTTCAAAAACCTAACCCGTTTCCTAAATCAATTTATGAAAATATCGCCTATGGCCCACGATTACATGGTCTGGTGGATAATAAAAACGATTTGGATGAAATTGTTGAAAACAGTTTGCGTCGCGCAGGGTTGTGGAACGAAGTAAAAAACCGTTTATCCGCGCCGGGTACCGGATTATCTGGCGGACAACAGCAGCGTTTGTGTATTGCACGAGCCATCGCCGTCAATCCAGAAGTCATTCTGATGGATGAGCCTTGCTCCGCATTGGATCCCATCGCGACCTCGATTATTGAAGACTTAATTGATGAACTCAAAGGTAGCTATACCATTGCCATGGTCACGCACAATATGCAGCAAGCTGCACGAGTTTCAGATAAAACCGCATTTTTCCATATGGGTAACCTGGTAGAACTCAATGACACCCGCGAACTTTTCACCAACCCACGTGATAGTCGCACAGAAGATTATATTACCGGTCGCTTCGGTTAATTGACGATTTTAGGAGAAATTTATGCCAACTCATCGTATCGATGGGCACACCTCACACAGCTACAACAGTGAACTGCGTTCTATTGTTGATGGGGTTGTTAATATGGGCGATTTGGTGATTACCCAAGTTCGCCATGCTTTAAGTGCATTTATGACCGGTGATGCCGCCCTTGCAAAGCAAGTCATTGAAAACGATCATAATATCAACTTACTTGAACTGGCGATTGACCAACAATGTATCGATATTTTAGTCAAACGGCAACCAGCAGCTCGGGATTTACGTGCCGTGTTTTCAATTATGAAAGCAATCATGGATCTTGAACGCATCGGCGATCAATCTAAACGCATTGCTCATGCGGTATTACGTTTAAAAGAACATCATCCGGGTAAAAAAAATTACTTTGATGGCATTGAAATGCAAGAAGATGCGTTTGAGCAGATCAATGCGCACGTAATAGATATGCTACAAAAATCGATGGATGCCTTTCATAATATGGATGCGGAAGAAGCAGTACAAGCTGCAATATTGGACAATCACATCGACAACAGCTATGGGGAAATTTTACGGCAAAATGGTAAAGATATGCTGGTTCAGGGAACACATTACCAGACTATCTTAGAAATTACTTGGATTGGTCGTGCGGTAGAACGTATCGGCGATCATGCTCGTAATATCTGCGAATATACCATTTATTTCGTCAAAGGGCTGGATGTTCGACATAAAAAAGATCAAGAAATTGCTGAGTTATTAGCCAAAAAGTATTGAGCTATATTTATCGATTCACATCGCTAAGCATAAAATCCTACTTGTATCATGACTCCCGCGCGAGCGGGAGTTTATCCCGCAACGCACAAATAACGGTGACATAAGAGTAAAGCCCTATCAATAAAAATATGATTACACGATTAACATCCACCAGTACAGCCAATATTGCTGCAACATTAATGAGCAATAAGATAGCAAGTCCCCTTGTCACCTGTTAGCATCAGCTTTGCTGGTTGCTAAAGCTGGCTAATTGTTATAACGGGCGAATTGTTATAACGGACAGATTGTTATAACGGACAAATTGTTATAGCAGGCTAAAATCAACCTCTGGTAATGATTCAAAACCTGGCTTAGCAAAATAGTACCCCTGCATGAGGTCAACACCGATATCGCGTAAGAATTGCATTTCTTCTCGGGTTTCAATTCCTTCGGCTAATGGCGATATGTTCAGTTGACGAAGCATGCTAACGCAATGTTTAACGATCACTTGTCGAACAGCATCTTTATCAATATTACGAATCAAACTCATGTCTAATTTAGCAATATCGGTCTGAAAATCAGCGAGCCGGTTTAATCCAGAATATCCCGCGCCAAAGTCATCAATTGCCGTTTTGAAGCCTAAATTTCTATAATATTGGATAATATGTTGTATGTGCTGGTGATCCTGAACTTGTTCACCTTCTGTAAACTCAAACATGATTTGCCGCAACGGGAAATTATATTGATTCGCCGCCTCTAGCGTTGTTCTTATACAACGTTCTGGGCGATAAACCGCATTAGGTAAAAAATTAATACTGACCATCGAGGTAATATTCAGCTTTGAGGCTAAAGCGATCGCTTTTATCCGACACAGTTGGTCAAAGCGATACCGATTATCCTCCGTTACCTGTGAAATAACAGACAATGCAGATTCATTTTGTAACCCTCTGACCAAAGCCTCGTAGCCGAATACCTGCTTAGATGAACATTGAATGATGGGTTGAAAGGCCATGGTAAAATCGAAGCTAAGATCACGCCCTTCCATACATTGCTTGCAGGAAAAGTCGCTATCATTTGGTAGATCATTCATACTTGGTCTCTCATTATGGATGGAATCAGGTTTCATTTTTTAAGTACCTGTACTTAGGGTTCCAGCTTAATTTATCAAAAAGCGCGCAACCGACGATTAACCATCAGATAATGATAGATTAGGTAAAGTTGGTCAAATAATCACTATAATCAACAAATTAAAAGACGATTGTTTTGTTCACTGAACATCGCATATGCAAACGTTAATTCACCATATCAAAATATACCCAAACCACTTGGCGTTGCAGGTAAGCGGCAAGTGGGTGACAAATTTGTCTGAAACAAATTTGAACAGCCGTAGGCTGGCCTTTGATGAGAGCCACAGATGGCTCTCATCATCCCCATGAGCATAGACAGACGATGTGATTGGGGACAAAGAACGTAGCCAACACTCCTGCAGATTGAAGTAGGAAGGGTATAGCTGAGTGAATGATTAACTCCAGCTCGACATCAATTCATTCACCTGACTTGGAGAAATGCTTGATTGACCTTTAGGGTCTGAATGGCTAAGATCTCGCCCCCAATATCAGTCAGGAGATACCGTGCATGCCACTTACGCCGCCCTAGCGCGACCTTCACCTCTCACTTCACACCTTTTTATTTCATTTTTATAGAGAACAAACATGTTACAAAATATTAAGCGCGATTGGTTTTCCAATGTGCGAGGGGATGTTTTAGCTGGTCTTGTGGTTGCGTTAGCACTGATTCCTGAAGCGATCGCTTTTTCTATTATTGCCGGCGTTGATCCGAAAGTGGGTCTATACGCTTCTTTTAGTATTGCGGTGATTATCGCCTTTGTCGGTGGCCGCCCGGGGATGATCTCCGCAGCAACGGGGGCCATGGCATTATTAATGGTCACTTTGGTTAAAGAGCATGGCTTACAATATCTATTAGCCGCCACAGTATTGACCGGTATTTTTCAAATTGCGGCAGGTTACTTAAAATTAGGTAACTTGATGCGTTTTGTATCGCGTTCAGTGGTGACCGGCTTTGTCAATGCACTGGCGATTTTAATTTTTATGGCTCAGTTACCTGAGTTAACTCATGTCACCTGGCATGTCTATGCCATGACGCTGGGGGGGTTAGCTATTATCTATCTTTTCCCTTATCTCCCGATGATTGGTAAGATGTTGCCTTCACCACTCGTTTGCATCATCACACTGACTCTGATCGCCATCAGCTTTGGTATCGACATTCGCACTGTCGGCGATATGGGCGACTTACCGGATACACTCCCTATCTTTTTATGGCCTGACGTGCCGTTCAACCTTGAAACCTTATTCATTATTCTGCCTTATTCGGCGGGACTTGCCGTGGTTGGTTTACTCGAATCCATGATGACCGCGACCATTGTCGATGACCTCACGGATACCCATAGTGATAAAAACCGCGAATGTAAAGGCCAAGGCCTAGCTAACATAGCTACCGGCTTTATCGGTGGCATGGCGGGCTGTGCAATGATTGGTCAATCAATCATTAACGTGAAATCAGGTGGACGAGGACGCTTATCCACTTTCTGCGCTGGGCTCTTTTTGTTGATCATGGTGGTGTTTTTAAGTGACTGGTTAAAACTCATCCCAATGGCTGCGTTAGTTGCGGTGATGATCATGGTTTCCATCGGTACATTTGCTTGGGGCTCGATTCGAGATCTTAAATCCCATCCGATTTCAACCAATATCGTCATGATTACCACTGTGGTTGTGGTGGTGTTTACCCATAACCTCGCGATTGGAGTGGGGATCGGTGTATTGCTTGCCTCACTATTCTTTGCCAATAAAATTGGCCGCTTTATGGTGGTGAAAAGTAATCTGACTCAAAATGATACCGAACGTACTTATCATGTTGTTGGGCAAGTCTTTTTTGCCTCGTCCGATCAATTTATTAAATCGTTCGACTTCAAAGAAGTCCTTGAGCGTGTCACTATCGACCTTTCTGCGGCACATTTTTGGGATATCACCGCTGTATCCTCATTAGATAAAGTGGTGATAAAATTTCGCCGTGAGGGAACTGAAGTGAATCTGGTGGGGATGAATGAAGCAACCGCCACCATTGTGGATAAATTTGGGATACACGATAAGCCTGAAGAAGTAGAAAAACTTATGGGCGGACATTAAGGAGCAAGTCATGACAAATATTATTGCCTGTATCGATGGTTCTAGCTACTCACAATCAGTAGCGGACTTAAGCATTTGGACTGCGCAAACTCTGTCTGCACCATTAACACTTTTGCATGTGCTTGATAAATCAGAGCGAGAAACCGAGCCAGAGCTTTCAGGAAATATCGGGCTGGGCAGCCGTGAACATCTACTACAAGAATTGATTGAGTTAGATGAAAAACGAGCCAAAGTCGCATTAAGGCACGGAAAGGCACTGCTCAATGAGTTGGAAGCAAAAGCATTAGAGTCTGGTTTTGCTAATCTAACTAAGTTGCAAAAACATGGTGACTTACTAGAAACACTGCTTGATATGGAACAAAACATTCGTGTTCTTGTGGTCGGTAAATCAGGTGAAATGAACCAAAGTAACACCAAAGCGGTGGGCTCTCAGTTAGAGAGTGTCGTTCGTACCATTAAAAGCCATATTCTTGTGGCAACGGGCGACTTTACGCCACCAGAAAGTTATCTATTAGCTTTTGATGGCAGTGAAATTAGCCACAAATTAGTTGAAAAAGCCATCAATACTCCACTTTTGAAAGGGATGACGTGCCACCTCGTTATGGTGGAAGATGCTAATGATAAAGCGGAAGCTTTTACTAAAGCAGCGCAAAAACTGAGAGAAAATGGCATTGAGGTGGTTGAAGCCAGCTTAACGGGTGAAGTTCATCGTGCCATTTTAAATTATCAAGAGAGCAATGCACTAGGCTTAATCGTTATGGGCGCTTACGGACATTCCAAGCTCCGTCAGTTTTTTGTCGGTAGCAACACCACAAAAATTATTGTTGAGTCTAGCGTTCCGTTATTGTTGATTCGCTAACGAACCTAACTTTTACCCATTATCATCAGCCAATAAAAAGCCCTAACCACCGTTAGGGCTTTTTTAATGGCATTTTATACCGTTGCTACTTGGTTACTTAGCTTTTCTTGGCTCGCTCATCAGCCCTTTAATTAAGGAGACGGCAGCCACTAACAGTACGATAGTAAACGGAAGGCCAGTAGTCACCGCCATCGCTTGTGCTGCGGCAAGACCGCCACCTAACATCAGAGAAATCGCCACTAACCCCTCAAACGTACACCAGAAAATACGTTGCGGTGTCGGTGCGTCCACTTTACCACCTGCAGCAATCGTATCGATAACTAAAGAACCAGAATCAGAGGAGGTTACAAAAAACACCACCACTAAGATAATCCCCACAACAGAGGTTATACTAGCCAACGGCATCGCATCTAACATAGCAAACAATTTCACCGGTAAATCGGCCCCAATAACGGCTTGATAACCATCATTGACGTATTGGCTAATCGCGGTGCCACCAAACGCGGTCATCCAGAAAACACAAACGGTCGACGGAATTAAGAGTACACAGACAATAAACTCACGCACGGTTCGTCCACGAGAAACTCGGGCAATAAACATCCCAACAAAAGGAGACCAAGAGATCCACCATGCCCAATAAAAGGCAGTCCAACCTTGTGAGTAATTGACATCTTCTCGCGCAAACGGCATTGAAAGCTCAGGTAATGTCGTGATATAGGCAAAGATATTGTCAAAGAACCCAGTCAAAATGGCGAGAGTTGGTCCTGCGATCACAATGAATAACAACAATAAAGCAGCAAGCCCCATATTGATTTCAGATAAGCGTTTCACGCCACTATCTAAACCCGCCACCACTGAAATTAACGCAAAACCGGTGATTACCA
>NZ_NBUS01000054.1:283378-287515 GCF_002749895.1 Vibrio fujianensis | reverse complement strand
CAACACTACTTGGGTGGTATCCGTTAATGGTACTCCAAAGAGGAAGTTCAAACCGGTAGCGGCTTGAGAAGCCCCATAACCCAGTGAAGTCGCAAGGCCAAAGACCGTAGCCACAACCGCTAGAATATCAATGATGTGCCCTGTCCAACCCCAAACCCGTTCACCAAACAGAGGATAAAATACCGAACGCATGGTCAGCGGTAAGCCTTTATTAAAAGAAAAAATCGCTAACCCCAAAGCCAGTAATGCGTAAATCGCCCAAGGATGAAGTGCCCAGTGATAAATGGTGGCGGCCATACCAAGACGACGAGCCGCTTCACTGTCACCAACCGCGCCACCTAGTGGTGCCCAGTCCGTTCGCACGCCATTTTCAAATACAGGGCCAGATAGTGCACTACTAAAATGAGACATTGGCTCAGACACGCCAAAGAATACCAAACCAATTCCCATTCCGGCGGCAAACAACATAGCAAGCCAGCCTGCATAGGAGTAGTCAGGTACTGCATCGGTACCACCAATACGGACTCGACCCAGCGGTGACACCACCAAACCTAAACAGATTAAGACAAAAATATTACCTGAGAGTAAGAAAAACCAATCCAGATGCGAGGTTAACCAACCTCTCATATGAACAAATAACGGCTCCACTTGCTCACGAAAAATCAGAGTAGCAAACACAAAGATAACAATTGCTAACCCTGATACAGCAAACACTCGGTTATGGATATCTAATCCGAAGGGACCTACAGAGACCACAACGTTATCTTGCCCAACAGTATAATCTGTATCAATTGGGTTTACCTTGCCACTAGGGCGAGGAATTCCACCATTATCACTACTCACACATCTCTCCTTCATGCAAAGTTGTCATCAACATACAAATTATTACCTTCAATCGATGATGTTAGCCACTGTGTCTGTCTTTCTTGTTCCTATAGGATTGTGCTCAAAAAAGCCACGACAAGCCCGACGTTAACAAAAGGCGCTTATTAATAGCATTAGAAGCGAACCGACACAATGCTGATAAATCAAGCTACGAATAAAAAATGCATTCCTCCTCAAATCCAGCATAGTACCGTTCCCAAACTAAATATAGTCGCAGTGGTGGTAGCATTGGATTCGGTACGGGCGTTCTCTTATTCGCCTTAGCGTGGCGACGTCGTATTAACCGTTAATGTGCCCTTTCCCTTCAAGTAATACGTTGATGGCTTGAAGGGAAACATTGACCTCTAGATTGATCACTTAAGAGGTTCATTGGTTGTCTATCCCACCAGTGAAATCATGAGCAAACCATAAGCGTGACGGTGGGATACTGATTGCTCTTGATTAACAGGTGCAATATCGTTAATAACTTGTTATGGTAACGAGAAATTTACTCTAGCAGTTATCCCTTTTGAAAGAGAAAAATATTGTTGTTGAATTCAACGGCGTAAACAAGTGGTATGGCGAATATCACGCCCTAAAGAATATTAATTTGTCAGTGCATTCTGGCGAAATCTTGGTCATTTGCGGGCCATCCGGATCAGGAAAATCCACGCTAATCCGTTGTATTAATCATCTAGAATCCATCCAGGCTGGACAACTCACTGTGTTCGGACAACCGGCTGATGCTGACACACTCAAACCCGGTAAAGTCGGTATGGTGTTCCAACATTTTCATCTTTTCCCCCACCTTACTGTTTTAGAAAATCTTACTCTCGCGCCAATCCGTACCCTAAAACTCAGTGTGTCAGCAGCCAAACAAAGAGCCCTGCATTACCTAAAACGAGTGAATATTGAAGAACAAGCCAATAAATACCCCATTCAATTATCAGGAGGTCAGCAGCAACGTGTTGCCATCGCTCGTTCACTTTGTATGGAACCTGATCTGCTATTATTTGATGAGCCCACCTCGGCGCTCGATCCTGAGATGATAAACGAAGTACTTGATGTCATGGTCAAGCTAGCACAAAGCGGTATGACGATGATTTGTGTCACTCACGAAATGGGCTTTGCAAAAAAAGTGGCCAACCGCGTCGTTTTTATGGATGAAGGTGAAATTATCGAAATGAATGCTCCAATGACTTTATTTGAACAGCCCAAACATCCGCGCACTCAAGCGTTCTTAAACCAAATTCTGAGTCACTAGATGCTCTATCGAGTCTTTAAACCCGTTCTTCAAGCAGTGGCTCAAATAATAATACTACTGATGCTCATGGCTTGGATTCTTGATTCAGGAGCTCAAGCGATAGGGTATCAATGGCAGTGGGAACGAGTACCTGATTACCTCGCCTTCTATGAAGATGGTCAATGGTGGCCCGCTCAATTGATTGATGGCCTTATTATTACGGTCAAAATTTCCGCGCTAAGTCTATTGTTCACTCTGGTGATTGGTTTCGTGGCCGCGCTATTAAGGCTCAGTCAATCTGTAGTCGGTAATACCATTGGTAGTGTGTACGTAGAATTAATTCGGAACACACCACTATTGGTACAAATTTATTTACTCTACTTTATTTTTGGACCAGTCATTGGCTTAGACCGATTTAGTACCGCCATCTTGGCACTTTCACTTTTTCAAGGCGCTTACACCACGGAGATCTTTCGTGGCGGATTAAATAGCATTCCCACCAGTCAATTTGAAGCGGCCAAAACGTTAGGGTTATCACCTTTCTTTACCTATAAAGACGTTATTTTACCGCAAGTATTACAACGCACATTACCACCATTGACCAACGAACTGGTATCACTGATCAAAAATTCTTCTATAGTCAGTGTGATGGCCATTTTCGATCTAACTACCGAGGCAAGAAACATTGTCTCTGAAACGGCCATGCCGTTTGAAATCTGGTTTACTGTGGCGGCAATCTACCTTGCCTTCACATTATCACTGTCTGGCTTATCCGCTTGGCTAGAACACAAACTAGGAGCCAGTTGGCGCAAATTATAAGGAGATAACATGAGGTTATTCAGAGCAACCATCACCGCATTACTAGGGATCACCATTGCCCTCCCCTCACTGGCGAACCCAAGTACAACAACGCCGAATCTGGATCAAATCAAAGAACGGGGAACGTTACGTGTCGGTATGTCAACATTCGTGCCTTGGGCTATGCGTAACAAACAGGGGGAATTAATCGGTTTTGAAATCGACGTAGCCAAACGTCTGGCGGCAGATTCGGGATTAAACGTCGAATTTGTCCCGACCGCTTGGGATGGCATTATCCCCGCGCTACTGGCTAAAAAGTTTGATGTTATTATCGGCGGTATGTCTATTACCCCAGAACGTTCAAAGAGCGTATTGTTCAGCGCGCCTTATTCTCACTCTGGCGTACAAATCGCCGCCAATAAAACCTTGGCTTCTGGCTTTAGTGAATTTTCAGACTTTAATTCCCGTCGGATAAAAATCGCGGCTCGCCGGGGTGCTTTTACCGTCCAAGTGGCGCGTGAAACCTTCCCTAAAGCAAAAATCTTGCAATTTGATGATGACGCACAAGCATTTCAAGAAGTACTGAACGGTAACGCTCATGCCGTTATTGCATCCAGCCCTAAGCCTGAACACGAAACGATCAAACATGCGGACAAGCTCTTCCTTCCCTTTACTCAGCGTTTATCACAGGGTAATGAAGCCTTCGCTGTACGTTTGGGAGAAGAAGATAAGCGAGCATTCTTCAACCAGTGGATTGATGCACGAACCCAAGACGGTTGGTTAGATGAACGCTACCAATATTGGTTTTCAACTCTAGACTGGCAAGACCAAATCGCGCAAGGTCAGTAGGCTCAACACCAACTCGTTGAACGGGTTGGTGTACTTCTTATCATGGAGACAAACCTTGAGCGAACATACCACTTTTCGTCTTTTATCCAATAGAACCCAAACGGGCTCTTTCTTTCCACGTTTTCAGCGACTCGATTGGGTGTTGCTGCTGATCTGCAGTGGTATTGGTATATGGCTCTATCATCGTTCAAGCGCCGGAGTCAATTATCTTTGGCACTGGCAAGAAACCATTGAACTATTGTTTACACCAAGAGCCGATGGCAGCTTACCGTACTTTTTTCAAGGCTTAATTTCGACATTGCGTTTAAGTGTATGGGGCATCGTTTTTGCCTTAATATTAGGTACGCTTTTGGGCTTGGCTCGCTTTTCATCATCGGGATGGC
>NZ_NBUS01000054.1:272908-283368 GCF_002749895.1 Vibrio fujianensis | reverse complement strand
CCGTCCCCCCGCCAATGCGTTTATTCAATTAGTGCGCAATATTCCACCATTGGTCTTTGTCTTCATTTTCTATTTTTTTATCTCCAACCAATTAATTCCTCTGTTGGGTTTAGAAAATCTGCTGCGCCACTATCGCGGACAGCCCAACATGATTCAATATGTCTTGTTTGGCCCAGCCAACCTCTGGGAAAATCTAGCCTCTGGAGTCATTTGTGTCGGCTTACTCTCCTCCGCTTATATTGCCGAGGTCGTGCGTGGTGGTTTGCAAAGTATCGACAATGGTCAATGGGAAGCCGCCGATTCACTCGGCCTGTCTCGTTGGGTAACCTATCGATTTGTCATCGCGCCTCAAGTCATTAAAGCCATCACTCCGGCACTTGCAGGTCAAACTATTTCGCTAGTCAAAGACACATCGATTGTTTCGTTGATTTCGATTCAGGAAATGACCTTCGTGGGTACCGAAATGGCAAACTCATCTGGCTACATTTTCGAAATTTGGCTTATTGTTGGCTTCACCTACTTGCTTATTTGTTTGAGTCTCTCACTCTATTTTCGTTACATAGAGAAACGATCACACTTGGGATCGGATCGATGAGTAATCTGACCGTTTTTTTAGCTATCGTTGTTATTGTTGCCGGGTTCGCCTTTTGGCTGCATCTGGCTTTTCGTGTGCCTAAATCTTGCCAACAAGTGACTCCTGAGTCACTCGGTTTACATTCAACCGCGTGTTCAGTTCCAGCTGAAAACGGCAAATATTTAGCAACATGGTTACTCGAGCCGAAATCCTCTGTCCTGTCTGATACAACCGTAATCATCGTGCATGGCTGGGGAGCGAATAAAAGTCTTATGCTACCTCTGGCTAAACCTTTTTATGATCTCGGCGTCAACGTCTGTTTGTTTGATTCTCGCAACCACGGCAATAGTGAATCGGATAGTTTTTCTTCCATGCCGAAATTCGCTAGCGATATTGAATCGGTTCACCGGTATCTTTCACAACACCATCCACACCAGATGCGTTCGGTCTTTCTTCTTGGCCATTCTGTGGGTGCAGGAGCAGTGCTGTTGGCCGCATCAAGAAAACTACCGCTTAATGGCGTGATAAGTATTGCGGCATTTGCCCACCCAGAACTCGCGATGCGGCGTTTTTTGCATAAATTAACCAATGTCCCTGCACTGATACCTTTGATTCTTGCTTACGTTGAGTGGATCATCGGCTACAAATTCGAGCAAATTGCTCCGATGAATACCATTCAAAAAGTAACGTCTGCGTTAATGATTGTACACGGCAATGCGGATAAGACCGTACCGATTGAAGACGGCTATCTTATTTATCAGCAAGCAAAAAAAGGAATCTCGCAACAAATACGCTTTCTGGAAATTGATGGAGCCGATCATGATGGCGTGGAAAAGATTGAGCTGCACAAGCAAGAGCTGACCGATTTTGTCCTGCACAATAGGAAAAGATCTGAAGAGCAAAACCTCTGAAGATTTGAAGACTACCATCTAATAATCAGCCAATCGAATAAGCAGCTCCTGACGAGGAAAATCGAGCAAGATAAAACACTAGACAGATCTTAAGGCCTTCATTACAATCACAAAATATGCAAATCATTGTATCGCACCAAGATGCTCATCCAATAAACAAAATACATCGCAATCCAATCACGCCCGCAAGACACTCATGTCACGACAACCTCAAGAGATCAATTAATGGGACATTTTACTGAAGATAACCACAGCTTAGGTGGCACGCTCAAGGATCATATTCTCAATCGGGATCTGGTTGCTATCAGCCAAGTGGTCAACCCTAACAATGTCAATAACAAGCTTGTTCAGGACGGAATTCACCATAGCCGACCACTCGATTTTGCCCTAGAACAGGCCAATCCCGAACTCGATAGAGTTGTTCAGCACCTACTCAAACTGGGTGCCAGCATTAATCACTTACTCGACAAGCAGCGTAAGCCCAATCATGTGTTACAGCGCGCACTGCGCTCGGGCGAGATGGTGCGTATGCTTAGCGAGCAGGGGGTCAATCTCAACATTATTTGGCAAAGAGAGTTTAATCTCTTGTCACTAGCCACCTGCCGTGGTGACTATCGAATGGTCAAGGCCGTGTTGGAACAGCAACTGCCACTGTTAGATGATGAATGTTTCTTCTGGCATTGCTTCAGTCGCAACCCTGCTCTGGAACCACAAACCGTGCAATTGCTGCTCTCTCACGGCATCGCATATCAAGGCAGTGAAGAACGAGAATATTGTGACTCACTCCTATTTCAATTATTCAATGCTCCGATGCCAGAGCAGAAAATACTCGCCATATTCAATATGCTAATCGAGCAGAAATACCACTACGACTTAGAGCGAGGTTACTCGGCTTCTGGTGAGACTTTACTGGCAATGGCGATAAAAAATGGCCAACGCCTAATCTTGACTCGACTCGTAGAGCTAGGAGCAGATATCGACCACTATCAACCAGAGGTCGCGCGTATGCTACTAACCAAAGATCAGTTGCTGTCCCGTTTGATACTTGATGAGAGTCTGGATCTGTTTTCTGCCGATGCGAACGAGGTTGAGCGCTATCTTACCATCCAAGCCGATTTCAGTGGCAAGCCTGTGGTCGGCCCAATTTTGTGTCACTCCAACTTATCATCTAGCCAGCGCTGTCAACTTGCTGAGTTAGCGATAGCCAAAGGCGCTGAGGTTAACCAAGCGTTCGCTTTCACCACCGCTGGTGGCACTGAACTCTTCTGTACTCCGCTCTATGCTTTATGTTCTATGGGGCAGAATAGGTTGGATGAAGTTGCCCTGTTACTACGCCATGGTGCAGAGGATCCCCATGATCATCGAAGTGCCCTATTTCTAACCATCGAACGCGCTCAGCTTGACCAACTCAACGTACTGTTGCAAGGCGGAATTACCCCTAACTTTGCCCTACGCGGCAAACCTGTCAATGAAAACTGCCGTATGAATGATGAATTGTGGATAAGCCATTTCTATCCAAGTCATCTCAGGGTAAAACCCAACTTGGCACAAAAGTCAGCCATGTTCAACATGCTGTTAGAGGCTGGATTAAGCAGCCTACTGCAAACCGATTCCGGCTGGACAGCTCTGGATATTGCCTTACTTCATAAAGACGCTGAGTTTGTACAACAAATGCTAACTCACGGTTTTCAACCACCATTGAGTGCCCACACCTTGAACTGGGCGTTCGAATACTGCTGCGATCTGCCCACACTGGAGGCCTTAATCGCCTTAAGTGAGAGTCCGGTTGAAATTACTCCCGAAATGGTCTCTGGTTATTTCCATTATTTTGCCAACAAACCTGAGGAAACCGCTCAAGATCGCGCAGCGATTTTTGAACTGTTACTCAATCTAGGGTTAGATCTGCAACAACAATATGATGAAGGTTCACTACTCGAATTGGCCATTCACACCCGCAACGAGCCAATAATACGGCGACTGCTGCAACTCAAACAGCCATTCCCGTTTCCAGCAGATGCCGTCGCTTCAGCGATACACTTTCTGCGAGATCCACAACTTGTGGGCGATATCGTTGCTCTGTATCCCGATTACCAACTGGCCGATGTGCATCAAAGCTTTTCCGGCAATCACAAAGCCCCAGCAACCGCGATTACTCTAGCACTGCACAAAAAATGCTGGTCTTTAGCCCAATATCTACTGCAACGCTTCCCCACGATGCGCGCATGGACCGAGGTGCGTTGGCTTGCTGAAGATGTTCTCTGGGAGCTTAAAGAGGACGGCTTGGAGCTGTTCCGGGTACTCATAGAGCGCGAACAAGATCTCGATCGTCTCTGTTTTGATGGTGACGACAGCTGCCGGTGGAGTTTATTGTATCTGCTCTGTTTCCGCTATGCGAGATGCAAACAAAACAAACAACTCTATCTTAATGCGGTGGAGATTTTGCTCGAAGCTGGTGCAGCTGTCGATCAACCTTATGCCATCCATGTTGAACATACGCCCACCAATCCCGATATCACCCACCTTTTCTCTTGTATCCTCAGTGATGCGGACAATGACTTTGAATACTGCCGTCCCATGTTTGATCTACTTATCGATTATGGTGTCGACCCGACTCGCCCGGTGGGACAGTT
This sequence comes from Vibrio fujianensis, assembly GCF_002749895.1. Lineage (GTDB taxonomy): Bacteria > Pseudomonadota > Gammaproteobacteria > Enterobacterales > Vibrionaceae > Vibrio > Vibrio fujianensis. The sequence continues at coordinate 279,253 of NZ_NBUS01000054.1, read as the reverse complement.
CCAAGAATCTGGAATCATGAGTTCAGTACAACGATATCCTTCTTCGATCAATGAAGAAACCAGCCTAAAATTCGTTCGCTATCTGTGGCAAAGAACAGGATTTAATATCCATGAAGTCAATCAGCTTGGGAATAACCTGATCTTTGCTGCCGCCATGCCAGGGCGTGCTGAACTCTTACGTTGGTTTGCTGAGCATGGTGCTGACATCCATCATGTCGGCGGATTCGATCATTCCAATGCGATGCATAAATGTTTGTCCAACTATTCAGACGTCAACCCAATCGATCGTGCTAATACCGTATTAGCCCTATTGGAGCTGGGGGTGGATCTTGAGGTTCTAGATCCTGATCCAGATTCCAGAGCGACGCCGCTGATGACAGCTTGTACCTTTGGTATCCAGTCTTGCATTGACCTATTACTCAAGCGTGGAGCAGATATCAATGCCGTCTCACCTTTGGGTGACACCCCACTGCTAGCGGCTATCACCAGTCAATACTGCTACGATGCTCACTCTTCTATCGAAGCCAACAAAAAGGGATTAGTCACTCAACTGGTGAAGCGAGGAGCCAAAATCAATAGTCTGACCTCTGGACGCCACCATCCCTTGTTAGAGGCCGCCTTCGCCAATCGGCCTGGAATCTTTGAATGCTTGCTCGAACTTGGAGCCGATCCTTGGATGATCGATCCCAATCTCAAGTCAGAATCCTCATCGAATATCGGATTTGCCAAACCCCAGACCCCCGATGCTAATGGGATGAATCCGTTGGGCTTCCTGTTGATGCATGGTGAACAAGCCAGTCATTATTTACAGCTCATCGCTGGTTACTATGGTGATGCGGTGATCGCCTCTGGAATAGCCGACCTTGAAGCCATGCGACCACCGGTGTGCCCAGCAGATGCGGCAACAAAGCTGGCCGAATTCAACAAACCGAAGTCCCAAGCGCCACAAACGCAAGGCGCGATGCCCCAAGCCAGTGTCGGCTTTAAAGATCACGAAACGCGACTTCAATTCCGCCGTATTGTCCGTCAATCGGTGACCTTGCTGGGAGTCAGCTTTCGCTTGGATCTGGAATTTTCCGAAACCCGAGCCCTCGGTGCGGCTATCGAGGCTCAGTGTCCTAATGCCAATATGGATAATGCCGTCAACTGGCAACGCTTTATCAGCGCCGTATTCAATCAAACGTCGCCAGAGCTAGCACAAGCATTACAAACCAATGACGAGGAGACGCAGTGTATCTTCGAGGTCGATCCCAATAAAATCGCAAGCCTGCCCCAAATTCAGGCTTTGGAGCAGTTATTCCGTGAGCTGTTTGCGACCCCAAGAGCGGTGCTCAATGCTCTTGAACAAGTGCAACATGAGATTGAGTGGCAAACCGTTAGCGCGACTTCTTCAACTCTCAACCAGGCCACAGAAACACCAATAACCACTCCAGATGACGTCGTCCCCTTGGATCTGCGCGAGATATACCAGATCATGGCCAACTTCGGTTTTGTTAACGTCATTTTCAAATTAGATTCAACCAGTATGCAACAGCTGGCCAACCGCATACAGAGTGTGTTACCTCTCAAAATGGATGCTGAAGACTGGAAAAAAATTATCCAAGCCCTCTGTTACAGCCAATTGGGCGATTTGACTAAATACATCTCCTTTGAAGCCATCGGCAACCACTTTCGAGTAGTACTTGAAGATGAACCTGGAGTCAAACATGAACTGGTAAAAAACTTCCGTCAGATGCTACAGCAACTGTTCCATACCGAGCAGAGCTTCGTAGAACAGGTGATGACAATACGCCAACATTTGCTGGCTGACGCCTGATATGCGAGTGATCACCCGTCTGCTTTATGCCTTAGTAATTTCGCTTTTCTGGCTAGTCGCTGCACGCTACTATGTACCGGCCAAATTAGCAGGGTTCAAAGCCGCTAGGATTTGTCGACGCCATTTTGCTGCCAACCTCAAAGTAACTAACTGCCACACCGCTTGCGTCGGTGGCGAGCTAGTACCCCGCAAGGGGTACTACACCTTGCGGCTTTACCACCAGACTTGGGGTGAACACCTCTCTTTATACTGGTTAAAACGTCAAGAGATGTCGGCTGACCATTTCTCACAGGCATTGGCAAAGCTGCACGCTCAAATCCAAGCAGAACGGACAAGGCTTGCTGAGTTATCGACTCAGCTTGGTAGTCCATTATGGTTATTACGTAATCATCATGCGAACGAACTTCACCAGCAACAAATCTTACTGCTGATGCCACCAGAAACGCCCCAAGCTCTGACCCCTTGGCTGAAACGTTTGGCTCGCTTACTGCTGGATAACCCAGATTGCTGCGCTTACCTGATCTCAAAAGAGCAGCAAGTCAATTTGGCAAATCGGTTGGAGCCGGCCTTACTGACTGAGCGGTTAGGGGAAAATGTCCGTCTTAAATATGGCATTCCAGGACACAAAATAACGACAGGAGGCTTCTGTCCCTATCGCTTGATTGAGGCGCAGAGTTGCCTGAAACTCTATCGACCTCAGAATTTTGGCAAACTACAACCAGAAATTTCGGGCATAATCCCTCAAACGCTCTCTTTGGATCACGCGCTTTTGCGTCAGGCATTTCCCTCGCTGTTTATCTGGCCACTTTCCCCGCCATCAGAATGATTCAGGTTTCTATCTCATGGCTGGCCAGCCTCACTCGGCAAACAAAAAGGTCCTGCAAAATAGTCGAGTGTCCATCGAGCCGGATCAAGCTCAGACATTCAATAGACACGCAAGTCAATAGACCGACTAACTTTCAAATGAAAGTTTCTCGCCGAACGTATCTTTCCAGTCTTTATCGAACTGCTCAACCGCTGGTTTTACTGCTGGGTGAGCGAACATTTGCGCTGCCACATCGGTCGGTAGCGTAATCGCTTCAATACCCAGTTTCATCACTGCCATCGCTTGCTGAGTATTCTTAAAGCTAGCAGCCAAAATCTTCGCCGGTAGTTGGTTTTGATCCAACAGCAATTGAAGGTCTGCAACCACTTCAACACCATTACCGTTCATCGCATCAATACGGTTGATATAAGGGGCTAAGTAGTCAGCACCACACAGTGCCGCAAGGAAACCTTGTTGAGCCGAGTAAATCGCCGTCGCAAGAACCTGAATTCCTTCTTTTTTCATCAACTTAATTGCAGCTAATCCCGTTTCTGTTGCAGGCACTTTTACCACCATATCATAAGGCAATTCATGGAGTTGGCGCGCTTCTGCAACCATACCTTCAACCGTAGAACTGACCACCTGAGCATGAAAGCGAGCATGACTGCCAAGGGCTTCTTGCATGCCGGCGAGGGTGTCATTGAGCCCCTGTTTTGACTTTGCCAAAATGCTTGGGTTAGTTGTCACACCTTTTAGCGGTAAGCACTGGTTAAAACGTTTCACTTCTGCCACATCAGCCGTATCTAAATAAAGTTCAATCATGGTTCCCACCTTAAAACAATCTCTTCGTTTTGATGATGGGATCACTATAGATCCGACAATCGAACAAGATGTTGATTTGGATCAATTGAAATTTCATTTGAAACAATCTAATTTCACAATATGAAAGATTGATGCAGTGGATACACACGTAAATAAAGCGATTAACCAACGAAAAGTGGCCCATAAGTGTCAACCGCGAAGCGTAATCCAAGAGGTAAGCAGAAATGTATTTTAATATTCAGAGATTCTCTACCCATGATGGTGACGGCATTCGTTCCATTCTTTTTCTTAAAGGGTGCAGTTTGTCTTGCCCTTGGTGCCAAAATCCAGAAAGCCGCAGCGAAAAACGCTCGTTATTTTTTGATCCACGAAGCTGTATGGCAGATTGCCAACTGTGTGTCTCTGCTTATCAAGCGACAGTAAACGATGACGAACTGAATGATGGCATTCGACGTCTTAATCACCAGATCACCATCAATCGTCAAGCAATCACAGACGATCAACTGATTGCGCTGCAAAATGTTTGTCCGACTCAAGCACTCAGTGTATGTGGAGAAGAAACACAATCAGACGAACTGTTTAAGCTATTAATGAAAGACAAGCCTTTCTATGACCAAAGCCAAGGCGGTGTGACATTCTCGGGAGGTGAGCCATTAATGCAAGCCGATTTAGTCGCCGAACTCGCACAACGTTTACAGAGCAATCAAGTCGCTACCGCGATTGAATCGTGCATGCATGTACCATGGAAGAATGTGGCAAAAGTGGCCCCACACATCGATTGCTGGCTCGCAGATCTAAAGCATACCGATGAAGAAAAATTTCTTAGCTGGGCCAAAGGTTCACTAAAACGCATCAAAGACAATTTCCAAAAACTGGCTCCCATCGCCAAGCGGATTGTGATTCGCGTGCCCGTTGTGCCGGGTTTTAACGACACCCTCGAAGAGTTACACAACATCATCGATTTTGCCGCTTCACTAACAAGCTGCCAAGAACTTCATTTGCTGCCGTACCACACACTCGGCATCAATAAATACCGTTTGCTCGATATGCCGTACCTGTGTTCTGACAAACCATTAAACAAGCCAGAACTGCTAGAAAGCGCCATGCAATACGCAAGCGATCATACTCAACTCAACGTGATTGTAAGAGGTTAACCATGAATCTGAATACCCTTCCTGAGCGTATCAAAGCGCACAAATCGGCCCTGATCAATATCGTCACACCACCTATCTGTACCGAGCGTGCTGAGGCCTACACTCGTGCTTATCAGGCCAATGAGGATAAACCTGTGATTGTCCAGCGTGCATTAGCACTCCAAGAGCACTTACGGACTCGTACCATTTGGATTAAACATGATGAACTGATTGTCGGTAACCAAGCAAGCAAAGTCCGTGCAGCACCTATCTTCCCTGAATACACCGTACGTTGGATTGAAGCAGAAATCGATGAACTGGCCGATCGCCCAGGCGCGGGTTTTGCTGTCACCGAACAAGACAAACAACGCATCCATACGATGACACCGTACTGGCGCGGTAAAACGGTTCAAGACCGTTGCTATGGGTTATTTACCGATGAGCAGCAAAAGATCTTAGCCAGCAGCATCATCAAAGCCGAAGGGAATATGACATCTGGTGACGCTCACCTAGCCGTTGATAATGAGAAAATCCTTAAACTCGGGATGAATGGGCTATTAGACGAGGTTCGTCAGCATCGCGCCAATAATGATGTCTCGACCTTTGAAGGGTTAAAAAAAGAGCAGTTCTATAAATCTGTCGAAATCGTGTTGCTGGCGATTCAAGAGCACATGGTAAGTTACGCTGATCTTGCGCAAAAAATGGCAATAAGCGAAACACGACCAGAGAGAGCAAAGGAACTAGAGACAATCTCACACATCTGTCGTCATGTTGCCTACCATGCCCCAACCAACTTTTGGCAAGCACTGCAATTGAGCTATTTTGTGCAGTTGATGTTGCAAATTGAGTCGAACGGCCACTCGGTATCATTTGGTCGGATGGATCAATACCTCAACGACTACTACGTACGTGATCTTGAACATGGCCTAATGAGCAAAGCTTTCGCCCTTGAACTATTGCAAAGCTGCTGGTTAAAGCTGCTTGAAGTGAACAAAATTCGCTCCGGCGCGCACTCCAAAGCCTCAGCAGGATCGCCGCTTTATCAAAACGTCTGTATCGGCGGTCAGAAGTTAAATGAAAATGGTGAGCCAGAAGATGCTGTCAATCCTCTGTCTTGGGCGATTTTGGAATCTTGTGGTCAGCTTCGTTCGACGCAACCTAACTTGAGTGTGCGTTATCATGAAGGTTTGAACCAAGCGTTCTTGATGGGCTGCATTGACGTGATTAAATGTGGCTTTGGTATGCCTGCCTTTAACAACGATGAAATTGTGATTCCTGAATTCATCAAGCTGGGCGTAGAGAAACAAGACGCTTATAACTACGCATCTATCGGCTGTATCGAAACGGCGGTTCCGGGCAAATGGGGTTACCGTTGTACCGGTATGAGCTTTATTAACTTTGCGCGTATCCTGCTGGCCGCGCTGAACGAAGGTATAGATGCGACAACCGGTCACGCTTTCTTACCACACGATAAGTCTTTGGCAAAAGGCAATTTCGAGAACTTTGAACAAGTGACCGCCTCTTGGGCTGAACAAATCCGTTACTACATGCGTAAATCGATTGAGATCGATACCGTAGTCGATAGTGTGCTTGAACAACAAGCGCAAGACATCTTCTGTTCAACGCTGGTAGACGATTGTTTAGCTCGTGGTAAAACCGTCAAAGAAGGCGGCGCAAAATACGATTGGGTATCTGGTTTACAAGTGGGAATCGCAAACTTGGGAAACAGCCTAGCGGCAATCAAACACCTTGTTTTCGATGAGGCGCAA
>NZ_NBUS01000054.1:271477-272898 GCF_002749895.1 Vibrio fujianensis | reverse complement strand
ACCCAGCCAGAGCTGGCCAAAGCCTTAGAAGAAAATTTCGAAGGTATTGAGAACGAACAGCTTCGCCAACGTTTAATCAATTTCGCGCCCAAATACGGCAACGATGATGACACGGTAGACCAACTACTCACCCATGCCTACCAAGTTTACATTGATGAGCTAGAACAGTTCGTCAACACACGTCATGGTCGCGGCCCAATTGGTGGCGGCTACTACGCCGGTACATCAAGTATTTCCGCGAACGTGCCATTTGGTGCATCAACCATGGCAACGCCAGACGGTCGCAAAGCGAAAACGCCACTGGCAGAGGGGGCAAGCCCAGCATCTGGCTCAGATCGCTTAGGGCCAACGGCTGTCTACAACTCGGTGGGTAAGATCCCAGCAAACAAAATTCTTGGTGGTGTACTGCTTAACCAGAAGTTAAGCCCATCAGCGGTCGCGTCTGAAGGGGATAAAATCAAGCTTTCAATGTTGATCCGTACCTTCTTCAACCATCACAAAGGATGGCACGTACAATACAATATCGTCTCACGCGATACCTTATTGGCTGCCAAGAAGAATCCAGAACAATATCGTGACTTAGTCGTACGTGTCGCAGGCTACTCGGCCTTCTTCACCGCGCTCTCGCCAGATGCGCAAGACGACATCATCGCCCGTACAGAGCATGAATTATAATTGAAACTTCACTTGTGTTTCAAATGAAACAAAGAGGCACTATAATGGTGCCTCTTCTCTATTCGAGCAAACGTCATGAATTCTAGACAGAGTGAAATTTTACATTTAGTCAATAAAGCGAATCGCATTCAAGTATCAGAGCTGATTGAAATCATCGGGGTGTCCGGCGTCACCATTCGCCAAGATCTTAATTTCTTAGAACAAAGTGGATACTTGAAGCGTGTTCATGGCGCGGCAATATCACTGCAAAACGATAATATTGATTCCCGTTTAGAAGTTTCCTTTGACATCAAACAAACGTTAGCCGAAAAAGCCTCTGAACTTGTATCCCCGCATGAGACCGTATTAATTGAAGGCGGTAGTGCCAATGCTTTGCTTGCGCGCGTTCTTGCGGACCGAGGCGATGTAACCATTATTACCCCCTCTGCCTATATTGCACACCTTTTGCGCAACACCTCCGCCAATATCATTTTATTAGGGGGGGTCTATCAGCATCAAGCAGAAAGTCTCGTCGGCCCGCTCACCAAAATATGTATCGAACATATTCATTTCAGTACGGCTTTTTTAGGTATTGATGGATTCCATCAAGATACCGGTTTTACTAGTTGTGATATGATGCGAGCTGATATCGCTTCAGCCATTTTAGCGAAAAAAAGGCGAAATATTATTTTAACGGATTCCAGTAAATTCGGAAAAATCTTCCCATCAACCATCGGTGCAACACCCAGCATCTCGATTTTGTTGAC
>NZ_NBUS01000054.1:265183-271467 GCF_002749895.1 Vibrio fujianensis | reverse complement strand
ATGGTAAAGCACCGGCTAGTGATATTGAATATCTAAAAAATCAAAACGTCGAGGTCTACACCCTATAGCGCCACATGTTACTCCTAACGATAACTGCCTGTGCGGTAAGCGGTGGGCTTTTCTGCCCAATCCACACAGTCGCGGCCATTGGTGATTCTGTGGGGATCGATTTTGTTCATTGTTCCTTTTGATCAATGTTCTCTTTGATCAATATTCCTTTTGATCAATTGTTCCCTTTGATCACTAGCCCTGCGCAAGGAATAAAAATAAATTAGCTCAATAAGGATTGTTTTGTGTTTTCTTCTTTTTCTAAAAAATTATTCAGCCACACCACAACTAACGATTTCGAGAAACGACTGACCACAGCCTGCAAAGGTTATGATGAGTTTGAACCTGGTCTCTCGCACAAAGTGGTGCGCTATCTAATCAATGGTGAAGAGGCGAATTGTTTAACACGATTATCTCAACGACCAGAAAAAAACAGCAAGCTATTTCCCGGCTTTTATTCTCCCAATGATCACTATGATTATGATGAGCAAGTGTTAAATGCGATGCATCAAGTCTTACGCTCAGAACAAGGGCAGCAGCTTGATTTTCTCTATCGCTTAGGCGTTGTTGTCACTCAAATGGGCAAGACACATGATCTCAGTTTTAACCATCAACTGACAGAAAGAGAATTCGATGGTTATTTTGCCCATCTAGTCTCCTTTTTCTGCGACATCAATAACTGGGGACTACCAAGTGACCGCTTACCCAATCGACAGACCTTACAAGCTTTGTTAGCACGGTATCAACAGCCTATTTGGTACGCTGACGCTTTTATCTTGGAACAGACCCCCGGTCTGATAGTGGAAGGTTACGCGGAATACTTACGTCATCATACTAACTGGCTCGATGTCAGTTTGACTCCTGATTTTGCCGAACAACTGCAACAACTGTATGCCGAAGGCCGCTATATATTCTGCCAGCAATTATGTCAGCACACCTCATTGCCAAGCACCCATATTCCATTAATGATGCAGTTGGTGCAAGACAATAGCCAAAAAGTCCGCAAAGCTGCGGCGGCCGCGTTGACACTGTGTAACCCTCTTGATTGTCTATATTATCTAAAACAACACTTCGAGGATGCCGATAGCAAGACACGTGGCTATTGGATCTCTGCTGTACCGGATGTTACCTCTGCTCAACCGTTAATGAAGCAATGGTTAACGAAAGAAACAAACACCATCGTACGTCAACAACTGACCAAAGCACTCACCAGACACCAACACAAGCAAGAAGCTAAAAACTTTGTTTGGCAATTACCGAGTTATCCAATACTCACCATAAGCCATGAATTTCCTGAACGCTGGTTATCTGTATGCATGCAAACCTTGTCAAACGCTATTGCTGAAACAGAAGACAGTATTGCTGAAGCCAAGAGCTACATCAAACAAGATAAAGAAGTAGAATATTGGCAAAACCATTGTCTTGAAAAACAACAAGATTTAAAGGAATTACAATCGATTACTCGCTCACAGATCGCGACAGGCTTGCAAAAGCTACAGCAAAATTTACCACAATCGAACAACGATATTATATTCAAACGACTGGATGATAGATTGGCATGTCGTATTATCAATACATCGGATTTACCACAACAGCCAGATGCACAGTTAGCGCACTATTTTTTACTAGCCACCGGTCAGTTTTCTGGGCTGTATACACTGTTTCATAGTCGACATCCCTGTCAGCTCATCCAGCGTGATATCAGTGATATTCGCCAATTGCTACCGTTACTGCAACCCTTCGCTATTACGCCAGCGGAGATTGGTAATGAAATTCTCAATATTCGATACGAGCCTATTGGTTTTCTACCTCTCGCATTTGAGCAACTCCCCGTATGGCCATTATTTGCGCAATACCCGCAAATGATGATGCTTGCGTTAGAAGGTCAGTTGGCGAAATCAACCTTTGATAGCACGACACAACAATGGCATTTCTCAGCTCTAGTGCGTGATAATTACAGTGCCAACAATATCATGGCACAAGCCTTAACACTGCTTATCGATTTTCCTCAACTGCCACCAGACTGGCTGGATCGAGTATATGAATTGGCATTGGATCATCGTAAACAACTGCAGCAACAGGCGCAAAAAGTGGCTGAGCAACATCCACTCATCAAGGATAAAATACTCGCTGGGCTGACCTCTTCCAGCAAAGAGATACGTAGTATCACCGCGCAATGGCTGAGCAAACTAAAGCTTGCAGCGGCAACAACGGCCTTGCAACAAGCGATCAATAAAGAGAATGACAATACCACGCGTAATCAATTATTGGATGCACTGCAGCAATGTGGTGGTGATATCAGCGAGTTTGTTTCACCCGCAGCACTAGCGGCGGAAGCTGCCGAAGGGTTAAGTAAAGCGGTACCCAAACAGATGGATTGGTTACTGCCACAACATTTGCCTGAGTGCCGACTTGTCGATGGCACCCCCGTTGAACGAGACATCATTTATTGGTGGTGTGTCATGGCAGTAAAAATAAAACAACCCGAAGGCAACAATCTACTACGCCTGTATCTCTCTCAATTGGATAGTGATAGCCAAGCCAAACTCGCCCACTTCATTTTATCAGCGTTTATCGCCCAAGATACTCGTCGCCCAAGCGATCAAGAAGCACACGAATACGCGGAAGTGAACCAGCATTATGAATTGTCCAACTATCAACAATGGGCACAGTATGATTGGGGATCCGACTATCAAAAGTGTACGCTAGAAGATGCTTATCACGCGTGCTTTACAGAACACAAAAATCAGTTGATCGGTAGCGCTATTAAAGAAAAAGGCTTATTAGCACTGATTGCTGGCGGTACAGGGTCGACGTTAGTGGCACAGATCCAACCCTATATGAAACAACACTATCTGCGACATCATCAAATTGAAGCCATGCTAAGTGCGATTGTCCATATTAACCAGCCTGCGGTGATCCAATTTATATTATCCATTGCACGTCGTTATCGAACTAAATCCGTGCAAGAGCTAGCGGTTAAACTCGTAGAACAGATAGCCGCGCGTAACGGCTGGAGTCAGGAAGAACTAGCCGATCGCACGATTCAAACTGCTGGCTTTGAGCATACTCAAGCGCCAACCCCATTTAGCTATGGTAAACGCACCTTGTCACTAAAGCTGAGCCATGATCTGAAATTCCAGTTACTCAATGAAGAAGGCAAAGCGCTCAAAGCGCTACCACAGCCTCGTAAAGATGATGACGACGCTGCGATTAATGAAATTAAAAAATGGATCAGCAACTGTAAAAAAGAGCTTAAGCAAATCATCGAACAACAAACGGCGCGCCTTGATGAAGCCATGATCACCGGACGCCTTTGGACAGTCAGTGATTGGCAAAAGTATCTGCATCAACACCCTGTAATGTTTCACCTACTACAACGCACACTGTGGCAAGTTGAACTGGCCGATGGTTGGCATAGTTTCCGGCCAGCCGAAGACGGCACATTGATTGGGCTCGATCATCAGCCGTTGCAACTACCCGCTATAGCTAACCTGCGCTTACTCAGCAGCAATCAGTTAGATAAAGCCGGAGCCAAAGCTTGGCAAGCGCATCTGAAAAACGACAATATTAAGCTGTTGCTTGAGCAACTCAAACAGGTTGAAGTAACACCAACACCAGAGCAGATCGCACTAGCTCATCACCATGGCTTGCTGACCGATACTTTTACTCTACGCGGTTTACTCAGCAAAAAAGGTTATAAACGTGGTGAAGTAGAAGATGGTGGCTTTTTTGATCACTACTTCAAGCTGTTTGGTCGTTTGGGATTAAAGGTAGAATTTAGCTTCAGTGGTAACTGTGTACCAGAAGAACGCGAAGTAGCAGCCATTTATGATATTAAGGTTTTCAAACAACGCGTTGGCTCAGGTCACCATTATCAAGAGTTACTGCTCAGCCAAGTGCCAGCTAATTTGCTCAACGCCATCGCACGGGACTATGAAGATATCGCCAATAAATGTCATGCCGATCCCGAGTGGCAAAGCAAGTTACCGTGGTAACGACTTGCTTTAACTATCATTGGATCTACCTCTTCAAGCACATTGGTGAATAACGTTCGTCAATCGCATTTAAGGCGGGTAAGTGGCTTTTTGAACTAGGCATCATAGATGCGTGCCGTCAATTTTGCCAATGGGCGACACTTCAGACACAGGTTCAGCTTGAACCCAAGGAGACACAGAATAATTGCAGATAGTTTTCGCATGAGGAGTCCTCGTTAATATAAATCGAGGCTCCAGTCTATGCAGTTGTCCTATGTGGACTCACGTACTCTCAAAGTTTCACGAACACCACTTTGTGTGTCTGTTGACTACACGTAAAAACCATTTAAACTGTATATTAAATAGATATACAGAGGATGGTGTCATGGCTACCAAAACAGCGCCAATCAACATGCGAGTATTACCATCGGTAAGAGACATTATCGATGCCGCAGCAAATTTAAAAAAAGTCGATAGAACCGTGTTCATCCAGCAAGCAGCACTCAATGAAGCACACAGCATACTGGCCGAACAGCGAGATTTTGTTGTTGAAGCAAAGGCTTTTGAAGCGTTTGATAACGAGCTTCGTGCTGAACCACAGACCCTTGAGGGTATGAAAGATCTGTTTAAAAGGAAAGCGCCTTGGGAATAAGTGCACCAACCCTACTCACTGATGAGCACCAGATTAACACCTTTCGATGTGGCATCGAAGAACTCGATATTTGGTTAAGAAAACAGGCGTTAAAGAGTCAAAAGCGCGGAACCGCGAGAGTGTATGTGGTCAATGACACTGACGCACATCAAGTGGCTGGGTACTATGCCATTGCCATGGGTTCAGTTTCCAGAGAGCAAGCATTCAGTTCATTAAGACGAAATAGCCCAGATCCCATTCCCATGGTGATTCTAGCCAGGCTTGGGGTGGATAACGCCTATCAAGGTCAAGGCATCGCGGCGGGTCTTTTAAAAGATTGTATCATTCGCTCAGTACAAGCAATGAACGCTGTCGGTGGCGCAGGAATCTTAGTCCATGCTATTGATAGCACAGCGCAAACGTTCTACAGGAAATTTGGCTTCAAGGAGTCGACGTTTGACCCTTTCGTACTCATGGCACGGATCTGCGATATCGAAAAATCATTGTTCGCTGAGTGAGATGACGGCTCCCCTCTCACACCAGAAGCCGTCAATATTATCAGGTGCCTAGTAAAATGGGGCTGATCGGTTACGCGAAGCCAATAAAAATAGGAAAGCAGCGACCGTTTTACTTATAAACAACGCAATCTATCTGCTCTTTCATGAGCTGGTACGTTTCTTCCACCGATAAACCAAATTTTTCTGATGTATCTATCTCTATAATTGGAATATCAAACCAGTTAAAAATCATCTTGTAGGCCGATTCCACACAATGATTTTGCGTGACGGCATCACCGTACCATTGAATCTCACCCCCTCTGGCTTTAATTCTATTGTTTATGGTTTCGGTATCAGCTTTAACAAAAACTATAACATTTGGCAGCACAATATTATTTGCAATATTCAGTACATCAAACATCGTCCTCACTTTCTCTTCGCCCAATAAAATGCTCTGGTAGGCCAAGGTTGAAAATAGATAGCGATCAAGTATCACCTCTTCCGTCTCTCGTGCTTTCGCCACTTCCTCACTTTTTAAAAAGTTATTGAGCATAAAAAACAGTAATGCACTCTCCTTAGACTGGTTAGCATCAATCATTTTTCTTAACGGTTCAGCTTGTTTAATAATCGCAGAGTGAACGGTGGTATTTCTCTCTTGTGCGTAGCGCGAACTTAAGGTGGTTTTTCCGCAGGCATCGAGCCCTTCATAAACGATAAATTTATTCATTTTTACCTTCTTGTTGAGTATTTTTTAGAACATGTCTATTGGGCAGGATTTAATGTTTCGCCCAATGATCAAACTCCGCATGGCTGACACAATAGTAAGGGCCACAATGGCAACATGAGCGCCTGACCAATAAGCGATAGTTACGATTAATCCGATAACTCAACCAACGCCTGTCTCGTTGAATAACTTTTGGTCGCATTCCTCGTCCAACCTCGTGCTCTCTTAACCTAAGAATCAGCCGCTGCGCTTTATCCACAATGCGACGAGGTGCTTTGGTAATAATTAACGTCATTGTCACCCCCTGTTTATTGGTGATGCTTTGAATCTTCATACCAGTTGCTCCGTTCAATAACGCAAGGCAAACTTGGCGGCATCAAACCCCGCTTCAGCTAAGGCGACATCAA
>NZ_NBUS01000054.1:262765-265173 GCF_002749895.1 Vibrio fujianensis | reverse complement strand
CGGCGTTGTGAGCAAAGGGCGACTTTTAATATAACCTGACGAGCCATGACCATTTTGGAACAAAGCGCCGTCAGGGCTGAGCATCAAATAAGAATTAGTCATGGAGTGGTTATTTTCTACCGACATGCAATGCGCCACGCGCTGATGCCGCTCGACAAACGCCGCAAATTGCTGATCACTAATGGTTTGAATCGAATCAAATACCGGTAGAACTCGCAGCACTTTCCATTTATTCGGCTGAAGGGCTTCGATCAAAGTGGTGAAATCCCCCTCGGTATTATAGTGATTCACCACGGTGTTGATTTTCAGCTCTGTCGTGGGTGAGTGATGTCTTATCTGCTGAAAAATGGCTTGTAGCCTTTGTGCAGAAAGCACATTACCTGAGCGAGTGATGCGGCCAATTTTCTTTTGCACCTCAGATTGGCAGGCATCATAACTCACCCCCAAAAGCTGCAGTTTATGGCTTTGCTCGGCAATAAACGCATCGCTGATTAAATGTCCGTTGGTGATGATTGAAGCTTTAAAGCCTAAGTCGATGGCGTAATCGAGCGCATCCGTAAAGCGCTGCTTGAGTAGAAAAGGCTCACCGCCAGCGAAATTGAGCCTGACACTCTGATATTGCAGTTGTTGTTGAATAGGATTAGGGGAAAGAAAGTACTCAGCGAGTTTGCTCAGTACTCTCTTCATCTCATCGACATTGCGGTGCAGCTCATTCGGTTTTGCCCATTTGGCATAACAATAATGGCAATCGTAGTTGCATTTTTCTGTGATGTGATAATTGATGACTAACTGGTTTACAGTGTTCATAACACGACTCCTTTGGGTTGGTAGGAGTAGTGTTGATTTGTGCACTGCACAAAAAAGCGTTTTTTAGTCCGGTAAGCAATTTAATAGCGCGTTGAAACTTTGCCCTTCTTGATACTCTTTACGAACCCTTTGCACCAGCTCTGCTAACGCCATATCTCGCTGTAAAAGCGCCAAATCGACTTGGTCAGCGAGCTGAGCTGCCGCCAAGAGATCTTGCTCTAACCAGCAGAGTAAGATTTGTTCTTTATGTGAGAGAGAAAGGCGCTGCGCTCTGAGCAATTGGTACAGCAAGCCGGTATTTTGCATCGCCAAATCCATTTGTGGCAAACGCTGCTCAGCAAACGGGCACACTAAGCGAGACTCACGTAAATTGAACGCATCGTCGCGCAACTGGCTGAGAAATTGCTGCGCCGCCACAGATAAATGCATCACCTCATTGACGGCTTGCGCTTTTAGTAGCACTTCCTCGCACAGAGCTGCATTGGTGACTCGCTTTGCTGAATCTTCAAAAATTGCTTTGACCAACTTCGAATCATTAAAAAAACTGTCCAGCACTAGCGCGTTAAACAAACAATCCACTGCCTGAGCTTTGAGCAATTTTTTACCACGCTTACCTATACTGGCATCGCTAAACCCTTCATCAACAACCAATGATGGCGGAATAACACCGTTGCGTAGATAAGTATTGGCCTTGGAGCGTAAAGGCTCACTACCCTCAAGACCAAATAAAGCTTTTACTGCCTGATTGGTGTTCACTAACGACATACTGCCTGCTCCAGTAGGCGGCTCTCGGTATAGAAATCCATCTTTTTACTCGAGGCAATTAATTGCGCCGCACGATAGACAGACGACCTAGAGGAATAACATGTGCTGTTGGTATGCATAATCGCACCAAGGCAATAGCCAGCACGAAAGCTCTCTTCTTTTGAGGTAGTGAGAAATGCGCCAAAACGTGGTTGGTCTTTTTTCTCGTAGAGCTCGGTGTACTCCTGACAAGCAGAGATCAAAAACTCGGTGCTGCCGGGCTTTGCATCGGAATGCATCAGAGCATGGCTTGGCACAGCAAACAAGAAAAGAAAAGCGGTTAAGTAATGGATAGATTTCATTGTGTCGCTCCTTGCGTATTGGCAACTGGTGTTGTTGATACTTGTTGATTCGACAGTTTACTCACGCGGTAATAGCTATAACTAAACACGGCGACACTGCAAAGATATCCCACAATCTCATCGATAGGGTCTAGCGGTTGGTCCCAGTCAAAATCAGAAAACTTAATCGCGATCAGGATTAGACCGATAGAAAATAACCCCAAATAGGCTTGATGCACCCATGGCGTGATAATTTTTCGCACCAAAGGCACGTCACTTCGCCGGCACAGTTGAATATAGCGGTAAAAAAACATGACTAAGAAAACAATAAACGACGTTTCAATAATATCTAGCTCTGATAACGAGAAAGAATATTCAAACATCAAGAAGAAATTGCCAACCAAAGTGAGGGTAAGGCCAAGTAGACACAGGTTAATTAACCATAGCCATTTAAAAAAGAATTTTACTCCATGCCAAACCTTGGAAAGAGTCAGGGTATTTTTTTGCATAATGTTA
>NZ_NBUS01000054.1:259230-262755 GCF_002749895.1 Vibrio fujianensis | reverse complement strand
CCAACGTGTTGATTTTTATTAGTGATGATATGGCTTGAAGCGACACCGTATGCTTTGCCACTCCAAGCCGGATTCGATTAGTTTATCCTTGTTTTACGGCCTGCTTTCACGGCTTTTTTCGCCGCTTTCGCCAGTTGCTCGGCCTCACTACGCGCCTTGGCAATGCGCTCAAGCAGCTTTTCGGCGGGCTCGTCGTTTGGGTCTTGCGCCACCAGCTCACCGCGGAAGGCTTTGGCCAAAATACTTTGCGTCAGGTTATCCACCCGCGCTTGGGCTTTTTTCACCTGCGCTTCGATGGTATCGGCAAAAGCGAAGTATTGGTCGACCAGGCGAACGATTTCGGTTTGTTCTTCTAGTCTTGGTAAATTGAAATCAAAATTTCTTAAACTCGTCAGAGAAACGGTTTTTTGAGCTGTACCTGTTGCAGTGCTTTCCGCTTGCATAAAGGCAATAGGCGAAAGCAACCAATAGTATAGAAAGTCCCCGCTTACAATCTCACGGTTAACCTTAATTATTGCTATGTGTCTTTGAAAACAAAAGTTAGTATCTGTATCAACTTTTACTGGTATTCCAAACGAGCCAGTCACGGTATATAACAAATCTCCTTTTTTGGGAACACGAACGTCTTTTAGAGAACCAAAATATTCTTTAGGAACCCAACGAGTTACTTTCTGGAAATCAATAAATCCACTACTGACATTTGAAATAACTAAAAAAGGAACGCCACTTTCAGCTTTGGGTGGAGCCTGATGATCTCCATCCGAAATACTTAAAGTTAAATCCTTTAGTGTTACCTCCCTCCATGCCTCTTGAATTTGTTTTCTCCCACGCCACTCCTCCGTCAACTTGCCTGACACAGCGGCGGCGAGGACGGATTGGCGAAAGCGTTTAAGGATCGCGGGGATGCGATCAAGCCGCGCTTTAATGGTATCGACTTGCGCCAATACTTCATCCAGCTTAGCTACTATGCGTTTTTGTTCGGCGAGAGGTGCGAGTGGTAAACTGATAGCACTAAGTTTTTGCGCATTTATATTTTGTAGTGCATTACCAGCCTTATTTATTTCAACTTGTTCCCAAAATAAATGAGAATCTAAAAATGCTTTTACATAACGACTTAATACAGGTGTTATAGGCTTAAATCGAATTAGATAGGAAGCAAAAACAGCTGGTTCGTATGATTTATCAATCAGGTATGACACACCTACAGACCCTGAGCGGGCAATAACAATATCACCGACAACTAACTGATATTTATTTAGATCACTGGGCGCTTCCATACAAAAAGGTACAGTATCCCAGTCGAGTCGACCTTTTGTAATATCAGTTGTTCTTAAAAACTTCACGCTTCCATTATTGGGATCAGCTTTAGTAGTATAACCATACTGTGGTTTGGAGCATATTTCCCCAAGAGTCGACTTTCCCCACCCTTTCGGCAATTCACTCATTAGTTTGCCTCCGCAGGCGCCGCGCCTAGAATCTCGTCCCTAGATTCTAGAATCTTTTCTTGCAGCCCAAACGCCTCGGCCACCAACAACTTCTGCCCTTCAGCCACATCCTCCGCACCGAGGGCTTGCATCAGTTGGTAAATTTCAGCCATGGCTTCGGTGAGTTCGGCCATCGCTTCACCGGCCAGCACTTCAGGCTCTGGCAGGTTTTCCGCGCTAGTGGCTTCAAAATCTTTCAGCCAGCTAATATCTAGGCTGTCACCTTTTTGCTCGCGAATATACTCACGGCTAAATTTGCGCCAGCGAGCGTTGTCGATGGTCTGCTCTAGCGAGTCGGTGCCTTCGGCATACATCGCGCCGAGCGTATCGTACACCCCTTCTTCACGCGGAGATTGGCCGTTTTTATCCGCACCATAGGCAGCAATAAAGGTGGCAAAATGGGCCTCGGTGAGTGGGCGGCGTTTACCAAAAGTGTTCATATTGGTGCGCAAATCAAACACCCAGGTCTCTTTGGTGCAGCCTTTGTCTTGGTATTTATTTTCTGGCGCGCCTTTTTGGAAAAACAGTACGTTGGTTTTCACTCCTTGGGCGTAGAAAATCCCCGTAGGCAAGCGCAAAATGGTGTGCAGGTTGCATTTATCCATTAAATCGCGGCGAATGTCAGTGCCTTTGCCGCCTTCAAACAACACGTTATCGGGGATCACCACCGCCGCGCGGCCACCCGGCTCCAGCGCATCGTAAATATGCTGCATAAAACAGAGCTGCTTGTTGCCCGTTGGGTGTACAAAGGTGCGGGTAATATTGGTGCTGGCCGCACTGCCAAACGGCGGATTGGTTAAAATCACATCGGCTTTAGGCAGATTTTCACCGGCGCTGCCCAGGGTGTTGCCAAGGCGGATCGCCCCATCATTGGCATCGCCTTCAATATCGTGCAGCAAACAGTTCATCAGCGCTAAACGACGGGTTTCGGGTACCAACTCTAGGCCAACAAAGGCTTTTTTCATTTGAAAATCTTGGTCGTCATCGTCCAAGTCATCCAAATCATTGGTGTTCGCTTTGATGTATTTATCCGCCTCAATCAAAAAACCAGCCGTACCCGCTGCGGGGTCTTGAATGATTTCCCGCGGCTGTGGCTGCAACACTTTGACTATGGTGCTGATGAGCGCGCGAGGGGTGAAGTATTGCCCCGCGCCGGATTTAGTTTCGTTGGCGTTTTTTTGCAGCAAGCCTTCGTACATATCGCCAAAATCATCGCGGCTTTTGCCTTGCCCGCCATCAAACCACTCTAGGCTGTCCATGTTGGTCACCAATTCGGTGAGCTGCGCGGGTTGAGTAATGGTGGTATTCACGTTTTGGAAAATGGCGCGCACAATGGCGTGCTCGTCTGCGCCAAGCTGCACCAGCATATTACGGTAAAACTGGTGCTGATCTTGACCAATACGCGATTTGAGATCCGCCCAGCGAAATCCTACTGGCAGCAAATCTTGCTCTTGCCCTGTCTCTTGACACATTTTCAGAAACAGCAGTGAGGCTAACTCGTTGACGTAGTTTTGGTAAGACACTCCGCCATCACGCAAGTTGTCACACAATTTCCACAATTTGGCGACTAAATCGTTATTGTTCATTTCGGGTCTCTGGTTACACGGCGCGGTTAGAGCACAGTGAGTAAATGGATGATAAAAGCAAAAGGCGCTGCTCAGTTAAGGCCAGCGCCACAAGAATGGCAGTATTGTAACGAGCTAGGCGGGTTCATCCCACAGATATTGATTAAACTCGGCGAGAATGGTGTCTAACTGATCATTAAACACACTCATCAGCTTGCGCTTGCCACCTTTACGCTTGTAGTTGCCGGTTTTAAAGGTGTCTTCATCCAGCACGACCTTTTCTTTGATTGACGTGGCTAAACGCTCTAGCCAACTGAGCTGCTCGGCGTTCCAATCGTTGGCTTGTTTGATGCGTGCTAATGCCAACTCCACCCGTTGCTCAAAAGGCAGTAAGGCATCACCGATAGAAGCGCGGCGAATATGGCCGATCAGTTTAGCGGCGATGTCTTGATTTTTCACTGCCTTCCACGCGTGAC
>NZ_NBUS01000054.1:254604-259220 GCF_002749895.1 Vibrio fujianensis | reverse complement strand
GTGTGGCATCGTTGTAGTTCTGCGCATCAAACCACTCTTGCAGTTCAATCAACCCCTTACGGGTTAAATCACGCGGACGATTAACAATGATCTCCAGTGCTTCTTGTTGGTTGACTGAGCGTTCGACCAGGCGGTCAAAGGCTTCAAGGAAATCATCCGCGTTATTATACTCGCCCCACGCTTGCTCTGTGACCAGCACCTGATCCGGCTGATCAGTGAAAATCGGCATCTCACGCAGAGTGTTGATCTCGTTTTTTAACTGCTCTAAGCGCCCCACTAAGGTGGGCACTTGATTGAAAATTTCCGCCGACCATTGCGGCCCTTTTTGTTTGAGAGTGTTACCCAAACTGACAAAATTACAACCGGCAGAATCGAGGCACAGCTCATCTAAGCGTTTCATTTGCGTACTGATCGGTTTCGATTTATCGCGATTATACTGCGCATGTCCAATCAGGCGTTGCAATTTCGCCACTAACTGCTCATGGCTATGTTCGGCAAAACTGCGACCATCCGCTTCAATCACTTGGTAGGTTTGCGAGTCGGTTATTTCGTTGACCAAGGTTTGCAAATCGACCTGCGGGCGCACCACCACAGGGCGCATAGTATCGACATTTTGCAGCGTGCTATAAAGATCCACCGCATCAAAAATGCGAAACGCAATTTTACCCACTTCAGGACACAGACGCGTTGCCCTGCCTTTCATCTGCTCATACAAAATCCGACTGCGCACTTTACGCATAAACACCAGATTACCAATACTCGGAATATCAATCCCTGTGGTGAGCAAATCGACCGTGACAACGATATTGGGTAAACGCTCTTTATTAAAACGCGTGATCATCGATTGCACTTTGCTGCTGTCTTTATCGGAATCACCGGTAATTTTGATGATGGCATCATGTTCTAGCTCTGGATACTTGGCTTTAAATGCGCTGCGTAGCTCGTCAACCACCGTATCAGCATGGGCATTATTAACACAAAAGACTAACGTCTTTTGTGGGCTGGTGGGGTCAATCGCGTATTTTTCATTATTGGCCAATTCTTGACAGACGACTTTATTGAAGTTGGAAGCAATCAGATTGCGGTTAAAGTCTGCTACCTCGAATCCTTGCTCATCTTCTAACGTGTCGTTGATCAACTCTCCTTGGTTGGATAAGCGTTGCACTTGAGCACCTTGCGACAAGTACACTCCTTCACTGCTCAGTTTGGTGATGATTTTGATCGGCGGCTCTTGGTCACATAAATAACCATCGATCACCGCTTTACGATAGCTGTAGCGATAAACGGGCGTTTTGTTGGGGCCACCAAAAATATCCACGGTGTGCAAGGCAGGGGTAGCGGTCAGTGCGATTTTTACCGCGTCGAAATGATCGATAATCCGGCGATAAGCGGAGATGTAGTCCAGCCCGTTGCGAAACTTCTCTTCCCCTTCGGTTTGTTCTTTATCGAGAATATAACCGCGGTGCGCTTCATCAACGATGATGCAATCATAACGGCCCACTGGCATCAGCTCGTCACTTTGCAAGGTGCGCTTAACCAAAGATTGCACCGTGGCAACGTGAATTTTGGTGCTGTCTTCAGGGAAACGGTCGGTTAAGCCTTTAATGTTAAAAATGGCATGAAAACTGTCTCCCTTGATGGTGGTATCTTCAAACGCGCCGAGTGCCTGCACACCTAGCGAGGTTCTATCGACCAAAAACAGTATGCGCTGAAAACGTTGCGATTGGATCAAACGATACATTAAAGCAATCGCGGTGCGCGTTTTTCCCGTACCAGTGGCCATCGCCAATAAGATGTCACGCTGGCCGTGCACGATGGCTTGTTCTACCGCTTGTACCGCTTCTTCTTGGTAGTAACGTAGCCCCAACTCGCTCATATCAGGATGATCACTAAACCAGCGGTTGTGCAGCTGCGTATCGCGGGCTAACTTGGCAAGCAGCTCTTCAGGACGATGCCATTCTGGTAGCGCGTTGGGCATATTGGTGGGGTGACGTACATCGCGAAACCAAATACCACTTTTGCTTTTTACCGCCGCACGATAGTCTCGCCCATTGGCTGAGAAGCAGAACGGCACTTTGAACATGGCACTGCCGGAAGAATCACTCCAGGTCGGCAAGTACAAGGGTAAGGCTTCGGCGACTTGGGCTAACGTGTGCTCGTCGTTAGCCGCTTGCTCTAACTCACGGCGCAGAAAGTCGGTATCAAAGGTTTTACTGTAGCGATACGCTTCGCTGAGTTTGGCCGCCACATCAATGTTGGCTTTTTTCGCTTCGACAATGCCAATCGGTTTTAAACCAGCAAATAATACGTAATCAGCAAAGCCCGTTTTACCGGTTTCATCTTGGCCGGTTGGCCATTCCGCAATCGCCATATTGCGCCCTTGTTGTGGGCGTACACCGCAAGCAAAGGTGAGGGTTTTACTGTCGGCATCCCAACCGGCTTTACGCAACTGCGCATCGATTAAATAGCGAGTTTCACTTTCGTTTAGCTCTAAGCTACGCGAGGCGGCTTGTTGGGTGATTTGCTGTTTATAAGCTTTGCGCTCCGCTTCGGTTTTCTGTGCCAGCTCGTGTTCTTTTTCTTTTAGCTTGGCCTGCAATGCGGCAATTCGCGCCGTACTTTGTTCTTGTGTCTCTTCCTGCTTACTTTCCAGTACCGAGATATAACCATTCAGCGCGGTCAGTTTCGCTTGTTGTGCGTCGAATCCAGCTTTGGTTTGCGTTTCCGTTTGACGTGCCAGCGCCAATTCTTGTTTGAGGAACAGTACTTCTTGCTCAAAGGCAGCATGGTTTACACCACTTGGCAGCTCAAACGGAGGGACGGAAAAATCGTATTGCTTAGTGACCAAACGGTAGTACCACACCGCTAAGCGAAATGCCAAGCGCAAGCACATTTCCGCATCTTGTAAGTCGTTATGGTACTCATGCACCGCTTGGTTGCCGATTTTACGCAGCTTGTGAAATACCGTCAGAATGCTGTCATCAACAAACGGAATTTTACCCAGTTCACGCAGCAATTCGTGTTGGTTCTCTTTCTCTTCAATATCGAGCAATTTAGCAAGATGTTTGGCGGTGGACTCGCCAAATATACGCAATTTGACCAAGGTGGTATTCGGGTCATCGGGATAGTTTTGTTCCGCCGCACGAGCAATGTTGAACAAAAAATCGTTCACCCCTTGTAAGAATTTGAAATTAGATTGTGACATACCTAGCCTTTCTTATTGTTCTATTCCATCATCGTGGTTTGTTCGCGCCATGCAGATAAAGCGACTCGGTAATGATGCAGCATCCCCATCGGGTTACTTTCTATCATTAACTTAGCAAAGATTGCCTTGGGTAGCGCTTTTTTAACCTGATGAATTAACAGGATATTTTTCATACAGCAATCTGATATCGAGTTTAACGCAGTTTATCGGCAATCTTGCTTATGTGCTAGGTTGCCGATCACGCTTGTGCGATTGCAGAAGGAAATTGAGCGGATTACTTGTTATCCGTTTGCTGTAGAAAAGTCTTTTTCTAACCAGTTAATCACTTAACCAAACCGCTTCCTGCTCCAAAGCTAAACCTTGTTTCTTCATTTCAGTCACCAGAGCTTGTAATTGAGGCGACTGCTCTAAAAGACGTTGGCTATTTCGCTCGAAAATAGCAAAGTCACGAAAGGTATCCACCCATAACCGATTTTGTCCATAGCGCGCTAATCTCGACTGCCAGTTTGGCATTAGCCAAAAAGTGGCTCTTTCTCCAAGCTGATCTTTCAATCGGCGGTAATTATTTAGCCCAACGCCATCATAGTCAGCAAAAAGATAAACCAGCGGAGACCTTTCAGGCAGAGATAACCAGCTGATTAATTTATTATCTAACTGCCCTCGATACCAAATAACGGTACAAGGCTCATTGTTTGGTAGCCAATCTAGTCGATCAAATAGGGCTTGATTCTCCACTAACCAAATAGCGTGATGACTGTGAAGATTGCGGTTTCTTTCTTGACCGATTTCCAGCGCCATTACGCCAAACGATTGTGTCGCTGTATGTAAATCTTGAGTGGGTACACCACAAATTTCCCAGTATGGATTGGCTGACGTTTTTGCTAAAACATAGCTAATATCGTGGGTCACTCTACCCTGTTTACTGCTTCGAGTGCTGGCGATATTCGCTGCTCTTGGCGGAATCGATAATGGTAAGTCCTGATGTGGTGACAATTGCTGTAGAGTCACAGTCACGACGGCTAGATCTTCAATGCGGTAGGCAACGCCTCTGCCGCTAGGCGTCATTCGCACGCTGTGAGTCTTTCGGCAAAACTCGTCGAGTTGTCGCCTCTGCGCAGTCGTCATTGTACTTGCTGCAATCGCGTCTGGATGTGCGTTAATGAGCCGTTTTAACGCAGCAATCAATGGCTGACTCATTGTGTTTTCTCCACTATTGGCTGAGTCAGGATACCGCTTTCGATGGGCGACAATAGCTGCCAGCTATTACGGCTAATGACGTTTTTACCATTTACTTGGTGAATCGGCACACAATAACGAGCGGTGGTTAACGGTGCTGGCGAGGCAAAAATTAACGCGAAACCAAATTGCTCGGCTATCTCAATTAAGTTGGCTTGGTTCTTGGTATCCAATG
>NZ_NBUS01000054.1:254089-254594 GCF_002749895.1 Vibrio fujianensis | reverse complement strand
AACGCCTCGTCCAAATAACAGACCGCTTTCATTTGGTGACGTTTGTCTTGCATTAAGTACAGCATGGCAAGGCCAGTAACTAATTTTGCCATCAATACCGTGCCGTTAGACGCGGCGCTATCAATATCTTCAAATGACTCTTGCTGCTGCCCCTGCTTTGCTACGACAAATTCAAGCCGGAATAAATCGGCTACTCTTAATCCTTGGCGAGCATTGCCCTCTTCAATTAACGTATTTTTCGCCCGCTCTAGATCAGCATCATCTAAAATGCTCGCTTGATCAAACAAATCAAAACTCTGACCACTCTCTGTCTGTTCAGCTTGATGTATCAACACATTCATCGCTGCCACTAGCTGACTTTCCTCAACCGGTTCAATTTTAAACGTTTTTAAATCCGAGAGTTGGCGATGGCTAATTAACCGATTGAACTCTTTCATTTTACTTTGCAAAGCAAGCAGACCACTACGTAACTCCCTTAAGCTCGCTGTCACATTAACCACCGCAG
>NZ_NBUS01000054.1:231545-254079 GCF_002749895.1 Vibrio fujianensis | reverse complement strand
ACGCGCTTTTCTCTCTAACGCTTGCTTTTCATCATCTAAACAGTGGCTAAATTGAATAATGCCTTTTAGCTCTTCATCTTGAGTGGGTGCGATTTGAAACTTCGTCAGCCCTTTCTGAGCCAACTCATTTTTCATTTGGCGTAGCTCTTTAGAAAGGTTATCCAGTTCCCGGCAATCGTTGATGAACTGTTCAAGACGAATGGGGAGAAACTCCAAGCTCCACGCTTCGGTCGCTATCCATGGGGTATGAGGCTGTTCCGATAGCGCCGTAAAGAGGGATTGATCATCCATTCTTTGCTCTTTGAGCGCCTCAACACGGTTATTATCTGAAGTTAACTTACTGAGCTTTCCCGAAGTCTTGTTGATTTGTTCGGTCAGCCCTTGATAGCGGTCTTTCGCACTGGCTAAAGCATGATTAATCGCTGTGATCTCTTGCTCGATCTTGGCTTTTTCTTCTCTACGTTGAGACTGACTAGCGGTGAGTTGCTCAAGTTGCTGATAATCAATGAGCGCCTTTTCACACTCTTTCACAGCTTGGTGTAAATCGTTCTTTTTCTTTTCCGCCAAATCCCTTTGCTGACTGACCTCTAGCAGTTCTGTCAGGCTATTTATCTGCTGATCAACACTATTTATCTCCTCCATCAGCTCTTGTTCGGTCTTTTGAACATGTTGAGGAATGAGCTCATCAAGGGATATGGTTAAACCAGAAAGAGTGAGCGTCTGGGCAGCTTCACCACTCAGCACTTCTCGAAGCTGATTGATATCGAGTGAATAGTGCGAAGGTGAACGCTGCATCACTTGCTGACTCAGCACTTTGTTCAGTTTTTCTAACTCATGCGCTTTGAGCAATTTGGAGAGATGAAGGTACAAATTATCGTCTAGAGTTTGCCGCTGCGTTTCCAACCTTTGGCGCTTTTCTGTCCGTTCTTTTAACTGTCTGGCTAAATCTGATGAAGAAGAGCGTTGCGATTGAATACATAGCGCGGCCTGTTCTTCATAACTTTGTTTTGCTAGGTTGAGTTGGCTCTCTAAATAGGCGTGATTCGGAATCAACGCAAAGTGAGCTTGAAGCTCTTGGTGCTGCTCTTCGATGCGTTTTAGATCAGTGAGCTTGCTGTTTAACCCACTGCGTGCTTCAGCGCGAGCAATATCTTGGTGATGTAACTGATTTTGTTCTTCTTCAAGCTGATGCTTCTGGGCTGATAATTTTTCTCTCGTTGTTTGCACGTGACCATGCCAATCTTGCAATAATTGGTTCACTTTGGGTTGTGCCGCTGCAATTTTGCCTCTTAACGACAATACACGCTCAAATTTATGCTCCAGCTCTTCGATGGTCGCAAGATTATTCACCGCCGCTAGATACTGTTCCCGCTCTAAGTTGATATCCTGAAATGCCTTCTCCCATTCTTGCTTAAAATCGATACTCGCATTGGGCAGCTCACGGCTAAATATCTTGAGCAAGTAGTCTTTTACGTCACTGGAATTGAGCTTATCCAATCTGAGTGTTTTGGTGAGTACTTGCTGGAATGAACGTGCATCGCTTACGTGTTCAAGTTTGAATACCGTGAAGTCGGTGTCAGCGGTCTTCTTACTCTTTGCACCACCGTAAATCAAATGACGAAAATCTCTTTCATTGTATTGATAGACTCTGTACTGGTGGCTAGCTAGATGGTTAACCAGTTTGGGTTGAGTAACAATATGGCCATCCGCCAAACGGTAATCATCTAGGTTTAATTCGCCTTTGTAGGCAAAGTATTCATAATCGTGGCCTACGCCTTTACCAACACAGCCGAAAATAACCGTTCCGGTTTGAGGAAGTATGACTTCAAGCAGGATGTATGCGCTGTTGTTTGGGAAATAAAAACGACGTGCTTTTTCGACGCTATGAGAGCCAAAGTCCATTCTTCTTTGGTCAATGATCAGTAGAAACTGGAGGGCGTTAATTAAACTGGTTTTACCGTGATTATTTGGTGCGATTAATGATACAGAATCATCCAGAGGGAGTTCAGCTCGCTGATATCCAGCACTGCCAATTAATGCGAGACGTTGAAAGCCGTAATTTAGCATGATTCACCCTCCTCATCCGTGACTCCATCGCTGACAGAGGCTTGCTCGGTAATCGCCTCAAAGTGGTCTAAGTAACGATATACCGAAGGTAATAAGCGCCAGTGGTTGTTTTCTTGAATCGCAAAGCCTTTTCGCACCGCATTTTCGAGGATTTTGACCAATCCGCCTTGATCTAACTCTTCTGCATCCAACAATCCTTGATGCTTTTCATAGACTTCATTTAGCACTTTATTATCAATGATCCACTGATAAAACTGGCTCAAAGAGCGACCATTATCCGCTTGGTAGTCAAAAATCACCATCAGCAAAAGCGCCAACTGTCGCGATTGCTTGTTGATGTTTTGATTCCCCTCATCGTCATGAAACCAAGCAAAACCACGGCCATCGATACGTAGCTCAAACCCTAGGTTAGAAAATAGATGTCGATACTGTTCCGATTGCTGTTCGAGTTCATACCACAGGGCTGCATCTGTCGAACGGTTCAGGTGTCGACCTGAATTGAATAAGTTGAACAGTTCTGTGAGATGTGTCAGCTCGGTTAAATCGAGTTTACTATTTCGCATTATCCATATCCTTTGCACTGGTTGAGCGAGTCAAGGTCGTTAGTTGATGAGGATGATAAGTGACAGAGACGGTGCTGAGCGCTGTAGTACAAGGATTTGTACCCAAAAGGCTTTGCCATTGTGGTTCTCGCACCAGTTCATGATAGAGACGGAGTAATTCCGTATCAGGTAAATAGCGATAGTGTGACGTTAACCAAGTCATGAGATTCTCAACCGGCAATGCTGCTGCAAGTTGTTCACGCAATCGCTGTTCATCGATCCAATTCACTAAGAGGCTATCAGAGAGCTCTTCTTTGTCCGGAAAAGGAATAGAATTAGGTTCAAAACTCAAAAATTCAGCCATCAGTTCACGTACTTCGTTCCCAATCTGAATTTTACTGGTACGACTGGCTTTCCATAATGGTAAGCCGACTGCGTTTAGCCCTCGAACTAGCCCCTTCTTACGAACTTGGCTTATTTGTTTACTGATCACAGCGGAAAGCTGGTTGTGCAACCTTGCTTCGTCTCTTAGTGGTAAAAGGGTATCGGCACATTGCTGAGCAATGATTCGTCCTTGGTATCGAAGATCTTTGACTTGATAGGCAATCTGACGCATTGCTAACCTTTGTTGATACAAAGAACCGCGAATAGCCAGCGTATCAACGGTTTTGTCTAGTGCTTCTTCTGCTTTTTCCAACAATGGGTAGAAGCTTCCTCCAAGACCGCTATCCATCATTTCATTCATGGGTTCAACGTATTGGTCGTACACTTCGAGAACTTCACGATAGCGGCGTTCAATTGGCACACTGGTGTCTGCTGATTTAGCCGCTTCAGCAATATCAAAAATGGCTTGCTTATCTTGTGTTAATTGTTGGGTAATCTTTCTCGTCAACTCTGACAATTGGTTTGCGCCTGTACGCAGTAAATCATTATCGTTGTCTTCAAGTCCCTTTAGTACTTGACTGGTCGCGTTTTTGATTGCCTCAACGCGAGCTTTAAGTACCGCAGACAAACCAAGCTCATGCTCCTGAGTCAATCCGCGTACAAAATCCACCACCAACGTGTTAATCTGATAATCGCTACTTCGGCTGATAGGCTGCAAGATATCCGCGTTGATAAGACTCGCCAGCACGCTGTTAGGATCTGCATCTTTGTTTTTATACTGGTTTATCACTTGTTCGAGGATACGGAGCTCAAACGCGGGGAACTCTCGTGAAAGCCGGGTTAACTGCTCAACCACTTCCCAGTGACGGTGTAATTGAAAAACAAGACTTTTAGGGGCAACCATTTCCACTACCTTATCCACAAAGTTCTAAGCTTTGATTCACCAAGACTATGCATAGATTGAAACTAAACTCATAATGTCCACTTAATGGCAACAGGTAAATAGTGAATACATAAGCATGTCGAATAACTAGACAAAGATCTTAAAATGCATGCGTGCCAATACGTTGGGATCGGCTGTTTCGATACCGGATAATTGAGATTGTTATTTTTGCCACAATCACTTAATGCTAAATGTTGGCATTGATCGTTATAAAACTTAAACAGAGCTAATCTTGCATGAGCCTTACCAGATCTCAACAACACAAATCTCCTCTAAATAGATAGAGCGACATCTCATTGAGCCGATACCTCCTGTCAACCTTTCTCTAAAACACGTTTTTTCATCAGAATAACCCACACAACTTTGATCCAGAGCACATCAATTGTTCCGCAATACGGAATAAAAGGATCTTTTTATTCCTTTTTTTTAACCAGCTAGTAAATATTAACAAAAGACTTACTAAGAAAACATTTTCTCAACTTAACGCACAGTTTCATTTTGGAATCTTAGTGATAATAAATTCCGTATTATGGAACTTAATTAAACGGAGAGCGCAAATGCCATTAGTATCTATAGAAAAATTACAACAAGAATATGAACGCATCCTCTTAGCTCGCGGCATGAAACCTGATATGGCAACTAAATTAGCGGCAGGTTTTGTTGAGATGGCGAACGAAGGAACTTATTCACATGGTATTAACCGTTTCCCGGTGTTCATCGAGCAAGTAGATAAAGGACAAATCAAGCTTAATGCTGAACCAGAATGCGTTAATAGTATGGGAGCGTTAGAGCAATGGGACTGTCATTTTGGCCCAGGGGTGCTGAACGGATTAATTTGTGCAGAACGCGCAATGGAACTGGCTCGTCACTACGGTATTGGCATGGTTGGCATGCGTAACTCTAACCACTGGATGCGTGGCGGAGCTTACGTTCTAAAAATGGCACGCGAAGGGTTTGCTGGTATCGCATCAACTAACTCTATTGCGGTGATGCCAGCTTGGGGAGGAAAAGACCATCGTGTCGGTTCCAATCCACTGATTATGGCGATTGCTGGCGATCCTCCTGTTGTTGTCGACTGCTCCATGACTCAATTTTCCTATGGACAATTACAAAATTTCGTATTGGCAGATAAAGAGCTGCCTGTCGTTGGCGGTTTTGACAATAACGGTGAACTCACCAAAGACCCACATGTACTTTGGGAAAATAAACGCCTCCTTCCTATGGGCTTTTGGAAAGGCTCTTCAATGGCGATTGTCCTGGACATGATGCTAACGGCAATCACTGGTGGTAACTCGGTGCCAGCACTGACGGAAGATATGGGCGGTGAATTTGGTGTATCTCAATTCCTAATCGCTATCGACCTAAGTAAAACAATGGACGAAAGCCGTTACAACGCAGAAATGAAACGGATTCGTGACTACGTACTGGCTTCTGAACCTGCAGAAACAGGCTCCGTCATGATTGCAGGATCTGAAATTCAACACTTTATCGATAAACACAAAGCGGCCGGTGGCATCGAAATTAACGATGGCATATGGGATCAAATTACCTCTCTGTAATTCTCCTAAGGTAGGGAAAGCTTTATGCAAAGTTTATTTAAGAATATTTGGAAAAGCATCGACGTCATCATGGCGGTCATACTCACGTGTATGATCGTCCTCGTGTTTACCAACGTGGTATTACGTTACGGCTTTTCATCAGGTCTTCGTCCCTCTGTTGAACTATCTCGCCTTGGTCTTGTATGGATTGTCATGCTTGGCGCTGCTGTTGTGCTGCGCCGAGGTGAACATCTAGCTGTGTCGGAATTTTCAGAACGGTTATTTCCAAAGGCTGTCCCCATGTTAAGGCGACTTTGTTGGGTCGTCGTGCTCATGTCAGTAGGCATGCTTTACATTGGTTCATATCGCCAAATGATGGCTAACTGGTCAGATATTTCTCAACTTACAGGGCTTCCTTCCGCGTTATTTTACTTAGCTGGCGTGGTGTCAAGTGTGCTTATGGGAGTCATCGCTTTGGTGCGAATTTTCAAGCCAGACTGGCAACTAGATAGCTTAGAAGAGGAAAAACAATCATGACTCTCGCCATTTTCTTATCGGTATTGCTTGTCTCAATCTTGCTTGGTCTTCCGGTTGCTTTTGCACTGCTATTGTCTTCAATAGCACTGATGCTACACATCGACTTCTTTAGCCCAGATATTCTGGCGCAGTCGTTAATTAATGGTGTAGATAGCTTCACGTTGCTTGCGATTCCATTCTTCCTCATTGCCGGTGAAGTGATGGCATCAGGTGGTTTATCACAGCGTATCGTGCGCTTAGCAACAACTTATGTCGGGCATCGTCAAGGAGGTTTAGGTTACGTAGCCATTATGACGTCGGTTCTGCTTGCAGGGCTATCAGGTTCAGCAGTCGCAGATGCAGCCGCCCTAGTCAGTATTCTTTATCCAATGATGAAAGCCGCGAAATATCCTGAAGCACCGTCAATGGGCCTGCTTGCTTCTGGCGGGATTATCGCCCCAGTGATTCCTCCTTCAATTCCTCTGATATTAGTCGGCGTGGCAGGAGGTATCTCAATCAAAAATTTATTCCTAGGAGGTATTGTTCCCGGTCTATTAATGGGGCTGACTTTAATGTTTATTTGGCGCATGACTGTTCGTAAAGAGAATCTAGCCACGTCAGAGAAAGCAACCACCGCAGACAAACGTGCAGCGCTGAAAGACGGCGTTTGGGCACTGTTATTACCCGTTATCATCATTGTAGGTATTCGTTTCGG
The DNA here is from genome assembly GCF_002749895.1 of Vibrio fujianensis. Lineage (GTDB taxonomy): Bacteria > Pseudomonadota > Gammaproteobacteria > Enterobacterales > Vibrionaceae > Vibrio > Vibrio fujianensis. The sequence goes on along the minus strand of NZ_NBUS01000054.1, from coordinate 247,374 downwards.
CATTTTTACGCCAACTGAAGCGGCAGTTGTCGCAGCAACTTACGCCATTTTTATCTCAACCTTTGTTTACAAAGAACTAACTCTTAAAAAGTTCTACCACATCGTTATCAACGCAGGCCGTTCAACCGCTATGGTAATGTTCTTAGTCGGCTGTGCCATGGTCGCAGCATGGCTAATTACGGTGGCACAACTTCCTCAGCAGCTCGCTGAACTGTTGGGCCCACTGGTAGATAGCCCTCGTCTTCTAATGGCCGTCATTATGCTACTTGTATTGTGCATTGGCATGGTGATGGATTTAAGCCCAACGATTCTAATTCTTGTACCTCTATTAATGCCAGTCATCAAAATGGCAGGCATCGACCCAACTTATTTTGGCCTGTTATTCGTTATTAACTGTTCGATAGGTTTGATTACGCCTCCAGTAGGCACCGTACTAAACGTCGTGTGTGGTGTCGCTAGAGTTCCAATGTCTACTGCTGTGAAAGGTGTATTGCCATTCATTGGTGGATACATGGTTCTACTTGCATTGTTTGTCATATTTCCAAGCATTATTACTGTGCCAATGTCATTTGTCATTGGTCAACCTTAGACGGAGAAAATCATAATGAAAACGCTACTAAACATCACGTTACTAGCTTCAACCCTCGCAATGAGTGCTAACGTACTTGCTGTAACAACCTTGAAACTAGCACATGCGGCACCGGAATCTGATTTACAACAAGATTTATCGTTGTTCTTCAAGAAAGAAGTGGAAATTCGTTCTAATGGCGATATTAAAGTCAATATCTATCCACAAGGCCAGCTAGGCAGCGATAAGCAGATGATCGACGGCTCTCGTGCGGGCATTGTCGATCTAGCCATGGTTGGTTTAAATAACTATAACGGTTTAATGCCTGAATCAGCAGCCTTTACCCTACCATTCATATTCCCCAATCGTGAAACTGCATACAAAGTTCTAGATGGAGAGCCTGGCCAAGAAGTGCTCGCGAATTTCGAGAAATTTGGCCTTAAAGGCCTTGGATATCCCGAGAACGGCTACCGTAATATGACTAATAATAAAAAACCCATTCGCACACCAGCAGACGTAAAAGGGCTGCAGATGCGCGTCAATAACTCTAAAGCGCTTAATGATATGTTCAACGAACTGGGTGCTAACCCACAACAGCTTCCAGTATCGGAGCTTTATACCGCGCTTGAAACTGGTGTAGTTGACTCTCAAGATCATCCGATTTCTGTAACACTTTCATTTAAATTCAATGAAGTACAAAAGTACCTAAGCCTTACACAACATGCTTATTCTCCTTTAGTTCTTACCATGAACTTACGCAAGTTCAATGGGTTAAGTCCGGAACAGCAAAAGATTATCGAAGAAGTTTCAGCAGAAGCGATAGCGATGCAGCGCAAACTTAGCATTGAAAAAGAAGACGAGATGATCGCATTACTTGAAGCTGAAGGTATGCAAGTAAACCGTGATGTCGACGGCGCAGCATTCCAAGAAACAATCCAACCGGTTTGGAATGCATACATCGAAAAACATGGCGACACCATGATCAATAAGATCAAGGCTGCGGCTAAGTAACTTTTGTCACGATTGCCTAAACCGCTCATTTGGGCAATCTCGTTTTTCATTTTCTTCCTATAACAAAAAATAATGGCAGTTTACTTATGTACAAACAATTAAAGCAACGCGTTCTCACAGCAAACTTACAGTTACCCAAATATGGTCTGGTTACCTTTACATGGGGCAACGTATCGGAAATTGATCGTGAACTTGGCGTGATTGCTATCAAACCGTCAGGCGTAGAATACGATGTGATGACGGTCGATGATATTGTTGTTATCGATCTGGACGGAAATCGTCTCGAAGGCGCGCTAAATCCGTCAAGCGATACCGCTACCCATATTGAGCTTTATAAAGCTTTTCTAACCATCGGCGGTATTGTTCATACCCATTCACGCAATGCCACGATATGGGCGCAAGCTGGGCGAGATATCCCTGCCTTAGGTACAACTCATGCTGACTACTTCTATGGGGATGTTCCTTGCACACGTTTACTGAGTAAAGAAGAGATTGAGACCGATTATGAAAAGAACACAGGGTTGGTCATTATTGAAGAATTTAATAGACGAGCGATTGACCCACAAGCGATGCCAGGAGTCATTATCGCTGGTCACGCACCATTTACTTGGGGCAAAAACGGATCAGATGCGGTGCACAATGCGGTCGTGATGGAAGAAATTGCAGCGATGGCAACGGCAACACGTGCTATCAGTCCAGAAGCCATTATACAACCAGAATTGCTCGACAAACACTATCACCGCAAGCATGGTAAAAACGCATACTACGGGCAAAAGTAAGGGGGTTCTATGAAATCTAATGATGATAAACAGAGCTTGGCTGAGTGATTAAGTCAGATATTTCTCAATCCCACCCACTAAAACAGAGGACGCCATGTTAGTTGGAAATACTCAACCTACTTCAATAACCCAGTCTTATCCTGTCGTTATTCAGAATGTGCTGGACTATTTAAATAGTCTTGATCAAGCTTCTCTCGCATTGGGCCGCCACGAATTCCCTCACTTGGATTCTAATAAAGCATGGTTTGTAGTGCTGGAATACGATAAACAGCCTGTGGAAAATTTCAAACCTGAAGTTCATAAATACTATGCTGATTTACAAATCGTACTTGAAGGCAATGAAACCATGGCATGGTCTATCGATACCGGTGAGCACGAAGCTTCAGAACCCTATCTAGAACAGCGAGATCTGCAATTCTATAAAAATGAAGGTATCACACTCAACTTCATTCACGCGACTCCGAACCAGTTTTATTTGTTCACGCCCAATATCGTGCATATCACCAATATTCAAAATGATGACACCCAACCCGTCCGAAAACTGGTGGTTAAAATTCATCACGAATTACTGGAAGCTAAATAATGAACTACTACATCGGGATTGATTCTGGCGGCACCTTTATGAAAGCGGCACTATTCGACGCTAAAGGGACGCAACGAGGACTAGCTCGCGTTTCAGCGACTGTTATCAACAATCAGCAGGGCTGGGTTGAACGTGATTTGGATGCCCTTTGGAACAATGCGGTTGATGTTATTAGGCAATTATTAATAACCACGAAAGTTGATCCAAACTGCATCAAGGGGTTGAGTATTTCCGCTCAAGGAAAAGGGGTTTACCTACTCGATAAACAAGGGAAAAACCTAGGCTATGGCATTATGTCTTCCGATGCACGCTCTTTGCCTATTGTTAAACAATGGCTGAAACAAGGTATTGCCGAGTCGACCTATCCAAGCACGTTACAAACGCTTTGGACAGGACACCCGGTTTCTATTCTTCGCTGGATTAAAGACAATGACGCTCGGCGATACAACGATATCGGTGCGGTACTGATGGCGCATGACTATTTAAGATATCGCCTAACCGGAGAAGTCGCAGCCGAACTTACTAACATTTCTGAAAGTAACTTATTCAATTCCATCACTGGTCAATACGATCAAGCATTATTGGCAACCTTCGGTATTGAAGAGATCTGGGAGGCGCTACCTCCGATCATTAAACCGCAACAACAAGCTGGGAAAATTACCGCGGAAGTCGCTTTGGAAACGGGCCTTGCGGTAGGTACTCCCGTGTTTGGCGGCCTATTTGATGTCGTCTCTACCGCTATCTGCTCAGGAATCAATTCGTCGGAAGAAGCGCTCAATTACGTAATGGGTACCTGGTCGGTAACCTCAGGCATTGCAAAACAAGTGACCAAAGATAACTATCCTTTTGTCTACGGTCACTACGCCATTGACGATGAGTACATTATCCATGAAGCCAGTCCGACCTCAGCAGGAAATTACGAATGGTTTGCAGATTATTTGGGTGAAAACGGACAGCTCGATCACATCCAAAATCAAGCCTTAGTGGCCGCATTAGAACCAGCAGCAAGCACTGTCTATTTTGTCCCTTTCCTTTATGGCTCTAATCAAGGGTTAGGTCTGAAATCGGGCTTCTATGGTCTTCAATCACACCACTCTAAAGCTCACCTAATTCAAGCTATCTGGGAGGGGATCCTGTTCTGTCACAATCTTCACCTTGAACGAATGCGTCAACGTTTTCCGAAAGCAAAAGTGCTTAAAGTAACCGGCGGCCCAGCAATGAGCCCGGTATGGATGCAAATGTTAGCTGATCTAACTGGGATGACGGTCGAGATCTCAGATGTTGATGAAACAGGCGCATTAGGTGCGGCGATGATAGCCATGGTCGGCTCTGGCGAGTTTGATTCACTTCGTGACTGCATTCATAGCATGACAAGATCAGTATCACGCATCGAGCCTAACCCTAATCACTACAGAATTTATCAAAAAAAATACCACAACTATCAAAAACTCGTTCAGTTATTTAAACAATTTGAGGATGAAATGGATGTCTAAACCACTATTACAAATGGCTCTGGATGCAACCGATCTGGATACCGCTCTCGCCGCTATCGAGCACGTTGCTGATAAACTTGATGTCATCGAAATCGGCACTATTTTAGCTTTCGCACATGGCGTGGACTGTATAAAAATCCTCCGCAAAAAATACCCAAATCATACCCTCGTCTGTGACATGAAAATCACGGATGCTAGTGCTATTTTGGCCCGCTTAGCAATGGAAGCTGGTGCCAACTGGGTTACCGTCAGCGCTGCGGCTCATATTGAGACCATTCGCTCAGCAAAACGCGTCACCGATGAATTCAATGGAGAAGTGCAAATTGAACTTTACGGCCACTGGACAATGGAAGATGCCAAAGCGTGGATTGAAATGGGAATTACCCAAGCCATTTACCATCGCTCGCGTGACGCTGAGCTTGCTGGTATCAGTTGGACCCAACAAGATTTAAATAAAATGCAGGAATTATCGAATTTAGGAATTGAACTATCCATTACTGGTGGTATCGTGCCTGACGAACTGCATTTGTTTAAGAATCTTTCGGTTAAGTCATTTATTGCTGGTCGAGCTTTAGCTGACAGTCATGGTTGTGAAGTGGCTGAAAGTTTTCACAATGAAATAGGAAAACATTGGTAGCACATATATGAGTGAGCAAATTAAGTCGTTGTCTAAGGCATTGAGTGTTCTGGAATTTTTAGGGAAATACCCCAATGGTGTAGCTCTACAAAAAGTGTCAGAAGGCACTGGCTTTAATAAGTCTTCCGTTCACCGCATATTGGCAACGTTTGAAGATTCAGGATACGTTGCTCAAATAGGTTCTGGCAAAGAATATCGCCTCACGATGAAGTTAGTACAGCTTGGTCATGCCGCGATCAACTCAGATGTCACCGGTAGCGTAAAACCCTTCCTTTTAGAGCTACTTGATGATGTCAATGAAACCGTGAATTTTCTGTCATTTGATGCCGACAATATCATCTTTAGGGACAAACTCGAACCCGTCAACGCCGCCTTTCGAACCCGAACCTATGTGGGGTTGCATTCTCCCATGTACTGTTCAGCCGCAGGGAAATGTTACCTAGCATTTAGTACTGATGCGGTGCGAGAAACTTATTGGCAACGTAATGTCAGCACCATTAAACCGTTAACTGAGAATACCATACTCGATAAATCTCAGTTTTTTAGCGCGTTAGAGAAAATTAAAGCGCGCGGTTACGCCCTGGATGATGAAGAAAACGAAGCTGGTATTTCTTGTGTTGCCGTCCCTATTTTTGACAAAAACAATACTCCTGTATACGCGGTCAGCGTTTCTTCATTAACACCCAAAATGAAAGCTCTAGGGTATGAAAAAATCGCAAGTAAGATTCAAGACATCACCACGCGTATAGAGAAACAACTTTTTTAAGGACAAAGCATGTTCAACTCTCACAACAAATTTAGATTAGGTATTTACGAAAAGGCGCTACCAGACGATCTTTCTTGGCAAGATCGATTAATTAAAGCGAAAGAGGCGGGATTTGATTTTATCGAAATTTCAGTGGATGAAACCGATAAGCGTCGCGCCCGTCTTGATTGGTCAGATGAAGAGATATACCAACTTCGACGCTTATGCGAAAAATACCAAATGCCATTGCAATCGATGTGCTTAAGTGCACACCGAAAGTTTCCATTTGGTTCAATGGATGAGAATATTCGTGCTGAGTCCCAGCGTATCATGGAAAAAGCGATTACTTTGGCATACAAACTAGGTATCCGCTGTATTCAGATGGCCGGCTATGACGTTTATTACGAACCGCAATCAGAAGAAACCCATCACCGCTTTATTGAAGGAATGAAACAAGCAACCAAGCTAGCGGAAAGAGCCGGTATCATGCTCGGCGTGGAGATAATGGATACCCCATACCTCAACTCGTTAAGTAAATTTGAAGTCCTTAAGCGAGAAATTCCATCACCTTATTTTATGGCTTACCCAGATGTAGGCAACATCTCCGGTTGGAATTACGATGTGTGCACTGAGCTGAAATTAAGTCGCGATCATCTTGTACAAGTCCATTTAAAAGACACACTACGCGTTTCAGAAACCAGCGATGGTCAGTTCCGAGATTTAGTTATTGGCGAAGGCCAAGTAGACTTCGCTGCCATTTTCAAAACATTAGCCGATATCGACTACCGTGCACCTCTTGTTATCGAAATGTGGGCAAAAAACGACAACTGGTTCGAAGATATCACTCAAGCGAAAGCAACACTCAAATCTATCGCCAACCAATCTGGTTTTGAGTTATAAGGACACATTGATGACTATTATTCGCACCGCGTTCTTTGAAGCAGATTTAACCGAAGAACAAAAACAAGACTTCTACCAATATATGGAGAAGGAAGTGGCTCCAATCATTCGTACTTTTCCAAATAATCTAGGGGTCGTGCTTAACAAACCCAAAGCCATTGAAGCAAACAGTCATAAGAAGTTACTGCTTATGATGCAACACGAGTACGAAGACGAAGCTTCAATGCGCCAAGCTTTAGATTCAGATGCTCGAATAAGTAGCATGCTCGCAACCGAAATTATTGTAGAAAAATACAATATTCATGTTCACCACATCAACTTTGTACGTGACTAGGTTTTCTTAAATAAAGCCCAAAAAAGCAGAAGGCTATCTTCTGCTTTTTTATGAGTAAAGGAGAGACAATGCTACCTCTTCATTTAAAAGATGCTCCGCTTGTCTTGCTGTCACTGATCTTTTTTATTTGGGGGGTGATTACGGTTTCAAGTAACTCCCTTATTCCTTACTATAAAGATGCCTTTTTACTCGATTATAAAATGTCCATGCTGTTTCCAATGGCTTTTTTTATTACACGAGTAACCGTTTCGCTCCCTACTTCTTTCGTTATGGCGAAGTTCGGTTATCGAACCACCATGAAATATTGTCTTTACTGGTGCTTTGCGGGCTGCTTGGTCATGGCTTATCTTGTCAGAACAGAGTCGCTGTATCCAACCTTATTGGGAATCTTACTGATGGCATCTGGAATCTCAGCCATTCAAGTAGTCAGCTCACCTTACGTATCGCTACTATCTACACCAGATAAAAGTGTCATTAGGCAAAGTATTGCGACGGCGGCAAATTCCGTTGGAACCGTTCTTGGCCCACTACTACTAACTGGAGTGATGGTTGCAGCAACGGCCATCGGAATCCAACAAACTTCACTTCATGTTTCCACCCTGTTTTTGCTTATTGCAGGCTTTTTTGCCGGGCTACTGGTGCTTTTCAATAACATTGATTTGCCTGACATCAAACCTAAACAGCTCTCCGGCTTTTGGCAAGGCCTTGCATGTTTAATACGCAACCGAGAGTTTATGACGCTCGCGGCGGTGCTATTATTTTATATTGGTGTCGAAGTCAGCTTTGGCACTTTTACCATTATCTACCTCGCCGACGAATACTACGGAGGTTTGGGCCTGATTAAAGCGACACAATTTATTAGTGCTTATTGGATCTGTATGTTTGTAGGCCGTTTGCTATTTGCGAAATTCGGCTATTTAATTAACCGACATGTCCTTTTCACGCTTGCATGTCTTATCGCTGTACTGATTAGTGTTATTGCGTTGTTTGCACAAGCAAAATGGGTAGGTTTTCTATTGTTATTGGTAGGACTATGCAATGCCACTCTTTACCCTATCATATACGCACAAGCGCTACATGCATCAGGTAAATATAGTTCACAAGGTGCCGCTATCTTGATTATGTGTTCAATCGGAGGTGTGATATTACCCTTCTTACAGGCAAGCTTGATTGACATTTTTTCGTTAAGCACTAGCTATATTACGCCCGTTATAGCCTATCTAATCATGACTATTTTATATTGGTCGAGCTTAAAGAAACAGGGGGAATCTTAAGCCACCATAAACCTATCGATACCCTTCCGACTTCACGCTGCAGGGGCGCGCTTCCCCGAGCATATCGATGATATAAGTAAAGCAAGTAGTCGATAGTCGCGATAGACCGAAGTCCATTAATATTAAACCCAAGCAGACGCCACAAGTAACACAATAGCCGTCATAACAACACTAGCTTTAGCAAAGAAAAAGACTTCATTTAAAAAAGAAGGTTTCCGTGCTATCTGGTGGCTTTGATTGCTAATTGTTGCAGTATTCATGCCCTTTACTCTCATCTCAATGTAAAACAAGACTAACTTTGCACCAAATTGTGACCAAGGTCAAAACATTTTGGTGTTTTATCACACAATTAGTAAACCATTGCCCTTAAGATAAAACATGGTTCCAATTTATTCGGATAAAAAACAAAGGAATGATACCAAATGGATCAGTTTTGCATGATCGGTGGCACTCTTTTACTAAGCTGCCTGTGCGGCAGTGAACATAGAATAAATCAATAAAAACAAGTGACAACCGTTAGTTAGGTTAACAATCAAATTTTTATCTTGTTAAAAATGCCTATTATAACTCCTTGTATTTAAAGGTTATTTAAAATGAGAGCACCTAAACCGAGAATCCGTTCGCCATCGGTAATCACAATGACTTTGACATGAGGATTGGGTGCGTTGTTGAGTATCGCTTCTAACTCGTCTTGATCTTCAAAACTTAAAAATAGCCCTCGATTGCGACGGTAGATTTGCGAAAATTTCTGGCACGCTTTTCCCACCGTTGGTGTATAGATGATCGGCATCATCTCTTCGATGTGTTGGTTGATCAACCGGAAGTAAAGCGTTTCATTGGTATCTTGAATATTGCGTAAGTAGATGTGCTTTTCTATTGCGGAGTTGAACAAGGAGAACTGCTCATAAGCGCGACTCACTTGCTCATCAATGGTTTCAATAGTAGCTGGTAATAATCCAATCAAATTGAAGTTTTTACGCTCTTCCAATGTGAAAGCACTACCTTTATTTAATAGCGGGGTATTTAACAAGGTATTCCCTGCTTGGCGGATAAACATTTTCTTCGACATTAGTAAGCCACCTTTCGATAAAGCTCTATCGTTTCATCAATCAACGCATCATTACAGCCGAGATAGTGTTGAGGATCGCAAGCCGCATCAATTTCTTGGTCCGTTAATATCGCTAATACCTCTGGGTTTTGTTTCAATATTTGCGCTAAATCGCCTTGTTTTGGGGCTTGAGCAATGGCCTTTTTGATGCTGTTGTAACCGATACTGCGCCCCACTTTTTCTGCTGCTTTCATCATTACCGCCTCTGACATAATGAAATGCCGAGACGCCGAAAAATTGCTGCGCATTTTGTCTTGATGGACGATCAGCTTCGCAATGAGTCGCTCCGCACGCTCGAGCGCCGTGGAAACGGCCAATGATGCCTCAGGGACTAAGCTCCAATTCAACACGCGCATTGACGCTGCACGAACATCTTGTTGATCCATCAGATTGGGCGCGCCACTGGCATACATCCACCCCATTCGAGATAAGGTCTGGATCATATTGGCGGCTCTTGGGTTGGCTTTATGGGGCATGGTACTTGACCCCCCACCCGATTCACCTTCGCACACCTCACCAAGAGCTGCTCGTCCCATGAGTTCCGTATCATTCGCGATGCGACATAAGGTACCGTGAATTAAAGCAAAGAACTGAATTAACTCGACAATATTGTCTAAGCTGGCATTGCCCAATCCTTTCGGTTCAGTCAATTCGAGCTTGGCAAATAGTCGCTGTCGAACCGCTAACCCGTGGGAACCGATTGAAGACAAATTACCAACGGCACCACCATAAAGACCGGTCGTCACACGAGGATATAGCTCATCAAGGCGTGTCAGATGCCGAGTGATCTCTTGAAGATAACCACTGACTTGAAGCCCCCATGTGGTCGGCAAAGCATCCATTGCATTGGTTCTTGCGACCATCACCGTACCTTTATGTTTTAATGCCATCAACTCAAGCTGCCCCCCTAACGCAACCAGTTGTTGACGAACGATGTGCAGCGTCTGCTTTAAGCGCATCGCAAGACTGGTATCGAGCAAGTCTTGGGTGGTACACCCCCAGTGCAGATATTGTTTTACTTCATCATTTCCTTGTTCTGAAAGCTGATCGACCAGCGGTTTGATAGCCATGCCTACGATAAGTGTGTCTTGTGCTAAACGCTCCCAATCTAAGTGGCGAATATCGCACACCTGTTTGATAGCGCTTGCGGCAGAGTGGGGAATTATTCCCAACTCAGCTTGTACCTCTGCAATGTTGCTTTCAAAAGTCAGCCAAGTTCGGATTAAATTTTCATCCGACCAAACTTGTTTCATCTGCTTTTGAGTAAACAGCGGAGAATAAAGGATTGAATCAAATACAGATATGTTTGAACCTTGCATAAATGATGCCTTATGCTCCAATAAAAGTGATGGCTAACACGCTCACTAAACCGCCAAGCATTGGAATGGCAGTTCGTTTGACCAGTTCAATGGGAGGAATACCAGCAACTCCTGCACAAGCAATCACAACTCCTGAAACGGGTGAAAATGAGCGGAAGATCCCAGCGGAAAGCTGCATAGGTAATGCAAGAGCCGCTGTTGAAACACCAACGTGGGCCGCCACATCTGGTGCTAAGTTGGAAAAGCTGAAGAAAGCCGCATTACCAGAACCCGACATCAATGCTGTCACACCGATGATAGCGACTAACATGATAACCATCATGGTGTAACCAAAGCCAAGATGCGTAGCAACACCCAGCATGCCAGAAATAAAGCCAATGGCTTTAAGGCCCACGACGAAAGTTTGCGCAGCGATAATGAGTGATACAACACCGGCAAATACATCGCCCATGCCTTGTAAGTAAACTTTAAGTGAAGCCGCAACTGCCTTGCCATCTTTTGAATAAAGGTAATCGCACACCATCGCAAACGTCAGGCTGATAAACATGGCTGTGACAACATCAATCTTGATAGAGGTGATCGCGAACTTACTGAAGGTCAAAAGCAGTACAAGAGGGAGAACAGGCAATACAGCAAACCATATTGGAGCCTCGCGAGACGAGTCTTCTTTTGCTTGCAGTTCGTATGAAACGCCATTGACTTCGTCACGCTTATCAAACCATTTTTGACAAATAAAATGTAGAACCGCAATCACAAGTGCCGTACACACCCCGACAAACAGTTGATGCTCTACAAAGTAAGAAGCGGCATCAATACCAATGACTTCCGCCGCTTTATTTGAGGCTCCAGAAGCAGGCCCCAAATCCAAACAAGCGGTTGTTGCAAGCACAGCGGCTACTGATGCTGGGGTACAGCCAATTCCCACCAAGACTGGATATAGGGCAACCAATAACAACATCGCCAGACCAACAGCACTTGGAATAAAGACATTCAAAAACTGCCCCAAAATGTAAGCAAGAGCGAGAATGATGTATGGGTTGTTAATTGCAGAGAGTGGTTTAGTCGTCACTTTAACCAGCGCATTGGCTGCACCGATGTACCCCATATATTTTGAGAAACCACCAACCGCCATGATAATTAAACCAAGCTTGGCCAGTGTTGAAGAAGAAATCGATTTGATGACCAAAAAGAAATCAACCACAGTAGCACCTGAAGAGTTCACCCCTTTGGGTAAGAACTCAGGCCCACCAGCAGTGACCCCAATCAGCATCATTAAAATACCAGAACCAAACAATACCGCTTGTGTATTGTACTTCTTGATGATTAGAAATCCTGCCCCAAAAACAACCGGCAGAGCGAGCAGAGCAACCATATGATTCACCTTTATTTAAGTATTAAGTCACCGCTATCTTGTTTCTTAGGTGTGAAAAGCAACATGGGAAGTGCTCTTTCTCTAGAAAAAATGTGAAGCAATTAAAACTCTCCTTCTCGATAACTCGTTAAATCATTGCTTGTTCAAATGACTATCATCATTCACCGTTATATCGCCATTCTTTAGGCAACCTCGATCACAATTTAAATAAAGACTCATTGTATAATGTTGCTTTAATCGTATTGATTAGCCTGTCATGAGAAGTTGAGTTTCCCATAATTCCCACCCTTAAATAATCTAATAACACTATGAATTATATTAGTTTTTCTATTTTTACCTTACATACTTAACATCACGTAAAGCTGTGGGAATTTTCATTTCTCATCACACACGCATCTGGTCAACAAATTGTAGCCATCATTTTAACTAGCTCACAATCTCACCAAATCATTCGCCCTCTCACCTTAGCTTTTCGCGTATTTATCAGCAGGAAATACACCAAACGAATGACTCACATAACAAAATCAAATGGAAATAAGAGATCTATCAATATTTAAGCAGGGAAGCGGTAATTCCCCTATTTTTTCACAGAACCACTCATTACGATGCAACGGTTTCCAATAACAAGCATGGAATGAGCATAATGATTAGAAATAAACTTCTCTTAACCCTTTTACCTACCCTCTGCCTCGCGTCGTTCGCTCAGGCACAAACTGTTTATGATGATGAAACCAATACACTAGATATCTATGGTCGATTAGAAGGCCAAATCGCTCAGGGGGACGGAAGTTTCGCTGGTGAAGATGATAGATCAGGAAGAATGAGTGGTCGCCTTGGTTTTGCTATGAGTCGAGAGCTAAGTGCAATTGAAAATAGCCGTGTCATCGGTAAATTTGAATGGCAAATTCGTACAGAAACCAATGATACTCGCCTTGATGAGGGGGAAGATTTAGAGGCTCGTTACAATTATCTAGGCATCGAAAATGACGATTGGGGCATGGTGATCTTTGGCCGAACTAAAAACCCAATGTATCAAGTGATGAAGATGACCGATAAATACAAAAACTACACTCCCGGTATCTACAACTATGGTATCTCGTCCATTGATACTTCTTACAAGTACAACCGCCAAGACGCAACTTTACAATACAACGGCTACTTTGGCATTCATGAAGTTCAAGTCGCTTATGTGATGGGAAATGGCGAGAATGATCGCCTTGATAACGGGATAATGGCGAGTTATCGAATGAACTATAAAGGCAATGGTTTCAAACTGTCCCCTGCTCTTGCCGTTAGTCGGTATAAGCGCAAGGATGAAGCGACTGGAACATCACGCAAGCAGCACGATCAAATCATGGCCGGTATCGAACTAGGATGGAATGATTTCAAATTTGGTGTAACGGCTGACTATGTTGACATCAAGCAAAATAGCGGTAATCACGACAAATACTTTGGTATGGATTCAATCATTTCTTACAAATGGGATCGCTTCACCGTTCTTGCCGGATACAGCTTCTTGGATGAAAAAGACCAAGACGTTTATGAAAAAGAAGATTGGCGTATTGAAGGTCAATGGACTCTTGCCCGACGCACTTACCTATCTTTAACCTATGACCGAGAACTTGCCTCTAAAAATAAAGACAGTGATGACGATTCAATCACGCTTGGATTGCGTTACGACTTCTAAGGACTTGTGATGAACAAACTATTTAAAACCAATCTACTCAGTACGGCATTAGCAATAAGTAGCTTTGCTGCTCATGCCGATACACTTATCGCACCATCACCAACAGCAAAAATGGACGGTGATAACAAAGTCATTGCGATATACGGAAACTCCTATACCCACTACAACAATAACTTAAATACTCGACTACGTGATTTAACGCGGTCTTTGTTACCCAATAATGCAAAAGGCTACAGTTATCGAGGTATCACAATTTCAAGTGGCCGCTTAGGTTGGCATGAGCAAAACCTTCGTTTTCAAAATACGTTAAAACAGTGGGACGTGGTCATATTTCAAGGTAATTCAATGGAGCCTATTACTAAAAAAGCCTCTTCACGAGAATACTTTGAGCAATCGGCAAAAACCATGGCGAAAATCGCGCATGATGCTGGTTCTAAAGTAGTTTATTTCATGACGTGGGCTCAAGAATCACACCCTGAGCAAACACACGCACTTGCCAAGGCTTATCAAGATATCGCAAAAAAAACCGGCGGATATGTTGCGCCGGTGGGTTTAGCCTTTGAGCAAAGCATGAAGCGCCATCCTGAGATCGTCCTTTATCATAGTGATGGTAAACATCCATCGCTCGCGGGAACTTACTTAGCGGCATGCGTATTTTTTGCCACCTTGTACAATCAATCTCCCGTTGGCGGTGCAGCTCCAACTGACACGGATATGCCAACAGAAACAGCACAGAAGCTACAAACGGTTGCTTGGGATGTCGTCCAAGACTATCAAATGAATCACTAGACAATATGAGGCTTAACTCTTCTGACCTAAAAAGTTAAGCCCACTTCTTTTACTAGGCTCAAATTTCAAAACAGAAAAATCAAACAGAACCCATTCTTGTGATAAGCTTCTTTTTCAATAGTGAACATCCTTAACGGCGTATATGAGAGATAACCTCAATTTAAACACCTACAAACTGCTAGCAGAGCAGGTTCAAGTCCTAACAGAGTCAGAAGCCAATTTACACGCTTTTATCGTTGGCCATTTTGAAGAACTTTCTTACTATGGCATCATCGATCTGGCTCAAAAAGCACAAGTCAGCAAAGCAACCATAGGACGGTATTTAAATAAGCTGGGCTTTACTGGCTATGCAGCATTTAAGAATGCACTCAAAAAAGAGCTGATAACCCATAATATGATTGCTCCAATCGAGGCTAATAAATCGAAGCTTTTCAATCAAGAAATTGATGTCGAGACAGAAGCTCAACGCTATATTGGTAATATCACCCAACTTATTGATCAGTTCTATCAGGAATTGAATATCGAGGATCTCGATAAGCTTTCACAAAAAATTGCTGATAAAAAGCGTATAATTTATGTGGTTGGCCCCGCTTCCTCACATTCTTTAGCTTTGCATTTTTCAACCTTGCTTAAATACAGCCGCTCTAATGTGGTTTTGTTACCTTTAGACAAAAGTGAATTACCCAAGGCAATGCTGGGCATTAGCGACAATGATGTCTTAGTGGCTTTTTCTTATTACCGATTCAATCCAGTAGTCTTGGATATCACTAAATATTTCAATAGCAAACACGCCTTCGTCGCCATGGTAACTAACACATACTCAAATCCTTATGGTATCTACAGTAACGTACAGTTTGTTTTGCCTAGTGATGTTGACTCCATCTTTCACAGCCGCACGATCGGCTTCTTGTTTGTCGAATTACTGCTGTTTCTTGTACAAAAAGTCTCTCGAAATAACGATAATTTTGAAGAGCTTGAGGCGCTATTTAAGTTCTTTGGCACTTTCTCTTCCCTTGAGTTTAAATAACATTTTCATGACCTTACAATTGAGTCAAGTTCTGGCGGTGAGAATAAAATAAACTAAACTAATTAACGGATTGTTGATTAACGGTAAAAAATACAACCATCAGTGAAAATCAATTCTGTATTATTGAAACCCACCATCACTAATATAAAATCAATCAGAACTAAAGGGTTCCATACAGTAACTTCAACTAGAATATATCATAT
>NZ_NBUS01000054.1:228006-231535 GCF_002749895.1 Vibrio fujianensis | reverse complement strand
AACCCCATTTTATTTATTTTTCTTTATGGATTGCTAACGATTAAGGATAAACATGCGAAATTATTTATTGGCTTGGATTGGCCCTATCTTAAGCTTAATCTTGCTGCCAACAACAGCATTTTCCTCACCTCGCGCGGAAATAGCTTGGTTGATGATTACCGAAGGTGCTGTATTGATTGATGTTCGCACCGAGCAGGAATTTAAACAAGAACATCTAGAGTCAGCGCTGAATATCCCACTAAATGAAATTATTAGTTCTGGCCGAATACAATTTACCAAAGATCAACCAATCATACTCTATTGCCGAACAGGCAACCGTTCTAATATCGCTAAACAACAATTGATTAAACAAGGTTTTACTCGTATCCATAATGCAGGTGGACTGAATGAGATCCGCCAGCTGATAGCGAATAAGAATTAAGTTAACAAGCAAGCATGAATGTAATCGCGAAGCTGTTTAACCATGGCAATTTTTCTCAATGATGATCAGGATTTCATTGGTGTTTTGTGCCTTTTTATTCGCTTCTATTTTGAATCTGACTGACCACTAAACGTAGTGCTAAGTCAGTTTCTACATGCGATTCACACTACAGCTCAGCGGATTTTTTCGACTGTTTTGGCAATCATCACCGTGTTTTTCACCACATCTGACAGCAAGTTAGCTCTGCTAATTCCTGATGAGTTGTTCCAATTGGATAGCCTACTATGCGCTTTGGTCAATGTGTAGAAAAGGCTATAAATCTAATGACAAACAATAGCATTTCGGCCAGTTTATTTAACTGTTGCTGATCTGAAATAATTGAAGAAATCCATGTTGGGAAACAAACCTTGATTCAGCTTCGCCATGCCAATATTAAACTCGACGCAACGCACCCAGCGCAAAGCTGGGTGAAATCACGAAAGAGCATAGCTCATAAATTTATTGAGCGAACTCAAGAGCAGTCTTGATATAGATGTCGCGTAATATCAGTGAAATCTCACCGGGTTTACCCTCACCAATCGGCTTACCATCAATCGCTACCACGGGCCAAATGAACGTGGTAGCCGAACTGATAAAAGCTTCTTGGGCGGCATACGCTTCTTCGATAGTGAAAAACCGTTCTTCAACCAACATCGAATATTCTTTGACGAGAGCCATGAGTGAAGCTCGTGTTATTCCATGAAGAATATTATGACTCAGAGGACGCGTGACCAAGGTTCCTTCTTTAGTAACAATGTAAGCGTTACTCGATCCCCCTTCGGTCACAAACCCCTCTTCGATCATCCATACATCTTCAGCACCTGCCAAATGTGCAGCATGCTTTGCCATGCAAGCGGGGAGTAAACTGGTGGTTTTAATGTCACGACGACGCCAGCGGATATCGTCGATAGAAATCACTTCAATACCCGTTTTAACTTTCGGACTTTCAATCAACTGGCGTGCTTGTGTGAATAACACAAGAGTCGGCTGAATCTCTTCACTATAAGAGAAATCTCGATCACCTTCTGAGCCACGCGTTAACTGAAGATAAACGCCCCCTTCGACCAAGCCATTTTTTTCAATCAGTGTACGCTGAATTTTCGTTAACTCGTCTCCTGTCACTGGCAGCCTTATCCCAAGCTCTCTGGCAGAACGTTCGAGTCTGGCTAAGTGCCCAGAGTGATCGATCAATTTTCCCTTTAACACCGCGGTGACTTCATAGACGGCATCTGCAAATAAAAAGCCGCGATCAAACACTGAAATGGTTGCCGCCGACTCTTTCACGTACTCACCATTTAAATAAACTATCCGTTCCATCACTTTTCCTTTAACCCCATAATTCAGACTTGAAAGGCAACATCACATTGCGCTCAAATTCAAAACCAGATTCAATATCTTGAGCCAGCAGCAGAGGCCCATCTAAATCCACCATATCCACCCCTTGCGCCACAACAAATGCAGGGGCCATACTCAATGAAGAGGAAAGCATACAGCCAATCATGACACTTAAACCGGCGGCGCTTGCTTCCGCTTTTAAAGCCTGCGCTTCGGTTAATCCACCTGTTTTATCCGTCTTAATATTGATCATGTCGTACCGTCCGATAATGTCGGGTAAACTCGCTCGATCATGACAAGATTCATCCGCACAGAGAGGAATAGGACGTGGTAAATGCGCAAGTATTTGATCTTGATGAGCAGGAAACGGCTGCTCAATCATCGCAACCCCCAATGTTTCCAACTCAGGGATCAAGGCTAAATAAATGTCAGACGTCCAAGCTTCGTTAGCATCAAGCACGATCCTCGCACTCGGCGCTCCACGGCGAACGGCTTGCACTCGGGCAAGATCTTCCGGACCACCCAGTTTCAATTTTAACAGGGGGCGATGTGCATTATCTTTCGCTGCCTGTTCCATGTTTAACGGTGTATCAAGCGACAAGGTATAAGCGGTTGTTAATGGACTCGCTTGAATACCCGTTATATCCCAAATCGACCGATTCGATAACTTACACTCTAAGTCCCACATCGCACAGTCAATCGCGTTACGCGCGGCCCCCGAGGGCAGCCTCTCCTGCAACTGACCCCGTGTTAACCCTGCTTTTATCTCTGGAATTACCGACGCGATTTGCGCTAATACGCTCTCTATAGATTCACCATACCGACCATAGGGAACGCATTCACCACGCCCCACTCCTCCTTGACTTTTCATTTCAACCATTATCGTATTGACGCAGGTTTTACTGCCACGGGCAATGGTAAAACTGCCTTGGATCGGCCAACTGTGGGTATGCAGATAAACCTCCATTAGACCTCCGCTAACTTATCAACAACCCGAGCGACTCCTTGACGAAAAGGATCCACAACCGGTAGCCCAAGCTCCGATTCCACTTTGTCCATATAGGCCAAGGCTTCCTCTTCTTGCATTGCAGATGTATTAATAGAAACCCCCACAAATTTTACCGCCGGATTTGTCACACGAGCGGTGGCTAAATTCGCTTCCATACATTGTTTTAGATCAGGAAGAAGATACTCAGGAAGGCCTCGCATATGCGTACGGGTTGGCTCATGGCAAAGCACTAAGGCATCGGGTTGTGAACCATGAATAAGGCCGGTTGTCACGCCAGCATAAGAGGCGTGGAAGATAGATCCTTGACCTTCAACCACATCCCAATGCTCTTCTGTCGACTCCGGCGTAATGGTCTCAATAGCACCTGCAATAAAATCGGCGACCACGCAGTCCACACTCACACCCCCACCGGTAATAAGAATGCCCGTTTGCCCCGTCGCACGAAAATCCGCCTCCATACCACGAGCTTTCATCTCTTTTTCTAACGCTAAAGCCGTATACATTTTACCCACAGAGCAATCGGTTCCCACCGTCAACACGCGCTTACCTTGACGTTTTTTACCATTTGCAACGGGGTAAACCTGAGTCGGATAACGCACATCCGATAACCGAGTGCCTTTTTTCTCAGCCGCACTTACCAATTCAGGAATATCCGCCAATTTGTTATGCAATCCCGCCGCGATATCCATTCCAGCTTCGATAGCCGTCAACAACACCGAGATCCA
>NZ_NBUS01000054.1:220143-227996 GCF_002749895.1 Vibrio fujianensis | reverse complement strand
ATCCACTCTTGAGAAATCAGCCCCCCTCGGTTAGCCACACCAATAATCAAAGTTTTTGCACCTCGATTAACGGCTTGCGTAATATCCATCTCTTCTAAACCGACATCAGCATTGCATCCCGCCAAACGATATTGACCAATACAATACTCTGGACGCCAGGTTTTAATTCCTTGCGCCACTTTCGCGGCCAGCGCATCGGCAGCATCACCTAAAAAGAGTAAATAAGGTTGTTTAAGTTCCATCTCGATTTTCTCCACAAAGAGTCATTAAATTAGAATAGTGATTAATTTCATCCCTCACTAAACATTACAGTGCAAAATTTGTGACAAAAATGAAAATCCGTAAAGAAAAATCAAGAAGAAATGCATTAAAAATGCAAAATAAAGAATAAAAACTCAAAAATACAGAATAATTACTCACAAAGAGAAATCAATACGAAAAACCCTAAAATTCATTAAACACCAACAATAAACACGATATCAACACAAAACTCCAAATTGAAAACATAAATACTAATAATACAATTTCATTCTATTCCCCTAGAGTTTTATGTAAACAGTCCTCCTGAAAATAAAACCAGTGATTTAAACCAATAATATTTCATTCTATAAATTTTAATAAATCGTGATAACCCTCTCATTCCCTGATTACATTTATCACTCTCTTCATTTTCATCTTCATAAAAAGATGAATAACAAGCTAAAAATAACCATTTTGGTGCACTTCTGACTAATTCTAGTGCATGGTTGTGCATTATTAGCCCATAACTTATAGAAACAAATTCCATCCTCACATCAACCCGTCAATACACCACTCACTCCATAACAACATTATCGTTCAAAAATAAATAAATAATAAGAACATTATAAAAGCACCGCTCCATTAAATAAACATGGATAGATTATCCACCTATTTTGTATGGAAATTTAACGTATAAAGAGGATTCATCAGCGAGAAAAAAATTGATTAAGCGCCGTACTGGTCTGCAAATTGCTTAGTCAGTCTAAAGGTGAGCAATAACTTATTTAATTAACTTTTTATGGTGAAAACAGATGGAACTGATTCAACAACTCATTAGCCAAGTCAATGGCGTTGTATGGGGCCTCCCCATGCTCGTTATTATATTAGGTATTGGTATTTATCTAAATATTGGCTTGAAATTCATGCCCTTTTTTAATATTGGTCGCGCCTTTAAACTATTATGGAAAGGCAGAAAAAATGCTCAGAATCAGGACGGTGAAATCCCCCCCTTTCAAGCATTAATGACCGCCCTCTCAGCCACGATTGGAACCGGTAATATTGCAGGTGTTGCTACTGCCCTTTTTATTGGAGGGCCCGGAGCACTATTTTGGATGTGGATGACTGCGTTACTGGGTATGGCCACCAAGTATTCTGAAGCCGTATTAGCCGTTAAATACCGAGAAACCGACAGCAATGGGAACCATGTTGGCGGCCCCATGTACTACATCAAAAATGGGATGGGTAAGAAGTGGGCTTGGCTCGGAACCGCATTCGCTTTATTTGGTACCTTTGCCTGTTTTGGGATTGGTAATGGCGTTCAAATTAACTCGATTGCTCAGGTCATGCACTCAACCTTTGACTTTTCTCCTTTGATTGTTGGGCTCGTTGTCATGATACTTTCAGGAGCCGTCCTTTTAGGGGGAATTAAGCGCATCGGGGCTTTTGCCGGTGCCCTTGTGCCATTAATGGGAATGGCTTACGTTGCTTGCGGCTTAATTATTTTACTGCTTAATATCGATAAAATCGGAGGCGTAGTTGCCCTCGTGCTAGAACAAGCCTTCACTCCAACTTCTGCTCAAGGTGGATTTGCGGGAGCGACGATATGGATGGCGATTCGTTTTGGTGTCGCACGAGGTATTTTTTCTAATGAAGCAGGCTTAGGTTCAGCCCCCATTGCTCATGCCAGTGCACAAACCGATGACCCAGTACGGCAAGGTTTAATTGCGATGCTGGGAACGTTTATTGATACGATCATAATCTGCTCCATCACTGGCTTTGTCATTATTATCTCTGGAGAATGGACCTCGGGAATGACAGGAGCTGAGCTCACGTCAGCCGCATTTGATCAAGTAATTCCTGGGTTTGGTCGCTATTTAGTTACTATTAGTTTAGCTATTTTCGCCTTTACCACCATTGTTGGCTGGTCTATATATGGCGAACGCTGTATCAGTTACCTCTTTGGCACCAAAGCCATAATCCCCTTTCGTGTGATTTTCGTCTTGGTGATTCCCGTTGGGGCCATAATGGAACTCAACTTGATTTGGCTATTAAGTGACACGTTAAACGCCATGATGGCCATTCCAAACTTGATCGCTCTTGGTGTATTAAGCCCAGTCGTTTACCAAGCAACCAAGCACTATTTTGCTCGCCAGACAGTACAAGATCCGGCCAAAGCTGAATATTAATCATATCAACGCCTTCTAACTAAAGTAGGAGGCGTACGCAAAAAAATAATTAGGAATGATGTATGATCACAGCAGAAGCCGTTATCAATTTGGCTGCTCTTCGTCACAACTATGAGCAGCTTAAGCAAAAATGCGGAAATAAACCCATCATCGCCGTACTTAAGGGAGATGCCTATGGGCACGATGCTCTTAAAACAGCGCAAGCTCTACCCCAAGCAGATATGTTTGCTGTTTCTCGTATAGAAGAAGCCCTTGAATTGAGAAAAAAAGGAATTGCTCACCCTATACTGTTGCTCGAAGGCTGCTTCTGCCCAACAGATTTACAACAAGCATCGGCACTAGAATTGGATACGGTGATTCATTGTAAAGAGCAGCTAGCACATCTTCAATCAACCCATATATCAGCCCCTTTGAACGTTTGGTTAAAACTGGATACGGGGATGCACCGCCTTGGTATTCATCCCTGTGAACTGCACGATTACATAACGCAGCTCGAAGCCACTCAAAAACTGAGCGGCCCTGTCAGATTTATTAGCCACTTGAGTTGTGCAGATAACCTCACCTTACCAGAAACTTCAGTGCAAGTTGAACTATTTTTAGCACAAACGGCCCATTATGCAGGGGCAAAAAGTATTGCTAACTCCGCAGGTATTCTTTACTGGCCACAGTCCCACCTTGACTATATGCGTAGTGGTATTGCGCTTTACGGTATTAGCCCAAATCAAAATGATACCGGTCAAGATCACGGCTTACGCTGTGTCATGACGCTATGCTCTAAGCTTATCGCTATTCGCGAACACAAGAGCCAACATCCGGTTGGCTACAATCAATCTTGGACATCACCACGAGATACGCATATAGGAGTGATAGCCATGGGTTACGGAGATGGTTACCCTTGCTCCGCGCCCACAGGAACACCGGTTTATATTAATGGCCGTTTTGTGCCAATTGTCGGACGCGTGTCTATGGACATGATCACGGTTGATCTCGGTCCAGAGTTACAAGATAATATCGGCGATAATGCAGAATTTTGGGGCGAAAATTTGCCAATAGAGCATGTCGCCAATCATATTGGCACCATCGCCTATGAATTAGTAATTAAGCTAACGAAACGGGTAAATAAACGATTTATAGACAAGCCGTTGAGCTGTAAGCGTTCACCAGTAGCGTGTTGATTAAGTATTTAGGTAAAGTACTGAGGAATCCCCTGATGATTTTAAGAAAAATCATCAGGGGATTCCTCAGTATTGTGCTTTTTGTTGCTCACCTGCTGGCTGTGCTAGGTTCGGGCTAATTTCACCATTACCTGATGAGTACATGAAATAATCTCGACAATTAGCTAGGTGCGGAGAAGCAAATAACCCAGCATCAAACTTGCTTCCCTTAAATGGTCTCCAAATTGATGTAGGCCCAGAAAATATTTCTTATGCCCATTGTTTTAAACTTGTTGAAAACATCGTAACTGACCTTGTAGTTATATCAAAATAGAGCAGTTCGAGATTTATCAGCTAAATTAAAAAATCCCCCAGATTTTCATCGAGGGATTTATGCATGAAAGACAGGCTAAAGGCAGCCTCCCGATTACTAGGACTAATCAACTAAAAAATAATAAAGACTATCACTATTTCTGACCAAACTCACTGCGTCATAATATTCAAAGAATGTCATTTTAACGATTTATCCCAGATGCTAAGCAGTAATATTATTTACTCACTTTGTGATCAAGAATCAAAAAGAATAGAGTGTAAACACCAATTTAAAAAGCTTTTAATATTAAATCCTTAAAAATCAACCTGGAATTCAGCTTGTGTGGTATTTTCCCCATGAGAAGTTAGTACATGTCCAACCCACAGACGAACTTGTGGTTCAAACCAATATTGAATTTGAGGGACAAACTTATCCGTGAATTCATCATGAGAGACGGTCACAACAGGCCCCCACCCCTTAAGCCCCTCAGGAAAATATTGATAAGTGGCCGAAGCAGAAAAGCCCAAACCACCTGTCGTATAGCCCCTTTCTCTAACCTCCGCTTTCGTTTCTCCGTGTTCTCGTTCTGAATAAGAAATAACGGTACCCAAACGACCATTAAAGCCAAATTGTTTGTAACCACTCAAAGAATAGGTCAATAAGTCATCACTATGTCTATTGAGCGCAGTATCTGATTTAATGTCACTATTGATATCAACGTTACCAATAATTGAACTATTATATCCTGTATTTAAGAAAGGCTGTCCATTATGAATAGAAAAATAAATTCCGTAAGCATCTGCAATAAAAGGATAAATATTTTCTGTTTGATAACCAATATCTAAACCAGAAATTTTTGAATTATAATCGTAACTCGCATGAATAAATAGGTTATTATCAAAATTATTCTTATATATAATTTTCCCTGCATTTTTACCACCGGCATCCGCTTGTATATTATTTTGACCAAGCATACCAATGTCGGCAGAAAATACAGCCCATGTCGCCGTATGCTTAGCATAGACCAACGCACCATATTTATCAGATTCAATACCAATGATTAAATTTTCCCATGTCGCACTTTCATCAAGATCATCGTAGCTATTGGTTCTTTCTCCATCAAAAGTACTATAAATCTCCTTCGCTTTTAACCAAAAATCACCAGTAAAACCTAAGTCATCGGTAAACATCGTTTTTCCTCTGAGCCTTAGGCTTGCTTCTAACGAACTGGATCTATTATCACTACTATTTCCCATATTCGTTGTACCTTGAAGCCTTAAATTATAATACCATCGCGTATTATTTTCATAATCCGTAAATCGTGATAGTTCACTGCCATTATTTGGATCTAAATAATTTTCAATCCAGTTACCATCATTATTTTTAGCAAAACAAGGAATACTAAACAATGAAGATAAAATGAGACATGCAGAAGTTAGTGTCTTTTTCATATTAATTTTCTTATTTTCTGAAATAAAAATCCATAGACAGCTATTTAAAATAGCCATCTATAAAATGGTTAATGTTTTAATTTAAAAATTTATTTAAGCAGAGAGCCTTTTGATTCGATAATATTTTTATACCACCAAAAGCTCTTCTTCCGCTTACGCTCTAAAGTACCGCGACCTTCATCATCACGATCAACATAAATAAAGCCATAACGTTTTGACATCTGTGCGGTTGAAGCACTCACTAAATCAATCGGCCCCCAAGAGGTATACCCCATCACTTCAACGCCATCTTGAATCGCCTCACCCACTTGATACAGATGATCATTCAAGTATTGAATACGGTAGTCATCTTGGATTTCTCCGTTATCATCCAACTGGTCCTTAGCGCCCAAACCATTTTCTACAATGAATAACGGTAACTGATAGCGGTCGTATAAGATGTTCAGCAGGTAACGCAAGCCTACGGGATCGATTTGCCACCCCCACTCAGAAGCTTTGAGATGTGGGTTGGGAATCATATTAACCATATTGCTACAAGCCTTCTCATTCTCTACCGGATCCGCACTGGCGCAACCCGTCATGTAGTAACTGAATGAAATAAAGTCGATGGTTTCTTTTAAAGACGCTTTATCATCTTCTGTAATATTGAGCTCAACCCCTAATTCTTTGAATTTACGAGTCATGTAGCTGGGGTAGTAACCTCGCGCCTGAATATCCCCAAACATGAGCCATTCACGGTTCAGCAGCAATGTTTTCATGACATCATCGGGTTTACAAGTCAGCGGGTACTGCATTGCGCCTAAAATCATATTACCAATTTTTGCATCTGGAATGATGTCATGGCACAATTTTACCGCTTTGGCACTACCCACGAGTTGGTGGTGAATGGCCTGAAAACGGGTTTGCTCACTACAATTACGCGGCAAACCTGCGCCAGTAAATGGTTCGTGCAAGGTCACATTGATTTCGTTAAAAGTCAGCCATAGTTTGACTTTATCTTTATAACGGTTAAACACCACTTTCGCGTAATTTTCAAAAAAACCTATTACTTCGCGGCTAGCCCAGCCCTGATATTTATCGGCTAAATTAAGCGGAATCTCGTAATGAGAAAGGGTTACCAGTGGGGTAATATCGTGCTTAGCCATTTCATCAAACACACGGTCGTAGTATGCAAGGCCCGCTTCATTTGGTTCGGCATCATCACCATTTGGGAAAATGCGACTCCAAGCAATCGATACACGTAAGCAGGTAAATCCCATTTCTGCGAATAATGCAATGTCTTCGGCGTAACGATGATAGAAATCAATCGCCACATCTTTGATATTGAAGTCACCGGCTTCTCGGTAAACTAACTCTCCGAAAGCACCAAATGGTTGGACATCAGACGTTGACAGCCCTTTACCATCGGTAACGTGTGAACCTTCAATCTGGTTAGCGGCAGTTGCCCCCCCCCAGAGAAATGAATCGGGAAAACAAAAACTCATTGAATTAATCTCCTTAGTTAACTTACTTTGGTTTTAACAGCGTCGTGAGCGGTGACTCTAGTTTCGCCATTTACCTGACCAAATATAATCGTCAGAATAATGGCTAACACAATCGATAAAATTGAGGCAAAAACAGTGACCCATAGCGTCATATCAACGCCTGTCGGTGGAATCACTTGTGGGAAAATCAATAGACTTGGCATCGCGAATGAATAAACACGTGCATTGAAGTAACCGATAATGGCTGCGCCGATAGCACCTGAAATACATCCGATAACGAAGGGACGTTTTTTCGGTAAATTAACACCGTATATGGCAGGTTCCGTAATACCGAAAAGACCGGCAGTAGAAGCAGAGCCTGCAATAGCTTTCAGTTTGACATCTTTAGTCATTAGGAACACACCAAATGCGGCCCCCGCTTGTGCAAGTACAGCAGGAACCAGTAACGGCATCATACTATCTGAACCAATGACGGCCATGTTGTTAAGCAGAATCGGTACAAAGCCCCAATGTAAACCGAAAATAACAAAAATCTGCCAACAGCCTCCCATGATAAGTCCTGCGATAACGGGGCTGGCAGCATAAATGTGCTCATAACCGTGTGCTAAAAACTGGCTGGAATGAGTCGCTGCGGGACCAATGACCAAAAACGTCAGAGGGACCGTAACAATAATACACAGTAGGGGTGTGAAGAAGTTTTTGATTGCACTTGGTAATATTTGATTAAATATAGGCTCAAGCTTGCACGAGATCCAAGCGGCAAAAATAATAGGGATGACTGAAGAAGCGTAGTTCATAAAGGTAATAGGCATACCCAAGAATGTTAGTTCTTCGTACCCAGGCACTTGCGACGCGTCAAAGGCTGCTATCATCGTCGGGTGTACTAAAGCTCCCCCTATCGCCATAGTGACAAATGGACTGCCACCAAATTTCACGCCTGAGGTGTATCCCAAAGCTAGTGGGAAGAAAAAGAACAATGCATCGCTTCCGGCAAATAACAGTTGATAGGTACCACTGTCCGTCGT
>NZ_NBUS01000054.1:218499-220133 GCF_002749895.1 Vibrio fujianensis | reverse complement strand
CCCAGCCAGCCGCTATAGCCAATGCTAGGCCACCTTTCAAAATTCCGGATGCCGCCATAATTCCAAGTAAGGGAGTAAAAATGCCCGAAATAATATCGATAAAAGCACTCAATACGCCATCCTTGGCTTTTTTCTCGGTCGGTTTTATAACCTCTTCACTGCCCATTGTCGCCATTACCGCACGAAAAACTTGATTTACCTGGTTACCGATCACCACCTGAAATTGTCCACCACTTTCTACCGCAGCAATAACTCCGTCCAAAGCCTTAACTTGCTCTTTGTCAGCCTTACTGTTGTCATTAAGTTTGAATCTAAGACGGGTTGCACAATGTACAACACTCGTTACGTTATCGGCCCCACCAACATTGTGTATGATCTTTGCCGCAAGTTGCTCGTATTCCATAAAATGCCCTATTCAATAAATCAGGTTACCCAGTGACAAAAAGGAATAAAAAAACCCGAGAATATCCAAACTAAAAGTGGATATTCTCGGGTTTTGCCCAGCCAAAGGTAACAATCCCAAATACTAAAATTTATGTATAAAAAAACCTGACTCCTTACTCCGTCAACACTGTGAAAAGAGAAATAAAGTCAGGTTTTGCTCGCTATTGCGATAACAATCCGTTTTGATGTCGGTGACGTTATTCTCACCGGTTTATTCGGTCAACGCCATAAAGCATCAACCGTGATTTAGATCGCTAAAAAGGCGCGTACCAGCAACAAAAAATTAGAGACAAATCACATACAACATAAGTCTAATGATCAAATCATAACACGTTGCCTCGAAATCCCCCTCATTAAACAAACTCAATGATAAATGTGTACTCATTCACACATTATCTGCTATCAATTTGAGAACACCCAATAATCCCTATAGACTAGATTCAAATAAGGATTGTTACTGATAAAGCAGGCAAAACCTAAGCTGGGTAAGATATAATTATACCTTACCCAGCTTAGGTTTTTTTATACACAAATTTAGCCAAGTAGTTTATAAATCATGCGTGTATCAAAAGTATTAAATAATAATGTACTCATTTCTACCGATGCCAATCAACGAGAAGTCGTTGTTATGGGGCGAGGAATCGGATTTCAAATGAAAATTGGAATGGAAATTGATGCAAAAAAAATAGAGAAGGTGTTTACTCTCGCCTCTAGCGATACAGCTATTGATGCTCGTTATCACGAACTGCTAGAAGAAATACCGCTTGAACTTCTTGCTACGGTAGAACAAATCTTGGAACTTGCAAACTCCTCACTCGCAGGAAACCTGCATTCTAGCCTCCGAATAGCTTTAGCTGATCATCTACACTTTGCTATTCAAAGACTACAAACTGGTCAGAAAGTTAAAAATGGAATGTTGTGGGAGATCAAGCAATTATATCCTGTGGAATATGAGGTTGGATTACAAGCATTGCAATTAATCAAAAAAGCATCCGGCGTTCAATTTGATGAAGATGAAGCAGGCTTTATTACTCTGCATTTAGTGAATGCACAACTGCATGAAGATATGAATAACACGATCAGTGTAACCAACCTAATCCGTGATATTATTCATATGATTAAATACAATCTCAGTCTGGATCTCAATGAAGACAGTGTCGAATTCAGGCGCTTAGTGACCCATCTAAAGT
>NZ_NBUS01000054.1:214407-218489 GCF_002749895.1 Vibrio fujianensis | reverse complement strand
TTTGTTCATCGACTACTCCATCAGACAACGATCTCCGATCAAGATGATTCCTTATTCCTTTCTGTTAGAGAGAAATACCCCACTGCTTTTTCCTGTGTTGAAAAAATCAGTCAGTATGTAAACAAAAAATTCCAACATGACATGACTTCAGAAGAAATGATGTTTTTGACTATTCATGTAGAAAGAGTCAGACGAGCTACATCTTCTAGGCAAGGAGAGAGATAGTCTAATGACAGCTTACCATGATAACCTTGCTAATCAGATAGTTAAACTACTTGGTGGCTCAAGTAATATTGTCCGAGTCTCCCACTGTACAACTCGGCTAAGATTTCAGCTAAAACAAACTCCGATCGAGAACATTAAAGAAATAAAAATTCTGCCAGATGTCATTTCCGTCATTCATACTGGAGGACTGTTTCAGATCGTTATTGGTACACACGTAGAAAAACTTTATCAATCCATTCTGCCACTACTCAAACCACAAAAGCACACTAGCGTTTCTCATTGGATGGGAGCTATCATCAATACCATCACAGGGATTTTTCATCCTTTGCTGTGGCTATTAAGTGCTGGTGGAATTTTAAAAGGTTTTGTTGTTCTATTATCTAACCTTGGCTGGATAACCACAGACAGCGGCACATATCGAATTCTCTTTTCTGCTGCAGATACGATTTTTTTCTTTCTTCCTATCTTTCTCGGTTATACCGCAGCCAAATATTTCAATAGTAATCCTTTATTCAGTATGACTATTGCTGGAGCTCTGGTGCACCCAGAAATTATCACCCATGTTAACTGGTTATTTTCTCAGCAAATAACAGGTCAAGAAGTCCCGTCAGAAAATTTTATGGGATTACCTATTCTTTATTTGAATTATTCTACATCCGTGATACCTATTTTATTTGCGACTTGGTTTAATGTTCGTCTAGAGCAAGCTCTGCCAAAAAATTTATCGACCTTCCTGTATAATTGGTTAACACCTTTCTTATGCTTAATCCTAACAATACCTATAACATTTTTAGTCATTGGCCCATTAAGTACTTTGATTGCAAATATGATTTCGAATGGAATACTATATCTCTACCATGCTAGTCCTGAACTAGCGGGGGGCGTAATTGGTGCAACCTGGCAGATACTGGTTGTATTTGGTATTCATTGGTGCTTAGTCCCCATCATGATGAATAATATTGCTGTAGACGGCTACAGTTTAATCATACCTCTTCTTATTCCGGCTATTTTTGGTCAAGTTGGAGCTTGTTTAGGTGTGTTTTTTAAAACTCAAAATAGAAATACTCGTGGCTATGCGGGGTCTGCTGCCATTACCGCATTATTTGGTGTAACAGAACCGGCAATTTATGGTATTACTCTCTCTAGAAAATGGCCATTTATTTTCGCCTGCCTTTCTGCAGCAATAGGATCCAGTATCATTGCCTCATTCCATGTGAAATCTTATTCAATGGGTTTATTAAGCCTTTTCTCTTTTATTCAGGTCATTTCACCACAAGGGGTAGATAACACGGTTATCGTGTGTATTTTAGCAGCATTATTAACCCTAATTTTATCGTTCATATTAACTTATTTTTTTTCGCCTCATAGTCATGATGATGCCAAAATCATAGAGCAAAACTCACCTTCGATATCTTCACTACCCTCTTCTTACCCAAAAAACCATCTACAAATAGCTAGCCCATTAAGTGGCGAGGTGATCCCCTTATCTATGGTTGATGACCCAACATTTTCCAGTGAAATCATGGGAAAAGGCATTGCTATTCGCCCAGATAACGGCACCTTATTTGCCCCTTTTGATGGCTATGTCACTTCCATCTTTAACCCTCATCACGCAATTGGCTTAAAAAGCGAACAAGGTATAGAGCTTCTTATACACATCGGCCTAGATACTGTAAAATTACAAGGTGATGGCTTTTCTTTACTGGTTCATACAGGAGAGAAAATTACCGAAGGGATGCCTCTTATCCAGTTTGATTTAAACAAAATCACTCAGTTGGGATTCGATTCCACAACCCCTATTTTAATTACTAATAGCCATGATTATTTTGAGGTGCTGAGTACAAATGAGACTTATGTAAATGCCGGCGATCGATTACTCACCACCTTATAATTTTTAGTCACACTTTAAAAGCCATTCGACCCAATGCCTTATTTGCTGTTTCAGATCATGAACGTGAATTGCTTCTACGCACACAGAAGTAAAGATTGCCGCCATCAGATAAGCGATAGAGCTTATCTTTGGGCTTTGCCGTTTGGATTTCCCTAGCCGTGAGATTATTCGCCATTTAATCCCTAAGTAATACCTGAACAAAGCTCAATTTTCGAAAAATCTAGGTATTACTCTAGACAAGCGCTTTTACGACACTTTATGGAACGCTACGAAACGGTAACTCATTGATTTTAATAACCTTAAGGCGTAAAAAAAGACGCCCTAGGACGTCTTTTTTTTAGAATGTGGCGGTGAGTGAGAGATTCGAACTCTCGATACGTTGCCGTATACACACTTTCCAGGCGTGCTCCTTCAGCCACTCGGACAACTCACCGTACTGGTTAACATCTCGTGCTAACGAAGCGCTAATTTAATGATTATCGAATCAATGGTCAAGCAGAAATCAGGAAAAAAGCTTAGCTTGCGCTTCATTTGCTCACTTATTGATTAATTTGCCTAAAATCAAAACGATAAACGTCTGTTCGGGAGAATAGTCATGGGTAATATTACGATAAACACTGTTCTCACGTCCAATCGCCAAGAAATAACCGTTAGGTTTTATGAGGAAAATGCCACCATGTCATCATGGCTCGCATTCTCAGCCTATTTAAGGTTAATATAAGCGCAAACTTTTCGCTGTTTATATGGAATCTCACTTTGACCTTACACGACATTCTAACGTTACCTGAATTCAAAGATAAATTACTTAATGAAGCTAAAACACATGGTTTTATTACCGCTATGGCCCTAGCACCCAATGAACTCCCACCTGAAGAGTGGTTGCCTTTTTTGTGGGGAGGAGATGATGTTGCTCCCTTTCAAGATGGTGAGATGCTAGAACGTTATTTAGAGCAAATCATCCACTTATGGAATGTATATCGCCCGGCTTTGCTTGATGGCGTTTGGGCTTGGCCCGAAGGATGTGAGCTAGATGATAACGATCTTGTCAATCAAACAACGCGAGACTTTTGTGAGGGGGTATTGCAAGGCTGGCAACTGACCCGAGATGATTGGGAAGTCCTAATGCCAGAAGAGAGCCAAGATAATGCACTACTCGGGGGAGTTTTGCTCTCACTAAGCATGCTTTACGATCCTGAAACGTCACTTGCAACGTTAAGCCAACAGGGGATTGACGATTTAGATCAGTTTGAGGAAATTTATAATGCAATTCCTGTCATGCTCTGTGGGCTAGCAAAGCGTGGCGGACAACTTGCGCAGGCACAATAATTAAACATCGACACAGGCATTTTAACGAGTAAAAAGCCCGCTTTTTCAGTGCGGGCTGTGGTGATCTATAAAAGCCGTATTAGGCATTGCCTTTCACTTCTTTTTTGATTTGCTCGGCAAAATCTAACATTCGATTCAACGGAATTAATGATTTTACTCGAATCGCCTCATCGACAAAAATTTCGTGTGCTTGCCCGCCTTCAAGCAAGGCTTTTTCTATTGCTTTTAAGCCATTCATTGCCATCCACGGACAATGGGCACAGCTACGACAAGTAGCTCCAGCTCCAGCGGTTGGCGCTTCGATAAGCTCTTTATCTGGCACCATTTGTTGCATCTTAAAGAAAATACCTTTATCTGTTGCAACAATCATCTGTTGCTGAGGTAGCGTTTTCGCAGCGGTAATAAGTTGACTGGTGGAACCAACCGCATCCGCAAGTTCAACCACACTGGCTGGAGACTCAGGGTGTACCAATACTGCCGCATCGGGATACAACGCTTTCATTTTACGCAACGCATCAGCAGAGAATTCATCATGAACAACACATTCTCCTTGCCACAATAGCATATCAGCGCCGGTTTTATTGGCGATATAGGAACCAAGATGTCGATCGGGGGCCCATATGATTTTTTTATCTTCAGA
>NZ_NBUS01000054.1:208572-214397 GCF_002749895.1 Vibrio fujianensis | reverse complement strand
TTCAGAATCTAGATGCTCGACAATGTCTAATGCGATACTCGAGGTTACCACCCAATCGGCTCGTGCTTTAACTGCGGCGGAAGTATTCGCATAAACGACCACCGTATGCTCAGGATGAGCATCACAAAATGCCGTAAACTCATCCACGGGACAACCAAGATCTAATGAACATTCCGCTTCGAGTGTTGGCATCAAAATTCGTTTTTCCGGAGTGAGTATTTTTGCCGATTCGCCCATAAATCGCACGCCAGCAATCAATAAGGTCTGTGCTGTATGTCGATGACCAAATTTGGCCATTTCCAGCGAATCACCGACAAAGCCACCGGTTTCTTCGGCCAAGGCTTGAATCTCTGGGTCAGTATAGTAGTGAGCAATCAAGACGGCGTCTTTTACTTTTAACAACTGCTTGATATTGGCTACATAGGCTTGCTTTTCCTCTTCCGTTAATCGAACAGGTTTAGCAGGAAACGGGTATACCGTGTCGATTTTATCCAGTATGTGACTCATTGATCTTGCTCTGTGCAACGTTATGTAATACGCGCATTGTACACTGTATCAACAAAAATAGGCAAAAGTGATTCGATCACGGGGCTTGGTAAAACAAAGGCCGCTAAAAAGCGACCGATAATCGTAAACTCAAAAAGCTATCGCTTTAAGTGCTCTTTGGCAACTTTTGCCGATGCACTATTAGGATATTCATTAACGACTTGCTGATAATATTTTTCGGCTTGCGCTGAATTGTTATTTCGCGCAGCCAAATCACCTAATTTGACTAACGCATCTGCACGTTTATTTGAGTTTGAATAACTGATAACCGCAGCAAAACTTTTTACCGCTTCTTGGTCTTTTTTCTGCGCAAAATAGAGCTGACCTAGCCAGTAATGAGCATTCGGTGCAAAACTTGAGTTCGGATAGTCTTGCTGAAATTGCTGGAACGCGGCAATGGCACCAGCGTAATCCCGTTTTTTCAAGATAAGATCAACCGCATTTTGGTAAGCGGCTTGTTCATCCGCATCACTGCTAAAAGTACCGAGTGGTACTTCATCTTGACTATTATTAGCAATGTTTTCTGTAGCCGGACGTTTGGCTGCCTCACGACGCAAATTATCTAATTCAACAAACAATTCTCGCTGACGCTGCAACATCTGCTGCATGTCATAATTACTTCTTTCTATTTGCCCACGTAATTCGTTGATTTCGAGGGCCATATCATCCAACTGCTTTTGCATTCGCAGTTGCATTCGATTACGATTTTCAAGCAAACGTTCCAAGCGAGCAACCTCAGTTTCTGCCGGTGCATTGGAAGACAATGAAGCTCGTTGGGTGCTACTTCCTAGATCAGATACTGGAGCTGGTGCAGCGAACACGATGTTCGCCGCACTTGCCAGTAACGTAAGCGTAAATACGCGCTTAAGGTTACTGAACATGAGGGATACCTCAATTAGTAGACAAGAACAGCACGGCGGTTCTTAGCATAAACTTCTTCAGTTTGGCCAAGTAATAGTGGTTTTTCTTCACCATAACTTACAATCGCAATTTGGTTGGCTTGTACGCCCATTGCTTCTAAGTATTTCGCCACAGCTTGTGCACGACGCTCACCCAGAGCAATGTTGTACTCTGGTGTTCCACGCTCATCAGCATGGCCTTCAATCGTCACTTTTAAACTTGGGTTTTTACTTAAATAAGTAGCGTGAGCTGAAAGCATTTCTTCATAATCACGCGCAATTGTTGCATTATCGAACGCAAAATAAATGGTTTGAGTTTCGCGTAATGCTTGTTCCTTAAGCTCTTGCTCAGAAAGTTGTGCATTCTCATCAATGGGTGACACAACCGTTGTATCTACACTGTTTGCTTCACCAGATGTGGATTGGTTAGTTTGTGACTGAGAAGAAGCGTTTGCTGCTTCATCACTTGAACTACATGCTGTAACCGCAAGAACAGGTAGTGCAATGAGTAGCCCTTTAAGAACCTTGTTTAGTTGCATCTTATTTTCCTTACTATGAAATAATTAGTTGCTCAATTGTGAGTTTGCTATAAAAACGGAGACCATGCTGGAGCCCTAACGCGCCCATTGGTTGCTGGTAACCTTGCTTTAAATCGCCCATCTATAGAAACCATAGACAAGACATTAGCCTGATTATACATTGAACTGTAAATAACCATGCCACCATTTGGGGCAATACTTGGAGATTCATCCAACAATGTTTTTGTTAGAATTTGTACTGCTCCGGTTTCCAAATCTTGTTTTGCTAAGTTAAAACCTGAATTATTACGGTTTACCATGATAAGGAATCGCCCATCAGGGGTGATTTGCCCACCAAGATTCTGACTTCCCTGCCATGTTAAACGCTTCGTGACGTTATCGCTTAAATTTACTTGATATATCTGTGGGTTACCACCCCTATCAGACGTAAATATCAAGGATTTGCCATCTGGACTCCAGAAAGGTTCGGTATTATTTGAGCGACCTCGCGTAATTTGGGTCAATTTTCGAGTGGCAAGATCAAGCGTATACACCTGCAAGCTACCTGTTTTTGATAGCACTAAAGCCATGCTTTGTCCATCAGGTGAAAAACGCGGCGCACCATTATGACGAGGAAAAGAGGTCAGTTTCTCACGTTCGCCAGTATAAATATTCATCAAGAAAATTTCAGCTTGCCCATTCTGGAAACTAACATAGGCTAACTGGCGGCCATCGGGTGACCAAGCAGGTGACATCAGCGGTTGTTTAGAACGTAAAACGAGACGCTCATTATAGCCATCGTAGTCGGCAACTCTTAACTGGTAAGGGTAGCTATCTTTATCATTCACAACAACATAAGCGATTCGAGTAAGGAAGGCTCCTTTTTCTCCGGTTAGTTCTTCATAGACTAAATCGGCAATACGGTGAGCATACTCACGCATCCGTTTTTCAGGCACCGTCGCCACTTTATTAAATAGCACGTGATCTTTCGATAAAACTAACTGCCCATCGGCACTGAGTGCACGACTTTGACCTTGGGTCAATTGACCACGGACAACATCAACCAGTTGATAATTAATTACATAATTGCCTTGATCATTTTGAGTAATTGATCCAGTCAACAAGGCATCAACGCCAATTTGAGTCCATGCATCAAATTTGACGTCCGCTTCATGATACGGCGTTTGTGGCATGCGGTTTGTTGCAATCGGGCTAAATTTACCACTGCGTTGTAAATCTGAGGCGATCACTGCAGAAATATCTTGAGGGAGGGGTTGATTCCCCGCCCATTTAAAAGGCACTATCGCAATGGGACGAGCTAAGTTGACGCCATCCGTTATTACCAATTCAAGCGCCCCATGGGCCAGTTGTACGCTACTGGAAATAACCAATAGCCATCCTACTAATAATCGCTTTAACACGAGCTTTTCCTTTTAATCTGGAACTACGGTTAAGTTAATATTTTTAAGCTTCTCAATGACGTCCGACTCGCCAGTTTTCGGCAGTGGGAAATTCCCTACCTGCGCAACGGCACGTTTAGTCGCAGCACAAAGACGAGAATCCCCTTCTACGATTTGCAAATCGCCAACAATTGCATCAGCGCCTGCCGGAATCAAGCGAAGGTTAACCCGGCATTGTTTACCTCGAAAACTGTCTTCTAATAATAAATTTTGCTGAATAAGTTGAGTATAAATCGCCCCCCAGCGCTCAGCTTCTGTTGCGATATACTGAGCGCGAGCGGCTGAAATATTTTGCGCTTCACTTTCCAGCCCAGAAAAAATGCTGTTTAGGGCCGCTTCTTGTTCTTTACGCTCCCGTTCAGCTTGTTGGGCGCGCTCTTTTTCAATACGCGCTTTTTCAGCGGCAGCTTTCGCCGCTTTTTCTTTGGCAATCCGTTCTTTTTCGGCTCGCTCTGCGGCTTCGCGTTCACGTTGTGCTTTCTCTTTAGCTTGCTGAGCCGCTTTTTCGCGAGCAATTCGTTCTTGTTCAGCTTTGGCCGCTGCAGCCGCTTTGGCCGCGCGTTCAGCTTCCGCCTTTTTGGCGGCCTCTTCTTTCAACTGACGCTCCGCTTCCGCTTTCGCTGCTCGGTCTTGCGCTTGACGGGCTTTTTCAGCAGCCACTTTTTGCTCTTGTTCTTTCTGTTGTCGCGCTTTTTCCGCTTCACGTGCAGCTTTAGTTTCTCTGGCTTGTTGCTCTTTTAACTGACGCACTCGCTCTTCGGCTTCTTTACGATTTCGTTCCAACCGTTCACTTTCTCGGCGCAATTTATCTAACCGTTCTTGTTCTTTTCTCGCAGCGGCTTCACGCTGGCTACGAATATGCTGAGCTTGTTGTTTGACGAGGTTAGGGTCAATAACGACCGCTTGTACCGCAACACCTCCCGCAGAGGGCGTTGTGGGAGAAAAAGTAAAATCGGCTTGCCACGCAAGAATAACCAGCAAGGCTATATGCAATACCAGCGATACCAATAAAGGGGTTTTATCTGATGCTTTGTTCGATTTATTTGCTTTCATCAACGCTTATCAGCCTATTCTTTGATATCCGTGAGTAAGCCTACTTTCGCTATACCAGCTCGACTTAATTCATCTAGCACTAAAACAATATCAGCATAAGGTGTGGCAGCATCCCCCCCAACTGCAACCGGTGAATCAGGTTTTAGGGATAATTCAGCTTTCACGCGCACAATAACATCTTGTAACGACAGTCCTCGTTGAACGTCTTCGTCATTGACACTTAACCCTAAATTTCCCGCTTTATCAATTTCAATAATGATATAGCTTGCATCACTGTTTTCGGCCAAATCTGCCGTCGATTTCGCGGTTGACGTTTTGGGTAGCTCAACCTCTACACCTTGGGTAATAAACGGTGACGTCACCATGAAAATGATCAGCAAAACCAGCATGACATCAATGTAAGGAACCACGTTGATTTCAGCTGTCATCTTCCGCTTTTTCGGTTGATAACCTGCCATCGATTATTCCTTACCCGCCATCGCTTGGCGGTGTAATATACTATAAAACTCTTCGGAAAAAGTCGCATAAGTATGCTCTAACTTGCTGACTTTACTGCTAAATCTATTATAAGCCATTACTGCAGGAATTGCGGCAAACAACCCCATAGCGGTAGCAACTAACGCTTCAGCAATCCCAGGAGCCACCATAGCTAACGTGGCTTGCTTTACTTCCCCCAGTGCGATGAAGGCATGCATAATACCCCATACCGTACCAAATAAGCCGATATAAGGGCTAATTGATCCCACCGTTGCCAAAAAGGGCAAATGCGTTTCTAGTTCATCAACTTCACGAGAAACTGCGACCCGCATAGAACGCCCAGTCCCTTCCATCACATAGTCGGGCGAAGCTGCGTGCAATTTATGTAAGCGAGCAAACTCAGTAAATCCAGAATAAAAGATCTCTTCTACCCCTTCGATGCTGTCTTTACGCTTTTTTATGTCTTGATATAAAATTGATAAATCGTTACCTGACCAGAATTTATCTTCAAATTTTTCTGCATTTTTTTGTGCTTGAGAGAGCACTTTGCTACGGGAAATGATCATTGCCCAAGACGCAATAGACATACCAAGTAAAATCAGCATGACTAATTTAACTAATAGACTGGCCTGCAAGAACAGATCGAACATGGAAATATCAGCGGTCACTCTTTGTTAACTCCAAAATAATTGATTGAGGTATGGCTCGGGGTTTCATCTTTTGATTGTCAATACATGCTACCTTAACTAATGCTTTACACAATAGTTGCCCGTCAGGATTGACCAGCTCTTGACAGAAAGTCAAGGAGGCTTTTTTCAATTCAATCAGCATACTTTTTACTTTAAGCTGCTCATCCAACCGAGCTGCGCGTA
>NZ_NBUS01000054.1:188723-208562 GCF_002749895.1 Vibrio fujianensis | reverse complement strand
AAATCGACGTCCGCGTGTCGAACCACAAAACCTAGGTTTTGTTCCAGCAAAGTATGTTGTGAGATCCCAATCGAGCGCAGCATCTCGGTTCTTGCTCGCTCAAAGAACTTGAGGTAGTTAGCATGATAAACCACGCCTCCTGCATCGGTATCTTCATAATAAATAGTGATAGGCCAATCGAATACTTGCATCGTCTCACAGTTTCCACGTCAAAAATGAAGCAGTTAGACTAGGTACTATACCGTATCTCTTGATGGTAAGTACAAACTGAAGCGTAAGATTTTATGCTAATATGATAAAAAAATAGCGTTACCTCAAAGAGACAACGCTATTTTTTACTCAGTTTTAACGAGTTGACTAATAATCCGTAACGGTTAACCGAACAGCCGAACTAAAAAAAAGCCCGCCATGATCGGCAACGAAAAGTATGGACTAAAAAAAATCTGCCAAATCCAGCTACGTGGTTTAAAACCAACACCAAATACCATACTAGAACATATTCCCCAGATCAGTAATGGTGCAACCAGTACATTAAATCCACCGATACTCGCCGCATACGCTTCAGGATCCCACATGACCATCGCAACATGATAAAATCCGAGTATGATCGACAAGGCCCTAAATAAGGCCTTATCGACCCACTGGTGCAGTTTTGTCAACAAGACAAAGCCGTTATTCACTGTCTTTATCCATCATTTCACTGTGCTCTAACCAAAGAGCATTGATGATGCCAAAAGCACATGCCAGCAATACACCAAGAATCCATGCAAAATACCACATCGTTTCGCTCCTTAGTAAAGTGAGTTTTTATTATCTTCGATATACTTGTTATCCAAGCGACCGAACATTTTATAGTAAGACCACGCGGTATACGCGAGGATAATAGGCACCATCACAAACGCGATAAATGTCATTACATTCAACGTTAGCTCACTCGACGTTGCGTCCCACATGGTTAAACTATGACTTGGCTCTAAGCTTGATGGCATCACAAACGGGAACATAGCGAAGCCTGCAGTAAAGATGACCCCAGCATTTCCTAGACTAGAGGTAAGGAAAGCCAATGCACATTTTTCAAAACGAGAAGCCAAGACCGCCAATAGCGGCATAAATACCCCTAATGCGGGCGCTAGCCACAAAATTGGATACGTTTCAAAATTATGCATCCAAGCACCCGCTTCACGAACGACTTCTTTATTTAATGGGTTTGACGCCGCCGCACCGTCAATGGCACTCACTACAACATAACCGTCGATATTTTGAATCCAAAAGCCGGCGGCAACAAATAATAGACAGGTTAATAGACCCGAAAATTGGGCTGTCGCACGTGCACGAGTATGCAATTCACCCGTTGTTTTCATTTGTAGCCAAGCAGAACCTTGCATCAAAATCATAAACAAACTCACCAAACCACACACAAGTGCAAATGGATTCAATAACCCAAAGAATGAGCCGTGATAACTCGGCATAATTAGCTCATTTAATTGGAATGGAACACCTTGCAGCAGGTTACCAAACGCCACACCAAAGATAATTGGTGGCACGAATCCACTGATCGAAATACAGATATCCCATGTGTTTCGCCACTTTGGATCTTCAATTTTTGAACGATAATCCAAACCGATTGGGCGTAGCCATAATGCAGCCAATGTAACAATCATCGCGAGGTAAAAACCTGAGAACGATGTTGCGTAAACCAGTGGCCAAGCAGCAAATAAAGCACCACCTGCAGTAATTAGCCAAACTTGGTTTCCATCCCAGTGCGGAGCGATCGAGTTAATCATGACTCGGCGCTCTGCGTCATTTTTACCAAGAACAGGAACCAGCGCTCCTACTCCCATATCAAAGCCATCTGTAATGGCAAAACCTACTAGTAGTACGCCGATCAGCACCCACCAAATAAGTCGTAAGATTTCGTAATCAAACATATTGCTTTCTCCTTGGCTAGGCTTCTACTTGACGATTGACTTGATCTTCAACCGAGCTGCCATTTTGTTCGAAATGATAGCGACCTGTTTTCAAGCTGCTTGGTCCTTTACGAGCAAACTTCACCATTAAATAAACTTCAGCAATGAGGAACACAGTGTACAGCGCCAAAATCGCAAACAACGATGTCCAGATTTGACTTGCTGACAATGCAGAGGCGGCGATATTTACAGGTAAAATTTCACCTACCGCCCATGGTTGACGACCGTATTCAGCCACAAACCACCCAGCTTCTACTGCAATCCAAGGTAAAGGAATGCTCCAAAGCGCCGCTTTAAGTATCCACGGTTTTTGTTCAATTTTTTGACGACAGGTTTGAATAAAGGCCGCCCCAAAGACAAACAGCATGATGAACCCACAGGCAACCATGATGCGGAAAGACCAGAACAATGGCCACACCGTTGGAATCGAGTCATCGGCAGCCGCTTGGATCTGCGCTTCTGTTGCATCAGAAACATTCTCAGTATAACGCTTAAGTAGCAGACCATAGCCAAGATCATTTTTCACTTCATTAAATGCTTGAATATTGTCTTCGGATTTGTCACCCGCTCGAAGTGCTTGTAGCAATTCATAAGCGTACATACCATTACGAATGCGATCGATATGCTCTTCACGTAAATCACGTAGACCTGTCACCTCTTTATCTAAAGAGCGAGTGGCAATAATCCCCATCACATAAGGAATCTTGATCGCGTAATCAGTCTGCATGGTTTCTTGATTTGGTAAGCCAAATAGGGTGAAGGCAGCAGGAGCTGGTTCGGTATGCCATTCAGATTCGATGGCGGCCAGCTTAACTTTTTGCACATCGCCAAGCTCATAGCCGGACTCATCACCTAGAATGATAACGGAAATAATTGCTGCCATACCAAATGAAGCGGCAATAGCAAATGAGCGGCGAGCAAACGCAACATCTCGACCTTTTAATAGGTAGTAAGCACTAATGCCCAAAATAAACATTGCCCCTGTGGTATAGCCAGAAGCCACAGTATGAACAAACTTAACTTGCGCAACTGGGTTAAGCACAACCTCAGCGAAACTGACCATTTCCATGCGCATGGTTTCAAAGTTAAATGCTGAGCCAACTGGGTTTTGCATCCAGCCGTTTGCCACCAAAATCCACAACGCAGAGAAGTTGGAACCTAAAGCGACCAGCCAAGTTACCGTTAGATGCTGACGTTTGGAGAGGCGATCCCAGCCAAAGAAGAACAAACCGACAAAGGTTGATTCTAAAAAGAAAGCGACCAGTGCTTCAATGGCGAGCGGAGCCCCAAAGATATCACCAACATAGTGTGAATAGTAAGACCAGTTAGTACCGAACTGGAACTCCATCGTTAGGCCGGTAGCAACACCAAGCGCAAAGTTAATACCGAAAAGCTTACCCCAGAACTTGGTCATGTCCTTATA
Source organism: Vibrio fujianensis (assembly GCF_002749895.1). Taxonomy (GTDB): domain Bacteria; phylum Pseudomonadota; class Gammaproteobacteria; order Enterobacterales; family Vibrionaceae; genus Vibrio; species Vibrio fujianensis. The sequence goes on along the minus strand of NZ_NBUS01000054.1, from coordinate 205,172 downwards.
GATTTGCTTATCAGTCATTACATAAAGTGACTCCATAATGGCAAGTAAAAATGCCATACCTAAAGTCAGTGGAACGAACAAGAAGTGATACATCGCTGTCAGTGCAAACTGCAACCGCGATAGATCAACGACATCAATCATGGTAACTCCTTTGTGTCGGCTGAATGACACTTTTGACATAACGCAACAACACGCATAAGTTAACGAACCATATCCAACTGTTAACTTTTTGCAATACTTTGTTGCTTTTATGTACCATTGTGGTTAGTTAATTGTTAAGCTTTAGCTAATATAGCTGTGACTAATACTAATGCCAAACCCCTTGAGTTTCAAAAGGTTTATTCATACAAAACGCTTTGATTTGGATCAATTTCCCTTACGAGAAAGCGGTTAAAAAAACAACAAAATGATATAAATCAAGAAATGTGGATATTTATCCTATAAACGAGGGCAAAATGAATCATAACAGAGCACAAATTAAACACAGATGGTTAACACCAACCTAAAATTGATTACGAATCATGCATTTTAGAAATATGTCAAAATGTGACATATATTGATAAATATTTCTCTTATCGAACTCTAGGGTCTGTTGATCTTTCGCGGTTAAATTTTGTTCGAGATAAAAGCGTTTTAATCGCGGCGAGAGGTTTGTCGCCTAGTTATTCTAAGCAAAACACCGCTCAACAAAGAGTAAAACGCTTTTAGCCGAACCCTTCGGGCAGCGTTTGTGGCTCCTTTCTACGGCGTTATCGGCTTCTCAGGTAGAGTCATACATTTCAAAGCCTCTGCCTTGTATAAAGAAGCCACAAACGGCTGCAAAAATCAGCTCGAAAGGTCAACAGACCCTAGGTCGGTAATTTTATGATTTTGTTAAACCAAAATGTAAATAAGCACGATCCGTTGCAATCCGACCTCGAGGTGTGCGCTGTAAATAGCCTTGTTGAATCAAAAATGGTTCAAGAACATCTTCAATTGTATCTTTCTCTTCGCCAATGGCTGCCGCCAAGTTATCCAGCCCAACCGGGCCACCTGAAAATTTCTCCATAATGGCGAGTAAAAGCTTTCTATCCATATAATCAAAGCCTTGATGATCAACATCAAGCATATCTAGCGCTTTATCTGCTGTTTGAGCGCAAATATGTCCGTTGCCTTTCACTTCAGCATAGTCTCGCACGCGACGTAGTAAACGGTTAGCAATACGTGGAGTTCCTCGAGCACGGCGCGCTATCTCCAATGCACCATCCGAGTCCATCGACAACCCCAAATGGTGAGCACTGCGCTGTACAATATGTTGTAAATCGGCCACGTTGTAATACTCCAAACGCTGCACAATGCCAAATCGATCTCGTAAGGGGGAAGTCAATGAGCCTGCCCGAGTGGTCGCACCAATCAGTGTAAAAGGAGGGAGATCAATTTTGATCGAGCGAGCGGCTGGGCCTTCACCGATCATGATATCTAACTGATAATCTTCCATTGCTGGGTAGAGAACTTCTTCGACCATAGGGCTGAGTCGGTGAATTTCGTCAATAAATAAAACATCATTCTCTTCTAAGTTGGTCAATAACGCGGCAAGATCGCCTGCTTTTTCCAAAACTGGGCCAGAGGTGGTCCGAATATTGACATCCATTTCATTAGCAACAATATTGGCTAGAGTCGTTTTCCCTAACCCAGGAGGGCCAAAAATCAACAGGTGATCGAGCGCTTCACGACGTTTTTGGGCCGCTTGAATGAAGATTTCCATTTGATCTCGAACGTGATCTTGTCCTTGATAGTCAGCAAGTTTCTTCGGTCGGATAGCACGATCAATCACTTCTTCGTCCTTAAACGAAGGGTTTATCGGCGCAATAAGGCGATCGGCTTCAATCATAACAAGGTATCCATAGAGTTAGGGGCTATGTGAAAGGCAACCCTTAACGTCATCATCCATTTGGCACAGTATAGAAGATCACGTAAGGTCGATATGTCACGCCTGGCGAAAAGCAAGGTGAAATACATAGGCTTATCTGGCATTAAACCATTGATTTTAAAGCATCACGAATTAACTGCTCACTACTCATGCCGGCTTTCGCGAACTGAGCAACTGCTTTTGAGGCTTGAGCGGGTTTATACCCTAATGCCAACAAGGCACTAACCGCTTCTTCCTCTGCATTTTGTTCAGCGAATATGACTTGATGATCCAATGGGGCTGCATCTGTTGCTAGGGTCAGTAAATCTCCCGTTCCCCACCCTTTTAAGCGGTCTTTCATTTCGACCAACAGACGTTCTGCTGTTTTTTTCCCAACGCCTGGTAACTTGATCAAGGTTGATATGTCTTCCCGTTCAACACATGCGACAAACTGACTGGCCGTCATGCCAGAAAGTATACCTAGGCCCATTTTAGGTCCGACACCGTTCGCTTTAATGACTTCTCGAAATAGAGCGCGCTCGCTTACGCTATTAAAACCGTAAAGTAACTGTGCATCTTCACGTACAATAAAATGGGTATAGATAATCGCCTCTTCTCCCACATCGGGTAGCTCGTAGAAGCAGCTCATTGGCATTTGTACTTCATAACCGATCCCCCCTATTTCGATTAACACTTGAGGAGGTTGTTTTTCAATCAATATTCCGCGCAGACGGCCAATCACAGTGAATTCCTTTGTCTGTATGTCAAACTTAATGGCAAGGATGATAATAAAGAACTGGATGGATAGCCAGTAAAACTCTGTGCGTCATACCAACAATATCAGCGTTACCGATAACGACCACGACGAGCACTGGTTGCTTGCCCTGCCAATGCAATCAAGGTTTTGTTGGTATTGGCGTGGCAAATCGCGACGCCTAAAGCATCTGCTGCATCAGCCTGAGGCCTCGCAGGTAATTTTAAGATCTGCTGTACCATATGCTGAACCTGAGATTTATCCGCTCCCCCAGTTCCAACCACCGCTTGCTTAATTAACCTTGCCGCATATTCATGAACCGGTAACTCGGCATTGACCGCAGCCACAATGGCACTGCCTCGTGCTTGTCCGAGCTTTAATGCTGAATCAGCATTTCTCGCCATAAACACTTGTTCAATAGCAAAGACATCCGGTTGAAACTGAGTGATGATCTCGCTCACCCCCGCATAAATCTGTTTTAATCGTAGCGGTAACGCCTGATCAGACGTTCGGATACAACCACTGCCTAAGTAGATGAGATGCCTCCCTTGTTGTCGGATCACCCCATAGCCGGTAATTCGCGATCCTGGATCAATCCCCAAAATAATTGACATCGTTGATTCCTAGTTACAGCGTCTCGTTATCTTTTTGATGATTAGAAAGATAACAGCGAGGCATTCACCTCGCTGTTTATAATAACGTCCCGGAGAACCAATTACTTACGTCGCCAAGTGGTACCGTTAGGGCCGTCTTCCAAGATAATACCTAATTCATTCAGTTTATCTCGTGCCAGATCGGCATTGGCCCAATCTTTGGTCGCACGAGAATCATTGCGTAACTTGATTAAGGCTTCAATCTGTTCGACCTGCTCTTGGCTTTCGGCTTCTCCTTGCATAAAGTGCTCTGGATCTTGATATAAGATACCGATCACATCCGCTAACTCACGCATTAATGATCCTAGCGCGCTCGCTTTGAGATGATCTTCATTTTTCAATCGGTTAATTTCACGGGCCATATCAAATAACACAGAGTACGCTTCTGGTGTATTAAAGTCGTCGTTCATCGCCGAGGTAAAACGGCTAACGTACTCTTCACCACCTGCTGCAGGAACCGTCTTATCTAAGCCACGAAGCGCAGTATATAAACGCTCTAAAGAAGCACGAGCTTGAGTAAGATTCTCTTCACTGTAGTTAAGCTGGCTACGGTAATGACCCGACATCAAGAAATACCGTACGGTTTCTGGATCATAGTGCTGTAATACATCTCGAATGGTAAAGAAATTACCCAGTGATTTAGACATTTTTTCTTTATCTACCATCACCATGCCGCTATGCATCCACGTATTCACGTATTGAGTCTCATGAGCACAGCAAGATTGTGCAATTTCATTTTCATGGTGAGGGAATTGAAGATCTGAGCCCCCCCCATGAATGTCAAAATGTTCACCCAAAATAGCAGAATTCATTGCCGAGCACTCGATATGCCACCCAGGACGTCCAGCTCCCCATGGAGACTCCCAGGTCGGTTCACCCGGTTTGGACATCTTCCATAATACAAAATCTAAAGGACTGCGTTTGGCGATCTCGATATCAACTCGAGCTCCTGCTTGAAGTTGAGCGAGATCTTGCTTAGAAAGTTGACCATACTGTGCAAATTTACTCACTTCAAACATCACATCGCCATTGTCTGCAACATAAGCAAATCCGCGCTCAATCAGACGCTCGACAAGGGCGATAATCTCATCGATGTATCCGGTAGCTCGAGGCTCAACATCAGGGCGTTGGATGTTTAATGCATCAAAATCAGTATACATTTCTTGAATTAAGCGCTCCGTTAACGCTTCACAGGATTCCTGGTTTTCAGCGGCACGTTTAATAATTTTGTCGTCAATGTCGGTGATATTACGTACAAAGGTAAGGTCATACCCTAAATAACGTAAGTAACGAGCCACCACATCGAAAGAAACAAACGTACGACCATGACCGATATGACAGAGATCGTATATGGTGACGCCACAGACATACATGCCGACTTTTCCGGCTGTAATGGGTTTAAATTCCTCTTTTTGTCTTGTGAGTGAGTTATAAATTTTCAACATGATCTCTATCTAATTTACCGTTAATCCCAAAATAGTTTTAGAGTATAACAACTCTATTATCGCTAGGTCATCCATTTGGTGTTTTGAATGCACAAAAAGTTAAGCTAAAATCTGTCATTCACACAAAACAAGCAAAGGTAATACACATGATCACGCTGCATACTAATTTTGGTGACATCAAAATTCAGCTTAACGAAGAGCAAGCACCAGAAACCAGCGCAAACTTTTTACAATACTGCCGTGATGGTTTTTACGACAATACCTTATTCCATCGTGTTATCGACGGTTTTATGATCCAAGGTGGTGGTATGACTTCGGGTCTACGTGAAAAAGCGACTCGTGCGCCTATTCGTAATGAAGCCAATAATGGGTTAAGCAATAAAACAGGTACTCTTGCTATGGCAAGAACGATGGATCCTCATTCTGCTAGCTCACAGTTTTTTATTAATGTGAATGACAATACTTTCCTTGATTTTAAATCCGAAAGTCGTGACGGCTGGGGATACTGTGTATTTGCAGAAGTCGTTGAAGGCATGGATGTGGTCAATAAAATCAAAGGCGTTAGTACTGGATCTTATGGCATGCATCAAGACGTTCCCCTTGATGAAGTGATCATTACCAGTACCACCATCGAAGACTAAGCTCGCCAATCAAATTACCGACGGATGGAGTGCATTGAGCACTCCACTAATTTTTATGCATACTTTATTTATTTCAGATCTTCACCTGTCACCGGCTCGTCCTGATATCACTCAATGCTTTACTCATTTTATGCGCACTGAAGCTCGAGATGCCGACGCACTTTATGTCCTCGGAGATTTGTTTGATTTTTGGATTGGTGATGATGACCCGACGCCTTTTGCCCAACAGATCAAAGCGGAATTTCAGCAACTCACTGCCGCCGGAGTCGCTTGTTTTTTTGTTCATGGCAATCGAGATTTTCTTATTGGTCAGCGTTTTGCGAAGGAAACCGGTATTGTTTTATTAGCTCAAGAAACCGTCATCCACCTTTATGGTACTCCTGTTGTGATACTGCATGGTGATACCCTGTGTACTGAAGATGTGCGTTATTTAGCATTTCGTGAAAAAGTTCATAAACCTTGGCTACAATGGGTATTTAATCGTTTACCTTATGCGATTAAAAAACGTATTGTGCAACGCGTTCAGTCAGATATCCGTCACGATAAGCAACAAAAAGCGATGGAAATAATGGATGTAACCCCCAGCGAAGTGATTCAGGTACTTAATCATCATCATGTCGATATCATGATTCATGGACACACGCACCGCCCTGCCATCCATCATTTGCCTCAGCTAGGCCATAAAACACGTATTGTACTCGGTGATTGGTACAGTCAAGGCTCGATCTTGCGTTATGCTCCACAAGGGTATGCATTGGAGTCGCGACCATTCGAATAAATGCGCTAAACTTTCTTTGAATGTACTCACAGCAATCGGCTTAAAAATCATTCATAGTGGTACATGCATGGTGTTAAGAATAACAATCACTCCAAGAAGAGCGGGTTTATGAAAAACTCCTACATTGCACGGCAACCTATTTTAGATCGCGATAAAAAAACGATCGGCTACGAATTATTGTTCAGAGATGGTCCACAAAATCGCTTCCCCGATATTGACCCTGAACTTGCTACCAGTCGACTACTTTCCGATCACTGCTGGTCGACGCATTACAATGTATTAGGGCCCTATTTGGGATTTGTTAATTTTCCTTATCAAAGCCTACTCAACCTTGTTCCAACCCTGTTTCCATGTGACAATTTGGTGGTTGAAATCCTTGAAGACTGCCCACCAACGGAAGCGTTACTTGATGCGATAAAACAATTATCCCAACTTGGTTATAAAATTGCCCTTGATGATTTTATTCCAAACCGAGCTTGGCAAGCTTTCCTTCCTTATGTTTCCATCATTAAATTCGATATTCGCCTGTTCCCGATAGAAAAAGCGCGACTTTTCATGCACAAACTCCGCGGTTCTCATATTCAATTTCTCGCTGAAAAAGTAGAAACGTATGAGGAGTTTGAACAAGCAAAGCAAGCCGGATTCGTTTATTTTCAAGGTTATTTTTTTAGTAAACCTGAATTAATCCAGCGTAAAGCACTAGAACCTTCTTTTATAACCATTATTCAATTATGCAAAGAAATAGCAAAAGAAGAGATTGATTATCAGGTGTTAGAACAGCTGGTGGCAAAAGATCTTACGCTTTCTTATAAATTACTCACCTTTGTCAACGCCTCTGCCCTGGTCAGCACAAAAATACAATCGTTTAAACAAGCATTAGTCTACCTAGGGGAAGAACGATTACGTCGTTTTATCTCTTTGGTAGCGATCGCATCGACTCATCGAGATAAACCTGATTCGTTATATGGTTTATCTATTCAACGCGCTCGGTATTGTGAGCAACTTTATCAAAAAATCAACGGAACACAGACGTCAGGCAATGCGTTTTTAACCGGGATGTTCTCATTATTGGACAGCCTACTCGATCAACCGCTTGACGAGATCATTAACGACATGCCCATCGAAGATACGGTTAAGCAAGCATTATTAAACGGCGATGGGCTACTAGGACAACTTCTCAAACTCGCCAAAGCGCATGAAAAAGCCGAATGGTCTCAGGTTGCTCAACTGACCAAGCAGCTCAAGCTGACGGAGTCCGATGTCGCTTATAGTTATGACGAAGCGATCAGCTGGGCTGCGGATTTATTAAATATTACCCCCTAGACGCCATCACAACATCCACTTACACTCGCTAACTCTTTTTTATTGGATGACAGCTATGACAACTTGTTACTGTGGCAGCGGTAAAGAATATGACGATTGTTGCCAGCCTATTCATAGTGAGCCCGCTCAAGCACACAAACCAGAGCAGCTAATGCGAGCTCGATATAGTGCCCATGTATTGGGACTCATTGATTTTATTATTAATACTTACCACCCATCGTGTCTGGCTGATCAACAGCGCAAGGAGCTTGAAGATTCAATGAATAGCCAGTGGCAAAAGTTAGAGATTCTAAAGACTTGGCCAGGACGCGACGAACATGAAGGCTTTGTGCATTTCAAAGCTTTTTATCGTGCAGGACAACAGACATACTGTCTTGAAGAACAATCTCGCTTTGTGCGCGACAACCATCAATGGTTCTATATTGATGGTACATTTCCTCAACAAAATAAAATTGGCCGCAACGATCCTTGTCGCTGTGGTAGCGGTAAGAAATTTAAAAAATGTTGCGGCTAAATCATCCATCGCTAACTCGCCAAGAGCAGAATGATTATTCTTGATCGATCATCCACTTACGGAAGGCTTTGCGTTGTTCTTTATCCGCTTTTAAATAGAGAGCTTGCAGATCATCTAATAACGCATCGGAGGAAGCGGGAGCGGGGTTATGGGAGTTTACTGAAGGCTTCTCTAATGAGTTATCGATGGTTAAATAGCTCATCGTAATGGCTGCTTTTCCCGCTTGTTTATTGTATGTCACAATATCATCAACAAAATTTTGTCCAAGTACAAAACCGCTAAGAGGAACAACGTCACTCACCTGCTCAACCGGTTTTTGATTATCAAGGTCAATCAACTGCCATTCAAAATGAGCGATCTCTTTCTTGGCTTGCTGGGCGTTACGATAGTTGGGCATTTGAAAAGTTAAGGTTTGATCAGTCGCATTAAAACGTAGCACCACCAAATCACTATACACATTATCCACCGTATCGCGATTTACAAAAGGTTTTGCATAGCGAAACGCGATTTGATTGACCCCATCCGGCAGCTCAACCGTTTTGTGACTGCTTAGAAAACTGCCTTTCATCTGCGGTTTTTCTAAATTTACCACCGCTAAACTGATCTCCTCTGGTACCGTCAGTTGCACTTTAGCTTGTACTGTTGCCGTGAGAACGACTCCGACCAATAATCCCTTTATGATATGTTTCATCATGACCTCCACCTCATCCATCTCTCATAAAAAAAGCTCGGCAGCGCCGAGCTTATCTTTAACGATAAATCGCTAGATTACCAGTATACACGAGCACCGATAGCAAGATTGTTAACATCGCTTTTACCATCGGTATCGTTGAAGTTGTATTCAACGTAAGTGCGTGCCCACTTAGCAAACATGTATTCTGCACCTAGGTAAAGGTTCGTTACATCAGCTGCTTCTTTTTTACCATTGATGAACTGAGCGCCACCGTACAGTGATGTTTTGCTCGCCACTTCATATTTAGCACCTAAGTGGAAGCCATCAGATTCAGATTTAGTTTTAGCAACATTATCTTTATCTTTGTTATAAGCATAAGTAAAGCCAACCACACCTTTGTCCAGTGCATATTCAGCCGTCGCTTCAAAGTAAGTTGAATCAACATCACCAGATGTCTTATCAGACATTGACGCACCACCAATGTGTAAAGAAAGTGCATCGTAAGAAGTACCAACATACAGTTCAAACAACTCAGGGTTTGAATTATTTTCTGCTAGGTTGTACTGAGCTTTAATCCAGCTGTTATCAAGATCTAACTGATATTTGATCGCACTGGTTTGCCAGAAATTACTATCTAAGCCACCATCTTTAATATATGGGGCTAGATCATACTCATAAGCGTAAATTGCGCCATAAACATCATCATAAAGCGGTGAATGTTTACCATAGGTCATCACACCGTATTCTGTACTCATGCCAATATAATGCTGACGAAGTTCCCAGTCTTCATCGACACGATATTCTACTTTACCAATGACATCTAAGCCTTCTTCAACTGCGTTGTAGACAACGTTAACACCAACACGTGAAGAACCTTGATCAATTTTTGGATCGATATTGTCACCGTTTTTATTTTCACCATCAGTAAACTTAACGCTTTGACGAAGTTGACCATAAAAATCAACGGATACGTCATCCGCTTTAAATACTTCTGCTGCATTGACTGATGTTGCTGCTGAAGCAACCAGTAGTGCTACTAGAGTCTTTTTCATATTAATCCACTGCCTTTTCTTAGATGGGAATTCCATTTCGGTTCCCTTTGTTTTAGATGATGGTTGGCTAGCTCTGCGGCTAGTTACCATCGCCACTAAATTCGCACTTAAGATTGCAAAAGAATATGCTACATGTCAAATGTGCAAAAAAATATTTATAAAAACAACATAAAAACTTAATAAACAAATACTTACATATAAATTTCACTTTCTTTCGAGCAACTTCTAACCAAAAAGGTCATGATTAATAAATGTAAACAAAATTAACATTTCAATATTAAAAACCAATACTGTTGAAAATAAGACATTGATTTAGAATATAATTTCTGTTTTAAAACAAAATTAAGAATTTATATTCGATGGATATCACTTTAATGGCATGCGCATAAAGGTTCAGTTTTTTTTTGTGAGCAAGATCTAGAATTGATTCAAAAGCATACTATTTTGAGCAACTGGGGATCGAAAGTCAGTTATCCCGCCATCGTTTAACCGGTAAAAGTGTTTAACAGGTAAAGGCGCGTAGCCGAGTGAAGAATGAACAGCAACTGGCTGTCGTCACAAATTATGTTACTATCGCGGCTCTGCTGTTTAGGTCTCGCTATGCTCACAACAAAAATCCAACAATCCATCCGTACGAGTTATCACAATTTACAAAGTCAGTTAGATAACTTTATTCCACGCCGGGCACAGAACTACCTCGTGGCTGAAATAACCCACACCCTCTGTGGTCGCTATCACCCCTCCACACGCATGATTGTGGCAGAAGCAGGCACTGGGATCGGTAAATCACTTTCTTATTTGATGGCCAGTATTCCCGTCGCGATACTCAACCAACGTAAAGTGGTCATTTCTACCGCAACCGTTGCACTACAAGAGCAATTGGTACAAAAAGATCTCCCGCTTTATCGACGGATCACCGACCAAAATTTTTCTTTTCTCTTAGCCAAAGGACGCCAACGTTATTGCTGCACCGAAAAGCTTGCCTCAGCCAGTGGCGTTGATGGTGGCCAACTCGCGATGTTTACTGACAAGCCTGATATTCAGGATGTTGAACTGCTACAAGCGCTTTATCAACAATTGCTAAGTGGGAAATGGGATGGTGATCGAGATGCTTGGCCAACGCCTATCAGTGATTCAATTTGGCATATGATTGTTAGTGATAAACATAGCTGTAACGGAAGTTTTACCGCTCATCGAAACTGCCCATTTCAAAACGCGCGGGCAGAACTCGACAAAGCAGATGTCATCATTGCCAATCACAGTCTGGTCATGGCAGATGCCGATCTCGGTGGTGGCGTTATTCTTCCTGAGCCAGAAAATACCATCTATGTTTTTGATGAAGCTCACCACCTTCCGCAGGTCGCACGCGATCATGCTGCGGCTTCTGCGGCCATGAAGGGCTCGGTAACTTGGTTAGAAAAACTCAACCAATCGTTAGCAAAATTTATCGCTTTGAGCGACGAAAAGCGTGCGTCTCGCTTTCATCGTGAGGCTCAAGATGCGCTACAACAATTGATCCCTGCTCTGAATCGACTCCCAAATCAATTTGAAGCCTCCGCCTTTGATGAAGGGGTTTATCGCTTTGAACATGGGGAATTGCCGGAGTGGTTAGCAATCCAAGCACAAGAACTAAAAAAAGCCAGCCAAAAACTGAATCAAGCGGTCGGCAAAATTGCCGATTTAATTGCCGAAGCCGTTAAGGATGGCACGATAGCAGCAAGATTAGGTGATCCGGCATTATCAGAGCTAGGATTTTATTTACAGAGACTAGAAAACCTTGCACAGGTGTGGCACTTGATGGCGCAACCAAACCGAGAAAAAGGCGCTCCGCTGGCGCGCTGGCTGCAAGTGAGCACTGAACGAGAAAACGATTATTTCGTTAATATTTCACCGCTGGAAATCGGTTGGCAACTTGATCAACAAATATGGAGCCGCTGTGTCGGCGCTGTCCTCGTCTCCGCAACACTCCGAGCACTCAATTCATTTCAGTTTTTTTGTCGCCAAGCTGGGATCAGTGAAAAAGATGAGGATGGTGTCCGATTTTTAGCACTTGCTTCACCTTTTGACTATCACAATCAAGCTGAGTTGCTGATTCCCAAAATGGAGTATGAACCACAAGCACCGCAATATACCGGATATCTTGCTGAGAAAGTGATCGAATATATTCAACCCAATAAAGCGAATTTAGTTCTATTTGCTTCTTACTGGCAAATGAAAGAAGTCGCAGAGAAAGTGCATACTCAATGCATTAAAAACGGTTGGTCTTTACAGCGACAAGGCGAAAAGTCGAGAAAAGAGATTTTAAACCAGCATAAGATGCTGATTCAATGTGGAAAAACCAGCATTCTTTTTGGTACAGGTAGCTTTTCGGAAGGGTTAGATTTGCCCGGTAAATTATTAGAAAATTTAATTATTACCAAAATCCCCTTTGCCGTGCCAAGCTCACCGGTCGAGCAAGCTCATGCAGAATATATTCAGCAACGAGGCGGTAATCCGTTTTTACAAATTAGTGTACCGGAAGCCAGCAAAAAATTGATTCAATCGGTTGGACGTTTACTGCGTCAAGAACAAGACTCTGGTAGAGTCGTGATGCTTGATCGTCGGATAGTCTCTAAGCGCTATGGCAAATCGTTACTCGACTCTCTTCCACCGTTTAAACGTTGCATTGAATAGGCTTGATTATTAAATATTGCTATTATACGCCGCTAGCTTTTAGGATTACCGCTTATTTTCTCGGTGACTCGCCTGTTGATTGGTTAATCTTTCTATCATCGGAGTACCATAGAGGCTGAAAACCACTTAAGTGGCTAGCGACCGTGATGCGTTGCGATCCGTTTTACCGTTATGATTAGGACCGAACCATTCATGGAACTTGTTGAACCAACCACGTTTTTTATTCTTGCGATCGTTGCCTTTGTCGCTGGATTTATTGATGCTGTTGCTGGCGGAGGCGGAATGCTGACCGTACCAACACTTCTCTCCTTAGGGTTACCACCTCATATTGCGCTTGGCACTAATAAGCTAGCCGCAACCTTTGCCTCTTCTACGGCGGCGGTGACTTACTATCGTAAAGCTCTATTTACACCCCGTTTTTGGAAAAGAACGTTTATTGCGACTTTTATTGGTGCGGTGATCGGCACCTATGCTGTGGATGCCATCAGTACCGAGTGGTTACAAAAGGTCTTACCGCTGATCATCTTGGCCGCGGCTATTTATACCATATGGCACAAAACACCCCACACTAGCGACACTCATTTGCCTGACACCTGTACGCGAACGCACCGAAAACAGTATACGCAAGGCTTTATCCTTGGATTTTATGATGGCTTAGCCGGCCCAGGAACGGGCGCATTTTGGACCGTCAGCTCAATGGCGTTATATCGTCTCAATATTTTACTTGCTTCTGGCTTAGGTAAGGCCATGAACTTTACCAGTAATTTTACCTCATTGATAACCTTTGCTATTTTGGGTCATATCGACTGGATACTGGGACTAACCATGGGGATGTGTCTCATGGTCGGCGCTTTTGTCGGTGCTCATTCAGCGATCCGCTTTGGTGGGAAATTCATTCGCCCTGTCTTTGTGTTCGTTGTTAGTGTGTTAGCGGTTAAGTTAGCCTATGACGCTTGGTTTATTGGACTATGAAGCAACGTTTGTCTCAACTGATGGCACAACTTGAGCAGTGGAATCAGCAAGCTCAGATCATCGATCAACAGGAAAACATCGACAGCCAAGCTTGGTTTGACCCTCACTTATTTAACGCAGATCGTCGTCAACTTGCCGCTTGCGTTCAAGAAACACAACAAAACTTAACCAGACTGCAGCACTTGACTCAAACCAAAATGTCGACCCCCAACACCAACCAGATAGCGCACCTTACCGAGCATTTATTTGCTCAAATAGAAGCGCTACATCGGGTCATCACTCATGGGTTAGATACGCTATATGCTGAGTCGAAGAGATTTAAAATGGGTGATGATTTCACTGATCCGCTCTCCAAGGAAGCGCTCCAGCACCAATTCGTCAAGCACCAAGAATGGGAGCAACGACTGCGACAATTAGTCCTGAATAAACAGTATGAATTTGACCATGCGCCAGCTCGTTATCATACTTCAAGATTACAAGCCTTAACGGTTGCAAAACAGCGATTGATCCGCTGTCAGCAAGCAAAAGCGGCTATCGAAGCCCAGCTTCTTATTGATCCCCGTAACTAAGAGTATTTGATCCATGAACCATCCTCCACTCAGTGATGCCCCTGATGAAGTGAAATTAGCGGTTGATCTTATTTATCTACTCGAATCGAATCAAGTTGACTTAACGGTTGCTCTTAAGGCGATTGAGCTAGTTAAACAAGATTTGGAAACTCAGTTGGCACAATCGATGTCCCCTCCTCAGTCATAACTCGACCCCATCACAGGTTGTCTCAAGCAGTTAAATACGTACTATAGACAACATAAAAAAATACAGCCGGTGAATAACAACGCGCCCAAAGGAATAAGAAATGAAAGTAATTAGCTTTAATATCAATGGATTAAGAGCAAGACTCCATCAACTTCAAGCCATAATTGATAAACATCAACCCGATATCATCGGCCTACAGGAAATCAAAGTCCATGATGAGGCCTTTCCGATTGAGGATGTTAAAGCTATGGGTTATCACGTTTATTTTCATGGGCAAAAAGCCCACTATGGCGTTGCTCTGCTCTGTAAACATCAGCCGATCAAAGTGATGAAAGGTTTCCCAACCGATACTGATGACCATCAAAAACGGATGATTATGGCCACTTTTTTGGATGACCAAGAAAAGCCATTCACCGTATTAAATGGTTATTTCCCCCAAGGAGATAATATCGCCCATGAGACCAAGTTTCCTTATAAGCGTCAGTTTTACCGCGATTTAATGCATTATTTAACCGAATCTCATACTCCAGATGAACAGCTTATTGTGATGGGAGATATCAACATCAGCCCTCTCGACTTAGATATCGGTATCGGTGAAGCCAACCGTAAACGCTGGTTGAAAACGGGTAAGTGCTCTTTCCAACCCGAGGAACGCGAATGGTTAGCACGCTTGCTCAACTGGGGGTTTGAAGACACGTTTCGTCAGCTGCATCCTACCGTTGAAAATCAATTTTCTTGGTTTGACTATCGTTCACGAGGGTTTGATGATAACCGCGGGCTAAGAATTGATGTCATTTTAGCCACGCCCAGCCTAGCGGCTAAATGTGTTGATGCGGGAATTGATTATCCTTTAAGGGCGATAGAAAAACCTTCCGATCATGCGCCTATTTGGGCGACGTTTGCATCAAACAATTAATCGAATATAACTAGGGTCTGTTTATCTTTCGCGGTTAAATTTTGTTCGAAATAAACAGACCCTAAACTTGTGCCCAAAGCTGAGACCAAGCAGGGCACAAGGTGTTATTGCCGTGGTGCTAAATAAGCCAAATAACGTTTTTCCGCTTGTTTAAAGCAAGCAATCACGATGAAGGTTAACCCCATATAAAATAACCCCGCAGTTAAAAACGATTCAAATGGCGCATAGTGCCGAGAGTTCACCAATCTCGCCACTCCCGTTAAATCCATAATGGTTACGATCCCTGCTACCGCACTACCGTGTATCATAAAAATCACTTCGTTACTGTACGCAGGCAAAGCACGACGCATAGCGCTAGGTAAAATAATCCGCCGATAGGTTAACCACGGTGTCATTCCATAAGCCTTGGCCGCTTCTAACTCTCCTTTATCCAAACCGTTAATCGCCCCACGAACAATCTCTGCGGTATAGGCTGATGTATTGAAGATAAAAGCAACGAGTGCACAAAACCATGCATGCTCCCACCATGTATCTTTCACTGGAAAAAATTGATCCATCCCATAATAAATTAGGTACAGCTGAACGAGTA
This sequence comes from Vibrio fujianensis, assembly GCF_002749895.1. Classification (GTDB taxonomy): domain Bacteria; phylum Pseudomonadota; class Gammaproteobacteria; order Enterobacterales; family Vibrionaceae; genus Vibrio; species Vibrio fujianensis. Next base: position 189,545 of record NZ_NBUS01000054.1, on the reverse strand, counting down.
ACGGTGTCCCTCGGAAAAAATAGATATATCCCCAAGCCGGAATCCAAACCAGTGGGTGTTGATGATTACGAGCAATCGCAAGAGGAATTGCCACCGCTAAGCCAATGATCAGAGATAACCCAACCAACCACGTTGTGATCCATAATCCACTAAAATAAAGTGGCAAACTGGCAACGATCACTGAAAAATCCATCACGACCTCGTATGCATGCTGAATTTACGTTCAACTAATTTCAGTAAACCAGTCGATACGCTGGTAAAAAATAAGAAAATCAAAGCAACGGTGAGATAAAAAGTAAAAGGCATTTTGGTTGAACCGGCAGCCATCGCACTCACCCGAACCATGTCTTCTAATCCAATAATAGAAACTAAGGCTGTCGTTTTTAATAAGACTAACCAATTGTTGCCAAACCCTGGCAGGGCATGACGAATCATCTGAGGCAGCAATATTCGTCGAAACACTAAAAATCCGCTCATTCCATAAGCTTTTGCTGCTTCTAACTCCCCTTTATCGACTGCCATAATCGCGCCGCGGAACGTTTCAGCCATATAAGCACCAAATATGAAGCCGATGGTTAACACCCCGGCAATAAATGGGCTAACATCAATGTAATCAGGGAGATAAGAAGTCCATTGGTGGTTAGGATAAAAATAAGCCAAACCGCTATTTAGCCATTCATTGAGCGAATATAAACTGTGATTCAGGAGAATTTGCCCCCCAAAAAAGATCAACATCATCAGGACTAAATCAGGGATACCACGAATGATGGTGGTATAGAGGGTCGCAATGGCCCTTGCCCAGCGAAAAGGAGCCAATTTAGC
>NZ_NBUS01000054.1:187904-188713 GCF_002749895.1 Vibrio fujianensis | reverse complement strand
AGAGCCCCTAACATCCCGAGTAGTATGGCAAATAGCAGCGATAATAAAGCCACTTCAATCGTCAGCAGCGCGCCTTTTAAAATCGCTACTTCGTATCCCTGTAGATTAAGCAAGCATAAACCCTCTTTCTAGGCCCTGGGAGGTTGGATACCGTGTTCAACGAGTAACCAACCTCCTAGCTTAGCCTCTAGCCAAAACATTCCCGTAGTAGATAGCCAGCAATATCACTCAATCACCATAAACATCATAGCTAAAATACTGCGCTGCTATTTTTTGATAAATGCCTTGCTCACGTAAAGATACAATGGCTTGATTGAGTCGCTTCGTTAAATCTTTATCCTGTTTACGAACCGCAATGCCAAATCCTTCTCCAAACCACTGTGGATCCGTTAATGAAGGGCCAACAAATTCATAAGCCTCTCCTCCCACTTTATTCAAGACCCCTTCTTCTAACGCAGACGCATCACCTAACACAGCGGAAATACGCCCATTCGCTAAGTCAAGATAGGCCTCGTCAAACGAACCATAACGTACAATATTGATCGACTTACCATAGTTATCGGTCAAATATTTATCGTGGGTTGTTGCTCGCTGCACACCTATTTTTACGTCTTTCAAACCTTGCGGGCTAAAATCCAATTCGGCTCCTTTTTTAGCAATAAATCGATTAGGGATCAGTGCATATTTGTGCGTAAAATCAATTCGTTTTTTACGCTCTTCGGTAATCGACATCGCAGCAATAATCGCATCATATTTCCGTGCCAGTAGCGAAGGGATAATGCCATCCCAATCTTGTGGAACGATGCGAC
>NZ_NBUS01000054.1:187530-187894 GCF_002749895.1 Vibrio fujianensis | reverse complement strand
CCACTTGCATTTCTTGACAGAGAGCATTAGCCATATCCACATCAAAACCACGTAATGATCCATCCGCTTCTGTCCAACTAAAAGGAGGATAAGCGCCTTCGATGCCAAAGCGCACAACTTTCCACTCTTTTGCTTGGGCCAGCCCAGAAACGGCCGTTGCTGCCACTGCCGCCATTAATAACCACTTTTTCATATCCATACTCCTGTGATTGTTTTACTGTCTTTATTATCCATAAATATCGTCGAAATAGATGGGTGTTTATGCCCGTGTCGCTTGAAGTGACACTCGTATTAACTCGGTAGGTAACTAGGGTTTGTTGACCCTAATAAATTGATGAAATAAACTGCTTCAGCCGCTCTGACT
>NZ_NBUS01000054.1:186136-187520 GCF_002749895.1 Vibrio fujianensis | reverse complement strand
AGGGTAGATGAATAATTTTTCAGGCTCCCCTTGCTCTTCAACGATCCCTTGGTGTAAAAACATGACATGGCTAGAAACATCACGAGCGAATGCCATTTCATGGGTGACAACCAACATGGTTCTTCCCTCTTGAGCAAGATCTTTCATCACGCCTAAGACCTCACCCACTAATTCAGGGTCGAGCGCAGACGTAGGTTCATCAAACAATAAAACCTCAGGTTCAACCGCTAATGCACGAGCAATCGCAGCTCGTTGCTGCTGCCCTCCTGATAGGTGTCCGGGGTAATAATCTCGGCGTTCATAAAGCCCCACTTTTTTTAACAAAGCTTCAGCATTCGCGATGGCTTGATCCTTAGCAATATTGAGAACATGCACAGGTGCTTCAATCACATTTTCTAGCACTGTCATATGGGACCAAAGATTAAACCCCTGAAAAACCATCGCTAAACGTGAACGAATACGCTGAACCTGTTTATCGCTCACCGGCCTAATGTCACCTTGGCGAGTCATTTTCATTTCAATCAGTTCATTGTTAACCCAAATTTCACCAGATGTTGGCGTTTCGAGTAAATTAATACAACGTAGGAAGGTACTTTTCCCTGAGCCGGAAGAGCCAATGATCGAAATAACATCCCCTTTATTTGCCTGTAGTGAAATTCCTTTGAGCACTTCATTTTGAGCAAATGTTTTATGCAAGTTTTTGATGTCCAGCGCGGGTAGATCGGTCATGCGCTTTAACTCCCTGTATTGATTCACGTCAAGCAATCCAGCTTGATTTTTCTACAAATTAGCACTCAACCCTAACACGTGCAACATGTTATTAACCCTCTAAATAAAAATATCTAATCATTACACATGAATATTAATTCAACAAAAGCCCACTAAAGATCATATTTCTGGTCTTGCAACACACAAATAAACGACAAGATATGCAACACTTTAACAACAACACACATAGAATTTATATTGCAACGCGTTTCTTAAGTAACAATTGTTACACTCAAAAAACATCATCGACAGTTATCTATTTAGTTACAAATTGTAATATATGAAAGAAAATTTCATGAAATATCTTTCTATGTGGCTGATTTTTCTATGTTTCTGTAGTTTTATTTCATATTCATAATTAAAGTGATCAAGATCAATCACCCTATAGAATGAGCACGTTAAACTCGCTAACCAATAAAAGAGTAAATAATGCTCTATATTCATAATGTTGGTCGCTAGAAAATGCATAAGACTAATGATTATGCAACGAATACATTGTTGTGTTAGCAAGTTAAATAAAATTCAATAAAAATTTACTAACTTTTATCAATATGAGGAATCTATGTCAGACGTAGTCAATCAAGAGCGCTCAGACATCGAGACGAAAAGTTATCAA
>NZ_NBUS01000054.1:157057-186126 GCF_002749895.1 Vibrio fujianensis | reverse complement strand
TTCCCAGCCGCTCCGATTACTTAGATCATGAGTTGCAAATCATGAAGCCACGCCGCTTCGGGTTAAACCTTCCCGGGCGAGACTTCCGTTTTGAGTTGGAAGACTTTGTTCCTGCACTTGCAGGAACGATTGGCATTATTGCCATGTACTCTGCCGTCAGTATGTCGTGGGCGGAAGGGTTAACTCAAACTTGGGATCACATTAATCTGGGGAAAGACTTCGCTATCGAAGTGGCGCGGGTGGAAATGTTATTCCCAGCTTTACTCTTCTGTGTTCTTGCCTCAGGTTTTTTTAATCCACGAGCTAACCTAGCAGGTAACCATGGCCCAATGATTCCACTCATCGGTACCATCGCGCTTGCCGGTGCCCACCCTCTTGCACTTGCCATTTTACTGGGTATCTTCGGGTTAATATTGAGCTATTTTAAAGGTGGCTCCAAATTGGTCAACCTGACCTCGGAGGGAACAGCCGGTGGTTTGCTTATTTTCCTCGGTTTTACCGGAACCATGAGCCAAATCACCTCTATACAAGAATGGGCAACCAGTTTACAGTCTGCAAATATTGCCGCCGGTGATATGGGCTATATCGGGCTCATTGTACTGGGCGTCAACATTGTGCTTTATGCCTTCCTTGCCAAAATTAATATGCGCTGGCTGGCCATTCCCGTTTGTGCCTTTACTGGATTACTGCTGGCATTAATTTTTGGTGCGGGTTTTGATCTAAAATTTGAAACACAAACAGGTTTGCCGAATCTTAACCCTATCTACTGGTGGGGAAGCACTGAACAAGGATGGATGCTTGGTTTGCCTACCCTTGAGCACTTCATCGCCTCTTTACCTTTCGCTATTCTTGCCGTAGCTATGTGGTCACCTGATTTCTTAGGCCATCGTATTTTCCAAGAACTCAACTACCCTCGTAAAACGGAAAAAGTATTGATGGATGTGGATGACACAATGACGATGTGTTCAATCCGACAAATGGTTGGCACTGCCTTAGGCGGCGGTAATATCACTTCATCTTGGGGTACCTATATGATCCCAGCTGCGATTGCAAAACGTCCTATTCCTGGTGGCGCGATCATTCTTGGTTGTTTAGTGATGACTATCGCTATCTTAGGCTTCCCAATGGATGTTGCGGTGTGGCCTCCAGTTATGCGTGTTGCTCTACTTGTTGGGGTATTCCTTCCTTTACTAGAAGCGGGGATGCAAATGGTCAGAGACACAAAAGATTCGCAAGCAGCGGGGATTTGTATCTTTGGTTCTGCGGTTGTCAACCCTGTATTAGCTTGGGCATTAACGATGTTGCTGGACAATAACGGTCTGATTGGCGATAAATCACGTGCAGAGAAACTTTCCTTCGTCGATAAGATAATCATCCCAGGTGGTGTACTGATTATTTGTTTAATCGCCATGTTAGCGGTCGGCATGCTGGATGGTCAGTACGGGATTAAAGCTTGGCTACATTAAGCCATCGCATTGACAGAGTGAACAAGATCGGGAAACCTGTCTATACTCACTAAATATAAAGGATAGCAATTTGGGTAGTGTGAAGACACTACCCAAACTTTATCTATATTTTTTAAGTTTTATTGATTTAGTTTAAGGTTTACGATTTTTTTTTAGCTTAAATTGGCTATCAACAGGAACCAATGACAATATTTATATTCAAACTAATGTGTATGTCGATTCGACTATAGATATTGTTATTCATAGAGTGTACTGCCTCTTGTGTGATGCAAGATAGCTGGCTCAACGGCGAAACAGTACGTGTTTTTTCTACTAAAAAGGTAGGTATGTCATGGCAGAGCAATTTGCTAAAGCTTGGGAAGGTTTTGTTGCAGGTGACTGGCAAAACGAAGTCAATGTTCGTGATTTTATTCAAAAGAACTACACACCGTATGAAGGTGACGAATCTTTCCTAGTTTCTGAAGGTACTGAAGCAACCAAAAAGCTTTGGGAAAAAGTAATGGAAGGAATCAAACAAGAGAACTCAACACATGCTCCTGTTGATTTCGACACTTCTGTTATTTCTACCATCACTGCTCACGATGCGGGCTACATCGAAAAAGACCTAGAAAAAATCGTCGGTCTTCAAACTGAAAAACCTTTAAAACGTGCTCTTATCCCTAACGGTGGTATCCGTATGATCGAGAGTTCGTGCAAGGCTTATGATCGTGAACTCGATCCTGAAGTAAAAAAAATCTACACCGAATACCGTAAAACACACAACCAAGGTGTATTTGATATTTATACACCAGAAATTTTGGCTTGTCGTAAATCAGGTGTTCTGACTGGTCTTCCTGATGCATATGGCCGTGGCCGTATCATTGGTGATTACCGTCGTATCGCTCTATACGGTATTGACTACCTAATGAAAGATAAATTCGCTCAATTCACTTCTCTACAAGAGAAATTTGAAAATGGCGAAGATCTTCACATGACCATGCAACTTCGTGAAGAAATTGCCGAGCAACATCGTGCTCTAGGCCAAATGAAAAAAATGGCTGAAAAATATGGTTGTGACATCGGTCGTCCAGCAGAAACAGCTCAAGAAGCTATCCAATGGACTTACTTTGGCTACCTAGCTGCCGTTAAGTCTCAAAACGGTGCTGCAATGTCTCTTGGCCGTACTTCTACTTTCCTTGATGTGTATATTGAACGCGATATGAAAGCGGGCAAAATCACAGAAGAAGAAGCGCAAGAGATGATCGACCATTTCGTCATGAAACTACGTATGGTTCGCTTCTTACGTACACCAGAATATGATGAACTGTTCTCTGGCGACCCAATTTGGGCAACTGAATCTATGGGTGGTATGGGTCTTGACGGTCGTACTTTAGTTACACGTACCAACTTCCGCTTCCTCAATAGTTTATACACTATGGGGCCATCTCCAGAGCCAAACATCACAGTTCTATGGTCTGAACAGCTACCTGCTGGCTTCAAAAAATTCTGTGCTAAAGTGTCTATCGATACTTCATCTATTCAGTATGAAAACGATGACCTCATGCGTCCTGACTTTGAGTCTGACGACTATGCCATCGCATGTTGTGTATCCCCAATGATTGTGGGTAAACAAATGCAGTTCTTTGGCGCTCGTGCAAACTTAGCAAAAACCATGCTTTACACCATCAACGGTGGTATGGATGAGAAGCTAAAAATGCAAGTTGGCCCTAAAATGCCTAAGATCACTGATGAAGTGCTTGACTACGCTGATGTGTGGGACAAGATGGATCACTTCATGGATTGGTTAGCAAAACAATACGTCACAGCATTGAACTCTATCCACTACATGCATGATAAATATAGCTATGAAGCGGCATTGATGGCTCTGCATGATCGTGACGTAAAACGTACTATGGCGTGCGGTATCGCAGGTCTATCTGTTGCTGCTGACTCTCTGTCTGCCATTAAATATGCCAAAGTAAAACCAATTCGTGATGAAGATGGTATTGCTGTCGACTTTGAAATCGAAGGTGATTATCCTAAATTTGGTAACAACGATCCTCGCGTGGATGACATCGCTTGTGAATTAGTTGAAGTCTTCATGAACAAAATCCGTTCACTGAAAACTTACCGCGATGCGATTCCAACCCAGTCAATTCTAACCATTACTTCAAACGTTGTTTATGGTAAGAAAACTGGTAATACACCAGATGGACGTCGCGCTGGTGCCCCATTTGCTCCTGGTGCAAACCCAATGCATGGCCGTGATGAAAAAGGTGCAGTGGCTTCATTGACCTCTGTCGGTAAACTTCCATTTGCTCATGCTAAAGATGGTATTTCTTATACTTTCTCTATCGTACCGAATGCACTTGGTAAAGATGAAGGTTCACAACGTGCTAACTTGGCTGGTCTAATGGATGGTTACTTCCACCATGAATCAGGCATTGAAGGCGGTCAGCACTTAAACGTGAACGTGCTTAATCGTGAAACGCTATTGGATGCGGTTAAACACCCAGAGAAATATCCACAATTGACTATTCGTGTATCAGGTTATGCCGTTCGTTTTAACTCTTTAACTGCTGAGCAGCAACAAGACGTTATCGCACGTACGTTCACTGAATCACTATAATCACTTAGTCGTTATTATTGACATCAAACCTCGCTCTTTGAGCGAGGTTTTTTTACTTGTGAACAAGGTAAAATAGATGCGTTACTTTTATCTTGAGCGGTGAGATCTTGTTCCCGTGAAACGAGTTTTAAGCACAACGAAAGGTTTGACGAAGCAACTGTACCACTACAAACCCCTATTTAATCCTCACCTTTTGTAATAAAATAACGATTAAATACAGTAAATGAGAGCAGCTTATGTCTACTATTGGTCGTATCCATTCATTTGAGTCTTGCGGTACTGTCGATGGCCCAGGTATTCGATTCATTATATTTTTACAAGGTTGCTTATTTCGTTGTAAGTATTGCCATAATAGAGATACATGGGATACCCATTCTGGTAAGGAAGTCTCCGTAGAAGAAATTATTGCTGAAGCCAAATCTTACCGACATTTTATGAATGCTTCTGGAGGAGGTGTCACCTGCTCCGGTGGTGAATCCATGTTACAACCAGAGTTTGTCCGTGACTTTTTTAGAGCAGCAAAAGCAGAAGGTATTCATACCTGTTTAGATACCAATGGCTATATTCGTAAATATACACCTGTCATTGATGAAGTTTTGGATGTGACCGATCTCGTTATGTTAGATATCAAACAAATAAAAGATGATGTTCATCAAGATCTGATTGGCGTTTCCAACAAACGCACCTTAGATTTTGCACGTTATCTGCATAAAATAGGCAAGGCTACTTGGATCCGCTACGTCGTGGTTCCCGGTTATACTGATGATGAAGAATCCGCTCATCTACTTGGTCAGTTTATTCAAGGAATGGATAATATTGAAAAAATAGAGCTTCTTCCTTATCACAAATTAGGTGCCCATAAATGGGAAGCGATGGGAGAAACCTATCCCCTAGAAGGGGTAAACCCACCCAGTAAAGAAACCATGGATAAGATTGTTTCGGTATTGAAGCAGTACCATTCAAACGTCAAATACTAAGCTTTAACCATAAAAACACCGGGATATTCCTGGTGTTTTTTTGTTCACTCTCATCGTCTTACCAACCCGAAAATGACCATCTCTACAGGTCAATCCAAACGGTTCTTGGCACTCTATTCTAATAACGTCGATATTTTATTCTTTTAACATTAAATCTGTGTTGAGATCATGTTTCAAAAACATCGATTGCTGTTAACCTTATCTTAAGCAAATTGACCAATATTAAGTATAATGAGGCCAGCCATGGAAATGACTAATGCACAGCGTCTAATTCTATCAAACCAATATGTTTTAATGTCTCAACTCGACCCGACCAATGCCGATAAATATAAGCGTTTACAAACGATCATTGAGCGTGGTTACGAACTACAGATGTGTGAGTTAAACAAAGAGTTTGGATGCTTATCTGAAGCCGAATGTCGCGAAGTGATCGACGTAATGGAGATGTATCATGCGATGCAAGAATCTTATAAAATGCTTGATGACAGCCATCGCCAACATCTTGATGCTCGCCGCTTAAATTTTCTTGGTTATGATATTGCTTCTGAAGCACAATTAGTCAACTATGTCCGTTTTCTAGTGAGCACAGAAAAACTTTACCCGCAATTTGAGCCGAATGAGCACCAATTTAACAGCCAAATTCCTATGCAAGATAAATATCGTCGCATGCTAGTAACATGGAGAAATTGCCCAAGACAATACCATTTATCGGCCAATGAACTAATGCAAATCATCAAAGCTTAATGCATCACCAACAGAACAGGGAAGCGATCATCGCTTCGCTTCCCTTTCGTTTTGAGTTCTAAAATAAGTAAACGATACCGATTGTGCCCATCGTGCCGGCATCACGTCCTACAACGGGGCTTTCGGAAATCCCCCCCGCTAAGTTGGTGTAACGAACGCCGCCAGAAATACGTATATTATGCGCTACCGCCCAATAAGCGCTCGCGCCAACAAAGTATTGCCCTTCCCAATTGGCATCGTATTTCTCTAATCCACTGCGAACAGCTTCTTGTGCTGATACACCATATAAATGGTTATTGAGGTTGTCAGAGTTATAAGCATACCCAATAGCAGGGGTAATCCCCCAACCTTTAAAACGCAGCGGAAAACGCCAAGCTAACTCACCATAAACACCGTTGTGCCTGCCGGCAATATCTGAGCCAATACTCGCTTCCCACATCCCGAGCATCGTGTATAGCTGGTAGCTTACTCCACCTAAAACCGTCGCTTTACGTTTATCGAGTAAACGTATTTGCGGATCATCGGAATCAGAAGGCTTAAGCGTTCTAGGATCAAAAGCAACGCGAAAGACAATATTTTGCGATGCTCCCCGCGGAAATAAACGATACCCAGCATCAAAACCGCGAAGAAAAATATGCTCACCTTCATAGCCAATGACTGGGATCACGGTTCGATTCGATGGCGTATCTTTATAAACGGCAGGAGAATAAGCCGCCGCTAATCCTAATGACCACTGAGACACTTCTGCATTCACTGCCGAAGAAATGAGCAGAAAAGAAAAAAAACATCGTCGTTTCATCCTTAAATAACGCATATTCACCCTACATTCTGTATCGATAACAAACAATAGGATAATCATAGAGCCTGAAATCTATTGATACAATCTTTGTTACACCCAAACAACTTACCGGTTCAAGTTAGTCGTCATTAAATGAATGCCCCCTGAGCATCGCCCATCATTTTCACTACAAAATTCATATTTCAGTTTTTTTAATGGGAAATACACCAGCCAAATTTCATCCCCAATTTTAAATAAACACATAATCTTTAAGCAAAATCGCTAAACTCGATCTAGGCTTAACATGTTAGGGAGTTATGTTTTTCAGCGGTTATATGTCCGATAAGACATTTAAAGAGGGGATGCACAATGAGTATTTTTGACCACTTTCAGGCCCGCTATGAAGCAGCCAAGGATGAAGAACTGTCCATACAAGCCTTTTTAGATCTATGCAAAGATGACAAAAGTGCTTATGCAAATGCCGCTGAGCGTCTACTACTGGCGATCGGCAAACCTGAACTCATCGACACCTCTAAGGATCCTCGGTTGAGTCGGCTTTTTTCTAATCGAGTAATATCTCGCTATCAGCCCTTTGCCGAGTTTTATGGCATGGAAGAAGCGATTGAACAGATAGTTTCTTATCTAAAACACGCCGCTCAAGGGCTAGAAGAACGTAAACAGATTCTATATCTACTTGGCCCTGTTGGTGGGGGAAAATCGTCGTTAGCTGAAAAGCTCAAAGCCTTGATGCAACAAATGCCTATTTATGTTCTTTCTGCTAATGGCCAACGTAGCCCAGTCAATGATCACCCATTTTGCCTGTTTGATGTGACTGAAGACGGCGATCTTCTTAAACGTGAATATGGCATAGAAAAACGTTATTTACGCTCGATTATGTCTCCGTGGGCCGCCAAGCGATTACATGAATTTGGAGGCGATATTACCCAATTTAAAGTGGTGAAGGTGCGTCCTTCTATTCTAGACCAAATCGCGATCGCAAAAACCGAACCTGGTGATGAAAATAATCAAGACATTTCCTCTCTGGTAGGAAAAGTCGACATTCGTAAACTGGAGCACTATTCCCAAGATGATCCAGATGCTTATAGCTATTCTGGTGCTTTATGTCGGGCAAACCAAGGGTTGATGGAATTCGTCGAAATGTTTAAAGCGCCCATCAAAGTGTTACACCCACTGCTCACCGCAACTCAAGAAGGAAACTACAACGGTACAGAGGGCTTATCAGCCCTGCCCTTTGATGGCATGATCCTCGCTCACTCCAATGAGTCAGAGTGGCAAACCTTTCGTAATAATAAAAATAATGAAGCTTTCTTGGATCGAGTTTATATCGTTAAAGTGCCTTATTGTTTACGAGTTTCAGAAGAAATTAAAATTTATGAAAAACTACTTGAACACAGTGAACTATGCCAAGCACCTCGTGCACCAAGTACGTTAGAGTTACTTGCACAATTTAGTGTGCTATCGCGGCTAAAAGTGCCAGAAAATTCATCGATCTTCTCAAAAATGCGTGTCTACGATGGTGAAACGCTAAAAGATACTGATCCGAAAGCCAAAAGTTACCAAGAATACCGAGACTACGCTGGAGTTGATGAAGGCATGTCAGGCCTTTCAACACGTTTTGCATTTAAAATTTTATCGCGCGTATTTAACTTCGATCAAGCAGAGGTCGCCGCAAATCCCGTTCATTTATTCTACGTGATTGAGCAGCAAGTTGAACGAGAACAATTTCCACAAGAAACGGCCGATCGTTACCTTGAATTTATCAAGGGGTATCTGGTACCTCGCTATGTCGAATTTATTGGTAAAGAGATTCAAACCGCCTACCTAGAATCTTATTCTGAATATGGACAGAATATTTTTGATCGTTACGTCACTTATGCCGACTTCTGGATTCAAGATCAAGAGTATCGCGACCCAGAAACCGGTCAACTGTTTGATCGCTCAGCACTCAATGATGAATTGGAGAAAATCGAAAAAACCGCAGGAATCAGTAATCCTAAAGATTTCCGTAATGAAATTGTTAACTTTGTCTTGCGTGCACGAGCTAACAATAATGGCCAAAATCCTGTTTGGACAAGTTATGAAAAACTACGCACCGTAATCGAGAAAAAAATGTTCTCCAATACAGAGGAGCTGCTACCCGTTATCTCATTTAATGCAAAAACTTCTTCTGAAGATCAGAAGAAACACGACAACTTTGTCGCTCGGATGATGGAAAAAGGCTATACCGAGAAGCAAGTTAGACTACTCTCCGAGTGGTATTTACGGGTTCGCAAATCCTCTTAATTGTGCAAGTGGCTCATCAATCCGTGTTGTCCTATCAAGTCACTGACCGATGAGCCACCCCGCAAAGCGTATAAGCAATGCAAGCTTATAGGTTTGACGTTTACAGGGAGAATTTCATGGCGCAATTTATTGACAGAAGGTTGAACGGTAAAAATAAAAGTGCCGTCAATCGGCAGCGTTTTTTACGCCGTTATAAGGATCAAATTAAAGAGTCCGTCGCGGATGCTGTCAATCAACGATCGATCACCAATACTGAGTCTGGCGAAGATATTTCGATTCCACAACGCGATATTAAAGAGCCGATTTTCCATCAAGGGAAAGGCGGTTTAAAAGAACGAGTGCATCCGGGCAATGATCAGTTTATTCGTGGCGATAAAATAGAACGACCTAAAGGTGGTGGCCAAGGTGACGGTTCTGGTGAAGGAGATGCAAGTAAAGATGGTGAAGGCGAAGATGATTTCGTGTTCCAAATTTCAAAAGATGAATATTTGGATATTCTATTTGAAGACTTAGCGCTCCCTAACCTTGAAAAAACGCAGCTCAATAAAATTAAAGAGTGGAAAACACATCGCTCAGGCTTTCAAACCGCAGGCGTTCCGGCCAATATTGCTATTGTCCGTTCGTTACAACAATCTTTAGCTCGTCGAACGGCCATGACCGCCGGAAAACGCCGCTTAATGCAAGAGTTAGAAGACGAACTGGAAAAGATCCAGCTCGCGGAGCCAGCGCAATTATTAGTCGAAAAACAGCTTAAAGAAGAGATAGCCGAATTAAGACGTAAAATTGACAGTGTACCCTTTATTGATACCTTTGATTTACGTTTTAAAAACTATGAAAAACGCCCAGTTCCTTCTAGCCAAGCTGTAATGTTTTGCTTAATGGATGTTTCTGGTTCAATGGATCAAGCGACCAAAGACATCGCCAAACGTTTTTATGTGCTGCTTTATCTATTTCTTACTCGGACTTATGAAAATGTCGAGGTTGTTTTTATCCGCCATCATACCCAAGCCAAAGAGGTGGATGAACATGAATTTTTCTATTCACAAGAGACGGGAGGAACCATTGTTTCCAGCGCGCTAAAATTGATGCATGACATTGTTAAAGAGCGTTATCCACAAGGAGAATGGAATATTTACGCCGCACAAGCCTCAGATGGCGATAACTGGGCAGATGATTCACCTCGTTGTAAAGAACTACTCGCCAATCAATTACTTCCCGAATGTCAGTACTTTGCTTACATAGAGATAACCCGACGCTCTCACCAAACTTTATGGTATGAGTACGAAAAGCTGATCGATACCCATGACCACTTTGCGATGAAAAACATTCGCAATGTTGAAGATATATTCCCTGTGTTTAGGGAGCTATTCCATCAGGAAACGGCATAGGGGAAACCGATATGAATCATAAAAAATCCACAATCAGCGCCAATAAAAAGCGCTTACCCGATGGGCCTGATTGGACCTTTGAACTACTTGAACAGTATCATCAAGAAATCAAACGAGTTGCCCAATATTATCGGCTAGATACCTATCCTAATCAGATAGAAGTCATCACCTCGGAACAGATGATGGATGCCTATTCTAGTATTGGAATGCCGATCAATTATAATCATTGGTCATTTGGTAAAAAGTTTATCCAAACGGAACAAAACTACAAACATGGCCAGATGGGGCTAGCGTATGAGATTGTGATTAACTCCGATCCTTGTATTGCCTACTTGATGGAAGAAAATACGGTTACGATGCAAGCATTAGTCATGGCTCATGCTTGCTACGGACATAACTCTTTCTTTAAAGGTAACTACCTATTTCAAACATGGACAGATGCCAATTCGATCATTGACTACCTTTTATTTGCTAAAAACTATCTAGCCGAATGTGAAGAAAAATATGGTATTCATGAAGTTGAACAACTGCTCGATTCTTGTCATGCGCTCATGAACTATGGCGTTGATCGGTATAAACGCCCAGAAAAAATATCCATTGCGGAAGAAAAAGCACGCCAAGAAGAGCGTGAGGCGTACTTGCAATCTCAGGTGAACGCACTCTGGCGTACGGTACCGCAAAAAGTCAAGGAAACCGAATCTCAGGCCCGCTTCCCAAGTGAGCCTCAAGAAAATATTCTTTACTTTATTGAAAAACATGCGCCACTACTTGAGCCTTGGCAGCGAGAAATTGTACGGATTGTCCGCAAAATCAGCCAATACTTTTACCCACAGAAACAAACTCAAGTCATGAATGAAGGCTGGGCGACATTCTGGCATTACACCATTCTCAACCATCTCTATGATGAAGGTATCGTCTCTGATAAATTTATTCTTGAATTTTTACATAGCCATACCAGCGTTGTGGCACAACCAGCTTACAATAGCCCTTATTATAGTGGCATTAACCCTTACGCTTTAGGGTTTGCGATGTTTCGAGATATCAAACGCATTTGTGAAGAACCAACCGAAGAAGATAAATACTGGTTTCCTGAACTAGCGGGAAGTGATTGGTTAGACGCCGTTCACTTTGCAATGCGTAACTATAAAGACGAAAGCTTTATTAGCCAGTATCTATCACCGAAGTTAATCCGCGATTTTAAGCTGTTTGCTATTTGTGATGATGACCATAAAAATTTTATTGAAATTAGTGCGATTCATGATGAATTAGGTTACAAAAAAATTCGTGAAAAACTCGCCGCACAATACAACTTGAGTCATTTAGAACCCAACATTCAAGTTTATAATGTCGATGTACGAGGAGATCGTTCTATCACCTTGTTATACATTCCTCATGAGCGGATTCCTTTGGATCCAAGCTATCATGAAGTACTCAAACATATGCACCGCCTATGGGGATTTGATGTTAAGCTCGAGGAGTTGAAAGAAAGTGGTCGATATGAATTATTAGCAACTTGCCCGAAGAAAAATGACCACGAAAGTAAACACTAATGTGCGGCTCATCAGCCGATATGATGACCGAGGTAACAAAATAACGCTGTTCCCAATCACACCAAAGCGTCGTGAACGGGAATAGCGTTATGCAATTTCAGTAAGGTAGGGATACCTTAGCGTTCAATTTTAGCTCACAGCAATAATTCGGCGAACTGCTGCGAGATCTTCTGCTGTATCAACCCCAGCTGGTGGTGCCTCAAAAGCCACTGCGACGTGGATTTTTTCACCATACCAAAGCACTCTGAGTTGTTCCAAGCTTTCAATCTTTTCTAACATACTCGGCTGCCAACGGATATAAGTATTAATAAACCCGGCCCGATACGCATAAATACCAATGTGCCGCATCAAAGGTTGAATAACCCGTTTATCTGGTAAAGCGAAATTATCCCGATCCCAAGGGATCGCGGCTCGACTAAAATAAAGTGCGTATCCGTCTTGATCCGTGACGACCTTAACCGCATTGGGGTTAAAGATTTCATCTTGGCTATCAATCTCAACAGCGAGCGTTGCCATCGGGGCTTGGCTTGCTGATAAGTTATCCGCCACTTGGCGAATAATACAAGGGGGGATCAAAGGTTCATCCCCTTGCACATTGACAATGATATGATCATGATCAATCCCCATTAAGGCCACCACTTCAGCGAGACGTTCGGTACCAGACTGGTGTTCAGCCGATGTCATACAAACCGTTCCACCGAAGTTTTGCACCGCTTGCTCAACTCGATGATCATCGGTAGCAACAATGACTCGCTCGGCCCCTGCTTGCTGCGCTTGTTCATAAACCCATTGAATCATTGGCTTACCACCAATATCAGCCAACGGCTTACCCGGTAAGCGGGTGGATTGATATCGCGCTGGGATCACCACTGTAAATGACATTAGCGCCCCTCTTCCATCTTCATTGTGCGCGCTTCGGGTTCCAGTAACACCGGAATCCCTTCTTTGATAGGATAAGCAAGACGATCAAATTTACAAATTAACTCTTGATTCTCTTTATCGTAAGTTAGTTTCCCTTTACAAACCGGACAAGCTACGATTTCAAGCAGACGATGATCCATACAGTTCCATAACCTCTTTAATTGTTTTCAAAATGCACTGTTCATGTTCAGAAACTATCTGGGCAGAAACCGGTAAATACCACCAGTTAGCCTCTGCAAACTCAGTACATTTAACGGCATCTTTTTCCGTCATTATTACGTTGTCGCCTTTCTTCGCTAACACTTTCAGTTGCGACTCATCAAAAGCCTGATGATCAGCAAATCCATGTGTCACGATAGGTTTGGCACCTAATGTTTGTAGCGTTTTAAAAAAACGTTCAGGATGACCAATCCCCGCCCACGCGACTAAATCGGTCAGTTGACTCACGTCTACTCGCTCCCCAGTCACAAGATTGACCGCCAAGCTGGGCGATAAAGTCATTCCGATCTCCCCAGTTTTGGCTTGCCCACCATTGGTAATAATAAAATCTACCTCTTGCAAACGTGAAACTGGCTCTCGGAGAGGGCCAAGCGGTATCAATTGCTGATTTCCAAAGCGCCGTACCCCATCAACAACAGCAAACTCGATCTCTCTCTCTAGTGCATAGTGTTGTAAACCATCATCGGTTACAATTACCTCAACCCCGAGCGCTAAAAGCGCTTTAACGGCATTTACTCGTACCGGATCCACAGCAACAGGAGCGTGAGTGCGCTGATAAATCAGCTTCGGCTCATCACCACAATGTGACGTAGGAGTCGACTCCGTCACTAATAATGGATAGACCGGTGCTTTTCCACCATAACCCCGAGAAACAACTCCCGCTCGATAACCCTGTCGCTGTAATGTTTCCACCAACCAAATGACGAAAGGTGTTTTACCATTGCCACCAGCGGTAATGTTTCCGACCACAAAAACGGGAACAGGTGCCTTATAACTTGCTTTTTTTCCTTGTTGAAAAGCACGCCGCCGCGCTGAACTGATGAGCTTGAACACTAAACTCAGCGGCCACAACAGTGGCCACAAAAGAAAGTAGCTTAGATGACGCTCAAACCAAAGTTTTTCAATCACGGATTAATCACCGAACTGGATACGATGAAGCTGGGCATACGCGCCATTTTTAGCAATCAATTCCGCATGTTTTCCGCGTTCAATGATTTCACCATCATCGACCACTAAAATTTCATCCGCTTTTTCTATCGTTGAAAGACGGTGAGCAATCACTAAGACTGTTTTATTTTTCTGTAGCTCATCTAATGCCGCTTGAATCGCTCGTTCAGACTCAGTATCCAAGGCCGATGTTGCTTCATCTAAGATGAGAACTGGCGCATCTCTGAGTAAAGCTCGAGCGATCGCCACTCGTTGTCGTTGACCACCGGAGAGGCTGGCACCGTTTTCACCGATCATGGTATCTAATCCATCCGGCATATGTTGAATAAAGTCCATCGCATGCGCGAGTCGTGCTGCCTCTTCTATTTGCTCTCTGGTGTACTGCCCCTCTGCTGCATAAGCAATATTATTCGCAATCGTGTCATTAAAGAGGTGAACGTTTTGTGAAACAAGAGCAAAATGTTGACGTAAATTCGCTAAGGTATAATCACGAATATCATGCTCATCAAGACAAATAGAGCCTGAATCGACATCATAGAAACGGGTAAATAAGTTAGCAATGGTTGACTTCCCTGAGCCTGAGCGCCCAACTAAAGCAACAGTTTTACCTTGTGGAATAGCAAAACTGATATGAGATAACGCTGGTTTCTCCTTACCTTGGTAGGTAAAAGTCACATCTTTCACGACAATATCACCACGAACTTTATCGGTTTCAAATTTACCGTGATCACGTTCTGTTTCCAGATCCATTAACGCAAACAAGGTTTGCGTTGCCGCCATACCACGCTGAAAATCCGACGTGACATTGGTTAATGCTTTTAACGGACGCATTAAGCCAAACATTGCAGAAAAAACCACCGTAAAGGTTCCTGGAGTTAAATCGGCGCGAATGGAGTCGACACTGGCTAAGAAAAGTACAGTCACCAAGGCTAATGAGGCAATCATCTGAATAACAGGGTCAGCAACGGCTTGCGCTGATACCAGCTTCATGGTTTGCTGACGCATCCGATTGCTAACATTATCAAAACGTTTGCGCTCGACCTCTTGTCCTCCATAGCTCAAGACGACTTTATGGCCTTTTAGCATCTGCTCCGCAGAAGAAGTGACATGCCCCATGGTCGTTTGCATATTTTTCGATATTTTGCGAAACCGCTTCGAAACAACACGGATACCTAATGCAACAATAGGCGCTACGACAATCAGCACCAGCGATAATTGCCAACTGTTCCAAAACATTAAGGTTAATAGGCCAATAATACTGGCCCCTTCGCGAACAATACTTACCAGTGCCCGGCTAGTTGCTCCGGCAACTTGTTCTGAATCGTATGTAATTCGAGAGAGCAAGCCACCGGTAGATTCTCGGTCAAAGAAACTCACTGGCATATGCATGAATTGATGAAAAATGCGCCGACGCATCTGCATCACAACATTCCCCGAGACCCAACTCAAACAGTAAGCAGAAACAAAGCTGCTACAACCGCGAATAAACATCAAACCTAAAATAATAAAAGGCAATATTTGTAAGAAACTGGAATCGCTGCTGCCAAACCCTTCATCCAATAATGGTTTGAGCAAAGAGATCATGTAAGTATCAGACAGCGCGTTCATCACCAGCGCGATAACCGCTAAAACTAACCCCGCTTTGTAAAGACGGATGTAGGTCCAAAGGCGCTTGAAGGTTTGCCAGGTTGTTTCATCAGAATTGAGAGACATAGAGATGCTTAATAAATATGACAATATTGTTCTTATTCTACCTCGTTACGTAGCATCTGCCTATACCAAGGGATGATTCCTCTTTTACGTAAGGCCAGCAATTGGCGATGGCCTTGATGATATAATAACGAAAGTTGCCCAGACTCACCGGTATCTTGCCAGTCAATGCCAAGGGCTTGATACCGGGCCAACACCTCAGGATGGGGTAACTGCCAGCGGTGGCCTTTCGCCAGAGACGCCAATGCCAGTTGTGGACTCACCCGCTGAATAAAGTTAAGCGTTGAAGAAGTTTGGCTACCATGGTGAGGCACTAGCATCACATCACTGGCTAATATGGCTGGCTCTCGACTTAGTAACCATTCGCCTATCGCTGTCACATCTCCGGTTAACAATAGAGAGTGGCCATACTCTGGCTCTTCAACCCGTACCACACATGAGTGAGGATTTTCAGCACGTTGCACTAATCGAGGAGGCCAAAGCGCAGTAAACGTTAACCCTTGCCATTGCCAAGATTCACCTTGAATACAAGCGCGAAACCCCTCTCTTTTTTGACTAGCACGAATCCAACTCGGCGACAGCAACCGCTGAATATCATTCAGCCCTCCCGCATGATCATTATCTAAGTGGCTAATAATCACGCCATCAAGTGCTGTCGCACCACGATGTAAAAGCAAAGGAGCCACCAGTGATTGAGCATAACTTCCCCCTTGCCAACTGCTTCCTGTATCATACAAAACAAAGGCATTATTTCGTTCGATCAATACCGCTAAGCCATGGCCGACATCTAACACATCAACCCGCCAACTTTTTTTATCCGGAAGGCAGATCCACATCGCCCCCATAATACAACCGATCGCCACCCAAGCTCTTAATGTCAATATTGGCCTGAAAAACCATAGGATCAATAGCAGTAACAAGAAATACTGAATTGATAAGCTAAGATCAAGCCAACTCTGTTCTGAGAAGTTCAATGAAGAATGAAGCGGCCATAATGCCCAATCCACCCACTGCCACCACCAAGAGACCTCACTCTGGAACATGCTATAGCCAAGTAAGGCTAGAAACAGCACTGGGATGACCACCACACTAAACCAAGGAATAAACAATATGTTATAAAGAACGGAAGAAAGACTAACCCCAGCAAAAAAGTAGGCGCTCATTGGAATCATCAGTATCGCCAGTCGGCATTGTCCCCAAAGTGCTTTTTTCCACCAAATTAACTGTGGATTAAGAGTTGATATTTGATAAATCACCAGACTAACAGCGAGAAAAGATAACCAAAAACTGGCCGTGAGAGCCGTAAATGGATCCCATAATAAAACCGCGGCTAAAGTAAGGAGGATTCGCTGTGTTGCGGTCACTTTGATGTGCAACATCAGCAATAAAATCGTTAGCCAGCACATAATTAAAGCGCGCTGCGTCGGTAATGTAAACCCAGCAAGCCAAGCGTACCCTAGCGCAACAACGCCACCCAATAAAAAAGGTAGCCACAATCCACGCTTGACTATTCTGCTCAGTAGTAGGCCAAGGCCATAACCCACTCCAAACGCCATACCAATATGTAGCCCTGATATCGCAGTAAGATGAATCAACCCACTATTACGTAGCCCTAACCACTGTTGTTCAGTAATCAAACTGCGCTCGCCAAAAGTCAGCGCAAGAATAATGCCTTGTACAGCACTAAACTCCGTTAATTGCTTCACCGTTGAGTAGAGTTTTGAACGTAAATGGTTATTCGAGATCACTTGGTAGGTTGAATTAGCTTTGACATTAGCACGCGCGACCCAACGTTGACTGAGATAATACGACTCAAGATCAAATCCAACTTCATTTAGTCGTCCATAAATTGGCTTTACTTGTACCAGAAATTCAAATTGATCCCCCGGTTGTAATTCGATGGGCGCAGATAAGCGTATTTTAGGGGTCAAAAAAAATGGTAAAGCACGATGATTTATTGATCGAACCACAGCTGAACCAGAAAAACCGTGCGAAGTTGCGTTAAAAAAGCTGTTTACTTCTCCTTTTATGGTAATATCACTATCAAATTGTAAGATAATATTGGACTGCGCTCTCACTAAATTACCCTGTGTTATTATTACCAATAAAGCCAGAGCAATCCCGATGCATCCTCTGCACCGGTTAACCAGTAAACTCAGACTCAAAGCAATAAGTAGACCTAATGCTATAAACCAGTTAGGCATCCAAGGCCAATATGGGGCAGAGATCACCGTTAATGAGAATGAAGCCAGTGTCCAGTAATTCGATAAGAGAGTCATGATCCCCTATGCCAAGAAAATTTATTAAGCGTTTTATGCCAGATCACTCGGTAATTAAGCGTCAAAAGGCATTAAAAATTTTTGGCTCGCTCCTATATAACCCCAATTTATGGTGTTTAAATCGACGCTCTGCCGCTGGTGCTTTTGCTGTTGGCTTATTTATGGCTTTCATTCCGCTACCTAGCCAAATGATCATGTCAGCAGGTATCGCCATTTTATGTGGGGTTAACCTACCGTTATCGGTAGCTTTAGTCTGGATTACTAATCCTATTACCATGCCTTTTATCTTTTATTTTTCTTATAAAGTCGGGGCTTGGGTGATGAAAGCTCCGCCGCAAGATTTTCATTTCGAACTGAGCTGGGAATTTCTTCACCATCAGATGCACGCTATTGGCCCCCCATTCCTATTAGGCAGTATAATCTGTGGCACCATTGCCGCTCTTTTGGGATATTTTGGCATTCGCTGGTTATGGCGATATTCGGTCGTCCGCAGTTGGCAAAAACGTCACATAAAAAAACTGTAATCGATTCACTGATGATTCAATAACAAGAAAACACACTTGAGGTAGAAAATTGCGGACCAATCGCAACTTCGTTTGCAATTAGTTGTGGACTCATCATGAGAAAAACCCCCTTTGCACTGGCTAGGGGGAGTACTAAGACTATTTACTGCGAAGCACTGATGCCGGGTGCAGACGACTGGCTCGAGCAGCAGGATACCAAGTTGCCAATAAACTAAGCATAATCGCCGTGCCTGACACCAAAAACACATCACTCATCATCAGTTGTGAAGGTAGAAAATCAACAAAATAGATGTCTCCAGATAAAAACGAATGACCAACGAGCGACTCAAGCCCTTTCATTAAAAAAGTTAAATTCGATGCGATCACCGTTCCCACAGCACTGCCCACTAAGCTGCCGAGCACACCAGAAAAAACACCTTGCCAAACAAAAATACGTTTCACTAAACCATCGCTGGCTCCCATAGTGCGTAAAATCGCAATATCAGCGGCTCGATCTTTCACCGCCATCATTAAGGTCGATACAATATTAAAGCTAGCGACGCCAATCACTAAGACCATCACCAAATACATAATCGTTCTAACTAATTGAATATCTCGATACAAAAAACCATATTTTTGCTGCCAACTGCGTAAATAAACATATTCATGTAGAGTATTACCCACTTCACGTACTATTTGGTTGGCATTCAAAACCTCTGTCACATTAAGAGCAACGCCGGTCACCTTATTACCTAACTGACTGTATAGTTGGGCATCTTGCAAAGGTAACAGTGCGAGGTTATGGTCAATTTGTCCATTAAGATTCAATAAACCAACAATTTTCACCCGGATTCTCTTGGGCGCTTGGACCCGCCTATCATGTTGTTGCGTTGGGATCATTAACGTGATCCAATCTCCGATATTCACGGCTAATTGTTTTGCCACACCTTGTCCGAGAATGACTTGCTGCTCACCTGAAATAAACCTCTCCCAAACTTCCGGTGTCACAAACTGAGCCAGTTGGGAAACAGCGCGCTCTCTATCGGGATCAACACCGCGAACTTCGATCGCTTTCAATTGGATACCTTTTTCCGCCAACGCAGTAAACTTAACGTATGGCGCGGCAGCTTTGACTCTCGGATGAGAGGTCGCTTGCTGCACGATCCTCGGCCAATCTTCAATCGGGCCTCGAACGCCTTCTAATTCACCATGGGGAATCACGGATAAAACACGCTGTTGCAACTCTCTTTCAAAGCCATTCATCGCAGATAAGCCAATAATAATAACCGCGACCCCCACCGCTATCCCAAGCGTTGAAGCTAAAGAGATAAAGGACACCAGCTTATTACGTTGTTTTGCTCGACTAAAACGTGCCCCAATCAATAAAGACAAACTGACAAACATTATGCCTCCGAGACCGTGAGTAAAAGACCATCTTGCATATGCAGTTGTCTATCCATCTTGGCCGCTAACTGGCCATCATGGGTTACCACGAGAAAAGCCGTCGCAAATTCACGGTTCAACTCACGCATCAAATCGTAAATAGCTAATGCAGTTTGATGATCTAAATTCCCTGTCGGTTCATCAGCTAGGACTAAATCTGGTCGATTGACTAACGCGCGCGCTATGGCCACACGTTGACGTTCGCCTCCAGATAATTCAGAAGGACGATGCTGTAACCGATGCGCAAGCCCAACGCGAGTGAGTAACTGCTGAGCAGCTTGCTTTGCTTTTGTTACCGATTGTCCCCCAATCAATAAAGGCATGGCCACATTTTCTAGTGCAGTAAAATCGGCTAATAAATGATGAAATTGATAAACAAATCCCAAATGTTGGTTACGGATTTTGGCTTGTTTATTTGAACTCAATGCGTTGAGATGATGGCCAAGAAACTCGATATTGCCACTATTGGCTTCATCTAATGCACCTAAAATATGCAGTAAAGTACTCTTACCTGATCCTGAAGAACCAATGATCGACACCAGCTCTCCACGTTGCATGTCAAAACTAACGCCTTTAAGTACTTGGGTTTCTAATTCACCTTCTTGGTAAGTTTTACAAATTTGGTGACAGCGTAAAAGGTTATTCATAACGTAAAGCCTCAGCGGGTTTAACCGCAGATGCGCGGTAAGAAGGAAACAGTGTAGCCATAAAACTCAATACAATCGCCAATAAAACCACAGCGATGATTTGCAATGGATTGATCACAACAGGCAGAGAACCACCAACAGAAAAAAGAGCCACGCCAGCCAATGCCAACAGAGCATTCAAATTCATGGCAACAATAATCCCTAACGCACCACCAACCACAGCTCCAATCACACCACTGCTCGCTCCTTGAACTATAAAAATCATCAATATTTGGCGGGCGCTCATACCTTGGGTTTTTAAAATAGCCACTTCCGCTTGTTTTTCCATCACCACCATGATCAAGGCTGAAATAATATTAAAGGCTGCCACGCCGACAATCAGTCCAAGCATCAGCCCCATAATATTCTTTTCCATCCTCACGGCTTGAAATAATTCGCCTCGCTGCTCTCGCCAATCACGCCAGTACCAACCGGTAGGTAATGTCGTTTGAGATAACTCGGTCACATCGAACGGATCCTGCAAAAAAATGCGCCAACCAGAAATCGTTTGATCATCAAAACGAAGTAATCGTCCCGCATCTCGGAGATGTGTCACCATCAGTAGCCCATCAAGATCAGAGCCGGTATTAAACATCCCAGCAACGGTAAAGTTACGCTGGCTCGGTATTCGCCCTAATGGGGTAAATTGACTCGCCTGTGTCACCATGAGTCGCACCGTATCCCCGACCGACACATTTAAATTACGCGCTAAGGTATGCCCTAAAAAAATCTGATAAGCTCCAGACTGTAAATCGTTGACTCGCCCAGCAATCAAATAATTCCGGATAGGATCATCAACGTTAGGTTCGATACCCACCATTAACCCAGCAGAAAGCTGTGATGCACTTTGTATGATTGCTTCACTGCGGACGATTGGCTCTGGCTCTTTTTGTGGTGATAATTGGCGCACAAACTCTGGCGCTTGTTGCTGCCAAGGCGTTTTCTCTTGTGCTTGACTAATTACCGCTTGTGGTAATACTCCAAGGACACGATTTTTTAATTGCGCTTCAAAACCATTCATCACAGAAAGAACAGTCACTAATGCCATCACACCAATCATGATCCCGGCGGTAGACATATAAGAGACAAAACGGCTAAACCGGTCACCTGAGCGGCCACGTAAATAGCGTAACCCAATAAAAATCGAAATAGGGTGAAACATAATAAAAACCAAATAAATAGAGTGCCGTTACTGTAACGATATTCCCGCTAAGGTTGTAGTTTTTCTTTGCTAAATCTGTGCAAGTCATCGTTTGATTGACACACATAACAAGGACATAGCTTGATTCCTAGCCGTTAATGACGATAATCAACACAGGTGAGAAGGAACCAACTATGACTGACCAAGAATTTTTTACTGTACACCACGCACTCAATATTAATGTCGAGCCTCTACCCGCTGAATTTACTTTACCTTCTCAAATGGATTTTGAAGCAGAGATTCCCACTCCATTTGTGGTTGCCAGTGAATTTAGTCAATTAGATCAATTAAATGACGCCGCTCGCTTAGAGTTAAAACACAGTGACTTTAAACACGTGATTCAGTTATTGGAAACTCAAAATAGTAAATTGAATTTACTGCTGAGTTTTATGCTGTCTCAGCAAGATGATCCTACGCTACGTACAACCACGACCACATTTGGCGCGAGCCAATTGACTTACCGCTCAAACACTCGCTTAGCCTTAGGCGCTCAGCTTCGGCTCAAACTGTTCATAGAGCATCCCGCGGCAGCAATATACTGTTATGGGCAAGTCATTGGTTGTGACGATGAGCAAAGCCCGGCCATCATTACCGTCAAATACACCTTATTGCGTGATAATGACCAAGACTTACTGATTAAAGCCGCACTTTATTGCCAGCAAAAATTACTACGCCAGCGCTCTTTAGATCGAAATAAATCATAACGAACCACACGACCCATGATGACAAATACTCTATTTGACCTCCCAGAACTTCGCGGTCCGGGCGACAAAAAATATCTAGGTAACTTACCAGGCGCTAGTTTAGCGC
The DNA here is from genome assembly GCF_002749895.1 of Vibrio fujianensis. GTDB lineage: Bacteria > Pseudomonadota > Gammaproteobacteria > Enterobacterales > Vibrionaceae > Vibrio > Vibrio fujianensis. Next base: position 163,591 of record NZ_NBUS01000054.1, on the reverse strand, counting down.
TCACCATTGCCCAAGTGGCACAGCGCCATACAAGTCACACCTTACTTGCGGTGCCCGATCCACAAACCGCCTTAAGGTTGGTGCAAGAAATCGAGCAGTTTAGCCAAGTTCCTGTTGCGCTTTTTCCTGATTGGGAAACGCTCCCTTACGACAACTTTTCACCACATCAAGAGATTATTTCCGATCGCATTGCTCGGCTGTATCAGTTACCTTCATTAGGTAGTGGCATCACGATTGTGCCGATCAGCACACTATTACAACGCCAAAGCCCTCGTGATTTTTTACTCCAGCACACACTCATGGTGACAAAAGGCGATCACTATTCGTTAGAAAAGTTACGTCTCCAATTAGAAAATTCAGGTTATCGCCATGTTGATCAAGTATTTGGCCCCGGAGAATATGCCAGCCGAGGTTCGATTCTCGACCTGTTCCCAATGGGTAGCCAAGTCCCCTATCGAATCGATTTCTTTGATGATGAAATTGATACCATTCGAACTTTCGATCCTGAAAATCAACGCTCAATCGAAGAAATTTCGCAAATTAGGCTACTACCAGCCCATGAATTCCCAACCACAGAGAATGCAATAGAAGCTTTCCGCTCTCGCTGGCGACAACGGTTTGAAGCGCGTCGAGAGCCTGAGTCTATTTATATGCAAGTCTCTAAAGGCACTTGGCCTGCAGGTATTGAATACTGGCAACCCCTTTTTTTCGAACACACAGAAACCCTATTTGATTATTTGCCAGAAAATAGCCAACTGATTACCTTGGGGCATCTCGAGGCTTCCATTGTTCAATTCTTAACAGACGTGGCTTATCGTTATGATCAGCGTAATATTGACCCTCTGCGTCCCCTGCTGCCTCCTGAAGAATTATGGTTAAAAAAAGAGGAGCTATTTACTCAACTCAAACGCTTACCTCAATTACACCTCTCTAGCGAGTCGATTGATGAAAAATCTGGCCGCAGCAATCTCAACATTTCGCCATTGCCCGATCTGGCCGTACAGCATCAACAAAAAGAACCATTAAGTGCCCTGCGCCAATTTAGTGAACAATTTAACGGAAAAATTATTTTTTCGGTGGAATCGGAAGGACGTAGAGAAGCGCTATTAGAACTGTTACAGCGGATAAAACTTCGCCCACAAGCTTATCCGTCTTTTGCTCAAGCTTGGCACAGTCAAGAGAAGTTTTCCCTCGTACAAGGTTTAGCAGAAAAAGGCGTTATCTTTCGTGACCAAGATGTTGCCTTTATTTGTGAAAGCGATTTATTCGGGGCAAGAGTGGTACAGCGGCGCAAAAAAGATCGCAAACATGTCAATAGTGATGCCGTTATCCGTAACTTGGCAGAACTTAAGCCCGGACAGCCAGTGGTTCACCTTGATCATGGAATTGGTCGTTACCTTGGTTTACAAACATTGGAAGCGGGTGGTATCACCACCGAATACGTCACACTCGAATACCAAAACGAAGCCAAGCTTTATGTCCCCGTGTCTTCTTTGAATTTGATCAGCCGTTACTCTGGGGGGGCTGAGGAATCGGCCCCCTTGCATAAACTGGGTGGAGAAGCTTGGGTTAAAGCTCGGAAAAAAGCCGCAGAAAAAGTTCGTGATGTCGCCGCCGAATTATTGGATGTGTATGCTAAACGGGAATTAAAACCTGGCTATCAATTTCATCTTGACCGAGAGCAATACGCGACTTTTAAAGCCACCTTCCCATTTGAAGAAACAGATGACCAAAGAATGGCCATCAATGCCGTGCTTTCAGACATGTGCCAACCCAAAGCAATGGATCGTTTGGTGTGTGGTGATGTCGGGTTTGGTAAAACGGAGGTAGCAATGCGAGCCGCTTTCGTCTGTACCGACAATAGTAAACAAGTTGCGGTGTTAGTCCCCACCACACTATTAGCGCAGCAGCATTTTGAAAATTTTCGCGATCGTTTTGCCAACCTTCCTGTACGGGTAGAAGTGCTCTCGCGTTTTAAGTCAGCCAAAGAGCAAAAAGCGATCATGCAGGATGTGGCGGATGGTAAAGTTGATATTGTCGTCGGCACCCATAAATTGCTTTCCAGCGAATTAAAGTTTGCCGATTTAGGTTTGTTGATTGTCGATGAAGAGCATCGTTTTGGCGTGCGCCAAAAAGAAAAAGTCAAAGCCATGCGGGCCGATGTCGATATTCTCACACTGACCGCGACCCCGATTCCTCGCACACTGAATATGGCGATGAGTGGTATGCGAGATCTCTCCATTATTGCTACCCCTCCTGCCCGTCGCTTAGCCATTAAGACCTTTGTGCGACAAAGTGAAGAGAGTATCATTCGAGAATCCGTACTACGGGAAATCATGCGCGGTGGTCAAGTCTACTTCTTACATAATCAAGTGGAAACAATCGATAAAGTGGCGGCCGATTTAGAAAAACTCATTCCTGAAGCGCGAATTACGGTGGCACATGGTCAGATGCGAGAACGTGAGCTAGAACGCATCATGAATGATTTTTACCACCAAAAATATAATTTATTGGTCTGCACCACCATTATTGAAACGGGGATTGACGTTCCAACCGCGAATACCATTATCATTAACCGTGCTGATTCATTAGGGCTGGCTCAGTTACATCAACTGCGGGGGCGAGTAGGTCGCTCTCATCACCAAGCCTATGCCTATTTACTCACCCCACATCCGAAAGCGATGACTAAAGACGCACTCAAACGATTAGAGGCGATTGCTTCGTTGGAAGATCTCGGTGCAGGCTTTACTTTAGCCACACATGACTTAGAGATTCGTGGTGCAGGTGAGTTATTAGGTGACGAGCAAAGTGGGCAAATTCAATCGATTGGATTCACTTTGTACATGGAAATGTTAGAACAAGCGGTTGAAGCACTAAAATCGGGTAAAGAGCCGTCATTGGATGAGTTATTACGTGAGCAAACAGAAATTGAACTCCGTATTCCAGCACTGCTACCGGATGACTATATTCCCGATATTAATACTCGCTTGTCGATGTATAAGCAAATAGCCAGCGTCTTCCATCAAGATGAACTCGCTGAATTAAAAGTTGAGTTGATTGACCGATTTGGCAAATTACCAGATGCTGCCTTAAATCTGTTAAATATTGCAGAGCTTAAACTGACCGCAGCAAGGTTAAAAATTCGTAAAATTGAGGCGCACGATAAAGGCGGTTATATCGAGTTCTATCCAAATGCTGACATTAACCCGATGTTTTTGGTTAAACTATTGCAAGCTCAGCCAAAATTATTTGCAATGGATGGCCCAACCAAGTTTAAATTTACTCGAACTTTGGTCGATAGAAGAGAAAGAATTCAATTTATTACAGACATGCTCAATGAATTCCAGCAGAATTTATTACCTGCGGCCTAACCGTTGCCAGCGCTGCGGATAAAATAGAATACGTGCTAACTGGCACACAATGACGGAGTCATAATGAAACAACTGATCCCACTACTACTTTTGCTCGTATCTATGCCTAGTTTGGCACAGCGGCAATTTGATATTGAAGTGATCATCTTTCAACGTACCGTTAATCCAGAACAGATTAACGAGTCGTGGCCTAATACGCTTCCTGAGATTAAGGTTACTCAAGCAGGAAGCTTTAATGATGTCCAATACCGTAATAGTAAAGGGGTAATCATGCTCCCTTACTCCGATTACAAACTTAATGAGCAAGTCCAGCGTTTAAGAAATCATGCCGGTTTCCAAGTCATGCTGCATACCGCATGGCGACAAGGTGATCAAGGTCGAACGCGTGCACCTATTTTTCATATTCAAGCAGGGAAAGATTACTCACAACAATTTAATCCAGATGGTAGTGAACGAGTACCAATCGAGCAAGATGAAGCTCCCATCGATGGGGTCGTTGAACAAACGATTCGCCAACCACTTTATGAGCTAGATGGCACACTGCAGATTTACGTGCAGCACTTTTTATACGCCGAAGCAGTACTGGATCTAAAAAAACCGAGCGTACGCGAAATCATGTTGCATGATCAACGTCTTGCGCTTGAAAATGAACAGGACTCAGCTGCTACCATTCAAGTCGGTCATCTCACGGCCATTTCACCGACCATGGAAACCGAATCCTTCCTTAAATCTTATCGTTTAGACCAAAAACGTCGCATGCGCAGTAGTGAAACGCACTATTTGGATCACCCACTGCTAGGCATCATTATTCAGGTTCGCCGAGTTCAATAGTTTTTTACGCCCCTTACTGGGGCGTTCTACTCTCACCGATTGGGCCAACCATGCACTGCGAATTTCTTATTAATACTCAACACTTATATCTACGCCTTATGACACTTGATGATGCACCCGCCTTGTCAAGGTTAATTTGCACTTCCCCTTCACTGCATCAATGGATCGATTGGTGCCATCCAACCTTTACTCAAGAAGAAGCCGAGCGTTTTATTTTGGCGACCCGGCTCAATTGGGTAAAAGCCCGGGCTTATGGGTTTGCGATTATTCAAAAATCGACCCAACAGTTGGTCGGGATGATCGCGATAAATGAATTCTATCCCACCTTTAATATGGCAAGCCTAGGTTATTGGATCGGCGATGCTTTTCAACGTCAAGGGATGGCACTAGAAGCCCTAAATGCCATCACTGAGTGGTGTTTTAGCCAATTACAGTTAACTCGCTTAGAAATCGTCTGCGATCCTGAAAATTTACCGAGCCAACACTTAGCTGTCGCTTGTGGTGCCAAACAAGAACAGTTAGCGAGAAATCGATTTTTGTTTAATGGTGAACCTAAAGCTGGGGTAATTTTCTCGCTTATACCGCAAGATATTGAAAAATAAATAACAAGAGATAAGCCTTTTCCCTAGGGTCTGTTGATCCTAGTCATGATTCCAATCGAAACACCAACATTTGACGACCATCACCAAATGATAATTGATAATGGTTTTCATTTGTATTATCGTTACATGAAATGATAACACCGTCAGTTTGGTAGGTCATATTGCTGTGCCTGAAATCAAAACCGTTTCTCAACGTTTTGATGCAACAACATCACAGACTCACGGCCTCTGCTTATATAATGATCAAAGGATTTGGATTCATGGCTATTCCTCGCATTACCAGTTATACACTTCCAGATACAGAACACTACCCGCTCAATAAAACTCAGTGGCAAATCGATCCAGAAAAAGCCGTTCTTCTCATTCATGATATGCAAGAATATTTCGTAAACTTCTTTGACATCCACCACCCTCCTATGACTGATGTCATCCATCGCATTCAACGCTTAAAAACCCTTGCTAAACGTTTAGCAATTCCGGTCATTTATACCGCCCAGCCCGCAAATCAAGATCCGAATGAGCGCGCACTCCTGACCGACTTCTGGGGCCCTGGACTTCAGCAAGAAACGGCAATTATTGGCGAACTAGCACCAGAAAACGATGACATTGAATACGTCAAATGGCGCTATAGTGCCTTTAAAAAAACGCCTTTACTTCAGTTCATGCAAGAAAACAATAAAGATCAACTGATCATCTGTGGTGTCTATGGCCATATCGGAATTTTATCGACAGCACTGGATGCGTTCATGCTCGATATAAAACCTTTTGTGATTGGCGATGCTATCGCTGATTTCAGCCAAGCCGATCATATTCATACCCTAAACTATCTTGCTGGGCGAGCGGCTAATATACAAACGCTGGCAGAGGTTGAGCAACGCCTGGCAGAGAAAAAAACCGCCCTCACACTGGATCAGATGTGCCTAGATGTCGCCAATACCTTATGTCTTGAACTGGATGAAGTTGATGTAAATGAGAATCTCCTTTTCCTCGGGCTCGATTCCATTAGGGCCATGGTACTGTTAGAAAAATGGCGTCCATTTGGCGTTCATCTCACCTTTGCTCAATTAATCGAAAAGGTCACGCTCAAGGAATGGTGGGAGCTTATTCATGATCAAACGCCTCAGCAATCCATAGAATCCACCTCGGCATAACCCTACATCCCTCAACGACAGAGCGTTGCTACCCAATCATAGGTTTAAAACGACATGCACAACTCACTATGCAAACAGGTCACTATCCGTTGGACAGAGAATGAAGTTCCCCACATCACCGCTAATGATTATGAAAGTCTTGGCTTTGGATACGGTTATGTCCATGCCCGAGACCGTTTATGTGAAGTCTCAGGGCAGGCTATTACCCTACGTGGTGAGCGTTCTAAGCACTACGGAGCCGAACAATTCTCCACCATTGGATTTTTGAAAACGACCAATCTGAACTCTGATTTAATGTTCCGCCTAAGGCTGCCTAAACCGTGGGTAGCGAATGAGCTGAATAAATTGAGCAAAAATACCCGAGCATATATCCGTGGGTATGTCGCTGGTCTTAACCACTATGTCAGCCAGATGACAGAAGAAGAACGTGCAACAATAAGCCCTGACGAGGTGCTTGTGCATTTTGAAGAAGAGGATGTGGTTCGTGCTGCAATGCGTTTTGGCATTATGAAAGAGCTGGTCGAAATCGGCCCATATCTCGTTTCTTCTGCTACTCAATGGCGCGAAACCCCACCCCAC
>NZ_NBUS01000054.1:153879-157047 GCF_002749895.1 Vibrio fujianensis | reverse complement strand
TGATGATTCGCCTCATGCGAGGCCCATCGAAGTGGAAGGGGGTTTTGGCAGTAATGCTTGGGCTTATGGCGGTGATGTGGTTGAGGGGAAACACGCTATTTTACTTGGTAATCCACATTCAGCATGGAAACGAACCCCCCATCAGCAACGCATTTATATGCATCAATACCATTTAACCATTCCGGGAGAGTTGGATGTGGCAGGAACCTCGTTTCTTGGCTTTCCTTTTCCCATGACGGGATACAATCGCCATGTTGCTTGGAGCATTTTAGATGCCGCCACCGTGACCCCTTTTGTGTTACAAAAGATGGCGATAAACCGAGTTCAAGATTCATGGCGCTACCGAATGGACGATCAAGAGAAAGCGCTCTCCCTAAAGTCGATTGTCATCGAAGTTCTTGAAGATTCGGGTCAGGTTGCATCACACTGTTATGAATTTCTTGAATCCGAATGGGGGCCGCTCTATTACCTTCCCCAACGTCCCGGAAAACCAGATGGGTGGTATGCCATTACCAACCCCGGTGAGCACAATGCCAAAGGGCTTGATCAATTTTTAGCAGCGGCCCATGCCACTTCAACCCGAGAATTTGTTACGGCAATTGAGCATCATCGTGGCATTTTATGCCAACTGATTGTGGCTGATAAGGCGGGTGATATCGCTTATGTCATCGCGGGTAATGTACCGCCCATCTCAGACCAAGAGCTGGAGCAATACCATGTGGATGATGATTCTGCCGCCTTTAACGTCCTTGATGGGACACGTTCTTGTGCATCATTACGCGATACTAACGGCCACCCATTAATAGCACCGACATCATTTTACCCAACCATTCTCTCGCGTGGCATCATCCATAACACCAACAATAGCTACAAATTTACCGAGTATGGAAAAACTCAGCCGGACTATCCTTCCGTTTTTGGTCAGCACAAAGAAAATTATCAAATAGGAAAACCGATTGCCGCGAAATTGCACTATGATCCTCGGCTCATCATGTCGGCTCAGCGCATGAAAGAACTGCTAGCAGAAGGCCCAATTACGGCTGAAAAGGTGTTACCCGTGATCTTTGACAATCGTAATTATGCGGCTGAAACCTTTCTCGATGATCTGCTGATGTTAGAAAATGTTCATTCATCCCAAGCCGTGCAACGTGCTTGTCAAGTATTACGTCGCTGGGATCGTAAAAACAATTCACAAAGTAAAGGGGCCTTGTTATTCCATCAATTTTGGAATCGAATTGTTCAGAAAAAACTTCTCCGCGTCCCGAGTAATGGCGATCCCGAACTCGGCTCTCAACTCGATATAAGCCCGAAACATATCCCTATCATCTTACAAGCCTTAGAAGAGACCGTTTGTGAACTGGATTGTTTAGGTTTTGTGTTGGATAAAGCGTGGGGAGAGGTCCTATACCAAACGACAGGTGGCGTACAGATTCCTCTGCATGGTGGATCTTATCAAGAAGGGTTACTCAATGGAGAAATGCCTGCCCCCCTTTGTGAAACAGGGTTCCCTTATATTCTCTTTGGCAGCGCTTACATTCAACTCGTTACCTGGCAAGAAGGGGAGCTTGTCGTTCATGCTCTACTTAGCCATGGACAACGTGATGGAGTCGAGTCCTTAGGACGAACCGCTCAGTTAACTTTATTTGCCAATAAACAGCTCTATCGCATCCCTTATTCAAAACAAGATCTAGACATGGCTGATGTGATTGACGCTTTAACTTTGTCGAGAAGCTCAAGGGATAACCGAGAAATAGCGACGTCACCGATAAAATTAACCTAATGCTAAGCCGCGAGGCTGAGTTGCGCTAAAGTCACCACAGCCTCTTCGTTTAATTGATAATCAACCCGAAAAACACGCCCATCACCAATATATTTTTTCGCAGTATGGGTCAGCTGCAACAGTAAATAACTCGCCGATTCATCCCACAAAATCAGGCGTGAGTCTTGAAAATCAAGATATCGGCGTACCCTTGGATACAGCGCTTTGAAGAGGCTTTCTTTGGCCGAAAACAGGGTGGTAATACGCTGAGTTGCACTGAGCGACAGTGAATCCAAAATGGCGGCTTCTTGCCCATCAGCAATGGCCGCTTGAATCAGAGCCAATGAATGGGCGTCGATCCAACTTTCCACATCCACTCCAAGCAGTAATGTCCCATTATCGACATATTGCGCCACCGCCAACGCGAGGTTTTTGTTGTGAGAAATCGACCCCACCACCCCTTCTGGCCACTGTGGAGCGCGATGTTTACCCACACTCAACATCTGTGGCGTCACGCCCGCCGCTTGCAATGCATCACACGCAGCAACTCGACCCGCGATAAATTCCGCCTGACGTTTCGTTACCGCACTCAGCAAGTCGTCTGGCTGTGTGAGCGAATAAGGCAGCGGCTGTTGAGGTGAATAGCGCGCAACATCAAACGGGCGCAGATGCAGCGTATACCCTCCCAATTCGATCTGCATTGCCGAGTGGAGAAAAATGTCATTCATGTCGTTCTCGACCCAAAGGAATCACTAACGGCGTATGGCTAACCGGATCGTCAATAATCACACTTTCCAAGCCAAACACTTCCCGAACCAATTGCGCACTGATCAGTTCACTGGGGTTCCCTTCAGCAATAATTCTTCCGTGTGCCATCGCAATCATATGATCCGCATAGCGACAGGCTTGATTGAGATCGTGCAGCACCGCAATCAAGGTGTGACCACGGTTACGATTGAGATCACGAAACAGCTCTAACAGCTCAATCTGATGGGCGATATCAAGATAGGTGGTCGGCTCATCGAGCAATAGCAGAGGCGTTTGCTGGGCTAATACCATTGCAATCCATACCCGCTGACGCTGCCCTCCCGACAATTCATCCACCTGTCGTTCTGCCAGCGTTGCAATCCCTGTCACTTGCATGGCATGGTGTACCGCCCTTTCATCCTCCAAGCTCCATTGTCGAAACAACTGCTGATGTGGATAGCGCCCACGAGCAACGAGATCCAGCACACGAATTCCATCTGGTGCAATTGCACTTTGTGGGAGAAGCCCTAACTGACGAGCCAACGCTTTGGTAGCAAACTGATGAATATCATGACCATCAAGGCAAACCTGACCCGCTTGAGGTTTAATCAAACGACATAAGGTACGCAGCAACGTTGACTTACCACAGCCATTCGGGCCGA
>NZ_NBUS01000054.1:151758-153869 GCF_002749895.1 Vibrio fujianensis | reverse complement strand
AATCACGGTGAATTGATGATCAGGAATACAGACATCAATATCATCAAACACGGTATGACTTTCATAGCCAAGACGTAAATGGCTACCCTGTAAACGCGCATTCTGCTTAATACTCATGACCTAAGCTCCTCAAGATTGAGCAGCTCATGGATCCATTGATTGCCAGATTGTGGCTGAGCAAAACGTTCTAACATACGCTGAGTGGTATGTGTTAACGTTTTGACCTGAGCATCCCCATACCGATCACGACGATAGCTCATCAAAACTCGGATACGATCTTCACCACCGACACGCTCTTCCATGACCTCAAACTGCAAGCCCAACGCCGACTCACTCTTCTCTGGGTCAACCTGCTCAAATCGCACCATGGTCTGCTCGCCGACCAGCTCTCCGTGCAGCTTGTTCTTCGCATGCAGTTGGATCATCACTTCAAATAGGTGCTGTTTACGTGTTCGTTCACCCAGTAAGGCATCTTCTACCCAATCAATCGGTACATCAGCATAATCTAACGATTGATTGATAGTATTTTTTATCTGTGTAATCAATTCCGCCACCGACTGTGCTTGATCAAAGTGCACCACATGCATCGCCAAGGTGGTGAAATAGCCTACCGTGTCAAAAAAATTGCCATCAATACGTCCTGACATTGGTGTCCCGACAATCAGTTTACTTGGAGCACCCAACTGTTTCAGTGCCAGCGAAATTGCGGCATAGACCACATTAAACAGTGAAGCACCTTGCTCACGAGCCAACTGATACAATCCTTGTACCACTTCGGTACTGAGTTTAAATTCTACCCAGCCACCGGCATCCGAGGGCTCAGAATTCGGTTGATTTTGCAACTCAGGCAGCAGCGGGACATGGAGTGGAACCCCCTCAAATTGAGCTAACCAATACGCTAAGTGGGATTCATTCCGTCCGCTGTCATGCTGCTGAACGGCGTATTCACTGAACGCCAATGGTTGGCTCTGCCATTGCGGCGCATAGCCTTTCGCCCTAGCCTGATACGCCTCGCGCAAATCATCCATCAGCAGGTTTACCGACCATTCATCCAGTACGACATGGTGGAACAAGAAAGATAAGTACTGCATACCCGAGGTTTGATCTCGTACAAAACGGAGTCGAACAGGCAATTCAGCACTTAAATCAAAGACGTGCGCGGCCTCTTGATTGAGTACTGCCTGACAATCAACCTGACCCGCTTCATCAGAGCGCCAAAACCAGCGATAGCCACTGAGTTCTTTTTCTGGCACCACAGACTGTTTGACCGTTTCCCCCTCCATCATAAAAAGCGTCCGCAGTGCAGAATGACGGTACATGACATCTTCAAAAGCTTGTCTGAATATCTCCTCATCAACACGATCTAAAAAACGCAGCGCGAATGGAATATTAAACAGTTCGTTGTAACCAAATGCAGCATAAGCTTTCCACAGTGACGCCTGTGCAAAAGAGAGCGGTACGTTTGTGCGTATGGGCGGAGCCCCCTCATTTTTTATCGGTTGAACGAGTGAATGGCTCAGCGCAACCGCATGATTAGCCAAGCCCCAAGCCGTTGGCTGGCTGAATAGGTCGTTGATATGCACTTTAATTTGATGTTCGCTTTTTAGCTTGCCGATCACACGGGTAGCAATCAGAGAATGCCCACCAAAATCGAAAAAATTGTTATGTACAGAAAACTCGGGCACATTAAGTGCCTGACCAAATGCCTCAGCTATCCGCTGAGCGATGTGCTCACGCTCATTCACTTGACGATCTATTGGGTGTGTCATGCGTACCCATGATGACGTGGTGGATTCAGGACGAATATCCTGCACTAGAGAATCAATAAATTGCTCAAGCAACCAGCTACCAATATACGGTGAAAGACGTTCACCCGTGGTCAGTTCAAGTAGTAAGTGGTTGTCACAGCTTATTCCTAGAGCCAGAATCAGGTCAAAGTCACTGTGCAAAGGCGCAAGACGCAGCGTTTCTGCTGGCATTTTTTCCGCACGCAAATGTATCGCAGGATCGATACTCCAAGTGACCAAGATACTCAACGCTTCAGCATGAGGGAGCGATAATGTTCCAGACTCCGCCATTTGCCACTGCTGCTCGATTTCATCCAGTAGTTC
>NZ_NBUS01000054.1:146920-151748 GCF_002749895.1 Vibrio fujianensis | reverse complement strand
GACGGCATTGATGGTGAGTATTAAGAGTAAAACACTGTAAGCCACTTTGCACAACGCGGCCGTTCAATTCATGATGACGTTGCATCACCTGCTTCGGAGCAAAAATTGTTTGCACCGCCTCTCCGCTCAGTTGGGCAATGAACTGGGCAAACGCGGTAATCGCCGCTCGCAACATCACGCCATGTTCAAGGCTGGCCTGTCTCCCTTGATGTTTTGTCAGTTGTTCGAAGACTTTTACAGGCACAGAGGTTCGCACTGTCTCAGCATGACGTTGAATGGTTTTCAGCCGTTCACTCCCCAGTAATTCGATACGATTACTCACCCCTTCACAGGTGGCAAGCCATTGATAGGCAGTTTTGAGTGGCTCTTGGCATAAATAGAGTGGATGCGCGAGTGGCCACACCAGCTCGTTAGGCTGCGTCCCTGCCTGAACATTGTGTTCACCATGATAAAAACGGCTCAGTAAACGAAACACCGTCTGCCAATTCAAACTTTGCTCGAGAATGCGATGGTGACGTATCGCCAGTATTGGCTCCTCACCCAATAATAAGCGAAATTCCATAGGGGCTTGCGAAGATAAGTTGATGCGCTCATGTTGCCAATTCAGCAGATACTGAATCGCTTCATCCCGACCATCGAATGGTATCAATTCGACTCTCTGCCTCTTAGATGTCTTGTGCTTAATCAGTTCAAAATCTTCCGTGAGTTGGTAGCGGCTATCGAGCATAGGCAATGATTGAATCACCTGTTCTAGGGCCTCTAAAAGTAAGGAGAGCTTGATCTCCTTAGTGAAACGGAAGGCATTCAGTCGTTGGTGGGAACAATCACCACACTGCTGATGATGTAGCCAAACCTGTTGCTCAAAATCGCTGGCTTGCACAGTCTGTTCTCTCGCACATAATGCTGTGATGACATTTTGTTCGCTCATACATCACTCCTTGTGGTTACAACCTGGAATAGGAAACGATTGAGGCTGATGAGCGGTTATCAACGATGACCGCCAGGCATTGTCAACGAATGCAATCCACTCATTTAAGGTTGGATGAGACGCCAAAGGTAAATACCCAATATAAATTCCACACTGTGCGCTGAAACGTTCACTAAGACGTAAAATAAGCAAAGAGTGGAGGCCGAGTTGATAAAGATTCGTATCAAAAGAAAAAGAATCGGTAGGCAGTGTAAGCATTTGACTCACTTCGCTTACGACCAACTGCTTTGCATCAACCATTACAAAACTCCATGAATTTTAACAAATATCAGCTTATGAACCACGGCTAACCATCGTTAGCTCACAAGCAAGAAAATTGTGGTGCCTGTACTCAGGCACCAAAGGAGATCAGAAGTCCAATTGCAAAGACACACCGACCAAGCGTGGCTGCTGAGTCACTGCCGTATGCACGTCGTTATCAGTGATCATGGTTGGTTGAGTTGAGTTGAATAGGTTAGTAGCAAACAGCGTTGCACGCCCCATGTTGAAGTTGTAGGCCAGCTGTACGTTAGTGATCCAATCTGCATCTATCTTACCCATCTCATCATTGTCATAGTACGAGTAATAATTGTCGGTGTAATTGATTGTCGTACTGAAGACGAAATCGTTGAATAAGGTATAATCCGCACCAAAGTTCATGCTATAAGACGGCGCGCGCGGCAATTCATTACCTTCGTACTCACTGCCGCTAAACTCGTTGATCTTCGTTTTCAACAAACCAAACGATGCCGACAGTTCTAGATCTGAAATTGGAAGCCAGCGCGTGCTGAATTCAGCCCCATAAGTATGCGCTTTCTCAGCATTGATGATTTTTGTCGTCCGAGCACTAATGTAAAATGGCAGTTGCAGATCATCATAATCGTTGTAGAAGAAGTTCGATGTTAGCTCCACTTTACCATCCGCTAAGCGGTGACGGGTGTACATTTCATAGCTCCAAACATACTCCTCGTCATAAGTGTACGCGGTGTAAGGTGTATCGAAGGTCATGCCGGCTCCTCCGGCGTTATACCCCTTAGCAACCATCACACCAACCGTATGATCGCGGTTAAGTTTCCAGGCCACATCCGCTTTAGGCAGAAAGACATTGTAGGTTTCATCAAAGTCAACCGCTACCGTTGAACTGCCACCTTTACGGGTACGATGCTCCCTCTCCAGCCGCCCAGCCAAAGTTAGATCCACCGTGGGTAACACCGTATAGGTCACTTCAGCAAAAGCAGAACTGGTTTCTGTTTTGTCGTCAAATGTACTTCCACCAAACAGATAAACGTATTCGTCTTGTGAGGAGTGATAGTAGCGTAGCCCCGCTAGACCGCGCCATTGATCGTCGCTGCTGACAAAATGCATCACTGGCTCAATATGAAACTCCGCACCATCAATATTGGCATAGGGCAAATTAATCGCTGTTCGGCGATCAATGGTAAAGTCGGTGTAGGCAACTTGGTTCTCAACGCGCACATTACCCACGGTTTGATACTCTAAATCCCAAATAGCGCTGGTATTTTTTGTTTCAAATACAGGGCGACGTTCATCATATCGAGCGCTCTGATGCTCAGGCGAAGGAATCAGCGCTTCGTTTTGTGGGGCTTTACTGTCAAAGTGATTAACCGTCAGTTTGGTAGACAATCCTGGCAACGCAGAAGGTTCATATAGCAATTTACCCCGAGCATTAATGGTTTCGACATCACGCGGATCGCCAATCGGATCGTAAGATGGCATATCAACAAAGCTTTCTCTGGTTTGCCTATCTATCGACAGACGAAAAGCGAGTTCATTCTCAATAATAGGGCCAGATACAACGGCAGCAGTCTGCGCATAGCCTTGCTCACCGACAGAGCCACGAACCGAACTTTCCCAATGATAAGTAGGATCTTTCGATTGTAAAACGACCGCACCAGCCATCGCATTACGCCCCTGAATATAGCTTTGTGGGCCGCGATACACCTCAACCTGCTTCAAATCCCACAGAGATTGTGGGCCAAAGGCCAGTTCATTGTAAGTCAGCGAACGGCCATCAAGTGATACGTTCAAACGTGGACGAGTCCCGTTAAGAAAAGCGTTCGCACCACGAGCCGCGCCAGAGCCGTCAATACCACGAATCGCTGGCACATCGTTACCAATACCGACATCGACAATATTGGGTGTACTTTGTAGCAGATCCGTCACATTGGTCGCATTGGGCATTGAATCTATTTTGCTCTCATCAAATACAGTGACACTCGCACTGGTTTCTTGCATTGAACGCGTCGTTTTTTCTCCATACACAGTAATGGTCGACATCGCAACGGCTGAACGACTAGAGTTCTCTTCTGTTTGAGCCATCACTAATGGGGTATGGCATAACGTCATTATTATGCCCGACAAAATGCAGATCTTTGTCTTGATTGTGGTGGGTGGGATGCTTTGTCTAACTCGCGAGGATCCTGTCATTTTTTTCTCCTTTCATCAGTATAAACGTCATACGCTCACGTTGAATTTGCACGGCTGAGCTAACCCACGGCATACAGCAAATCGACGACGTGAATGGATCGGTTTAGTCACATTCCAAATTAAATGGATGAACTACTTTAGAACTGAGAAACTTAAATGTAAAGAATTATCATTTACATTTGGTAATGATTTGCATTTTATTTTTATTCAGAGAAAAAAGCGCTCTATGTTCGTCGAGCATCAAACGAAATGGATATCATCTTTACCGAGCAATTTTCACAAACGCGGTGTACGCGTCAGCAGCCAAAGCAGATAAAAACCACCCACAATACCTGTCATGCGACCAATCGGCAGCGTCAGATTGAGCGGTTGCAGTTGGGTGATCAGATCCGCTACCACCATCAACAAAGCGCCCATCACCGCGCAACCATACACAGGTAACTGTGAGGCTCGTAACAAGCGGCTGATCAGTTGTGGTGCTGCCAACGCAATAAATGCAATGGGCCCAGCAGCACCAGTCGCAGTCGCAGCCAATACCACCGCGATCAATAACATAACAAGACGGATATGCTCGACCCGAATCCCTAACTGAATGGCTAAATCGTCGCCCATTTCAAGCATTGCCAATGGCTTAGCCAACAACATCACCATCGGAACCAATAGCAGCGTTCCGACCATCACGGGAATCACATGTAGCCATGTACGAGCGTGTAACGACCCTGCCAACCATAAATTGGCGGTGACCGCATTATCAATATTGCCTTTTACTAACATCAGCCCATTGAGCGCGCTCAATACCGAGCCAATACCTATTCCGGTGAGAATCAAGCGATAACCGCCGACCACTCCCGCTTTGCGTGAGAGAAGATACACCGCAACGGCAGTCACCATACCGCCAACCATCGCCGCCAGCACGACCTGCATTGGTCCTTGTTCAAACAGCACGATTTGTGCAATCGCTCCGGTCGCAGCTCCGGTAGTAAAACCAATCACATCGGGCGAGCCGAGCGCATTACGTGATACAGACTGAAAAATCCCACCCGAGACGCCCAGTGCCGCGCCAACAAATACCGCAGTCACAATGCGCGGCAAGCGAATATTCCAAACAATACGTTCTTGAACCGAGCTACCCTGCCCACCCATAACCTGCCATAAGTCCGGCATCGAGATGGTATAACGTCCTATTGTCAATGCATACGCCGCCAGCAGCACGACCAAGAGTGTTAACAGCAATAACCAACGTATAGAACTGACCGAATAACGCACGGATAATTCACCGCAGCGCCAAACTTGAGAAACCGGTTGAGAGAAACGACTCATAACTGTGCTATCTTCCATTTGCGAACCAAAACCACAAAAAATGGCCCGCCAATTAGCGCCACCATGATACCGACGCTGATTTCATCCGGATAA
>NZ_NBUS01000054.1:146254-146910 GCF_002749895.1 Vibrio fujianensis | reverse complement strand
ACGACCGAGAATATCAGCGATGACCGTCAATAACGATGCAATCAACATCGAATACGGCAGCAGCCAGCGATGATCTGGGCCGACCCAAAAACGAGCTAAATGCGGTGCTGTCAACCCGACAAAACTGAGTGGCCCAGCGGCAGAGGTTGCCGCACCCGATAGCACCACAATCACGCTGGATGCCAATAACCAAATTCGCTGAGGATTAACCCCCAAGGCTTCACCCAAATCTTGCCCCAAAGAAACGGTATTGAGCGCTTGGCGAAGCGCCATGGAAAGTGCGAGCCCCACGGCCACCAGCAATGACACCGGCCACAGCACATCGTATCCTCGCCCTTGCAGTGAGCCGACCGCCCAATGGCGAAACTGATTAAACACTTCCTGATCGCTATTGACCGTCATGATATGAGTTAAAGCGAGCAAGACCACGGATAAAGCCGAACCCGCCAGTACCACTCGCACAGGATTAATGCCGCGGCGCAGCCCTGCTAGCAAATACACCGCGCCCCCCGCCATGGTCGCTCCCATCAAACCAAACCACATATAACCAAACACATCGGTAATACCAAACAGTGCAATCGCACTGACAATCGCAACAGTTGCTCCAGCATTAACGCCAAGAATACCCGGATCGGCCAACGGATTTCTTGTCAGCG
>NZ_NBUS01000054.1:142488-146244 GCF_002749895.1 Vibrio fujianensis | reverse complement strand
CCCCCCCGCCACACCGAGTGCACCGCCAACGACTATAGCCAACAGAGTGCGTGGAATTCTAAGATAGTGCACCAATAGGTGTTCACTACTAGTAGGATCAAATGCCGTGATGGCTTGCCAAGTCACCGATGGTGCAACAAAACGCGTACCAATAAACACACTAAGGCAAGCACAACTGAGTAACAAAAAAAGTAACCCCACGATGCACCATCTCTTACTCTGGTTTTTTCTAACCATCACCCGATGCTCAACTATTGATCTTGTCATTGTGTCGTCTTAGTTCCCAAAACGAGCCCGAATTTGATCGATAATTTCATGAGCACTGAAATAATCAATCCGAAAGGAATTAGCCCCAAGTCCATAGACCTGATTGGCTTTGACTGACGGTAAATTCGCCAGCACAGGATCATGCAAAAATGGCGGTACTTGGGCATCAGTCGCATTGAGTAAAAACGTGGTCGAAGCGGTCATTTCTATCAGGTGTTCATAGTGTGAGCGTACAAAATCATTCAACTGAACCGAGCCTGTCTGCCAAGCAGGATTCGGCTCTTCAACATCAAACCCCAATGATTTAAGTAACATTCCATGTGAACCATTCGCTGTCGCAATCGGATTCGTCACCCCGGGGCCATGGTAGCTAATGATGTTGACCTGTCCTTTGGGCAGGGTAAGCGTCGAACGAGTATTGTCAATGAAATCATCAAACTGGCTAATTTTAGCCGCAACTTTCTGTTCAATACCCGCCACTTCACCGATTTTTTCTGCTAGTTGCTGCCAGTTCTGACCGCCGTAATCGAGCACCACCGTCGGGGCAACTTGGTGCAACACCGCCAACTGCCCCAATGCTGAGTCAGCACCACTGAGCGATACAATAATCAAATCCGGTTCATAGGCGTAAACCATCTCAAGATCCACACTGCCTGCTGGCCAAAGAGGCTCTACCCCTTTTTTCTCTGCCACCGCTTGCCACTGGGCAAAATAGTGGCCATTGCTAGTGGTGGCACTCGCCACTACCGGGGCATCCACGGCAAGTAGCGTCCCTGTGATAGACACCGACGTAGAAAGAATACGTTTTGCAGGTGCCATCAACGTTGTCGTCGAACCATCGGCATTATGAAATACCCGCGGCCAATCCTGTGCCTGAGTGGGGTAACTCATCAGCAAGGTGATGAATACTAACGTTTTAATCGCATTAATGATCATTAAGTTCCTTATGGTATGAAGCCAAGCTACATAAACCTCTTACGTCTGATTGTGTCAAATTTTGATATTTATGCAAATGATAATGATTGCCATTAGCAAAAATAAAGCTAAACTTGTTTCGCTGTGACCTCTTACTTCGGTTTCGCACTCCTGAAAAAAGAGACACCGTAACAGTAGCACTTGAATCGGTACTTGCTTTGTCGCAACCACCTCCCTTATCACCGCTATAAGTCAAGGTTTTTACATGTCAGTTAATGGGTTAACTCCACGTTGGATGCCGCTTACTCTGCCCCAGCTCGATTTTTGGGAAGAGTTTTCACTTCATCCCGACCAACCTCTTTCTACCGTCGCACACTTTATCGAACTGAAAGGAACTATCAATGAAATCGCGCTATGTCAGGCCATAACACAAACCGCCAAAGAAACGGATGTACTCGCGCTGCGGTTTAAACTGAATGAGGATGGGAAAACACCACGTCAGGCTTATGATCCAAACCGAATCCCACAAGTTGAAGTGAAAGATTTACGCCGCTACGACAAGCCTTTCGAGCAAGCCAAAAAATGGATGGAAGACGATGTGCATGCGCGCTTAAATTTACTTCAAGATCCACTCTCCGTTCAGTGGTTACTGAAACTCAGCGATGATCACTATCTATGGTACATTCGGGCGCATCACATCATTATGGATGGCTTTGGCATGACGTTGTTTGAACAGCGCTGCGCTACGCTCTATCAACACTATGTTGAACGAACCGAACTCGGTAAACCTTTCAACGCCTTTGCGGATTTTCTGAACGAAGAACAACACTACCAATCAAGCCAACGCTGCCAGCAAGATAAAATCTTCTGGCAAGCATACCTTACTCAGTCAACCCAGCTCACCATCCTCAATAAAGAAGAGGATAGTGAGGGTGAAACACTCCATGCTGCACATGAATTAACCACGACCATGAGCGATCATATCCGTCGACTTGCACAGCACGTTGGCATCGGCTGGCCTGATTTGTTGGTCACTTTATCCGGCCTTTACTTGCACCGCTATCTCGCTAAAACGTATATGGGCGCTCACAATACTATGCCACTTTGGATTCCATTTATGAGCCGCTGGGGTAGCATTGGAGCCTATATGCCAGCACTGTTGGTTAATATTTTGCCGTTATTTATTGAAGTAGACTCTCGCATCACGTTACGAGAGTATCTGACCCAAACCTGCGCAACATTACGCCAGCTCTACGCGCATGGACGCTATCGTGTCGAACAGATAGCCCGCGATCAAGGTGTAACAGAGAATAGCCGCTACTTCTTTTCACCATTTATCAACGTATTACCCTTTGATCCACCCAAATTCATCGGCTGTCAGGTAAAACACCATGTCATCACCAGTGGTCCAGCAGACGGTTTTAACCTCACTTTTCGAGGACAGACGAATGCGGATGGCTTGGTACTCAGCTTAGATGCTGATTCACAAGCGCATCCAGCAGAAGAATTTGAACAGCATAGACAACGTGTGATGATCTTTATGAATTTAGTACTGGATGAAGACGCTCTCGATCAGCCAATCGCAAAACTCTACCAAGCTATCGAAGAGCCACATGAGTAAAGTATTAGAAGCGCTATCAGGCGCTTCAGTTACCTTCTGCTTATAGCAATTGCTGTAGCTTGTACTCAATAAAGGGATTGTCAGGCACAATCTGTTGCGCAATTTCCAATAGTTGTACGGCATCTTCAGGGTTGTCTTGCTGATGCTTCACCGCAATATCCACTAATGGTTGAATATCAATGCTTGTCTGATGTTCCTTCACATGCTCTTTTTTCTCAGCAATAAGCACATTGTGAGCTTTACTCAGCAACCCCAGACGATGAGAGGAATTGGCGTTCGCTTTGTTAAGGCGCTGGTAATAGTCCTCTTTAAAGCGCAGGGTTTTAGTTTGATGGCGAAAGTGGGCAATATCGATATGCTGATGGCAAATAAAATCGATCGCTACCTGTTTATAAAAACCGAATTTATTAAGATAGGTGGCGTGAGTACCATGGCCCATGCCAAAAACTCTTAGATGAGTCAACTCAGGATAACGCTTCGCATGGCGTTGATCGATTTTATTGGTCGGGTCATAAATGATATAGCCTTTGGCGTTTCCCAGATCTAAGTCGTGGTAATCTCCTTCCCAATCAAACTGTTGAGCAATTTCCGTACTCGAACGAGTATCCCATGGTACTAACCTTTTGTTTTTAGTGCTCACGGGATAAAATAGCAATACTTGGTTCAATTTCAGCAAATTAGCAAAAGCGCTAACGGCAAAACCGCCTCGGCTCAGTCCGTATCCCAAACGGCATTCAAAAGGTGTCAGCAAGGTCGATAGCTGCTCGAGAAAGAAAATTAAGTTACGGCTACGAAACCAGTTACTTTTTCCTAAATGCTGAAAAGCGATAATATTCACGTTCTGTTTTTGGGCAAGACGATAACCCCAAGGCGTAAAATTTGAATGTAAGTCTTGTTCCTGTAAGTTGGTGCCCGCGGGTGAGAAAGTAAATAACAGGGGTTTATTAAGATCC
>NZ_NBUS01000054.1:130878-142478 GCF_002749895.1 Vibrio fujianensis | reverse complement strand
AAATTGATATTTAACGAAAATATCGTCAAGTAAATCCTCACCAGACATCGGTAACTTGGCCTGTTGATCGTCTTTGGAAAGAGACAACCATTCATCCAGCCAATACAGTAACTTCATTTATCCTCCATCTAAATTGCATTAAGCAATTGTATTAAAAATCTCGTTTTTGGTGTGTCGTCTCCCCAAACGGAGCGCTATCAATCCTCTTTTAAAAACCACTGTTTGGCTTGCTCTTGAAAGTAAGCAATATCTATCTTTTGATGATGGATAAATTGTTCTGCCATTTGGTTATAAAAATCTAACTGATTAAAATCGTGGGAATATAGGCCATGCCCCATTCCAACCACCTGAAAATGGATCAACTCTGGGTAACGTTTGGCATGCAGCCTATCGATATCATCGGTGGGATCATAAACAATATAACCTTGAGCATGACCAAGATCCTTATCATGATAGCTCCCTTCCCAATCAAACTGTTGAGCAATATCGGTACTCGAACGAGTATCCCACGGCACTCGTTTTTTATTTTTAGTACTGACGGGGAAAAATAGCAGAACATGATCAAGTTGAAGCAAGCGAGCAAATGCGCTAATAGCAAAACCGCCTCGGCTCCAGCCATAACCCAAACGGCATTGGAAAGGAGATAACAACGTCGATAACGGCTCAAGAAAAGCGATCAAAGCCGGGCTACGAAACCAATTGGTTACCCCAAGATGTTGAAAGGCAATAATATTGATGTTTTGTTGTTGAGCGAAATGATAACCCCAAGGGGCAAAATGCGGGTGTAGGTCTTGCTCCTGCACATTGGTACCAGAAGGGGAGAAAGTAAATAATAATGGCTTAGTAACATCCACCAACTCATACCGAACAAACACATCGTCAATAAGGCTATGTCCAGATACTGGTAGGCGGTCTTGCTGCTCTGGTTGAGAAAGAGAGCCCCATTCATTCAACCAGTACAGTAACTTCATTTCACTTTCCCAACTCAGCAACACCCGCCGCGCACTTTACCAAAAAAACGCTCAAGATGATATTTGAAATCAAAATACTGACGCCCTGCTAACTCGTACACCGAGTATGCCCGGTTTAACTACTCTCAAGTAATTTTGACACTTGCTCTACATTTTTACAGGTGAGTAGTAAGCGAGCATCGACGGGCTTGTTAAACATCTGACTGAGTTGTGTCGCAATGCTTTTGATATGTGAAGGCCGCAGCCCTGCTTGAATAAATGCAGAATGTTCGGTTAATGTCGTTGCCCGCTCCCCCAACACCTGCTGATAAACACCCAGGATCACTTGCCACGGTTGCGTTTTACTGGCTAAGCGTGCGTCCCGGCTCCTCTGATACCGTTCTTCTTCTACAACCTCTTCCAAGTGTTGATCCTTTATTGATGTCAACTGGGCAAGTAAAGCTCGTTTGTCTTTTTTCCCATTTGCCGACAAGGGAAAATGCTCAAGCGCAATAAAACGCTGTGGCATATGGGATGCAGGCAAACAGTGATGAATCATTTCTCGCCACTGAGTGACACTGAAAGGCTCTCTCTCACTGACATAAAACAGTGCTAACTCCGTATCCCCCGTGAATGAATCCACATAATCAATGACCGCTAAATCGCGAACTTTGGTGGCATTGAGCAACACTTTTTCCACATCTGGCAGTGAAATTCGTATTCCTCTTACTTTGACATACCCATTGACTCTTCCTGAAAAAATAAGGCAACCATCGTCTCGATAGTAACCCAAATCCCCGGTTTTAAAGGCTCGAACCCGCTCTCCTTCGGGGGTCGTTATCTCTATAAAATCATGCTGAGCAAGCTCGCCATCCATTAGATAACCAAGCGATAAGTTAACACCGCAAATCACCATTCGACCGATCACGCCCTGAGGGCAATGTTGATGTGCTTGATTAATGAGGTAGTACTGATTCCCGGGTAGCGGCTCACCATAGGGAATCAGATTGATATCATCATCAACCAGTTCATGCCAAATGCTCCAAATCGTGGTTTCGGTCGGCCCACCCAGTGAGAATAGTCGCGCTAAGGGTAAGCGTTCACGCAGTGTTTTAATGGTCTGCGGTTTGATGTAATCACCGCCCTGCGCTATCAAGCGCAGCGATTTCCCTTGAGACTCAGACTGACACGCCAATAACATTTCCAAAATAGCAGGAACCGAGCACCAGAGCGTGACCCGGTGACGATCGACTAACTCATTCCATTGCAAAGCATCTTTTTCTGCTTGAGGCGGAGGAATGACCAGCGATGCTCCGGCGCATAATGAACCCAGCACATCAAAAACAGACATATCATGATGAAACGGTGTCACTGACATTAATACATCACTCTCATTCACCTGCCATTTAGCCAGCGTTTGATACAACACATTGGATGTCGCTTTATTGGTGAGCACCACACATTTAGGCTGACCTGTCGTACCCGAGGTGTAGAGATAATAGGCAGGCTCCTCACTATCACTGCGTCTACTCAAGGTCTGTTCATCTAGCAAGTTTGCTCTTTGTTGCGCCGGTTGCATCAGTTCATTCAGTGTGACGCTATGATTCCGCCCCTTAAATTCGAGTGTTTTAACTATCGTCACCACCAAAGAAGGTTGGCAGTGAGCCAATAGATAAGCTTTACGCTCCGGTGGGCTCGCGGCATCAATCGGTACCCAAACGAGGCCTGCTAATGCGCAACTTAATGTAACCATCACGTGTTCTGCACTACGTGGCAAACAAATCGCTACAACATCACCGGATGTCATCCCTCTGGCGTGTAACTGAGCGATGATGCCCGACACCTGTTGTCCGAGCTGTCGATAACTCCAACACCGCTCTTTACAAATCAGCGCGGTACGATCTTGTGGCTGCCCAAACAAGCGTTCAGCTAACGTCACAAGAAAAGGAAACGGCGCAGCCGTCGGCGGCGTATCATTGAAACGATAGTGGCTTAAATCCAGCGCTTCACGGCTATACCACTGTAAGCTCTGGCGAGCGATCATCCCCAGAGCTGCACGTTTCCAGCTTTCAAGCCAAGCCCGAACTTGCTCCACTCCCAGCGCCTGTGTGACATAATCGGCACTCATGTGCAGATTTTTCTGTGCATCGTAAGTGAAACGAAAATCGATCGCTATCTGTGGTGTTTGCGTTAAGCCGTCATATTCTTGGATAGAATGATGTTTAGGTAACGTTTCCCACCCCAGCCCATTGGTGACCACAATAGGCAGAGGAATCGTCTGGGATGGCAGTTGGCTCAACAACAAACGGTTAAGGTCAACGCCAGAGAATGCAAGATGCGCCATCCCTTCAGCAATATCTCGCTGCACGCCCAGCGCTTGATGTTGGAAATCTTGTGATTCAAGAGAGTAGTTAAGCACTAAAAAGCTAGATTGGTTACTCAATTGACCGGTTTGAAATGGCGAAACGGGCAAACCGATACACAATGCGCTCTGCGGGCACCAAACCGCGACCGTCTGCATCACCAGTGTGGTCAATAAGCTATTTGGAAACAGCCGAGCCTCAGCGGCCAGTTTAAACAGAGCCCGCGCCTCTTCTCGACTTAGGGTGATCGTTTCTCTCGCATAGCTGGGCTGATAAATGGTATTAAGGGGCTGACGCCAAGGTAATGCCATAGGCTCTGTGACATGAGAGAGTTTCTTTTGCCAGTAATCTTGAGCAATACCGCGTTGCTCATCACTGGGATTTCCCACCATCAAAACGCTAGGCATGATGAGAGGTTGAGGTGTGACCTCGAACATACGAGCAAGTATATAAGAAATGGAGTGTCCATCCGAAATCAGTGCATCAAAACTCGTCAACACCATATGGCTAAAAGCGGTACAATCCTCAACATCCTCCGCCTCTTTTGGTAGTGACACAACCCAGACTTTCCACGGTGATAAGGATAAATCATGTCGATAATGCGACACCTGTTCGATCAGTTGATCCGCCTTCTGTCGAGCCTGTGTTCGGCTTAGATCTCGCCAATCACAGTGGGTTAAATTCACCAACGCCTCGTCACTCACCCACTGAGTTAAAGCACTCTCATCGATACGTGTTCGAAGCACTGGAAGGGTCTGCACCATCGAAGCCAGACGGGTTTGCAGCAGTGCAAGATCGACCTCACCACGATAAACTCTAAAATCCTGCATAGCGACCCCGCCTAATGCTAAGTGTTCACTACGGCCAACTAAATAAGCCTGTTGTAATCGAGTCAGTGGTTGCTCACTATGACGTTTTTCTTTGGCAGGAGAGATGGTTGGCTTAGCGGCATAAGGTTGTAACAGCGTCTCTGGATGCTCTGCAATATCGCTTAGCAAGTCAACATAACGCTCGAACAGAGCACGATAAAACGCTAACGGAACGCTATCAACGCGAACATCCCAATTAATCAGCACACCACTGTTGTAGGGTACAATTTGCGCATCAAGCAAAACATGCGCCCCCTGAGAGCTAGCCCATATCATGTCACCTAAGGTGTCATGCACTTGAGCGGAATACAGATCACCATCGAGATTCCAACCCGAAGTAAACACCACCGGTGAAGTTTGTAGACAACCTTGCCGACGAGAAAGGTCGCGCATCACGTTCACACCACTATAATGTCGATGTTCAAGACAGGCGATGAGTTGATGCTGCGTTTGTTGACAGTGTGTCAAAATCGACGCTGTTGACGAACAATGGGCACTGAATAATGTTAGGTTGGCAAAATCACCAACGGTATGACTAAACGCTTGGGGGCGTACAAAAAGCGGCACATTGATACGCAATGAAGGCTGATTCAGTGCATTGGCCAACACTAGGTTAAACAGGCTTAATGATAGATCCGTTAAACTGATATGGTGGTGAGTTGCCAACGCGGTTAATTTTTCCCGTTGCGAGGCATCTAACTGTGCGGCTAACCGCTCGGTATGCAGAAATGGCTGAGAGCCAGCCGCTTTGTGCTCAGGTAGCTGAGGCGCGGGCGCAATGTCATCTAATATTCCTTGCCAATATCGTCGATCACGGGCAATGAGTGCTTGCTGATCATCCGTCACAGACTGAGTCAGATAGCCTGAAAATGAGGGGGGCTTCTCTTGCGGGGATGATCCATGATACGCACGAACTAAATCTTCAATAATAATACGAAAACTGGGCGCATCTGCAGCAATCATGTCGATATCCACATGCAAACGAAAACCGTTGTCAGGCAGAAGTGTTAAGGTAAATTCGGCCCCTTGTCCTTGATTAAGCGCGAGTTTCTGATGCATTTTTTGCTTACGTAGTGCAGCGCCATCTCTTTCACATTCGGCCGCATTTTTTTCTCGCCAATCGATTAAAAACAATTGATGCCAATCAGACAGATCGCTAACTCGCCACTGGCCCTGTTCAGAAACCGTAAGCCTTAACATCTCATGTTGGCAAAACACGGTGTGTACCGCCTGTGTTAAACGAACAGTGTCGATTTCACGACCTTCAAATTCAATATAAAGATGAGCGGCATCACCAGTTAATGAGCTAGTAGGTTGCCGACCAATCCAATAGGCTGCCTGTAACGTTGTCATGTCATGCATGGTCATTTTTCTACGCCTCAGTTGTATTTTATTGACTGGCTATTATTGTTACAGACAAAACACAAAAATGACAATGGTTATCATTTGCATTAAATGCTTGACAACAAAATCAAGCAGTGCTGATAATCACCCAATCAATTTTTGATAATAATTATCATTTACACACCTATAAACCACCATCCCTCCAGGATACAGAGTCAGGTTGAGGAATATTCATGCCAATTTTCGACAATGTCATACGCTCTACTACCATCGGCCAATTGCCCTTTGTGGAAGCACTACTTAGCGATATCCCAACGAACGAGAAGCAAAGAGCGTTTATCAAACGACAACGTCACCAGATTGCCGCTATTCTAGAAGGTCAAGATCCAAGGCTGTTAGTGATTGTCGGCCCTTGCTCTATCCACGATCCTCAGCAAGGTTTAGAATACGCTCATAAACTTGCAGCGGTGCAAGCCCAGTATGCCGACCAACTGTTGATTGTGATGCGGACCTATTTTGAAAAGCCACGTACCCGTACTGGCTGGAAAGGTTTCATTGTTGACCCTGATTTAAATGGCACACACAACATGGTTAAAGGCCTTACGATGGCGCGAACTTTTCTACGTGAGGTGATCAGCCTTGAATTAGCAACCGCTACCGAATTTCTCGATACCCATCTCTATCCCTATTTGTGCGATCTGATCTGCTGGGGAGCCATTGGAGCCCGCACCACCGAATCTCAAATTCATCGTCAAATGGCATCAGCACTTCCGTGTCCAGTTGGATTTAAGAATGGTACCGACGGCAACGTCACTATTGCGATTGATGCCATTTATTCCGCGCAAACAGAACATGTGATGGCAATCCCCGGAACTCAAGGTGTACCAAACTTAGTCATGTCTCATGGTAACCCACACGGACACCTGATCCTGCGTGGTGGGAAAGTCCCGAACTATCATAGCCATGCGGTAATTTCCGTTGCCAAACAACTGGAAGAGAATGCACTTAATCCACGCCTTATTATTGATTGCAGCCACGGAAATAGTCTGAAAAAAGCGCACAATCAACAAGTAGTTGCTAACGATATCGCCACACAGTTGCGGGCAGGAGAAACCTGTATCGCAGGAGTAATGTGTGAAAGTTTTCTCAAACAAGGTCATCAGACATTAGGAAAAAATCCCCTGATACCGGGCCTATCAATCACTGACGAATGCCTAAGCTGGGAAAACACCTTATCCTTGTTAGAGACTCTCGCTCAGGCAATGAATGACGTAAAGAGCCAGCGCTACTCGACGGTTGCTTAATCTCAATGAGTATCTATCCATCCCAAACAACTTGGTATAGCAGGTAGTAAGCCAGTCATTGAAACCCCATGCGCATAGATAGACAATATGATAGATAGACGATGCGATTGGGGCCAATCAATATTGCCAGAGTACTGATGCGAATATCACCGACGCTTCAAGTGGTATTGGTGTTAGTTATCTAATGTCGCACCACCATCCACTCGCAAATCATGCATGGTGATGTGATTGGCGGCATCCGAGAGTAAAAACAAGATGGTGCGTGCAATATCAACAGGTTCGGCTATTTTTTGCAGCGGAATACCAAGGCGATAAGTGACGGCATCGCCAGAAATAGCCTGCGCTTCACCATAGCTCTCGGTCCATAATTGCATCTGCATATCGGTACGCGTTGAGCCCGGGCTAACAATATTACACCGCACGCCATAAGAGGCCAGCTCAATTCCAATGCATTTCACCAGCATATGCAATGCTGATTTCGAAGCACCATAAGCGCCCATATTAGGACGTGGGGTATTGGCAGCGTTGGAGCCAACAATCACCATCGAGCCACGCTTTGCCTCTTTCATTGAATGACTTAACGCCTGCATTAGATTGAGAATACCGAATGTATTGACCATGAATGTCTCATGTATCTGCTCAAATGGCATCTCGTGAATCGCACCTAAATGTAAAATTCCAGCACAGCTTACCAGATGATCGATAGGGCCATATTGCTGCTGAAGGTCGGCCATCATATCGGCAACCCTATCAATTTGAGCCACATCTAATTCTGCACATTGCAGTTGTTGCCCGTAACTTACGCGTAATAATTCCGTATTACTTAGTAAGGTTTGCATTCGCACATCCGTTGCTACCACCTTAGCGTTCTGCTTGAGCAATTGCTCGACCACACTCAAGCCAATTCCTCTTGCCGCTCCAGTAACCAATACGGTTTGATTGTTTAACGATACATCCATTTTTATAACCCTTTATAGAATTTGTCTCTCACCATTAATGATTGATTTAACAATCCATTTTTTACCAACAAAATGAGATCTTAACCTCAAAATAATAATGATACTTATTATTAAATAGCAATGATAATACTTATCATTTATGGCAATATAACTATATCGAGTTCCTGATGCATTGGCAATTGGCGCGGCTTCAACGTCATGAAACAGGAACATCAGGCTGCCGATATCATCAGAAAGGAAAAGAAGGGTTCCAAATGCAACGTCAAGTCATTGGCTATACAAAAATGGAAAATGAAGTGCTGAGCGAACAACTCGAATCAGCCCCATTTTTCTTTGCTTCTCCGACCCATACCATGATGGGCCTAGGCATCGAACAGGACATTCACCAACCGATCCGTTTTGCTCAATTAGCGGAGCAAGCGTATACCATGTTACAAGCGGCAAAGCGTCATGAAGCGGATAACCCCGTCCTGTTTGGGATCGTGCCATTTCATGAACAGTACCCAACACGCTTTGTTATTCCCAAACAACTATGGGTATCGAGCAGTACCCGGTGTTCTACTAATAGAATAAATAATCTGCCGTCAAACGCAAAAGTGATTTCCTCGCCTTCCGGTCAACATTACCGCCAAGGGGTCACCGATCTGCTCAATCTATTTGCGAACACAGAGCTGGCTAAAGCCGTGTTATCAAGAGCCATAGAAGTTGAAACGGATGCAGATATTCATCTACCAAACCTACTTCGCAACCTCTTATCCATCAACACGAAAGGCTATACCTTCGCCGCAGATATTACTCCCGGTATCAAATTAATGGGAGCCAGCCCTGAATTGTTGATCGCCAAAAAAGGCAACTCTGTGACCTCCAATCCCCTTGCTGGATCACGCCCGCGCACTTCAAATGAAGCGCATAATGAAGCGGCACGTTTATCGTTACTCAACACACAAAAAGATCTCTATGAGCACAGCGTAGTGGTAGAGGAAGTGGAACGTATTTTGAGCCAGTATTGCCACAATCTCTATACCCCGATGACACCATCGGTTATCGAAACACAGACCATGTTACATCTTTCTACCTTGCTAGAGGGTCAAACCATCGACACCAACCTCAACGTGCTTAGTATTGCCTCCCAGCTTCACCCTACCCCAGCAGTGTGCGGCTATCCTCGCGCTCATGCTTATGAAGCCATTCGTGCGATTGAACCATTTGATCGAGGCTACTTCACTGGCATGGTTGGCTGGTGTGACTCGCGTGGCAATGGAGAATGGGTGGTGACTATCCGGTGCGCAGAAGTGCAAAAAAGACAGATGAAGGTATACGCCGGAGCTGGCATTGTTAATGAATCAGAACCACAGCGCGAATTAGATGAAACGGGAGCCAAGATGAGCACGATTTTGTCTGCCGCAGGCATTCAACTCAATGAACAACTGACCGCCTAGGAAGTCCGATGAAAAAACCACCAGAACTTGACTACACACCATGGCCACAAGCATTAGCCGATCAATACCGAGCCCTTGGCTATTGGCAAGATAAAACCCTGCTGGATTATTTACGGGAAAGTAAACAAAAATACGCTGAATATGACGCGATTATTTGCGAACAACGTACCATCACTTACCGAGAACTTGTCGATAGTGCTGCACAGTTAGCCGCGGGATTTCATCGGATTGGCTTACAACGTGGCGATAATGTGGTGTTGCAAATGACCAACATCGCTGAATTTTATCAGTGTTTTTTTGCACTACTACAAATTGGGGTTCGCCCAATACTCGCACTGCCAGCCCATCGTCAGATGGAAATACGCTATTTCTGCCAACATGCCGATGTTAAGGCCTATTTTATTGATGGCCAAGCGACGACCTTCGATTATCAAGCGTTAGCCGCAGAGATCCTCCAACAATGCCCAAGTGTTAAACACATCATTGTCCGAGGTAAGGCCTGCGACCCCCGCTTTATTTCTTTGAACGAATGCTTTCAACCACCAATACAAGAACAGTATGCTCACGCCAATGACGTGGCCTTTTTCCAACTCTCAGGAGGAACCACAGGGACTCCCAAGCTGATCCCACGTACCCATAATGACTATGCTTACAGTGTTACTGGTAGCGTTCAGATCTGCCATTTTGATCACACGACGCGGTTTCTGTGTGTTCTGCCCGTTGCGCACAACTTTCCGCTCAGCTCACCGGGAGCATTAGGGGTGTTTTGGTCTGGAGGCTGTGTGATTCTCACCCAAGATCCCGCACCACAAAGTGCATTTGAAATGATTGAGCGCCATCGTGTCACCGTCTCTGCCTTAGTGCCCCCTTTGGCTCTACTATGGATGGACTATGCAGAAAAAGCCACACAGGACATTTCTAGCCTTGAGTTACTGTTAGTTGGCGGCGCTAAATTCAGTGAAACTGCCGCACGAGCATTACCGAAAAAGCTTCATTGCCGCTTACAGCAAGTGTTTGGTATGGCGGAAGGGCTAGTCAACTACACTCGATTTGAAGATAGCGAACCAATCATTGCCAGTACTCAAGGCCGGCCTATGTCACCCCATGATCAAGTTCGAGTGGTCGATGACGAAGGAAACGATGTAGCAATCGGTGAAGAAGGTTTTCTACTTACTCAAGGACCATATACCATTCGTGGTTACTACCGTGCCCCTGCACATAATGAGCACTCATTTACTGCTGATGGTTTTTATCGTACTGGCGATCTGGTGAAGCGTACCGCTGAAGGTCACATCATTGTCACGGGACGAGAGAAAGATCAGATTAACCGCGGGGGTGAAAAAATAGCCGCAGAAGAAGTAGAAAACTATCTGTTACGTCATCCTGCCATACACGATGTTGCTCTGATCGCCGTACCTGACGATTATCTTGGCGAGCGCAGCTGCGCAGTGGTGGTAACACGCTCAGAGCACACAATAAAAGCACTGGAACTAAAACGCTTTTTACGTGATCTCGGCGTGGCCGATTTCAAAATCCCCGATCAAATACAGTTTATTGATACCCTGCCCAAAACGTCGGTAGGTAAGGTGGACAAGAAAAGTTTACGAGCACTTTATAGCCAAACTTCACCGAAACAGCATCAACGAACAGGGGGAAATGGCATCAAAACCATCGTAAGAGCAGAGATCACGTGAGAAATACAATAAGCAAGCGCAGAAAACCCTGCGCTTGCTGTTTAGCCTAGTTGAAGCCGATCACTCAAACTTGTTTGGATTATGCGACCCACTGAGTTGTAGCCACTCTGGCAGATTAATGAAGTTTGAGATTCGGTCTCAGTACTCGGTTAATCCTTCCCACCAACATCATCAGTCCCGTTTTTATCACACCATGTAAAGCCATTTGGTGCATGCGATAAAGTGAAATGTATACAACGCGTGCAATACGGCCTTCAACCATCATTGAACCTTTGGTTAAATTCCCCATCAAGCTTCCAACGGTAGAAAAACGGCTTAATGAAACGAGCGAACCATGATCTTTATAAAGGTAAGGTTTCAGTTCACGACCATTGAGTTTAGCAACGATATTTTTGAAGGCTAAACTGGCCATCTGGTGCGCAGCTTGTGCTCTTGGTGGGACAAAAGAACCATCAGCTTGGGTGCATTGCGCTAAGTCGCCGATCACAAAAATATCATCGTCTCGCGTGGTTTGTAGTGTCTCTTTAACCACTAACTGATTAATTCGGTTCGTTTCTAGGCCCGCAATATCTTTCATAAAATCAGGCGCTTTAATTCCTGCCGCCCACACCATAATCGTCGCGGTAATTTTTTCACCGTCTTTCGTGGTTAAACCATCTTTTTCAGCCTGTGTCACCA
>NZ_NBUS01000054.1:129366-130868 GCF_002749895.1 Vibrio fujianensis | reverse complement strand
TTGACGTTCGAACATTCACACCAAGCTTGGTCAGTTCGCTATGAGCGGCGGCTGAAATTCTTGGAGGTAAGGCGGGTAAAATACGCTCTCCCGCTTCTACTAAGTTGACATTTAGCTTACTTGAGTCAAGATCGCCAAAGCCATAAGTACGCAATTCTTTCACTGCATTATGTAATTCAGCCGAGAGTTCAACGCCCGTCGCTCCCGCTCCCACAATCGCAATATCAACGGTACCGTTGCCATTTTTTGCATGAAGTTTTAGAAACTCATTATTCATTTCGGTGCGAAAACGATGAGCTTGTTCAGGGCTATCCAAGAAAATACAGTGCTCACGAACCCCAGGAGTATTGAAATCATTAGACGTTGAACCAATCGCTAGCACCAGTAGATCATAGTGCAGTTCACGCTTAGGCATCAACAGCTCACCATGCTCATCGGTCAGCTCACTCAAGACAATTTTTTTGCTGTCTCGATCAATCGCTTCCAAACTACCGAGTTGAAAATCAAAACTGTGGTTTTTAGCATGTGCCCGATAACTTAAAGCGTCAACGCCCTCATCCAACGAACCTGTTGCTACTTCATGCAGCAAAGGTTTCCACAAATGGCTAGAATTTCGATCAACTAAGGTCACGCTAGCACGATTTTTACGTCCCAAAGTTCGTCCCAGTTTCGTTGCTAGCTCAAGCCCTCCAGCTCCGCCACCGACTACAATAATACGTGTCACAATTATCACCTTTAAAAGTTTTAATAATCAGCTTCAGCATCAATAACTATGCTGAAATTTTAAAATTAGAGTCGTAGGTCTGTAGAAATCAGAGTGCTCATCAATGAATCTTGTTCTTTTTATTATGTTATTTAAATGTTTTGCCGCCCAATGCTTACCGAGCAAATATTAATTTTTATCCTTTTCGCACTAAGCACGGGGTAGCGCAAATTTTCTCATTTGCTAATTTTTCATACTCTACCTATTTTTTGACACCCATCAAGTTTTTTATTCTTGATTAATTATATAGGGTAAAATAAAGCCGCCATATGTTGATTAACGGTTAACGATTGGTAAACACCTGAATAAACACAAAAGCGAGAGGGAGTGAGAATGAAGGGATAAACAATATTGGGTATTAAAGCAGCTCCACTATCGAAGCTGCGTATTGATTTAAATTAAGCCCCTTTAAAGGCCTTAATCGACTGTAGATGTTGCGATATTTTCTTAAATTTATGCGGCTGCTCATCATCCCAGATAATTTGATAATAGTCTTGTAGCTCCTGAGCGGCCTTTTGATTGTCTAAGACTTCATCATGGCGAGAAAGAAAAACCAGACAGCGGCCCTTATTTTTCATACGATACTGTTCGACACATTTTGTCGCAATATCTTCATACTCTTCCGGCCGGTCAATTTTCCCTGTCATGGTGTTTTCTGGATGCAAATTAGGGTTAAACATCACCTGTTTTATCCCACATAAAAAACCAATTCGCTCAGACCAATACCCGCCAAGACCGA
>NZ_NBUS01000054.1:127099-129356 GCF_002749895.1 Vibrio fujianensis | reverse complement strand
ACCACAAATGACAGGATCCGGATCATTGGATAATTCAATCGCTTTATGAACTTCTTTTAATAAGTGCTGCATATCATGCTTTGGATGTTGAGTGCTATAACTGATAAAACGAACATCATCATCGATAAACTGTAATTGCAGCACTTTTTCGTGATTTCCAGGACTTGTTGAATCAAATCCATGTAAATAAATAATCATACAACCCTACCCCCCGCTTACTGAAGATTTTAATTTACACATGAAAGGGATGGTTTTAAAGCGCTAAATGCTCACTTCCCCCGATTGTCTGGTGACGAAGACTCAGCCAGCAGTTGATCTTTAAAATGCACAGCTTGCTGATAATACTCTTCGTCGCCCCATAACTGATAAGCCACTAAATACCAAAGCATCGCCATCATTTTAACCTTAGGTTGCCATGCTTTTACGCCTTCAACCCACCGATCAACCTGCTGAATATTCCGTAGCTGACAATAACGAAACACTGCGTCCAGTAATTTTTCCCC
This sequence comes from Vibrio fujianensis, assembly GCF_002749895.1. GTDB lineage: Bacteria > Pseudomonadota > Gammaproteobacteria > Enterobacterales > Vibrionaceae > Vibrio > Vibrio fujianensis. Next base: position 128,853 of record NZ_NBUS01000054.1, on the reverse strand, counting down.
AGCCACATCAATACTGATGGCCAGATCCAAACGGGGGTCAGCCATACTGGCATATTCCCAATCAATGATCCGGTAACCTGTTTCTGTTTTTATTAAGTTATAGCCCGCTAAGTCAAAATGACACAAGGTTAGTGGCAATGATTCACAGTGAGGCAACGTTCGCCACTTTAAATATAACTGCTCAAAAGATGGCGTTTTAAGCTCTGATTTAAGTTGTAACCAGTAATGATCAACGCGAGCAGTATAATTAAAAGGAGGAGCCGGAATTCGAGCGCTCTCTAATTGATGGACCTGTGCCAGTACTTTGAGAATATGCTCCCATGCCCCCTCTTCGGTTAGCACGTTTCCAGCGATCCATTCCACTAACAAACCTTGATCATTAATAGTGATCGCTTTAGGGCCAAGGCGGCTGTTCTCAATTGCTTTCAGAATCTGATATTCTTGAAAGCGAGAAATAGAAAATCCTTTTGTCAAAAGGGTATTAGGACGCCAAACAAACGCAAGCTCGGCTGACAGGGTAATTTTCCAACATCGATTGGTTAGCCCTCCAGTCAGTGTTTGCGCATATTCAGGCGTTGAGGTAAAGAAATGAGTTAACGACTGTAATGTCGGATCGAGTTGACAGGCCTCACGCCATGACATCCTTGCCATTTCTCACCTCGTTAATAAGCAAACATCAATGTTTACCAACCTAAGAAACTTTTCGACTGTTGTTTACGAATTTCTGTTTCATCAGCCCATTCGATTAACCCTGTCTTTAAGTCCATTAGACGCATCGTCATTTTATAGTAGACATCTTTATCACTACCGGCATTTTTTACAATGCTAGATAAATTGCCATACAACATATACTGCGCCCCAACCATTTTACCAAATTGAATGGCTGTACTTTGATCAACAAGCTCATCATTATTTTGGAAATTAAGCTGTGCACGCACCGCATCCACTCGGTCCATATCAACAAAACGGAACTTACCAGAATTCAACATTTTGGTACTGATGGTGTCGGTGATCGATTCGGTATCAATGTGTTCACTGGTCTTATTTTTGATCCGCTCAACAAAGACGATGGGACGTGCATCACGTGTAATAGCAGCGACCGAACCGGACATCATCATGCTATCAACCATATCAGCCGCTATTTTTTGTAAATCGGTAGACCCAAAATCAACGGTGACCGTTTCAACAGCTTGAGCATCGCCATAGCTAACGCGGTTAGAACAGCCACCGAGCAACACCACAAGACCAAGAAGCGCTACAATACTTTTATTCATTTTTACCCTCTACTTATCCTATCCACTAATTATCCAGTTCGCGAATCTGAACACGAAACTGCTTACCTTGTGGATTAACCGATACTTCTGACAGTGATCGTGTTTCATCACCACGTAAAATGACTGATGTCCAAGGCCCTGGCTGAATATTCACTTCCAACCCATCTGCATCATACCAATAGAAGCGGTATTGTAGATGTTGATCCCCACGATATTGACTTGAAAGACGTACAATGCCTCGAGTTTTTCCATACACATTTTGAGTTGAAATATCATCAATCTGTATGCGACTCGCCAGAACGCGATCCCCAAATAGGACTTGCTGACTCGCGCCATCAATACTTAGCCCCGTAGTATGGCTTGTACAAGCACTCATTAACCACACCGCTAACAGTGTAACGACTATTTTTTTCATCATAACCTTCCCAACTGTTTATGCCAAAGCGTGGAATGACGCCCCTGACGAGATAACCAAACCAA
>NZ_NBUS01000054.1:124365-127089 GCF_002749895.1 Vibrio fujianensis | reverse complement strand
GTCGTTCCACCTTCAGGCACGGTGAATCGATAATGTTGCGTACCAACTTGTAACACTTGTTCACCTGCCGCGACAATTGCACTGCTGGTCACTACTCGTTCGGGCAAGGTTAACCAGCTACGAGTGTCTGGTTGCTCGGTTAATGTATTAAACACATTAAGAAGCAAGTTTCCAAACCCATCACTTTGTGTGCTTTCTTTGCGAATTTGATCTTTTACTACCACTCGCAACACTTGTCGAATCACCATCGTAGGCATTCGCTCAGATAAATCGTTGTGCGCCATTGCATTAACGTCCACGACCACGTCACCCTTTAACGGTAACTGATTCAGAATTAACTGCGCAAAAACCTCTTGCTGACTCGATGCATAATAAGGTAATGCTAAAGAATACAATGCGGTATTGCCTCGGCTGTCAGATAAAGGTAAAGATAATCGCCACTCTTGCCTTGGATCAACCACACCCAATTCTTCAATAATAATCACTCGTCCCTGCTGCGCTTGTCGTGAAGTTGGTGGGCCATAACGCTCATTTAGCTGACGCAAGTCGTCTCTCATCCCCAACCGTTGGGCCACTCGTCGTACTCCATCAATCACCACTGGGTTATTTTCCGCTACAGCTAAAGCACGCCGATAATCGACATAAGCACTGTTTAAATCATTCGCTGCTTCGTATAGAAGAGCGGAAAGATAGAATAAATAGCCATTCTGCACCGCTTGTAGCCTTGTACCCGCATCTGGATATTGAGCTAATATCGCACCTAAATTAGGAGAAACGCCTGTACTACGCAGCTCTTTTTGTACCCGTTCTAATTCGGCCTGACGATTTTTTCGCGCTTGTTCTTGAACCAAGTTCGCACGCCGCATTTCCACAAGTGCACTTTCTAACTGATTACGTTGAAGATAGTTCAACCCCAAATAAAGGTGCAAGAATCCTAATTCATAATCAGCGGGAGTATACTCACTTAAATTATCATTGAGTGCCAATGAGCTCACACTCGTCGCCGTTGAACTGAGCGAGATGACTGCTTTTTCTTGCTGCTGAGTGACCGCGGCAACGGACATGTCTAGTGCGGCTTTACTTTGCACATATTGCTGAGCGAGGAAATAAACACGCCCCTTTTCTAAATTATCAAGAATATCGCCCGCTACGGGTTTGGATACATATTCCGTTGCACTTGAATAATCGCCCGCTTTTACCGCTTGATAAAGCGCTTTATTTTGGGCGCTATAGTGACTAAATAGGTTACCAGCGCTGAACTGGGCACAGGCGTTAAGTAATAAACAGACGAGTAATAGGAATAGAGGTCGTAAATATAAGCTCACGCGATTGTCCGCCTCAAACAAAAGTGAAACCGTTAAGCAATGGCCCAACGCTGGGCCATATCAAGTTAACCAATCAATAATGGCCCGAGCGGTCGACCACCAACTAGATGCATATGAATATGGTAAACCTCTTGCCCTCCATGAGCATTACAATTCACCAATAAACGGTAACCATCTTCGGCGATGCCTTCTTGTTGAGCAATTATCTTTGCCACCGTAAATAATCGCCCGAGTGCTAGCTCATCCTCTGCTTGTACATCATTAACGGTGGGAATCAATTTGTTAGGGATAATTAAGATATGACTCGGAGCTCTTGGATTAATATCTCGAAAAGCAGTCACAAGGTCATCTTGATAAAGGATATCCGCAGGAATGTCTTTACGGATAATTTTACTGAAAATGGTTTCTTCAGCCATGAAGTTCTCCATCAATAGAATAATGAGATTATTAGGTTTATCTGAGTATGCGACAAGGGGCATTAAACCTCAATAAAAAGCACAATCCAGTTATCAAAATCAACAATTGCATTCATAAATGGAATGGCAAAAAGTGTTTTTGCAGCTCTCGTCATAAAATGCGTTTTTTAATCTCCATACAATACTGATTAATTTGTTAATTTTTTATGACCGTTTGTCATAACGATTAAGACCATCAAAGGTAAGTGTTGTAGACCACATGTTTTATATAAAAACAAGTGCATTTAACACGGTTTTATATTAGATGCGTCATATTTTTAATGAGAGAATGTTCAAGGGAGAGATGCATGCAAGGTTCCGTTATTAGGCGTATGTATGCCGGATTTACACTAATTATTATTATGTTTGCCATCACCGTCATGATCATGATGGATGGTATGAAGCAAATCCACTCCAACTTTCAAGGGGTTTCAAAATCTGCATTACCACTCGTGTCATTGTCTAACCAAACCAGCGTACAACTTCTATCTGCGGACAAATCATTTAAGGATTTTTTAACCACTCAAGATAGTGAGCGAATGGCAGAAAGACGCGCAGAATTCGCTCAAGCACAAACCGAATTTCGCACCGTATTACAACAATTAGCACAAGCAAGCACTGCTCACCCCGATCTTGAAGAACGCATTGACGAGTTACGAAAGCTAGAACAACGCTACTTTACCGAAGCTTATGATGCAATGAGCAACTACCAAGCGATGTTTACGTCACAAGAGAAAGTACAACAGTCAACGCGTAAATTTCAGCGTCTGCACTCTGAGCTTAGCGTGGGCATGAAAGAGTATGTGGATGACCAAAGTAGTATTTCAGTTAAAGTTATGGCAAAAAGTTACTTCATCAAACTTCGTGATGCTGAAGTAATTACCTCTGATGCGCTTGCTAGCTCTGATGTGGTTTTCGTTGAAGAGGCGGTGGCAAATAACCGT
>NZ_NBUS01000054.1:111608-124355 GCF_002749895.1 Vibrio fujianensis | reverse complement strand
AAGCTGTGGCTCACCTCAATTACTCTTACCGAGGACTCACCGCTCAGCTCCCTGAACTCAAGAAGGTGTTTGATGACTCGGTAGCCCAATTTACTCAAGATATTGGACAAAAAGGTGGGGTGCTGGATCAACATAATGAGTACTTAAAAGCTCGTACTGCCTTGTATGATAATATTGCCAACTTAGCGGCTGAAGTCGATCATGCGATGGTCATTCTTGATTCATTCAACCAAACCGCTACGCAAGAACTCAATGCAGCCTTAACAGAAGCAGCCGAAGTTTATGATTTAGGCGTATATCGAGCGATTGGTATTGGGATTTTAGTGGTCTTACTTGCTACCGGTATTGGCTATCATATCGCACATAGTGTACGTAGCCCACTCAATCGTATTCTTGCTACTCTCGAAAGCCTCACACAAGGTGATATGACCAAGCGTATTGAAGTCCGCTACAATAACGAATTTGCTCGAGTCAGTACCCACATCAACTCACTCGCAAACAACCTACATGATATTTTGGTCAAGTTAAATGAAGCTTCAGATAATTTAACTGCCACGGCAAATAGCAATCAGTCGACCTCACAAAGTGCACAAAACAAACTGAATGGTCAACGAGAACAAACCGCGAATGTGGCCACAGCGATGACAGAAATGGCACATTCCGTTCAGGAAGTCGCGCATAGCGCGCAAAGTTCGCTGCACATGGTTCAGCAAGTTGAAAGTGCTTCTGAATCCGGCCGACAAGTGATGAGCAATAATATTTCTACCATCAATCAATTAGAGTCTCGTCTTAACGACTCGGTTCATGCTGTCGGTGAATTGCATAAAATGAGTAGCCAAATTGGTTCTATTTTAGACGTCATCCGTAACATAGCCGAACAAACTAACTTACTCGCGCTGAATGCAGCCATTGAAGCCGCTCGAGCAGGAGAACAAGGTCGAGGTTTTGCCGTAGTGGCCGATGAAGTTCGCGTCTTAGCACAACGAACGACCGAGTCAACATCAGAAATTGAAACGATGATCAGTAACCTTCAAAACAGCTCTGGTACCGCAAGTAAAGTGATTGAAACTTGCATGCAAGATATGGAGCAATCGGTTGAGCAAGCCTCTAGTGCTAACAGCGCAATGGAAGAAATCCAAGCGCTGATTATAGAAATTAGCCAAATGAGTACCCATATTTCTCAGGCCGCAGCAGAACAAAGTGAAACCACCAGCTCAATCGCACGGAGTATAGAAGATATTAACCATATCGCGGACGAAAGCTACCAAGCCATGAATCAAATCGCACAGACGAGTGAGAGCCTAACCCAACTGGCCAATCAGCAAGGTCAACTCGTCCATAGGTTTAAGTTATAAGATACCAATATGGCTGATTTTTCAAGCAACGAGAATGCGGTTCTCGGTATCGATTGTTAGCCTAACGTCAAAACTGCTCATCAGGGTGACTTTTCTATCCGGTCACCCTTGTTTTTTTGCTCGCTCACCGTTATATGATGAGCAGGGCTTGCTTCATTCTTTTCTTTTTCCCCCATTTTGCAAGCCAAACATGAGGATAGAATATGGCTGTTCATGTTGGCATTATTGATCAAGATCCAGTACGTTTGATCACCCCCTTATTAGATAATCGAACCGTTAGTCGACACATTGTCTTCATCGGTGATCAAACGCAAAAAGTGATGTATGCTCGTCTACATACCGTATTAGAACAACGTGATATCACTTCTGAGTTCTTTGAAATTCCTTACGAAGCTAATATTAACGAAACCAAGTTAGCCATCCGTCGGCTCGCCGATGAGCTAAAAAATCGCCAAGTCGAAGTAAAACTGAATGCCAGCTGTGGCCTACGCCATCGGTTATTATCTGTTTATGAAGTATTTCGAACTCATCACTGGCCTATTTTTGTCGTAGAGCCCCGGAGCGATCGACTGTGCTGGCTCTATCCAGACAGCAGCCAAGATACTCAAGTACAAGACAATATTACGATTGCCGATTATTTGACTATTTTTGGCGCACGAGGAGAATTTAGCCAATATAACCGCCCTCCTCTGTTAGATCAAAAGTTGTACCAGCTCGGTGAGCGGTGGGCTAGCCATGCGTTAGAGCTGGGGCCAGGCCTTGCTACCCTAAATTACTTAGCGACGACCTGTCGTAAAGAACAGCGGTTAGATGTTGTGCTCTCCGATAAACAACAAGGTTACCGTGAACTCAATTTATTGATCACGGATCTGGTAGAAGCCAATATTGCGACATATCAGCAAGGTTTACTCACTTTTGCCGATGAAGATGCGCGCCGATTTGCCAACGGCGAGTGGTTAGAAACGCTGGTACACAGTACGGTTAAACAGATACAAGATATTATGCCAACCATACAAGATCGGTCACTTAACGTCCAAGTTTACCGTCAACTCGGTGAGCGAGAAGTGCGTAATGAATTAGATGTCGCAACGGTCGTCAACAATAAACTACACATTATAGAGTGTAAAACAAAAGGGATGCGTGATGATGGTGACGATACTTTATACAAGTTAGAGTCATTACGCGACTTACTTGGCGGGCTGCAAGCCCGTGCGATGTTAGTGAGTTTTCGTCCATTAAGACATAACGATATTACACGTGCAGAGGATTTAGGGCTTGCTCTGATTGGGCCTGATGAATTGAAAGATCTAAAAACACATCTAACGCGTTGGTTTCAAGCTGCAGGAGGTGGCGAACTCTAAGCGCAGGTTCAACCAAAGAAAAAGCCCAATGGGCTTTTTCTGCTGAATCTTATATGGCACTGATGGAAAACTAGCCATCATCTTCAGTAAAGTTTGATGGTAACGTCGTTTTCATTTGATTCCATATTTGCGCACTTTCAAGACCATAGTGGCGAATGACTATCGGTAATTGATCCCGATCACCAGAACAACACACGTCTAGCAAGTCACGATAAAAAGATAATGCTAACTGACGAGCTTCAGCGTTAGAAAAGTAATAACTACCCACTCTGTCATACAATTTTTTCAAACCATTAAAGATCAAACCGTAGATTTGATTGCCGGAATGAAAGGCTAAACGCTGAAATAACATATAATCATAAAAATTAAATGTCTTCGCTATGAGCATTTCTTCACGGGTATATTCCTCGTTATCAGTTTCATCTTTGATGTGCTGTTTAATTTTATCAGCGTATGGCGAGGTGGTAATAAAGACATCCCAGGACTCAGCCGCTAATAATGCTTCGCAAGATTCAATCACATTGCTAATTGTCCGCTCTGAGCTCTCTTTATTAATCTTGAATGCGTAACGCATGAATATCGGACTAATATTGGTTCGCGCGGCAAGTAAATCTTCAACGATACTGGTGGCATTTTCAGCATCCAATGTCATTAATGTGTCGAGAATATGTAAACCTGAGGTTTCCATAAACTGATTTACTTTAGTCGGCTTACCATGCTGAATGGTTAACCAACCATCTCGTGCAAGACGCTGAAGAACTTCTCTTAATGTCGTTCGAGTAACACCAATTAGCTCCGAAAGCTCTCGCTCGGCAGGTAAAATAGATCCCGGAGGGAAACGACCATTCCAAATGCTTTCAATAATGTATTTTTCTGCAAAACCTGCTGGGCTTTTTGCTTTGATGACCATTAACTACTCATCCAGTTTCTAATTTATTTGGGTCGAATAGCACTCATCATACCACTAGTTTTCATTGAGCGGAAACAAACCATTATTAAACGCATCACATCACTACCATTAGAGTAACAACTCTATTTCAATCGTTCATCAAGATAATATCCACTCATTTATTCAATTTAATTTATCAAAAAGTAATAGTGAAAAGCACGCTCGTGTGGTTTACTCACACTCGATCATCCACTACTCTTCTATATCCGAAATAGGGCTTGACCATTTTATAGGTTCACTAAACCATTAATTGGCCAACGTTCAATCAATAAGGAGAGCTGTGAATTTATTCATTTAGTGCGGTTCGCGCCTAAGCACCCTCCGTGCTTATTCTTTTAGGGAATGAATCAGTAAAAGTGTGAACTTATCCGTTTATAGTTTTACTCAGTCATTATGAGAAATGATTCCATTAGATTCTTCACACCAGAAATCCAGCGTTCTTAACCACCAGCCATGAAGAGCGATTCACTGGCTAATGAACCTTGGATCAATGAAGCGTCTAATCTGACTAACACAAGAGTAATTATCATGCCGATATCACTCGGAAGCGCCTTTATTAAGAATTTTTTAGGCAAAGCACCAGACTGGTACAAAATTGCCATCATTGCCTTTTTAATCATCAATCCGATTGTTTTCTTTTTTATTCATCCTTTTGTGGCCGGTTGGTTACTGGTGGCTGAATTTATTTTCACACTAGCCATGGCATTAAAATGCTACCCACTACAACCTGGTGGCTTGTTAGCTATTGAAGCAATCGCCATTGGTATGACAAGTCCAGACCAAGTCAAACATGAGCTAGTAGCAAATATTGAAGTTTTACTTCTGCTGATGTTTATGGTCGCAGGTATCTACTTCATGAAGAACTTATTGTTATTTATCTTCACTAAGATTCTGTTAGGTATCCGTTCAAAATTGATTTTATCGATGGCTTTTTGTATTACGGCGGCTTTTCTTTCTGGTTTTTTAGATGCACTGACCGTAATCGCTGTCATCATTAGTGTCGCGGTTGGGTTTTACTCCATCTACCACAAAGTTGCCTCAGGACAACCGTCGGCCCCGTCTCACGATCATACTCATGATGAGCAAATACCAGAACTGACTCGTGATGACTTAGAAAACTATCGCGCATTTTTACGCTCACTACTGATGCATGCTGGGGTTGGAACGGCTTTAGGTGGTGTGATGACGATGGTTGGCGAACCACAAAACCTGATTATTGCTGACCATGCTGGCTGGTTGTTTGGTGAGTTTTTAATTCGTATGTCACCCATCACTGTGCCTGTTTTTATTTGCGGACTTCTCACCTGCCTATTGGTCGAACGTTTTAAAATATTTGGTTATGGAGCAGAACTACCAGCCAATGTTCGCCAGGTCTTAATGGATTTCGATAGCGAAACTCGCCTGCATAGAACGCAACAAGATATCGCTAAACTTTGGGTTCAAGCGATTATCGCGGTCTGGCTCATTGTTGGATTAGCGCTACATTTGGCCGCTGTAGGTCTCATCGGTTTATCCGTGATTATTCTTGCGACCAGTTTTTCAGGTATCGTCGAAGAACATGCTTTAGGTAAAGCATTTGAAGAAGCCTTGCCGTTTACTGCACTGTTAGCTGTTTTCTTCTCCATTGTTGCGGTGATTATCGATCAACAATTATTTACTCCGATCATCGACAGTGTGCTGCATATTGAAGATAAAGGTGTACAGCTCGCTCTGTTTTATATCGCCAATGGTCTACTGTCGATGGTATCCGACAATGTCTTTGTCGGCACGGTATACATCAGCGAGGTGCAATCAGCATTAACGCACGGATTGATTTCTCGCGATCAATTCGATCTCCTTGCGGTGGCAATCAATACGGGCACAAACCTCCCTTCTGTTGCAACACCGAATGGACAGGCTGCTTTCTTGTTTCTGTTAACTTCAGCACTGGCACCATTAATCCGACTGTCTTATGGACGAATGGTGGTCATGGCTTTGCCATATACTATCGTAATGAGTTTAATCGGTTTAGGCGGGATCATTTTCCTACTCGAGCCCATGACTAGCTACTTTTACGAGATGGGTTGGATCACTCATCATAGTCTCAAAGCCGCCGCTGCTATTGTTGGTCATTAAAAATTTGTATTGAATAAGAAACTATTCCACGCTAAAAAGCTCTGAATACTAGAACAAGCCATTGATGCCAATAAACATCAATGGCTTGAATATTTTCTTAATTACGCAAGGATGATGATGTGAACGCTCTTTTGCAACTCCAACGTTTCTCTCATAATCGCCTCTCTTGGGCTCTATTATTCATTTTCGTGCTCTTCTTTGAGCTTTGTGCCCTCTATTTCCAACATATAATGATGCTGTCCCCATGTGTGATGTGTATTTATGAACGAATCGCAATGTTGGGTATCGGTGTAGGAGCGTTCATTGGCCTACTCAATCCCAAACAGCGAGGACTTCGCTGGTCAGGATTTATTGTTTGGGGGATAAGCGCCTACCAAGGACTCACCCTTTCTATCGAGCATGTAGATTACCAATTAAATCCGTCGCCATTTAATACCTGTGATCTGTTTGTCACGTTTCCAGATTGGGCACCACTCAACCAGTGGGTACCTTGGATGTTTGAGGCTTATGGGGACTGTAGTGACATTTCTTGGCAATTTATAAGCTTGACGATGCCACAATGGTTAGTGGTTATTTTTGCTGGTAACTTGATAGCGCTTGCTGCTGTGTTAGTGGCTCAGTGTCTTAAGCGGGCAGCATAAACAATAAAAAGCCCACCAAGCGGTGGGCAAATAAATTGTGTGAATTACCAATTAAAAGAAGTACTTGAAACGTACACGAACGCCGACATCTTGGTCATCGTTATCGTTATCGTTATCGTTATCCACTTTAGAGAAGTAAGATCCAAGGTAGATAGAGAAATCTTGCACATCCATCACATTAGCAATCTCATAAGATGCCCAAGTGGTATTCATTTTCTCTTTGCTGCCCGTGTCAGTTTCTGAATAGATATGGCCTAAACCAAATCGTTTATACTGAATAACAGCACCGATTGAGGAGTCTTCTTGATCAGTGGTATCAAAATCACGGTACGCATAACTTACATCTAAGCTAAAATCTGACACCGCATATTTAATGGTTGCCCCATAGCCAAGATAATCATTCTCAGCATCTGCCTTATCCGCCGTTAAATTCGCTTCCATACCGGCGGCAAAGCGCAGACTATCTGTTGCCTGAAAAGCGACAACCGGTCGCACAAACACAGCATTTTGATCCGCACCACTATTTTCTTTAAACAGTGATCCTACTTCAAAATACAACTTATCGAGCGATTTTGCATAGCTTACTTGGCCATAATCACCACGGCCTCGAGCGTCTTTTAAGCGATAAGGTTCAATAACATTATTATTCACATCGACTTTTGCAAAATCGAGCATGGTATCTTGCCCAACAGGGAACATATCAAACGCTTCAAAACGCCCAATTTTCACTTCCCAATCCGCTTGGCGACCCATTGCGAAGAAGGCATCATCTAAATCCACATCACCCGTTGATTTCAGTAGTGGCTGAACTTGCACTTTCAGATAATGATCATTGGCAACAGCACGCTCAGCAGCAATTTGCACCAAAATCCGGCCACTTTGACTAAAATCTTGACGATCTTGGTTCTTTCTTTCTTTATCCACCACATTGAGATCATACTCAACGTCACCACCAATCGTGAATAGACCCTTTTCATTTTCAACGCTGATCCCAGCATGTGCTGCCAGTGCTGTAGAAACTAAAACGGAAGCAAGCGAAAGTTTACCAAAGGTATTAAATTTCATTATTATCTCCATTGACCTTAAGGCCATTATCTTGATTTTATTGGTTTAATGCTTTTCCTTAGCGCTACTCAGAAATGAACATAGATTAGGGGGTACATTGTTGAAATGTGGCAACCTTTTCATTCCCGAGGTCAGCAACCACTGTACATGTGCCTCCTTGCATGCTGCCGACGGTGGAGAGTCTACATTTACCAAAACCATAGAAACCATGAATCCGATCACACAAGGAACCGTTCCCACTCAATGAATGATAAGGAATATTTCCTCCATCACGCTTATGGAATTAATTTGGATAAGAAATAAAATAGTGGCATGATTATTATTGTTAATTTTTTTATTGAAAAAAATAATTCAGCAACGGAATGTAAATAAATAGCATCGGGAGATCACTCAAGATGAGATGATACTCAAACCATTTGGCGTTACAGGTAGGCGACAAGTGAGTGACAAATTGGTCTGGAATCAATTTCAACAGCCGTAGGCTGGCCTTTGGTGAGAGACACGGATGGTTCTTATCATCTCCATGGGCATAGACAGGCTATGCAATTGGCGTGAACAAACGTAGCCAGCCCCCCTGCAACTTCAAGTAGGAGGGTATAAAAAGTAGTTTTGTGTATCACGAGTTGAATCTTGAGGATAAAAATAAAGAAAATTGCGAGATAGAAAGATTAGGTTGCGTTGACCTTTCACGGTTAAATTCCATTCGAAAGGTCAACAGTACCTAGCTCACGCTAAGCAGTATAAGATAAAGAAACAGACATTAATTTTTAAGGTCAACAGCCCCTAGTAGGCGCGGGCGCGAGTACTTCTCGATTACCATTATGCCCCGGAGCGCTGACAATGCCTTGCGCTTCCAGTTGTTCAACAATACGAGCGGCACGGTTATAACCAATTTTAAAACGGCGCTGAACACCAGATACAGAACCTCGACGACTTTCAACCACATGCTCGACAACTTGGTCAAAAAGAGGGTCTATGTCCTCATCCTCTTCCATTTTTTCACCTGGTAACAATCCATCCGGCCCTTGATCGCCATTAATGATGTCACTGATATAATTCGGTTTTCCACGCGCTTTCCAGTTATTCACGACCGCATGAACATCGTCATCAGAAGCAAAAGCACCATGCACACGAATGGTATGGCTAGAGCCTGCTGGTAAATAAAGCATGTCGCCCATCCCTAATAACGACTCGGCACCACCTTGATCCAAAATGGTTCGTGAGTCTGTTTTGGTTGAAACAGTAAAGGCAACTCGCGTTGGAATATTTGCCTTAATCAATCCGGTAATCACATCGACCGACGGTCGTTGAGTAGCCAGAATAAGGTGAATACCCGCTGCACGTGCTTTTTGAGCTAAACGCGCAATTAACTCTTCAACCTTTTTACCGACCACCATCATTAAATCGGCAAACTCATCGACCACCACGACAATATAAGGCAGTTTTTCCAACAATGGGGGTTCGCTGTCCATACTTTCCGAATCATTCCAGAGAGGATCATGAATCGGATGCCCAGCTTGTGCGGCCATTTTCAGCTTATCGTTAAAGCCTTTTATATTTCTGACCCCTAACACAGACATCAATTTATAACGACGCTCCATCTCGCCCACACACCAACGTAATGCGTTAGACGCATCTTTCATATCGGTGACGACTTCCGCAAGTAAATGTGGGATCCCTTCATAAATCGATAATTCCAACATTTTCGGATCAATCATGATAAAACGAACATCTTCTGGCGTAGATTTATACAGCATACTCAGAATCATGACGTTCACACCGACCGATTTTCCGGAACCTGTCGTTCCCGCAACGAGAACGTGAGGCATTTTGGATAAATCGGCGACGACAGCTTCACCCGCAATATCCTGCCCTAACACAATGGTCGTTGGCGATTTTGATTCTTGAAATTGGTGACTACTGATCACATCCGACAAATAGACCGTCTGGCGGCTCATATTCGGTAGCTCCAAGCCAACATACGGTTTACCTGGAATCACCTCGACAACCCGAACCGCCATAGCTGAAAGAGAACGAGCTAAGTCCATGGATAAACTAGAAATACGGCTTACCTTTACTCCAGGTGCTAAATCTAACTCAAACCGGGTAATAACTGGCCCAGGGAAGATATCCACAACTTGTGCTTGAATTTTATAATCAGCCAATTTCGATTCCACTAAACGGGCAATCTCTTCTAAAGCGGCTCGGTCAATAAAGTTTTCTCGTTTTTCTGGATGATACAGCAACGCCAAAGTCGGCATCGGTTCTGCTGGCTTGGGTAAATTAACCTCTTGCTGCATCAAAAATGGATTCTGTTTAGCCGCGAGGTTGGCTTGAGCTTCAGATACCAAGGTTTGAAAAGCCTGTACGTCTGGATCGTCAGCATCACTTTCCTGCTCTCTTGTCGATGTTTCAGGCTGTATATTGGCTTGCTCCTCTACCACTGGCGTTTCAAGCACATCTAAGGTTGAAATCATCGGTTCTGTAGATTCTTCATCCCAATCAGACTGAGACAATGAAGCCATTGTCTGGCTACCATCTTGTGTTTCTGGTTCGATGAATTCCGTTGATGGCCGCAGCGAAGCATGCGGATTAAGATGCGTTTTTTCTAGGTCGACTTTTGTATCTTCAGCATAATCATCGTTTTGATACGCCGCATTTTCTAGCTCTTCAATCGTGGTATACAGCTGCGCCTCGCGGACAGTTTCTTGAGATAATGTTTCAATCTCAGTGGTCGCTAAAGGTTCGTCCCTCCGATGTGAAACAGAAAACTCAACCGGATTTGGCTGCTCTTTTTCCGAACGAGGCTCAGGGATATGAATATTAAAACGTCGCTCTTGTGGCTCGTTTTGGTCTTCTTCGATTGATAATGAACTCATAACCGACTCATCCGGAGCCTGTTGATCATGTTCAGAGAGAGGAGAAAATGCGGAGACGTTAGGTTCTAACAGTTGTGGAGCCACTAATTCGGATTTTTCACCACGACAACGGTTGACTAACCACTGAAAGGCACGGATGGTAAACTCTCCTAACCACTCGACAATAGTTAACCAAGAAATACCCGTAAGTAAGGTAAAACCCGCCCCCCACAAAAAAAGTAACACCAGCGTTGTGCCTAATAAATTTAAGATGGGCAAAGCCAAGCTAGTCAATACATCGCCAATCACACCGCCAGAAGAAAAGTACCAGATGTCATCAAAATTAATATCAGCAAGGCCACAACTGGTTAAAATCAATATGGCTAGGCCCAATAACCTTGTTCCCCACAAGGTAAAATCGAGCCGTTCATCTTCCTCTCTCGCTCGTAAAAAAACCCAAGCACTCAACGTTAAAATGATCGGTAATAAATAGGCTAATGAGCCAAAGACAAAAAATAGAGTATCTGCGATCCAAGCACCAATCATTCCTCCTGCATTTTGAATATCTGCGCCCCAAGCAGTTTGAGACCAAGAAGGATCAGCAGGATGAAAAGTAACCAGCGCTACCGCTAATAAAATGGAAAAGAGTACCGCTAAAATTAGCCCACACTCTTTTAATCGTTGTTTACCGTTCAAGCGCAAAGACTGAGGCTCTTCACTGGTCTTGACGATCGTTTCAACTTTATGATTGTTCTCTTTGAACATAAACCAACTTGACTATGATAATGCCCAATATGTTATACACTATACGCATATCGGAGCGATGAAAACAGTCCGAGCGGCTACTGCCGCTCGGTTTGTTTATAGATTTAACCATACCAAGGTAAAAAACCCAATCTATCTCGGTCAGAATGAGGCAAGAACTCGCTATTCCACTGACAGAAACAGATTAACGGGTCTTAATCACCAGTTGGTTGGTTTGTTTAACTTCTTCCATGACCACATAAGTGCGAGTATCATTCACACCAGGCAGACGCAACAACGTGTCCCCCAAAAGCTTGCGATACGCCCCCATGTCTGAGACTCGAGTTTTGAGAAGATAATCAAAATCACCAGAGACTAAATGACACTCTTGAATATCATCCAGCTTTTGTACCGCAGTGTTAAATTGTTCAAATACATCTGGTGCACCACGATTCAACGTGATCTCAACAAACACGAGCAGTGAAGCATCGAGATATTGAGGGTTGAGTAACGCAGTATATCCGGTGATATACCCTTGACGCTCTAAACGACGTACACGTTCTAAACAAGGAGTCGGTGAAAGCCCTACTCGCTTGGATAATTCAACGTTTGAAATACGACCATCTTTTTGCAACTCATTTAAGATATTGCGATCAATCCGGTCAAGATCCTTGGACGGCCTTTTATAGTTGTCTGCCATTTTTTATTCCACCTTATTACTTCCTTGCAAAAAAATATACTATAACTTTTTGATATTCAGCATCAAACTTTATATATGCACAACTAAACTAGTTATAAATTCGATACAACGTGACTACATTCACTAACCCTACAACTAAGGAGTCAGGATGATAATTGGCATCCCAAAAGAAATCAAAAACCACGAGTATAGAGTGGGAATGATTCCTGCTAATGTGAGAGAACTTCTCACTTATGGCCACCAAGTGATTGTCGAAACCCATGCAGGCACAGGTATCGGTTTCTCAGACGATGATTACATCGCTGCCGGGGCATCCATTATTCACTCTGCTGCAGACTTATTTGCGCAAGCAGACATGATTATAAAAGTTAAAGAGCCTCAGGTTGTAGAACGATCGATGCTAAAAGAAGGACAAATTCTATTTACCTATCTACATCTTGCCCCAGATTTTCCACAAACTGAAGCACTTATCAAGAGTAACGCGGTTTGCATCGCCTATGAGACTGTAACAGATCATATGGGACGCTTACCACTATTAGCCCCTATGTCTGAAGTAGCAGGTAGAATGGCAATACAAGCCGGAGCGCTTACCCTAGAAAAATCACAAGCCGGCATGGGCTTACTCTTAGGTGGCGTACCCGGTGTCGCACCGGCCAAAGTCGTTATCCTTGGCGGAGGGATGGTTGGTGCCAATGCGGCAAGAATGGCTATCGGTTTAAAAGCGGACGTAACCATTTTAGACCGAAATGTGGATGTACTCCGAAAGCTAGACCAAGAATTTCAAGGGCGAGTCAAACTGCTTTTCTCCACCAACGAAGCAATTGAACAGCAAATTCTTGCCGCCGATCTCGTTATTGGAGCCGTACTCATTCCGGGGGCCACCGCACCCAAATTAGTCACTAAAGAGCATATTAAACGAATGAAGCCCGGTTCTGCCGTTGTCGATGTTGCCATTGACC
>NZ_NBUS01000054.1:91189-111598 GCF_002749895.1 Vibrio fujianensis | reverse complement strand
GTGGCTGTTTCGAGACATCTCGCCCCACTACCCATGACAACCCAACTTATGTGGTCGATGACGTTGTCCATTACTGTGTCGCGAATATGCCCGGAGCGGTTGCTCGCACATCGACTTTTGCTCTCAATAACGCAACGCTTCCCTATATTATCAAATTAGCTAACCAAGGCTATCAACAAGCATTGCTGAGTGACCCCGGATTTTTGAAGGGCCTCAATGTCATTCATGGCCAAGTTACCTGTCGAGAAGTTGCCGATAATTTCAAACTACCGTATGTCTCGCCACTTGATGCCATTAACCGATTAAGTGAATAAAGCCAATCAATAGCCGGGGGATACCCGGTTATCTTTTTGTGCATGAATCACAAGGTTTCTCGGTGTGATAGCTCGCGGACAAAACTCACCGATCTCAACTCGATACCCTTGCTCTTGTAGAAATAGCGCCCGATCCAAAACAAGCCACAACTCAAGTAAACGTTGAAAACCATGTTGAACTAAACTGAGTCGCTCCATTTTCCAAAAACGCTCAATACCTTTTTGATGATAATATTCAAAATGAATAGTAGGTAAGGTCATGCCCTTTTTAGCGGCCGCCCAACAACAAAAAGCCTCAAAGCCTTCATTTAACTGCGACTTTTTAACACTCGGGGTCGGAAGGTATTCTTGATAACCGAGTTCAGCTTTTAACAACTCATCCCATCCGAGTCGGTAGGTCATTTCCAACCAACGATGGCGCTTAACACGCTCCCCTCCGGTCACGGTTTCCTGCAACGGGATTCTCAATTCATTCCGAGTCAAATTCAAAGCAGATCGTTTTGCTAGCTGAGAAAGAGGACTATAATATTCACCTTCAATCAAATGATAACAACAAGGAGAAAAGGTAATGGCCGCTAACTGATTCGTCACCGCATACTGCAATAAGCGAACATGTAAATCACCACAGGCATGCAATGCAACGGCATGCTGATGCGCTTTAAATAAACGCTGGCTGCGCACATCCAATGCATCACCTTGAACAAAATTCATCCTTAACCCTAAACGATCCGCCTCCAATTGGCCTTGCTCACATAATGCCTCTTGGTATTCAAAACTCACCACGGGATGAGATGAGTGAGAAGCAAGCCAACGGCCAAGGTATCCTTTACCCGAACACCACTCTAACCAAGCTTCACCTTGATGTCGACTGACCAGAAAAGCCCCCAAACTTTTTATCTGCGCAAACTTACGACCAGGAACCCCAGGATAAGGCTCACTATACGCCTCACAAAAATCATTCGATTGCCCATTCGATAACAACAGACGCAAAGATTGAACAATATGATCAAGTTTAGGGATATGGACCGATAGCATAGCTATTAATGGTTCAGGCTGCTGTTTCAATTCAGCAACCTGTTCATTTGAAAGGGTACTCAACCACGCCTCTAACTCAGGAGCTATTGAAGACCAAGGCGCTGTTGCTAAGCCACTATCATGAAAAGGCTCAAAACGCCAGAAAGGCTGCGTCTGACTAAGATAAGTATCAATGTATTGAAAACAATCGCGCATGCGCCCTCCTCAAATAATGGCCTATTTTAGAGTGGTACTTATGAGGAGGAAAGGATTAGCGTACCGGCAGCTCGATATCTTTAAACATCTCTTCGATTTCAGCATTAGATTTTAAAGAAATCGCACGCTCAACCACAGGTCTGGTTAAATGAGGAGCGAAACGTTCCATAAAATCATACATATATGTGCGCAAAAAAGTACCACGACGAAAACCAATACTCGTGGTACTCGCACCAAAAATGTGGCTGGCATCAATGGCCACTAAATCAGTGTCTTGCTCTTTATCAATCGCCATACTGGCTATCACCCCAATCCCCATCCCCATTCGAACGTAAGTTTTAATCACATCAGCATCCGTGGCCGTAAACACCACTCGAGGATGCAACCCAACACGATTAAAGGCGGTATCAAGTTCTGAACGCCCAGTAAAACCAAACACATAAGTGACCAAAGGGTAAGCCGCAACATCTTCAATGGTAACAGAAGCTTTCTGTGCCAATGGGTGATCGTGAGGCACAACAATGGAGCGATTCCAATGGTAGCAAGGCAACATGATCGCATCTTGATATAAATGGAGTGCTTCAGTAGCAATGGCAAAATTGGCAATACCCTTAGCGATCGCCTCAGACATTTGACTCGGCGTGCCTTGGTGCATATGCAAAGACACTTTCGGATAGCGAGCAGTAAAACCTTTAATTACATCAGGTAATGCATAACGAGCTTGGGTATGGGTGGTTGAAATATTCAACGTGCCCATTTCTGGATGAGTATGCTCTGCGGCAACCGACTTAATGCTTTCTGTTCGCGCAAGAATTTCGGTGGCAATCCGGATAACCTCTTGACCAGCATGGGTCACTTGGGTCAAATGCTTGCCGCTGCGCTCAAAAATCTGTATCCCGAGCTCATCTTCTAATAAGCGAACTTGTTTACTGATACCTGGTTGTGAGGTATACAAACTTTCTGCTGTCGCCGACACATTTAAGTTATGATTGACCACTTCTACAATATATTTAAGTTGCTGCAACTTCATAATTTATCTTATTTCCTTCTGAGAAGTGCGACATCGCCGTTCTATGGTTTATAATGATTAGTTATAACGCTTCACGAACACAATGCAAAGAGCTTACAATAAATAGTTGTACAAACGCGGCACATTTCGATCATCATTAAGAAAAATGAGCGCCTACCCTAAAAATGATCGCTCTGTTGCATTTTTTTATGCGGAAAGCACAAATAATGCACATTGACTCTTGGTAGATGGTGTAGAGAGAAGCTAGGATAGTGTATGCTCTGGCATTGGGCCTTTTAAAAAAGATACGGATTTTATGAATATAGGTTTAATTATCGCTCTGGTGGCCATTCTATTGGTTTTAATCTTGGGTTATAACATCATGCTGCAATACAGACTCAAGATTGAAACAACCAAAAAACAAGAGTCAGCAAGGTACCTAACCATTATTGATGCTACCGAAGACTTAATCGGCAATGCTCATCATCTTCCGTTTAGTAAAGATCTACTTGTTTGCTTGAATACCCGTATTCTTGACGCCCTACAAAATATGTTAGATCTCGATCCAAAAAATAAGCAATTAGCTCAACGTGTTGAAAATATGCAGACACAAATCCAACACCTAAAAGAAAACCACCCGGGTGGAGAAAGTACTACATTTAAAGTCCCGACTAGCGATAAGCAAGCCATCGTCATGCTAAAATTAGTCAAACGGTTACGTGATACTATCCGTAGTGAACATAATAAAGGCCGTTTTGATACCCAAGCTTATGTCACTGAAAATGCTCGATTAGAAACCATACAGATCCGCATTAATATCGAAAATGTCATTAAACGAGCTAAAGATTCAATTGTTCGAGGCCAACCCGGAACCGCCTTACAGTTACTTCGCAAAGGATTAGACGTGCTAAGTACCAAAAATGACAGTTATTCTCATCAAGCTCGAGAAAAGTTACAAGCCATGTATGATGAAGTCGAATCACGTCGCCAAACCAAAAATGCATCTGAAGTTCAACAACGTGAAGAAAAAGAACGAGATAGTGATATGGAAGCGCTCTTTGGTGAAAAGAAAAAGTGGTAATAATCTCTCCCACTACTCACCTATTCATGGCAACATAATATATCAACTTTTTAATGGCTTATGATCAACAATACACCCGCTATTGAACAGCTAATCAATCCACTTAAGCAATTTCTCGCTTGTGCAACCCCCGATGCTTGGCTTAATGAAGCTCAAAAACCCGAAAATCTGTCAATTATCCTCCGTGACCACTTATTGTGTGAGCTGAAAGCCGCACAAAGCGCTATGTTTTTACTTAAACGCTACGTAGTGACAGAGGAAGGAAGCCGGCAACTAAGCCAGTTATCAGCACCTTATGAGCAGTTTGCTTACAAATGCGTCGGTAACCTCAACACGTTACAAGGAAAAAATCAGCTCTCCAAGTCTATTCAAGCGAAGCCAAACTGCCTTTATGGACAAGCGATGATTGATAAAATGGTACTCTTGATCAAAGAAGAGCTGCATCATTTTTATCAAGTACTTGAACTTATCCAACAAAAGGGATTTGAATATCAGCCAATTAACGCTAGTCGATATGCTAAGGGGATGCTTAAACACGTCAAAACGTATGAGCCCGATGCACTCGTCGATAAGCTTATTATTGGCGCATTTATTGAAGCCCGTTCATGTGAACGTTTCGCAAAACTAGCACCTTATTTAGAGCACGATGTAGGAAAATTTTATTTTTCTCTTTTACGCTCAGAAGCACGACACTATCAAGACTACTTGGAACTCGCAGAACAGATTGCAGGTAAAGATATTTCAGAACGTATCGAGCACTTCGCTAATGTTGAAGCTAAATTAATTTCCTCACCGGATAGCGACTTTAAGTTCCATAGCGGTATTCCGACATTTTCAGCGTAAACACAACTCAGCGTAAACTCAACCAAGCAAAAGAGGTGTTCAAATCACCTCTTTTGCTGCTATTGACGATTTAAAGTAGGGATGCATGAATCTCTGCCAACACTTGAGCAGGATTGCTGGCTTTGGTAATTGGCCGACCGATCACGAGATAATCAGCTCCTGAGTTGATGGCTTGCTCTGGCGTCATTATCCGACGTTGGTCACCAATATCGGCCCCTATTGGCCTAATTCCCGGTGTAACTAACTGAAAGGCTTGTCCAAGCTCACGTTTTAGCCTAGAGGCTTCTTGAGCCGAGCATACGACGCCATCTAAACCGGAATTTTTTGTCAGTCTCGCTAAGCGCATCACCTGCTGCTCTGGTTCACTGTTGATACCAATACCTTGTAAATCACTCTGTTCCATACTCGTTAAGACGGTTACTCCAATTAACAATGGACGATCACAACCGTAAGGCTCAAGTATTTCTCGTGCAGCCGTCATCATACGCTCTCCACCGCTGGCATGAACATTGACCATCCAAACACCTAAATCCGCCGCTGCTCGCACTGCCTTAGCGCAAGTATTAGGAATATCATGAAACTTAAGATCGAGAAAAACAGCAAACCCTCGATCATGTAACTCAGTAACGAAATGGGGACCAAACCGTGTAAACATCTCTTTGCCAATTTTTAACCGACAACTTGCCGGATCAATTTTATCGACAAACGTAAGCGCATCGGTTTTGTGTTCATAATCGAGTGCAACGATCACTTTTGGGTCGTTCATTTCTACTCCTAAGATATACATTGAGCCTAAAAAAATGCAGCTTATAGAGCTGCAAATCTTGAAAAATCATTCGCCATCCAATCCACGGATGGGCTTAATCGATCCCCACCCTTTGCAGGATGGACAGTGCCAATATAGCGAGTGCGTTGAGAAACCACAGCGGCGGCATCGGTAATGTGGTTTTGTTTTTAACTGCTCACCCACTAACCGTTGCAAAGTTAACAAACTAGCTTTAGCGCGCCCTTCTTCTGCCTCAGCAATATGGTAATCAATCAGACGATAAAAACCTTTCATGGTTGGATTTTTGACTAATTGGCGAGTTAATAATTCTTGAGCACTGGCGGTACCATCATGCTGCGCGACTAATTGTGCTAGCATTAACTCAGCAGACACTCCTGCATTATTGTTAATACACTGACGCAATAATTCAATCAATTGTGGCTCTTGGCCAAGATGATGATAACATTCGGCTAAGGATGGTAGAACTTCTCCAATAAAATCAATATCTTGCTCGAAAACCATTTCAAGATAAATCAGCGTCTGTTTATAATCTTGGTTGGCTAAATAGAGTTTTCCTAAGGAAATACTGGCACGCACGCATTTAGGGTCTTCATGTAAAGCTCGTTTCAGCAACTGGATCGCTTTATGATCTTTCCCTTCTGCTTTTTCCTGCATTGCCAGTTCACACCAAAAATGAGCAATGGTTTGCTTCATTCGCTTACGCCCGAGCTTGACTAAGGCTTGCGCACATGAAATCGCCTTATGCCATTCACGTGTTTGCTGATAAATTGCGGTTAATTGTTGAAGCGCAGACTCACGATGTTCTGGTTCATCAATTAATTGCTCAAAGATTTTCTCTGCACGATCCAAAAATCCAGCGACCATATAATCTTTCGCTAACTGCTGTAAGGCGAGGTTTTTTTGATCAATGGTTAAGCCTGAACGAGAAATCAGGTTTTGATGGATACGAATTGCACGATCAACCTCACCACGAGAACGAAATAAATTTCCCAATGCAAGATGGGTATCTATCGTTTCGTTATCCACTTGCAACAGCTCGATAAAGTGATCAACGGCTTTATCAGACTGATCTGAAAGTAATAAATTTAGTCCCGTTACATACTGTCGAGATATTTGGTGGGAATGCTTCTGCTTGTCTTGCTGAGCACTACGATTACCCATATACCAGCCATAGGCGGCAGCAATAGGCAAGAGCAAGAAAAGAAGTTCTAACATCTAAGTAATAGCCTTACTCGAGAGTCGCTTTAGCATTTGTCTGCTCTTGCGATTTTGTGTGTTGTTTTAGCTTTCGAGTCAATTTACGAATTTCTAATTGAGATTTCAGATAAAAACTGCCAAAAATGATCCACGCAATAAGAAAGCCAACGACAAAGACACTGCCAAGCAAGGTGGATAGATGAAACTCACCTTGAGCGAATAAATAGTTAAATGTGACTAACGCTTGATTCTGTGATCCTAACGCTAAAGCCAGTAAGAAAAGAGCGAGTAGCACAAGGATTTTTATCATTTTCATAATTGATTACCCATCCACAAATCTATTAACCGATTATGCAGGAAAACGCTCAGACAAACCATGCGCAATTTTATCGTCAAATCAGCTTAAGGTTACTCGAAATCCACAGCAAGCAGTGGACGCCCCAGATAGAAAGAGCCTCCGCCCGATAGGAAGAGAGCAAATAAAGTTGCGATAGCATTCCGAATCAAAATATAAAAAAACGGCACACCAAGACAGTATGCCGCTTATAAGGCTATTCTACCATTAAAACTATTGATTAACTCGCTCACGCAACTCTTTACCCGGTTTAAAGTGCGGAACATATTTACCATCCAATTCGACTTTTTCACCAGTTTTAGGATTGCGTCCAACACGGGGATCACGATAGTGCAAAGAGAAACTACCAAATCCTCGAATTTCAATGCGATCTCCAGCTTCTAATGTTTTCGACATGTGTTCCAGAATCTCTTTTACCGCATCTTCAATTTCTTTTGCCGACAGATGGGGTTGCTCGGTACACAGCCTTTCTATTAATTCAGACTTCGTCATAGTTTCCCTCTTTGAGTTTTTACCCTGATTATAGTCAGTAATATCAATTCCAACAAACACTTGCTTCATATTGTATAAAAAGAGTATGGCTAAGTTGCATCAAAGAAAACGGAGAACATGTCTCTTAGAAAAACTTAGCTTAGCTTTTATACCTCAAAGGGATAAACCGGGCTCTCTGAGGTCCAGCAATACTAGCATAAGTAAATGTAATAGATCATCACGTTATCTCGCTGATGAATAAAAAAAGGGGCCATGCGGCCCCTTTTTAATCAACAAGTTAGATTACTCGCCTTTAGCAGCTTTGAAAGCGTCTGCCATTGCATTACCGAAAGCAACATCATCTTGTTTATTGATAGATGCCATTGCTTCTTGCTCTTCAGCTTCGTCTTTCGCTTTGATAGATAAATTGATGACGCGGTTTTTACGGTCAACACCAGTAAATTTCGCTTCAACTTTATCACCAACACTGAGAAGTAGAGATGCATCTTCTACGCGATCACGAGTAATTTCAGAGGCACGAAGGTAACCTTCTACACCATCTTCTAACTCGATCGTTGCGCCTTTAGCGTCAACAGCGGTTACCGTACCGTTAACTAGAGTGCCTTTCTTATTATCAGCAACATAAGCATTGAATGGGTCATTTTCCATTTGCTTAACGCCTAGAGAAATACGCTCACGCTCTGCATCTACAGCTAGAACAACTGCAGAGATCTCGTCACCTTTTTTGTACTCACGTACTGCTTCTTCTCCAGGAACATTCCAAGAGATGTCAGAAAGGTGAACCAGACCATCGATACCGCCATCAAGACCGATAAAGATACCGAAATCAGTGATAGACTTGATCTTACCAGTCACTTTATCGCCTTTAGCTTGCGCTTCAGCGAATGACTGCCAAGGGTTAGCTTTACACTGTTTCAAGCCTAGAGAGATACGACGACGTTCTTCGTCGATATCAAGAACCATAACCTCAACTTCGTCGCCAACATTAACAACTTTAGATGGGTGAATGTTCTTGTTAGTCCAGTCCATTTCTGAAACGTGAACCAGACCTTCAACGCCTTCTTCGATTTCAACAAAGCAGCCGTAATCAGTTAGGTTTGTTACGCGACCAGTTAGTTTGTGACCTTCTGGGTAACGTTTAGCGATTGCTACCCATGGATCTTCGCCAAGCTGTTTCAGACCTAGAGAAACACGGGTACGTTCACGGTCAAACTTAAGAACTTTAACTAGGATTTCGTCACCAACGTTAACGATTTCTGATGGATGCTTAACGCGTTTCCAAGCCATATCTGTGATATGTAGAAGACCATCAACACCGCCAAGATCAACGAATGCACCGTAGTCAGTAAGGTTCTTAACGATACCTTTAACTTCAGTACCTTCTTGTAGAGTTTCAAGAAGTTCGTCACGCTCAACACTGCTTTCAGATTCGATAACAGCACGACGAGAAACAACAACGTTGTTGCGTTTCTGATCAAGCTTGATGACTTTGAACTCTAGCTCTTTGTTTTCTAAGTGAGCAGTGTCACGGATTGGGCGAACGTCAACTAGAGAGCCTGGAAGGAATGCACGGATACCGTTCAATTCAACAGTGAAGCCACCTTTAACTTTACCATTGATGATACCAATAACCGTTTCAGCTTCTTCGTAAGCTTTCTCAAGAACGATCCACGCTTCGTGACGTTTCGCTTTCTCACGAGAAAGTTGAGTTTCACCGAAACCGTCTTCAACAGCGTCAAGTGCTACGTCAACTTCTGAACCAACTTCTACTTCTAGTTCACCCGCAGCGTTTTTGAACTGTTCTGCTGGAATAGCAGATTCAGACTTAAGGCCAGCGTCAACAAGAACGTAGCCATTTTCAATCGCAACAACAGTACCTTTAACGATAGTACCTTGTTGGAATTGGGTTTCATTTAGAAACTCTTCAAAGAGTTGAGCAAAAGATTCAGTCATGTATTTAATCTTCAATAATTAAACGTCCATGGGTATCCTACCGCATGGGGTTATTAAAATCGCCAGTCATCATCCTTGCGACCAACGTTCTTAACTGGCGTGATTTATTCCACCAGTTTCGATTCTATATATTGTAACGCTTGTTCCACCACTTGATCTATAGATAATGTGGTGGAATCAAGTAATAGCGCATCCTCGGCTGGGCGCAGTGGTGCCACGGAACGATTACGATCTCGTTCATCTCGCTCTTGAATTTCGCTTAAAAGGTCGTCAAATTTAACATTAAGGCCTTTCAGTTGCAACTGCTTATAACGACGCTGAGCTCGTTCTTGTGCGCTCGCATCTAGGAAAATTTTCACAGCAGCTTGGGGGAAAACAACCGTTCCCATATCTCGTCCATCCGCCACCAAGCCATGGCCTTGATCAAAAGCTCGTTGTCGACGTAGCAAAGCTTCTCTGACGCGAGGTAATGCGGCAATTTTTGAGGCAGCCATCCCCGTTTCTTCTTTTCTCAGTTCCCTGGAAACATCTTCTCCTTCAAGAATGACTTTCACCAAATCACCTTCAGCAACAAATTGTACATCCAGATGCGTTGCCAATGGAACTAAAGCGTCTTCTGAATCAATATCAACACCATGATGAAGAGCGGCAAGAGCTAATACCCGATAAATCGCTCCTGAATCTAACAGCTGAAACCCGAGTTTTTTCGCCAACAACATACAAAGAGTGCCTTTACCAGCACCACTAGGTCCATCCACGGTAATGACCGCTGTTTGCAAGGACATGCTTTACTCCATTTATTGTTTATTTTTCGTATGACTTATTTCGCGACTGACGGCGCATTTGACTATACCCAAACAACTTGGAGTTGCAGGTTGGCGGCAAGTGAGTGACAAATTTGTCTGGAACAAATTTGAACAGCCATAGGCTGGCCTTTGGTGAGAGCCACGAATGGCTCTCATAACCCCGATGAACATAGACAGGCTATGTGATTGAGGTGAACGAACGTAGCCAACCCCCCTGCAGATCAAGTAGGAAAGGGATAGCATGGAATTATATACCGAAGTGCAACTAAGATGCGAGTTTCCCAACCCGTTACAATAAGACAACGCCTTATACTATCTACACCCAAACAACTTGGAATTGCAGGTTGGCTATATCGAGAAAGAGCAAAAAATAACAGTAACGCAGAGACTAAAGAAGAGAAAGGACAGGGGTGTATAAACAAAAACTCAGGAATTTTTCCTGAGTTTTGATAATCAACCCAAATACTCATATAGGATGGAAATGAGATTAAAGCAAAATTCGCTTGTCATTTTTATTGACCGTCGCTCGGCCAATGCCTTTTACCTTAATTAAATCATCCTTATTAGTAAAAGCACCGTTTTGTTCCCGATACTCAACAATCGCCTGTGCTTTTTGCAAGCCAATTCCTTGCAATAACGTCGCCATTTCTTCTGCAGAAGCGGTATTAATATTAACGGTGATCTCAAACCCTTGACTGACCTCAGTAAGTTCTTCACCAGAGGCATAACTCATTGGCCAGCAAGCTCCTAACAGTAAAATGATTAAGTATTTTTTTAGCATCATAACTCTCCTTGTGATTACCTATGCGACAACGCGTATTGATATTAAGGGAAATAAAGACACAACAAATCAAACAAAACCGTAAAATAAAATGAGCTGCAAAGGCAGCCCATTTTAACAAACATATCAATTACATGATGTGTATTATTGATTCACAGAGAAATACTCAATTTCTGTATTTTTACGCAATACATTCAGTACACTATCTAAATCCTGCTGAGTACCAAGACGAGATAATTGAGCAGCAATTTGCTCACGATATTGCGCATCGACCTGAGTATCAACTTTATCTAACGCAATCACAACCACGTTTCCATCCTGATCTTTTCCTTGCGCATAAACCGATTTATCTTGTTCCGGCTTGGGCATTGAAAAGACAATCTTAGCCAAAGCTGCACCACGATCAATCGTTTGTGGTTGGCTAAAAGTAAGCTTATGCTCGGCCAGTAAGTGATCATCCCCTGCTTGCAATCCACTCACTAGCTGAGTCGCTAACTGCTGTGCTTGTTGAGCACCTTTTAGCTGCACCAGTTCCGCCTCAATGGATGACTTGACCTCGGCTAATGGCAAAATAGTTTCAGGTCGAGACTCTTCAACACGCACCACCACAATGTGTTCTGGAGCAATTTCAATCACCTCTGAGTTCAAACCATCTTCTTTGACTTCTGGTGACTGCAATGCCTGTAACACATCCGTATTACGTAAACGTTGGGGAAGTTCATCAACTGAAATAAAGTCAGTACGCTGAATCTGTGCATGAACCACTTGCGCTGCATCATCCAATGAATCTGGAGATTCAAACGCTACTTTTTCAAGCTCAGTTTGCAGTTGGTAGAACTGATCAACCGCTTGTTGATCTTGCAGCTCAGTTTTAATTTGCGTAACAACTTGCTCAAAAGGTCGAACCATGGGGGCGTTAAGCTCATCAAGTTTGATAATGTGGTAACCAGATTTCGATTTAACTAAGCCCGTTACATCACCAACATGCTGTAGCGCAAACGCTGCATCTTCAAACGCTGCATCCATCGTACCACGTTCAATCCAGCCCAGATTACCGCCTTCTTGTACACTCCCAGTATCTTGTGACTTTTCTTTGGCTAGGGTGGCAAAATCAGCCCCTGCATCAAGTTCATCAAGAATAGCTTGAGCCATTGCCCTGTCATCACCTTTCACAAGGATATGGCTCACTTTACGCTGTTCATCTGACGTATATTTATCTTGATGCTCTTGATAATAAGCTTGTGCTTGCTCATCACTCACCAATACCGCAGCTTTCAATTGTTGCGCTGCCAGTTCAATATAAGAAATTTTCATCTGTTCTGGACGAGTATAGCGCTCATCATTTGCTTGGTAGTATTGCTCGATTTCCTCAGCGGTAACTTGGACTGACTGAGTAAAAGATGCGGTCGGTAAAGAGATGGTACGAATTTGACGTTGCTGAGTAATTAAAGCACTCTGGGCATCAATTTCACCATTTAGGGTAAATTCACTACCTTGTAGCGCAGTCATTAACTGATTACGTACTAAATTACGACGTAGATATTGTGCAAACCCGTCTGGGGTAAACCCAGCACGACGCAAAGCCGATTGGTAAAGCGTTTGATCAAACTGACCTTCCGATTGAAACTCAGGCATGGTTAAAATTGATTGACGAACTTGTTCATCGCTCACTCTGAGCCCAAGTGATTGAGCATGTTGCTCAAGTAAAAGATCATTAATTAAATTATCAAGCACTGACTTTCGCAAGAAGGAAACGTAAGCCGGATCGGCTAACAAGTTAGAAAAGTAATCGCCAAACTGAGATTGCATACGATTACGTTCATTTTGGTAAGCTTGCTCAAATTCTCCTCGGCCAATATCAACACCGCCGACTTTAGCGGCAGCGTTATTGCCGCCACTAATCAGGGAATTACCTACCCCAGCAAAGACAAAAGAAAGGATAATTAGTCCTAGGATAATTTTTATCGCGGTGCTGTTCACGCCCTCGCGTAATCGATCCATCATAGTTTTACTGCTCTCCGGATTTGAAGTCACAGACTTCAGCCAAAATTGAATAGCGCGATAATATCAGAAAAAGAAATGCGCATCAGTAGGATGCGCATAATTTCAAAAGGTTCGAACTAAATTTGCGTAAAAACAACAAAAGTAACTGAATTAGTTACAAGCATCTTTCAATGCTTTACCCGCTTTGAAAGCAGGTACTTTTGCTTCAGCGATTTGAATCTCTTCGCCCGTTTTAGGGTTACGACCAGTACGAGCCGCACGGGTACGAACTGAGAAGGTACCAAAGCCCACTAATGCCACTTGATCACCAGACTGAAGAGTATCGCTCACTGCTTCAATAAATGCATCAAGGGCACGACCAGCTGATGCTTTTGAGATATCAGCGTCAGCTGCAATTTTTTCTACTAATTGAGTTTTATTCACTATGATTCCCCTTTGGCTACCAAGTTATTATTTTGTTCGGTGCCGATTCGTTCCATTAAGATTAAAAACAGGCTTAAAGCCTTGTGACAACTGGGCTTAAGCCATAGTCAATAACGTTAGCTCTCAAAAAAAACGCTGACAAGCCTTTTTCCACCTATCAGCGTAATCTTTTACTTATTTTTGCTGCATATCACTATTTGACCGCTGAAAAACTGACCCCATTCGGATCTTTTTCTAATGCAACTTGCAATACTTCATCAATCCACTGGACTGGGATAACTTGCAAATCTGCAATCACGTTATCTGGAATCTCTTCTAGATCACGCTCATTATCTTTAGGGATTAACACGGTTTTGATCCCGCCACGATGGGCCGCAAGCAGCTTTTCTTTCAAACCGCCAATCGGCAACACCTCGCCTCGCAGCGTAATTTCACCTGTCATTGCCACTTCCGCTTTTACCGGATTGCCGGTAAGGCTAGAGACTAACGCTGTACACATCGCGATCCCCGCACTCGGGCCATCCTTCGGTGTTGCCCCTTCCGGAACATGAACATGGATATCTTTCTTTTCATAAAAGTCACCATTGATACCGAGTTTTTCCGCACGAGAGCGAACGACAGTCATCGCGGCTTGAATCGATTCTTGCATCACATCGCCCAGCGAACCGGTTTGTGTTAACTTCCCTTTGCCCGGCATCGATTGTGTTTCAATCGTGAGAAGATCGCCACCGACTTCAGTCCATGCAAGGCCAGTAACTTGACCGATACGATTACTTTCATCCGCTTTACCATAATCAAACCGCTGTACACCTAAAAATTCTTTTAAGTTTGCTTGATTAACCGTCACGGTTTTGACCCCAGTATTGAGCAGAATTTTCTTCACCGCTTTACGACAGATTTTAGAAATTTCTCGCTCAAGCCCGCGGACTCCTGCTTCGCGTGTATAGTAGCGGATAATACCAATAATGGCTGAATCTTCGATGATGATCTCACTAGGTTTCAAACCATTACGCTCAATTTGCTTATTCACTAAATGACGTTTTGCTATATTGAGTTTTTCATCTTCGGTATAACCGGATAGACGAATCACTTCCATACGATCCAACAGCGGGCCTGGAATATTCATCGAGTTAGACGTCGCGACAAACATCACATCCGATAAGTCATAGTCAACTTCCAAATAATGGTCATTAAACGAGTTATTTTGTTCAGGGTCTAGCACTTCTAACAAGGCAGAAGCGGGATCGCCACGCATGTCTGAAGACATTTTATCGATTTCATCTAATAAAAATAGCGGGTTTTTAACCCCAACTTTTGCCATTTTTTGAATCAACTTACCCGGTAATGAACCAATATAAGTTCGACGGTGCCCGCGAATCTCGGCTTCATCCCGCACGCCACCTAGAGCCATACGGACATATTTACGGCCAGTGGCGGCAGCGATAGAGCGTCCTAATGACGTTTTACCCACCCCTGGAGGCCCAACCAAACATAAAATTGGCCCTTTTAACTTATTGATCCGTGTTTGTACCGCCAGGTATTCCAAAATGCGCTCTTTTACCCGTTTCAAACCATAATGATCAGCATTGAGGATCTCTTCTGCTTTAGCGAGATCTTTTTTCACTTTAGAGCGCTTCGTCCAAGGCACGCTAACCATCCAGTCGATGTAGCTGCGAACCACCGTGGCTTCTGCCGACATCGGAGACATCATTTTTAGTTTTTGCAGCTCTTGCTCTGTTTTTTCTCGAGCTTCTTTTGGCATCTTCGATGCTTCAATTTTTTGTTGCAAAACTTCAAATTCATCGGGTGCATCATCCATCTCACCGAGTTCTTTCTGAATAGCTTTCATTTGCTCATTCAGGTAGTACTCTCGCTGAGATTTTTCCATCTGCTTTTTCACGCGGGTACGAATGCGTTTTTCAACTTGCAGCAGATCAATTTCTGATTCCATTTGCCCCATCAAAAATTCCAAACGTTCAGCGACGTCTAAAATTTCTAAAACTTGTTGTTTATCTGCCAGTTTTAGTGGCATATGCGCTGCGATGGTATCGGCAAGGCGAGCGGCTTCATCGATACCATTCAGTGATGTCAGGACTTCAGGAGGAATCTTTTTATTCAGCTTGATAAAACCTTCAAACTGATTGATCGCGCTGCGCACAACCACTTCTTGCTCTTTATCATCCAACTCTGGAGTCAATAAATACTCAGCTTCCGCTGAGAAAAATTCACCTTCGTTGAATTGATGGATTTTTGCGCGCTGTTGACCTTCAACTAAGACTTTTACCGTACCATCGGGTAATTTCAATAATTGAAGGATGGTCGCCACAGTTCCCACTTCAAAGAGATCTGAAACTTTCGGCTCATCGGTTTCTGCTTGCTTTTGAGCAACCAGAAGCACTTGCTTGTTGTTATCCATTGCCGCATCTAAACACTGAATGGATTTTTCACGGCCAACAAACAGAGGAATGACCATATGTGGGTACACCACTACATCTCGTAGAGGGAGTACTGGGATCTCAATACGCTCGGATCGTTCCAAGTTCATATTATTCTCTCTTCCGCTTTTATGTATATGGCAGTATATGGGGGCTAACAGACTGGATTCAATGACAGAATTAAAAAAAGGAGGCTTGACCGCCTCCTTTTAAAACAGTTGCACAAATTTTATTCAGCACCTGCAGCTTGATGCTCATTTCCTGCGTAAATGAGTAAAGGAGCTGACTCACCATTTATAACAGACTCATCAATGACAACTTTCTCAACGTCAGACATTGAAGGCAGTTCATACATGGTTTCTAACAGGACGTTTTCAAGAATAGAACGTAGACCCCGAGCACCAGTTTTACGCTTCATCGCTTTAGCGGCGATTGCACGTAAGGCATCTTCACGAAATTCTAGTTCCGTCTCTTCTAACTCAAAAAGAGCGGCATACTGTTTTGTCAATGCGTTTTTCGGCTCACATAAGATTTGAATTAAGGCTTTCTCATCCAGTTCTGTTAAGGTTGCCGTGACTGGCAAGCGCCCAATAAACTCTGGAATCAACCCATATTTTACCAAATCTTCAGGTTCTACTTGGGTAAAGAGTTCACTTATCGACTTACTACTGTCTTTTGAGCGAACTTCAGCCCCAAAACCAATTCCTGTCCCTTTCGCGACACGTTGTTCAATGACTTTATCCAAACCAGAGAAAGCACCACCACAAATGAAAAGAATTTTTGAGGTGTCAACCTGTAAAAACTCTTGCTGCGGATGCTTACGTCCACCTTGTGGCGGAACGGATGCCACTGTACCTTCCACCAGTTTTAGCAGCGCTTGCTGAACCCCTTCACCGGATACATCACGAGTGATGGATGGATTTTCTGCTTTACGTGAAATTTTATCGATTTCATCGATATAGACAATTCCTCGCTCTGCCTTGGCAACATCATAGTCACATTTTTGTAGCAGTTTCTGGATGATGTTTTCAACATCTTCTCCCACATAACCGGCTTCGGTTAATGTAGTTGCATCTGCCATCGTAAACGGAACGTCTAAGAAACGAGCCAAGGTTTCAGCAAGTAGTGTTTTACCACTTCCTGTTGGACCAATCAGCAAAATATTACTTTTGCCAAGTTCCACACCGTCACTCGTTGTATCACCGTTACGTAAACGCTTGTAGTGGTTATATACCGCAACCGCAAGCACTTTTTTTGCATGTTCTTGGCCAATCACATAGTCATCGAGATGTTCACGAATTTCTCGAGGAGTCGGCAACGCTGACGACTCTTTCTTCGGTAAAACATCTTTGATCTCTTCACGAATAATATCGTTACAAAGATCGACACATTCATCACAGATGTATACTGAAGGACCGGCGATTAGCTTGCGAACTTCGTGCTGGCTTTTGCCACAGAAAGAGCAGTACAGCAATTTACTGCTACCACCCTCTTTGCTTTTATCTGTCATTCGCTAACCTCTTAGCCTTTACTCTTTATGGTTTCAGTGTATAACAATTTACACTAGATTGCGTTAACCAATTTTCACAATGGCTATTCACCACGATGAGTTAACACAGCATCGACTAACCCGTATTCCACCGCTTGATCCGCTGACATAAAATTATCACGATCGGTATCGCGTTCAATGATTTCGAGTGGTTGTCCTGTGTGTTCTGCTAGCAATTTGTTAAGTTTATTCTTAATACTTAGAATTTCTTGCGCATGGATTTGAATGTCTGAGGCTTGGCCTTGGAAGCCCCCTAGTGGTTGATGAATCATTACGCGAGAATTGGGTAAGACATAACGTTTACCCGGTGCACCACCAGCGAGTAAAAAGGCCCCCATTGAACAAGCTTGCCCGATACATAACGTGCTGACATTAGGCTTGATAAACTGCATGGTGTCATAAATAGACATGCCAGCAGTCACACTGCCACCAGGAGAGTTAATGTATAGGAAAATATCTTTATCAGGATTTTCAGATTCTAAAAAAAGCAGTTGAGCCACGACAAGATTTGCCATGTGATCTTCTACTTGGCCTGTCAGAAAAATCACTCTGTCTTTTAATAGACGAGAATAGATATCATATGAACGCTCACCACGAGATGTCTGTTCTACCACCATGGGTACGAGCGCATCAATCACTGGCGACATTGCATTTTTTTCTTGGTAGCTCATATAGTCTTGTATCCCTAAAATAAATGGCCCGAATGATGGGCATCACGCGGACCATTGTTAGCAGAAGAGCTGACGTTTCGTCAACCTTTCTACGTGACAAATTGCTTAAATCAAGCAGCTTCTGGATTCATTAGCTCATTAAAGCTAACTGTTTTTTCCGTCACTTTGGCTTTAGCAATGATCGCCTCAATCGCTTGCTCTTCTAGAGCAAGATTGCGCATATTATCCATCATTTGCTCATTTTGCTGATAGTAAGCAATCACTTCTGATGGATCTTCATAAGCAGTTGCCATCTCATCAATTAGAGCTTTTACTTTTTCTTCATCAGCTTTTAGCTCTTCAGTGCGAATAACTTCACCTAAGAGTAGACCAACCACAACGCGACGTTTTGCTTGTTCTTCAAAAAGTTCACGTGGAAGTTGATTAGCGGCTTCCATGTTACCACCAAAACGTTGAGCTGCTTGCTGGCGTAATACATTAATTTCTTGGTCAACCAATGCAGAAGGAACCGGAGTTTCGTTCTCTTTTACTAGGCCTTCAATCGCTTGCTCTTTCACGCGAGTTTTGATGGCTTGCTTCAGCTCACGCTCCATATTTTTACGAACTTCGGCTTTCAAACCTTCAATTCCGCCTTCAGCCACACCAAACTTAGCCACAAATTCATCATTCATTTCTGGCAGTTCACGCGCTTCTACTTTATTAACTTTAATGGCAAACTTGGCCGCTTTACCTTTTAGGTTCTCTGCGTGGTAATCTTCAGGGAAGTTAACGTCGATTTCAAATTCCATGCCTTTAGTTTTGCCAACGATACCATCTTCAAAACCAGGAATCATACGGCCAGCACCCATTTCTAGTGGGAAGTTTTCAGCTTTACCGCCTTCAAATTCTTCACCATCAATAGAACCAACAAAATCGATAGAAACTCGCTTACCTTCTTCAGCAGCTTCGTCCACTTCAACCCAAGCGGCTTGTTGTTTACGAAGTGTTTCCAACATTTCAGCAACATCTGAATCAGTCACTTCTGCTGCTGGTTTTTCTACCGTGATATTTTCTAGACCTTTCAACTCAACTTCTGGGTAAACTTCAAACGTTGCTGTAAAAACAAGGTCTTTTCCTGCTTCGTTTTCAACAGGAGCAAAGGTTGGTGCGCCAGCAGGATTGATTTTTTCTTTCACGATTGCTTCGATAAAGTGACGCTGCATCACTTCACCCAATACATCTTGACGTACTGCTTTGCCGTACATCTTAGCAACCATCTTCATTGGCACTTTGCCTTTACGGAAACCATCGAAACGACGGTTCTTGGCGATGTTGCGTAGTTCCGCTGTCACCGCATCTTCGATGTTTGCAGCTGGAACAGTAATATTGAGACGGCGCTCTAGGCCTTCTAGCGTTTCAACAGTAACTTGCATTGTTTATAAACCTCAAAACTGGCTCAGTATTCCTGAGCATCATGAGCCAATACCGTGATTGGCTGCATCCTTGTGTTGTGTTCGATTGAACACTTAAATGATAAATATTAGGCATCGATATTTCGGCTTAATAAGCCTTAATATCAGACTAATAAGTGATATCTTTGCCGATTTGCGCCGAATAAAGGTATCTCTGATTAGCCTCAGGGCAAAAATTTAGACGTGACATTCTACCGATCAGGGCTTTTCCTGTCGAGTTAAACCCCAAACCATCGCTTATAAATCTGTCCAAAAACGACCTAAGTGCTAAAGTTTTCATCAAACACTTAAAACCATGAGAATTTAAATGGGGACAATAAAGGCTTTTTCAAGAGAATCGAGGCTTTTTTTTATCCAAACATTCAAAAAGAGATCTTGCTCTTA
This sequence comes from Vibrio fujianensis, assembly GCF_002749895.1. Taxonomy (GTDB): domain Bacteria; phylum Pseudomonadota; class Gammaproteobacteria; order Enterobacterales; family Vibrionaceae; genus Vibrio; species Vibrio fujianensis. The sequence continues at coordinate 91,833 of NZ_NBUS01000054.1, read as the reverse complement.
TTTTGCAGGGCAAGCGCATTAATAGTTAACCATCATGATGGCCGTCTAAGACGAGCAACTGATGACCAATGTTTTCCCCCACTCCGTGGGGAGCCTTGCATAGCGTTCATATTCTGGCTATTCGTCAAAAGGTCGAGGTAATCGCTGAATCAGTGTCTCGATTTGATGACAATTGCCTTGGGTTGCCTGTTCAATCGCCTCTTGCGCCAAAAATAGACACGGAAGGGAAACAAGCCCCTTCCGTTACCGTTCATTATAATGCCCATAAAATAAGCGCTAATACCTGTGGAGATAGTATCCGCAAACACATGACTAACGGATAAACCGTTGCATAAGCTAACGCTGATGCGCCGCTTGTTTCATGTAAACCATTTGCAAAAGCTAATGCTGGTGGATCCGTCATTGAGCCTGCCAACATACCACACATAGTAAGGTAGTTCAGTTGACCAAATAGCCGAGCCAAGATCCCTACGGTAATTAATGGGATAGCGGTAATTAATGCACCATATCCCATCCAACTGACACCATCACCTTGCACTAAGGTATCAATAAAATGCCCTCCCGATTTTAGTCCAACCACAGAGAGGAATAGAACAATACCAATTTCACGTAATGCTAAGTTAGCGCTTGGTGGCATGAACCAG
>NZ_NBUS01000054.1:90020-91179 GCF_002749895.1 Vibrio fujianensis | reverse complement strand
CATTTTACCAATGCTACCAATACGAGCCAAAATAAGAGCGACGATCAGTGGTCCGCCTGCCAATCCCAATTTTATTGCTGCAGGAAAACCCGGTAAGTAAAAAGGTATCGAACCTAAGAGTACTCCAAGGCCTATCCCAACAAAAACAGGCAACATTTGCACATGTTGCAATTTTTGATGTGCATTACCAACAATACCACTGACGGCTTCAATGGCTTCTTTTCGGCCAACTAAGTTTAAAATATCACCAAATTGTAGAGTTGATTGACTCGATGGAATCAACTCAACCCCAGCTCGATTAAGCCGAGAAACCACAACGTCATACTTTTCTTTTAGATCTAAGTCACGTAGTTTTTTACCCAATACAATTTCATTGGTCACCACTAAACGTTGAACTCGTAATTCGGTGCCTCGTGTCGATAATGAAGCATCAACCTCTTCACCAATCACTAACCGAGCTTTTTCTAATGCTTTTTTATCCCCCACTAAGTGAAGAAAATCATTCAATTCAACACGAGAGTCTGGCTTGGGGACATACAGTTGGTCTCCTCGTTTTAAGCGCGAACAAATAATATTTCCATCGCTTAATGCTGGAATCTCTTGTAAGAGCAGCCCATTTAAATTGGGATTTTTCACCGCAACATTTATCGTATTCAGGCTCTCTTTTTTATGCCCATTGTGAATTTCAAATTCATCAGCCTCTTGCTGAATGTTAACTCGAAATAACATACGCAATAGCCACATCGTTAACAAAATGCCACAAATACCAAATGGATAAGCAATTGCATAGCCCATCCCGGTTAAATCCAATAAATTCTCTTGGCCACCTAACTCTCCGAGAATTTGTTGCCCAGCACCCAGTGATGGTGTATTGGTCACTGCACCAGAGAATACGCCGAGAATCACCGGCAATGGCACATCAAATAAATAATACAGTGCGATGGTCACTAAACAGCCAAGCAAAACAATCAAAGCAGCAAAAGCATTCAGTTTTAGACCGGAGGATCTCAATGAAGAGAAAAAGCCAGGCCCCACTTGTATACCAATGGTATAAACAAACAAGATCAGACCAAATTCTTGAATAAAATGTAAGGTATTGTAATCGAGATCGATTCCCCAAGCCGTAGTAAAATGGCCGACTAAAATACCACCAAATAGG
>NZ_NBUS01000054.1:81867-90010 GCF_002749895.1 Vibrio fujianensis | reverse complement strand
TTCCTAACCCTACACCGTATATTCGCCAATTTCCAAGCCACAACCCCAGCACTGCTACCAGCGAAAGAATGCTGATAGAAAGCGCAATGTCACTCATAATTTCTCTCCTAAATTATAAACATAAAACTTTGCAGGGCAGATTCGCAGAACAACAAGCAGGGGTAGGCATAAGAACTGATAAGAGTGGTTAGTCTACAGCTGAAGGGTTCCAATCGTTCTTAGAAATGTTCCAAAACGATATGTCGTTGCCCCAAACTAACCACAGTAATACTGTAATTGTAAGAAAGTGTTAACTATAGATAAACAGAAGTGTGCGTTTAAGCGAATCTCCAATAGCGTCAATTGTTCAATCTACGATCTCACTGACATGATTATCGCCTTTAAATGATAGTTATATCATTTATATTTTAATCGTAGACAGACACCCTATCTATATCGATTACACCTAAAAATGGCGCTTTATTCACTCACCAGTCGACCCGATGGTGACATATCCAAAAAATGATCGATTTGCTTACGTCGAGTAATCCATTGATAAGTTATTGATAAAATACAGATTTGATATAACCAACAGAAATATGTCAAGAGATTAAACACCCAGTGGGCTTGCTCACTCACTCCACCCCATTGAGCAAAAAAAGTAAACAACATCGTGATGCCATAGGGAAATAGACCCAGTAAAATAAAAAGTGGGCCTTGGTAGGGTTTTGATAAAGACCATGCCACTTTTAAGCCACGTGGCTCTGCATCAATCGCTATGGCAGGAATCACCAAACTCCAACGAGAAAATAGCCAACAGCAGGGGAGTGAAAATAGCAGATAGAGTACAAAAACAGGTAATGAAGCGACCTTCTCCTCAAACAAGTAAACAAATATCAAGGTACAGCCGATGAGTAGAGAAAATAACCCACCACCAATCAATATCCAGTAACCGATCATTTTTAACTCTCTTGTTCCGAACTGGGATGAGGCGTTGTTCGATGTTGCTATGGATGATGTTGTTATGGACGATGAATCTAACAGAATACTCCTATGCAGCTGAACCGTTGTCCAAGCGGCAATCATCATGATAAAGACGATCCATAAAAATACGTGTGGCGCACTATACCCTTGCTGATTCTGTGGAATAATGTATTGACTGCTGAGCGTCACTAACCAGTAGGGCCAGGATAATCGTAAAAGCTGACGCCACTTCATCTTAACCAATTGAAAACTAAAAGATAATACATACAAAATAGGTAACGAATATACTGGCATGATTATTGACTCTAAAACCTACCTAAAAAACCATCTCAGTGATAACTCACCACTATGATCAAGAGAATCGATAATATGACCCAAATTGCTTATTTTTTCAGGACTAATCTTGTGACTAAACACGAAATTCTCACACAAATTAATAACCTTTTTATTATAAAGGCTTAAACCTTCACAACTCCCTCACCTTGCTGCGCTTTTTTAAATCGGTGATGACGCAAGTCAAGCTCACGCCTTATATGAACTTGCTTCAATAGGAAATATTCGTCAGTATGACTATTCTCAAACCACTTAGCCTGGTAAGTCATTAGCAAATTTGTACAATCATAGATTGGCCTTTAGTGATAGCTAAGGGCCCCATTTCAGGAGCATAGCGACACCATGTAAATAGGTTAAACAAACCCTAGCCAGCACCATTACAACTTTAACTCAAAAAGCATAACAACAAGGAAGCATCGTGTATGAGTAATCCTGCACCACGTTTAACTCTGCGTGTCATTGAAAAGAGTGATTATCCTGAATTAGCCACGTTGATGGATCTCGTCTTTCACGATGTGGGCGGTGCTTGGCCCAGAATGACAATTATGGACTTAATTCACCAATTTCCAGATGGACAAATTTGTATTGAGGACGATGGAAAAGTCATTGCGGCCGCACTCACCATCAAAGTGGATTATAACCGTTTTTCTCTTCCTCATGTTTATACTGATATCATCAATGAACACAATGTGATTCAACATAAAACGAATGGCGATGCGCTGTATGGCTTGGATGTTTTCGTCCATCCTGATTACCGAGGGTTACGCTTAGGGCGTCGATTATATACAGCTAGAAAAGAATTGTGCCGTAGTGACAACCTCAAAGCCATTTTAGCCGGTGGTCGAATACCGGGATACGCTCAATATGCGGATCAAATGCCAGTTATGGACTATATCGAAAAAGTCAAACGCCGTGAGCTGCATGATCCGATTCTCTCTTTCCAATTAGCAAATGACTTTGATGTTAAGCGGATTATGCGCCACTACCTACCGGAAGATGATAATTCAAGGGGATATGCCACCTTATTAGAGTGGGATAATTTCTTTTATGAAGAAGATATTCAATCTATTCATGATGTCGAAAAAACTTTAGTGCGTATTGGTATCGTTCAGTGGCAAATGCGAGCCGTGCTCAGTGTGGAAGATTTGTTGGATCAAGCCGAATTTTTTGTTGACTCGCTTTCAAAATATCAGGCAGATTTTGCCCTATTCCCAGAGTTTTTTAACGCCCCATTAATGGGATTAAAGCGCGAACAAAACAGCGTCGAAGCAATTCGCTTTTTAGCCTCTTTTAGTGAGCAGATAAAAACCCACTTCTCGACCCTGGCGGTCACTTACAACATTAATATTATTGCCGGTAGCATGCCTGTTTTAGAAGATGGTCAACTGTATAATGTGGCCTATTTACTTCATCGTGATGGCTCAATTGACCAACAGTACAAAATTCATATTACACCACATGAAAAACGTGACTGGGTGATCGATGGCGGCAACCATGTCCAAGTGTTTACAACCGATGCGGGCCGGGTGGGCATTTTAATTTGCTATGACAGTGAATTTCCAGAACTTGGACGAATGCTGGCAGAGCAAGGGGTACAAATTATCTTCGTTCCTTTTTGGACCGATACCAAAAATGGTTATCAACGGGTTCGCCTTTGTTCACAAGCTCGGGCCATTGAAAACGAGTGTTATGTCGCCATTGGAGGCAGTGTCGGTAATTTACCACGAGTGGATAACGTCGACATTCAATATGCCCAGTCAGCTGTATTTTCACCATCCGATGTTTTCTTTCCACACGACGCGACCATTACCGAAGCTAGTCCAAATACGGAAATGATAATTTTTGCTGATGTGGATCTCGATAAGCTTAAACAACTTAATACTGAAGGCTCAGTCACCAATTTACGTCACCGCCGAATGGATCTCTATGGCGGATTTACTCAGACTAAAATTCATCAATCTTAAAATTCACGCTATTTTCGTTCCAAGCGTATCTTTGGGCACCTTGGAACGACAAAAAAATAACAACATGATAACAAAATCACGTTATTTTTTAGTTAAAACGGTTAGAGTAACTGCCCTAAAACCGCGAAAGGTCAACAGACCCTAGGAGCCTTGCCTCATGGAATCATTACTTCACGCTTTTCCTGTCATTACTGAAATTCCCGTCGCATGGGGAGAGATGGATGCATTGCAGCATATCAATAACGTGGTCTACTTTCGTTACTTTGAAACCGCGCGAATTGATTATTTTAAACAGATAGCCTTGATGGAAGATATTCAAAGCAGTGGTATCGGCCCAGTGCTGAGTGAAACCCAATGCCGTTATAAAATTCCGGTCACCTTTCCTGATACTTTATTGATCGGTTCCAGAGTAGTGGATATTCAGACTGATCGTTTCACCATGGAATACCACGTCGTGAGTAAAAAAATAGGTAAAGTCACCACCACAGGGGCTGCAACCATCGTGATGTTTAACTTTGCGACTGGACAAAAAGCGCTTCTCGCCGAACATTTGGTGCAAGCGATAAAACAAATTGAAACGCATGGCTGATTAACCATCAGTACACAATAACTCAAGAGCCTCTTGCCTAAATCTCGCTCAACGCTTATTGTGCCAAGCAATTATTCTCGACGGATCAACCAAATGAATAGTGCATTACTTGGTTTATTTATCCCAACGTTCTTCTTTGTTTCTATTACACCGGGTATGTGTATGACATTAGCTTTAACGCTTGGGATGAATCTTGGCTATCGAAAAACATTATGGATGATGATCGGTGAGTTGCTTGGCGTTGCCATGGTAGCCGTCTCTGCAGTCATCGGGATTGCCGCCATCATGCTGAGTTATCCATGGATGTTTACCCTGTTCAAATTAGTGGGTGCCAGTTATCTACTCTATCTCGGCATCCAAATGTGGCGTTCAAAAAGTAAACTGGCCTTCGATTCGACAGATCATCCTCACCCAACACATCATCGAAAAACACTATTTATCCAAGGTTTTATGACCGCGATTGCCAACCCCAAAGGTTGGGCATTCATGATTGCTTTATTACCACCTTTTATTGATCAATCTCACCGTTTAGTTCCACAACTCACTTTATTGATTTCCATCATTATGGTGTCTGAATTTATTTCAATGTCTCTTTACGCAATCGGAGGAAAAGGGCTAAAACGAGCACTCGGAAAAGCCGATAACTTACGATTATTGAATCGCATCGCTGGTACGATGATGGCAGGGGTAGGTATCTGGCTACTAGCCAGCTAATGATTCTCTTTAATTACTTTTACCCGTATGACATCAAACCATGTCACGATGTGAAAGCAACATGCTGCTCCTTTCGCCTGATACATTAACCGGCCTTAGTCCGACGACGTTATCACCCTTTCAATAAAGGATGACCGTATCCGTTAGTCACTCAAAAATACCATTCCATTCCTAAAAATTGCGCATTGAGCAAAGTAGATTATGCTTATTTAGGCAGGCCGCTATGTTTCATAACATCACGGATTTATAACAGGGTTCACAGCGCGATTTCTTCTAGGATATTTCTATGCGAAACAATCACCCCGTCACCAATAAAGAAAAAACCTTTGATAAAGACACCAAACTGATTTCCGTTACCGATACCCAAGGAAAAATTGTCGAGTGTAATGAGGCTTTCGCAAAGATCAGTGGTTTTCAAAAAGAAGAGTTAATTGGTCAGCCGCATAACATTATTCGACATCCAGATATGCCTTCACAGGCATTTGAAGTCATGTGGCAGCACCTCAAGGCAGGACAACCTTGGATGGGATTAGTCAAAAATCGTTGCAAAAATGGTGATTTCTACTGGGTCGATGCTTATGTCACTCCCATCACCGAAAATAATAACGTGATCGGTTATGAATCGGTTCGATCGTGTCCAGATAAAAAAGCCATTGCCAGAGCCGAAAAATTTTATCAAAGAGTCCGAGCCGGGAAGCCTGCCAAAGCCGGACTCTCTATTCGGTTAGAAAACCTCTTTTTGATATTCGCTTTAGCCTGCTCTGGCTTGCTATATGCGATGGAATATCCTGAACTATCGGAAAGTATATTACTCGTCGGGATTATCATCTTTAGTGTATGGGTGTCGTACTCTCGTCATCGAACGTTACATTCAATCAGTGACCTATTGCAGACCTCATTTTATCATCCACTCGCTATGCATACTTACACGGACGACACAGGTGAATTAGGCAAAATTAAAGTTTCATTGTACAGCCAAGCCGCTCATCTCAATACCATTATCGCTAGAATAGAAAATGCAGCGATCAATGTTTCTGCTGAAGCAAGGCGAGGGCAAGCTTTAACACAGAACGCACAGAAAGAAATATCTCGTCAACAAAAAGAGACCGAGGCCGTTGCTGCCGCTATGCATCAAATGAGCACCTCGATTCATGATGTATCAGAACATGTCAATAATACCGCCGAGCAAGCTGAAGTGGCTAACCAATTAACGCAAAACGGCGTTATCACCTCAAATACAACGCGTGATGCGATTGAAAAACTCAAACGTACTGTCCAGCAAATTGGTGACTCGGTACAAAACGTTTCCGAACAAACCAATAAAATTGCTCACGTAGCACAAATCATTGAAAATATTGCAGAACAAACCAATCTTCTGGCGTTAAATGCCGCCATTGAAGCGGCAAGAGCTGGAGAGCAAGGGCGAGGATTCGCTGTTGTTGCCGATGAAGTTCGTGTCCTTGCAACACGAACCCAACAATCAACCCAAGATATTCACGCCATCATCTCGGAACTGACACAGCGCGCTCAACAAGCGGTTCAAGTTTCACAAACGGGCGTTACCGATGCAGAAGACGGACTTCGCTATGTATTAGAAAGTGGGGAAGTACTAAAAGGAATTTCTCAAGCCGTTGAACATATCGCCGCCATGTCTTCACAAATTGCCACGGCGGTAGAACAACAAGCACATGTCGCTGAAGATGTGAATCAACAAATTGTTAATATTTCCATGTTGGCGTCCTCCACCCTGAAAGGAGCGAATGAACTCAGTGACAGCATTAACGATGTTCATAAAGTATCGGATGATTTACATGAACTCGTCATTCGTTTTAAACGTTAACGTACTAATATAAAAGTTATTCATCATCAAATCTGCTGATATTAAAAACACATTCTTACACATTGAAGGTCGTTTTATTGAGTAACACGGTAAAGTCACAGGGTTATCTTTCTGTAAAAAGTGGGGAAAGAAACGGTTATCGCCGGTTACTTTATGCCTATTTTCTATTCATCGAGAGAAAACCTTTGTTTTACTCGGTTGTTATTGATGGCTCAAAGCTGGATAATAGCCAGATCAGAATTAAAGACGACTCGCATTATGACCGAATATTTTTTGTTATTAATCGGTACGGTATTGGTTAATAACTTTGTACTGGTAAAGTTTCTCGGCTTATGCCCCTTTATGGGGGTATCCAAAAAGCTCGAAACCGCGATAGGTATGGGCTTTGCTACCACGTTTGTGCTGACCCTGGCCTCCGTCTGCGCGTATCTAGTTGAAAGTTACATTCTTCGCCCGCTGGGTATTGAATATTTAAGGACGATGAGCTTTATTTTGGTGATTGCTGTCGTCGTACAATTTACCGAGATGGTCGTACATAAAACCAGCCCAACGTTGTATCGCTTATTAGGTATTTTTTTACCTTTGATCACCACCAATTGTGCCGTACTCGGTGTCGCGCTATTAAACATCAATGAAAACCATAATTTTATCCAATCCATTATTTATGGTTTTGGTGCTGCTGTCGGCTTTTCTTTGGTGTTAATTCTTTTCGCCTCCATGCGCGAACGCATTCAAGTGGCAGATGTACCGACGCCATTCAAAGGAGCATCGATTGCCATGATTACCGCCGGGTTGATGTCCCTTGCCTTTATGGGCTTTACCGGATTGGTGAAATTGTAATGAGTACGCTGTTGATCGCCGTTCTTGCTTTAGCGGTTTTAGCCGCGATTTTTGGTGCTATTTTAGGCTTTGCCTCGATTCGTTTTAAAGTCGACGGTGACCCGATTGTGGATCAAATTGATGCTATTTTACCACAAACTCAATGTGGCCAATGTGGCTATCCCGGTTGCCGCCCTTATGCGGAAGCTATCGCAAATGGCGATGCTATTAATAAATGTCCTCCGGGTGGCCAAGCCACAATTGAAAAACTCGCAGATTTAATGGGGGTTGAGGTTCAAGAATCTGCGCACGACCTCGACAACAAAGTCAAAACAGTGGCTTTTATTCATGAAGATATGTGTATTGGCTGCACGAAATGTATTCAAGCGTGCCCTGTCGATGCCATCGTCGGAAGCACAAAAGCACTGCATACTGTCATAAAAGACGAATGTACCGGTTGCGATTTGTGTGTTGCTCCGTGCCCAACGGATTGTATCGAGATGATTCCTGTCGAAACCACACCGGATACTTGGAAGTGGCAAATGAATGCAATTCCTGTTGTTAATATCACTGAAGCTGCGTCTGATACGCAAAAAAACGCACATTGAAGGTGAGTATGTTGTCATTAATTAAACAGATCCAAGCGGGTCAACTTTGGGATTTTCCCGGTGGTATTCACCCACCAGAAAATAAACAACAATCCAATCATGCGGCCATGCTCCCCGCCTTCATACCTGAAGAACTGATACTACCGATTAAGCAACATATCGGAAAAGCGGGAGATCTACTGGTCGATATTGGCCAGCAGGTTTTAAAAGGGCAAGCCTTAACTCAGTACCGCAGCACCTTTATGCTACCGGTTCACGCACCGACATCGGGCACGATTACCGCCATTGAACCAAGAACGACAGCTCACCCCTC
>NZ_NBUS01000054.1:79855-81857 GCF_002749895.1 Vibrio fujianensis | reverse complement strand
GGGCTAGATGAAGTATGTATTATTCTCAAACCAGATGGTCAAGATCAGTGGGTCGCTCGTCATCCCATTACCGATTACACTTCGTACACACCTGAGCAATTGATTGAAATCATCCGGCAAGCTGGAATTGCAGGCATGGGCGGCGCAGGATTTCCTACTGCAAAAAAAATTCAATCCGGCCTATCTCGTACCGAAATTTTAATTATTAATGCCGCTGAATGTGAGCCCTATATCACCGCCGATGACCGACTCATGTGCGAACATGCTGAAGAAATTATTCAGGGCATCAGTATTGTCGAACATATTTTAAAGCCGAAATTAACCATTATTGGCATTGAAGATAATAAACCAGAAGCGATCCAAGCTCTTGAAAAAGCGGCCCAGCAAAAAGATCTACTCATCCGTGTGATTCCCACTAAATATCCTTCGGGCGGTGAGAAACAGCTGATTAAAATTCTCACGAACCTTGAAGTGCCTAACGGGGGAATTCCAGCAGATATAGGGTTATTAGTACAGAATGTCGGGTCTATGTATGCCATAAAACGCGCCGTAATGGATGACGAACCGTTAATTGAACGAGTTGTCACCTTGACCGGTAATACATTCAGTCAACCTAGAAATGTTTGGGCCTTACTCGGTACACCCGTACAAACACTGCTTAATAGTTTTAATTATCAAGCTGATAAACAATTACCTCGTTTGATCATGGGCGGCCCAATGATGGGCTTTACCCTGCCCCATGCCCATGTGCCGATAACGAAAACCACAAACTGCATCTTAGCTCCGACACGTAAAGAGATTGCACCGATACAAACGGAGATGTCCTGCATTCGCTGCGGCCAATGTGCTGATGCTTGCCCAGCAACATTATTACCACAGCAGTTACTGTGGCACGCCAAAGCACAAGAATATGAAAAGTGTGAGGCACTGAACCTCAAAGACTGTATTGAATGTGGTGCTTGTGCCTATGTCTGTCCAAGCGAAATTCCATTGGTGCATTATTATCGTCAAGCTAAAGCTGAAATTCGTACTCGTAAGCGAGAAGCGGAAGCTGCCGAACGCGCTAAACAGCGCTTTGAAGATAAAAAAGCACGGATGGAACGAGAAAAACAAGAACGAGAAAATCGCTTTAAGAAAGCGGCTGAAGATCGCCGGAAAGAGATGCAACAAAGTGGCAGCGAAGATGCCATTGCCGCAGCTATCGCCCGCGTAAAAGCACAAAAACAATCTCAAGAAACGCAAAATAATACAACAAAATCAACCGTGGCAGATGCCATTGCGCGAGCGAAAGCAAAACAAGCCCAAGCGCTACAAACCGGAGCACATGAACCAGATAACACAGAAATGGTTAGGCTTCGTGAAGAGCGCAAACAGTTGGCCCGACAACGCAAAGCAGAGCAACACTCGGCGCAAGAGCCAGCTGAACAAACGTCAGATAACACAGCTGATCCCAAAAAAGCAGCCGTGGCTGCCGCCATCGCTCGAGCTAAAGCGCGCAAAGCAGAGCAACACTCGGCGCAAGAGCCAGCGGAACAAGCGTCAGATAACACAGCTGATCCAAAAAAAGCAGCCGTGGCTGCCGCTATTGCTCGAGCTAAAGCGCGTAAAGCAGAGCAACTCTCGGCGCAAGAGCCAACTGAACAAACGTCAGATAACACAGCCGATCCAAAAAAAGCAGCCGTGGCTGCCGCTATTGCTCGAGCTAAAGCGCGTAAAGCAGAGCAACTCTCGGCGCAAGAGCCAGCTGAACAAACGTCAGATAACACAGCCGATCCAAAAAAAGCAGCCGTGGCTGCCGCCATCGCCCGAGCTAAAGCGCGTAAAGCAGCCCAACAAACCAATAACCCACAAAATAACGTTGAGGAGAACAAATAGTGGCCTTTTTTATTGCCAGCTCCCCACATGCACATAATAAACGCAGTACTGCCGATTTAATGAAATGGGTCGCCATTTGTGCTTTGCCGGGTCTGCTTGCCCAAAGCTACTTTTTCGGATTGGGCAC
>NZ_NBUS01000054.1:72062-79845 GCF_002749895.1 Vibrio fujianensis | reverse complement strand
TTTATTCAATTGTTGTTAGCCATTACTTTCGCTCTCACATTAGAAGCGATTGTCATGCGGCTACGTAAGCGTTCCCCGCTCACCACTATTCGGGATTACAGCGCCTTGGTGACGGCGTGGCTACTCGCTATTGCCATTCCTCCCCTTTCTCCTTGGTGGATTATTGCTATTGGTGTTTTGTTTGCGATTTTAATCGCCAAACAACTGTACGGTGGAATAGGACAGAACCCATTTAATCCAGCTATGATTGCTTATGTCGTTTTGCTTATTTCTTTTCCAGTGCAAATGACAAGTTGGATAGCACCGAATCAATTAGCACCCGATCCGGTCTCTTTTACCGATTCTTGGTCACTCATTATATCGGGATTTAATCAAGATGGGTTATCACTACAACAAGTCAGAGCGGGGATTGATGGCATCACAATGGCGACGCCATTAGATGCTTTTAAGACCTCAATTCATGCTGGGCATACCGTCACAGAAACCTTGCGACAACCACAATTTAGTGGTTTGGCTGGCATTGGCTGGGAGTGGGTTAACCTCGCCTACCTCATCGGAGGGTTAGCGCTGATTAAGTTACGCGTTATTCACTGGCATATTCCCACCGCTTTCCTCGCGGGGCTTATTGCATCAAGTACGCTGATCATGTTATTGGCTCCAGGTACCACCGCTTCCCCTATGCTGCATTTACTCTCTGGAGCAACCATGCTGGGAGCTTTCTTTATAGCAACCGATCCAGTTACCGCATCGACTACGCCTAAAGGGCGTTTAGTGTATGGTTTTTTCATTGGCTGCATGGTATTTATCATTCGTAGTTGGGGTGGGTTCCCTGACGGGGTCGCTTTTGCCGTACTATTAGCCAACATGTGTGTACCATTGATCGATTATTACACCAAACCGCGTACTTACGGGCACTGAGGAAAAAACGATGTTGACTGCTATACGTAAAAATGGACTAATTCTTGCTGTCTTTGCTTGTGCATCGACGGGCGTCGTCGCCTTAACCCAATATTTAACTGCCAGTCAAATACAAGCTCAAGAAACGGCCCAGTTGTTATCTGTATTAAACCAAGTGGTTCCTCCTCATTTACACGATAATGAGCTGTCACAGACATGTACATTAGTCAGTGATCCCTTACTTGGTACAAATCAAGCCATGCATGTTTATCACGCTAGTCTGGCGGGAGAGCCAACCGCTTTAGCAATTGAAACCATCGCTCCCGATGGCTATAACGGCGCGATCAAACTCATCATCGGTATTGATAATCAAGGCACTGTTATTGGTACACGAGTACTTTCCCACCAAGAAACCCCTGGATTGGGCGATAAAATAGACCTGAGAATCAGTAATTGGATCTTAAACTTTACGGGCCGACAAGTCACAGAAGAGAACCAACAGCAATGGCAAGTCCGTAAAGACGGGGGTCAATTTGACCAATTTACTGGAGCCACCATTACGCCACGAGCGGTAGTTAAAGCGGTGAAACAAACGGTGAATTACGTTAATCTACACCGCCATGAAATCCTGCGTCAGCCACTCAATTGTGGAGGGGAAAACAATGAATAATCACAAGACCTTGATCAAAAATGGCCTTTGGGATAATAACCCAGCGTTAGTGCAACTACTGGGTTTATGTCCATTACTTGCTGTTTCTTCGACTGTCACTAACGCACTCGGCCTTGGTCTGGCTACTTTATTTGTCTTAGTCGGCTCAAATGTGATTGTTTCACTGGTTCGGGATTACGTGCCTAAAGAAGTTCGTATTCCTGTCTTTGTCATGATTATTGCGGCATTGGTTACCTGCGTTCAGCTATTGATCAATGCGTATGCCTATGGCTTGTACCTCTCATTAGGGATTTTTATTCCGTTAATCGTCACTAACTGCATTATTATTGGACGAGCTGAAGCCTTTGCTTCAAAAAATAATGTCCTACCCGCCGCACAAGATGGATTTTGGATGGGGCTTGGTATGACGTCGGTATTAGTGGTACTCGGCTCGCTACGTGAAATCATCGGCAATGGCACTCTTTTTGATGGTGCCGATCTCCTACTTGGAGACTGGGCAACCGTCTTACGTATCGACGTATTCCACTTAGATAATAGTTTTCTACTCGCTCTACTGCCACCGGGCGCATTTATTGGTGTTGGTTTCCTTATTGCAGTTAAAAACATCATTGACCGCCAACTCGCTCAGCGTCAACCAAAACCAGAAAAACCAACCATTGAGCGCGCTCGAGTCACCAATGTTTAAGCGTCACGGTAAACAGGAAGCGAGATAACCATGAATAATGCTAAGCGAGTGGAAATTCTTCAGCGGTTAAGAGCCAATAATCCTAATCCACAAACGGAATTACACTGGAACAGCCCTTTTGAATTATTAATTGCCGTTTTGCTTTCAGCGCAAGCCACAGATGTCAGTGTTAATAAAGCGACGGATAAACTTTATCGGGTTGCCAATACCCCACAAGCTCTTTGGGATTTAGGTGTCGAGGGAGTAAAGTCATACATTAAAACCATCGGCCTATTTAATTCAAAGGCTGAAAATGTTATCAAAACATGTCGTATTCTATTAGATAAATATCAAGGCGAAGTCCCTGAAGATCGTGCAGCACTTGAATCCCTGCCTGGCGTCGGACGAAAAACAGCAAATGTGGTATTAAACACAGCTTTTGGCTGGCCGACGATTGCCGTGGATACCCATATTTTCCGAGTATCGAATCGCACCAAGTTTGCGGTCGGAAAAACGGTAGATGAAGTGGAACAAAAGCTGCTCAAAGTCGTTCCTAACGAATTTAAAATTGATGTCCACCACTGGTTAATTCTTCATGGCCGTTACACTTGCATCGCTCGTAAGCCGCGTTGCGCTAGCTGCATTATTGAAGATTTATGTGAATATAAAGAGAAAGTTTACCCGGAAAGCTAGGAGTTTGTTATGTCAAATAATCGTATTCTTCATACCATGTTACGTGTAGGAGATCTTGACCGTTCTATCGAATTTTATACCCATGTGATGGGAATGAAGCTACTGCGTAAAAATGAAAACACCGAATATAAATACACCCTTGCCTTTCTCGGTTATGGTGATGAATCAGAAGGTGCAGTAATTGAGTTGACCTATAACTGGGGAGTCACCGAATATGATATGGGTAATGCCTATGGTCATATTGCGATTGGTGTGGATGATATTTATGCCACCTGTGATGCCATCAAAGCCGCGGGAGGAAATGTAACCCGTGAAGCAGGCCCAGTGAAAGGCGGCAGTACACACATTGCCTTTATTAAAGATCCAGATGGCTACATGATTGAACTGATCCAAAATAAGCAAGCGAGCGCAGGATTAAAAGGTTAATAAAAACGGTTTAACCGTGAGCTTTAGAACACACCCCCACCCTATACCTATATAAGTGGGGGGTGTGTTTATTTGCAACAAGCACTTCGAATCTAAAGTTAAATATTTGTTCTACCTAAAGAAATAACCACACGACGGTTTTTATCTCGCCCAACTGGTGACGTATTATCTGCGATCGGACGCCGACGTCCATAACCTTGAACTTGGATTCGGTCTTCAGGTAAACCAAGTGATTGGAAGTAAGTCTGCAAAGCCTCAGCTCTTTTTTCTGACAAGTGCTGACTCTCATTTTTTCCGTCAATACTATCGGTATACGTCGCAACAAGAATAAGATCAATATCTTGATTATAACGAATATACTCCGCGACTTGCGCTAATCGTTTTTGTGATGCTTTATTCAGCTCAACACTATCACCGCGATCATAATGCAAAATGGTGAACGCAATGTCTTCAAAACTATAAGGTAATAAATTAGCAATGCAGTCACTAAATACATTGTACTGCGGCTGAAAAAGTACCGATGACAACATGATCTCAATTCGCTGATTACGACTTTGCCAGTCTTGATAACTAAATGTAGGATAGCGCCCTTTTTCCAACTCACTCAATAACGCCCAAGCCGTTTGTCCACCAATATAACCATCAAACTGTTTAAAGAATTGGATGTTCGTCATACGATCAGCACTTTCACTCGGCCGCCATACCGGAGGCATAGAAACTAAACTGACATCACGCGTCTCTCCCATTGGCCGGCGCATTTTCAATTCAAAATCAAGGTTGATTTTTTTACTGGCATGAGAAGTAAATACCGCATCTCCATAATTAGGAATAGGATGAACCAAACGGCATTCTAAAGGGGTATTGGTGACCATTTGCCATGTTGATTGTTGTGGTGAGGCAACATACTGCTTAATCATCGCAGATGTAGTCAGCGAAGTTATCGAACCGATTACGCAAAAGCTGGCCATAACCCATTTATTCATAATGTATTCTCTTACCACTTATAGATAGGCAGCGACAGGTTTCCGCTCATAGGATACCGATCATTACCTCTGATTTCATCAAGTCACTCTGATATAAAATACATGCAAAAAACACACCATGTCTAAACTCAGTCTAACCGTCGTTTAGAAAATCAACCTAGGCTTGTTAAATCATGCACCAGAGTTTCAGTTTTATCAGCATATACCCAAACAACTTAGCGTTGCAGGTAGGTGGCCAGTGAGTGACAAATTTGTCTGGAATAAATTTGAACAACCGTAGGCTGGCCTTTGGTGAAAGCCACGAATGGATTTCATCATTCCCATGAACATAGACAGGCGATGTCATTGGGGGGAACGAACGTAGCCAACACCGCTGCAGCTTCAAGTAGAAAGGGGATAGATATTCATAAAACACATCGTTAAGTGATCGATATCAGCTGAAACTATTGTCGTGAAATCGCTGAGATTCGGTTTTTCTTAGCCATAGAATCTGTAATAATGGCCTTATGTTTAAATAAATTAGGCTCACATGACTGTTATTAATGAAGCTCTCACGCTAAAAAAACGCTTTAGGGGCTATTTTCCAGTTGTTATTGATGTAGAAACCGCAGGTTTTAACCCACTGACCGACGCTTTATTGGAAATTTGTGCAATCACTTTAGCAATGGATGAACAAGGGAATTTGCATCCAGCGTCGACCATCCATTTCCATATCGAACCTTTTGAGGGCGCAAATATAGAAAAAGCGGCCTTGGAGTTTACTGGCATTTATGATCCCTTTAGTCCCCTTCGTGGCGCAGTAAGTGAAGAGTACGCTTTAAAAGAAATATACAAACAGGTCCGAAAAGAACAGAAAGCAGCAGATTGTAGCCGAGCCATCATTGTGGCGCATAACGCCGCCTTTGATCATGGGTTTGTCATGGCCGCCAATGACCGTTGCAAACTAAAACGAGTCCCTTTTCATCCCTTTGCGACCTTTGATACGGCGGCGCTCAGTGGTTTAGCCTATGGGCAAACTGTGTTAGCGAAAGCATGCAAAGCAGCAGGGATGGAATTTGATAGTCGAGAGGCACACTCTGCCCTTTACGATACCCAACAAACCGCAGAATTATTCTGTGGTATTGTCAACAAATGGAAAGCTCTCGGAGGCTGGCCACTCGCTGAACTGGCTAACACTACCGATGAATAATAAATAAATGGAATGAATTGAGAAGTTTATGAATCCTGTCGTTATTTCTGTCTGCGTGATGCTAATTTTAGCTCTAATGCGCATTAATGTTGTCGTTGCACTTACGTTCAGTGCAATTGTAGGAGGGCTCGTCGCTGGAATGAGCCTTAATGAAACGGTTTCTGCTTTTGAAAGTGGCTTAGGCGGCGGAGCAACGATTGCTCTCAGCTATGCCATGCTTGGAACCTTTGCCGTCGCCATTTCTCGCTCTGGCATCACAGATGTCTTAGCCCAAACCGTCATAAAACGTTTGCATGGAAAACAGAGCGCGGCGGCAACAACTGGAGTGAAATATGCCGTATTAGTCGCCCTACTGCTAATGGCCATGTCTTCGCAAAACGTTATTCCTGTGCATATCGCCTTTATTCCGATTCTGATCCCGCCACTATTAGGTGTATTTGCTCGATTAAAAGTCGACCGTCGGATGATTGCCTGCGTGCTTACCTTTGGATTAATCACCCCTTATATGATTTTACCTATCGGTTTTGGTGGCATTTTCCTCAACAATATTTTGCTGAAAAACCTAAGAGATAACGGTTTAGAACATGTAACAGCAAGCCAAGTGCCTATCGCTATGTTATTGCCAGGGTTAGGGATGCTTGTTGGTTTGCTGATTGCTATCTTCTTTACTTACCGTAAACCGCGTGAGTATCGCGAAACAGAGTTAACGGTAAGCGATTCGGAAAGTAACACGATCAAACACCAGCATATTTTAACTGCAGCGGTTGGGATCGTCGCCGCTTTGGCCGTACAACTGGCAACTGGTTCAATGATCATTGGGGCTTTAGCGGGTTTTATGGTCTTTACCTTTGGTGGTGTCATCGCTTGGAAAGAAACTCATGATGTGTTTACCAAAGGTGTGCATATGATGGCCATGATCGGCTTTATTATGATTTCTGCTGCGGGATTTGCTGCTGTGATGAAATCAACAGGAGGTGTTGAATCTCTCGTTACTGCGCTCTCAACCAGTATTGGTGACAACAAACCCCTTGCGGCCCTGCTGATGCTGGTGGTGGGCTTATTAGTCACTATGGGCATTGGCTCTTCATTTTCAACTATCCCGATTATCGCGACGATTTATGTTCCTCTCTGCCTTGCGTTTGGTTTTTCACCAATGGCAACCATTGCTCTCGTCGGTACAGCGGCAGCACTAGGCGATGCGGGCTCCCCTGCTTCAGATTCGACGCTAGGTCCGACATCTGGCCTCAATGTAGATGGGCAACATGAACATATTTGGGAAACGGTTGTGCCAACCTTTATTCACTACAATTTACCGCTAATTGCATTTGGTTGGCTTGCTGCAATGGTATTGTAGAAAACAAAAACGGTATTGTAGAAAACAAAAACGAGAGCGCTGATTAAGTGCTCTCGTTAACTTTGTCGCTATGAATGCCATCGAGAAAAATAAATAGGCTCAAGCCTCTTCATTATATAGTTCAAGGTTAGCGAGATCCTGTTGGATTTCTGCTTGTGTTTTTGCATCATCACTACGCATCGACTCAAGGTACTCTAGGTAAGCATGGTCGATATCACCCGTGACATATTCACCATTGAAGACTGACGCTTCAAATTGACTAATATCTGGGTTACCTAAGCCAACAGCTTGTACCAGATCCTCCAATGTTTGGAAAATTAAAGCATCAGCACCAATCTGCTGACAGATGGCTTCATTATCACGTCCATGGGCAATCAATTCATTCGCACTTGGCATATCAATACCATAAACGTTAGGGAAACGAATTTCAGGTGCAGCGGACACTAGGTAAACCTTTTTCGCCCCAGAATCACGAGCCATTTCAATAATCTGCTCAGAGGTGGTACCACGCACAATGGAGTCATCAACTAAAAGTACGTTTTTATCTTTAAATTCAGAGCGAATCGCATTCAGTTTACGACGGACCGATTTTATCCGTTGTAACTGGCCTGGCATAATAAATGTCCGTCCTACATAACGATTTTTCACAAATCCTTGTCGATAAGGTTTATCGATTGCTTGCGCAATTTGCAGAGCAATATCACACGACGTTTCCGGAATAGGGATCACCACATCAATATCTAATTGACTAAAGTTTTCTTTGATTCGTTGACCTAATTTTTTCCCCATTTCGACTCGGGCACTATAAACCGAAATTTTATCAATAAATGAATCTGGACGAGCAAAGTAGACGTATTCAAAAATACAAGGATTGAGTACAGGGTTATCTGCACATTGCTTGGTAAAC
>NZ_NBUS01000054.1:65839-72052 GCF_002749895.1 Vibrio fujianensis | reverse complement strand
TGACCATCAAAGGTTGCATAGATAGCTTCACCAGGTGCGATATCTCGCATAAAGTTAAAGCCCACTGCATCCAGAGCAACCGATTCAGAAGCCACCATATATTCCGTTCGCTCTCCGACTTCACGCTTACCTAAACAAAGCGGACGAATACCATGTGGATCACGAAAAGCAATCATACCATGGCCAATGATCATCGCTGTCACGGCATAAGCACCACGAACTGTGCGGTGCACATTTGCCACTGCACGGAACACATCTTCCGCGGCAACATTCCCTTTTACAGTATCAATCTCATGCGCAAGTACATTTAATAAAACTTCAGAATCTGAAGTGGTATTGATATGGCGACGATCTTTTTCAAACAGTTTTTGTCGCACGACTGCCGCATTGGTTAAGTTACCATTATGGGCAAGGGTTATGCCAAATGGAGAGTTGACGTAGAAAGGTTGAGCTTCCGATGCACTCGAACTGCCGGCCGTAGGATAACGCACATGACCAATCCCCACGGTTCCTTGAAGACGTTGCATGTGCTTAGCTTCAAAAACATCCTTGACTAAACCATTCGCCTTACGCAGGCGAAAACGATTGCTTTCTATGGTACAAATACCCGCGGCATCTTGGCCACGATGCTGCAATACCGTTAACGCGTCATAAATTGACTGGTTTACCAGCGTTGTACCCACGATTCCAACAATACCACACATGTCCTGATCCTCGATTTGCGACAATAACTGGCGCTTAAATCGCGCCAGAAAGAAAACTTGATGTTGCTTGTAGGTGTTCAAAAAACGGAGCAATAATGCGGCTAAATTCCGGCACTAGCTGCGAACTCTTCCACCATTCTGCACTTGGGGATGCGGTAAAGGCATCCATAAAAAATAAGGCGGCAGCAACAATCAGAACCCCACGTAATGCGCCAAAAACGACACCGAGAATTCTGTCTGTTCCTGATAACCCAGTTTTGTGCACTAACTGGGCAATGACATAGTTTACAATCGCACCGACAATCAATGTCGCAACAAATAACACCGCAATGGCCGCACCATTTCGAAATGTGTCATCGTTAATATTGCTGAAATACACCGCTAATCTTGCGTAATATTCCGAAGCGATATAAAACGCTGCAAACCATATCACTAACGACAAGGCTTCTTTAGCAAAGCCACGTACAAGGCTAATCAACGCAGACAAGCCGATCACACTTAAAATGACAATATCTAACCAGTTCATGAGTTCTTACATTCTAAGTTGGCGCGCATTTTAACAGAAAAAAACACGACGCAAACGTTTTCTTATGGATTTATTGGCTTAAATTTGAGCAATTGACCTTTTGAACCAGTAATTTTCTCTAATTCCACCAGCTGTTTTTCTAACTTACTTTTTGACACATCTGGGCCGATGATCACTCGAGTAAAGCCATTTTCTTGTTTTGTATGGGCTTGGTATCCCCGTTTTTGTAAATCAACAACGACCGTTTTGGCATTTTCGGCATTTTTCAGTGCCATTAGCTGAATGATCCAAGCACTATCTTGATAGTCATTTTGCTCATGCACAGGCCGAATCACGGTAGTCAGTTTTTCTCCTCCTTTATCTTGTATCGTGGAAGCCGTCTCCACTGCGGTCACCGGAGAATCTGGCAATGTGGTTTGATCTTCAATTGGGTCTAAAATTTCAAATGTTTCAACTGCACTATCTAACTCAGGTTTGAGAGGAATACTTGCAATCTCCTCTTGATAGTGCATTTTTTTTCCATCCAATAAGTCTGGCAGCACGATGACACCAATCGCAGCCAAAATGATCGTTCCCACTAATCGGCTTTGAAATTTACTTGCCATTTATTCTCCTTTCTCTTGCCAATATTCCAACACCTCTCCAACCGTATGGAACGAACCTGCCACGACGATAATCTCATCCGGCTGAGCTTGTACTAAAGCCGCTTTCAATGCCATCACAGGGTTATCATACTGTTTTTGTTCACCAGAAAGATACTCAGCAAGCTCTTGTGCCATTGCGGCACGAGGGCCAGAAAGCGAGGCTGGATACCAACACTTCACAATAGGAGCTAACGCTTCTAAGGTCGATTTGATATCTTTGTCATGCAACATGCCAATCACTAAATGAACTTTTTGGGTCGGATATTGACGCTCAAGTTGCGAGGCAAGGTAGAGAGCCGAGTGCGGATTATGCGCGACATCTAATAAAATCGTCGGTTGCGTATTGAGTCGTTGCATACGCCCAGCCAGCGATGCATGACGCAAACCTTCAATCACATCGACATCACTGACATTCAAACCGGAACAACCAAGCGCCATTAACGCTGTTGCTGCATTTGGTAACGGTAGGTTGGGCAAAGGTAAATCCGTTAACTGAAATGAACCACTCTTCCAATTCCAACGATTTTCAGACGACAATTGATAATCAAACTGAATGCCGACTTGATAAAATATCGCGCCAATATCATCGGCATGTGCGGCAACTGTTGCAGGTGGGTAAGGTTGACCACAAATAGCAGGCTTTCCTGTACGAAAAATTCCCGCTTTTTCAAAACCAATAACATTGATATCACTGCCTAACCAATCAACATGATCGATAGCAAGGCTAGTAATAACGGCAATGTCATGTTCAACAACATTGGTCGCGTCAAGACGTCCACCAAGCCCAACTTCTAATAAAATGACATCAACAGACTCGGTTTGAAAAAGTCGTAACGCTGCCAATGTTCCAAATTCAAACAAACTTAGGGAAATATCTCCCCTTTGAGCCTCTACAAAAGCAAAAGCTTGAGCATGTTTTTCATCCGGAAGTTCTTGTCCATTGATACGCACACGTTCGTTATAACGAATTAAATGGGGTGAGCTATACACTCCCACTGAATAACCGGCATGCAGAAGAATGCTCTCCATTAAAGCACAAGTAGAACCTTTACCATTGGTACCCGCAACCGTAATTACCATTGCTGTGTGTTGGGTCAACTGCGCTTTTTCAGCAACCGCCTGAACGCGCTCTAAACCGAGATCAATGGCAGAGCTATGAATATGAGATAAATAATCAAGCCACGTCGCGAGTGGAGAGGTGGCTTGAGGAATTGAGTTTTGAGTCATCTAACGTAGAACCGTAATTATTCTGGTTTAGTTAGCCGTTACTTTACCCTTTTTTATCCGCTTCTGGTACAGAATAAGTTTCTTCCTGAGGCGCACTATCCACAGAAACAACTAAAGGAGAAGCATGTTTAGTCATTTTGGCTAATAATCCAGCAACCCGTTGACGCATCTCCCGACGATCGACAATCATATCAATCGCACCATGATCCAAAAGAAACTCACTACGCTGAAATCCTTCAGGAAGATCTTCACGCACCGTTTGCTCAATGACCCGGCGTCCAGCAAAACCGATTAATGCTTTTGGCTCACCAATGTTAATATCCCCTAACATTGCCAAGCTGGCGGAGACGCCACCCATGGTTGGATCTGTCATCACAGAGATAAAAGGCAGTCCTTGATGAGATAGACGCTCTAATGCTGCACTGGTTTTGGCCATCTGCATCAAAGACATTAATGCTTCTTGCATACGAGCGCCACCACTGGCAGAAAAGCAGACCAGCCCACAATGGTTTTCAATTGCAGCATCAACCGCACGTACAAAACGTGCACCCACCACTGAGCCCATTGAACCGCCCATAAAAGAAAATTCAAATGCGCAAGCGACCACAGGAACACCAATAACTTCGCCAGTCATTACCACTAATGCGTCTTTCTCGCCGCTGTTTTTTTGAGCCGTTGCAATACGCTCTTTATAGCGTTTTGAATCTTTAAACTTCAGAATATCTTTCGGTTCCAGTTCATCTGCGATTTCATGACGATTTCCTTCATCAAGAAACGTCTCAATACGTCGGCGAGCTTTCATTCGCATATGATGATTACATTTAGGGCAAACCTCGAGGTTGCGCTCTAACTCAGCGTAATAAAGCACCTGTTCACATGCTGTACACTTGGTCCATACCCCTTCAGGTATTGACGCTTTACGTGAACTGACGATGTTGCTTTTCTCTAAAATCTTTTCAAGCCAACTCATGCAAGACCTTTTTACTTTCTCATCTCCCGCTTGATTACGAAAGATATAAATTAGACATTAACGCGAGGGATTAAAGCATACAAAATGCCAACTGTAGATAAAAAACTGGTTGTACCTATTTTTATCCCTACGATACCTTCATATTGTGGAAGGGATGATCATCAATTAGTCCAAGCTATCTGCTAAAAATAGCGGGCCGAGCGGAGCTTGCGGTAGCTCAAACTGCTCTGGATAATCAACGCCAACCAAGTATAACCCTTCTGCTTTCGCTGTAGCTGCTGCAAGCTTACGATCTTTAGCCGCCAGCAACCATGCTATCCACTGCGGTTCCTGCTCACCTCGACCAACAGCAATAAGGCTACCGGCAATATTACGCACCATATGATGGACAAACGCATTCGCCTTAATATCGATGACCACATATCGGCCATGGCGGATAACATTCAAATGCATCATGTTACGCCAAGGACTACGAGACTGGCAATGCACGGCTCGAAATGAAGTAAAATCATTCTCCCCTAAGAGATATTGCCCAGCCTGATGCATTCGTTCTGCATCAAGTTCACCATGGTAATGACTGACACCTAAAGATAAAATGCCAGGTCGATAAGCATGGTTATAAATAATGTAACGATAACGACGTGCTGTCGCACTAAAACGGGCGTGAAAATCGTCCGTCACTTCTTTTGCCCAACGAACCGCAATATCTTTAGGTAAATGAGCATTGGCTCCCATAGTCCATGCCACCATTTTTCGATCGGCGGTGGTATCAAAATGCACAACCTGCCCTGTTCCGTGGACTCCGGCATCGGTTCGTCCGGCACATTGCACTTCAACGGGATGGTTGGCAATCGTCGATAACGCTTTTTCCAACTGTTCTTGTACACTGATAACGTCTCGTTGGCGCTGCCAGCCAAAGTAATGAGTGCCATCATACTCAATACCTAGAGCAATTCTCATGATCTACTTCTCGTTAAAAATGGGGGGGCAGTATATACCTAAGTGAGTTGGAGATGCTAGGCTCAAACGAATCAATGACTTTGCTATGAAATGCAATGACATTGCACACCGCCTATAGTCGCTCATCATTGATCTCTTCACTTAGTTATGACTACCCTCGGCCATTAATCACATCAATAAGGTGCTTTGCTTGACGACGAATATCATCGCTACCATCAACGATGGCTTCCTCTAGCAGTTTTATTGCCCCTTTTCGATCATTCATTTCCATATAAATTTTTGCAAGATCTAATTTACCCGCCGCTTCGGCGTTGCTATCGACGTCAAAATCGCTGACATCACCTATAACATCAGGAAATTCATCTAACCCAACCTCCAACTTGAGTTCTTCATCATCAGGGTTGAGAGTCCCTTCTTCTCTCTCTACTTGAGCCATCAATTCATCGATGGTCATAAACTCGCTTTTTTCAGGATCAAAATCGACAATATCTTCTTGATGGCCCCAATTTTCGACTTCAACTTCCGGTTGCTGATTTTGAATGTCGGGCTGCCATATGGCTTGATCCTCTGCAGGGACCTCATCTGGAATGGTCGCTTTTTGATCTTCGGTGAGATTGAATCCATTCCAATCTTCTCCCCCCATCTGCAGCATGGCATCAATGTCCATACCAGCACTATCAATCGTTTGAGTATCGAGAGGCCCGTTAAACCGTTCATCTGCCTGCTCAATACCTTCATCCAACAATGCATCTAATTGTTGTTCGCTAAATTTATCACTGGCTAATTCGCTAAAGTCTATCTCTTCGAGCGCTGACCTAGGCTGAGCATCATTTTCGATATTCGCCCGATCTGGCTTATCTTCAATCGGTGACTCTTGAGGGGATAATGTGTCGTCGGATTGATTGAGCCCATTTTCATCGAACTGGCTCATTAGCTGATCAAGATCAGGCTGTCCTTCTCCATCAAAAATAACATCAGATTCGGTTTCAAGTTCACTATCAGCCAAAGCGTCCGCTTCGCTGTACTCTGGTAACTCGCGGTCATCCAAAACCAACGGTTCGGATTCGGGCTCAACCTCAGCGTCTGGCTCTGCGGCTTGCTCGGCCAGCTCACTTTCGGCTATTTCGCTTTCTGTTGTTTGGTCTGCCGTTGTCTGGTCTGACGTTGTTTCCTCTGGCGTTT
>NZ_NBUS01000054.1:50796-65758 GCF_002749895.1 Vibrio fujianensis | reverse complement strand
TGGCTTCACTGGCTGCTGTTGGCTCATCTAACGCGGCAGATTCTGGCGCTAATTCATGCTCGGCATCGCTATCAGCCAAAGCGTCCGCTTCGCTGTACTCTGGTAACTCGTTGTCATCCAAAACCAACGGTTCGGATTCGGGCTCAACCTCAGCGTCTGGCTCTGCGGCTTGCTCGGCCAGCTCACTTTCGACTATTTCGCTTTCTGTGGTTTGGTCTGCCGTTGTCTGGTCTGACGTTGTTTCCTCTGGCGTTGTGGCTTCACTGGCTGCTGTTGGCTCATCTAACGCGGCAGATTCTGGCGCTAATTCATGCTCGGCATCGCTATCAGCCAAAGCGTCCGCTTCGCTGTACTCTGGTAACTCGTTGTCATCCAAAACCAACGGTTCGGATTCGGGCTCAACCTCAGCGTCTGGCTCTGCGGCTTGCTCCGCTAGCTCACTTTCGGCTATTTGACTTTCTGTGGTTTGGTCTGCCGTTGTCTGGTCTGACGTTGTTTCGTCTGGCGTTGTGGCTTCACTGGCTGCTGTTGGCTCATCTAACGTGGCAGATTCTGGCGCTAATTCATGCTCGGCATCGCTATCAGTCTCTTGAGCAGCTGGTTCGATTTCAGTAACTGGATCAATCTCATCCTCAACCAGCCAATCATCATCTTGAGGTATACCAAATTCATTAGCAGCCGGTTCTACGTTACTCGATAAGGCCGTTTCACTTCCTTCAATTTGAGGATTAAAATCAAACTCATCCTCAGATTCTGATTCTGATTCTGGTTCAGAAGGTTCGCTGGTTAAATCAACTTCATCCAGTAAAGGGTCTTGTTCAGGAGCACTCTTTAGCAAATCATCGATAAAATGTTCACTATCAAATGCGGTACTGTTATCTGATTGTTGTTCAATCTCGCGAAGCTCATCAAGAAACTCGGTACCATCATCAATCGATTTATCGCTCAAAGCGTCTTTTTCAAGATCAAACTCTTCACCGGTTGATGTCGCATCGACCTCATCAATCCACTCATCCAATAATGTCGGACTTTCACGATCAAATTCATTACCTTGATCATCAGGCTCTTCGCCCAATAATTCATCTAATAACTGATCAACGGTACTATCAAGATCTTCATCAGACAGCTTTTCATCATCAGACTCATCATCTAACCACTCATCTAATAAATCAGTACTGTTTGAGTCAAACGGCAC
The DNA here is from genome assembly GCF_002749895.1 of Vibrio fujianensis. Lineage (GTDB taxonomy): Bacteria > Pseudomonadota > Gammaproteobacteria > Enterobacterales > Vibrionaceae > Vibrio > Vibrio fujianensis. The sequence goes on along the minus strand of NZ_NBUS01000054.1, from coordinate 64,563 downwards.
ATCATCAGCTAAATCCTCGTTCGATTGCGCTCGATCCGAAGGGGCATCAACAGCATCTGGGACAGAACTATCTGTAGCTTGCGATTCAACCTGATTGAGTAAATCTTCAATCTCTTGGTCTGAAGTAACCTCAACATCATCTAATGTAGGCAGCTCAGAATCTGTCGAAGCGTCATTCTCTAATAGACTATCAAAATCAAGTTCGGCATCGTCAATATCGTCCTCGCCAGCCAGTAAATCATCAAGTAAAGACTGATCGATGGTATCACTCGCCAACTCATCACTCGCAAGAAGCGCATCCATATCGTCTTGAGATAATGCTGGCTCATCAGAAAGTTCCAATTCTGTTTGATCTTGTTGTGATATTTCTTCATCCAAATCAACCGATTGTTCGTTCGCTTGTTCTGCATCATCGCTGTCTTTATCAACAATATCGGTAAAATTAGGATCTAAGTCTCCGTCATCATCAATACTAGCAAAGGGATCGTCTCCTTCTTCACTTTCTAAGTTGAAGTCTAAATCGCTTTCATCAAGGTCGGCGAAAATATCTTCTTCTTTATTTTCATCCTCTTCGGTGAATAGAGCTTCACTACTTTCCGTATCCCCAAACAGATCATCATCTAACAGAAGTTCATCAGATAACTCATCGATTTCAGCATCCTCAGCCGGAATTGGCGTCATGGTTTGGCTAGGTTCTGGTTCTCGAATCGGTGTTGGTTGTATCTGGTTATCGCTAGAGCTTGAGCGACGTCTCATTAGCATGACAATCAGCAAAGCAATCAGCAACCCTGGTATCAAGGCAAGTGACGCGACAAACCAATTGTTAGCTAATAACTGATCAAACGTTGATGGGCCAATCCGTTCGGCTTCTTCTTTTTTTATTCGCTCTTCTTGTAAAATTCGTTCAACTTCCGAACGAATACGGGTTTCATCGCCTAGTTCCTGCTTTAAATCAGCCACTTCAGACTGCATTTGTGCAATTAACAGTCTTAACCTGTGATTTTTCTCTTCTAATGCAAGTAACTCTGCTTGCGCAATAGCCCCATCGGTTGTTGCTTCAACCGCAGGGGCACTAGGTGTTTGCGTTGCTGGCTCTTCGGGAGCTTTCACGTTATCAGGCAAAGCCGTCTCAGCAACGGGGGCTTCAACTACCGGCGATTCAATGGCCGGAGACTCAACTCGAGCGGTGGGACTGGAAGGCTCTACTGTTGATGAGAGGCGCGCTTGATGTGCCTCCATAATCCTTACGGCTTCTTGTGTTGACGCTTTACGAACCTGTTCTAATGAAGGGATGCGTAAAGTACTTCCCGGTAATAAGCTATGAATATTTTGTGCTTCGAAAGCTTGAGGATTTAACCGGTAAATAGCCAACAAGGTTTGTTGTACGGATACGTCAGCAGATGGTCTTAATTGAGAGGCAATTGACCATAATGTTTCTTGCTCAGACGTTGGGCCGAAAAATTGTGATGGTTCAGCCTGTGGAGCGGTGCTTCGCACAATCTCACGACTAAACTGTGGTGCTGATTGAACCTCACCGCTGGGACCGATCAGACGAATCCCTTCTGCACTAACGATAGAAGTCTGAGTCACGGCGACCATTACCAAAGGTAACAGTAATCGCTTAAAAAATTGACACATAAAAGGCTCAGCTAGATGCTTTAAAATAAAATGAATACAACGATCTGTTAAATATATCGGATTAATCGGGTAAAACTATAGGCTAAGAGCTAAAAAGTGTGCCTTACCCACAATAATCGCAGGAATCTCACACAAATTATACGCTGATTTTGATTTTCACTCTCAATAAAGGCGACTTAAATCAGTTCTCATGCAACGTTCGTGCTATTCGTTCATCCCTTAAAATAAAAGCCAACCTGACCGGGCTGGCTTTTATTGACCAAAGAAACAACTAACAAGTTAATTATTCGTGCTCAATTTTCGCCCAAGTATCACGCAAACCCACCGTACGGTTGAAAACCAATGCATCAGGTTTTGATACTTTACTGTCCGCGCAGAAATACCCCATACGCTCAAATTGATAACCAAACTCTGGCTCAGCATTCGCGAGACTAGGCTCGATAAATCCTTGTAACTTCACCAGTGAATCCGGGTTAATGGTTTCAGCAAAGTTATCAGCCGCAGCCGGATTAGGCACGGTAAACAAACGGTCATATAAACGGAACTCTGCCGGTAATCCTTTATCGGCCGATACCCAGTGAATAACCCCTTTGACTTTACGTCCGTCGGCTGGGTTTTTCCCTAACGTATCAGGATCATAAGTACAATAAATCGCAGTGATGTTACCTTGTTGATCTTTTTCTATACGCTCAGCTTTAATGATATAAGCGCCACGTAAACGAACTTCTTTACCCAAAACTAAGCGCTTATATTTTTTGTTAGCTTCTTCACGAAAATCGTCACGTTCAATCCACACTTCGCGCGTAAAAGGAACCTCACGCTCGCCCATTTCAGGCTTATTCGGATGGTTTGCTAATTGCAATACTTCTACGCGATCAGCAGTAAAGTTTTCAATAATGACTTTGACCGGGTCAAGCACCGCCATAGCACGAGGGGCATGTTCGTTGAGGTCATCACGAATACAAGATTCAAGTGCACTAAATTCAATCATATTGTCTTGTTTAGTCACACCAATTCGCTTACAAAACTCACGAATCGAGGCTGGAGTAAAACCGCGGCGACGTAAACCAGAAATGGTAGGCATACGCGGGTCATCCCATCCTTCCACTAATTTCTCTGCCACCAGCTGATTGAGTTTACGCTTAGACATGACCGTGTATTCTAGATTCAAACGGCTAAACTCGTACTGGCGAGGATGGCAATCAATGGTAATATTGTCGAGCACCCAATCATATAAACGACGGTTATCTTGGAACTCTAAAGTACATAATGAATGAGTAATGCCTTCTAACGCATCTGAAATACAGTGCGTAAAATCATACATAGGATAAATACACCACTTATTGCCCGTTTGATGATGCTCAGCAAAACGAACACGGTATAAAACGGGATCCCGCATCACCATAAAAGAAGATGACATATCAATTTTTGCACGTAAACACACTGTGCCTTCTTCAAACTCTCCCGCACGCATTTTTTCAAATAGCGCTAAGTTCTCTTCCACGGGACGATCACGATAAGGACTGTTTTTGCCTGGCGCGGTCAACGTACCACGGTATTCACGGATCTGATCTGGAGTAAGCTCTTCAACGTAAGCTAACCCTTTATTGATCAGCTCAATAGCATATTGATACAGTTGATCAAAATAGTCAGAGGAATAACAAACGTCACCTGACCACTCAAAACCGAGCCAATTGACATCTTTCTTGATCGATTCAACGTATTCGAGATCTTCTTTTTCAGGGTTGGTGTCATCAAAACGTAGGTTGCACTGGCCCTGATAATCTTGAGCAATACCAAAATTCAAACAGATTGACTTCGCGTGTCCAATATGCAAATAACCATTCGGCTCTGGCGGGAAACGAGTATGCACGCTAGTGTGTTTACCATCCGCTAAATCTTTATCAATGATTTGGCGAATGAAGTTCGATGGACGAGCCTCAGCTTCACTCATCTATAGCACCTCAAAATTTATTAGTATTGTCAGAAAAATATTCTGCATCATCAGGCAAGAAAGCCCAGTAGCGCAGACGGATTACCACTAATGATCCACAATTCCAGTTCAATTCACAATAGAAACTACGGTTTTACTCAGAATAATTGCTAAATCAGTGCGTTCAAAAGGTGGAATTTATCTCAACAATCCAAGGAATGAAGCAAACTACGCTCCACAAACCGCTTGGCCTAGCCAGTAAGCGAGACATGAGTAAGCCTCAATAAAGTCACTGGCACCGCTACGGATTCAAGTAAAAAGGAACAACATTTTGTTTTTTAAATATTCACGTGTTATGCAAAGGCCTTCGCATAACGCGAAGGCCTTTGCTTGGTAATAAAGGAAACCCCTCTACTTATTTCAACTCGTGATTATCATTAGATTGAATATTTTTCATTTGACCTGCAATAATTTCAGCCAATGGACCAAGGATAACCTGTAAGTTGTTCGCCCCTAGTTTCACAACGCCCATTGCACCGAGATCTTTCAACGCTTTTTCATCAATGATAGACATATCATTCACAGTTAAGCGTAAACGAGTAATGCATGCATCAATATTCGACAAGTTACTATGCCCACCTAAAACTTCTAAGTACTGTTTCGCTAGCTCAGAGGTTTCTTGTGAACCTTTTGTCACCGTAGCTGACTCGTCATCATCTTCACGGCCCGGAGTTTTCAGACCAAATTTCACAATTACGGTACGGAACACGACGTAGTAAATAACGAAGAACACTAAACCTTGGACAATGAGCATATACCATTGGATCGCAAGCGGGTTACGTGAAGATAAGAACATATCGACAGCACCGGCTGAGAAACCGAAACCTGCAATCCACTGCATTGATGCTGCGATAAAGACCGAAATCCCCGTTAAAAGTGCATGTAAAACATACAAGACCGGCGCTAGGAACATGAAAGAAAACTCTAGCGGTTCAGTCACCCCGGTAAAGAATGAAGCAAAGCCCGCAGCGAGCATAATACCTGCTACTTTCTCTTTGTTTTTAGCCGTGGACGTATGGTAAATGGCTAACGCAGCACCAGGTAAACCAAACATCATAATTGGGAAGAAACCAGCCTGATACATCCCAGTAATGCCTGGTGTAGCAACACCTTCGGCGATAGATTTAGCCCCCCCCAAGAAGTTAGGAATATCGTTAATTCCAGCAACATCAAACCAGAATACGGAATTTAATGCGTGGTGCAACCCAACAGGAATCAGTAAACGGTTAAAGAAGGCATAAATACCCGCTCCAGTCGCACCAAGCCCTTGAATAGATTCACCAAAATTAACCAAACCGCCATAGACTGTTGGCCAGATATACATCAATACAAAAGATAAAATAATGCCGATAAAAGAAGTCAAAATCGGTACTAAACGTTTACCTGAGAAAAAGGATAATGCTTTATGCAACTCAACGCTAGAATAGCGATTATAGATTTCAGCAGAAATAATACCCACCAAGATACCGACAAATTGGTTTTGAATTTTGCCAAATGCCGCCGGTACTTCTGATAGATCAATGCCTTGAATCTGAGCAACCGCTCCCGGTGATAATAGTGTAGTCACGACATACATACACACTAATCCGGCAAGAGCCGCTGCCCCATCTTTATCTTTGGACATACCGTATGCAACACCAACAGCAAATAGCCACGACATGTTATCAATAATCGACGCACCCGCTTTGATCAAAAAACCGGCCAATGCAGAGTTTGCTCCCCAACCATTTGGGTCGATCATATATCCGAGCCCCATTAAAATCGCGGCTGCGGGTAAAGTAGCAACCGGCACCATTAGGGCCTTACCTACTTTTTGAAAATAACCAAGAATGTTCACCTTAATGTCCCCCTATAGGATTTTGGTATAAAATTGGAGACTTATTTTAGTCACCCAATTTAGTCATATTCAGTTTATGTTATTAATTTTGCTCCGCAAATTAAAACCTCATCAATTGTGATCATAATCACCAGAAAAAAGGGGAAGTGAAGGATTTTGCTAGCGAGATCATAAAACTTATTTTACCATATAAAAAAACATAACTTTGACGCTATGATAACCGCAGTTATCGAGTAAAAAGGAACCATACCAGAGGTATGGTGATTAAAGTTTTATGCTTGCTCATTAGACCTAGCACCTTATATAGCAATGTATTTCATACTTATTTTATCCATTTTTGTTCCGAGTATGATGACTATAAAGATATTTCGCGACTTACTTGAAGTCAGCAAACTCAGCCGATGAGGCACTGAAAAGCTGAATTCGTGTCGCCCAACTGATTGACCCTATTCAACAGATAAGGATTAGCTGATTATGTACGCACTAACCAACTGTAAAATATATACTGGCAGCGATGTGCTTTCTCAACACGCTGTCATTATAGATGGCGACCGAATTCAAACTGTTTGCCCTCTGACTCAATTACCGCAAGACGTTCACATCATCGATCTACAAGGGGCGAATCTCAGCCCTGGGTTTATCGACTTGCAACTCAACGGGTGTGGTGGTGTGATGTTTAACGATCAGATTAGTGCAAACACCATTCATACCATGCACCAAGCAAACTTAAAATCAGGCTGTACTAGCTTTCTTCCCACCTTGATAACCTCCTCAGATGAAAATATGCGTCAAGCCATTCAGGCGCAGCGTGAATATCAAAACCAATATCCACATCAATCATTAGGACTTCATCTAGAAGGCCCTTATTTGAATGTAATGAAAAAAGGCATTCATTGCGTTGATTACATTCGTCAAGCTGACGACGAGATGATTGATTTTATCTGTCAAAATAATGATGTCGTCACTAAAGTGACACTAGCACCGGAAAATAATGATCCTCGTCATATTGAAAAACTGGTCGCGGCGGGCATTGTTGTCTCTATCGGCCATACCAATGCAACTTACTTGGAAGCACGCAAAGGATTTGATGCCGGCATTACGTTTGCAACGCATTTATTTAATGCCATGACCCCAATGGCAGGGCGTGAACCCGGTGTTGTTGGGGCAATTTATGACACGCCTGAAGTCTACACGGGTGTGATTGCCGATGGGTTCCATGTTGATTACGCTAACATTCGAATTGCTCATAAAATTAAAGGTGAGAAACTCATATTAGTGACCGATGCCACAGCTCCTGCAGGCGCAGAGATGGATTACTTTATTTTTGTCGGTAAGAAAGTATATTATCGCAACGGCAAATGTGTCGATGAAAATGGCACTCTTGGCGGCTCGGCCTTGACGATGATAGAAGCGGTTCAGAATTCGGTTGAGCATGTCGGTATCGCTTTAGATGAAGCTCTCAAAATGGCAACCTTGTATCCAGCCAAGGCGATTGGAGTGGAAAAAATATTAGGTCGAGTGAAGAAAGGTTATATCGCGAATCTAACCATTTTTGATCGAGATTTTAATGTAAAAGCGACGGTAGTTAACGGACAATACGAGCAAAAATAATCATGAATGGCGGACAAATAGGTAACGTAGATCTAGTTAAACAGCTCAATAGTGCAGCAGTTTACCGCTTAATCGACCAACAAGGCCCGATTTCACGGATCCAAGTTGCCGATGTAAGTCAACTTGCGCCTGCAAGTGTGACAAAAATAACCCGCCAACTCCTTGAACGAGGCCTAATCAAAGAGGTGGCTCAACAAGCATCAACTGGTGGACGTCGCGCCATCTCTTTAACAACAGAGGTCACACCTTTTCACTCCATCGCGGTTAGACTTGGCCGAGATTATATTCAACTCAGCTTGTATAACCTCGGAGGAGAAGAACTAGTCTCCTCGGCCCATGATTTTCATTACGCTCATCAACCGCAGTTGATAGAAGGGTTAATTAACCACATTAAGGCGTTCATCTCACAACAAAAAGATCAAATAAACCAATTAATTGCTATTGGTATTTCACTGCCCGGGCTAGTCAACCCTGAACTCGGAGTAGTGGAATATATGCCCAATATTGAGATTGATGCGCTAGCATTGGGCGACATTGTGCGTGAACATTTTAATGTGGAATGTTTTATCGGTAATGATGTCCGAGGCATGGCATTGGCAGAGCATTATTTTGGAGCCAGCAAAGACTGTCAAGACTCGATCTTAGTCAGTGTTCACCGCGGTACCGGTGCTGGGATCATTGTAAACGGGCAGGTGTTCTTAGGCTCTAACCGAAATGTAGGCGAAATAGGCCATATTCAGATCGATCCATTGGGTGAACGGTGTCAATGCGGTAATTTTGGCTGTTTAGAAACGGTTGCGACCAATCCAGCCATCATCGAACGAGTAAAAAAGCGTTTAGTTCAAGGTTATGAATCAAGCTTATCCTCACTTGGAGAAATCACCATTGATGATATTTGTCAACATGCCCTACAAGGTGACGAGTTAGCCAAACAAGCTTTGGTACAAGTCGGAAATCAGTTAGGAAAAGCCATCGCGATCACCATTAATTTATTTAACCCACAAAAGATAGTCGTCGCGGGAAAAATCACCGCAGCCCAAGATATTATCTTTCCAGCCATCTTACGCAATGTGGAAAACCAATCTCTCAAGAAATTCCATCAACATCTTCCTATCGTTGCCTCACAAATGGATAAGCACCCGACCATTGGTGCTTTTGCTACAATAAAACGCGCGATGCTAAACGGGGTCTTGCTACAAAAATTACTTGAAGACTGATAAGCAAAGTGTTCTATAATGTTGGGGCTGTATTGATTTCAAGCAATACAGCCTTTTTATTACCCAACCTATAAAGAAATCTCATGGATTTAGTGTTTATCAGTGCCGCTTTCATCGTTGGTTATATTGCACAAAAGTGTCATCTTCCTCCTCTCGTTGGTTTCCTTATTGCAGGTTTTGGCCTGAATCTCTATGGTTTCGAGTCAAACGAAACGTTAGCGACATTAGCAGACCTCGGGGTCACCCTGATGCTATTCACCATCGGGTTAAAGCTCGATATTAAGTCTTTGCTTGAAAAAGAAATTTGGGCTGGTGCAACAATTCATAATGTTCTCGCAACCAGCATATTTACCCTCGCGCTAATCGGCTTTAAATATCTTGGGCTGACCAGCCTTAGTGAACTCCCTTTTACGAGTTTATTATTGCTTGGTTTTGCCCTCTCTTTTTCTAGTACCGTTTTTGCTGTCAAGTCTTTGCAAGAAAAGGGAGAAATGAACTCAACCTATGGCACCCTCGCTATTGGTATTTTAGTCATGCAGGATATTTTTGCTGTTATCTTTTTGACTGCATCAACAGGTAAGTTACCAGAGTGGTATGCCATTAGCTTGTTTGCCCTACCACTATTACGACCCTTGTTATTCCGTCTACTCGATAACGCCGGGCATGGTGAGCTTTTGGTTCTATTGGGTATTTTTCTTGCTTTAGTGATCGGTGCAGGCGGCTTTCAACTCGTTGGTATGAAACCGGATCTAGGGGCGTTAATCCTAGGCATGTTACTTGCCAAGCACAGTAAAGCCTCTGAGCTATCTAAAGCGCTTTTTAATCTCAAAGAATTATTCCTAGTCTGTTTTTTCTTAAATATAGGCCTGGCAGAAAAACCAACGTTAACCGGCTTGTTATTGGCTTTATTGCTCATGATCCTGCTTCCATTAAAAGGAGCACTATACTTTTGGGTTCTCAATCAATTTCATTTTCGGGTTCGTACCTCACTGCTTACTTCGCTCTCGCTTTTTAACTTTAGTGAGTTTGGTCTGATTGTTGGCGGTTTAGCCTTTAAACTGGGCTGGTTACCAGGAGATATCCTGGTTGCTTTGGCTATCGCTGTATCACTTTCGTTTCTCATTGCTGCACCACTGAGCCGTAAAGGGAATGAGGTATATCAACACTCATCATCATGGTTTAGCGATCCTCAACCGGAAACGCTGAATCTAAGAGATTCGGTAATTAATCCTGGTGAGGCTCAAGTCATCATTCTTGGCATGGGAAGGATCGGAACTGGCGCGTATGATGAGTTTTATTCACGTTATGGTGATATCTGCTTAGGGGTTGAGCTACGTGAAGAGGCGGCAAAACAACATCAAAATGAAGGACGGAATGTCATTAGTGGTGATGCGACTGATCCTGATTTTTGGGCGCGTATTTTACATACAGGCAAGGTGAAACTCATACTTTTAGCCATGCCCCACCATCAAGCCAATCAAATTGCGCTCGCTGAATTAAATAAACGTCAGTTTACTGGACAAATTGCCGCGATCGCCGAGTACTCAGATCAAATGGACATCTTACTTCAAGAAGGTGCGCATGCGGCTTTTAATATCTATAGTGAGGCTGGAACTGGCTTTGCTCGCCACGTATGCGAACATTTACAACCGACATTGACTCGCCATTAATGGCCTTAATTTACGGCTAACGAGATGGATCTCGTTAGCCAGATGCACACCACTTCGCCACAAAGTAGAATATATTTAATAAAACAATAAAAATATTAAATATTATCCATCACATTGGCTATAATTTAAATTTTCAATCAAAGATTGGTTGCCTTTTTTAACCAAAGTGGCAAATTGTACTCATCTGCTTAAAACGTGTTTCATTTAAGGAAGTTGTATGTGTTCAATCTTTGGTATTTTAGATATTAAAAGCGATGCCAGTGCATTACGCTCAGTCGCATTAGAAATGTCTAAAAAACTTCGTCACCGCGGCCCTGATTGGTCAGGAATTTACGCATCAGAGCGAGCGATTCTTGCTCATGAACGTTTAGCGATTGTCGGGCTCAATAGTGGAGCTCAACCCATTTATAGCCCAGATCGCAATCTTATTTTAGCGGTTAACGGTGAAATTTATAACCACAAAGAAATTCGCGCTCGCTACCAAGATACCTACGATTTTCAAACTGACTCTGACTGTGAAGTTATCCTTGCCTTGTACCAAGATAAAGGTGCTGAGCTATTAGAGGAGCTGAATGGTATTTTTGCCTTTGCTTTGTATGACCAAGAAAAAGATGTCTTCCTTATTGGCCGAGATCATATTGGAATCATTCCACTTTACCAAGGCCATGACGAACATGGAAACTACTATGTCGCTTCTGAAATGAAAGCATTAGTCCCTGTGTGTAAATCTATTAGTGAATTTCCTCCTGGTTGCTATTTTAGCTCGACTGAGCCTGAACCTCACCGTTATTACGTTCGAGACTGGAATGAATACCGCTCAGTACAAGACAATATCAGTAATAAAGAAGAACTCACTCAAGCTTTAGAAGCGGCGGTTAAACGTCAATTAATGACGGATGTGCCTTATGGGGTGTTACTATCAGGAGGGCTCGACTCATCGATCACCTCTGCTATTGCTAAACGCTTTGCCGCCATGCGCATTGAAGACGATGAACAATCTGAAGCTTGGTGGCCACAACTTCACTCCTTTGCCATTGGCTTAGAAGGTGCTCCCGACTTAAAAGCAGCACGTGAAGTTGCTGAAAAAATTGGTACAGTTCACCACGAGATGACTTACACCATTCAAGAAGGCCTTGATGCCATTCGCGATGTGATTTATCACATTGAAACCTATGATGTAACGACCATCCGAGCTTCAACACCGATGTTTTTACTAGGTCGTAAAATCAAAGCAATGGGAATTAAAATGGTACTTTCTGGTGAAGGTGCTGATGAAATTTTCGGCGGCTACCTTTACTTCCATAAAGCGCCGAATGCTCAAGAGTTTCACGAGGAAACGGTTCGTAAGTTATTAGCACTCAACTTATTTGATTGCGCACGAGCTAATAAATCTCTAGCGGCTTGGGGGGTCGAAGGACGAGTCCCCTTCTTAGATAAAGAGTTTATTGATGTCGCCATGAGGCTCAACCCAGCAGATAAAATGTGTGGCAACGGTAAAATGGAAAAACATATTTTACGAGAATGTTTCCAACACTATCTTCCTGATTCTATCGCTTGGCGTCAGAAAGAACAGTTCTCAGATGGGGTTGGCTATAACTGGATTGATACCTTAAAAGCAACGGCAGAGGCAAAAATTAGCGATCAGCAAATGGCAACCGCAAAATTCCGTTTCCCCTACAACACACCAACCACAAAAGAAGGGTATGTTTATCGGGAGATTTTTGAAGAGTTATTTCCTTTGGAGTCCGCAGCTCGTTGTGTGCCAGGAGGGCCTTCTGTAGCCTGTTCATCTGCAAAAGCCGTTGAATGGGACGAGTCATTTAAAAACTGCATTGACCCATCAGGTCGAGCCGTCAAAGCCGTTCATAACGAAGCTTACTGAATTACCAAGCCAGCCATAAAGGCGCGATGTCCAAACGGCTTATAATCGGCAGCAAGTGAGGCGATAAATTTGTCTGGAACAAATTTGAACAGCCGTAGGCTGGCCTTTGATGAGAGCCACGGATGGCTCTCATCATCCCCATGAGTATAGGCAAGCTATGTGATTGGGGTGAACGAGTGTACTCCCCCCGGCAGCTTCAAGTAGGAAGGGTATAGCCGATAGCGCTTAACTATTGAGGATATTTAAGCGCTAGATGCTTATTATCAATACTCATCATAACCGGTTGGTTAATCATTTTTACCAGCATAATAGAACGGGTATCGCCATCAGGCTCTTGATATATCGCTTTCATTCCACAAAATTGCCCGCTTTTTACTTCTATCGCTTGTCCGGCAGAAGGCATTTCTTGTTTGCAATACTCTTTTGCTAAATGATCCAGTTGCTTCAGCTCGTGAACCAATTCATTGGGTAGCGCTTTAGGTTCAGGGCCAAAACGAATAAAATCAACCACACCTCGAGTTGAACGAACTGTGGTAAAGGTCGGCCCTTGCTCATAATCAAAGCACACAAAAACATATGAGGGAAATAACGGCTCAATCACGATTTTTCTTTTATTTCGAATAATTTTTTCCACCTTAATTTGTGGGTAATAGCACTCAACGCCTTGATTCTCAAGATGAGCCTTTGCTCTTGTTTGTTCGCCTCGCTTACAATAAACCAAGTACCAGCATTTCATTTTCTAGCCAACCTATTTTAGTTTTGTTTACCTAAACCTTCTCATCAGAACACAACACAATCAAAAATGGTAAATTTTCCAGGCAGTACCGGTCGCCATCACATGAATCAATCAATAACCCCACTATCCATTCTAAAAATACGATCAAATATGAAATGTTAGTTTTCGCTCTCTTGACGCAATCAAAATCACCTTAAAAAATTATTTATTTCATAAAGATAAGAAAAATAGAGCTAAAATCCAGCAAATCTGCATATTGCAGACATATAAACTTAGCGGTATACGTATTGGTTCATTGTTCACACTGATAACTCACTGATACTAAATTGTTATACGACAGGTTCAGATCGAGTTCAGGATAAAAATAAATAATACATGAATAACCTCTCTCCTTGCAGTCCATTTCTTTCCTTTATCGCGTAAGAGAATCATCCGCAAGTTATTGAGCAATCACAACAGGAAGCCCCATATGTCATCCGACTTGAATATATTCAAGCAACCAAAACCGTTCTATCTGATTTTTTCTATTGAGCTTTGGGAGCGTTTTGGCTTCTATGGTATGCAAGCAATTTTAACCGTCTACATGGTTAAAATCTTAGGCATGAATGAATCCAACTCTTTCGTATTATTCGGTGCTTTTTCTGCATTGGTTTTCGGCTTTGTCGCAGCCGGAGGTTGGATTGGTGATAAAATTATTGGCACCAAACGCGCGATCACTTTAGGCGCAATTATTCTCATGTTTGGCTACCTACTTTTAGGGCTTTCAACGACAAAAGCGCACCTAGGTGGGGAAACGCTCATCTATATCGCGATGGGATTTATTACGGTCGGAAACGGGCTATTTAAAGCCAATCCATCAAGCCTACTTGCCAAAGTATATGACGATAACGATCCTCGATTGGATGGTGCCTTTACCATGTATTACATGGCAATTAACCTCGGTTCTTTCTTCTCTATGATTCTAACTCCGATGGTTGCTGAACGAGCCGGTTATGGGATGGCTTTTGGCGTCAGTGCGATCGGTTTAGCGATTACCGTTGTTAACTTTATTCTGTGTCAAAAGATGCTTAAAAACGTCGGTTCACCCGCTGATCTCCAATCGGTGAATAAAACGCGCTTAAGCTTGGTGGTCATCGGTTCCATAATGATGAGTTTTTTCTGTAGTTATTTATTACAAAACTTG
>NZ_NBUS01000054.1:40776-50786 GCF_002749895.1 Vibrio fujianensis | reverse complement strand
TAGCACATGCGATTTTAGTCATTGCAGGGCTAATGATCGTGACCTTTTACTTTAAAGAAACATTTTCAATGACTGGGATTGAACGACAAAAAATGTTGGTCGCCTTTGTTCTGATGTTACAAGGCGTGGTGTTCTTTGTACTTTACTTTCAAATGCCAACGTCACTGAACTTTTTTGCTATTCACAATGTTGATCCAAATTTGTTCGGTTTTCATTTTGAACCAGAGCAATTTCAAGCGTTAAACCCTTTTTGGATTATGATCGCCAGCCCAGTATTGGCAATGCTTTATGGTAAATTAGGCGAGCGCCTCGCTATGCCATTTAAATTTGCAATAGGCATGGGATTTTGCGCACTCTCATTTTTAGTTCTATCGTGGGGAACCGGATTTGCGAATCATCAAGGCATCATCAGTGCAGACTGGTTAGTTCTGAGCTATGCCTTCCAATCCGTTGGTGAGTTACTGGTTTCAGGGCTTGGTTTAGCCATGGTGGCACAATTGGTTCCACAGCGTATGATGGGCTTTGCGATGGGAATGTGGTTTCTTACTTCAGCAACGGCTGCCGTTATTGCTGGATGGGTTGCGAGTTTAACCTCTGTTCCCGATCAGATTACCAGTGCACATGAATCACTTGCTATCTATGGCGATGTATTTGGAAAAATTGGCTATACCACCGCAGGAATCACACTGATTACCTTCTTAATCGCACCAATGTTGACTAAAATATGTCAAGGCAATGTCGAGGTTGAATTAGCACCTGCCGAAGCATAAACCACAGACTGTCAAATGGTTCAAAAGCCTCTTGGATAAGGCTTTTGAACTATTTCTATAGTAAAACTATTTCTATAGTAAAACCATTTCTATGGTAAAACTCTTTCGACGGCCATTATCCACATCGTTGATGGATTAAAGCCGCCATCATCTGAATATGAGCATCCGAATCGTTTAGACACTCGATATAGTTAAAAGCTTCTCCTCCTGACTGAAGAAAAAGATGCTTATTTTCACCTGCTATTTCTTCCAGTGTTTCCAAACAATCAACTGAAAAAGCCGGACAAATAATGTCGATGCGTTTTATTCCTTGTTGAGGCAATTGCTCCATCATTTTATCAGTATAGGGCTGCAACCACTCTTCTTTGCCAAATTGAGATTGATAGGTCATCATGATCTGTTGATCCGTTAATCCGAGTTCTTGCGCCAATAAACGAGTGGTTTGTTGGCAATGTATCGGATAAATATCGCCATTATCAGCATAACGCTTAGGAATACCATGATAAGAGCAGATCAATTTATCGCCTCGACCATTCTGTTGCCAAGCATCACGGACTTTTTCTGCTAACGCTCGGATGTAGAGGGGATGATCATGATAATCTTGAATAAACGTCAGTTCCGGAACAACCACTTGTTGCTTCATCACCTTGGCTAAACCATCAAACACAGCAGCAGTTGTGGTTGCTGAGTACTGGGGATAAAGCGGTAATACAATTATCGAAGAAACACCTTGTTGACATAAAGCCTGCACGCCACGAGCTAGGCTTGGTTCACCATAGGTCATCGCGAGTTCAACCGGAATAGAAAGCTGCTTTTGCAGTTTTTCTTGCTGACGTTTGGCATACACCATCAGTGGCGATCCCTCCTCCATCCAAATGGACTGATAAAGCTTAGCCACTTTCGGAGCGCGCGTTGGAAGAATAATGCCATGTAATAAGGGACACCATAACCAACGGCTTAAGTCCACAACACGCTTATCATGTAAGAATTGACTTAAAAATTGTTTAACGGCTTTTGGCGTTGCCTCTTGTGGTGTTCCTAGGTTTGCCAGTAAAACGCCTAATTGCTTACCATTATGCATAACGTCCATTCCATGTTTACCTTTGTACATCACGACAAAAAGAGTAAAAAAGGCGACCCTAAAGGCCGCCTCGCTCGGTTATATTGGGCAAACGAGCCATTTTATGCGAGTGCTTTTTCGATATCAGCACTGACTTCAGCAACTTGTTTTGTCCCATCAAATTTTAAATATTGCGTGTTACCTGCTGCCGCTTCTTTACCGTAGTAGGCAATAAGCGGAGCGGTTTGTTCATGATAAACCCCTAAACGAGCTCGTACTGTCTCTTCTTTATCATCATCACGTACAACCAAATCTTCACCGGTAATATCATCTTTACCAGCAACTTTAGGTGGGTTGTAAATAACATGGTAAGTACGACCAGAAGCAAGATGCGCACGGCGTCCAGCCATACGCTCAACAATCACATCATCGGCAACATCGAACTCAATCACATAATCAACCTCAATTCCCATCTCTTTCAAACCATCCGCTTGAGGAATGGTACGAGGAAAACCATCAAGCAAAAAACCCTTCTCGCAATCTGGTTGAGCAATGCGCTCTTTGATGAGGCCCAAGATGATTTCATCAGAGACTAATTGACCCGCATCAATCACTGACTTTGCTTGTTTACCAAGCTCAGTACCCGCTTTGATAGCAGCACGTAACATATCACCAGTAGAGATTTGTGGTATACCATATTTCTCCATAATGAATTGAGCTTGTGTGCCTTTACCTGCACCCGGAGCACCTAGAAGAATGATGCGCATGTTTAATCCTCTTTAAGAAAATAATGTTATACCGAAGCTCACAGTACGATGATAGTACGACGATAAGTTTCGGTATAAGGAGACAAATTTGAATTTGCTTAAGCAAAAAGCATGAAAAATCGAACTGACAAATCTGACTATTCAAGAGACTAATTCTATCATAAAAAACGGTCAAAAACGGAATCTAAGACGAAAGAATACCGATCAAAGCCGTTATTTACATTAAGATTTCCTAAGCCCCTTTACGCAGAAACGGTTAGAAAAAACGCAAGCCAACATCACATTGGCTTGCGTTAATGATCATTATTCCACTTTAGTCAGTAGCTGATTGATAGCGGTGACAAATTGAGTTGGATCTTCCATCGAACCACGCTCGGCCAACATTGCCTGGCCCAATAACACTTCCACCCAACGACCAAAGGCTTGTTCATCGGCCTCATCAGCCATATGTTTCACCATCGCATGTTCTGGGTTAATCTCAAAAATATATTTCACATCAGGCACCGCTTGTCCTGCCGCAGCAAGTAACTTGGCCATTTGTGTCCCCATTTCACCATCATCGGTCACAACCACAGCAGGGGTTGACGCTAATTTAAATGTGGTTCGAACATCCTTCACTCGTGTGCCAAGATAGGCTTTAACTCGCTCAACGACTGACTGGAACTCTTGCTCTGTTTCCTTGTGCTTCTCTTTCTCTGCTTCATCCTCAAACTTACTTAAATCGAGGCCCGCTTTCGTGATAGACTGGAACGATTTACCGTCAAACTCGGTTAAATAATTCATCAGCCACTCATCAATGCGATCAGACATCAACAGAACTTCAATCCCTTTTGACTTAAATTGCTCCAAATGTGGGCTATTTTTCGCTGCAAGGTAACTATCAGCAGTGAGATAATAAATAACTTCCTGCCCTTCTTTCATTCGCTCTACATAGGAAGCTAGACTGATCGTTTGCTCTGAGCTGTCAGTATGAGTCGAGGTAAAGCGTAACAACCCAGCAATTTTTTCACGATTAGCAAAGTCTTCAGCTGGGCCTTCTTTCATCACCAGGCCAAATTCTTTCCAGAAAGTTTGGTATTTATCGCTATCATTATTCGCCAAACGTTCTAACATGGTTAAGACACGCTTAGTACATGCATTACGCAAAGACTGAGTAACTTTATTATCTTGCAAAATCTCACGCGATACATTGAGTGGTAAGTCATTGGAGTCAATCAAACCACGAACAAAACGTAAATACGATGGCATAAATTGTTCCGCATCATCCATAATAAAAACGCGTTGAACATACAATTTTAAGCCATGCTTATGCTCTCGGTTGTATAAATCCCATGGTGCTTTGGCTGGAATATATAGCAAGCTCGTATAATCATTTTTCCCTTCAACTTTGTTATGACTCCAAACTAGCGGATCCGTAAAGTCATGAGAAACATGTTTATAAAACGCGTTATATTCATCATCGCTGATTTCTGATTTCGCACGAGTCCATAACGCTTGGGCTTTGTTAATTTGCTCCCATTTAAACTCACCGGTTTCTTTTCCTTCATCATCACGCTCAGGCGTTTGAATATAAACAGGAATACCAATGTGATCTGAATATTTAGAAATGACATCTCGTAAACGCCACTCCGATAAGAATTCTTTTCCTTCTTCGCGGAGGTGCAATACGATATCTGTACCGCGAGTATTTTTTTCTACTGTTTCAACGCTGTACTCTCCCTCACCTTCAGAATACCACTGAACGGCTTGATCAGCAGGTAATCCAGCAGCTCGGCTGCGTACGGTGACCGCATCAGCGACAATAAATGCGGAATAGAAACCAACACCAAATTGTCCAATTAACTGAGAATCTTTTGATTGTTCTTGAGAAAGCTTTGAGAAAAATTCAGCTGTACCTGATTTTGCAATCGTCCCTAGGTGCTCAATCACATCCTCACGACTCATGCCAATACCATTATCAGATATCGTTAAAGTATTCGCGTCTTTATCAAAAGAAAGTTTCACGCCTAGATCGGCATCACCTTGATAGAGATCTGGATTTGATAAAGCTTGAAAGCGTAGCTTATCGGCTGCGTCTGAAGCATTGGAAATCAGCTCTCGTAGAAAAATTTCTTTATTCGAATACAAAGAGTGAATCATCAAATGCAGTAGTTGTTTTACTTCTGATTGAAAACCACGCGTTTCTTTATTGTTGGTTACTGTTTCGCTCATTTTTGCTCCGTTACATCATATCAAACCCTATCAATAAAGCTGAAAAGGGTAGGAAGAACATCGATTTGCTATTAACATGTGGCTCATGAATGTAAATTCAAGGTCAAAAACCATAAAAACACTGTTTTTTTTATTTTTTTTGATTATGCTCTGCTAAGTCTATCGGTCTAAAGACCGTACGAACGCTGTTATTACTGACAAGGTATGTAAATAGAATCAAAAGTTAGAGTAATTCTAAACTGTTTTACAGTCGTGAATTTGCTATAGGGATATGACTGATTCGCTGTTCGATCTCATTTACAGTTCCAAGAGACCCTAATACTAAGTAGGTAAAACCGAACAATGCTCTGCCGTTGTCCGGAAATACCGATTAAAAAAGAAGATCTCATGAGTAAATTCGACACTAAATTCATTCTTGCCAACCGTTTTATTTTCGATCCAACCAGCAACTTATTAGTTGATACGGAAATGGGTGAGGAAGAAATTCGCCTCGGCAGCAACGAAAGTCGCATCCTATTTATGCTGGTTCAACATCCTAATAACGTGATTACTCGTCATGAACTACATAACTATGTATGGCGAGAACAAGGCTTTGAAGTCGACGATTCTAGTTTGACCCAAGCAATTTCGACGCTACGCAAAATGCTGAAGGATTCAACGAAAGCACCACAGTTTATCAAAACGGTGCCTAAACGCGGCTACCAATTGATTGCTCATGTTGACTGTCTCGTATCTGAACCCAACAAAGAAAAATCTAAAACCGCCGAGACATTAACAGAACCAAGCACGATATCATCGAGAGTGGATGAACCCAAAGTCACTCATCACGCCGGTGGCTCAGACACAAAAACGGCCCGCAAAAAATTCCGCTTTGATGTAACCACAACGATTTTACTCATCAGTGCGCTTCTTTTACCGTTGATAACTTATTTACTCACCGCTCCCCCTGCATCGAAATTTCGCCGATTAGCCGTTATTGATGAGGTAACCATCAGTGCACCAGTGAATCATCCTGATCTTTCATCTTGGTTGCCTTCGATTGAAACCTGTGTAAAAAAATATCGCACCATTCATGGTGAAGAGCTCTTTCTCAATCTAAAACAAGTGATTGCGACTGGCGGAGAAAACAACCAATTGATGTTGAATTATATCCATACCACACGATTTTCAGGGAAAAACATCACATTAAGAATTTTTGCCAATACCAACGACACAGAGAAGGTTTGCCAGTGAGGGATATACGCATGATGAAAAAAGTCGCCGCCCTACTCTTTTTAATTTCAGCAATAGCAAGCCTGTGGCTTTATCAACACAGTGAAATTAAACTCGAGAAAATTCTCTGTTCTCGTGAATGGCAATCAAAACTGGTCACATTAATCGAGCACAAATTACCCAACAATGCCGTTGGGCCACTGCATCGGGTCGATGTGGTATCAAATGTCAAATATTTACCGAATGGTAGCTATTTACGAGTATCGACCGTGAAACTGTACTCTGCTGAACAAACCATTGCAGAAAATGTTATTAATATTTCCGAATCGGGACAATGGAATATTAGCAGTAATTATCTGCTTATTTCTCCTACGGAATTTAAGGATATGTCTTCGGCTTATACAAAAGAGTTTACCCCAGAGCAGCTACAACTGATTACCCAATTATTTAAAGTTGATGCTCAACAGAGTCGGCGCATTGATGTAGTTAACGATAAAACCTTACTGCTTACTAGCTTAAGCCATGGTTCAACGGTGCTATTTGGCAATGGATAATTGATGTCAAAGGGGACTTCGCGCCCCTCTGACGTTTAGATCAAATGGATTTGTGCCAAAACGTCTTGCTGAAAGCTGTATACCGTCAAATGTTCTCCTTCCAACAGACCATAGCTAGCAATGCCTTCTTGGCGCGGAAAAGTAACGGATCCGGGATTAAACTGGTAGACTCCCGTTTGTAATTCAGCAAGAGCAATATGAGTATGGCCTTGGACAAACACGTCGCCATGCTGAAGTTGAGGGCGATTGTCTTTTTGATAAAGATGCCCATGGGTTAGAAATAATCGACGACCAGATTCCAGTAACACCCAAGCAAAATCGCTCATCATCGGGAAATCGAACAGCATTTGATCAACTTCACTGTCACAGTTTCCTCTCACCGCAATAATCTGTTGTGCATATTGGTTTAAGCATTCTGCTACCGCTGGTGGGTTATAGCCAGTCGGGACGGGATTTCTTGGGCCATGATTGAGTAAATCACCCAATAAAATTAACGTATTCGCCCCCGATTGAGTAAATGCTTGAATGGTTTTTTCTGTTGCAGGTAATGAACCATGAAGATCTGACGCAATAAATAATTTCATCTGCTACCTCTTAATCGATAATCAAACCATTGTACGTACTTGCAGTGTTCGCGTCATCATTATGGCCAACATCGCCACTCCAGTTGTCGCTTCACATGGAGAAAGCGATAAATCAATGGTAAAAACTTGAACCCATGAAAGGATACACATAAGCTGATGATTACCCAATAGCCATGGTACTCACCACTGTGCAAGGAGAGCTTTATGAAGATACTGATAACAGGCGCTACAGGGCTTATCGGACGAGAGTTGGTAAAACATCTCATGATCCATGATTTAGTGATTCTAAGCCGAGACATTGATCGAGCCAAACAGCAACTGATCCATGTTCATGCGCAAAGCCTCTCTTTTATTAACAACCTTGATGTGCTGAGTAATTTAGATGGTTACCACGCGGTCATTAATTTAGCAGGAGAGCCTATTGCTGATAAACGCTGGACCGAATCACAAAAACAACGTATCTGCCAAAGCCGCTGGTCTATCACAGAAAAATTAGTTGCATTAATTCACGCCAGTACCGCTCCCCCTTCTGTTTTTATCAGCGGCTCTGCCGTGGGTTATTATGGCGATCAACAAGCTCATCCTTTCGATGAGAGCCGCCAAGTACACTCGTCACAATTTCCACATCAAATCTGTGCAAAGTGGGAACAAATTGCCCGAAGAGCACAAACCGAAAGAACACGAGTCTGTCTATTGAGAACAGGAATCGTCCTTTCAACAGACGGCGGAGCGCTAATGAAAATGCTGCTTCCCTACCGTTATGGGCTAGGTGGACCAATAGGCAAAGGCGATCAATACATGCCTTGGATTCATATTATCGATATGGTCAGAGCCATCACTTACTTATTAGAGACAGAACATGCTCACGGCGCTTTTAATCTCTGTGCGCCACATCCTGTCACAAACCGAGTATTCAGCCGATGCTTAGCGTCGACACTGAAACGTCCTCATCTATTATTCACCCCTAAATGGGCGATACGCTTACTGATGGGCGAAGCAAGCATTCTGCTTTTTGACAGCATCCGATCCAAACCGAAAAAATTGACTGAACTCGGTTTTCAATTCACGTATTCACGACTTGAGCCCGCTCTCAAACAGCTTCTTCAACATCATCATTAATGGATAGGTTATGACCCGATCAATTCTTATTACCGGCTGCTCATCAGGTATTGGTTATATGGCCGCGCTAGAGCTTAAGCAGCGAGGTTATCACGTCATTGCATCTTGCCGTGATCATCATGATGTTCAACGCTTACAAGCACTAGGGCTTACCTGCATTCAGTTAGATTTAGCTGATGAAAGAAGTATTAAATCTGCTGTCAAAATGGCATTAACCCTCTCCAACCATCAACTCTACGCCCTATTTAATAATGGAGCATATGGTCAACCAGGAGCCTTGGAAGATTTACCCACCGAAGCATTACGGGCTCAATTTGAAAGTAATTTTTTTGGATGGCATACATTAACCACACTATTACTGCCCCATTTTCGTCAACAAGGTTATGGCCGAATTATTCAAAATAGCTCTATTTTAGGCTTTGCAGCCATGAAGTATCGAGGTGCTTATAACGCCTCAAAATTTGCCATAGAAGGCTGGACTGACACATTACGCCTAGAGTTGGCCGGTTCAAACATCCACATTAGCTTACTAGAACCTGGGCCGATTAATACTCAATTTAGAGCCAACGCATTACAAGCCTTGACCAACTGGATTAACATCGATTCATCTATTCATCATCAAGCCTATCAACAGCAAATTTCACGTCTCGCGAATGAAAAGTCCAATCATCCATTTGCACTTCCAGCACACGCTTGCCTTGCTCCATTACTCCATGCTTTAGAAGCCAAGCGACCTAAACTTAGGTATCGAATCACCTTTCCGACCAAATTGTTTGCGATTCTCAAACGAGTATTACCAGGCAGAACCCTTGACAAATTGCTCAATAAATCAGCATAAATGGTATTTTGTCATTAATTCGTCATGTTTTTTCGCCATAGTCACCAATACATTCACAAAGACATTGAGTATCGCCCAATGACATTAAATCAATGGAATTGGCTCGGTGTCATAATTACTTTGGCACTGCTAATTCTTTTTTAACCTTTGCTTACTGCTACTTAGCACCCATCAAAACCTATTCATGTCTTTGATGGGTGCTCTAATACTTAAGGTCTATTGCCCCTAGAAAACGCTAACAATCTTATGTCACACCTTGAGATTTATCGCGCGCTCCCCCATGTTTGGTTTATATACATAGCCATAAGGAATCACCATGCATTCAGCTCATAGTATCGATGTTACTCAACACAATTTCCGCGACGTATTAGCAGACTCGGTGAATCAACCTATTTTATTTTATTTCTGGGCCCCAATGAGTGACGAAAGCGCCCAACTTGTTCCACAATTACAACAACTTGCTCAACAGTATGAAGGCGCATTCCAGTTGGCAACTTTAAACTGTCAAGAAGAGCAACAGATTGCCGCTCAATTTGGCATTCAGGCATTGCCAACTTTAGCCCTATTTGTCAACGGGCAGCCAGTTGATGGGTTGAGTGGGTTACAGTCAATCGAAACCATTAAAGAGATGTTAGCTCGTCACTTGCCAAGTCAAGAAGAGCGTACGGCACAACAAGCACTACAACTGGTCAGCGAACAGCAATATGCGCAAGCCTTACCTCTGCTCATGGCACTTGATGAACAATGGCAAAATAAGGGCGAAATCAAACTGGCTCTAGCCGACTGTTTATTGGCAAACCGACGATTCGATGAAGCAAAAGAACGTTTATCAGCTATCCCTTTGGAATATCAAGATAGCTATTACAAACGGTTAATCGCCCAAGTGGAACTGTAC
>NZ_NBUS01000054.1:37832-40766 GCF_002749895.1 Vibrio fujianensis | reverse complement strand
AACAAGCAGCTGATAGCCCAGAAATTCAAGCACTTGAGACAGCATTGACCGAACAACCAAGCAATGCAAAAATTGCCAATGAGCTTGCCAGTCAATATCACCAAGTACAACGTGATGAAGAAGCCCTTGCTTTGTTATGGCGTTTTCTAAACCGCGATCTGAATACGTTAGACGGCGATATGAAAAAAACATTCATGGATATATTAAATGCATTGGGGCAAAGTAACCCGATCGCTAGTCGTTATCGTCGTCAGTTATACTCATTGCTTTATTAAGCATGCAACTCGATACCCAAACCACTTGGAATTGCAGGTAGGCAGCCAGTGAGCGAGTCCCCCATGAACATAGACAGACTATCCGATTGGGGGCGTTAACGACAAGGAGAGAAATGTCGAGATACCCCCCCCCCAGCAACATCAAAAGAGCCAAAAGTGATCCCCACCACTAAAATCAAAGGCTGGGCCGCCTGATTTTATACGAAGCTGATCAATTATCGCTAAGTTGGCTTGCCAGCGACTCAACTCTACTGCACAATTGATATTCAATTATATTAGTATTTTATTTCACTCCACAAGGATACGTCATGGCTATAGACTCCCTTATTACGATCGGCGTATTTGTCGTCGTCGCTGTTGTCTTTATCATTTCTGCAGTAAAAACCGTCCCTCAAGGTAAGCACTGGACGGTCGAACGCTTTGGCCGTTATACCCATACATTAAAACCCGGCTTAAATATTATCATTCCATTTGTCGACCGCATCGGCCAAAAAATTAATATGATGGAAAGGGTACTCGACATTCCCGCTCAAGAAGTGATCAGTAAAGATAATGCCAGCGTCGTCATTGATGCGGTCTGCTTTGTGCAAGTCATCGATGCGGCACGAGCAGCTTATGAAGTGACCGATTTAGAGCACGCTATCCGTAATTTAACATTAACTAACATGCGTACTGTACTCGGCTCAATGGAACTGGACGAAATGCTCAGTCAACGGGATATGATTAATACCAAATTATTATCCATCATTGATCAAGCCACCAATCCATGGGGCATCAAGATCACTCGAATTGAAATCAAAGATGTACAACCCCCCGCCGATCTAACGGCGGCAATGAATGCGCAAATGAAAGCTGAGCGAAATAAACGCGCCGAAGTCTTAGAAGCGGAAGGAATTCGTCAAGCACAAATCTTACGCGCCGAAGGACAAAAACAATCGGAAATATTAAAGGCCGAAGGGGAAAAGCAAGCCGCGATTCTACAAGCTGAAGCTCGTGAACGCGCAGCAGAAGCTGAAGCAAAAGCGACCTCAATGGTCTCTGAAGCGATTGCTAAAGGAGACATGCAAGCGGTTAATTACTTTATTGCTCAAGGGTATACCGAAGCGCTAAAATCAATTGGCCAAGCAGAAAATGGAAAAATTATTATGCTACCGCTGGAAGCAACAGGCCTCATGGGATCAATCGCTGGCATCGCAGAGATGTTTCAGCATTCAACAGATAAAGGAAATCAAGCTTGATTGACTGGTTAACACAATTCAACTATTGGCACTGGTTAGCATTGGGTTTAGCGTTGCTCACTATCGAATTGCTTGGCACCGCGGGTTACTTTCTTTGGCTGGGGCTCTCCGGATTACTGGTTGGCCTATTAATGCTATTTATTCCCATCGGTTGGCAGTTGCAATGGATGACATTTGCGAGTTTCTCATTAATAACCACTTGGTTATGGTGGCGTCGTCAGTTTAAAACAGATCGCATTAGCGACAGTCAACGCGTTTTAAATCAAAAAGAGAAACAGCTAATTGGCCAACGAATACCAATAACGGATGAGGTAAAAGCTGGTATCGTCACACGAATACACCTCGCCGATAGTACATGGTCAGCCATCAGTGAAGAGGATATTCATGCCGGTAATATGGCGGAAATTATTGCCCTTGATGGAATTACTCTAAAAATCAAACCCTACCGCGCATCTAGCGCACAACAATAGCCATATCACATTTCAGATTATAACCAAAAAGAAGAAGAGCCGTTACAACGTTACTCTTCTTCTTTTTTTATCAAGGATTGTTATCGTCGTACCGATTACCTTAACTTTTTTTCATGCCACAAGATTTTTGCGCCGCAGGATAGTGATAGAGATTATCTAAAATAGGGCATGCTGGCCCACTATCACCGGGACATTCACTGATCCAAGATTGCAATTGTGCTTTAATCTGCTCAAGTTGTGCTATTTTACTCTCGATATCTTGCACTTTACGCTGCGTTTTTTGCTTAATTTCCGCACTGGTTCGATCTTCTTTTTGTGCAAGTTGTAATAAAGAGGCGCACTCATCTAAACTAAACCCAACTTGCCTAGCGCTAGCGATTAAGCGCAGTTGCGCTAAGTGATGTTCCGAATAATACCGATAGCCATTACTGCCTCGCTCAGCAGCCGCAATCAACCCTTTAGATTCATAGAATCGAATTGATTTAGCACTTAACCCGGTAATTTTTGCCACATCACGAATTTGCATTTTATTCCCATTATTGACTTATTGCCCAAGACAGAAACGCTTTGCGTTGTGCTTCATCAAGGTCAAGATAAGTCTCTTGGAGCATCTTAAGTTTATCCGCTTCAAGATTATCCTCTATCATTGCTGATTTTTTTTCAACGTGTGACGCAACCACTGGACGAGCAACTAATGATGAGCGATGAATAGCTGCTTTACTGTCGGTACGGTTAAACTGCCTGAGTTCTTTACGATAATCGCCCATTAAACCAAAAGAACGGCCAGGAATAAAGTCTTGTTCTACCTCCAGCGGCCCTTGTATTACCTCTATGTTTAAAGCCGGATGACGATCAAACTCTAGTGCATTGCCTTCATTACGGACAATCATAGTGGGTGCAAGGTTTAGCTTACCCTCATCACCAGAAATTTTCACAATCATCAGGGGCGAT
>NZ_NBUS01000054.1:34981-37822 GCF_002749895.1 Vibrio fujianensis | reverse complement strand
TGTATTTATTTTTTTTACCCGACATTTGCACGACTCGTTCCGCACGAACCAGTAGTTGATGTACTCCCGATTCTAGTGTCAGCTCTGAACGGTGTCCAAAAGTAAACCCTTCCGATTCACCATTGACAGCCAACAATTGAATATCGCGATCAAACGTAACATTAATGTCGGCATAACTTCCCAACGAAACAGAGAGCAACGATGCCAGCAAGCTAATAGGAAGTAATTTCATAATCTCTCCTTCAAATAAAATGGCGAGCCTAAGCTCGCCATACTCTATAATAAAAATTTACGCTTTGCTTAGAAGTAATACTCTACACCCACTGAATACTCATCATAATCGGCTGATTTCCAACGACCATTATAAGCTTTACCAAAATCTAAGGTACGAGCACGAGCATACAGCACCGCTGATGGGTCAACAAAGTATAGCGCTTGTACTGATAATACATCATCATCCGAACCTTTTAGCTTATCGCCGCCCACTTTAAGCTCATCATTTTTCGCATAACCCAGCTTGAACTGCCAGTCACCCGTTGTATAAGCAACACCCGCAGAGTAGGCATTTTGCTTTTCTTTATCGCCAACAGAAGGTTTCGCTTCCATCATCTTATATTGAGCGTAGAAAGAAAGCCCATTATCAAACCAACCTTGTACACCAAATAGGTAAGCATCGTTATCCCATTCAGTACCTTCTTTGGCTACGTCACGGTTACCTTCATAGGCTAAATCAAATTGGAAAACGGAAAGTTTGTAGTGTGCTGCCGCACCCATCCAGTAGTCTTTACCTTCACCTTTTTGTGCACCATCTTTACCTGCTACGCCGTAAGCTAAGTTCATAGATAGGCTGTCAGCAAATGTTGGTGTATCCCAACGAATGGTGTTTGAAGCGCGATCTTGGTGTTTAGTACCACCAATCGCACCACCCCAGTCATAGACATCGCCCAAACCTGGGTTAGAGGCTGGCCAGTCAACCAACTCATATAGTGGTGATAAAACGCGACCTAAACGAACAGTACCGTAGCTGTCATGTTTAAAGCCAACAAAGGTATCACGAGTACCCCATTCTGAACCTGGATCAGCAAAGGATGGGTCTACATAGCCCGCTTCGATTTGCCAAATAAAAGTAGATTCAATATTTTTGAAATCTTTCTCACCACGGAAACCAAGACGAGATTCGTTGTTAAACTGAGTACCACCTAATTTATCATCTGCTTCTTTACTGCCCGCATCATAGTCACGATAAGCTGCTTGCAGTGCGATTACCCCATAAACTTCATAGTTTGCGGATTCTGCTGCCGAAACGCTAAATGCTGCACCAGAAGACAACAGAGTAGCAACGGCCGCACCTAATAGAGTACGTTTAAACATTTTGTCCATGGAAAACTCCTAAAAATAAAGATAGCTGTTTTATTTTTCTCCCCAAAGTTGGCCGCCGAAGGGAGAAAACTTTTGCTGTATGAGCACCCCTTAAAGAGTCTCATCGCTGTTTGTATACACCTTGGTGTATCCATGCCTTAAGACTAACTGCCGCAGATAAAACATCAATCAGAACTTAATTTTTAACTAAAAAAATATGACCGACGGCAAACTTTGGACCAGTAAGTGATCAAGATCTAATTATTTAGACAACCAGACAAAAACAAAATAATCACATTAAATATCAATTATTTAAAGTCAATTTAAAATGAATTAATTGAAGTCGATCGCATCGATAGAAAAAACAAGGTGACAAAAAACTCAAGCATGAATTGTTAATTGCAGACAAATTGCCCATGAACAACTAAGTTATTTTAAAAACATAAAAAACCCTCAGTAGAGCAACTGAGGGTTTCTATTACTATGAAATTATCGTTATTGGATCAGATTGATTAAATCTTGTTCCGCTAAGATTTCAATCCCTAACTCTTGCGCTTTCAGTAGTTTTGAACCGGCAGCTTCTCCTGCAAATAGAATATCAGTATTTTTAGAAACGCTGCCCGTCACTTTCGCCCCTAACGATTGCAACGCAGCCTTGGCTTCACTGCGTGATAGTTGTGATAACGATCCCGTTAATACGACTGTCTTTCCGGCTAGTGGCTGTGGTTGTCCATCACTTTTCGGCTCGATGATTGGCCAATGAACCCCTAATGCAAGTAGCTCTTCAACCACCCGTTGATTATTTTCTTGACTAAAGAACGCTCGAATATGGCTAGCTACTACCATGCCAACATCTTGCACTTTAATTAATTGATCGACTGAAGCGTGCATAATGGCTTCTAAGTTGTAGAAATGCTGGGCAAGGTTCATCGCTGTCGCTTCCCCCACTTCACGAATGCCAAGCGCATATAAAAAACGAGGTAATGTGGTTTGTTTTGCTTTTTCTAGCGCCTGAGTAATATTTTGTGCAGATTTAGGCCCCATCCGCTCCAGAACAGTTAACTCGCCTGCTCGGAGTTTAAATAGATCAGCGGGCGTCAATACCATATCGCGTTCGACTAACTGCTCAATAACTTTATCACCGAGCCCATCAACATCCATCGCTTTACGCGAGACAAAATGCTTCAATGATTCTTTACGTTGTGCGCGGCAAACTAACCCACCAGTACAACGGGCAACGGCTTCACCTTGCACTCGTTCAATATCAGAATGGCAAACGGGACAATGCGTGGGAAAAGATATTGCTCTCGCTTCATCAGTCCTTAACTCGAGCACTACCGCAACGATTTGTGGAATCACATCGCCGGCACGACGAATAATCACCGTATCGCCAACCATGACCCCTAATCGCTCAATTTCATCGGCATTATGCAAAGTGGCATTACTCACGGTCACACCACCGACAAATATCGGCTCAAGTTT
>NZ_NBUS01000054.1:31404-34971 GCF_002749895.1 Vibrio fujianensis | reverse complement strand
GCCACTGGCGTGATCGCTCCTGTCCTTCCGACTTGAAACTCTACCTCATTCAGCCTGGTCATCTCTTCTTGAGCGGGGAACTTATAGGCAATTGCCCAGCGAGGCGCTCGCGCAACAAATCCTAACCGCTCTTGCAAAAGAACATCATCAACCTTGATCACCACACCATCAATTTCATAAGGTAATTCACTGCGTCGTTCCACGATATCTTGATAGTATTGTTTGACTTGGGCTAAATTCTCAACCCGTTTTGCTTCGGGGCTGATGGGTAATCCCCATTGTTTTAGTTGTAAAAAACGCTCATAGTGGCTGTCTGCTAACGCTCCTCCCTCAACAACCCCGACACTATACGCATAAAAAGCCAATGGTCTGGTTGCGGTAATACGAGAGTCTAGCTGACGTAAACTTCCTGCTGCTGCATTGCGCGGGTTAACAAAAACTTTTTGACCTTTTTTCAATGCTTGCGCGTTCATTTGCTCAAACCCCGCTTTCGGCATAAAAACTTCACCACGGACTTCTATCCGTTTTGGCCAACCAGTACCGCGCAATTTTAAGGGAATCGATTTGATGGTTCGAACATTTTCAGTAATGTTTTCACCTGTTGTACCATCACCACGAGTGGCAGCTTGTACCAATACACCATCGACATAAAGTAAGCTTACAGCCAGCCCATCTAACTTAGGCTCACAACAAAATGAAGCCTGTTTCGCTCCGGCCACACGCTCACCCATACGACGATAAAAACTGTCTAATTCCGCATCTTCAAAGGCGTTATCAAGCGATAGCATCGGAAGCTCGTGCACAACGGGCTCAAAGCCTAATAGCGGTGCACCGCCCACTCGTTGACTGGGTGAGTCTGCCGTCACCCATTGCGGGTGTTGAGCTTCAAGCTCTAATAGCTCTCGCATGAGTCTATCGTATTCCGCATCAGGAATGGTTGGTGCATCTTCTACGTAATAACGTATGGCATGCTCGTGCAGAATTTGCCGTAACTCTTGTAATCTTTGCTCTACGTGTTGCATCGTTATTCTCTCGAATCAAGAAAAAAGGCTCCGACTAGGAGCCTTTGATTGACTAGTAATCAGTTAAACCTGTTTGGCTTTAAACGCTTGGATCTGTTTACGGTAGCCAGATAGACGATCAGGCGTCATCAGATTTCGTGCATCATCCAATACATTGGCCCCCAAATCATCCGCAATTTGCTGAGCCGTTTTGAGCATTAACTTAAAGTTTTGCTCAGGATCACCAAAGCAAGGCAGCGTCATAAAAAAGGAAATACCTTTGGTCGCAAATTCAGCAGGGTCATCATGCTTGAGTGTTCCTGGCTGCATCATATTCGCAACGCTGAACAAAACCTTTCCTGTGCCAGATAAATCAGCATGACGATGATAAATGTCCATTTCGCCATACAATAAACCGTTTTGTTGCAAACTCTCAAATAACTTGGTTCCAATAAATGGTTCTGAGCCAGCGCAATGAACGTTGAGGACAACCACTTGTAGCTCTTCTTCCTTTGGCTGCTCGACAGCCGCCGTTTCAACAGGCCCAAATTCGCTGGAAGAAGAGTTGTCTAAATTAGGATCTGGTTCGGTTTGTGCTAAAGTTATTTGCTCATCAACGTCATCAGAAAGACGCACAGGAGTGACAGGGATATCTAACTCATAATCAGCGATCAAAGGATCAATATCATGACCAGATAAGCCAAAATCAGGTTCTTTTCTTTCTTTAGGAACAACATCATCCTGCGCGGATTCGGAGGCCATATCGTCATGTCGTTCAACCGCAATGCGACTAAGAGGTTTATCACCAAACTTAGACTTCCCTTCTTTTTTACTAGTCCAAAGACCATGAAATAGCAAAGCGGCTATCGCTAGCGCGCCAACAATTATGAGTACGAATCGCAATTCCTGCATTTTAAACTCTCAGTTTCTCGGTGTTGATGTTCTGAGCTCTAACGCCTATGACGCACGTTTACCAAGGTAGATATATCAGTTTAGTGGGCTACTTTACCAAAATTCCCCCCTACTTTAGAACAACTTAATGTTAGAAGTTGCGTCGATACGCTAATTTTTCTTCGCGGATCGCTCCGTTACGTTGAAGATATACGTTAATATGCGATTTCGTTTATCAGGGGATTGACTATGCCTATCACATCACAACATTCAGGTTTTGGCTATTTCACTGAAGGTTTCAAACTCGCTTTTTCACCCGGTATTCGGCGGTTTGTGCTATTGCCCCTTGTGGCGAATCTACTGCTCGTGGGTGGAGCCATGTATTATTTATTGACTCATCTCGATGGTTGGATTAATCAATGGCTCGACGGGCTACCGGATTTTTTATCTTGGCTGAGTTATTTACTCTGGCCTGTGCTAGCCTTGACTATCTTGGCCACGTTTTCCTATTTTTTCAGTACATTAGCTAATTTTATTGCCGCTCCTTTCAACGGTTTGCTCGCCGAAAAAGTCGAACAAAAAATTACTGGTGTAGCCGCCAGTGAGATGAGTATTTGGGCCTTGATTAAAGATACCCCACGAATTTTGCTAAGAGAATGCCGAAAAATGGCCTATATGCTCCCGAAAGCCATCGGGTTATTTCTGTTACTGCTGATCCCTGCATTAGGACAAACCATAGGCCCACTACTATGGTTTATTTTTACCGCATGGATACTCTCGATCCAATATTGTGACTACCCCTTTGATAACCACAAAATCGATTTCAATACCATGCGAAACAGTTTGAAACAAAAACAAAGCAAAGCCTATGGGTTTGGTATGATCATCTCAATGCTTACTGCTGTTCCCATCGTTAACCTTTTTATTATGCCTGTCGCCGTCTGTGGCGCGACGGTAATGTGGGTGCATGAATTTAAAGCCGAATATAAGCGGTAACGGCTCAATACCATTAAATCTTTAATAAGTTATAACTTTTTAGTCCTTTTACCTTCTTTCAGCAAACTCTATTCTGAGACGGTATTGACTAATTATCTCAACGCATCACACGCTAAATCTGCGTAATGAAGGAATATCACCATGAGCAAAATTTACGAAGACAACTCACTAACTATTGGTAATACACCACTTGTTCGTTTAAATAAGGTGAGCAAAGGTAACGTATTGGTAAAAATTGAAGCCCGCAACCCAAGCTTTAGCGTGAAATGCCGTATTGGTGCAAACATGATTTGGGAGGCAGAAAAGCAAGGTAAACTAAAAGCAGGCATAGAGCTGGTTGAACCTACCAGTGGTAATACTGGCATCGCTCTTGCCTTTGTTGCTGCAGCACGTGGCTATCAATTAACGTTAACCATGCCAGAGTCGATGAGCCTAGAACGTCGCAAGTTATTAAAAGCGCTCGGTGCCAACCTTGAACTCACCGAAGCGGCGAAAGGGATGAAAGGGGCGATTGCCAAAGCGGAAGAAATTGTAGCAAGCAACCCTGATAAATACTTACTGCTGCAACAATTCGATAACCCAGCCAACCCCGCGATCCATGAAAAAACCACTGGGCCTGAAATTTGGGATGCCACCGATGGCCAAGTTGATGTATTTGTCGCCGGAGTTGGTACTGGCG
>NZ_NBUS01000054.1:29732-31394 GCF_002749895.1 Vibrio fujianensis | reverse complement strand
CACTCACTGGAACCAGCCGCTATATAAAAGGCGAAAAAGGAAAAGCCATTGTATCGGTTGCCGTAGAACCCGCCGAATCTCCTGTCATTACTCAAGCTTTAGCTGGTGAAGAAATCAAACCGGCACCACATAAAATTCAAGGGATTGGTGCCGGGTTTATTCCCGGCAACCTCGACTTAACACTGATAGATCGGGTTGAAACGGTCACATCCGATCAAGCCATTGACATGGCTCGTCGCCTTATGGAAGAAGAAGGTATCTTAGCTGGCATTTCTTCAGGCGCGGCGGTCGTTGCGGCTAATAGACTTGCAGAACTTCCTGAATTTGAAGGAAAAACCATCGTTGCTCTTCTACCAAGTTCGGCTGAACGTTACCTTAGCACTGCGCTATTTTCGGGTATTTTCACTGAAAAAGAAAACCAACAATAATATGTGGTGAAATCAAATTTTCGTTTAAAAAAGCCCCGTACTGGGGCTTTTTTGTTGATCCTTGCCCCACCTTTGGTAATATCGGGGTGTTTTATTTTTAGCTTCAAAATAAAGAAGCCAACTAGATTAGAATCAAGGGTTACCATTCGCTTTGACGAATAAAAACTGTTGATTGTTTTAGACGAGGATAAGCTCTAACACGAAAATACGTTTACTGCGCTAGCAGAAATGATCGGTTAAGGTTAAGCTTATGCAAGTTAACAACTTACAAAAACTAAATTAATTGGGGTATAAAACATGTACGAGAAGCAAGTAGAAATCACGGCAGAAAACGGCCTTCACACTCGTCCAGCAGCACAATTTGTTAAAGAAGCAAAAGCTTTTGATGCAGACATCACCGTAAGTTCAAACGGTAAAAGTGCGAGTGCCAAGAGCCTATTCAAACTTCAAACGCTAGGCCTAGTAAAAGGTACTGTTGTGACTATTTCTGCAGAGGGTCCTCAAGCTAAAGAAGCGGTTGACCACCTAGTTGCACTCATGGATCAGCTTCACTAATAAGCATTTCCTATTGGAAAATCCAAGCCATTTTGTCTTCAACAAAATGGCTTTATTGGAAATATGTCCGAGAATAGGCTACATATTATCGTTAGCACTAACGTCCATTTTCTCCCGTTTACAGTTGACCAATTTAAGGTAAGGCTATGATTTCAGGCATCCTAGCATCTCCTGGTATTGCTATAGGTAAAGCATTACTACTTCAAGAAGATGAAATTGTCCTAAACACAAACACCATTTCAGACGCTCAAGTTGATTCAGAAATTCAACGCTTCTATGACGCTCGTAAAAAATCAGCGGCTCAGCTTGAAGTAATCAAACAAAAAGCGCTGGAAACTTTTGGTGAAGAAAAAGAAGCCATCTTTGAAGGCCACATCATGTTGCTTGAAGATGAAGAGCTAGAAGAAGAAATTTTAGCGCTCATCAAAAACGACAAACTTTCTGCTGATAACGCTATTTACACAGTGATCGAAGAACAAGCAACCGCGCTTGAATCTCTTGATGATGAATACCTAAAAGAACGCGCAACTGATATCCGTGATATTGGTTCTCGTTTTGTAAAAAATGCACTTGGTATTCATATTGTATCTATTAGTGATATCGACGAAAAAGTCATTCTGGTTGCTTACGATCTAACGCCATCTGAAACGGCACAAATCAACCTTGATTACGTGCTTGG
>NZ_NBUS01000054.1:19434-29722 GCF_002749895.1 Vibrio fujianensis | reverse complement strand
TTTGCCTGTGATATTGGGGGGCGCACCTCACATACATCAATTATGGCTCGCTCCTTAGAGCTGCCAGCCATTGTTGGTACTAACAACATCACCAAACAAGTAAAAAATGGTGACACGTTAGTTCTAGATGCGATCAATAACCAAATTTTTGTCAACCCAACAGAAGCTGAGCTTGAGCAGGCAAAACAAGTTCAACAAGCTTTCCTAGCGGAAAAAGAAGAGTTGGCAAAGCTGAAAGATTTACCCGCAGAAACGCTTGACGGCCATCGTGTAGAAGTGTGCGGTAATATTGGCACCGTGAAAGACTGTGACGGTATCATCCGTAATGGTGGCGAAGGTGTCGGCCTTTACCGTACCGAATTCCTATTTATGGATCGCGATGCTCTGCCTACCGAAGAAGAACAATATCAAGCCTATAAAGAAGTCGCTGAAGCGATGGATGGGCAATCTGTTATTATTCGTACCATGGATATTGGCGGCGATAAAGATCTTCCATACATGGACCTGCCAAAAGAAATGAACCCCTTCTTAGGCTGGCGCGCAGTCCGTATCAGTTTAGATCGCCGTGAAATTTTACGTGACCAATTACGTGGTGTTTTACGAGCATCCGCACACGGTAAATTGCGTATCATGTTTCCGATGATCATATCAGTTGAAGAAATTCGAGCCCTAAAAGAAGCGATTGAAGAATATAAAGCGGAACTTCGTCGCGAAGGGTTAGCGTTTGATGAAAACATCGAAATTGGTGTGATGGTAGAAACCCCTGCTGCTGCAGCGATTGCTCATCATTTAGCAAAAGAAGTGTCTTTCTTTTCTATCGGTACCAACGATTTAACGCAGTACACACTCGCGGTTGATCGCGGTAACGAAATGATTTCTCACCTCTATAATCCACTGTCACCGGCAGTATTAACGGTCATCAAACAAGTGATTGATGCCTCCCATGCAGAGGGCAAATGGACCGGTATGTGTGGTGAGCTTGCTGGCGATGAGCGTGCAACGCTGTTATTGTTAGGTATGGGCTTAGACGAGTTTTCTATGAGTGGCATTTCTATCCCTAAAGTGAAGAAAGTCATCCGTAACTCGAACTTTGCCGAAGTAAAAGCAATGGCACAGAAAGCATTATCTCTACCAACTGCGGCAGAAATTGAAGCTTGCGTTGAAAAATTCATCGCAGAGAAGTGCCAATAAGAAAAATCTCCCCTACAATAGGTGATGATGAGCAAACTCCTTGAAGGATATAAAAATAGTCGTCTATTGTTTGGGATTGGTATACTATACTTCAATAAAATAAATTTAAACGTTAGGAGCATGACACAATGGGTCTGTTTGACAAACTTAAGAAGCTAGTCTCTGACGACAGCGCTGACGCAGGTGCAATCGACATTATTGCACCTCTCTCTGGTGAAATTGTAAACATTGAAGACGTGCCAGATGTCGTGTTTGCCGAGAAAATCGTTGGTGATGGTATTGCGATTAAACCAGCAGGTAACAAAATGGTTGCCCCTGTAAATGGTACTATCGGTAAAATCTTTGAAACTAACCATGCTTTCTCTATTGAATCGGATGATGGCGTTGAGTTATTTGTTCACTTCGGTATCGATACCGTAGAGCTAAAAGGCGAAGGTTTCAAACGTATTGCTGAAGAAGGTCAAGCGGTAAAAGTCGGCGACACCATCATCGAATTCGATCTTGCTCTACTCGAAGAGAAAGCGAAATCGACATTGACTCCTGTTGTTATTTCTAACATGGATGAAATTAAAGAGCTTAGCAAATTGTCTGGCTCGGTAACCGTAGGTGAAACACCTGTACTTCGTGTAACCAAGTAATTCAATACGATATCTTGACTGGAACGCTGCCCTTACCCGGCAGCGTTTTTTATTTTGAGATTGTTACCATTAGTTATTTAAACCCAACCTAAAGTCCAAGCGCATACCGTAAAATCTGTGTTTTAATCGGCCCTGAATGCTCCGCTCCTTTTAACACCATATTGCGTATCAGTTTTAATGGAAGCGAATGATTGCTGAAGGTTTTATAAAATAGATCCATGCTCGTTTGCATTAATAAGTTATCCGAACGACGTTTGCGTTCGTAACATTGAAACCGTTCCTCTGTCAGCTTTTGCTCTCCTTGTGTCACAGCCAATAAAGCGGCAACATCTTTGAAACCTAAATTAACCCCTTGCCCCGCCAAAGGATTAATCGTATGAGCTGCATCCCCAATAAGAACACATCTTTGCTTAACATAACGCTGGGCATGACGACGAGTTAATGGAAACGCCCCTCGTTGAATCACGGAGATCTTGCCCAGTTCAGAAGGAAAATGACTGACTATTTCATCACCTAACTGCTGATCACTCAAGTTCATAAGCTGCTTGATTCGTCTCGGCGAATCATACCAAACTAATGAAGCTTGCTGGCCTTGCAGCGGTAAAAATGAGCGAGGGCCTGAAGGAAAAAACTGTTGCCAGGTAATATCTTGTTGCGGTTTTTCTGTCTGCACATTAATCAACATGCAATGTTGACGATAATCCCACGCGGTCACTCCGATGTGGGCAAATGAACGAACCTGAGAGTTGGCTCCGTCCGCACCTATAATCCACTCGCCTGCCAGCGTTGTGCCCGACTGTAAGGTAACTAGGTGTGCACCGGTTGCTTGATACTGGATATTACTCAGTTTATCTGGACAAAAAACGGTCAACTCAGGACAATGGCTAAACTGTTCCCAAATGGCTAATTGGATCACTCGATTTTCAACCATAAACCCTAATTGGGCTAAACCTAAACTTTCACTAGTAAAACGAGTTCGACACGCTGAATGTTCCCACGTTTCTAAGCGGCGGTAAGGACAAACTCGTTTTTGCTTCACCCCTTCCCATGCTCCCAACGTATCGAGTAACGCAACGGAGGTGTGCGAAATAGCTGAAATTCGAACATCCATCGGCTGCTCTGGACAGAACAGCACTGGAGCCTCCCCTTCAACCAGAGCAACTCGTCGCCCCTGTTTAGCAAGGCCTAATGCTGCTGCTGCACCTACCATTCCCCCACCAATTACAATCACATCAAACGGGTTCATCTTCGCCACTTTAGGTTAATTTTACTTGTAACCCATTGTACGTGTTAAGGCTTTTTTTGCGAATATATTTCACTAAAAACCTTGCTGTTAGTAAGGAAAAAACTAAGTACTGACAAATGGTTAGCAGAGATTTTTGTCTATCACTAGTCAGTCACAAACGAAAGCAGTACAATACGCCGCTACCGCTGAGATGGCGGATTCCTATTTGAACGAATTATTGAACGAGCGAAAGTGAGATGAGTAAGAAACTGCTAATAAAAACCTGGGGCTGCCAGATGAACGAATACGATTCATCCAAAATGGCCGATCTGCTTAATGCAGCAAATGGCTATGAGTTAACGGAAGAGCCAGAGGAAGCAGACGTCCTACTACTAAATACCTGTTCGATCCGTGAAAAAGCGCAAGAAAAAGTTTTCCACCAGCTTGGCCGCTGGAAAACATTAAAAGATAAAAAGCCAAATGTAGTGATTGGCGTAGGTGGCTGCGTCGCGACCCAAGAAGGGGATCATATCCGTGAGCGTGCACCTTTTGTGGATGTTATTTTTGGGCCGCAGACCCTACACCGTTTGCCTGAAATGATCAGACAATCTCAATCGACCGAAGCCCCAGTGATGGATATTTCTTTTCCTGAAATTGAAAAATTTGACAGTTTGCCAGAACCTCGTGCAGAAGGGCCAACCGCCTTTGTTTCGATCATGGAAGGCTGCTCTAAATACTGTACATACTGCGTTGTGCCTTATACGCGTGGTGAGGAAGTTAGCCGTCCAATGGATGACGTGTTGTATGAAATTGCCCAACTAGCAGAACAAGGGGTTCGTGAAGTGAACCTGCTCGGACAAAACGTCAATGCCTATCGTGGCCCCATGCACGATGGCACCATTTGTTCATTCGCTGAATTACTACGTTTAGTCGCCTCAATTGATGGTATTGACCGTATTCGCTTTACGACCAGTCATCCATTAGAGTTTACAGATGACATCATCGCCGTCTATGAAGATACACCAGAGCTCGTCAGCTTCCTACATCTTCCAGTACAAAGTGGCAGTGATCGCATCTTAACCATGATGAAACGCCCACATACCGCGATTGAGTATAAATCGATCATTCGTAAACTACGTAAAGCTCGTCCTGATATTCAAATCAGCTCCGACTTTATCGTCGGCTTCCCTGGTGAATCGGATAAAGATTTCCAAGACACTATGAAGCTCATTCGTGAGGTTGATTTTGACATGAGCTTTAGCTTTATTTTTTCTCCTCGACCAGGAACTCCGGCCGCAGACTACCCATGCGACCTGTCTGAAGAGACCAAAAAAGCACGACTGTACGAATTACAGCAACAGATCAACAGTCAAGCGATGCGTTACTCGCGCCTAATGCTGGGCACTGAACAGCGCATCTTAGTTGAAGGTCCATCAAAGAAAAGCCTGATGGAATTGCGTGGTCGTACTGAAAATAACCGCGTCGTTAACTTTGAAGGGCCAGCTGAACTTATCGGCCAGTTTGTTGATGTAAAAATTGTCGATGTGTTCCCAAATTCCTTACGTGGGGAACTGGTGCGTACCGAACAAGAAATGAACCTTCGCGTCCTGATTTCTCCATCACAAATGATGGCTAAAACTCGTCGTGAAGATGAGCTAGGTGTGGCTACTTTCACCCCATAAACCTTGATGAACTTTAATGCCAAAATCACTTGGCGTTGCCGATAGGTGATAAGCATGCCCCATGAACATAGCACTGACCATGTGATTGGGGCGATTGAGCTTAGTGGCAACTTTAAGATCACAGGGATCTCGCTCGGAGAAAGGAGTACTCACGCTTAGTTACTAAAATCAGCGCAGCTGATTTTACCACCAAACTAGCACATAGTGTCATTGTATGCCCGTCATCATCGGGCACCATTCAATGACTGATTGAGAGGCCAATTTGAGCAATAAAGTCGTAACCTTAGAAATTAATCTTGAACCTTCTGATAACCACCGCCTAGCCAGTTTATGTGGCCCTTTCGACGATAATATCAAACAGCTAGAGCGTCGATTAGGGGTGGAGATCAATCACCGTAGTAATCTGTTTACCGTTGTTGGTAAAGCTCACACAGCTTCTGCTGCGATAGATCTCCTCAAAACTCTTTATGTTGATACTGCGCCGGTTCGTGGCCAAATTCCTGATATTGACCCTGAGCAGCTGCACCTTGCGATTAAAGAGGCTGGGGTTTTAGAGCAACATCAGGCATCCGCTATCACTCATGGTAAAGAGGTGTTGATCAAGACTAAAAAAGGGGTAATCAAACCTCGCACACCAAATCAAGTTCAATATTTAGTCAACATGGTCACCCACGATATCAGTTTTGGTATTGGCCCAGCTGGAACAGGAAAAACCTATTTAGCCGTCGCTGCAGCCGTTGATGCGCTAGAAAGGCAAGAAATCCGCCGCATTCTACTCACTCGCCCTGCCGTTGAGGCTGGAGAGAAATTAGGTTTTTTACCTGGAGATCTCAGCCAAAAAGTCGATCCTTATTTACGTCCGTTGTATGACGCACTATTTGAAATGTTGGGATTTGAGCGCGTAGAAAAACTCATTGAACGCAATGTCATTGAAGTTGCTCCGCTGGCTTATATGCGTGGTCGTACACTCAATGATGCCTTTATCATCCTTGATGAAAGCCAAAATACAACCGTGGAACAAATGAAAATGTTCCTCACCCGAATTGGCTTTAATTCTCGCGCAGTTATTACTGGCGATGTCACCCAAATTGACTTACCCAGAGGGGCGCGTTCAGGACTACGTCATGCGATTGAAGTGCTCAGCGAAGTTGATGAAATTAGCTTTAACTTTTTTCAATCAGACGATGTGGTTCGCCATCCCGTTGTGGCACGTATTGTTAACGCCTATGAAAAATGGGAAACACAAGATCAAAAAGAACGTAAAGCTTATGAACAACGCCGACGTGAAGAGCGAGACGCTAAATTGAAAGAAACCAGTCCCACCTCGCCACAATCAACGCCTGAGGAATCAAATCAATCATGAGTATTGAACTGGATTTACAAATTGCAGTTGAAAATGAGCAAAACTTACCGAGTTTTGAGGATTTTTCAAACTGGCTTACCGCGGCAATCATGCCTTTCCAGCACCAAGCAGAGGTGACGATTCGAATCGTTGACCAAGCAGAGAGTCATCAGCTAAATTTAGACTATCGCGGCAAAGATAAACCAACCAATGTGCTCTCTTTCCCTTTTGAGGCACCACCAGAGGTCGAGCTCGATCTCTTAGGGGATTTGGTAATTTGTCAACCCGTTGTCGAACAAGAAGCCATTGAACAAGAAAAACCATTAATAGCCCACTGGGCGCATATGGTTGTACATGGTAGCCTTCATCTGCTAGGTTATGACCATATCGATGATCAAGATGCTGATGAAATGGAAGCGCTTGAAACCGAAATCATGCAAAAAATGGGGTTTAACGACCCTTATTTAGCGGAGAAAAACTAAGCGGTGGATTGGATCACTGACGTCCCCATCGGCTTAATGTGAGCTATCACACATCTGATAGCGTTATCAATAAGAGACACAATGAACGACGATAATTCGCCCCATTCTACTGAAGGAAAAAAAGAAAAATCTGAAGGTCCGAGTAGAAAGTCCTTTTTTGAACGCCTAGGTCAACTCTTTCAGGGTGAGCCCAAAGATCGCCAAGAGTTAGTGGATGTGATCCGAGACTCTGAAGTGAATGACCTCATCGACCATGACACTCGAGATATGCTTGAGGGAGTGATGGAAATTGCAGAGATGCGAGTTCGAGATATTATGATTCCTCGCTCACAAATGGTGACCGTTGAACGTAACGACAACTTGGACTCTCTGGTCGCTTTAATCACAGATGCCCAGCACTCTCGCTACCCAGTGATTAGTGAAGATAAAGATCATGTCGAAGGCATTCTATTAGCGAAGGACTTACTCAAATACTTAGGCTCAAATAGCGCACCGTTTGACATCGAACAAGTCATTCGACCCGCAGTGGTGGTTCCAGAAAGTAAACGCGTTGATCGTCTACTGAAAGAGTTCCGCGAGGAACGTTACCATATGGCGATTGTCGTCGATGAATTTGGCGGCGTCTCTGGCCTTGTGACTATTGAGGATATTCTAGAAGAAATCGTTGGTGATATTGAAGACGAATTTGATGATGAAGAACAACTCGATATTCGCAAATTAAGTAAGCATACTTATGCGGTCAAAGCCCTGACTACCATTGAGTCGTTTAATGATACCTTTGGTACACAATTCAGTGATGAAGAAGTCGATACTGTCGGTGGTTTAGTCATGACCGCATTCGGTCACTTACCTTCTCGTGGTGAAGTCATTGAAATTGGCCATTACAGCTTTAAAGTGACCGCTGCAGATAGCCGTCGAGTGGTTCAGTTGCAAGTGACAATTCCTGATTTTGAAACGCTACCGGAAACTCAGGAAGAGTAAAAAAGTGCCCACCTTGCTCAGCCAAACTTCTGGCTGAGCTGATTACTTAAGAAAGTTACCGTTGATGAAAAATTGTATTCATCGCCTAATACGGCCTCTGATGGCCTTATCTATCGGCGCACTCACCACCTTAGCTTTTGCACCTTATCAAGTCTGGCCATTCGCTATTCTTAGCCCATGCCTCTTACTAATACTGCTTCATCATCGTTCAGCAAAACAAGCAGCGCTGATTGGTTATTGTTGGGGCTTAGGGCAATTTGGCTTTGGGATCAGTTGGGTACACATCAGTATCGATACATTTGGCGGATTACCCAAAATCGCCAGCTTCTCTCTGATGTTACTGCTGGTCGGGTATTTATCCATCTATAGTGCGCTCTTTAGTTGGACACTGAATCGCTTTTTCCCTCGCACTCATTGGGTTAAGTTTTTACTCACCGCTCCTGTCCTTTGGTTACTCTGCGATTGGCTTCGAGGCTGGATAATGACCGGCTTTCCTTGGTTATGGCTCGGCTATAGTCAAATAGATAGTCCATTGGCTTATTTTGCCCCGATCGGAGGGGTGGAGCTGATTACTTGGGTTGTCATTATAAGTGCAAGTTCTCTGAGTTATTCATTTCTGAATCGCTCATGGCTAGCTTTGTTGCTCCCTTTGATATTCTTTGTGAGCGCTTTAGCCCTTCAGAAGCACTCCTGGGTCACGCCTGAACCGGAAAGAACCATCACAGTGGCTATCGTTCAAGGTAATGTTCCACAATCACTCAAGTGGCATCCCAACCAACGTTGGCCAACCATTATGAAATATACCGATCTGAGTCGTGAAAATTGGGATGCTGATATTATTATTTGGCCAGAAGCCGCCATCCCGGCTTTTGAAGGAGAAATTGGTTCATTTCTTAGCAACTTAGATTCCGCTGCACAAATGAACCAGAGCGCAGTCATCACCGGCATCTTAAACCATGATCAGCAGGGGCATTATTTTAATAGTATTTTAGCGTTAGGTGAGACAGAACATGCAGAGTATCGCTACGATGTCACTCAACGCTATCACAAACATCACTTGCTGCCATTTGGTGAGTTTGTGCCCTTCGAAGCATGGCTAAGACCTCTTGCGCCGCTGTTTAATCTCCCGATGTCTTCGTTTAGCCGAGGGGATTATATTCAACCCAATATCATCGCTAAGGGATTCGCCTTTGCCCCAGCCCTTTGTTACGAAATTATTTTCAACGAACAGCTAAGAGCCAACGTCACCGAGCAAACCGATTTTTTACTCACACTCTCTAATGACGCTTGGTTTGGGCGCTCGAATGGGCCACTGCAACACATGGAAATTGCTCGAATGCGAGCTTTAGAGTTGGGTAGGCCCTTAATACGTTCGACCAATAATGGGGTCACGGCCATCACCGATCAATACGGTAAAATCACCCACCAACTGGCGCAATTTGAAACTGGCGTCCTCAAAGCAAAAATCACCCCCACTCGAGGACAAACTCCTTATCATCAATGGGGAAGCTGGCCGCTCTATATGTGGTGTGGATTAAGTTTGGCAATCAGCCTTGGGATGAATCGTCGCCGCTCAATCCATCGCCCCTAGAATGATAAATTCAAGGGGTGACCTTACTCATGGCTGTAAAGGCTGACGACTAAATTGAGTGTTACCACAATGCCTGCAGGGCATAATTTCCGTTGGATGATTATACTCCACTTTATGAGCACAATTTTCGCAAACTAACACCCCCAAACCAATCATCTCACCAGAATGATAAAGGCCTTGATGTTGCAAATCTTGAAATAGTTCCACCCATTCCACTTTAGTTTTATCCGTGATGTCCAACAACCCTTGCCATAGGGTATTCGCTATCATTAAATAAAATGGCCCGTTTTTACTTTGCTCATACTCTGCAGCAAAAGCTTTTAAATCGGCTTTTACATACGCTGAAATTAACGCTAATTCGTCTTTGGTTA
Organism: Vibrio fujianensis; assembly: GCF_002749895.1. GTDB lineage: Bacteria > Pseudomonadota > Gammaproteobacteria > Enterobacterales > Vibrionaceae > Vibrio > Vibrio fujianensis. Next base: position 20,219 of record NZ_NBUS01000054.1, on the reverse strand, counting down.
AATCATTAGCGGCGGCAACCACTTTGCCGGATGTTTCGATAATACGGTCTACTTCTTGTGGGCTTTGTTTGAGGGTTTCAACCACGTCTTCCAATAACGCCTCATAGCCTGCTGTCTCTTTTCGCATAAGTCACCTCCATCAAAACCGATTGGCTATTGTTGTGCTGGGCTGCTTTAGGTATTCTATGTTGATCTATAAGTACCTGTTCGAACCGAACTCACAAATTCCAAGATAACCGGATGTCATCGATGCAAGAACAATATAACCCGCAAGATATTGAACAGAAAGTTCAACAGCACTGGGATAACAACCAAACCTTTGTGGTAAGTGAAGACCCAAATAAAGAAAAATTCTACTGTCTTTCTATGTTTCCTTATCCAAGTGGTCGACTGCACATGGGGCATGTGCGTAACTACACGATCGGTGATGTGATCTCTCGCTTCCAACGTTTACAAGGTAAAAACGTCATGCAACCGATTGGTTGGGATGCGTTTGGCTTGCCCGCCGAAAATGCGGCCGTTAAAAATAAAACGGCACCAGCACCTTGGACGTATGAAAATATTGAATACATGAAAAACCAACTCAAATTACTGGGTTTAGGTTATGACTGGAGCCGTGAATTCGCGACTTGCCGTCCTGAATACTATCGCTGGGAACAAGAGTTTTTCACCAAACTGTACGAAAAAGGTCTGGTTTATAAAAAAACCTCATCAGTAAACTGGTGTCCTAATGACCAAACCGTACTCGCTAACGAACAAGTAGAAGACGGCTGCTGCTGGCGTTG
>NZ_NBUS01000054.1:13862-19424 GCF_002749895.1 Vibrio fujianensis | reverse complement strand
GATACGCCTGTTGAGCAAAAAGAGATCCCGCAATGGTTTATTAAGATCACCGCCTACGCGCAAGAATTGCTCGATGATTTAGATAACCTTGACGGCTGGCCTGAAATGGTTAAAACCATGCAGCGCAACTGGATCGGACGCTCTGAAGGGGTAGAACTGAGCTTCCAAGTTAAAGGCCAAGATCAGGATTTGGAAGTCTATACCACCCGTCCAGATACCTTAATGGGCGTTACCTATGTCGGTATTGCTGCGGGTCATCCTTTGGCAATACAGGCGGCGGCGAATAACCCTAAACTGGCAGCATTTATTGATGAGTGTAAAAACACCAAAGTTGCCGAAGCCGAACTCGCGACAATGGAGAAAAAAGGCATGGCGACCGGCCTGACGGCTATCCATCCTTTAAATGGCCGTGAAGTGCCTATCTATGTCGCCAACTTCGTACTAATGCACTATGGGACTGGGGCGGTAATGGCGGTTCCGGCACACGACCAACGCGATTACGAATTTGCCACCAAATACGGCTTAGATATCATTCCCGTCATTAAACCTGAAGATGGCAGCGAGTTAGATATTAGCCAGCAAGCTTATACAGAAAAAGGCGTACTATTTGATTCTGGTGAATTCGACGGGCTAACTTTCCAAGCGGCTTTTGATGCCATTTCAGCAAAACTCGAAACGCTAGGTAAAGGTAAAAAGACCGTTAACTTCCGTCTACGTGACTGGGGCGTTTCTCGTCAGCGTTATTGGGGAGCCCCTATCCCAATGGTCACCACTGAAGATGGTCAAGTTCATCCTGTTCCTGCCGATCAGTTACCCGTTATCTTACCTGAAGATGTCACCATGGATGGTGTAACCAGTCCGATAAAAGCGGATACAACTTGGGCTGAAACGACATTTAATGGTCAACCCGCCCTACGTGAAACCGATACCTTTGATACCTTTATGGAATCGTCTTGGTATTATGCACGTTACTGCTCACCACAAGCGGATGATATTTTAGACCCAGCCAAAGCCAACTACTGGCTACCGGTTGATCAATACATCGGTGGTATTGAACACGCTTGTATGCATCTACTCTACTCACGCTTTTTCCATAAACTATTGCGTGATGCTGGTTATGTCACCTCAGACGAACCGTTCAAACAGCTTCTTTGCCAAGGCATGGTGCTGGCTGACGCTTTCTATTATAGCAATGAGAAAGGCACCAAAGAGTGGATTTCCCCGACTGAGGTCAAAGTGGAGCGTGACGGAAAAGGTCGCATTATTTCAGCGGTGGATAATCAAGGTCGCCCCGTTGAACACTCAGGCATGATCAAAATGTCTAAGTCAAAAAATAACGGCATTGACCCGCAAGAGATGGTCGATAAATATGGCGCTGATACGGTACGCCTATTTATGATGTTTGCTTCGCCTGCCGATATGACATTGGAGTGGCAAGAGTCTGGTGTTGAAGGAGCGAACCGCTTCCTAAGACGAGTATGGAAGCTCGTCGCTGAACATACTGCGAAAGGTGCTGCGGTTGCGGTACAAAGCGATGCATTAAATGCCGACCAAAAAGCACTGCGTCGTGATGTGCATAAAACCATTGCTAAAGTGACTGATGATATTGCTCGTCGTCAAACATTTAATACAGCGATTGCTGCGATTATGGAGCTGATGAATAAACTCACTAAAGCCCCACAAGAGTCTGAACAAGATCGAGCCATTATCGATGAAGCTGCTAAAGCAATCACCGTAATGCTTTACCCTATCGCGCCACACATCTGTTTTGAAATGTGGCAAGCGCTCGGCGAAGTGGACATTGACCAAGCAACCTGGCCAACTTACGACGAAGCCGCATTAGTTGAAGATCAAAAACTGATTGTTCTGCAAGTAAATGGTAAATTACGTGGAAAATTGACGGTTGCCGCCGATGCCAGCAAGGAACAAGTTGAAGCATTAGGTTTACAGGATGAAAATGTTAAGAAGTTTACCGACGGTTTAACCATCCGCAAAGTCATCTATGTCCCCGGTAAGTTACTCAACCTTGTCGCGAACTAATTAGGCTAATGATGGTCTGTAAACAGGGTATGCATACCCTGTTTACTTATCTCAGCCTATCCCAACAGGTAAGTTAAGATAAGTAAATTCACCCATGAGAATCATCGCCCCATGTGTTTTAAATTTTCGTCAATACCAACATTACTATTACTTCTAACGACGCTGCTCCTGTCGGGTTGTGGGTTTCAATTACGTGGGGATTATGATATCCCAGAAAAACTCAATACCATGTCTTTGACTAGTTACGATCAATTCAGTACTTTCACACGGATTGTGAAAGATCAGCTACGCATGAATGAAATCGAATTAGTCGCACCTTCCGCAGACGTCCCTAATTTGCACTTAGTCAATGAAAGTACCAGTGAACGAACGCTGTCTCTTTATCAAAACACTCGAGCAGCAGAAAAAGAGCTGACATTTATCGCCTCATACCGGGTTACAATTCCCGAACTGGGAATAAAAACCTTTTCCACTAGCGTCACTCGTAGTTACTTAGATAACCCGTTAACCGCATTAGCGAAATCGGTAGAAAGGGAATTGATCGTTGATGAAATGCGTAAGCTGGCTGCCAGCCAAATTATTCGTCAGATGGCACGGCTTAAAATTGCCATTCAAACTGGAGATATTGACAAAGCCGAGACACTTTCCACCTCTGAAGACTCCATAAATAGCGAGCCAAAAATGGATCATTCAAATGCTATCAGATCCAAATAATCGAGTGTCAGTATGAAAGTGTACGCCGATAAACTTCCTGAGACCTTAAGTCGGAGCCTAGCCCCTCTCTATCTCGTGCTAGGCAATGAGCCATTACTGATTCAAGAAGCACGAGTAGCGATAGAACATAAAGCCAGAGAACTAGGTTTCGAAGAAAAATACCAATTTACCGCCGATAGTAACCTTGATTGGAATGAAGTCTATGATCGCTGCCAGTCAATGAGCCTTTTTTCCAGTCGGCAATTAATTGAAATTGATATTCCTGACAGTGGCATGAATGCCGCAACTGGGAAAACACTCAGCACATTAGCGCAACACTTGAATCAAGATATTCTGCTGGTTGTGGTCGGCAATAAGCTCACCAAAGCACAAGAAACAAGTCACTGGTTTAAAACCCTCAGCAACCTAGGTTGTTGGGTGAACTGCTTGACGCCTGACTTATCTCGCTTGCCTCAGTTTGTGATGACCCGTTGTAAAATGTTAGGGTTACAGCCAGACGTTGAAGCCGTCCAAATGCTCGCTCAATGGCACGAAGGTAATCTGCTTGCCTTGGCACAAAGTTTAGAAAAGCTAACCTTACTCTACCCTGATGGTCGCTTGACCTTAGTTCGCTTAGAAGAATCACTCAGTCGCCATAATCATTTTACGGCCTTTCATTGGGTGGACGCCTTATTAGAAGGTAAAGCAAACCGAGCACAGCGGATTCTACGTCAACTGGCATCGGAAGATATTGAAGCGATCATTTTAATTCGCACCATTCAAAAAGAAATATTTCAACTGCTACACATGCGCCAAGCGATAAAGACTCAACCGATCGCTAGAGTCTTTGAACAATACCGTATTTGGCAAAATAAACGTCCACTGTATTCTGCCGCTTTACAGCGCTTATCCGGTCATCACTTACGCCATTTATTACAATTGCTGACCTGTATCGAACAACAAGCGAAAACCCAATATAGCCAATCCATTTGGCCATTATTACAACAACTGAGTTTAGAATTCTGTTTACCCGAAGCAAACTTACCTTTACCAAACTAAAACCGTGGTATACTGTTGCGCTTTTTAATAACCAAATATCAAGATTCAGAGGATACCCCCTTGCTACGCAACGATTTGACCCATTTTCTGGCTAATAAAGCTGATGACATGAAAGCTGTTGATATTGTTACCCTTGATGTACAAGGCAAATCAAGTATCACCGACTACATGATCATCTGTACCGGAACATCAAAACGCCATGTTGCCTCAATTGCAGAACATGTAGCCAATGAAGTAAAAAAAATTGGCATGCAACCACTTGGGGTGGATGGAGAAAATGAAGGTGAATGGGTCGTGTTAGACATGGGAAGCACTATGTTACATGTCATGCAAGAGGAGCCTCGTGCCTTATACCAGCTAGAAAAGCTTTGGGGTTAAGAGTGAAACTTCAATTGATCGCGGTTGGGACTAAGATGCCTACATGGATCGAAGAGGGGTTTCAAGAGTATCGCCGTCGCTTTCCTCATGATATGCCACTAGAATTAATCGAAATATCTGCAGGGAAACGAGGAAAAAATGCTGACATCGCTCGTATTTTACAAAAGGAAGGACAAGCTATGTTGGCCGCCGTTCCTAAAGGTAATCGGATTATCACCTTAGATATTCCCGGTAAACGTTGGGACACCGAACAACTAGCAGAGCAATTAGAAAGCTGGAAATTAGACGGGCGTGATGTCTCTATCCTGATTGGGGGGCCTGAAGGTTTAGCGCCAGCTTGTAAAGCGGCAGCGGATCAAAGCTGGTCACTGTCTCCTTTAACCTTACCTCATCCTCTTGTTCGGGTCGTGATGGCTGAAAGCCTATATCGGGCATGGAGTATCACCGCGAATCATCCTTATCATAGAGAATAAAGAGCGATGAGACGTAAGCGCAGTCCAATTAGAGATTACCAAGCCGAAGCTCGATTGTTCCGCCATCGAGCAATCGTCGCTTTTATTGGGATTATCGTCGCCATAGGCATCTTGATTACTAACCTATACACGATTCAGGTCAAACAGTATCAAGACTATAAAACACGCTCTAACGATAATCGTATAAAAGTGGTACCTATAGCACCAAATCGCGGTTTAATTTATGACCGCCACGGTCACTTACTGGCAGAAAACCGACCTGTTTTTAACTTGGAAATTATTCCCGAGCAAGTGACAGATATGGAAGATACGCTTGCTCGCTTACAAGAAATACTCACCATCCCGGAAGATCGAATCACCGCGTTTGAAAAAGATCGCCAACGAACACGCCGATTCAACGCGATTCCGCTGCTCACTCAATTAACTCAAGAAGAAGTCGCTAAGTTTTCTGTTCAACAACATAAGTTTCCGGGGGTCTCGGTCAGCGCGAGCCTTAAACGTTTTTATCCATATGGCGAGGTACTCACTCACGTTATTGGTTATGTTTCACGTATCAATGACCGAGATTTAGAGCGACTAGAACGAGAAGATAAAGCGGCCAATTATCAAGCCACTCGAGATATTGGTAAACTGGGTATTGAACGCTATTACGAAGATTTACTGCATGGGACGGCTGGTTATCAAGAAGTTGAAGTAAACAGCCGCGGTCGGATCATCCGAACCCTAAAATATGTTCCACCAACTCCGGGTAAGGATATTGTTCTCAACCTCGATATCAAGTTACAGTTATTTGTTCATAAACTGTTAGATGGACGACGAGGCTCTGCCATTGTACTTGATCCTAAAGACAATGGAGTGTTAGCGATGGTCTCTAGTCCAAGCTATGATCCCAATGCCTTTGTGCACGGCATCTCGTCAC
>NZ_NBUS01000054.1:10418-13852 GCF_002749895.1 Vibrio fujianensis | reverse complement strand
ACAATCAACTGCTCAATAATATTAATCGTCCGCTCGTCAATCGAGCCACTATCGGTATTTACCCCCCCGGCTCAACCGTCAAACCGTTTATTGCCGTCGCAGCACTGAACGATAAAATTATAACCCCCAATACCACACGGAATGACCCCGGATACTGGCGAATTCCCAACTCCAACACTCGCCCATTTCGAGATTGGTTACGTTGGGGGCATGGTAGAGTCGATATTATCAAAGCATTAGAAGAGTCGGTCGATACATTCTTCTACCAAATTGCCTATGATATGGGAATCGATAGCTTATCAAACTGGATGATGCGCTTTGGTTTTGGGGATTATACTGGTATCGATATCTATGAAGAAAGCAAAGCCAATATGCCAACCCGTGAGTGGAAAATGGCACGTCATAAAACACCTTGGTACCAAGGCGATACCATTCCAGTGGGTATTGGTCAAGGCTATTGGACAGCAACACCGATGCAGTTAGCCAAAGCCACCTCGGTAGTTGCCAATAAGGGAAAAGTCATTGCGCCTCACTTGCTACGCTCAACCATCAATAATGGTGAACCTTTTTCAACCCAAAAAGAAACTGAATATGTCACCTATCCAGCGATTAATGAAGTTCCAGAAAAATACTGGGACATGGCAATAGAAGGCATGTATTTAGTCAACCACGGGAAACGCGGTACCGCGCGCCGAGCATTCAAAGGATTAAAATACAAAAGTGCCGGTAAATCAGGTACAGCTCAAGTGTTCGGTTTGGCAGAGGGCCAAGAGTACAACGCCGAAGAACTCTCAGAACACCTACGTGACCATGCACTATTTACAGGGTTTGCCCCTATCGAGAACCCCGAATTGGTCGTTACCCTTGTACTAGAAAATGCAGGAGGGGGATCAAGTAATGGTGGCCCCCCTGTTAGACAAATTTTCGATCACGTAATCTTGGCAGAAAAAGAGGGCAAACAATGAAGATGGATCCTGCCACTGGCCGAAATCGTGCTTTTTTTGAGAAACTACACATTGATCTTCCACTCTTACTTGGCTTATTAGTTTTAATGTTATTTGGGCTTGTTGTCATGTACAGCGCCAGTGGCCAAAGCCTTGCCATGATGGATCGTCAAGCCATGCGGATGGGGATGGCACTGTTAATCATGGTTGGGCTAGCTCAAATCTCTCCTCGTAACTATGAACGTCTAGCTCCACTGCTCTTTTTTGTTGGAGCCTTATTACTGCTGGGAGTGTTATTTTTTGGTGAAATATCAAAAGGCGCTCAACGTTGGCTAAACTTAGGATTCGTACGCTTTCAACCGTCTGAATTACTAAAATTGGCGGTTCCACTGATGGTGGCACGCTATATTGGTAACCGTCCTATTCCGGCCGATCTAAAGACCTTAACGGTCTCGCTATTCATGGTATTCGTTCCCACTATTTTAATTGCTAAACAGCCGGATTTGGGCACCGCGATTCTCATTGCCGCCTCTGGGATTTTTGTCATTTTCTTAGCTGGAATCAGTTGGAAAATCATTGCAGCCGCCAGCATTGGAGTCGGTGCATTTGTCCCAGTATTATGGTTTTTCTTGATGCATGAATACCAAAAAACTCGTGTTCGAACTCTATTTAATCCAGAGTCCGATCCATTGGGAGCTGGCTACCATATTATCCAAAGTAAAATAGCAATCGGATCTGGAGGAATTTCCGGAAAAGGCTGGTTGCACGGCACCCAATCTAACCTTGAGTTTTTACCTGAACGCCATACTGATTTTATTTTCGCCGTCATTGCCGAAGAGTGGGGAATGATCGGAACGCTTGCCCTACTCTCAGTCTATCTATTCGTTATTGGACGAGGCTTATATCTTGCCAGCAACGCACAAACAGCCTTTGGCCGGATGATGGCGGGAAGTATTGTGCTCAGCTTTTTTGTATATGTATTCGTTAATATTGGTATGGTCAGTGGGATCTTGCCTGTGGTGGGGGTTCCACTCCCTCTGATTAGTTATGGTGGCACATCAATGGTGACACTGATGGCCGGATTCGGTATTTTGATGTCTATTCATACCCACCGAAAAGCATTTTCGAAGGCAAACTGATACTGATGAAATTACTGACTCTGCTGTTAACGCTAAGCGCCTTGACCTTCCTTTCGGGCTGCAGTAGCTCCTCATCAAATGGACGCTATTCAATAAATGATGATATCGCCCCAAATGTACCACTTTCACTCGAGCATATTGAGGATGCGACACCACAATATGAACCATATAGTTTGGGAGGGAATCGAGATTACACATTGCGAGGAAAAAACTACCAAATCATCCGAGACACAGAAGGATTTGTTGAAACAGGGCAAGCCTCTTGGTATGGCAAAAAATTCCATGGCCATTTAACCTCTAATGGCGAAATTTATGACATGTACTCCATGAGTGCCGCACATAAAACCTTGCCGCTACCGTCTTATGTCAAAGTTACGAATGTTGAGAATGGTAAAAGCACCATTGTTCGCGTGAATGATCGCGGGCCGTTCCATGATGGTCGAATTATAGATTTAAGCTATGCCGCTGCCTATAAATTAGGCGTTTTACAAACGGGGACCGCTCAGGTTGAAATTAGCGTCATCAATAAACAAAAACCCGCTTTAACACCGCTAAAATCTCAACAACATGATTACGTCATTCAGGTTGCCGCCTCTCAACACGAGCAAAATATACGAACTTTAGCAGAAAAAATAGGTCAAACGCTAAGCGTGCCAAGCTTTGTGGATCATGAAAATCAACACTATCGAATATTTTTAGGTCCATTTACTGACTATAACTTGACGCAACAAACCTTAGAACGAGTAAAATCACTCGGTTATCAAACCGCCTTTATTCGGAAAAATCTCACGCAATAGTCACCGTTCAACACGAGAATCACCGCCATGCTGGCCTGATTTATCTAGCGGTTTCTGTTAGGATACTGGACAACTAACCAATCAGTTTTGCATTCACTATGAAAAAAAATACTTTACACATTATTTTGGCGTCTTCTATTGCGCTCTCTGCGACTGCCGTGTTCGCATCACCGGTTGTTATTCCTGATGCACCACAAATTGCAGCGAAAGGCTACGTTTTGATGGATTATCATTCAGGAAAAGTTCTGGCTGAAAAAGAGATGAACACAAAATTATCGCCAGCCAGCTTAACCAAAATGATGACCAGTTATGTGATTGGTCAAGAGCTAAAGCGAGGTAATATTTCACTCAATGATGATGTTGTGATTAGCCGCAATGCTTGGGCTAAAAATTACCCAGACTCATCGAAAATGTTCATTGAAGTGGGCACAACCGTTAAAGTTAGCGATTTGAATAAAGGGATTATTATTCAGTCCGGCAATGATGCGTGTGTTGCGATGGCAGAACATATTGCTGGATCAGAAGATGCCTTTGTTGATTTAATGAACGCTTGG
>NZ_NBUS01000054.1:0-10408 GCF_002749895.1 Vibrio fujianensis | reverse complement strand
CAGAATCACTGAAAATGAGCAATACTCATTTTGCTAACGTACATGGATTAGATCACGATAACCTCTACTCTACTCCTTATGATATGGCACTATTAGGCCAAGCTCTAATTCGAGACGTGCCCAATGAATACGCGCTCTATTCTGAACAAAAATTCACTTATAATGGCATTACTCAATACAACCGTAACGGGTTGCTATGGGATAAAAGCATGAATGTGGACGGCATCAAAACCGGTCATACTTCTAATGCAGGCTATAGCCTTGTCAGCTCTGCCACCGAAGGAAAAATGCGTTTAATTGCAGTCGTTATGGGCACTAAAGATATCAATGCGCGCAAAGCAGAAAGTAAAAAACTGCTCAGTTATGGCTTCCGCTTCTTTGAAACCGTTGCACCACATAAAGCAGGCGAAACCTTTGTCGATGAAACCATTTGGATGGGCGATAAATCGACCGTATCACTCGGTGTAAACGAAGATACTTATGTGACTCTTCCTCGTGGGCAAGCAAAAGATTTAAGCGCTAGCTTTGTGCTTGAAAAAGAATTAAAAGCCCCAATTAATAAAGGCGACGTCGTAGGTACGCTTTACTATCAATTACAAGGAAAGGATGTCGCTCAATACTCATTAATAGCACTAGAAGACGTCAAAGAAGGCGGCTTATTTAGCCGTCTTTGGGATTATATTGTGTTGCTATTTAAAGGGCTTTTCTAAACAAGTGTCAATGATAGATGAACGGTTAGCAGTAAATCCCCTCCGTTCATCTCTCTTGCCCAAACTTGAGTTCTTGATTGATTAACTGTACTATTCGCCACCATTTAATTTGATGCCAAACTTGGAGTCTCTACGATGATGACAATAAACTCTGATGCAAAACTGAAAGATCTACTAGAGTTTCCTTGCTCCTTTACCTATAAAGTAATGGGTCATGCGAAACCTGAGCTACCAGAGTTGGTCCTTGAAGTGATTCAACGCCATGCTCCAGGTGATTACAGCCCACGAATCAAACCCAGTGGCAAAGGAAATTATCATTCTGTCTCTGTTACCATTACAGCCACCTCTATCGAACAAGTTGAGACACTCTATCAAGAGCTCGGCAATATCGACATCGTGCGCATGGTACTATAAAACATTGCTATCAATTATTTTTAAATAAAATCAATTATTTTTTAAAGCAGCCTAAGGCTGCTTTTTCTTATTTATCATAAAGTTAAAGTAACCCTACAGAATATAATGTTAAAAAAGCCAGCCAGATGAGTAGTTCAAATGACCTAACAGGTTTATAATCAAAAAACTTTATATATTATGAATGGGCAATCGCAATGGACAATCAACTTGTTATCAGACAATTGGGACGGCAAGATTACTTTCCCGTTTGGCAAGCGATGCACCAGTTCACCAATCAGCGAGATGCAACAACTCGCGATGAAGTTTGGTTCGTTGAACATAATCCAGTGTTCACCCAAGGCCAAGCCGGAAAACCTGAGCACCTTCTCAATCCTGGCGATATTCCGATTGTACAAAGTGATCGCGGCGGCCAAGTCACCTATCATGGGCCTGGCCAACTTGTCGCTTATGTCCTTATTAATCTAAGACGCAAACATCTAGGCGTACGAGATCTGGTTAACCATATTGAACACTTAGTCATTGATACGCTAAATACCTACCACATTGACGCGCATGCTCGAGCTGACGCTCCCGGTGTGTATGTCGCAGAGAAAAAAATTTGTTCTCTCGGTTTACGTATTCGTAAAGGCTGTTCATTTCATGGCTTAGCCCTCAATGTCAATATGGACCTATCTCCTTTCTTACGGATTAACCCCTGTGGTTATCAAGGAATGGAAATGACACAGGTTTCTGACATAGCTGGCCCTCACCGTATTGAGGATGTTGAACAAAATATGATCCAAGAGCTTGTCCGTATATTCGGTTATCAACAAGTCGAATTTAGCACTGAAGCACCTTTGACAGGTAAAATAGCATGAGCAAACCAATTCAAATGGAAAGAGGCGTTAAGTACCGTGACGCCGATAAAATGGCCTTAATTCCAGTTAAGACAATGCCCACCGAGCAGCATGAAGTTTTACGTAAACCGGCATGGATGAAAATTAAATTACCGGCGGATAGCCAACGTATCCAAGATATCAAAGCAGCAATGCGTAAGAATAATCTTCACTCCGTGTGTGAAGAAGCTTCTTGCCCAAACCTCGCTGAATGTTTCAATCACGGCACTGCAACCTTTATGATTCTTGGCGCGATTTGTACTCGTCGCTGCCCCTTCTGTGATGTTGCCCATGGCCGCCCCATCGCGCCCGATAGTGAAGAACCCCAAAAACTGGCCCAAACTATCCATGACATGAAACTCAAATATGTGGTGATCACCTCCGTTGATCGTGATGATTTACGTGATGGAGGAGCCCAGCATTTTGCCGATTGTAACCGGGAGATCCGAGCACTCAACCCAGGCATTCGAATAGAAACACTAGTACCCGATTTTCGGGGTCGCATGGATATCGCTTTAGATAAACTCAATGATAATCCACCCGATGTTTTTAACCATAACCTTGAAACCGCCCCTCGTTTGTATCGTAAAGCTCGCCCCGGAGCAAACTACAAGTGGTCACTTGAACTGTTGAAAAAATTTAAAGAAAGACACCCAGATGTCCCAACTAAATCAGGCTTAATGATGGGGCTTGGGGAAACCAAAGAAGAGATCATTGAAGTTCTCAAAGACTTGCGTGCACACGGTGTCACCATGTTAACGCTAGGCCAATATCTAGCCCCCAGTCGCCACCACTTACCGGTTGAACGCTACGTCCCACCTGAAGAGTTTGATGAGCTAAAAGAAATCGCCCTTGAGCTTGGCTTTACCCATGCTGCTTGCGGGCCATTTGTACGCTCTTCCTACCATGCTGATTTGCAAGCGAAAGGCATGGAAGTTAAATAGATTCATCTGAATAGCAGAAAAGTCGACAAAATGTCGACTTTTTTATTAAACTAAACAAATACATCAATAATAATGATTAGCTTGGGCAGACAGAACATCGCTATCTAGACAATAAGGATCATGCTAATGAATAAAGTCGGCTTTCTTGCTTTACTAGCCGTAGCAGTGACTGCTGGGTGTAGCTCTAATACCCAACAAGATAATTTTCGTGAAGCCTCTTTTGAGCTGTGTAATACCGAAGTGAATATCTATTCGGTCAGTGATGATGGTCGAGTACGTATTGTCTGCGCCGATGGCTCTAAGTTTGCTCTACAAAGTGAAAAGACATTAAACACCATGCGAGATATCAACATTGATTATTGTGATGGTGAAGGGTTAGGTAAATTTAGCGAAAGTAGTAAGTACTATCTTTTTCAATGCAAGTCAGGCACCTTGCTAAGCATTTCAAAATAGTATCGCCAATGATTGACTCATTCGTCTATAAATAAGGCCCGCCAATGCGGGCCTTATTTTCCAATAAAACCACTAGCCGTTATGCGTACACAGGTAAGCGCTTACAAATCGCTAAGACTTTCTGTTTCGTTGCTTCAATCACAGCAGGATCGTTGATGTTATCTAAGACATCACACATCCAGTTCGCCAAATCTTTCGCATCTTGCTCCGTAAAACCACGGCGAGTAATCGCTGGGCTACCAACACGGATACCAGACGTAACAAATGGGCTACGAGGATCGTTAGGTACCGAGTTTTTATTGACGGTAATATTCGCGGCACCTAGCGCAGCGTCAGCATCTTTACCGGTAATATCTTTATCAATCAGATCGACCAAAAATAGGTGGTTTTCAGTACCATTGGATACAATTTTATAACCACGAGCTTGGAACTGGCTCACCATCGCTTTGGCATTTTGTACCACACGAGTTTGATAAGCTTTAAATTCAGGCTCCATCGCTTCTTTAAATGCCACCGCTTTAGCCGCGATTACGTGCATTAGAGGGCCACCTTGACCACCAGGGAATACCGCTGAGTTGAGTTTTTTATACAACTCTTCGCCTGTGTTTGACAAAATCAAACCACCGCGCGGCCCCGCTAACGTTTTGTGCGTTGTTGTGGTGACAACATGTGCATAGGGTACTGGTGTTGGATAAACCCCTGCAGCCACCAAACCAGCAATGTGAGCCATGTCGACAAATAAATACGCATCAATTTTATCCGCAATTTCACGCATCCGTTTCCAATCAACGATTTGTGAGTAAGCAGAGAAACCACCAATGATCATTTTAGGTTTATGCTCAATCGCAAGGGCTTCCATTTCGTCATAGTTAATCTGACCGCTCTCATCAATGCCATAAGGAATAATGTTGTAAAGCTTGCCAGAGAAGTTTACCGGGGAGCCGTGAGTTAAATGACCACCGTGCGCTAAACTCATCCCCAGAACCGTGTCGCCTGGGTTAAGCAGTGCCATATACACGGCACTGTTTGCCTGTGAACCTGAGTGCGGCTGAACGTTCGCATATTCACAACCAAATAGCTGACAAGCGCGATCAATCGCTAATGCTTCTGCTTTATCAACGTATTCACAGCCACCATAATAGCGTTTACCGGGGTAACCTTCTGCGTATTTGTTGGTTAATTGAGAACCTTGCGCTTCCATAACCCGTGGGCTAGTGTAGTTTTCTGAAGCAATAAGCTCGATGTGTTCTTCTTGGCGAAGGGTTTCTTCTTGGATTGCTGCGAATAGCTCCGCATCGTAATCAGCGATATTCATATCACGCTTAAGCATCTGTATCTCCTGACTCAGATTTATCTGAAATTAGCTAAAAACCACACAATGACCCAAACGCAAACGTTTTCGTCACCCTAATGGGGCGCATTCTACCTAATTTGTTCTTTAGCATAAAGCCCAAATCACACAAAATATCATGCAGTTTTTTCATAATGACGGACAAGTTTTTTCATCTTATCGCTTGGGAAAAGCGCACCACTTGTCGAAGTGTCAATTTTACGCTTTACACGCTGTAAAGCGCCAGTGACATAGGTGTACCTTAATTTTGTTCCGCTTGCTACAGAAAATAATGAGTTTTCATTAGTATACCGGATTACTGGTCTAAATAGACCGAATAAGTCGATTTCCTTTCTCACCAACCGACTACGACTTATTTATACATTTTGGCTGATCATCACCCTCGTTCAAGTCGGACAAGGAAAGACCACCAGCCACTATACTCAACTCAAACTGAAAGAATAGGGAACATATTGGTCAATATGGAAAAACATACCCATAAAGAAGATATTATCGCGATGTTAACTGGCACCTTTTTAGTCGCTCAAGGCGTTTTTTTTCTTCAAGCTGGAGAGCTGCTTACTGGAGGAACCGCCGGGCTCGCATTGCTCTTGACCCATTTGCTACCTTGGTCATTCGGCGTTCTTTACTTTATCGCCAATAGCCCATTTTATCTGTTGGCTTGGCGTCGTTTTGGCCGTCGATTTGCTTTAAACAGTGTGATATGTGGTGCTTTGGTCTCTCTCTTCGCCGATCACTTATCGCTATTTATTTCACTCAACACTGTAAATCCCTTTTATTGTGCTTTGGCAGGAGGTTTGCTGATGGGCTTGGGTATGCTGATTCTTTTCCGCCACCGTGCAAGCCTGGGCGGGTTTAATGTGCTTTGCCTATATATTCAAGATCGATATGCTATCTCTGTCGGTAAAACACAAATGGCCATTGATGGGATCATTTTGGCCAGCTCATTATTGCTTGTCTCACCGATTACGATCCTGCTTTCGATTTTTGGGGCATTGATTCTTAATATTGTATTGGCAATGAATCATAAACCCACTCGCTATAAAGTGACTTACCAACCTTAATTCGAAGCCTTCTAGCAGATCTTAAGCCGACGAACATGGTCGGCTCAAGATTTATCATTATCAGCCATTAATGGCTCGCTCTACCTTTCACATCATGGCTTAACGCTTTGTTAAGTTCAGATTCTACATAACCAGGAGAACGAGTCGCTTGAGACAGTAGCCGATACATGGCGGGCACCACAAACAGGGTCACAAACGAAGCAAACCCCATACCGAAGAAAATCACCGTCCCCACCGATACTCGACTTTCATACCCTGCCCCCGTGGAAAGAATCAGTGGAACAGAACCAGCTAAGGTGGTAAATGCGGTCATCAAAATTGGCCTTAAACGGCGTGCAGACGCATCAATAATAGCCTGTTCGAATTCATAACCACGATCTCGCAGTTGGTTGGCAAACTCAACGATGAGAATGCCGTTTTTGGTCACCATACCAATCAGCATAATCATGCCAATCTGACTATAGATATTCAGCCCCTGCTCCATGACAAACAATCCGATGAAACCACCAAACACGCCCATTGGTACGGTAAACATCACCACCAGAGGATTGATAAAGCTTTCAAACTGGGCAGCCAATACCAGATAGGCAACAAGCAGTGCTAATGCAAAAACCACCACAACACTCGATTGATTCTCTTTAAAATCTTTCGATTCGCCTGAATAACTAACGGTAATATCACTGGGCAATAGCTTTATCGCTTTTTGATCTAGAAAGTCCAAAGCTTGGCCTAACGTATACCCTTCGACTAAGTTAGCCGTAATGGTGATTGCTTTTTGCTTATTATAATGGGAAAGCCGAATGGGTGATGCAACCTCTTCAATCTGAGTGATCGTGTCAAGCGTGACTAAATCTCCAGATGAGGTTCTCATATAAATTTGGCTAAGATCGGTGACATTATTAAAGCTATTTTCATCGCCACGTAAGTAGACATCATACTCTTCACCCCGCTCAACAAATGTGGTGACTTTTTTCCCTCCTAACATCACTTCCAATGTTTCGGATAATTCTTGCACGCTAATACCCAACTGTGCAGCTCGTTGTCGATCAACCGACACCACTAATTCAGGCGTTTTTTCCGAATAATTACTGTCGACTCCAGTCATCATGCCGGAGTTGGTTGCTTCTTGCTGCAACTGCTCTGCCCATTTTTGTAACTCCGTATAATCTGCGCCGCCTAACACAAATTGAACGGGTTCACTCGACCCTCCACGAAAACCGGGCATAAATGGAAATACACGCACATCCGGGATACCGTCTAACGCTTGCCGAATTTGCCCAAGCGCTTGTTGTGCGGTGATCTCTCTTTCATTCCAATCATCTAAGATCATGATCACTAAGCCGGTTTGATCCCCAGCATTGCCACCAAAAGCGGGCGATTGGATACTAAATGACTTCAAGAAACCTTGCCCTAGTAAAGGCAATAAACGCGACTCGACCAGATCCATATTGGCTGCCATTCGATTATAACTGGTTGCGTCTGCACCACGGACAAAAGCAAAAATAACCCCTCTATCTTCTGAAGGGGTCAACTGTGCCGGAACCATATTATTTAAGGCATAGCTCCCACTGACACACGCGAGAATAACGATAGGTGCCACCCATTTCCAACGAAGTGCACCTTTCAGAGCAAAGCGATACCCCGACTCTAACCGACTAAACAAACGATCGACCAACAAAGTGAAACGCGCTGGTTTTGTACCACTTTTTAAGATCTTACTGCTTAAGACTGGCGTTAATGTCAATGCGATTAATGATGAAAAAATAACCGCCATTGAGAGCAAAACAGAAAACTCAGTAAACAATAACCCCACCATACCATCCATAAATGAGATGGGTAAAAAAACCATAACTAATACTAAGGTCGTGGCCACCACCGCGAATCCAACTTCTCGAGTCCCTTTATAGGCTGCCAATAGCGGTTTTTCGCCTTGTTCAATATGGTGGTAAATATTTTCCATCACCACAATCGCATCATCGACCACTAACCCAATTGATAAAATCAAAGCCATTAAGGTAATGAGATTAATGGAAAAGCCAAAATAATACGCAGCAATAAAGGATGAAATCAGAGATACCGGTACAGTAACGGCGGGGATCAAAGTTGCTCTGGCTTGTCCAATAAAGATATACAGTACCAACACTACTAATCCACCAGTAATGAATAAAGTGCTGTACACTTCATCAATTGAACGTTCAATAAAAACGGTCGAGTCATAGTCAATGGCGAGCCGCGTTCCATCGGGTAAAAATTGTTGAATACGATCCACTTCTTTGTGAACACGCTGTGCAACATCAAGTGGGTTAGCATCCGATTGTGGCACTACTCCCATGCTCACATTTACCACGCCATCACTTTTAAAGGTCGAATTTTCGTTTTCTGCACCAATAAAAACATCCGCAACGTCTTGTAAATAAATCGGGGAACGATCGCTGGCTTGTTTGATGACTAAATATTGAAAGTCTTCCGGTGTTTGATAACTTCTCGCGGTACGTACCGACATCACCGTCGAATCATTTCGAACTTGTCCACCGGGGCTTTCTATATTTTCTCGCCGTAAAGCATTAGAAATATCAGTGGTCGTGATACCTCGCCCAGCCATTTGTTCAGGCTTAAGACGTACATACATCACTTTATAGAGCCCACCAGAAACATCCACTGAGCTGACACCGCTGATCAAACTAAAGCGATCAACCAATACACGCTCGATATAATCGGTAAGCTGAGTTCGATCCATCGTAGAAGAACTTAAATTGATGTAGACCGAAGCCTGACCAGAACCATTATTTTTAAATACCAGTGGGTCATCCGCTTCTTCTGGTAAAGAACGTTGCGCTCTGGCGACCGCATCACGAATATCACTGACGCCTGTATTTAAATCGTAGCCTAAATCAAAAGTGACGGTAATCCGTGACATACCATTACGGGTTACAGAACTGATTTCATCAATACCACTAATTCCGGCTAATTGGTCTTCCAGAATTGAAGTGATCTGACTTTCGATAATGGTAGCCGAAGCCCCGCTATACCGCGTTGATATTGAAACAACAGGATTTTCAATATCTGGCATTTCTCGAACCGCCAATTTAGAAAAAGAGACAAAACCGAATACGCACAGCAACAAGCTCAGGACTAACGCAGCAACAGGTCGCTTAACCGAAAAATCTGATAACAACATTATTGCTCACCCCTTACCACAGGATACCCCTCTTGGGTCACCTCGGTAACAGATAATCCATCGCGCATATTGACAATACCTTGCACAACAATACGCTGCCCAATCGATAACCCTTTTTCTATCACGACTTGATTTTCGATCCGCGCCCCTAAGAATACCTCGGTTCGGATGACTCGTTGATCGTCACCAAGGACGTATACATAACGTTTCGTGCCGGAATACTCCAAAGCCTGTACTGGAATAATCGGAGCGCTGATGGCGGGAAAATCGATCCGAGCCGAAAGCAACATTCCCGGTTTTAGCTTTCCCTCTTTATTATCAAAGTGAACTCTAACCGGTAAATTGAGGGTGTCTTGATTAATGCGTGAATTGATCGCAACCAAAGTACCGTGAAAGGTTTGATCAGGCCAAGCCGACGTTTGACCTGATACCGACATACCAAGTGACAAACTAGACAAATAACGCTCTGGAATCGAAAGATCCAAGCGCATCAGCGATAAATTATCTAATGTCAGTAATTCACTACCGACATTGACCAACTGACCACGGCTAAAATCAACAAATCCAATCGTACCATCAAAAGGCGCGGTAATATGTAAATCTGCCAATTTTGCCTTGGCTGCATCTAGCCTTGCTTGAGCAATATCGACACTGGCCTTTTGAGCATCTAGTTCCGTTTGAGTAATGGCACTGCGTTTAACCAAACGTTCAAATTCAGCCAACTTACGTTGTTCATCAACCAAATAAGCCTGTGCTTCCGCTAATGCTGCTTGAGCTTTATGGTCATTTAACTTGACCAACAGTTGATCTTTTTTAACGATTTGATTGGTTGCTACAGCGATAAAATCCACTCTTCCTGAAACTTCAGAAGCAATATCAACCGATTGTTCGGCCTGGAGTTTACCCACCAGAGATAAATGCTGTGACACTTGGTGCATCTGTACGCTTTCAATGACCACAGGGACACTTTTAACTTCCTTTGCCGCCAAGGGAAAGAAAATAAAAATAGCCAAGAACGTGCATAGGTAACGAACAAGATATGATAATTTTTTCATGGTTAAGGTCAAACAATAAGAAACTTGCTTTATTGTAACTGGTTATCTTGTAAATAAACGTCAAGTAACGTAAAGATCTCAGAGAAAATCATATGGATAGCTGTCATTTTACCCGCATAATCGTAGCGTAGTTAATAACTTCTGCCCAAAAAGCCAGCATTCAGTTCAAAATCATAAAAAAAGGGTTTACAGTAAGAGCGAGTTTGATAATATGCGCTCCGCAGCTAATTGATGCGTTGGGAAAACGTCGATTAACTTACGTGATGGTCAATGACTATCCGTTAAAACCCCTGGAGGGGTTCCCGAGTGGCTAAAGGGAGCAGACTGTAAATCTGCCGGCTCCGCCTTCGATGGTTCGAATCCG